>CAXNNS010000001.1:0-1606427 GCA_964203875.1 Polynucleobacter sp.
GTGATTTAACTTATAAATTAAATCTTGCTGTAATCACTTTCGCCTTTATCTTGATAACTGCTATGGCCTTAGCACCCTTGGGAATAGCGAAATTACCTTTCACTTCCAATTTCCCTTCATTAGGCAGTAGCTCATAATCTTTTTTATCTGATCCAATTAAGACTGTCAGCTTTGCGGTCCCACCATCTATAGGTATCGGTTTACCGTGGTCCGTCAAATACAGCGACAAGCTATCAGGCTTTGCAACCAATTCAATATCAATGTCCTTAGCCTCTACTATGACACCGCCATGCATTGGTTTTAATTCATGGCCAGCTCCAGCTTGAACTAAGCCAGTAAAACTGATGAGCAAGGTTGCAATCAACATCATTGATTTCATATAAACCCCTTTAAATTAAAATACTTCGTTAGTTTTCATATTGCTCAAGGCTATTTCAGATGCTTTTTTCCCGTAAAGCCAAAACATGGCTGGCGTTAAAAAAGTATCCAATAAGGTAGAACTGAGGAGCCCGGAGAAAATAACAACTGCTACTGGATGCAATATCTCTGTACCAGGACGCTCTGCTTCAAATAACAATGGTGCCAAGGCAAAAGCTGTGACCAAAGCTGTCATTAGTACAGGACTTAAGCGCTCAATTGATCCGCGAATAATCATTGCCAGGCTAAACGATTCACCTTCTGACTGCATCAAATTCAGGTAATGGCTAATTTTTAAGATTCCGTTACGCACAGATATTCCTGCTAGCGTGATAAATCCTATTAATGCAGCAATCGAGAGTGGCTGGCCTGAAATCCACAAACCAATCACTGCTCCGACCATAGCCAATGGAATGTTAGACATAATCATTAAAGATAAGCGTATGGACTTATAGCGATTATTTAAAACCGCAAACATCAAAAGAAATGATCCAATTGATAGCAAACCAATTACTTTAGATGCCTCTTCTTGCGCTTTAAATTGACCATCTAAAGTAATAAAGTAACCCTCTGGAAGAGTCTGATTAGAAATAACAGCTCTAATGTCAGCCACGATATCCGACAGGGCACGCTTGGAGGCATTAGCCGATAAGACAATTCTTCGCTTACCGCCGTCTCTGCTAATTTGATTTGGGCCATCCCCATCCTCAATGCTAGCAATTTTTGAGAGTGGAATTTTTCCATTTGGCGTATCAATCAAGATATCAGCAAGACCTTCTAAATTTCTTGCTGAGTCTGGTAACTTGATCACTAAGGCAAACCGTCGATTACCCTCAATAATTTGCGAGAGTCTCTCCCCTTCAACCATGCCCTGCAAGGTGGCCATAATCTGAGATGTTGAAACCCCGTATTGCGCTGCTTTATCGTAATCAATTCGGACCTTAATTTGTGGTGCTAAAACCTGCTTTTCTATTTCTAGATCAACTAAGCCTTCAATGCCCGCTAATTTGGATCTCAAAAGATCGGCTTGGCTACGCAGCACGTCTAAATCATCGCCAAAAATCTTAATCGCAATTTGCGACCGAACCCCGGAAAGCATGTGATCTATTCGATGTGAGATTGGCTGACCGATCGCAATTGCAGCGGGTAAGTTAACTAATCTTGACCTAATATCTGCCTGTATCTCAGCCATGGAGCGATCTAAATCACCCGCAGGCTTTAAACCAACATCTAACTCGCTAACGTGTACACCTTCCGCATGCTCGTCCAACTCTGCGCGGCCACTCCTGCGTCCAACATAAGTCACTTCAGGAACCTGCCTGACTAACTTTTCTGCTTGGCTAGCTACGCCTGCCGATTCAGAGAGAGAGACACCAGGATTTAAACGCAGTCCGATCAGTAAAGTCCCTTCGTTAAAGGGCGGTAAAAATGAGCTCGCCATAAAGGGAACACTGGCAGCAGCAACTATGACGGATGCAAAAGCATACATCAGAGGCTTTTTAGGCGCCGCTAACAACCTTGATAACTGAACCTCATAATGGCTTTTAAGCCAAGTGACAATCTTTGTATCGTGATCCCTTAGGGACTGCATTGAGGGCAGCAGATAAAAGCAGAGTACTGGCGTGATAGTGACTGAAACTAAAAGTGATGCAAGAGTAGAGACTATAAATGCAATACCCAAAGGAACAAATAGTCGCCCCTCTATACCTGGTAATGCAAATAATGGGATGAATACCAAAACGATGATGGCTGTAGCGTAGATAATTCCGGTTCTTACCTCAAGCGATGCGGCTCTCACAATCGCTAGTGGACTTAATTGATCTAAAGATGCTTTATCTAGATTTACTCTAAGGCGACGAATTACATTTTCCACATCAACTACTGCATCATCAACTAGGCCGCCGATTGCAATGGCTAGGCCTCCTAAGGTCATCGTATTAATTGATAAACCAAAGTACTTAAAAACCAGGGCAGTTAAGAGAATTGAAACTGGAATTGCTGTTAATGAGATGAGGACCGGGCGAATTGTTCCTAAAAAGAAATACAGCACTACAGCAACAAAGATTGATGCGCCGATGAGCTTACCCTCTAAAGTGCTAATGGATGCATCAATAAAGCTCGCCTGCCTAAATGTTACTTTTGGAGCTTCCATGCCAGTTGGCAAGCCCTGCTTTAATTCTGCAATAGCTGATTCAATCTTTTTTGTAAGCGCTACCGTATCTGCTGAAGGTTGTTTTTGTACACCTAGGATGACTGCTGGCCCACCTTCATAACCGGCATCGCCTCGCTTAACTGCTGGTGCAAAAGTAATATCTGCAACTTGTCTTAAAAGTATTGTTTGTCCATTGCGGTTCGATACCGCAATGTTCTTTAAATCTTCAAGGCTAGAAGTTCGCCCTATATGACGAATAAGATACTCACGATTATTAGACTCAAGAAATCCACCAGACGTATTTGCAGAGTAGCCCCGCAATGCATCTTCAATCTGCAATATGCTAAGGCCTAGCTCCGCCATACGACGAGTATTGGGTTGTACTTGAAACTGCCTGACTTGCCCGCCAATAGGAATGACTTGCGCTACCCCGGGGATAGCCATCAATCTGGGTCGCAAAACCCAGTCAGCATACTCGCGAACCTGCATGGATGAAATCTTAGATTCATCAATCGGAATGGCAATTTGCATGATCTCACCCATGATTGAACTAATGGGCCCCATGCGCGAAACAATGCCATCCGGAATTGCTCCGTCCATAGATGAGAGTCTTTCTGAAACCATTTGCCTAGCGCGATAGATGTCTACAGACCAGTCAAAAGTAACGTATATAAAAGAAAGGCCGGCGCTAGATACTGAGCGAATGGCCTCTACTCCGGGTAAACCATTCATAGCCGTTTCGAGTGGGAATGTAATGAGTTGTTCAACTTCTTCTGAAGCCATTCCGCCAGCCTCAGTCATGATGGTGACAGTAGGCTTATTCAGATCGGGAAAGACATCCACAGGCATCTTGCTTAAGGTGTACGCACCATAGACCATAGATATAGCACTAAGCAAAATCACCATCATGCGATTTTTTAAGCTGAAATCTAATAACCAAGTAAACATGTCTTAGTCCTTAACGAATTTGATTGATGAGGGATGCCCCATCAGTAATGACTCGTTCACCATCTTTAATACCGCTAGTGATAACAATGTTTTGACCATCTAAAGGCTCATATACAACTGTTCTGGGCTCAAATATTTCTGGGGACTTTTTAATCCAGACAATTGTTTGGTTCGAGCTACTTTTGACTAATGATTTTGAAGGGGCCTTTACTCCAGTGACCTTGCTATCGGTATTTACGAATACTCGAATGGGTTGGCCTATCGGTAAAAATTGGAGATCGTCCGATTTAGCAGAAAAAGTAAGAGGTAAAGCTTGCTCTCTGAGGGTCTGTCCACCACCGAGATACTTGAGCTCAATCACTTTGCCATTGACATCCACTTTGCCATCAGCGATGTTCTTACTCAGATTTGAGTCGTAGGCAAGCGCTTCTATTAATAGCTTAGATGGATTAACGACCTCAAAGATTAAGTCTCTTGCTTGCACTACTTGGCCAGATACGACACCCGTAGTAGAAATAATTCCGCTGACTGGGGCTCTTAATTCCTCGTTCGCGACGGCTGCTTCTGCCTCTTCAATAGTCTTACGTGGAACCGTATCGCTCAGATCTCGCAAACGCTTTAGTCGACTTTCCGCAAGTGATCTTGATTTTCCTGGGCCAGCCTCTGGCGTTACATACGCCAAGACATCGCCTTTACTAACCTTCTGTCCGGGCAATGGAAAACCAGCTGGTCCCGGCGTAATACGGCCAGCAACAATCGCCTGCACCTTACCGCCAAAGTTAGGATCCATGATGACTTTTCCAGCTAAATCATAGGTTTTGGCATATTCGCCGAACTGGCCAGGAGTTGTCATCACGTGTAACTGGCGTTGCGCAGGCTTGGGAATAAAAAGACTGCCGTCCGACTGTCTTTTCGGGGCGTCGCCCTGAACTTGGGATGCTTCCGACTCGCCATGACCCGGCCCAGCATGAACCTTAAAAGCAAATAGCGCCACAGATAAACCAATAAGGATAAAGGGGCGAAATACAAAATCTCTCTGTTTGCGATTCATACCCGCTCCTTGATTTGTTTAATTAACTTTTTTGTATGCGTCATCAACACCTCTTTCTTGCGATAAGAAAAATAGGCAATTGCCATCAAGAGGCTGAAATAAAGCAAGATCTTTATTGCTGATTTCCAAGAGATCAATGAGGAGTGCTCAAAGGAACTTAGATCGATAGTGGCTGCTAGTATGTCGGTAACATCATCATCATTAATCGTGATAGTGATCGCAGTAGGCTGATCTTTAATTTTATTTTTTAGGCGAAAGAGATACTCTCCATCGCCATGAGGCTCTGAACTAATTTTAGAGCCCTCAAGCTCAATTTCAACCTTAGCTCCTTTGACCAATTCATTGGAGGAGTAGCGATCTAGGTAGAGCGTGATTTCCTTGCCATTGATCACTCCTACCGCCTCATAGAGATCAGATTCAGCATAAAAGCGAGGTAATGATTGAGTTTGTGTCAGTGGTGGGTTTTTCCTCCCCATGACCAGGCCCTGCATAAGCTGCCGATGCGATTGTCAGAGATAGCGCAATTAATAGTTTTGACGCCAACTGACTATATTTGTTCAATAAATTCATAGTTAAAGTGACCTTACTCTGGTAACAGGCCAAGGGCCTGTCGTAAATTTGAAACTGAAACTGCGTAATTGATTTTTGCAATCGCAGCCTGCCTATTTGCATCCACTGCTTCTAGCTCAATACGTAGTCTTGTGGGCAAATCGGTTTCACCAAAGCGAAATGATTTGTCAAAAAATTGACGTGTTTCATTGGCTAAGTTAGACCTCTTATCTGCGGCGCCAAGCTTCATTTTTGCCGACTTCACTAAAGCCACATTTGATTCCACATTACTTAATGCAGACTCTCGCTCATAGGACAATCGAACCTCTGAATCGACCATCTCAGCTGTAGCACTGGCCAATCTATTAGTATTGCGAGCATCAGAGCCAAAAGGAATTCTTAACCCAACAGCAACTGATTGCTGATAGGGAACGCCATAGACTTCACGGCCCTTAGTAGTCCATATTTGCAATTGTGGGGAAGCCCGAGTTTGAGACTTTGCTAAGTCAAGCGCTTTTTTAGCAACCTCTAACTGATCTACAAGTGCTGCAACGATTGGCAAACTGGAATCTAGTCCTGACAGGTTTTCAGGAACCTTAGGTAACGGTTCAATATTTTTAGTAATGTCACCGAATTGAATTTTCTTGAGATACTCACTTCCCAATAAAGAACGCACCCTTTGCTCAGCATTAATGACGTTGGCCTGCGCTTCGACCAAAAAAGCTTCTGATGATGCGAGGGCCCCATTGGCCTGATGAAGATCTGCGCGAGATAAGTCTCCAGCCTTAAATCTCTTTTCAACATCAAGAGCTAAGCTCTTTGCATTCTCATTTCTGCGTAGCGCTAAATCAGACTCAATTTTTGATTTCTGGTAATTCCAATAGGCATCCCTTACTTCAGCTGCAATTCTCAATTGGGATAGATAGTATTGAGACAAAAGCTTTTTATATTCAGCATCCGCTAAATTAATTGAGCTTGACCGCTCATTCCACAACCACAGAGGGATGTCTAAACCCAGTATGGTTTCACTAGCGCCTTGATTGGTGTTAGTTCTATCGGTCTTTTGCGACACTTCCACCGAAGCTGGGCTTACCAAAAGGCTGCTAGCAATTTTTTGCTTAGCAAGCGCGGCCTCTACTCGATACTGATAGGACTTATAGTCAGGTTGGCGCTCCCATGAAGATTCATAGAAGGACTTTAAGGTCGATCCACCTTTGAGCTCGGCATTAGCCAGCGCTATTGGCGACCCCAATATAAAAACCAATCCAGTAAATTGAATGACGCAGCGACGAACTACGCCCGAATACTCTCGCAACATAAAAACTCCATTTGTTTGTTCAAAACAGAGTTAGCGAGAGGAGAAGAATTAGGTTAAAGCTCTCGCTAACTTAGGCGAGAGCGAACCAATTGGGTTTTTCAGGGCGGGGAGGAGAAATATTGACTAAAAACTCCACTCGAGCATCTTCATAATGAAAGATGGTAGTGGCAATTGAAATGGTAAAAGTGGAGTGCAATGCTGGAGAATGCGCCAAATGACAGACTCCACAATCAGAATCGTAGCTTGCAGAATCGCTAGCTGAGGCAATACTGACTGGCTTCTCATGCTCGTGATGTGAAACATGAGAAGCTGCTGCCTGCTCTTCTTGGCAGTAAGCAGAAACCGTAGCATAGGATGTTTGTATCGATAAAGCTAGCAGGGCCAGAATTATCAGGATTTTTCTCATGTTTCTATTATAGCATATTTCTTAGTATTTTGCATTATGAGCTTTCTCACAAACGCTTAATGGATTAGCTTTGGATAAAGATGTTACCGACAGCTCATACCATTAAAACACCTACGCAGGACGATTTTAGTGTTTCTTGATGTCCCTAGGCAGAATCGACCAAAGCTTAGGATGCCCGACTCTGTATCTAGACTGTGGTTTTAAACAACATGCCACTAGCTCCTACTAAATGGTTGAAAAGCGATAATTGCCATACCAATTAAGGCGACTATTGCCCCAACTACATCCCACCTTGTCAGTTCAATTCCTTCAACTAGTCTGAGCCATATCAGAGCAACGACAATATACATACCGCCATACGCCGCATAAGTTCTACCTGCGGCGGTAGGGTGAAGGGTTAGCAACCACGCAAATAATAGTAGAGATACTATCGCTGGCAAAAACAACCAAGCAGGCTTATCTTGTCTCAATACAAGCCATGGAAGATAACAACCAATAATCTCGGCTACAGCCGTAATAGCAAATAGTCCTGTGAGTTTTATAAATTCCAAATTACCCTCTTTTAGCTTTACTTCAAACGCAGTATACGAATAGCACCGCTTAATACTAAGAATCCGATAACTAGTCCAATAACCCAATCTGGATAGGGGCTATTGAGCCAAACCACCAATACACCAGCAACAATAACTCCTAGATTTGCCAAAACATCATTGGCGGAGAAGATATAACTGGCTCGCATATGAACGCCATCATTCTTGCGTTTAGATATTAGATATAGGCAGGTGACATTAACCGTCAAAGCAAGTAGCGAAATCCAAATCATGGCATTGGGTTCAGGCATTGTCCCAATGTAAATTTGATAACCCGTACGCCAAAAAGCAAGAGCAGTTAAAAGTAATTCAACCACACCAGCTAATTTAGCGGCTTTGAGCTTATGCTGTGCGGCTTTACCAACGGCATATAAAGCCACCACATAGACTGCGGCATCGGCAAACATATCCAAAGCATCAGCAATAAGCCCTGCCGATTGGGCAATCCAGCCCGCAATAATCTCAACAAAGAACATCAATCCGTTTAATGCCAAGAGCCAAATTAAGACTTTTCGCTCTTGAGCATCTTTGGCGGCATCCAATTGAATTGGCTTAATTTCAAAGTCTTCTAATACTTGGCTGCTTTCAATCTTTGCCCCAAAACCTAAGGGAACTAATTTGTCGAGAACCACATTAGGCTCTTCGCTATGACAAATGATTAATTTTCGATTGGGAATATCAAAATCCATCGTGTGTATTGATAATGAGCCCAATGCCATGCGGATCATCTGCTCTTCCGATGGACAATCCATAGCAGGCACGATGAATATGGTTTTAGAGATTGAGGGATTGAGATGATTTGACATTAAATCAGTAATGTAGCGTAATTTTTGAGGATCATGAGGATAGACCGCTATTGGCCGTTCTCTGCCACCCAATCTGCCCTATTTCCGATTTTTCAATGTCCGCATAACCCCTGATAAAAGCCACCTGACCGTCACGCAACAAGACACCTCTGTGTCCTGTCTAACCGACGCCACAGGCTCAGCCCCTAAATTTCATTAAAGTCGCAGAGTCGCTAATAGTCACACAGGATCCAACACGCTAGACCCAAGGCCACCCTCACGTTAGCTCAAGCTTGCACCATGATCTAATCAATAGATCACAATCACACCAACCTACTTTATATGAACCGATATGAAATTTGGCCTGCCCAGCATCTGATTCGAACGTTGCGACCCACGGCTTAGCAGGGCGCAACCTTATTTCTTAAAGCGTCTCTTAATGGCCGGAAGAAGCCCCTCAGACCACAATACATTGGCATCGCCAGAGAAAATGTGCAGTAATTGCCTACACACTTTTTGAGCATACCCAGCGTTACTTAAAGCAATGCTCAAATGATCAAATCTCACCTTTAGTCTCAAAAGCTAGCTTTTTATGATGTTTAGGTTAACTTTAGGTTTTCTGGTTATGAGAGCAGACAACTTTTGTGTCCGGCTCGTTGAGCTAAGAAAGCAACCGTTACTTTACGTAACGGTTGCAATTCACATACGTTACCTCCTAGCCTAAGTACCTTTGGCGTGTATTTTGCAAGCTGTGACTCAAAGTCCCACTTGATGTAGTCAGCATCTTTAAATGTACCAATCACCATTCCCGAGCTAGTAACTTTCCACCCAGCACTGGTTTTGGTGATTTCAAATTCATAATCACCATACCGATCTGTATACCTAGCACGGTAATGCTCAGGCGTATCAATCAGTACCTCAGGCGAAAGATGCTCAAACTGCAAAATAACGCTTTCATGATTTTTTAATGCATTAATTATTTGATTGACATCGTTTTTAAGTGCGGTTTCAAAAGCTAAGTTCATGATCATTTCCTTTTTTAGATGACAGTGGCTTCGTTAACAAGCTCAATCTGCTCTACAGCCCGACTGCCTTGATTGAGCTTTTCTCGCTCTTCATTTGCCTTGATTCGCATTTTCGCAACGCCTTCTCGAGCTGTATCCATATCTTTACAAAGATAGGCACTTAATTTTTTAAGCGCATAGTTTTCAAGCTCGACTTCAGCTGGCAACTTACAGACGACGTTGTAGTGCCCATTACTAACAGTGCACACCACATACTCAAATTCGCAGTTGTCGTTATTAATGCCATCGAACTGATTGGGCGCCGCAAACTTAGCAAATGGAAAGTAGCCACGTGACTGCAAATAAGTACGCGTAAGTTCTAAACGCTCATCCTCAAGCTGTTGCTTCTCGTCTACTTTCTCATCATCTACCCCAGCTAGACGCATTTTTTCCAAGCCGCCTGCCTCAATAATTGCTTGCGGTAATTCGGCCGCCTTAAAGTGGCACGCCATAGCAGTCTCGATTGCCCTGGTATAGACATGCGCCGTTTTACGGTCAGCCCTAGTAATGTATTTGACAAGCAAGGCAACATCGCTGGTGTTTTCTTGCACCTTAATGTTTGCCTCTTTGAGCTTATAACGTATATTAAAGAGTAGATCTTCCTTGTCTGGGCTGGCTTCAAACTGCTCAGCCAATCCCATAATTTTTGACAATAACTCATAGAGTTTTCGTCTGCCAGTAACAATGTATTGGTCATTAAATAGATCATGCTCTGTGGCCAACTCTTCAGCTTGGCTAATTAGTGATTTATTCACAACTAATTGATTATTTTTCATTTTTGATTTCCTTATTGGTTTGCTTATGCAGCGCCAATAGCGGCGCTGCATTCTTTACTATTAGTGGTAGCGATGGGCATTTGGGCGTATCGAGCTATCCGGGTTCATTTCTGAATGGCGGTTGTATTTAATGCCCAAGCGATCGCAAGCTTCGATTAATGCATCGCCAATTTCCGAGTCATCAAATGAGAATCCCAGCTCCTCAAATAGGATGCTTGATGCTTCCTGCATAATCCAGACGTCGTCTTCCGTGAGTGCAATTTGATTGGCGATCTTAAATGCCGCGTGATGTACTTTATTCATGCAGTCCGAGCACATATTGGCATTTAGGCATTCCATGATTGGGTCAAAAAAAGCCTCTTCCTCACTAGAGTCGTCCGTAAGCCCCAAAGCCATATTCATATGATCGACTAAACCATCCCGATCAATAAATTGCACGCCATAGCGCTTGGCTGCTTTTATGCGCGCCTTGGTCACCTTCGAATCCTTTAAGCAGATACCATGTACGTCCATGGTGAGCCGATCAATTCGATCAAGTACCTTTAGGTCTTTACGGTTCAATTTTTCACTTTGATTGACCTTGTTAATGGCTTTTGTATAAAGTGCCAATTCTTCTTGGCTTAAGCCTTCCTCAATGGTGCTATGAACATCTAGCAATCCAATTCCAGTGCCGGACAACATGATTTTGTCTGCACTGACCATCCCCAATTTCACTGTATTTCTCATCTTTAATTCTCCTCATTTATGGTCTAGACACTGTGTTTCGATCCATGAAATGAGTGTAGAATCTATTAGCAACTATTTGATTTGCCTGTTTATTGTCACCTTTAAGTGTTAATATATTTGAATGGCTACAGCACCTAAAAACACCACTATTCCGGGACGAACCACCAAAGATTGGTCGACTAAAGGCATCCAGGGCTACGTCATGCTGATGGTGGAATTTTTGCGGATCAGCCCAAGCTATGCCTTAGCGCATGAGATTAGAACTAAGAAGATAGCCCCATCAAAACAAGCTCCACTCATTCTTAAGCTTTACCGAGATACGGATAAACCGCTCACCAAACAAGCAGAGCGCGATGTCATTAGTGACTTTGCGCGAGTGCTATCGACCTATGATGAATACGGCGACATATTCCAATGTTCATTTGAAGAGTGGTGGGCTAATCGAGGTTTAGCTATGTATGGATCACCCCATAACAAACCCATCGTTAAGAAGATTGCCGGCATCAGTCAAGGAGAGCTGTACGAACCCCTCTTTGGAAGAGCATTGGAGCATTACTTTAATAAACAGCGAGCTGGTGAAGGCAATCCACCGGCTTTACTATTAGCAGTTCCTCTTGGGCAACCTAAAAGGCAATTACTCGCGTATATCTCTAAACTGATTGATGCTGAGGCAGTTCCTTTACCTAGTAAGTCCCAAAGGGCTATCAAGCCACTTGTAGCCAAACGCTTACGCTCAGCGCCACTCTTTATCATGTTGCGCATATTGATGGCGAGAGCCCAATATCCAGAAATTCCCTTATGGCGGATTGGCAAACATGCAGGTGTGAGTCAAAAATACGCCCAAACGGAAATCACCCTCAATAAAAAACGCTTGCAAGATGCTGACGCTAAGATTCATTTGAGTATTTTGACAAGTCGCTATTTACTCAAAGCCAAATGCGTTGCTGAACAAGCAGCGAGAGGACAATTTCCAAGTTCATCTAAGTTGGTACTGCCCACATTTGATCTGGATGCTATTTTCAAACGACTACAGGCAAGATATTCGCAGCTCAAAGCAGGCAAAACCACAAAATCAAAATAGGCTAAATGAGTTCAACCGCATTGCGCAGGATATCAGGACGAGTGTCAATATAGCGCTGTGTGGTGCTCATCTGACTATGGCCCGCTAACTGCATCATCACCCTTACTGATACACCCTTCTCACTGAGTCGTGTCAAAAAGCCACGACGACCACTATGACTAGTAGCGCCATTGAGTCCTGCTTGACGATATAAGCCATTAATCACATGCGTTAAGGTGTTTGGTGTGAATCCCAAAGCCCTTTGTGTGGGAAACAATGGACGATTCATATCCTTTGGTGGATGCGCTGCGATATAGATGGCTAACTCTTGCTGCATCCTTTCAGATAAGAGTACTACCCTACTTTTAGAACCCTTAGTTTGATTGGCCGCTAAGTGAATCTCACTTAATACCTGTTTATCAGCGTTTAAAACGTCGCTGTAGCGCACGCTAGCCACTTCACCTATACGCATACCCGCCCAGTGCGTTAACAGCAGTATTGCGCGATTACGCACTGCTGCTTTAGTAGTTGCTGTGTAATCTAGTGCTCGCTGTAATTCTGTATCGCTTAATGTTTTTGCTTGTGCCATGGTCTCTCCTTGTATTGCCATCTATGTACTTATATTTTGTAGTCAAAACTGCCATATTCCTACCGGAAATAGCCACAAATACACTCAGATTGATGGGTTTTTCAAGTGAAATTTACTGAAAAATAACCGCTTGATTTTCAAGTGGTTACAAGCACTCAACACTTAACGTAACTAATGTGTTGAGTGGAAAAATCATGGGATTTAGTGGTATTTCGTGGCATTTGAGCCACGAAAAAATAGTTAATTGACGCCATCTACCTCGCCTAACTAACTGGCACTATAAAAGTTAATTCGCGTTAGTCTAAATTATTTAAATCAGCTATATCTATAAAAGGGAAAAAAACTTGCAGCCCTTCGGTCGACTCTTCAATAGCGGTGCTGATAATTTGAAAGCTTTCATTTAATGCTTCAAGCTCATCCTCACCCACAGAATCCCTGCCGTTATCAAATTCATAAATGCCGTCACTATTAAGCTCGCATGTCATTTCAGGATGATAGTTTAGGCATTCGTAATCAACTAATGACTCTCCCAATGTCTTAAGATCAAAAATTAATTTTCCACATAAACCATCATAATCAAGAGCTGTAAATTTAGAAAAATAGGCAATATCGACACTAGCAATAGGATTCTTCTCAAGCATGTCAATTTCAGGCTCATGTTTTCCAGTTGCATATCTATTAGCATCAAATTGCATTAGTCTATTTTTTCTTCCCAGACCAACACATAAGATCTGTTGAGTGGCTAAGTTTATAAATAGAAAATCCGGCTTATATGTGCCAAACGTAGAGCCTTGCTCTTCAAGAATATATTTAAGTGGTTGATAAACATGTTTTAAATCTTCAATCAACTCTTTGTTGTACATATTCACATAAACGATTAGTAAGTGATTCCGATAACTTGTGCCATAGTCCTCATCGAATGATTCGTAGGTATACAAACTACTCTCGTGATTGATTTCATCATTTTCCACTCGCTCTACTACAGAGGAAATCCACTCATTTGAATAGGGATCAATTAGATAACCACTAGCTTTATATTTTTTAATGAAATTTTGAACTTCTGGTGTTCCGCCGATATAAGGCATGATGAGCTCCAAATGGTGACTTATTGAAATACTATCAAATATTCATGAATGAGTTATTAGTGAGCTAAAGCTCACTAGCTCTTCGCTTCCGCTCATCGCATTTTTCTTCTTTTTTGATGTTTTTATAGTCATAATTGGAATTATTGAATTTCAAGATCTTTCACTAGGAAGCACAAGCCAAGCCCTGTTAAAGGGCTCAACTCATGCCTACCTCTTTCACTGAGGTTTTCAACTGATATACACACAACTTGCCAGTGCAAGATAGGTAGGTATTGCTATCACCTATTACGTGCCGTCATACGCAGCTAATTTGCGGTCTATATCAGGAACCCTTACAAACTAGCTTGTGGGTTTATTTCATTGGCCATCCCACTCACTTTCAGCCTATGCGAATTACTTCGCCATTTAGCCTACATTCACGTATTTCTACGCTACCAACTAATACAACATCGCAAACGGTACTGCCACACAGGGGCGTCGTTTAAAGCATCCAAAACAGCCAGGGTCTTGGGTAGTGCAATGAGGCCAGATAGTAAGAGATCTGAATTGCGTACCGTCACACATCAGAACGGGTTTCGCAGCACTATTACCTTCGGCGTGCCAACCTTTATGCCTTACTGTTTTTACTTCTTTCTATGAATTTATTTAGCTTGAACATAAAGATCGGTAAAAAAAGTAGATATGTGTTCTAAAGCCTAAAAATGGTGTTTTTTCGGTTGTCCAAAGGGGTTTTCTGATCATATTGTTGTGTTGTCCTATCAACTTTATGGAGAACACTATGGCAACACTAGATAGTCTAAATACCTTCAAATTGACCGATGCAAAAAGGCCTAAAAACCAGCCCCCTGTAGTGCAGCGTAGAAACAAGCTGATTAGCAAGTTATGGGAACAGATCGAATTAGCCAAGGCTAAACATAGCGGCAAAGACTTTGTGATTAAGCGCCATAAAAACGTCAAAGATCTAGAAGGCAATATCAAGAGCATCGAAAAGCCCAAGCGCATTAAACCTTGGTGGTTTAACAGCAGCGCAGGAACGCTGTGTATCAATGTGTTTTATGGCAGCAAGCTTTTAGAGCTGGCTAATGGCAAAACTGCTGTAGAAGCCACTAATTTAGAGAATGTCATTGAAGTACTTGAACTACTCAAACGTGAAGCGGAGATCGGTACTTTTGATGCGGCTATTGAAGCAGCGAGCTTGCAGCTGCGCAGTCGCTTTGAATTAAAAATCCCGAAAACGATTCAAAAGAGCACGGTTTTGACTAGATCTGTTGCCTAAACCCAATTCATAAATAAATGAAGTGAGGTATAGCAAAAATGAATCTATCTAAAACCCAGCTTTTGAATCATTTGGAGCAATTTTATGGAACGCAGTACTACTATCCTCTATGGCCTAAAGTCTTTCTAACGGATGGTGCGCAGTTTCTGGCACAAGAAGCGGCCTGTTATTGGCTGATGGATGCCATAGCCAGTCATATTGTCCATTTATCTAAAAACGAAGTATTTGTTAGCTGTAAGTTGACTGTCCATAACGGTAAAGCTGAACTATTTCTAGATGATGGCAATGGCAACGTACTGGCCACACAGAAAATTGCTTTTACAACCTTCCCGCTCGACTCGATCGCTCTATACGCCTGCTGGGACAGTGAGCGCTGGATCTTAATGCTGCCCACTGAGTATTAGTCACTAAAAGCCAGTAGCTAAATATCAGTATGCGATTTTATGAATTTAAATCATTCCCAAGTAAACCATTAACTCCAGCACAGGCGCGAATCAAAGCCCTGAAAGATCAGGCTAAACGAGCGCAGGCAGCAGTTAAAGCCGAGCGAGCTAGGCAAAAGATTCAAGCTGCTCAGAGCACTCTCAATCAACTAGAAAGCAATTCAATGTCAAAAACTTTTAGAGCATTACATAAATCCAATAATCCCTACTCTGCTTGGATAGGCATTGGAACCTATGGCTCATTTAATGATGCGCTAGCTGCGGTACTAAGAAAGAAGAAACAAGGCTCAATTGCAGTGCAGATACAAGATAGCGCTAAGATGGTGATTTATTCTGCTTGAGAGTATCTAAGGTTATTTAAAACCATATAGCTATCCCAAGCGTTACTTAAAGTAACGCTCATAATTACACTCATAACTAACAACCATAATTATCCATATCTAAGGCCATTATCTTTGATGCCGTTGCAATAGATATAGTTGTAAGTCGATTTTCCAAGCGCCCATATTCAATAAATATTAGGAAGAAGGAGTGTTAGTCCTTATTTGAGGTTGAATCAACAAAATCCAAGATTTCTTGAGTACAAATATTTAACTTCCCAATGAACTCCACATACTCCGGTGTCATAAAGTCACTACTGAAATAAACCTCTAAGCCCTGCTTCACACCACACTGAGCAATTAGATGTACCCAATAGCTGTTATCGAACCCTCTCTCATACTCTAGAGTTGTAAATGCCGGGATATCTGGCACAAAATATGAGGTTTTATTAGTTATTGGCTTATCTGGAACAGGATTTTGAGTTTTTTTAACTTCGGCGTTATGAACCGCAGTGGGCTCCTCAGAATCTTCAATCTGCTGGATAAATGTTTTCATTATTGCCTTTCAATGTGAAAGTTATCTATAGCAAATTTAAGATACCAATGTCAATAGAGGAAACTTAGCCTCAAGATGCTTGAGAATTACCTCTTGAGAGAAATGAGCCCACTAAAGTTATTGAAGGTCATGCCAATCTCTTTATCGATTACAGAATTAATAACCTCTTTAAGCTCTGGCCCACACCTTTGGAATCCAAATAATCTTGAGCATTGTTGAATTAGCTCAGCAGTGTCAATTTGCACGCTTTGCTTCACTACATAAGATAGCGCTAATAGTATTTCTTCGGGTGGTAAATAACCAGCATTCAACAAAGTTCTACTTTTAACATTTGTCCGAATTCTTACTTGCCTCTTAACAGGTGCATCAGTTATCCAAAACTCACCTTTATGCGCAAAGAATTGATGTCTGATTAGCGCATCCAATGTTGCCGACTGAATTCTATTGCCAGCTTTTTCCAACCCAAATGATCTTGCCAATCTGCGCGCAATTTCTTCCTGATGAATTGGAGCCTCTAAATCAACAATTTTCCTGATGATCTTACTGAGTTCATAAGCGCTTAACTCATGGGGAGCTTTATTTGTCCGAGTTAATTCATCAAACTCAACATAAGGCACATCCACGCATATATCGGGCTCAACTACTTCGGAGATAGGCTCATAAATATCATGGGCAACCTCTTCTTGAGTTTTAACTGTAGATTGGATATGAGCTTGATCATCTGCACTCGCACTTAATGAGAGTAGGTAGTCAAGCAGTCTAGCCTCTTGATCTTGCCTCCGATGAAACCAATCTGTACTCCAGATGCGATAAATCTTCCATCCCCTGCTTTCAAGAATCTCTTGCCTGAGGCGATCTCTATCTCTAGCAGATCTAGAGGAGTGATATGTAGCACCATCGCACTCGATACCACAGTAGTACTTGCCATCATTATTTGGATCGATAACACCTAAATCAATGAAGAATCCAGACATTCCGACCTGAGGCTGCACCTTGTAACCATGGCGGGTCAAGAAGATTGCTACTGACTCTTCAAAATCGCTGTCAAAGCCTTTTTCAGTATTAATAGGGACATCAAAATATCCCTTCTCTGCAAACTGTAAAAATTCCTTAAAAGCATTAACACCAATTTTTCCAGAGGCATTTTTGATATCCTCAGCTGTTATCGAAGAGAAAACAGTGCATCTTTCTTTAGCTCGGGAAATTAAAACATTTAATCGTCGCTCTCCCCCCTCAGCAGCGAGAGGGCCGAATGTCTGGGTTAATCTTCCATCCTCACTGCGGCCATAGCCTACCGAAATGAAAATAACATCACGCTCATCCCCTTGAATTGACTCTAAGTTCTTAACAAAAAATGGCTCGTTATTGCCACCTGAAAAGAATGTCTCTGTCTCAGGATGCTTTAAGCGTTCAGCGTCAATTAAATCTCGAATGCAATCCCTTTGAGTTACTGAAAATGCAGCAACTCCGAGAGATTTAGTTGGATTTGCCTTAGCAAAAGCTATCACCTCCTGTGCAATCAGCTGTGCTTCAAGGATATTTCTGCCGCCCTCTGAGCCACCTCTTATATATCCATTCTGTGGTGATTTGACAAAAGATACTCCGAATCCATCTGAGTAATTAGCTAGCAATACTGAGGGTGGTAACAATAATTTATTGTCATAAAAATTTCTATTGGATACTGCAATCAATCCAGGATGCTGACTTCTGTAGTGCCAACGTAACATTGCTTTATTTTGGAATACCCCATCACATAAGCCAAGAATACTTTCAACATCACTTAATAAATATGCGCCCTCATCATCAAGAATTTCCTCATGGTCTGACTCATCTGTAAGTCTATTGAAGAAATTTGTTGGGGGCAGCTGCTTGGCATCACCAACAACTACTACTTGTCTTGCCCTTGCTATTGCCCCGAGAGCATCCTCGGGCCTTACTTGACTAGCCTCATCAATCAAGACAAGATCAAAAGTCATTGCGCCTGGCGCTATAAATTGAGCAATAGACATCGGGCTCATTAAAAATACCGGCTTGAGCTCATGGATAGCCCTGCCTGCCTTTTGCATTAGCTTTCTAACTGCGAGATTATTCCTTTTCTTTGCCATTTCTTGACGAATGATGGCCATCTCACCACTATTACCGCGAGGGCTATTTTTAGAGTAGGTGCCTAAAATCTCCTTGGCAGCTATTTTCAATCTCTCCTTATCTGTACGCCTAAATATCTCAAGCTCTCGATTTAATTTAAAAGCATCAATCTCAGAAAGATAACTATCAGCAGAAATCATTGATTGCCAGATCTTTTCCAGAATGCAAGATCTAACTACCGAATTAATATGATCAGCCTGAATTTCACCCTGATATATTTTGTTATAGCAATCTTGACCAATTACTGGCAGCAGATCGAGCAAATTTCCCCTAACAGATGGCCACTCATTGAGTCTATATAGGTTATCTCGCCAGCAATTTATTACTTCGCCGAGATCAGTAATCCCATCTTTCTTAATTGCGGCTATATCCACCTTGACTGTAGAGCAAACATTAGTGAGTTGCTTCTCAAAATTCGCTAATGCGCTACTAAGGTCATCCATTAAATGATGTGCGCTTTCATTTCCAACAAGCTTAGTCGCAATGTTTAATCTCTCAGCATCAAGACCCTCAAATACTGAGAACCAGTCACATAGAGATAAAAGAAGCTCATCATTACTATCTACTCCAACCCAAAGACTACTCAATTCAGACCTAATTTCTGGGCTGTAGTTATTAATTGCCTCTTTGCTACTTTTTAGGGCAAGGGCACTATCTATTAATGCCAGTCTATTTGCAAAGCCATCCGGAAGCCTTCCACTCATTAAACCCTTAAGGCTTCTAATTGACTCTCTATATGTTGAATTGAATATTGAAAAAATAGAGCCACCTGAGCCTGCAAGCTTGACTCTCAGGGATGCCAGGTCATAACCCTCCCAACTAGAGATGAAGTTTTGACCCACTAGAGATTTGTCTGCCCTGTACTTACAAATCAATATTGCAATGCCTTTAAGTGATTCGGCATTTTTTCTAAGCAAATCAGAAACTAATAATGCATAGGGCACATCAGGTGGAAATTTTGTTTTATTTGAAGTTTGACCTAACCACTCTAAAGTAGATAGGTCTTTATTTTCATAATCACCATGATTAAAACCGATTGCTTGCAGTGCTTGAGTTGTAATTTTTTGCAAGCTAGCAGTAAGGTCGGCCAACTTATTAAGCTCTTTCTCAAGGCGCTCAATATCCATAGGGGTAAGAGCAGAAGCCTCAGAAAGTCGCCATGGATGATTAATTGGCACACCTGACTTCTTCAACCTCTCGCAAAGGTAATCAATCCTGCTGGTTAAATCATCCAATTTAGATCTCGTATAGCCAATTGAGTCTGGAATATCGAAATTAAAAATATTTAAGCCAAGGCGATGCAGCTTTGCAATTTCACCCATGACTTGATAGGGGGACATTGCCCATGGCTCTCTCAGATTATTTATCGATTTAGCATGGTTATTTAAGAATGTTTGGCTCTGATGAAGAGTTATAAACGCCTTTTCAGATACCAGTGGCTGAGGAGGAAACTCAACAGACTCACCAA
This sequence comes from Polynucleobacter sp., assembly GCA_964203875.1. Taxonomy (GTDB): domain Bacteria; phylum Pseudomonadota; class Gammaproteobacteria; order Burkholderiales; family Burkholderiaceae; genus Polynucleobacter. The sequence continues at coordinate 19,725 of CAXNNS010000001.1, forward strand.
TCTGCTTAAGAACTGCACTCTTTGTTGCCTTTCTGCTATGAAGCTCCAAGCATGTAGCATTGAGACCAACTTTAGTTAATCGGTCATGCACAACATTTAGAGCGGCCATCTTCTCTGCAATAAACAGAACACTTTTTCCTTCGGCGACTGCAGCAGCAATTATATTTGTGATGGTCTGTGATTTTCCTGTCCCCGGAGGGCCTTGTATAACTAGATCCTTACCACTAAGTACTGTTTGAATAGCTTCTGTTTGAGAGCTATCAGCGTCAACAACATAAACCAAATCTTGCGGTGTAAAAAAATCATCAATTAACTCATCGGGATCAACAATCGGAGGGTCTGGTTCGCCAATATTTGGTGGCGGCATTAATAAGCGCTGAACTATTGGATGATCTAGCAAACTATGTCCTGCCGGCCAATTGGCTGGATCTAAATCCCTCCAAAGCAGAAACTTATTAAAGGAAAAAAAGCCTAAAACAACATCGTCCTTTAAAACACCCCATCGTGACTCATGGCTAATTGCCTGACTTACTCTCTGGCAATACTCTGTATATGACCATGGATCCTCCTCTGGAAGATCGGGTAACTCAATATTGTTTTGCTCTTTAAGCCAAAGTTTCAATGAAATATTGGTGAAAAGATCCTCATCCCGGGGCCTTAGCTTATATTTGTCTTTGGCACCATCCCTGATCAACTCAACAGGTAGCAAGACTAAAGGGGCATATCGCTCAATGTCAGATTTATCGTCTTCATACCACTTAACAAACCCTAGAGCTACAAAAAGTATGTTGACCCCCTGCTCCTCTTCATACTCTTTCGCCTCGTAATAAAGAGATTTCAGCTTTTTCTGAAGACTTATTTTCTCAAGTCTCGTCTCAAGCACATTAGTGGTTTTTATAGCTTTAGATGACCCTTTGAGCTGCTCCTTGGTGTCATCTAATTCAATCTGAGGCTGATTTAACTCAAGCAAGCTAGGACTATCATTTGAGATCTCGTCCAGTTTAGAGTTTGAATCAATTAACTTAATGGGTAATTCAGGAGAATCATCTGAAGAACTGAACAGCATTTCATGCTTGTTGATATAAATTGCATTGAAAATATCTTCATTACTGCCATTAAAAAATCTTATATTCTTTGTGCGACTGGAATTTAGGTTGGTGCTAATTAGGCGATTTCTGAGGTTTCGGTCAACCAGGCGTCCTCTAGCCACCTCAAGCCTTTCTAATAGCTTGTTCATAAAGCTGGCTTTAGGATCTAGACCTGCCGTCTTAGATGGCAAATCTTCAGATTGGCCAATTTCTTGGCTTTGTTCAGGATTCATGAGTTATTACTAATATATAACTGTTTTTCACCCAAATGGGTATAGGATTTAATATTAATAATAACCCCTAAAAAGACTGTTTTTTACTGACCCCTACCTAATAGGATCTACCCATGAAATACTTTGCTCTAATCGTCTTTCTAGCCCAAATCAGCCTATGGACTCAAAATGCTGGCGCTCAAGTGACTACTTTTGAAAACTCCCCCTACAACATGCAAAACAGCCCCTACAACATGGACAATTCACCATACAACATGAAAAATAGTCCCTACAACATGGATAACAATCAGTACAACACCAATTCAAAGAATGGTGTCTATGACAACTCCGGAAAAAGAATTGGGTATGAGGTGGTGGCCCCAAGTGGAGTTACAAATTACTTTGATAACAATGGCAATAGAACAGGCTATTCACCATCTAAGAAATAAAAGATTAATACTAGTAAATTGGGCGCTGACATGAATGAAGAAATCGCAGTAACTCTTTGGGGGAATAGCAGTGAATTTATCTCAATTTCCGAATTGGGCTCAGATGAACCCAGGGATGTAGTCAGGCTTAGAGCATGCATTGATACTGGCCGGGTCAGAACCACTCTAAGCGGCATCGTTAGGACAATTGATTTTGCTACAGTGCGCCTTACAAAATCTGATGACAACTTAACTTCTGGATCATTTTTTATATCCAAAGAAGATGAAGAATTTGACTATCCGAATGAAAAGAAGTTGCTCGATTACAGGCCCTATCTTGAGCTCAATATAAAGTTAACTTCAGCCCAATATTCAGAACTTTTAAAGCAAAAGGGGCTGGATCCTGAGATTGAAATCATCACAAAGCTTGGGGTGAAGAGTGTCCCAATTGATATTGAGGGTGAATGGGGCATAGGAGGGGAGCTGGGAGAAATTTATGTCAGCTCCAAGGTGGGTGAAGGCGGAAATCGCTGGATAGATGAATCTCTGGATAGAGCCTTTCAGTCACAGATGTCAAAAATTTATGCGCATAAATATTCACAGGTTAAAAACATCGCCCATGAGTTTGCGGCCTCAGCAAAATGCACTGAAAAACCCTTAGATAGCTCAATAATGAAAGAGCTATCGGAAGCAAAAAGATTGGTTGCCGATTCAAGATCAGCATTCAAATCCGATGGTAAAGTCCCTGGCTATGATGATGACTGCAACAACTTAAGTGCAATCCTATTTGCTACTTATGCTGAAAAAATATCTGATAAAGAGGTTATTGATAATCTGAAGAAAGAATTTGATAAGCTCTGGTGGCACTATGATATCAAAACAATCATCAATCATGGAGAAAAAAAGTATGGCCATGCTAAGGATGGTTTTGATCCCAAGTCTAGTGAAATCATCAGCCTTGGGAGGGGTCTACTTTCCCTAAAGAAAATTCACTCTGAATTTTTTGAGAGATTAATTGTTGACTCTTTGATTTATATCGAAGTCCTAGGATTTGCTAGACACGTTCATTCAAAAAAAGAAGTATTTGGTATCTCGATTGATGGGGAGCTTGAGGGCACCAAAGAATCATCAAGTAGTTTCATTACATTAGCAAAAGCTGTTAGTAAAAGCTTGTGGTTCTATGCCAAAGAATTCATAAAAATTGCCATTACTTATGCAATTGCAACATTGTTGACCCAAGAAAATACAACTGCAGCCTGGTTGATTACTGTCGGATTTACTGGCTATAGATGGGTTACTCAGCATCTCAACGCAGAAAAGGATAGTGAGTACAAAAAATATGACTTACTTATGAAAATGACCCTGCTGTACAACTACTTTGCATCAGAAACAATAAATGATCGAATTATTCTGAAGGAGCTGTATCGCATAGAGACTGAAGGGGCTAGATTTGACCCGGTAATCTTTGACATTATGGAAAGAAGAGTTCAAAGAAAAGATCGGCAGTCGCAATAAATCACCGAAGACTTAATTGGTAATCATCTCGATAATTCCCTAGAATTAATCAAAATTAAGTAGATTTTAGCGGGTTGAAGTAAGATTACTTATCACTCAAAAGTGCTGTAAGGCTCTTTTAATCCTCTGGTCGCAAAAGCTCTTAATCGTAAGCGTTACTTAAAGTAACGCTTGTAACCAATCTAAGCTGCCCGCAACTCCCTTTCAGCCCGCTTTTTACTGGGGTAGTTATCCGCAGCCTTACTATCTGCCTCAATTAGCTTTCTTGTATTTGCTCCACGTAATTGCTCAATAGCCTGTATTACCTGTAAATGGCTATAGTGCCGCTCAATCATTAAGACGCTAGTGCCCATTTGTTTGGCTAAGGTGTGAATGGGTACGCACATCATGGGTAAGTGATAAGGTTGCATAGGTATGGCGTAGGCTGTAGAACACCCTCTTTTGATTGGTTTTGGGGTCAATCAATAATCCATGGTCCGCTAAGAAGCCGTCAAACATATGGTTTAAGACGTCACTTAAATCCCTGCCCTCTTTAGTTCTAAAGATGTAGTCATCATTGGTAGGTTTAATGAGTTCAGCCAAAGGATCTTTGATTGAGCTAGCTACGCCATAGTTCCTGATAGCAATACGCTCTAAAACTCTGACGCTAGGTAATCGTCCAATAATCTGTCTTTGCCCTGTTTTACCTTTTACTGTCATCTCGCAACTACGGTTTAGGCTATGCACTTCAATGACTTCACCCTCTTCATCCAATTGATCAGTGACTGTACTAATAGGATTCATCATGAAACGGATTTGCTTCCATTTCATATCAAGGAGCTCAATACCTGGCCTTGCTCCTGTATCGACCAACATCTCCACATAGTCTCTAAGGATTTCACGACGCTCGCGCACATCCCGAGTTCTGCCTGACTCTATGTATGGGCCTAGCAGTTTTAGTAAGGCTCTCAGTTCATGTAGCTCAAAATGCTGGGCGACGAACACTCTCTTTAGTCTTGCCATCTAACTTGGGACGATTACTCTCCGTTAAGTAACCCCGAACAATGGCTTCATCAAAGACTCTATTAAAAGCAGCATTTTGGGTTTTGCGATTGCTGTTCGATATCGCTAAGCCATATCTAGCTTCACGGTCATCGTAGTACTGCTGCAGGGCATCGTAGTCAATATTGGTAATGAGCCGTTGTCCGAGACTGGGGATGAAATGCTCATTAATAATGCGAATGTAGTCTTTGTAGATTGATTTGCCTAACCCACCCTTTAAGTCTCGCTCCATGCGATCAATAGCTAACATAGCGATATCCTTAAAGCGTTTGGTCACCACCGGGATGCCAGAGCGCTTACGAATCTCCGCCTCTACCAATAGCTCTTTAGCCTTATTGACTGCCAAATCAAGCTGGGTTTCTTTGGTAGTAGCCCGTATCCACTTGTTATCCACCTTATAGCGACATTGCCATACGGCACTATGCTCGCGTTGATAGAGGGTTAGGTTACGGTGTATGAGTTGATGTGTACTTTCTTTTTTAGTTGCCATACATATACTTTAGCTTCAGAGCCCCAGCTAGAGCAACCAAGTTGGCTGAATTTTTAGATCAATTTAGCCAAAATAAAGTGTGGCTAATTGTGGAGATTAATGGAGAGTTTGTGGGGAATATGGAGGAGTGAGTGTTACTTAAAGTAACGCTTGGGAATCAACTTGGGGGAGTAAGAAGCTCTTCAAGGTCTGATACTGTGTTTGCAAACTCTATATCCATAATTTCCACCAGAGACTTGCACAAAGCATCACAAATAGCTGATACAGCATGAGGGGAACATCCATTTACGTTTGGTGTGAGTGGTCCATGAAGAAAAATATGCCGAATTGATTTAGCTAATGTCAATGAACTACAAGTTCCATTATTTATAAATGCATCTAATTGGATTTTCTGGTCTGGTGTAGTGATGTGAAATTTAACTGACCTAAAAAATATATTCTGAGGATCCGCCTCTCGAATTGACTTTATACATTCATCATACGAATGTCTTTGTCCGATCATTCGCATATCAGTAATTTTTATGGCGCGACAGAGCTGCTCAAAGGCAGTCCAATGCAAAGTTACTTTTGTTAGTGCGTTGTAACCTGAAGTTGTTTCATCAGAGTATCCCTCTAGCTCAAGCCCTTTAAATGCCCTAGCAAATCTATATCTTGCAAAGAATCTGTTTACAGTTTTGGCAGCAGCAAATAAATGGGTATATCCAGCACTTTGATAGTGCATTTCATATACTTCCCATTTAGGTGGTTTAAATATTTTTGGCTGCTGGATTATCAAAGCTAGTATCACTGTATATCAAGTTAATCTAATCTTAGAGCATATAAAACAAAACCCCCACCATTTCTGGTGAGGGTTTTGTACGACTCGACACATAGTTAACACTTTATACCGGACACATACTTTACAGTTTTAGGCATAGGAGGGACCTTACTATGCCGTGGAATGAAAGTACGAAGATGGATGAAAAGCTTAAATTTGTGTCTCGTTACCTCGATGGCGAGAAGATTGCAACCCTTTGCCAGGAGTTTGGAATCTCCAGAGTGACTGGACATAAGATCATTGATCGTTATAAAGACAGTGGTTTAGAAGCCTTTACGGATCGATCAAGAAGACCCTTTAGGCAAGCCAATCGGCTACCCTTCCAGGTCGAGCAACTGATCGTGAACCTCAAAAAAGAGTTCCCAACCTGGGGCGCTCCTAAACTACGAGACCGAATCCACACCCACTATCCAGATCTAGCGCTGCCTGCTAAAAGTACGGTGCACGCAGTTCTGGATCGCCATGGCCTAGTCAAAAAGAAACGGACACGCCACCACCCCAAGCTTGCCGGGACAAACCTATCGGATCTCAAAGAGGCGAATGCCCTGTGGTGCGTGGATTACAAAGGGGAGTTCATGCTGGGTAACAAGCAGTATTGTTACCCCTTAACCGTGACTGACTATGCCAGCCGCTTCCTCATTTGCTGTGAGGGCCTAGAGAGCACCAGAGAAGCTGGGGCCTTTACGGTCTTTGAACAACTCTTTAAGGAGTATGGCTTGCCAAGCAGTATTCGCTCAGATAATGGGGTGCCATTTGCTAGCCCCAATGCGATTTATGGTCTATCGAGTTTATCCGTCTGGTGGCTCCGCTTAGGCATTGGCATTGAGCGCATTAAGCCCGGCAATCCCCAGCAAAATGGCCGCCATGAACGCATGCATTTAACGCTTAAGCAAGCCACGACTAAACCCCCAGCCAAAACGATGTTGCAACAGCAAGATAAGTTTGAAGACTTTATCTATGAGTACAACTATGAGCGGCCTCATCAAGCTTTAGCGATGAAAAAACCAGCAGAGTTATATCTACCATCTACCAAGAGATATGAAGGGCTACCTGATGTGAGTTACCCCTTCCACGATAAAACCGTGACCATAACGAACTGCGGACGCATCTGTTTGGATGGTAAGAAGATTCACTTTAGTACGGTGTTCGCTGGCCATGACGTGGGCCTGCGCCAAGTCGAAGACGATGTGTGGTTAGTCAGCTTTATGGATTACGATATGGCTTACTTTGATATGGAATCTTCTCGGGTACAAGCCCTAGAAAACCCATTTGGTCCCAAAGTATTGGGGATGTGATTGGTAAAGGTGTAAACCATGTGGTCGGTACCGGACGTAAAGCATGTGTCCGGTACGTACCTTTGCTTTTCTGGTGGGCCCACCAGGACTTGAACCTGGGACCAAAGGATTCCGGTTTGTGTAATTTTCATTACTCCCTGGACTATGCCTTCACCAAATTTAGCATTGTTTTCCAAGCAACACTTTGGCGCTCATCCCCTAAACATGACCGCACTCCCATGTACTCTATAGTCAAATTATTAGCCCGATCTATTACTACTCCGAGGCATGACTTGTTACGGCTGCGCTGTCGGTGTCAGGAAGAAATCAATTGCCAATGCAACCACTGGCGGCTCGATGTGGTGCGGACCTCTGAATTCCAAGGCGGTTACGTCATAACCTGCGGCCTTAAGCTTGGCTACGTGAGGACGCGCACTAGTTTCAATTGGCAGCTGCTCGTCTTGCAAACCGTGGGCGATGAAAATGCGGGGGAGACCGTTTTGCTGAAAGACTGACATGAAGCCTGCGGAAAATGCGATCACGTGGCTAACGACGTCGCCATTGGTCACGCCTGCTGACAGCGCATAGCTGCCTCCGTCCGAAAAGCCAGCAAATCCCAAATAGAATGGATTGATAGAAAAACGTGATGCCACTTCGTGTAATGCTTTGTCCAGCCGCTCCAGGTCTGGGCCGTTACCGCCCACGACCAAGTCCCAAGTTGGAAACTGAGACTGCGGCAGCAGAAGCAAAAAGCCACGCTGACACGCATGGTCGATCAAGAATGGCAGCACCTTGTCGGCGCTACCGCCGGCACCATGAAACATCACGAGCAAAGCGACTGGAACTCCAGGCTGCAGACCATCCGGCACTATCAATATGGCGTCGCGCTCACTAGCAATACCCAGGTTGTGACGACCAGTGGGCAAAGCTGGTTTGTCGGGTACAGTGCCGGGCCGAAAACTGAGCCGGCCCAGCAGCGAACCTCCTAGGAAAGACGTGTCAAACGTTGCCATCTTAGACGGGTTTACCGATACTGCGGAAAGCCGCGCACTGAGCAAAGGCTTCCTCGCTGAGTAACAAATTCTTACCCTTGCAAAACTTGAGCGTCAGCTTGAGTAACTCCTTGATATCGCGGCCGCTGGCAGCTGCATAGGTTACTATCAAATGCTCAACCAGGTCATCAGGCAGTTCAGTGTTGAACTGCTGCGCTAGCGATTTCCATAGTTGTTTCGCCTGCACTTGTGTCGGTGTCTCAAACTGGATGATGGCGATGCAGCGAGACAAGACGGCGTCATCAATATCGGCTACCCGGTTCGTGGTCATGAACAGCAAGCCGTTGAAGTACTCGAGTGTACGCAAAAACTCAGCCACGATGGCGTTGTGCTGGAGATCGTTGTCGCGGCGGCGAATGTAGACGTCGGCCTCGTCGAGCAACAGCACCGAATCCCAGCGCGCCGCGCGGCGCAGGATTTTCGAAAGGTTGGCTTCCACTGAGCTTGCCGTCACGCCGAGTTGACCAGAATGCACGCGGTATAGTGGTTTCTCGACGACCTCGGCATAGACCTCTGCTGTCAGCGTCTTACCTAGGCCAGGCGCGCCTTTGCACAGGATAGTTGTGCCGCCCGACTTACCCTCCACAATGTCCTCCATCAGGAAGTTACGATCAGCGGTCAAGATATCAATCAAGTCGCGATGAGCATGCGGCAAAACCAGCTTGTCACGCAATTCCGGCTTGTAACGATACGCACTAACATTTTGTACATGCGCCCATATGTGGCGATGGTAATCTAGGTGGAATAGGTGTAGATAGCAATGTTGGGGAATCCGTTCAAAACCCTCGCTGATACCGCTTCCGCGCCAGAAGGTTGCATCGGCGGTGGTGTCAAAGTGACGTTCCAGCAGCTCTTCGTCATTTACGCAACGCACCGTTGTGCCTGCCTGCAGCCGCATGCATTCAAGTTGTGGACGAGGCCCTTCGCTGGACATCCAGACATTGCCAGAAACAGTAAACTGCGCACCAAACTTTGGCTGCATCTGCATGAAACGCTTTAAGTGTGTCTCGTATTCATTTTTGAATTCTGTACATTCTTTGAAGTAACCATGACCCGTCATCAATTCGGGAATCGTGAAATCCAAAATATCCTCGGCATGAAAGCTAATGCTATTGGTCATGGCGGTGTACCTTAGCCTCGGATCGGCGACCGGCCCCCGTCCGGCAGCCTGCAAGGTATTGGCCAGCAGGCCGATGATGACGTAAGCTGCGCTATCGACAGGCTGCACATGGCGCATAGAATGGACCAACCAAGGCTGTAACACACCGTCCTTGCCGAGCTTATAAAGCCAGCCATCGATCATGTCGCGCGACAGCCAAGCGATCAGACCGGGGATCAGATGCTCCAAGCTGGGAATTTTTCGGGCAGCCGGCGCAGAGTGGATATTATCTAGCGCCAGCATTTGGAACAACAGCTCACGCTCGTTGGCCGTACGGCACAGGTCATAGAGTGTGTTGAGTGAGTCGGCATCGAAAAGGCGGCTGGGCACCACACGTTTGCCTCGGGAAAGGCCGTACTCCCTCAGCCGCCTAGCAAGCAGAGAATCCTCATTGATCGTTCCAAGTAGCGCATCGGCCAGGGTTTCTGGTATTTCGAATTCCATGTGTTCTTTTTACTCTTTCACTCTTTTTCATATATGGGCACAACAAATATTAAGCGAGCCTCACGAATTTATTGAGAACAAATCAATTTTGATCGCATACGTTCTTCAAACTGCTCTTTATTAATAATCATTCTTTCATATCTGCCTCGCGAAATGACGTCCACCTCATCGTGTGCCTCGACCTCGAATATAAGTTTACTTCCCTGAACAGAAATAAACTCGATATTTGCAGTGACCGTTACTTTAAGCAACGTTCAAAAGACAAAACCCCCACCATTACTGGTGAGGGTTTGCTTTTCTGGTGGGCCCACCAGGACTTGAACCTGGGACCAAAGGATTCCGGTTTGTGTAATTTTCATTACTCCCTGGACTATGCCTTCATCATATTCAAACTTAATGTCTGAACTTAGATGGGTGCCGTCTAGTCTCTACACGTTCAAAGTATTTCTACTAAGCTTCGCTCGGCGTTAGCTTGTGCAGCTTTTGGCTGCCTTTAGCTTTCTCCGAATTTGACACCATCCCTTATGCAGTTTCCACGCATAAGGCACAACTTTCGCTATGAGTCCTCTGCTCTAACCAACTGAGCTATGGGCCCTAAATCATTACATTTACTACACACCTTTTGAGGGGTGCTTACCGCTTCAAAACCACACTAAAACCGCATTTACTACACACCTCGGTTTTTGCTACGGTGTGTAAGCGGTGTGTAAGCAATTTTGACTGCCTAATTCACCACTAACCTCTTGAATCTATTGAGGTCTTTGTTACAAGACCCCTAGGGCTTCTTTCTTATGAGTCCTCTGCTCTAACCAACTGAGCTATGGGCCCTAATCTGTCATTGTAATTGAACGCTTATTGATCCTTGCCCGTTAGATGCTTGGGATGGTTTCAATTTAACTTATTTAGATATACATTATTATATGTATATCTTATGGGAGAAAAATCATGATCGTATCTAAATGGGGCAATAGCTTAGCCATACGACTACCCTCGCAGGTTGTGGAGCATCTCAAGCTCAAAGAAGGGGATGACATAGAAATTCTTGTCGCCGATAAAAAACATTTTCAAGTGAAGAAGAAACCATCCCTTCAAGAGAGGATTGAAGGTTTGAGAAAATTCCGTGGACGCATGGCCGCCGATTTTCACTTTGATCGATCTGAATTGAATGAACGCTAAAAAGATATTCTTTGATACCAATACCCTACTTTATCTTCTCTCCTCAGATGAGGATAAGTCAAATTGGGTCAGTCGTAATCTACAACAATCCAATGTAATCAGCGTTCAGGTGCTTAATGAGTTCACGTCAGCAAGCCTGAGAAAAATTAAGCTAACGCACGCTGAGCTTGATGCATTTTTGGATTTATTTACTTCGACATTCAATGTGCGGTCGCTTGACCTAGAGACATTCGAGATTGGCTTAATGATATCCAGAAGATATGGCTACCAGCACTACGATTCAATGATTATTGCTTCTGCGCTACAGGCAGGATGTGAGCGGCTGTATTCAGAAGATATGCAGCACCGGCAAACCATCGATAAACGACTGCAGATCGTGAATCCTTTTATTTAAGGACTCATGATAGCAGTTTAGTTACTCAATCTTCTTCGAGGAAGGTCTTGAGTTTGTCGCTGCGGCTAGGGTGACGCATCTTTCTCAAGGCCTTGGCCTCAATCTGACGGATCCGCTCACGCGTAACGTCAAACTGCTTACCGACTTCTTCAAGAGTATGGTCTGTACTCATTTCGACACCGAAGCGCATGCGCAATACTTTGGCTTCCCGTGGTGTTAAGGAATCCAGTACGTCTTTGACGACGTCGCGCATCGATTCATGCAAAGCTGCCTCGGCTGGAGCCAAGGTGTTGCCGTCTTCAATGAAGTCGCCTAAATGGGAGTCTTCGTCATCGCCAATCGGTGTTTCCATCGAGATAGGCTCTTTGGCGATTTTCATGATCTTACGGATCTTGTCTTCCGGAATTTCCATTTTCAAGGCCAAGGTTGCCGCATCGGGCTCATGTCCAGTCTCTTGCAGGATCTGACGGCTAATCCGGTTCATCTTATTGATGGTTTCAATCATGTGGACCGGAATACGAATCGTACGGGCCTGGTCTGCAATCGAGCGGGTGATGGCCTGACGGATCCACCAGGTTGCATAGGTAGAAAACTTATAGCCGCGGCGATACTCAAACTTATCCACTGCTTTCATCAGGCCAATATTGCCCTCTTGAATCAAGTCCAGGAACTGCAAGCCGCGGTTGGTGTACTTTTTAGCAATCGAAATCACCAAACGCAAGTTAGCAACAGTCATTTCGCGTTTGGCTTCGCGCGCACGCTTCTCGCCAGCAATCATTTGCTTATTCACTTCTTTTAATTCAGGCAAAGGCAAAACAACCTTCGTTTGAATATCAATCAGTTTTTGTTGCAGCTCTTGAATGGCAGGAACGTTACGCTCGAGAAGTGCATTGTAGGACTTATTGTCTTTCAGTAAATTGCTGGTCCACTTCAAATTCATGGACATCTTGGGGAAGTCTTTTAATACTTCGCCGCGCGATACGCCAATTTTGTCCACCAATAAGCTAACAATGCCACGCTCGAGTTTCCACACTTGATCCACTTGGGAGCGCATAGTGTCACACAGCTTTTCAACACTCTTGGCCGTCAAGCGAAACCCAAGCATTTCATTCCGAATGGCTTCCTGTGCTTTGATATAGGCTGGGCAGTTATATCCATCCCGGTTGTACGCACGGAGCATCTTGTCCGCCTGCGTGCGGATGATGGCAAACTTTTCTAAAGAAATTTGCTTGAGTTCTTCCAGTTGCTTAGCACTGGCCGTGCTTGAGCCACCACCACCGCCGCCAGTATCTTCTTCGCCCCCCTCTTCATCGCCTTCTATCGCTTCGAGGTCCTCTTCTGGCTCATCGGGTCCCAGCTGAATGTCTTCGGCATTGGGGTCAACTAAACCATCAACAAACTGATCAATCTCCATTTCGTCTGAAACAATCTTGTCGGCATTGCCAACGATTTCAGCAATGGTGACTGGGCATGCGGAAAGAGCCATCACCATGTCTTTGAGGCCTGCCTCAATTTTCTTGGCAATCACAATCTCACCTTCACGCGTGAGCAGATCGACTGTACCCATCTCGCGCATATACATACGCACCGGGTCGGTGGTTCGGCCAAACTCCGAATCAACGGTAGACAAAGCGGCTTCAGCCTCTTCTTCCGCCTCTTCATCGGATGCCCCGGAGATGCCGTTCTCATTCAGGAGCAGAGTTTCCGCATCAGGGGCTTGCTCGTACACGGTAATACCAATGTCATTGAGCAAACCGATTAAGGTTTCAAGGGCATCGGCATCCGACAATTCGTCGGACATCACGTCATTCATTTCACCGTGGGTTAGATAGCCCTTGGACTTACCCATCTTAATCAGGGTTTTCAGGCGGGCGCGACGCAACTCTTGCTGCTCCTCCGAGCCTAACTGCTGTGCTGCAAATTCTTTTAAGAGGGCCTTCTCTTTGGCCTTGCGATCTCTCGCTTTTTGGCGATCGGTGCGATTGTCTTCACCGGTTTCCGCGGCGGGGACTTCGGCTTTGGCTTTACGCCCTTTGGTTTTTTTACCCTCTACCGCTAGATCTGCATCCTGCAAAACGTCAGCGGACGCTGCTGCTTTGGACTTGCCCTTGCCTTTTGGTGATTCTGGCTCAACTGCTTTGCCTTTTTTAGCTGGGACGTCTTTGCTTGTTTTTGCAGCGACTGCTGTTTTTTTACTTGCCTTCGCCTCTGGCTTTGCTTTTGCAGCTACCTTGGCTGGCACCTTTACCGCAGGCTTTCCCGCCTTTGCTACTGGCTTCACTGGCTTAGCCGGTTTTTTAACTGCTTTTGCTGGAACTTTTGCTGCTGGCTTTGCTACCTTCTTTGCAACTGGCTTTGCAGACTTGGCGACTGGCTTAGCCGATTTAGCAATCGGCTTTTTAACTGCCTTCGCAGGCGCAGCTTTTTTGGGCGCTGCTTTGGATACTGGCTTTGGCTTCACCGCTGCTGCCTTTTTGGCAGGCGCATTGGTTTTGCTTGTCGGAGCAGATTTCTTTGCTGGCGCTTTCGTAGCGACTTTGGCTTTAACTGGGGCGGCCGTTTTCTTGGCAAGGGGTTTGGACTTGCTTGCTACTGAAGTATTTTTCACGGGTTTCGCGCTTTTCTTGATCTTGCTGCTTGGCATAGGTTTACGCTCACTTACTTAAATAATTGTTGGTTTTAATGGGTCAGACCAATTGCCTGGGCCACTACGGTCATTAAATTCAAATTAATGACGCAAGTGACTGAATTAAATCGTATTTTTTCTCTGAACAGAGGATTATAGTCGATTCGGTGTTTTCTGACGCTGGAATAAGCAATAAATCGGGCTTAAATAGGTAATTTTTACCGGCCTAAGGAGCTTAAGGGGCTTTTCTTAGGAAAACTTCAGGCGCTCACCCAATTCGCGATACCGCGCCCGGTCCGCATCGGAGGCCTCGCCACTGGAGATACGCTGGGCAATGGCGGTCATTTCATTTTTAAGCTGGAGCATATCGAGCTTTTTTAGGGCGCCGTCCAAGTCGGCAGCAGCGCCTACTGCATCCAAATCCGACTCCATCACCCGTTTACGCAGTACCTCATACATCGATGCCAATTCACTTCGGGAGAGTTGCTCCTGAAACAATGCAAAGGCACCGGCGCCTGGCGTTGATTCTGTGTTGGATGCGCTGGATGCATTAGGTAAATAATCCAATTGATCGCACTGCTTGAGTAAATCCGTCATGAGCATCAATGCATTGGCTGTGCGCTGCTCCGCTGCCGCCAAGACCAACTTCCGTTGTTCGGCATTCAGGCTCTTGCCCAAATGCGGAAACTGAATCAGCACCCGCAAAATTTGCTCCGCTAAATCCATCGGCGCATTGGGTGGTGGAATCACCGGCCCCACTGGCTTTTTACTATAGCCCTTGCCGGGCTGCCAGGTGCTGGATTGGGTTCGCACTCCAGCACCTGCTTGGGCTGCCGATGTGCCCTGCACTTGCGGATTGCTACGCGTGGCTGGGGCAATCGTCAGCCCACAAAATGCCTCTAACTCAGCTGCAGTGGAGGAGGTTCGAATCGCTACCTCACGCAGCATTTGCGAGCGCAAGGCAATCGGTGCCATCGATAAAAACAGAGGCTTAGCAGCATGGTGGGTTTGCGCTCGCCCTTCTGGCGTTGTTAAGTCATGGTCTTCGCTGACGATCTTAAAAAAGAATCCGGAGAACGACGTAGCTTCTTTAATGACTTTTTCAAATGCTGGCGCGCCGTAGGTTCGAACGTAACTATCGGGATCATGTTCCGTTGGTAAAAATAAGAATCGGATTTCTTTATCGTCTGACATCAAGGGCAAACAGGCTTCCAGCGCGCGCTGCGCTGCACGTTGGCCTGCGGCATCCCCATCGAATGAAAACACAATGCGATCGGTTTGACGCAACAGCATACGCACGTGATTGGCAGTACAGGCTGTGCCTAGAGTCGCCACCGCATTCGGAAAGCCCAATTGCGCCAAGGCCACTACGTCCATATAGCCTTCACAAACTAAGACGTACTCTTGCGCGCGAATCGCTTGGCGCGCCTCAAACAAACCATACAAGGTATTGCCTTTAGAGAAGAGCGGGGTTTCAGGTGAGTTCAAATACTTTGGCTCGCCTTGATCTAAGATTCGTCCACCAAAACCAATCACCTGACCTTTGTGATTCCGAATCGGGAACATCACCCGATCCCGAAAGCGGTCATAGCGCCGTGCCGTTTGATTAGACTCACTGGTTTCACTTTGAATTAATAAACCACCTTCGAGTAACGGCTTGGCAGTAGCGTCGTCAGCATAACTACCAAACACGGCTTCTAGGCCTTGCCATCCATCCGGCGCGTAGCCGAGTGAGTAGCGCTTCGCAACTTCACCGGTAAGGCCGCGGCTTTTTAAGTAATCAATCGCGCGCGGCGCAGCCTTTAACTGCCCCTTGTACCAATCGGCTGCCAAACCCATCACTTCACTTAAGGCGAGGGCCTGCTGTTGCCTGGCTACATCATTGGCAGTGCGTTCCTCACGCGGCACGGTAAGTCCAGCAGAACGTGCGAGCTCTTCAATTGTTTCAACATAACCGAGCCCGGAATACTCCATTAAAAAGCCGATGGCAGAACCGTGGGCACCACAGCCAAAGCAGTGATAGAACTGCTTGGTTGCCGATACGGAAAACGACGGGGATTTTTCTTGATGAAATGGGCACAGGCCTTGGTAGTTGGCGCCTGCCTTTTTTAACTTAACGTGCTGCCCAACGACGTCGACGATATCGACTCGATTTAATAAATCCGCAATAAACGATTGAGGGATCATGCCCATGGTGCGTTTTGCTTTGGGCTTACTGAGCGAGTGCCGCTTTCACGAGGCCAGATACCGCGCCCATATCGGCTTTGCCTGCCAGTTGAGGCTTGAGCGCGCCAATCACCTTACCCATGTCCTGCGGTCCACTTGCGCCCAGTTGTTTGATGGTTGCAGCCACAATAGCAGCGACCTCGGCATCGGATAACTGTGCGGGCAAGTAGGCCTGCATGATCGCCATCTCAGCCGCTTCGATCGCCACTAAATCAGCGCGGCCTGCTTTTTCAAACTGGCTGATGGAGTCTTTGCGCTGCTTGATTAATTTTTCAACAATGGCGATTACTCCAGCGTCGTCCACCACCACGCGCTCATCAACCTCGCGCTGTTTGATCGCCGCCAGCAAAAGGCGAATGGCACCTAAACGCTCGGCCTCTTTAGCGCGCATGGCGTTTTTCATGTCCTCGGTGATTTGGTCTTTCAGGCTCATTGCATTTCCTTGCATAGTTTGAATGTCTTGGGATCTATTAGTACCACAACAAAAAAACAAAAACCCGCTGCGTTTTACCGTCAGCGGGCTTATTGGCTACTCGATGAATTGAGTGCCTGTATTAGGGCTGCCCTATTAGTAGAGCTTTTTAGGCAACATCTGGCTGCGAATACGCTTGTAATGGCGTTTTGCGGCAGCAGCTTTTTTGCGCTTGCGCTCTGCAGTTGGCTTTTCATAAAACTCGCGGGCACGCAAGTCAGTCAAAAGACCGTTTTTTTCAATGGTGCGCTTGAAACGGCGCAATGCCACTTCAAAAGGCTCGTTTTCGCGAAGGCGGACTGTAGTCATGCTGGTTTAACTCGTATATGCTCGAATAATTGAAATTAACTGAATCACGGATTCTAGCACGGCTTAGCTAAAAATGATCGTTTTGGGCATAGAAACTTCCTGTGATGAGACCGGAATCGCGGTTTATGACACTAAAAACTGGGAAGCTGGCCAACCGGCCCGCCTAGGCATACTAGGCCAGGCCCTTCACTCTCAGGTGGCCATGCACCGTGAATACGGGGGCGTTGTCCCCGAATTAGCCTCCAGAGACCATATTCGCCGGGTTTTGCCCCTACTGGAGCAGGCTTTAGGACAGGCCAGCCTACCCCTTGAGTCAATTGACGCGGTTGCCTATACCCAAGGGCCCGGGCTTGCTGGAGCCCTGTTGGTCGGTACGGCCTTTGGTCGTTCTTTGGCCCTGGCTTTAGATAAACCATCGATTGGGGTGCACCACCTCGAGGGCCACCTGCTCTCCCCTTTACTCGGCGAATCTGCCCCCCAATTTCCATTTATTGCCCTCTTGGTATCGGGTGGCCATACCCAATTGATGGGAGTAGAAGGGGTGGGTCAATATGAGCTTCTTGGGGAAACCGTCGATGATGCCGCCGGTGAGGCATTCGATAAAACAGCCAAGTTATTGGGACTAGATTACCCCGGCGGCGCTGCGGTATCGCTATTAGCGGAAAGCGGTAAACCAGGGCGTTTTGATTTACCGCGGCCCATGCTGCATTCGGGTGATTTGGATTTTTCATTCTCAGGCCTCAAGACAGCCGTTCTGAATCAAGTCAATCGCTTTCGTCCTGAAAGCCCAAACGACCAAGTGCAATTTGAGGCTGACCTTGCTTATGCATTTGTTGAGTCTCTGGTTGACGTATTAGTGCAGAAGTCGGCCAAAGCCATCAAGCAAGCAGGCTACCGTGACTTGGTCTTGGCAGGTGGAGTGGGCGCTAACAAGCAACTGCGAGCAGCGCTCAATGCGCGCGCCCTGCGCGATCAGTTTCAGGTGCATTACCCGCCGCTGCAGCTCTGCACCGACAACGGCGTCATGATTGCATTTGCAGGCGCTTTGCGTTTGCTCGCAGGGCATCGGGATAGCGATACTGCCGCTTTTGATGTCAAGCCACGCTGGGATTTAACTGCTGCTTAACTCTGGAAAGCGTCCGGAAAGCGAGTAGTAATTGACGTCTTAATGCCATCCGTATCTAGACCGCAACGTGACATTAATAAGTTGTAATCACCATGCTCAATGAATTCATCCTTCAGACCCAATTGCAATACTGGCTTATTGATATTCGATTGGATCAGCGCCTCTAGGCAAGCGCTGCCAGCGCCCCCCATGATTGCGCCGTCCTCGATCGTGACGAGGTAGTCGTGGTTAGCAGCAACTGCTTTCAGTAAATCCACATCCAAGGGTTTCACAAAACGCATGTTTACTATGGTCGCATTGAGTGCCTCACCCACATCGAGCGCAGGGTAGAGCAATGTGCCAAACACCAAAATAGCAAGCCGTTTGCCGGCAGCTGCAGTCGACTCACGCCGTACTTCACCCTTGCCTAAAGGTAAAGTCCGTAACTCCGCCGATGGTTTAGCGCCAACCCCGGATCCCCGCGGATAACGTACGGCGCTCGGGTGCGGCTGACGATAGGCCGTGGTGAGTAAATCGCGGCACTCGGATTCGTCGGCCGGAGTCATCACCAGCATATTGGGTATACAACGCAAGAAAGGAATGTCATATGCGCCAGCGTGGGTTGCGCCATCGGCACCCACCAGGCCAGCGCGATCGAGCGCAAACACCACCGGCAAGTCCTGAATCGCCACATCATGGATGAGCTGGTCGTAGGCACGCTGTAAAAAGGTGGAATAAATCGCCACTACCGGCTTCATGCCTTCACAGGCCATACCCGCAGCAAAGGTGACGGCGTGCTGTTCTGCAATGCCAACATCGTAGTAGCGATCGGGGAAGCGCTTTTCAAACTCAACGAGGCCCGATCCCTCGCGCATGGCCGGCGTAATACCAACCAGTAGCGGGTCGGCATGCGCCATATCGCATAGCCACTCACCAAATACCTGTGTAAAAGTTTGCTTGGTATTACTTGCCTTTTGAATGCCCTCGGAGGGATTAAATTTGCCAGGGCCGTGATACAGAACCGGATCGGCTTCTGCCAACATATACCCTTGACCCTTACGCGTGACCACATGCAAAAACTGTGGGCCGCCGCCCTCTAAAGCTAATCGTCGAACGTTTTGCAACATCGGCAGCAAGGCATCTAAATCGTGGCCGTCGATCGGACCAAAGTAGTTAAAACCAAATTCTTGAAAAATCGTCGATGGCGATACCATGCCCTTCGCATGGTCCTCTAAGCGCTTCGCAAACTCACGCAGTGGTGGCGCAATCGATAAAACGCTATCAATGCCCTTCTTGGTTGCGGAATAAATGTTGCCACTCAGCAAGCGTGCAAGGTAGCGATTGAGCGCGCCTACCGCCGGAGAAATCGACATGTCGTTGTCGTTCAGAATCACAATCAAGGGCAGATCATCGTAGACACCAGCGTTATTCATGGCTTCAAACGGCATGCCAGCACTCATGGCGCCATCACCAATCACTGCAACTGCAACCCGCTGCTCCCCTTTGGTTTGCGCCGCTCTAGCCATCCCCATCGCCGCAGAAATACTCGTCGAAGAATGGCCAGTGCCGAAGGTATCGTATTCACTTTCGGCACGCCGCGGAAATCCAGAGAGCCCATTAAATTGACGTAAGGTATTCATGCGCTCGCGGCGACCCGTCAAGATTTTATGGGGGTAACTTTGATGCCCGACATCCCAAACAATGCGATCACGCGGCGTATCAAATACGTAATGGAGTGCAATCGACAACTCAATCGTACCTAAGTTGGACGATAAGTGTCCGCCGGTTTTAGATACCGAATCAATGACAAATTGACGCAGCTCATCGGCTAAAGCTGGCAGCGCCTCGCGTTCCAATTTACGCAAATCAGCAGGATCATTAATCGTATTCAACATCATCGTTTTAGAACGTAGTTAGAACGTAGTTAAAAAAATAGTTAGTGTGTGCGCTCTACTACAAGCCGCGCGAGTGCGCGCAATGCATCTGCTTTAGGGCCAAATGGTGCAAGGCTATCTAAAGCAATGGCTTGTAATTCTTTCGCTTGGTTTTGAGCATACTCTAAGCCCATCAGCGTGACATAGGTTGGCTTATCGTCTGCCGCATCTTTTCCGGCAGTCTTACCTAGAGTTTGGCTATCCGCGGTTGCATCTAGTACATCATCCACCACCTGAAAGGCCAGCCCGAGCGCAGTGGAGTATTGCGTCAATTGAGTCAATGCAGTTGCATCCAGCTCGGCAGCAATCGCGCCCATGCGTACAGCACAGCTCAGCAATGCGCCGGTTTTCATGGCATGCATTTGCTTAAGGGCAGCTAGATCAATCTTTTGACCCACGCTCTCCAAGTCAATCGCTTGACCGCCGGCCATGCCAAGCGAGCCCGAGGCTTTACTCAGTTCACCAATGAGGGATAAACGCATCTCCGCCATGCCTTGGGTATTCACCAATACTTCAAACGCTTTGGTTTGCAGGGCATCACCAACCAAGAGCGCCGTTGCCTCATCAAATGCTTTGTGTACGGTAGGACGACCACGACGCAAATCATCATCATCCATGCACGGCAGATCATCGTGCACCAACGAATAGGCATGAATCATCTCGATGGCGGCCGCAGCAGCATCGAGCACTTTGGGATTGGCATTACCCAACTCGCCCGCAGCAAATACCAATAAGGGACGAATCCGTTTACCACCACCTTGGGCGGCATAGCGCATGGCCTCATGGAGGCGTTGCGGTAGTAACTGGGGAGAATCCAGACGAAGGTCCAAGGCTGCTTCGGCACGCGCTGAGCCGGCCTGTAACCACACTCCAAAATCAAATGTCATTGGATTAGGCCTCGAATATCCGAACCTGTTGCTCAACTTGCGCTAAGACACCCTGGCAATGGCGCAATAAAGCGGCGCCGCGCTGATAAGCAGCCAAGGTTTCTTCCAGTGAAAATTGACCTGACTCCATATCGGTAATCAGTTTTTCAAGTTCCTTTACAGCCTGCTCGTAGCGCAGGGCTGGGTCAATTTGGATCTCTGTGCCACTGGGAGTGGCAGCGGATTTTTTTGCTGGCATGCGCAGTTTTCCGGAAAATAAAGGGGGTTATATGGCTCGTATGGCTAAATCATGCCTGATTTTCCTCCAAAGCAGCGCCTTCCTATAAAAGCGGGGGCCGGTAATCGGTGGGTATAATCCCTTCCTTCCTTTCCAATATCGATCTTTCGATGGTTGGATTGGTTGTTCCGCTTAGCTTCGGCTGACTTTTTCGGGGGTGGGGAGAATGACTAATCTGGCTACCGCGCAGCAACTTGCGCCGTCCAATCTGCAGTTGCCGGTCTCGGCCTACTTTGACGTTGATTTATATCAGCGCGAAATGGCTCTGCTTTTCAAGCAGGGCCCGGGCTATGTTGGCCATCAATTGATGGTTCCAGATCAAGGCTCCTACCGCACCCTATCTGCCGAGAACGAAGGGCGGCTACTGGTTCGAAATAGCGCAGGCGTTGAACTCCTCTCCAATGTGTGTCGCCATCGTCAAGCCCTCATGCTCAATGGCTCAGGTCAAGTCGATACCATCGTTTGCCCTTTGCACCGCTGGACCTATGACTTAGAGGGGCAATTGCTGGGAGCGCCTCATTTTGGCGATAAGCCTTGTCTGCATTTAGGTAAATCGCCTTTGCAAAACTGGCAAGGGATGCTGTTTGAGGGTCCACGTGATGTTGTAAAGGACTTAGGCAAATTAGGTGTTGCCGACGATTTGGATTTTACGGGCTACATGCTTGATCACATTGAGGTGCACGAGTGCAACTACAACTGGAAGACCTTCATTGAGGTTTACCTCGAGGACTACCATGTGGTGCCCTTTCATCCGGGGCTTGGTCAATTTGTCTCCTGTGAAGATTTGCATTGGGAATTTGGTGATTGGCACAGCGTACAGACGGTGGGCATCCACAAAAACCTCGCCAATCCAGGCTCTCCCGTATATCGCCAATGGCATGACGCGGTGCTCCGCCACCATGGCAATAAGCCTCCGCGGCATGGTGCTATTTGGCTGACCTACTATCCTAATGTGATGGTTGAATGGTATCCAGGCGTGCTCTGCATTTCTACACTGCATCCCATGGGCCCTAATAAAACCCGCAATATTGTGGAGTTTTACTACCCTGAAGAAATCGCTCTATTTGAGCGCGAATTTGTCGAGGCCGAGCGCGCCGCTTATATGGAAACCTGCATCGAGGATGATGAGATTGCCGAGCGCATGGATGCGGGTCGCGCCGCACTCCTTGCTAGAGGTGTAAACGAAGTCGGCCCCTATCAAAGCCCAATGGAAGATGGGATGCAGCATTTTCATGAATGGTATCGCCGGGAGATGCAGTTTTAACTGGGCTCTCGGATTAATTCGCGGTAGACTATTTTTTCTTGCTGATTCAGCATAAGGAGTTTGCGCTATGCATCCACTCATCACACCCAATCAATTGGAAGAACTGGTTAATACCGGCGCCGATATTCTCATCTGCGACTGCCGCTTTGATTTAACCAATCCGCAGGCAGGTCGTGAAGCCTATAACGCAGGGCATATTCTGGGCGCCATTTACGTCGATCTGGATCGCGATCTCTCGGCTGCAAAAACCGGTAGCAACGGTCGCCACCCACTTCCCACACCAAAGGCATGGGCGGATACAAAGCAGCGCCTTGGTATTGACCCAAAGACTACCGTGATTGCCTACGATAATCATGGCTCAGTCTATGCAAGCCGCTTGTGGTGGATGCTCAAAGCCAGCGGACACGCGAACGTTCAGGTATTGGATGGTGGCCTCTCCGCATGGAATGGCTCGATTGGTACGATTCCTCCGGTTATAAAGCCCTTAGCAGCTGCCATACCAGCACATGACTGGATGGGCTCGGTCACAGTGGACGCCATTGAAGAATGCATTGCAGATCCGAATTTACTGGGCCATTGCATGATCGATGCGCGCGCTGAAGATCGCTTTCGCGGGGAAAATGAAACCTTAGATGCGATTGGTGGCCATATTCCAGGAGCACTGAATCGCTTCTTTAAACATAATCTCAGTGCCGGGCAATTTAAATCACCTGAGGTCTTGCGCACTGAATTTAAAGTCTTACTAGGCAATACCCCTGCAAACAAGGTAATCAATCAGTGCGGCTCTGGCGTGAGCGCTTGCCACAATCTATTGGCAATGGAAGTGGCGGGCTTATCGGGATCCCGTTTATACGTTGGTAGTTGGAGCGAGTGGTGCACCAATCCAAAACGGCCGATTGCTACCAGCTAGATCGCCAGTTCTTGTGGGGCGACTTAGTGACCGCGCGAGAGCAGTAGAACCAAGCCAACGCCACAGCCAATCAGGGCGATTTGGCGCAAGGACTCGCGCCAATGCGATCTGCGGTGCATTTGCGGAATTAAATCACTGACGGCAATGTAAATAAATCCACTCGAGGCAATCACCAGCAAATAAGGCATTGCCGTATTGGCTTTTTCCAAAAAGTAATAGCCAAGCACACCGCCAAAAACCGATAGAGCGCCACTAATAATGTTGTAGAGCAGCGCCCGTATGCGTGAGAAACCGGCATTAATCAGCACAATAAAGTCACCAATCTCTTGTGGAATCTCGTGCGCCACAATGGCAATTGCGGTAAACATACCCACTTCAAAATCAACCATGAATGCGGCGGCAATCAACACGCCATCGACGAAGTTATGTAGACCATCACCAATCAAAATCATCCAGCCGCTTTGACCGGCCTCTTCTGCATCATGGCCGTGGTGGTGGTCGTGGCCATCGCCTTCATGATGATGGCTATGGCGCAGTAGCGCAACTTTCTCAAGCAAAAAGAAGCCCAGTAATCCTGCCAAGAGCACGCCAAAAAGCACATGGGCATCAATCCCAGGCATCTCAAATGCTTCAGGCAAGGAATGCAGCAAGGCAGTAGCCAGCAAAATACCAACTGAAATGCTCACCATACGGTCAACCAGCTTCGCTAAAACACCCAGCGATAAGCTAGCCGCAATCAGAACACTGGAGAGACCTGCGCCTGCTGTTACTAATACGATGAGCTGCAGAGCGGTCATGCGACTCCGTTCCGCTTAAACCAATCCAAGCACTTCGCCCAGCCATCGGCTGCAGGGCCAGCACGATAGGTCTCACGGTAATCCGCATGAAATGCGTGGGGCGCATCAATATAAATCTCAAAACGCGATGCTTTGGCTGCGAGATTTTTTGATCCTGCCGCGGCCAATGCTTGACGCATCTTATCGACGCTCTCCAGTGGAATACCCGTGTCGGCTGAACCATATAAACCAAGTACAGGGGCTTTGAGCTCTGCTGCAATATCGACTGGATGACGTGGGTTACCGGCTGTTTTTTCACCGACCAAACGGCCATACCAGGCAACACCTGCCCGAACTTCGGGCATGGTGGCGGAGAGCCAAGTAATGCGCCCGCCCCAGCAAAAACCGGTAACGCCAACGCGCTTTACATCACCGCCATTGGCGCCGGCCCACGCAATCGCTGCCCGAATATCACCCAAGACTTGCGCATCGGGGGTTTTCGAAACAATATTGCTAAAAATTTCAGCTACCGTTCCATACGTATTGGGATCGCCCGCACGCACAAATTTTTCGGGGGCAATGGCAAGGTAGCCCAACTTCGCAAAACGGCGGGTGACATCGGCGATGTATTCATGGACACCAAAAATCTCGCTGCACACAATCACGATCGGCAATGGTCCCATGGCTTTTTCGGGACGTGATACATAGGCAGGCATCTGAATACCACCCGATGGAATCGATAGTTCGCCCGCTTTGATGCCAGCAAAGTCCGTTTTAATTGCTTGCGCTAGAACGGGCTGGGATGCCGCAACAAAACCGACGCCAAGGCCAGTTGCTGTTACAGCTGATGCCTTCATAAAGTCTCTTCGATTGGTGCTCATATTCATCTCCTCATTTCAGTTGATTAATGCGCTTCTTCCCAATTATCACCGACGCCGATACTAACCAGCAAAGGGACCTTCAGTGTTGCAACCGAGCACATCAAGCCTGGTAGGGCCTTT
The DNA here is from genome assembly GCA_964203875.1 of Polynucleobacter sp. Taxonomy (GTDB): domain Bacteria; phylum Pseudomonadota; class Gammaproteobacteria; order Burkholderiales; family Burkholderiaceae; genus Polynucleobacter. The sequence continues at coordinate 44,602 of CAXNNS010000001.1, forward strand.
TGCACGTAATCCAGCTCATCCAAAGGCACATCAAAGACCAATTCATCGTGCACTTGCAGTAGCATGCGCGTCTTTAAGCCTTCCGCCTCTAGCCAATTCTGCACCGCAACCATCGCTAATTTAATTAAATCTGCAGCAGTGCCTTGCATCGGTGCATTGATGGCGGCACGTTCGGCACCCTGCCGGCGGGGGCCATTGGAGCCCTTAATCTCCGGCAGCCACAGTCGCCTACCAAAGACCGTTTCGACATAGCCTTGCTCCCGCGCCTGCAGCTTGGTTTCTTCCATGTAGTGCGCTACGCTGGGGTAACGCTCAAAGTAAGTAGCGATGTATTTTTGTGCAGCGGCACGCTCAATACCTAAATTACCAGCAAGGCCATAGGCGCTCATGCCATAAATTAAACCGAAGTTAATCACCTTGGCATAGCGACGTTGTTCTGACGATACTTGCTCCAAGGGGATGCCGAAAATTTCAGCGGCAGTTGCCTGGTGGATGTCTTTACCTGCTGCAAATGCGGTTAACAAACTTTCATCTTCCGCAATGTGCGCCATGATGCGCAATTCAATTTGCGAATAATCGGCAGACAACAACTTACAACCCGCTGCTGGCACAAATGCTTCCCGTATCCGTCTACCCTCTTCGGTGCGAACCGGAATGTTCTGCATATTGGGCTCGCTCGACGCCAAGCGCCCTGTCACTGCAACGGCTTGCGAAAAATTGGTATGCACGCGTCCGGTTTTGGGGTTGACCATGCGCGGCAATTTCTCAATGTAGGTCGACATCAGTTTGGCTAGACCACGGTAATCCAAAATCTTCGCAGGCAATGGATAGTCTTCAGCCAGTTTTTGCAATACCTCTTCATCGGTCGAAGGCGCGCCCGATGGGGTTTTTTTAATCACCGGCAACTGCAATTGCCCAAACAAAATCTCGGCAATTTGTTTGGGCGACTGAATGTTAAATGGCTGCCCCGCAAGCGCATGAATCTCACCCTCTAGGGCCAAGAGTCGCTTACCTACTTCCAGCCCTTGGGCTGCTAAACGCGCCGAGTCAATCCGAATGCCATTACGCTCCATCACACCTAGTACGCGCATGGCCGGCATTTCGATCTGTTCGTATACGTAGCGCAAGCCAGGACTACTTTCAATCTGTGGCCAGAGGAAATGATGCAGGCGCAAGGTAATGTCGGCATCTTCTGCGGCATAGTTGGTTGCCGTTGCCAGATCGACTTGATCAAAGCCAATTTGATGCACACCCTTACCGCACACTTCTTCGTAGCGGATGGTCTTCACACCCAAATGGCGCTCCGCCAAGCTATCCATATTGTGGGCTAAATGGGATTCCAGCACATAGGACTCCAACAAAGTGTCGTGCTGTATCCCGCGTAAGGTAATACCGTAGTTCGCAAAGATATGGGCATCGTACTTGAGGTTCTGCCCAAGCTTATGACGCTTGGGGTCCTCTAACCAGGGGCGCATCTGATCCAAGACCGATTGGCGATCGAGCTGATCCTCGCCCGTGCGGTGCGCCAGTGGGATGTAACAGGCAACGCCTTCTTCGGCACTGAGTGAAATGCCAACCAGCTCGGCTACCAAGGCGTCAAGCCCAGTAGTTTCCGTATCAATGCAAACCAAATCAGCAGCGGCTATTTTGGCCAGCCATGCATCGAGTCTTGTTTGATCAACCACGCACTCATACCGACGCTCGATAGCATTTTGCTCTGTAGCATCTTTTGCGGGAATCGTTGGTGTGAGCGCGGATGGATTAACTGATTTTGATGAGACTCCGCTCGGCGATGAAACCGAGTTGCCGACTAAATCAAATGCAGGAGTATCGCCTTGTGTGCCGGCGCTTCCCACAGCAGTGCCTGCTTCACTCAACCGCTTTTCCACATCACGCAACCACGTTTTAAATGCAAAGCGCTCAAAGAACTCTTTTAATACGGGTAAATTTTCTGGCTTGGCATGCAAATCATCCAGACCAGGAATATGTTCATTAAGATCGCAGTCCAGCTTGACGGTGAGTAGTTCACGCGCGCGCAATAACCAGGGTAAGCTGGCACGGAGGTTGTCGCCCACCACGCCTTTGATTTCATCTGCATGAGCCATCAATTGATCTAGGTCGCCGTATTCCGCTAGCCATTTATTGGCGGTCTTCGGCCCAGCCTTAGGCACTCCAGGTACGTTATCCACCGCATCACCAACGATGGTGAGGTAATCCACAATGCGCTCGGGCGGCACGCCAAACTTTTGCGTTACGCCAGCCACATCGAGCTTCTCATCGGTCATGGTATTAATCAGCGATACCGAGGGATTGACCAGTTGCGCCAAATCCTTATCACCAGTCGAGATGATGGTGTCCCAGCCTGCCTCAGTAGCTTGCCTGGCCAGCGTACCGATGACATCGTCCGCCTCCACCCCCGAAACCATTAAAACCGGCCAGCCTAAGGCCTTAACTAACTCATGAATCGGCTCAATTTGTGCCACCAGGTCTTCCGGCATGGCGCTCCGGTTTGCCTTGTATTCGGGGTACATTTCATCCCGGAAGGTCTTGCCTTTGGCATCAAAAACGCAGGCCAAGTGGTCTGCCTGGATCTCGGCCCTAGCCCGCCGCATCATATTGACCATGCCATAGACCGCTCCGGTAGGCTCTCCGGCCGCATTTCGGAGGTCTGGCATGCCATGAAAGGCCCGATACAGGTAACTGGAACCGTCTACCAACAAGAGTCTATGTTTAGTCATACCGCAATCGTACAATCTAGTTACTTACTTGTTGCTAATTCCTTGCCATCTCGGCTGAGGAGTTAGCCTGAGCTAACCAAAAACCAAGACACTTTATGCGCCCAACCCTGCACCTGCTTGCAACTTCGCTAATTTCAAGCCTCATGGCCATTTGTGCCTCTGCCCAAGCCCAAAGCGGAAATTCTCAGGCCCTGAGCCCTGCAGAGCTGGGCCGCATTAATAATCAACCAATTGCTGCCCCCGTTGGCAACCCCGGCGAATTAGGCAATGCGGATGCGCGCAAACCCACTTTTGAATACACTGATCCAGGTGGCACTCAAGTCAAAGAATTTCGTGATGCCAACGCACCAACAGAGGTTCAAGTAAAAGGCCCCCTAGGTACTTATGAAATGTCGCCCCCCACCTCCGTTCTGCCGGGACCGAGCAACCAAAGCAATGATAATTTGCTGAGCGTTCCCAGCATTCGAATTCCGTTTTAAATCTACTTTCGTATGGCCGTATTTACTCCTGTTGAATTAAGCGATGTCTCGAAATGGATTGCGACAGACTTTGATATTGGAGTAGCGTCGGCTGTTCACGGTATTCAGGGCGGAATTGAGAACTCCAATTTTTTTCTCGATACAAACAACGAGCGCGGCCCAGACGAATACGTTCTCACTATTTTTGAGCGCTTATCTGCTGCGCAACTGCCTTACTACCTTGAGCTAATGCGCCACCTCGCTGAAAAAGGCATTCCGGTACCTAAGCCAATTGCAAATCATGCGGGCAGTATTTTGTTTTCGCTCAAGGGTAAACCGGCTGCAATCGTCAGCAAGCTCGACGGCGCATCGTGCTTACAACCCTCCCCCGCGCATTGCGCTATGGTGGGAAGTATGTTGGCCAAAATGCATTTAGCTGGCGCTGATTTTGCCCAGCATCAACCCAATCTGCGCAGCCTTTATTGGTGGCGCGAAACGGTTCCGGCAATCTTGCCTCACCTGAGTGCCGATCAAAGTGCCTTGCTAGTCGATGAAATGGCTTTTCAAGAAGCATTTTTTGCATCGGCCGCATACCGCACACTTCCAGAGGGTGCTAGCCATTGTGATCTCTTTCGCGACAACGTCCTATTTGAAGGCCAAGGCTCGGGCTTGCGCCTGGGTGGATTTTTTGATTTCTATTTTGCCGGCACCGATAAATGGTTATTTGATCTGGCGGTCACCATCAATGATTGGTGCTTCTTAGATGGTGGCGCGCTGGATTCTAGTCGCATGCAAGCATTAGTTGATGCCTATCAATCCGTGCGGCCACTCAGCCCAGAAGAGTTGTCCAGCATTCCAGCCATGCTCCGGGCAGCTGCTCTGCGTTTTTGGATCTCGCGCTTGTGGGATTTTTATTTGCCCCGGGATGCGCAGATGTTGACGCCCCATGACCCAAGCCACTTCGAGCGGATATTACGTAGCCGCCGCTCCGCTGCAGGCTCTATTTCTTAAAATCGACCCCACAAAGTACCTCGATGAAACTCAATCATGTGAACCATAAAGAAGCCATCACCTGGATACGCCAGGGATTTTGGCTTTTTAAAAAGAATCCGCTCGGGTTTTTAATGCTGGTCTTCATGTACATTTTCTTTGCCCAGCTGTCTATTTTGATTCCAGTGATTGGTGTCTTTGCCGTGCTTTTAGTAACCCCCGCACTCTCGGTTGGTTTTATGACCGCATGTCGACAAGCCATCCAAAATGAACGGATTTTGCCTACGGCGTATTTGGCTGCATTTCGCTTGCCATCCACGGTAGCACGTAAGCGCATTTTGCAACTCGGCCTGATTTACACCGCCTGCATCTTAATCTTGAGTTTTTTGGCTAGCCTCATCGTCGACTTTGAAGCGCTACTGCCGCTCTTGACGAGCGACGAGGCCCCCAGCACCGAAGCCATGCAACAACTCTATAAATTAGTCTTTGTTGGCGGCTTAATCTATATTCCGATTGCGATGCTGATGTGGTTTGCGCCGCTGCTCGTTGCTTGGGCAGAAATGCCGCTACTGCAAGCCATTTTTTCCAGCTGGATGGCATGCTGGTCGAATCGCGGTGCATTTGCTTACTATTTACTCATATGGAGCATCGTTCTGGTTGCGGTACCTATGTTAATTGGCGGTATGCTCGAAGCATTGGGTTTTGCTAGCATCGCCTCTTATGTGGTTGCACCCATATCGATGGGCGGGCTCACGATTATGTATTGTTCATTCTTTGCAACCTGGAAAGGCTGCTTCACTGACAACAACATTGAGCAGTTATCGATCGAGAGTTAGGTCAGCCTAGGCATCAATTGCCGTGAGTCTGGCAATGCTGAGTTGCAACCATTTCACGCCGTGGCGCTTAAAGTTCACTTGGGCACGCGCTTCAAGGTCGAGGCCTTCTAAGCCAACAACACGACCTTCGCCAAACTTGGTATGAAAGACGGCTTGCCCAATTGCAAAGGGATAACCTGAACGCGGCGGCGCAGCCATTCGCTTCACGGTCTCAGTGGCTTTGTTGCGACTGCCTAAGCGTGGCGTATCCATATCAAATACATCTGCTCCTTCGTTATCGCGCTGACGGGTGTAGCCCCCACTCTGCCAACTCGAGCCCGTATTACGACTACCACCCCAGCGTGCATCGCTTGCTTTGGGGGTCAACCATTTCAGGGAATCCGATGGCAGCTCTTCCAAGAAACGCGATGGCATGTTGTAGCGCACTTGGCCGTGCAACATGCGGGATTGCGTGTGCGATAGGTAAAGGCGCTCTTTCGCGCGTGTAATTGCAACGTACATTAAACGGCGCTCTTCCTCTAAGCCATTTGCCTCATTAACGCTGTTCTCGTGCGGAAATAAACCTTCTTCTAAGCCCGTAATAAAGACAGCGGTGAACTCAAGTCCCTTGGCGGAATGGACCGTCATTAACTGAATCGCATCCTGTCCAGCTTGCGCTTGGTTATCGCCCGCTTCAAGCGAAGCATGGGATAAAAAGCCAGCAAGCGGCGATGCCTCGAGCGTGCCGGGGTCGTTTTCGCCAGGCAGTAATGCGGCTTCGGCATTTTGCCCGTAACCCTCTTCCGCTATAAAAGCAGTGGCCGCATTGACAAGTTCCTGTAAGTTTTCGACCCGATCTTGGCCTTCGCGCTCGGTCAAATAGTGCTGGATTAGTCCGCTGTGCTGAATCACAAACTCCACCGTTTCGGGCAGGGTATTACGACGGGTTGCCTCACGCATGTGATCCACTAGGCGCACAAAACCACCCAAGGCCGCGCCAGCCTTTCCTTCTAGACTGGAGGCAGCTAAATACAGTGAGCATTGCTGCTGCCGTGCTGCATCTTGCAGTGCCTCGATCGAACGCGCGCCAATACCGCGCGTTGGAAAATTAACCACCCGAGAAAATGAGGTGTCGTCATTGGGGTTCTCCAATAAGCGCAAGTAAGCGAGCGCATGTTTAATTTCAGCACGTTCAAAAAAGCGCAGACCGCCATAGACTCGGTATGGAATCCCGGACGAAAATAAGCCGTGCTCAATAATGCGTGACTGGGCGTTGCTGCGATAGAGAAGCGCAATATCGCTGCGCCGTAAGCCACCGTTCACGAGCGCTTTAATCTCATCAATCAGCCAACTCGCCTCCATGCCATCGCTTGCTGCCTCATAAATGCGTACCGGCTCGCCATGACCTGCATCGGTACGCAGATTCTTTCCAAGGCGGCCCGTGTTATTGGCAATCAAATGATTTGCCGAATCCAGAATATGGCCATGCGAGCGGTAGTTCTGCTCTAGCTTGACCATGATCGGCTGAAATTGATTTTCATAGAGGCGCATATTGGCGACGTCCGCGCCACGGAAAGCATAGATGCTTTGATCGTCATCGCCCACAGCAAAGACCGCGCTGGCAGCGTCTTTCGCGCGGCCGCCATCGTGCCCGGATAGCAGCTTTAACCAAGCGTACTGCAAGGCATTGGTGTCTTGAAACTCATCAATCAGAATATGGCGGAAACGCTCTTGGTAGTGGGTGCGAATCGCTTCGTTGTGCTTTAAGAGTTCGTAGCTGCGCAATAAGAGTTCAGCAAAATCAACCACGCCTTCACGTTGGCACTGCTGGTCATAGGCATCGTAGAGCTGGGCCATGCGCGCCTGAAAATCATCGCTGCTTTCCAAATCCCGTGCCCGCATACCGCGCTCCTTTGCGTGCGCAATGAAATACTGCAGCTGCTTGGGTGGGTACTTTTCATCATCGACCTTGAGGCCTTTGAGGAGGCGTTTGATTGCCGACAACTGGTCTTGGGTATCTAATATTTGAAAGGTGGAGGGTAAGCCTGCATCACGGTGGTGCGCTCGCAGTAAGCGGTTACAGAGGCCATGAAAAGTACCAATCCACATCCCGCGGGTATTGATCGGCAGCATCGCACTCAGCCGCATCATCATCTCTTTGGCTGCTTTATTGGTGAATGTCACCGCCAAAACACCAATGGGGGAAACCTGACCGGTTTGGATCAGCCAAGCGATGCGGGTGGTGAGTACCCGCGTCTTGCCGCTGCCAGCACCGGCCAAGATCAGAGCGGACTGGGCATGGCCATTTTCGGCAACTGGAGGAAGGGTCACCGCCTCGCATTGTTCTGGGTTTAGGTTCGCGAGTAGGTCTGAATACATTACGCCAATTATAATTTGACTCTTATGCCAATCTCCCCGAATACTCCTGAATCAAGCCCAGCCCAGTCCACAGCAGAATCGCCTGCCGGAGTGGAGCTAGCCAAATCATACGAACCCGCTCCAATCGAAGCATTTTGGGGTCCGGAATGGGAAAAGCGTGGCATTGCAAGCGCCACCCTTGACGACGATAAGGCAGACTTCAGCATTCAGCTGCCGCCGCCCAATGTCACCGGCACGTTGCATATGGGTCACGCATTTAATCAAACCATCATGGATGGCTTGATCCGTCATGCCCGCATGTCTGGCAAAAACACTTTGTGGGTTCCGGGAACCGACCACGCTGGCATTGCCACGCAAATCGTCGTTGAGCGCCAACTCGATGCGCAAAAAGTATCCCGCCATGATTTAGGCCGCGATGCTTTTTTAGAAAAAGTATGGGAGTGGAAAGAAAGTTCTGGCTCGACCATTACTCGGCAAATTCGACGCTTAGGTGCTTCGATTGATTGGGGTCGGGAGTATTTCACGATGGACGACAAAATGTCGGCCTCGGTTGTAGAAGTCTTCGTTCGTCTGCATGAGCAAGATTTAATTTACCGCGGCAAGCGCCTGGTGAACTGGGATCCGCAGTTGGGTACAGCCGTTTCGGATCTCGAGGTTGTGAGCGAAGAGGAAGACGGTAGCATGTGGCACATCCGCTACCCCTTAAGCGATGGTTCTGGCTCGCTGGTAGTAGCAACAACCCGCCCAGAAACCTTACTGGGTGACGTTGCAGTGATGGTGAATCCCAATGATGAGCGCTATCGCCACCTGATTGGTCAATCGGTTAGTCTACCGCTGTGTGATCGCACCATTCCCATCATCGCCGACGATTACGTTGACCTGGAGTTTGGCACCGGTGTAGTAAAAGTAACGCCGGCACATGACTTTAATGACTATGCCGTTGGTCAGCGCCATCATCTCCCCCTCATTAATATTCTGACGCTCGATGCCAAGATCAACGAGAACGCACCCACCGCATACCGAGGTCTTGATCGCTTTGAGGCCCGTAAGCGCGTGGTTGCTGATTTAGAGGCAGGCGGTTTTTTAGAAAAGGTACAGCCCCATAAATTGATGGTGCCGCGCGGCGATCGCACGCAAGTCATCATTGAGCCCATGCTGACCGATCAATGGTTTGTCGCGGTATCGAAGCCATCGCAAGACAATGCGTACAAACCAGGTGAATCCATTGCGAGTGCCGCATTGCATGCAGTCACCAGTGGCGACATTACATTGGTTCCTGAAAACTGGAACAGTACCTACAACCAGTGGTTAGAGAACATTCAGGATTGGTGCATTTCGCGCCAATTGTGGTGGGGTCATCAGATTCCAGCATGGTATGGCGATGCTGGGCAAATTTTTGTGGCACGATCCGAAGCCGATGCAAAAGCAAAGGCATTGGCTGCTGGCTATACCGGCACCCTCACGCGCGACCCCGACGTGCTCGATACCTGGTTTAGCTCTGCCCTGGTGCCCTTTAGTGCGCTGGGCTGGCCAAAAGAAACTCCCGAGCTCAAGCATTTCTTACCCTCCTCTGTATTGGTTACTGGCTTTGACATCATTTTCTTTTGGGTGGCTCGCATGGTCATGATGACCTGCCATTTCACGGGTAAGGTACCGTTTCATACGGTCTATGTCCACGGTCTCGTCCGGGATGCAGAAGGCCAGAAGATGAGCAAGTCTAAAGGCAATACCTTGGACCCAATTGACCTGATTGATGGCATCACGCTTGACACCCTAATCGATAAACGCACTACTGGCCTGATGAACCCAAAGCAGGCGGACAGCATTGGCAAAAAAACACGGAAAGAGTTTCCAGAAGGCATTCCAGCGTTTGGTACCGATGCCCTGCGCTTTACCTTTGCCTCGCTTGCTTCATTGGGTCGCAATATTAATTTTGATCAGAAGCGCTGCGAAGGTTACCGCAACTTTTGCAACAAACTCTGGAACGCCACCCGCTTTGTCTTAATGAATTGCCCTGGGTCTGATGAAGACAATGGCTTTGCCCCCTGTAACGAACAATGCGGCCCCGATGGCCATCTCGATTTTTCAGCAGCTGATCGCTGGATTGTGTCGACCTTGCAGCGCACTGAGCTTGAGGTTGAGAAAGGCTTTACGCAATACCGCTTTGACAATATTGCGAGCGCGATTTATCAGTTTGTCTGGGACGAGTACTGCGATTGGTATTTGGAACTTGCCAAGGTACAGCTGCAAACGGGCACGCCAGCGCAGCAGCGCGCAACCCGCCGCACCCTTTTACGCGTTCTGGAAACCATTTTGCGTATGGCTCATCCATTGATTCCGTTTATTACGGAAACCCTATGGCAAACGGTTGGTCCTAAAACCGGCAAGATCCTTACTGAACAAGCAGGGCAGTCGATTGCATTGCAGCCCTACCCGGTTGCGCAACCATCCAAGTTCGATGAGCAAAGCGAAGCCTGGGTCAATCAAGTCAAGGCGATTGTCGATGCTTGCCGCAACCTGCGAGGAGAAATGCAAATTTCTCCAGCACAAAAGGTGCCGCTGTGGATTTATGGGCCAGCCGCGTTTTTAGAGAAAGCAAGCCTCTATTTGCAAGCACTGGCAAAGCTATCGGAAGTCAAAATTTACAGCGATGAAGCCTTACTTGAGCGCGATGCCCCTGGCGCGCCAATCGCTTTAGTGGGCGACCTGAAGTTACTACTCAAGATCGAAGTCGATATCGATGCAGAACGCCTGCGCCTACGTAAAGAAATTGACCGACTTGCCAATGAAATCAGCAAAGCCCGCAGCAAATTAGATAACGAGAGCTTTGTTGCGCGCGCCCCTGTTGAGGTGGTCGCACAAGAAAAGCTGCGTTTGGCTGGGTTCGAGCAAAACCACGAAAAAATGCTTGCCCAACTGGATCGCCTCGGTAAAGCCTAGTTGGCGAGCTTAATCTCCGCTAGAATCAGTTCATTCTTTTTGTTTGATTGGATTTGCAATGACAGCCCCTTTCTCTAAGCCAGTAAGCAAAGCCGTATTTCCCGTTGCTGGCTTGGGTACCCGCTTTTTGCCTGCCACCAAAGCCAGTCCAAAGGAAATGCTCAATGTCGTAGACAAACCGCTGATCCAGTATGCGGTGGAAGAGGCAATTGCCGCAGGCATCACTGAAATGATTTTTGTAACCGGCCGTAGTAAGCGCGCAATTGAAGATCACTTTGATAAAGCCTATGAACTGGAGGCCGAGCTTGAGGCAAAAAACAAGCATGCTTTGCTAGAAATTGTTCGCAGCGTCAAACCCAGTCACGTCGATTGCGTCTATGTACGCCAACCCGAAGCCTTAGGCTTAGGTCATGCAGTCCTCTGCGCTGAAAAGCTCGTGCGCGACGAGCCCTTCGCCATCATTTTGGCCGACGACTTGCTGGATGGCCAGCCGCCCGTATTACAGCAGATGCTCAAGGTACATGAAGCGCAACAAGGCTCGGTGATTGCGGTTGAAAAAATTGATCCTGCCAAAAGTAGTTCCTACGGTATTGTTGCCGGCACCGAAGTATCTAAAGGCATCTATCGCTTAAATGGGATTGTGGAAAAGCCACAGCCTAAAGATGCACCATCGAATTTGGCAGTAGTTGGGCGCTACGTTTTATCGTCCTCGATCTTTGCTCACATTCGAAACCTCAAACCTGGCGCGGGCGGCGAAATTCAGTTGACCGATGCCATTGCCACACTCCTCAAGGAAGAGCCCGTATTTGCTTATGAATATGATGGCGTGCGTTATGACTGCGGTAGCAAGCTCGGCTATATGAAAGCCTCGGTTGAGTTTGCCTTGCGTCACTCGGAGCTTGGCGCTGAGTTCGCTACCTACCTAAAAAGCAGAGCCTTGACCTAAAAGCTTATCGGCGCTTGAGATAAAAAATAAGTGTATCGCCTTCAGTGGCGGTAGCAATGAGTTCATTTCCCGTCTGCTTCGCAAAGACCGGGAAATCATGAACAGCGCCGGCATCGGTTGCCTTCACCATCAAAATCTGACCTGACTCCATCTCTGCTAAGGCTTTTTTAGTACGCAAAATGGGTAAGGGGCAATTCATGCCAATCGCATCGATTTCACGATTGACTTCGGGGATGATGACTTCACTCATGTCCTGCTCCTCATTCTTAGGCCTTGCTTGCCTGAACAACCCAGTCTTTTACGCCCGCCAATGCAGCAGACAAAGCCGAAGGATTGGTGCCTCCGGCCATGGCCATCTCTGGCTTACCGCCGCCCTTACCACCCACTTGCTGCGCGACAAAATTAACCAAATCACCTGCTTTTACACGCCCAGTAGCATCTGCAGTAACGCCCGCAATCAAGCTGACTTTATCGCCCTGCACTGAAGCTAAGACAATCGCTGCGGTTTTCAGTTTACCTTTGAGAGCATCCATGGTCTCGCGCAGAACCTGTGCATCAGCACCATCTATTCGAGCAGCTAAGACCATTAAGCCACCAACATCGATTGCTTGCGCCGCCAATTCATCGCCCTGGCTAGCGGCTAATTTGGAATTGAGTTTTTCCAGCTCACGCTCGGCTTGACGCAAACTGTCTTGCAGCTGCGTTACCCGCTGGGTTAATTCATGGGGATTCGTTTTGAGAACTGCTGCAGTGGCATTGATCCGGTCCTCTAGGGTCTGCAAAAAGTGGAGTGCATGGCGACCGGTTACTGCCTCGACACGCCTTATGCCGGCAGCAACTCCGCTCTCCGACACAATCTTCAGGCTACCAATATCACCCGTACGCGACACATGGGTGCCGCCACACAATTCTTTTGATGTACCAATTTCTAAGACGCGTACGGAATCGCCGTACTTTTCACCAAAGAGCATCATGGCACCGGTTTTTTGCGCATCTTCTAAGGCCATCACCTGAGCAGACGTCGCTTGGTTATGCAAAATCTCGTCATTCACAATCGCCTCAATTCGGCGAATTTGCTCTTGGCTTACCGGTGCATTATGGGTAAAGTCAAATCGGGTTTTGTTGGCATCCACCAAAGAACCTTTTTGCTGGACGTGATCCCCCAATACTTCGCGCAAGGCTTTATGCATGATGTGAGTGGCGCTGTGATTACGTATGGTGTCTAAACGCTGCTGTGCATCCACCGCCGCATCCAAGCGATCACCAACGCTTAATTTACCCTCGAGTAATTCGCCTTGATGCCCAAAGACATCGGCCTGAATTTTAAAGGTATCGGCAACCTCAAAGCGGGCTGCATCATTGCGTAACTCGCCTTGATCGCCGACTTGACCGCCCGACTCGGCATAAAACGGGGTATTGTCCAACACAACCACCGCAGCATCGCCTGCCTGAATCGACTGGACGGAAGCGCCATCAAGATACAAGGCAAGTACCGTGGCTTTCTCATGGCGCAATCCTTCGTAGCCATGAAATTGGGTTGGCTTACCCTTGTATTCCAACCCTTGCGCTACTTTGAATTTTCCTGCCGCGCGCGCCTGATCGCGTTGTTGTTGCATGGCCGCTTCAAACCCAGCTGCATCCACCGTGACATTCCGTTCGCGACAGACATCCGCGGTTAAGTCAAGCGGAAAGCCAAAGGTGTCATGCAGTCGAAATGCAGTTTCGCCATCCAGCGTTTTAATGCCGCCGGCCAAAGCACTTTCTAGAATTTCCATGCCATTGGCAATGGTTTGGAAAAAGCGCTCCTCTTCTTGCTGGATTACCGCAGCGACTTTTTCTTGAGCAAAGCGCAACTCGGGGTAAGCATCGCCCATCTGCGCCACCAAAGCGGGGACCAACTGGTAGAAAAATGGTTTGCGTGCGCCTAATTTATAACCATGGCGAATCGCTCTGCGCGCAATCCGGCGCAGTACATAACCACGACCCGCATTGCCTGGAATCACGCCATCGACAATCACAAAGCTACAGGCACGGATGTGGTCTGCAATTACCTTTAAGGATGGGCTAGTGGCATCGCAATTGCCACCGCCGGCATTATCGACGGCTGTTTTAGCGGCCTGCAATAAATGCACAAACAAATCAATCTCATAATTGGAATGCACATGCTGCAGCACGGCAGCAATCCGCTCAAGACCCATGCCGGTATCGACGCTAGGCTTGGGTAGTGGATGCATCACGCCCGCTTCATCGCGGTTGTACTGCATAAATACGTTATTCCAAATCTCGATGTAACGGTCACCATCCTCATCGGGACTACCAGGAGGGCCGCCTGCTATTTCGGGGCCGTGATCATAAAAAATCTCAGTACATGGCCCGCAAGGTCCGGTATCGCCCATCATCCAAAAATTATCGGAAGCGTAACGGGCCCCTTTGTTATCACCAATCCGAATAATGCGGTCCGCTGGAACGCCAATCACTTTGTTCCAAATTTCGTACGCTTCGTCATCTTCGGCATACACCGTGACCAACAACTTTTCTTTGGGCAGCTTCAATACGTCGGTGAGCAATTCCCACGCAAATGCAATGGCATCTTTTTTGAAGTAATCGCCAAATGAAAAATTACCCAGCATCTCAAAAAAAGTATGGTGCCTAGCGGTATAGCCCACGTTGTCTAGGTCATTGTGTTTGCCGCCAGCACGGATGCACTTTTGGGCGGAAGTTGCGCGCTGGTATGGGCGCTTATCAAAGCCCAGAAAGACATCCTTAAACTGATTCATGCCTGCATTGGTAAACAGCAATGTAGGATCATCCCCCGGCACAACCGGGCTTGAGGGCACAATTTGATGCCCTTTGGCGGCAAAAAAATCGAGGTAGGCTTGGCGAATTTCGGTAACTTTCATACCCTCAATTATGGCATTGACCGAATACTAGGGTAAACCCTTTACTCCACCCTGATTGTCTGCCTTACAATCGCACATCATTAAAAAAATTACAGTGGCTAGTTAGTAGCCCAAAGGAGCGTGTTTTGAAGATTCGCAACCAAAGGGACTTTGGTGCCGGCATCATGTTTATTGTTGTTGGTATCTTTTTTGCAGTTATTGCACTCCAATACCGTATGGGTACTGCTGCCAAGATGGGGCCAGGCTACTTTCCATTCTGGCTGGGCGTCTTAATGGCTGTGCTCGGACTCGTTATTTTGTTCGGCTCGCTATCCAAAAAATCCATGGAAGAAAAAATGCCCAAGTGGAATTTTAAAATCATGCTGTGGATCACGGGATCAGTGGTGCTCTATGGCATCTTGCTGCCTACAATGGGTTTCTTTTTTGCGGTTTTTGCATTGGTTTTAGTCTCCGCTTCAGCTAGCCATGAATTTGGCTGGAAGGGTACAGCACTCAATGCGGTCTTCCTGATTGGATTTACCTATTTGGCATTTGTACAAGGACTGGGGCTTTCTTTCCCGCTTTTGCCATTCTTCATGAACTAAGTTGACGAGACAAAAAAAATGGAATTATTAGCTAACCTGTCACTTGGTTTTGACACCGCGTTCACACTGCAGAATCTGATGTACTGCTTTATTGGTTGTGCGCTCGGCACCTTAATTGGCGTATTGCCAGGCTTAGGGCCAATAGCAACGATTGCGATGCTGCTGCCTGCAACCTATGCATTGCCTCCGATTGCTGCCCTGATTATGCTGGCCGGTATTTACTACGGCTCACAGTACGGCGGCTCAACTACTGCAATTCTGCTCAACATCCCTGGCGAAACTGCGTCGGTGGTTACCGCAATTGATGGTTACCAAATGGCGCGGCGCGGTCGCGGTGGTGTAGCGCTCTTTACCGCTGGTATGGGTTCGTTTTTTGCGGGCTGTGTCGCTACTTTAATTTTGGCTGCCTTTGCTGCGCCGCTAGCTGAAGTGGCATTTAAGTTTGGGCCAGCCGAGTATTTCTCGCTCATGGTGCTCGGTTTGATCGGTGCGGTTGTGTTGGCATCAGGCTCGCTCTTGAAAGCGATCGGCATGATCATTTTGGGCCTCTTAATGGGGCTGATTGGTACCGACGTTAATTCTGGTGTAGCCCGCTACACCTTTGACGTTCCCCAGTTAGCCGATGGCATTGGTTTCGTTTCTGTTGCCATGGGTGTCTTTGGTTTTGCAGAGATCATGATGAATTTGGAAAAGAAAGGCGCTGCTGAGTCCTTCTTAAACAAAGTAACTACCTTGATTCCAACATGGACTGACATTAAGCGCATGACTCCAGCGATTCTGCGCGGCACTACGATTGGCTCCATTTTGGGTATTTTGCCTGGCGGCGGCGCTGCTTTGGCGGCCTTTGGTGCCTACTCCGTTGAAAAGAAAGCGTCGAAGTACAGCAACGAGTTCGGCAAGGGTGCGATTGAAGGTGTTGCTGGTCCAGAATCTGCCAATAACGCGGCGGCGCAAACCTCATTTATCCCCCTCTTGACCCTAGGTATTCCACCCAATGCGGTGATGGCGCTGATGGTTGGTGCAATGACCATTCACAATATTCAGCCAGGCCCACAAGTGATGACCAGCAACCCTGCGTTGTTCTGGGGTTTGATTGCATCGATGTGGATTGGTAACGTGATGCTGATTTTGCTGAACTTGCCACTTATCGGCATTTGGGTGAAATTACTACAGATTCCATACCGCTTTTTGTATCCAGCGATTTTGGTGTTCTGCTGTATTGGTGTGTATACCGTTAATAACTCGATTATGGACGTTTACATAACAGCATCCTTCGGCATTATTGGCTACTTGTTCTTTAAGCTCGGTTGCGAGCCCGCGCCACTGCTTTTAGGATTCGTGCTTGGGCCGATGATGGAAGAAAACTTCCGCCGTGCTTTGTTGCTATCGCGCGGCGATTTCACCACTTTTGTAACGCGTCCGCTCTCACTTGGACTGCTGATCGCTGCCGCATTGCTGGTAGTGATTGTGGCCCTTCCTGCTGTAAAGAAGAGCCGCGAAGAGGTCTTCGTCGAAGAGTAAATCGCTCTACTGGATCCAGTGATAAGGCCCGCACTCACCCTGCGGGTTTTGTCTTTCTGGGGGTATGCCTTTTCTTCTCTACAATACTGCTATGGCCCTTGATAGCAAACCCCCTAAAGCGACGACTCCGCCCGTAGAGCCGTCTAATTTTCTGCGCCAAATCATCGATGCCGATTTGGCAAGTGGTCGTTATCAAGGCAGAACCAATCGGGCTGGCGCAACTGTTCCCGCCATCATTACGCGCTTTCCACCGGAGCCCAATGGCTACCTGCACATCGGTCATGCCAAAAGCATCTGCCTCAATTTCGGTTTAGCCGCCGACTACAGTCTTCTGCCTGGCGGTGCGCGCTGCAATATGCGTTTAGACGACACCAACCCCACTAAAGAAGATGTGGAATATGCCGATAGTATTTTGGATGCGGTGCAGTGGCTTGGTTTTGATTGGAAAGCGCAGGGCGAGGTGCACCTGTATCACGCCAGCGATTACTTTGATCGTCTTTATGAATTTGCTGAACTCTTAATCGAGAGTGGCAAAGCGTATGTTGATAGCCAAAGTGCGGATGCCATTCATGCCAATCGCGGTAACTTTAATCAAGCTGGCACGCCCAGCCCATTTCGAAATCGCAGTCCTGCAGAAAATCTGCAACTCTTTCGCGAGATGCGGGACGGAAAGTTTGCCGATGGTAGTCATGTTTTGCGCCTCAAGATTGACATGGCTCACCCCAATATTGTGATGCGCGATCCGGTAATTTACCGGATTCGGCACGTGGACCACCACCGTACCGGCAACACCTGGTGTATCTATCCTCTTTATGATTTCACGCACTGTATCTCCGATGCGCTTGAAAATGTATCGCACTCGATCTGTACGCTGGAGTTTGAAAACAACCGACCCCTGTATGACTGGATTCTGAATGCACTCAAAGAGCTCGGTGTCTTCACGGAGCCCCTGCCTCACCAGCATGAATTTGCTCGCCTCAATCTAACGCACACCCTGACTAGTAAGCGCAAGCTCTTGCAATTAGTCGAAGAAAAGAAAGTAGATGGCTGGGATGATCCACGCATGCCAACCATTGTGGGGATTCGTCGCCGGGGCTACACCCCCGAAAGCATTCGTTTGTTTTGCGAGCGTATTGGCGTAGCCAAGGCTGACAGCTGGATTGATATGAGTACGCTCGAAGGTGCGCTGCGCGATGACTTGGATGCAAAGGCACCGCGGGCGATTGCAGTCTTAAGGCCCCTCAAATTGGTGATTGAAAATATGGATCCGGGCGCCAGCGAAATCTGCTCAGCACCACGCCATCCCCATCACCCGGACTGGGGGCGCCGTGAGTTTCCGTTTACGCGCGAACTCTGGATTGAGGCAGATGATTTCATGATCGAACCAGTCAAAGGCTTTTTCCGACTCTATCCACCGATCGGCGATCAGCCGGGTAGTCGGGTGCGTTTACGTTACGGCTTTGTGATTGAATGCACTGGCTTTGAACTGGATGCCAGCGGCGAAGTGAAGCAAGTGCACGCGCGTTATTTTCCGGACAGCAAAAGTGGTACGCCTGGCTCCGATAATTACAAAGTCAAAGGCAACATCCATTGGGTCAGTGCGCAGCATGCACTCGCGGCGGAAGTACGTTTGTATGAGCACCTCTTCACCGACCCCCATCCCGATAGTGGTGAGAAGAATTTCTTAGACCACCTCAATCCCCACTCCAAAGAAGTGATCACTGCCTACTTAGAGCCTTCGATGGTGGATGCCGTGGCAGAATCCCGCTTTCAGTTTGAGCGCCACGGCTACTTTGTAGCGGATGCAATTGACTCTAAACCCGGCAAACCCATTTTTAATCGCGCGGTTAGTCTGAAGGATTCCTGGAAGTAAGTTCGCTCAGAAAATCCTGAGTACTGGCGTAGCGCAGCTCTACTTTTAATTCTTTCAGGCGGTCATTGCCTACACGCCTCGATTCACGCATAAATGACCACAGCATGGGACTAACTAAACGCTGGACTTGGTCTGCTGGCAAGCGCGGTGGACGCTCCAAGTCGAATGCATCGGCCACTTGATCAAAGTAGTCACCCATTTTGGTTTGCGCGCCATCGCAGGCATTCACTAGACGCTGCGGCTTGCCGTGGTAAATGGCAGCGCAAACAATCCGCGCCAAATCGTCGGCTTGAATGTGATTGGAGTAGGCGTCTACCTCAGGCAATAAAGCGGGTGTGCCAGCCTTTAATCGATCAATTGGCAATCGATTGGCATCATAAATCCCGGGCACCCTCAATATCGTGAGTCGCACATGGTGCAGTAGAGCCCATTGACGTAATTGCCATTCGGCATTCCAGCGCCTTTTAGCCCGCTCACTTTGCGGCTTTGCTGTGCTTGTTTCAATGGCATCGCCACCGCCACAGTCACCATATACCCCGGTGGTGCTGACATAGACCAGCCGCCTGACAGCCACCCCGCCTTGCGATAAAATCCGTAATAGGTTTTGGGTGCGCAGGTCGCTTGCGCCTGTAGTTTGTGGCGGAGCTAAATGCACCACCGTGCTAGCTAAACCACGCAGGCGCCAAAGCGTGTCGATCTGGTCTAAGTTGCCCAGCATCGGAATCGCGCCCATTGCCCTGATTTCTGGAAAACGGCTGCTTTGTGAGGTCAATGCAAATACGCGGTACGCCTGAAAGCGAGTGAGCTGTTGCAGTACCCGCATACCGATATCGCCGCACCCCACGATTAAAACGCGGGGGCGCTGAAATGGTGCTGCTAGGGCATGATGGAATGATGGCATACCTACTATCGTACCGATTTATTTAAAGGAATGAGATTGCCTTACCAAGTTACTCTGAAATCCAGTGGTAAACAGTTTGATGCCAGCCCGGATGAAACCATTTTGCAAGCCGCCCTGCGGCAAGGCATTACCTTGCCCTATGGTTGTAAAAATGGCGCCTGTGGCTCGTGCAAGGGTCAAGTTACCGAGGGTCTAGTTCGCCATGGTGACCACAATGAAGGCGCCCTCACTACTGCTGAAAAGACCGCTGGCAATGCCCTCTTTTGCTGTGCTCACGCGCAAAGCGATTTGGTGATTGCGGTGCGTGAGGTGCAGGGTGCTGGCGATCTATCGATTCGAAAAATTCCCTGCCGCGTGAATGAAATGGAACGCCCCAGTCCTGATGTTGCCATTCTGAAGTTGCAACTACCCGCCGCCGAGCGCTTTCAGTTTTTGGCGGGCCAATACCTTGAATTTCTACTCAAAGACGGGCAACGGCGCGCCTACTCCATTGCCTCTGCGCCAGAGGCTGAAGGCCCACTCGAGTTACATATTCGCCATACCCCTGGCGGTCTATTTACCGATTTTGTCTTTGGTGTGCCCGATAAACCCGCACTCAAACTAAAAGACATCTTGCGCTTTGAGGGGCCCATGGGTAGCTTCTTTTTGCGCGAGGACAACAGCAGCCCCATTATTTTTGTCGCAGCAGGAACGGGTTTCGCTCCGATCAAATCGATCATCGAACACATGCAAGCCAAAAAAATAGAGCGTCCGATGACCCTGTTTTGGGGTGGACGCCGGCCAAGTGACCTGTATTTAGATGCCCTTTGTCGCGGCTGGGCCAAGAGTATGCCCCACTTTAAGTACGTTCCAGTTGTTTCCCATGCGCTGCCAGAAGACCAGTGGACGGGCCGAGATGGCTTTGTTCACCAGGCAGCCATGGCTGATTTCCCTGACATGCGCAGTGTTGAAGTCTATGCCTGCGGCGCGCCCGTCGTGGTCAACGCAGCACGCGCTGATTTTGTCGCAGTATGCCAATTGCCCAGCGATGCCTTCTTTGCCGATTCCTTTACTACCGCTGCCGATTTACTTCCTGCAAGTGCTTAATCCGAAAAACCCCTGCAGCATTCCCCGCCTTTTTGTATGATGGAGTCATGAATAAGCCGCACGACATCCCCTCTACTCCACTGAGTCCAGCTGCAGTTGACACTCACTCCGTGATGTTTATCACGCAGCGCCCTGAGCTCGTGATGACTGAAGGCCTGGGCTCCTGGCTGGTTGATCACAACGGCAAACGCTACCTCGACTTTTTGCAAGGCTGGGCCGTCAATTGCTTAGGTCATAGCAATCCCGGCATGATCGCCGCGATGAATACCCAAGCGCGTAAATTAATTAATCCAAGCCCCGCCTTTTACAACGAGCCGATGATTCGCTTATCGAATCTACTGACGGAACAGAGCTGCTTTAATCGCGTCTTCTTCGCCAATAGCGGTGCTGAAGCCAATGAGGGCGCAATTAAGTTAGCCCGCAAATGGGGGCAACTCCACAAGTCTGGCGCGCACGAAATCATTACCTTTGAGCATTCCTTTCATGGCAGAACTCTAGCCACTATGAGCGCCTCTGGTAAGCCAGGCTGGGACACGATGTTTGCGCCTCAAGTCCCTGGCTTTTTAAAAGCAGAATTGAATAACCTCGAGTCCGTTAAAAAATTAATGAGCAGCAAAACCGTAGCGGTCATGGTCGAGCCAGTGCAAGGTGAAGGTGGCGTGATACCTACCACGACTGCGTTTATGGAAGGCTTGCGCGCATTGACGAACGAGCACAAAGTACTACTCATCGTTGATGAAGTCCAAGCAGGCTGTGGTCGTACCGGCAAACTATTTGCATACCAGCACTACAACATCAAACCCGACATCATGACCTTGGGCAAAGGCATTGGTGGCGGCGTTCCTTTGGCTGCATTGTTGGCGACCGAGGAAGTCGCCTGCTTTGTTCCAGGCGATCAAGGCGGTACATACAACGGCAATGCACTGATGACTGCGGTTGGCATCAGCGTGATTGAGCAGTTACTTGCTCCGGGCTTTTTAGATGAAGTGGTTCGTAAGGGTGAATTACTGAGCCGTGAACTGCAAACTCTTGCAACCGAATTTAATCTCGAAGGTGAGCGCGGCAAAGGCTTATTGCGGGCCCTGATGCTAGGCAAGGATGTTGGGCCTAAGCTAGTTGAGATGGCCCGCGATCAGGGTCCTGAAGGCTTGCTCATTAATTCCCCAAGACCCAATTTACTGCGCTTTATGCCTTCGCTGGCGGTAACGGATGCGGAGATTAAGCAGATGTGCGGTATGCTGCGCGGCCTCTTACAACAGACCCATTAAAAACTCAGTTCGTTAAGTTTTTTGGTAGGGAAAATGTAACGTCTTCCACTACCCCGGGTAATGAACGGATTTGCCGCGGACCAAACTCTTGAATGCGCGCAACAATCGATTGCGCCAGGCTCTCTGGCGCAGATGCACCTGCGGTTAAGCCGATGCGTTTTTTTCCTTCAAACCATTTTTCTTCCAGCTGCTCGGGTGCGTCCACCATGTAGGAAGGCACGCCTAACTTTTCAGAGAGTTCTCTCAAGCGATTGGAGTTCGAGCTTGCCTTGCTTCCCACCACAATAACGAGATCAACTTGCGGCGCCATGAATTTCACGGCGTCTTGGCGATTTTGCGTTGCATAACAAATATCTTGTTTGCGCGGCTTTGTAATGTGGGGAAACTTGGTGGTTAAGGCGTCAACGATTTCTTTTGTTTCATCAACCGATAAGGTGGTTTGGGTAACAAAGGCTACCTTTTCATCGGCGGGTAAATTGAGCTTGGCTACGTCTTCCAAATCCTCGATCAAGATAATGCCTTGGCCTACTTGGCCCATCGTGCCCTCTACCTCTGGATGCCCGGCATGACCAATCATCAAGACGGTAAAGCCGTCTTTGCACATCTTGACAACTTCCAAGTGCACTTTGGTAACGAGTGGGCAAGTTGCATCGTAAACCTGCAAGCCGCGCGCTTCGGCATCACGTCTGACTTCTTGCGAAACGCCGTGGGCACTGAATACCACAATCCCACCGCGTGGCACTTCCGCCAACTCTTCCACAAAGACCGCGCCCTTGGTGCGTAACTCATCCACCACATATTTGTTATGCACAATCTCATGGCGCACATAAATGGGCTTACCAAAGCGGCTCAAGGCCTCATTCACGATATTGATCGCGCGATCAACGCCCGCACAAAATCCCCTGGGCTGGGCGAGCAAAATTTCGGATTGATCGATTTGGCTCATGGTGGTCTACAAAATGGCTACGATTTCTGCTTCGAAGGTAATCGGCTTACCTGCCAAAGGATGGTTGAAATCAAACCACGCCCCTTCATCGGTCATCGATTGCAAGACACCGGCATATTGAGCGCCACTGGGGGCATTGAACTCAATCACATCCCCCGGAGAAAAGCTCGGGGTTTCATCGGTATTTTCTTTGAGGGTATCCATCGTGACCCACTGCACTAATTCGGGTTTGGGTAATCCAAAGCCCTCTTCAGGAGGGATGACGACAGTCCTGCGCTCTCCTACCTTCATACCCAAAAGTGCCTTTTCAAAACAGGGGGCAAATTGACCAGTACCAAACATCACCGTCGCCGGGTTGTCCTCAAAGGTGTTGATGTAGTCCTCCCCGCCAGGCAAAACCAAGCGGTAGTTGAGAGTCAAGTAGGAGTCGGATTGAACAGTCGGCGTAGTCATCGGAATATTGTAGCTAGACCGGCGAACGCAGTTCATTCTCCGATCTCCGAATGGCCCAAGGGTCAGCAACCTCGCGAGAAACTACGCCTTAGCGGCCCTGAGGCGCTCTCAGACGCCGAATTGCTGGCGATCTTCCTGCGGGTCGGCGTCAAGGGAAAAACCGCTGTAACCCTGGCTCAAGACCTTTTGGGTACCTTTGGAAGCCTTCCTAGGTTACTCAACTCAAGCGCCGAGGAAATTACCCGTTGCCATGGCATGGGAATATCGAAATGGGCACAAATTCAGGCCGCTTATGAGCTGGTCAAGCGTAGTTTGGGGCATGAACTTATGCACGACTCTGTTTTGGGTTCACCAACCCAAATGCGGGAGCTGATTCAGGCCAAAATCGGGCAATTGCCCCATGAGGTCTTTCTCTGCCTTCATTTGGACTCGAAAAACCGTTTAATTGAGTGCCAGGAGCTGTTCAGGGGTTCGGTGGCGCAGACGGCTATCTACCCCCGCGAAATCGTCAAAGAGGCCCTGATTCGCAATTCCAGTGCCCTGATCGTGGCCCACAACCACCCCAGCGGCGACCCCTATCCGAGTAAAAAAGACATTGAATTAACCCGCACCCTGCAGCAAGCACTGCAATTCGTTGCGATTGGCCTTTTAGACCATTGCATCGTCAGTCACAACAGTTTCTTTTCTTTTGTCGAGGCTGGCATTATGGACATTGATCTAAATTAGTAGTAATCACTAACTTACGTAATAAACTACAAGGACCGATCTTGTCGTATTTGGCAATCCACAAAAGGGTTGGCTCATTTAGCCATTCGCCTGCTACAATCTTCTTTTTTCGCAATTAAGGAGTCGTGTCATGGCAAAAGTTTGCCAAGTCACTGGGAAAAAGCCGATGGTTGGCAATAACGTTTCCCATGCAAACAATAAAACGAAGCGCCGCTTTTTGCCTAATCTGCAAAATCGCCGTTTCTGGGTTGAATCAGAAAATCGCTGGATCAGCCTTCGCTTAACCAACGCAGGTTTGCGTGTCATTGACAAAAACGGTATCGATGCCGTTTTAGTCGACTTGCGCGCACGCGGCCAAATCTAAAGGAATATTGAAATGGCTAAGGGCGGCAGAGAAAAGATTAAGTTAGAGTCATCAGCAGGTACTGGTCACTTCTACACAACAACCAAAAACAAACGTACCAAGCCTGAGAAGTTAGAGATCATGAAATTCGATCCTACCGTTCGCAAGCACGTATCGTACAAAGAGACTAAGCTGAAGTAAATTTCAGTTTCATCTCAATAAAAAACCCGCTACATGCGGGTTTTTTATTGCCTCGTTTATGAGGATGACTAACTGTAACGGCGCAACCGAATCGAGAAGTCACGCAAGTTCGATACACCACTCTCCTCAGCCTGCTGACACCAGGTGCGCAGTTGGTTTAAGAGTTGCTCGCCGGTCGCATTGGAGCGACTCCACAGGGCCTGCAAGTCACGGCGCATCTCAATCATCTTACGCAGTTGTGCATTTTGTTGTGTGAGCTCTTCTAGCTTGTGCCTCTCAATCGCCGTCAACTGAGTTTCATCTTTGCAGAGCCAGTTGCGCGCATCATTGAGATGAGTGGCAAGCTCTTGCATGTGTTGAACTTCGCTCACAAAAAACTTCTTTAAAGATTTGCTGTAGCGCGCCATCACTTCATAGCGATTGGCGATAATCGCCTCTAATGTATCTTGATCTGCAGGGCGCACCACCGACAGCACGGGCTTGGGCGGTACCTTTTTTACGGTAGCCAAACCCACTGCACTCAGCATTTGAATGTAGAACCAGCCGATATCAAACTCGTACCACTTGTTCGAAAGTTTGGCGCTAGTGGCATAGGTGTGGTGGTTATTGTGCAACTCTTCGCCGCCAATCAAAATACCCCAGGGCACGATGTTGCGCGAAGCGTCTTCATTATTGAAGTTGCGGTAACCCCAAAAGTGGCCAATGCCATTAATCACACCGGCAGCTGTGATTGGTATCCACAGCATTTGTACGGCCCATACCGTAGCGCCAATCGCACCAAACAAGAACAAGTCGATGATCATCATGATCGCAACGCCCTGCCAAGAAAACTTGGAATAAATATTGCGTTCAATCCAGTCATCGGGAGTCCCATGACCAAATTTTTGTAGGGTTTCTGGATTACTTGCCTCGGTTTTGTAGAGCTCAGCGCCGCGTGACAAGACGGTATTGATACCTAAAACCTGTGGGCTATGGGGATCATCCATGGTTTCGCATTTGGCGTGGTGCTTGCGGTGAACGGCGGCCCACTCTTTGGTGACCATACCCGTGGTAAGCCAGAGCCAGAAGCGGAAAAAATGGGCTGCAATCGGATGCAAATCAAGCGCACGGTGCGCTTGGCAGCGGTGCAGAAAAATAGTGACGCCAGCAATGGTGATGTGCGTCACAACCAAGGTAAACAGCACAATTTGCCACCAGGCCCAATCAAGGTAGCCATGGGCTAACCACTGAATCAAACCATCGTGCAAGGCAGTTATGTCAAAGCTAGAATTCAAGTCATCCCCTAAACGGAATCAGTAACTCTCTATTTTAAGCTTTTCGCCTAAAAATTGCCCCGAAGAAGCCGTCGGTGCCGTGCAAATGGGGCCATAGTTGCCACCAGGGGTTATCCGGGCTCGTCCCAATTGGCTGCGTGCCATCTAAAAAGTGGTCTTTAAGCACTTCAGCAGCAGGAATTAACTCAAACTCAGGGTGTTTTTCTAGGAACTGCAAAGCAATAGCCTGATTTTCTTGGGGCAATAAGCTGCAGGTTGCATAAACCAAGCGACCGCCGGGTTTCAGTAGGCGACTAGCTGAAGCCAAAATGCTGGCCTGCTTTGCATTGAGCTCGGCAACCGCGGCAGGCGTTTGACGCCACTTTAAATCGGGATTGCGGCGCAAGGTGCCAATACCACTACAAGGAGCATCTACCAGCACCCGATCAATCTTGCCAGCTAAGCGCTTGACCTTCGAATCATTCTCGCTATCGATCCACACGGGATGCACATTCGAGAGACCACTGCGGGCTTGGCGTGGCTTCAAATTAGCCAGCCTACGCTCCGAGGTATCAAAGGCATACAGGCGCCCAGTCGAGCGCATTAAGGCACCCAAGGCCAAGGTCTTGCCACCAGCGCCTGCACAAAAATCCACTACCATCTCGCCGCGCTTGGGACCCAGCAAATGACAAAGCAATTGGCTGCCCTCGTCCTGCACTTCAAAAAGGCCTGCCTTAAACCAGCTGGAATTTTGCAATGCAGGCTTACCCATAATCCGAATACCATCCTGCGAAAAAGGCGTTGGCACCGCTTGATAACGTCCACCTAAGGCATTCATTTCTTCGAGCAACGTATCGCGATTGGCCTTAATGGTATTAACGCGCAAATCCAGTAGGGCTGGGCGCATCAACGCGATTGCGAGATCTTGACGCTGGGCTTCGCCAGGCGATGATTCAAATGCATTCCACAACCATTCAGGCAAGTTGTTGCGCACCATCGGCGCTAAGGTATCGCGATCGAGTTCAGAATAGCGTTTGAGCCAGTCGTACTCGCTAGGCTGGATAACGTGAGCCAAGTCAGCCAGCGCGCTCTCAGGGCGATTAGCAGAACCAAGACCGCCCTCAGACAATGCGGACATCATGCCAAGTAGAGCAAGGCGTCTCGCTTGCGTTCCGCTTCCGCTCGAGGCAAATTGCGACATTTCATTTTTACGGCGCAAGATAGCAAAGGCACTCTCGGCAATTAAGGCGCGATCGCGGTTACCGAGTTGGGGCTCTGCGCGCAAGTAGCGACTGACTACGCGATCCGAAGGCTGCTCAAAGCTCAAGAGCTCAGGAAGCAGGCGCTCCAAATGAGCAGCATGCTGGGGCAGCGCTTTAGCGTGGGAGAAATTCTTCTGCCCACTCACAGGCGCAACTTCTGGGCCACGTCGCTGGGGACGACTTTGCGTCCTAGCGCCAGAGGATGGGGATCGATCGGATGCTCTACTGCGGGTCGGCTTGGCGCCGCGCTCGGGCCTAGCCTTACTCATGGATAAACAACTGAGACTCTGGGGGCTGCACCTTCACTTGATTTCCTTCTATTCGCAATCGACCGTCAAGGTACCATTTTACGGCCCGCGGGTAGATTAGATGTTCCATTTGCAAAACCCGTGCAGCCAATTGCGCTGCCGAATCACCCGGAAGTACAGGAACAGTGGCTTGGCAGATGATGGGACCCTCATCGACGCCCTCGCTAACAAAGTGCACGCTGGCACCATGCGTACTTACTCCTGCCTCCAAAGCCCGTTCATGGGTATGTAAACCAGGGAAGCTGGGCAGCAGGGAGGGATGAATATTGATCAACTTTCCGGCGTAATGCCGAATAAACTCCGGCGTCAAGATGCGCATAAAGCCGGCCAAAACCACTAAATCCGGCTTGAGGAGGTCGATTTGCTGCATTAATGCCTGATCAAATGCAGCCCGGTCTGGGTAAGTTGTGTGATCCATAGTCAGCGCAGGAATACCCTCCGAGCGAGCAAAATCAAGGCCCTTGGCTTCAGGGCGATTGGCGATTACCCCACTAAATCGGACTGCCCAATTCTCTTTTTGGGCTGTTTTGACGATGGCTTCGAAATTCGATCCGCGTCCGGAGATTAAGGTAACGATGGAGTGCATGCCCACAATATAATTCAAGGCTACCCTGAAAGCGACCAGTGAACGTATTCCGAGGCTCTGCCCACCTTCGTGCCGCACCCCCTTGTGCCCTTACCATCGGCAATTTCGATGGCGTGCATCGGGGTCATCACGCCTTGCTCCAGGCGCTCACTGGGGGTGCGCGCGCCCGGGGTCTTGCTTCCTGTGTCATGACGTTTGAGCCACACCCCAAAGAATTTTTTACTCCCGCTGAAGCGCCACCCCGCATCTTAAATTTGCGGGATAAGTTAACTGCCTTTGCCGACAATGGCATTGATCGCGTCGTCATTGAGCGCTTCAATGCTGCTTATGCCAAATTGACCCCTGAACAATTTGTTTCAGAAATCTTAATTCGGCGCCTCAATACCAAATGGATTTTGATTGGTGATGACTTCTGTTACGGCGCAAAACGCGCAGGGGACTTCGCTAGCCTTAAGCGCGCCGGTGAAGAATTTGGTTTTGAGGTTTCGAATATCAATACGGTTTTAGAAAATCAAGAGCGCATCTCCAGTTCAGCACTGCGTAGTGCATTAGCAGAAGGTGATATGCCCAAGGCGGCCCTGCTGCTGGGCAGACCTTATCTAATTTCTGGGCACGTGATTTACGGCCGTCAACTCGGCAGAACGCTGGGCTTTCCTACCCTGAACCTGGCTGTAGCAAATCACCTGCACGAGCGTAAGCCCGCCATGACCGGTATTTTTACCGTCCGCGTTCATGGCCTTGGAGACACGCCCTTACCAGGGGTTGCCAGCTTAGGGGTTAGACCAACGGTAGAAGATGCGGGGCGTGTTTTACTTGAGGTGCATTTATTTGATTTCAATGCTCAAGTGTATGGTCGCATTATTCGCGTTGAACTCTTAGAAAAAATACGAGACGAGGCAAAATACCCTGACCTCGACTCGCTGCAGTCTGCTATCCAAAACGATGCGCAATGTGCGCGTGATTATTTCCAGAAAAAAGTCTATGTCTGATAAATCCAATTCTTATCCCGTTAACCTTCTGGAAACTGCTTTTCCAATGCGGGGTGATTTACCCAAGCGCGAGCCACAATGGGTAGCTCAGTGGCAAAAAAATAAACTCTACGAAGCCATTCGGGCAGCGCATGCAGGGCAACCTAAATTCATCCTGCACGATGGCCCCCCATACGCCAATGGCGATATTCACATTGGTCATGCGGTCAATAAGATTCTCAAAGACATGATTGTTAAATCCCGCTGGCTGATGGGTTTTGATGCTGCCTATGTTCCTGGCTGGGACTGCCATGGCATGCCGATTGAAATCCAAATTGAAAAAAAGTTTGGTAAAAATTTACCGACAGCCGAAGTCCAAGCTAAAGCGCGCCAGTACGCCAGCGAGCAAATTGCGAAACAGAAAATCGACTTTGAGCGCTTAGGTGTTCTGGGCGACTGGAACAACCCCTACCTCACCATGAATTACCGCAATGAGGCGGATGAGATTCGTGCACTGGGCGCAATTTGGAAAAAGGGTTATGTCTTCCGTGGCCTAAAGCCTGTTAACTGGTGTTTTGATTGCGGCTCTGCGCTTGCTGAAGCCGAAGTGGAATACCAAGACAAAACCGATCCTGCGGTCGATGTCGGATTTGCCTTTGATGA
The DNA here is from genome assembly GCA_964203875.1 of Polynucleobacter sp. Taxonomy (GTDB): domain Bacteria; phylum Pseudomonadota; class Gammaproteobacteria; order Burkholderiales; family Burkholderiaceae; genus Polynucleobacter. Next base: position 73,710 of record CAXNNS010000001.1, read on the forward strand.
TGCGCAGCGAGGTAATTTAGCCAAAGCATTTGGCCTGCCTCACTTGCCCGAGAAAAAAGGCATGGTTGTGATCTGGACCACCACGCCGTGGACACTGCCCGCCAACCAGGCACTCAATGTCCATCCAGAGCTGGAATACGCTTTAGTCGAGACTGATCAAGCGCTACTTATTCTGGCCAAAGACCGCGTCGAAATTTGCCTGCAAGAGTACGGTCTCGAAGGCAAGATCATTGCGACCTGCTCCGGTCAAAAATTAGCGGGCATCTCCTTTTGGCATCCACTCGCATCCTTAGATGAAGGTTACCGTCGCCTCTCCCCAATTTATCCAGCAGAGTACGTCACACTCGATACGGGTACTGGCCTAGTACACTGCTCACCGGCCTACGGTGAGGAAGACTTTAAGTCGTGCAAAGCCAATGGCTTAGTCGACAAGGATATTCTGAATCCAGTGATGGGCAATGGTGTCTATGCGTCCTGGTTGCCGCTCTTTGCCAATGAATTTGTCTGGAAAGCCAATCCGAAAATCGTCGAAGCGCTGCGCAGCGCAGGCAGTCTTTTAAAAGATAAATCGTATAGCCATTCCTACATGCATTGCTGGCGCCATAAAACACCCATCATTTATCGTGCCACCTCACAATGGTTTGCCAGCATGGATAAAAAACCTTCCGATGGCAAAGCCAGCTTGCGTGAGGCAGCCCTGGAAGGTATTAACAACACGCAGTTCTATCCCGCCTGGGGCAAGCAACGCCTGCACAGCATGATTGCCAACCGCCCAGATTGGACCTTGTCGCGCCAGCGTCAATGGGGTGTGCCGATGGCTTTCTTTGTGCATAAAGAAACGGGGGAGCCCCATCCCCGCACAGCCGAACTATTAGAAGAAATTGCCAAGCGCGTTGAGCAAGGCGGCATTGAGGCTTGGCAAAAACTTGATCCTGCTGAGTTACTGGGTGAAGAAGCCGCTCTCTACGAAAAAAACCGCGACACCTTGGATGTTTGGTTTGATTCGGGGACAACCCACTGGCATGTGATTCGTGGCTCACACCGTAATGAGCTCTATCGCCTTGAAGCCGAGAATGCAGACGGCCGTTTGGCTGATTTGTATTTAGAGGGATCAGATCAACATCGCGGCTGGTTCCACTCATCGCTTCTCACGGGCGCCATGCTTGATGGCAAACCACCGTACAAGGCATTGCTGACCCACGGCTTCACGGTCGACGGCCAAGGTCGCAAAATGAGTAAATCGGTTGGTAATGTGATCGCACCCCAACAGGTGGCCGATAAATTAGGCGCTGAAATCATTCGCCTTTGGGTTGCCTCTACCGACTACTCGAGTGAGATGACCATCTCCGATGAAATTCTGAAACGGGTGGTTGAGAGCTATCGCCGCATGCGTAATACCTTGCGCTTCTTGCTGGCAAACTTAGCCGACTTTGATCCAACGCAGCACAGCATGCCGAGCACAGAGTGGCTTGAGATCGACCGCTATGCAGTCGCTTTGGCAAATCAATTGCAAGCGGAGGTCCAGACGCACTACGAGGCCTATGAATTCCAGCCCGCAGTGGTACGCATGTTGAGCTTCTGCTCCGAAGACCTCGGTGGCTTTTACTTGGATATTCTGAAAGATCGCCTCTATACCAGCGCGCCCAATTCGAGAGAACGACGTGCGGCGCAAAATGCACTGTTCCACATCACTCGCAATCTCCTGAAGTGGCTCGCCCCATTCTTGTCGTTTACTGCAGAAGAGGCATGGGCATCCTTTCCCCATGGATCTGAGAATCAAGGCAAGCACTCCATCTTCCTAGAAGAGTTCGGTGCATTCCCCGAGATCGCCAATGCAGAAGAGCTACTGGCTAAATGGGATCGCATTCGGGAGATTCGCTCCGAGGTGACCAAAGCCATTGAAATTGAGCGTGAAGCAGGTCATATCGGCTCCTCACTGCAAGCAGAACTCACCATCAAAGTCGATGACGTTGACTTTGCCATTTTGCATTCTCTCGAAGATGATCTGCGCTTTGTGACTATCACGTCCAGTGCCAATATTGAACTCAGTAGTGCGGGGCTAGAGGTTCTAGTCCGTGCAAGCCAATATAAAAAATGTGGTCGCTGTTGGCACCATACTGCAGACGTGGGGGTTGATCCCGCGCACCCTGAACTCTGCAGTCGATGCCTCAGCAACTTATTTGGCGCTGGTGAAGATCGCTCTTTTGCCTAATCAATCAAACGCCTCATGATCCAGCCTACCCGCTCCACAGATGCACGCCGTTTTTATGGCTGGCTCAGCTTGGCGTGCCTGGTGCTTGTTTTGGATCAAGCAACGAAGTTATGGGCGCAAACAACACTCCAATTTGCCGTACCGGTACCCGTTACCAGTTTTTTGAATTGGTTCTTGATTTACAACCCGGGTGCTGCGTTTTCTTTTTTAGCCAGTAGCGGCGGCTTGCAGCGCTGGTTCTTTACCCTGCTGGGGATAGCTGCTGCTATTTTTATGATTTGGTATTTACGGCGGCATCAACACGAGACCTTACTCGCGTTTGCGATTAGCTTTATTTTGGGTGGCGCAGTCGGTAATGTGATTGATCGCCTAGTCTATGGCGCTGTCGTGGACTTCATTGATATTTACTATGGGCAATGGCATTGGCCTGCATTCAATCTGGCTGATAGCGCCATTGTGCTCGGCGCAGCCCTAATTATCTGGGGTGAAATCCGCCCAAAAAGAGCATCAAACCCAGCCTAATCTAGCCATTCCTCTCAAACCCGTTTAATCTTCGACTATGCAGTCACTTCTTCATAAAAAAATTGTTCTGGGCATCTCCGGCGGAATTGCGGCCTATAAGTCTGCCGAATTAGCTCGCCTACTGATGCTAGAGGGAGCAAGCGTTCAGGTCGTCATGACCGAGGCCGCAACCCAGTTCATCACGCCCGTAACGATGCAGGCCTTAACCGGCAATCCGGTCTTCACCAATCAGTGGGATGCGCGCATCAATAACAATATGGCGCACATCGAGTTATCGCGCGCAGCGGATGCAATTTTGATTGCACCTGCTAGCGCTGATTTGATGGCCAAGCTATCGCTTGGTCTCGCCGATGATCTCCTCACCACCTTATGCCTAGCGCGCGACTGCCCTTTGCTGCTCACGCCCGCGATGAACTTGCAAATGTGGCAACACCCCGCAACCGTGCGCAGTGCGGAGCGCTTGCGCAGCGATCAAGTTGAATTACTCGGTCCTGCCAGCGGCGCTCAAGCCTGCGGTGAAGTGGGTATGGGCAGAATGCTCGAGCCCGCTGAAATCACCGAGCAGTTAATTGCCTTCTTTCAGAAAAAAGTACTTGCGGGTAAGCGGGTATTAATTACCGCGGGGCCTACGTTTGAAGCGATTGATCCAGTGCGTGGCATTACCAACCGCAGCTCCGGCAAGATGGGCTTTGCGATTGCTAGAGCGGCCCTGGAAGCTGGTGCGGAAGTGCATCTGATTGCCGGCCCCTGTGATTTGAATACCCCCCTTCTGGCTACAGGGAAAATCCAGCGGACTGATGTGGTCTCTGCCACAGACATGTACGAGGCAGTAATGGCCTCACCCAATTGCGATCTGTTTTTTGGGGTTGCCGCAGTAGCTGACTGGGCCATCGCAAACCCATCCAAAGAAAAGATAAAGCGCCAAGGTAATAGCAAATCAACGCCGAACATCGAGTTCGCCCCCAATCCCGATATTTTATTGGCCATGGCGCAGTCTGCTAAAAAGACGAAAGGCAAGCCACATCCGTACTGTATTGGTTTTGCAGCCGAGTCGACCAAACTCGAAGAGCATGCTGATGACAAGCGTAAGCGTAAAGGCATCCCCTTGATTGTTGGCAACATTGGCCCCGATACCTTTGGTAGTGATCTTAACCAACTGCTCCTGATTCATGAGCGGGGCAGCAAGAAATTAGCAAAAGCTCCAAAGCTGCAGTTAGCCCGTCAACTCATTCAGTTTGTTGCAACCCAACTCTAAAAACACCATGCAAACACTGCAAGTCAAAATCCTCGATGAGCGCATGCGCAATCAAATGCCCAGCTATGGGACCCCTGGTAGCGCCGGCCTAGATCTGCGCGCCTGTATCGATGCCGCTATGGTGATTGCTCCCGGTCAAACGGTATTGGTGCCGACTGGCTTATCTATTTTTGTGGAAGATCCACGCTACGCCGCCCTCATCCTGCCCCGCTCGGGCCTGGGCCATAAACATGGGATTGTTTTGGGCAACCTCGTGGGCTTAATTGACTCGGATTACCAAGGGCAACTCATGGTCAGCACCTGGAATCGCAGTAGCACCCCCTTTACTCTAGAGCCCATGGAGCGCTTGGCACAGCTCGTGATCGTCCCAATACAGCAAGTGGAACTCAAGATCGTCGATGAGTTCGCTGAAAGCAGTCGTGGGACAGGTGGGTTTGGAAGTACGGGTAGAGCCTGATCTAACTGGACCCCTATTCCAATTTAATTACTGCCCGCCTATTAGGGCACTTGACAACTATTAACGAGATGCGTTACTATTCGCTATGTCGATTAAAAGTTTTAAGTGCGCCGATACCGAAAAACTGTTTCATGGAAATCGGGTACGTCGATGGGTTCTGATTGAACGCTCAGCATTGCGTAAGTTAGAACAGTTAAATTGGTCTTTAGTCATTGATGACTTGCGTATTCCCCCTGGAAATCGATTGGAATCGCTTAAGGGGGCTCGTAAGGGGCAATACAGCATTCGCATAAACAATCAATGGCGTATTTGCTTTGTTTGGACTGTTGATGGCGCTAAGAATGTTGAAATTGTGGATTACCACTAAAAAGAGGTACTTATGAAAACGATTGCACCCGTCTCGCCCGGCGAGATGTTAGAAGAAGAATTTTTAAAGCCACTTGGCCTCACCAAATATCGCCTAGCTAAAGATATCGGAGTGCCGCCGCAACGTATTGGCGATATTGTTGCAGGAAAACGCTCCATTACCGCCGATACCGATCTACGGCTCTGTAAATACTTTGGACTGAGTGATGGCTGGTGGCTAAGAGGGCAGGCAAGCTACGACACCGCAATTGCAAAGGGTAACTTGGCCGATGTTTTGAAACGTATTGAACCCTGCCAGTTACTTGCTGCCTAAGGCAAAAAAGATACGGGCAAAAAAATACCAACCTTTCGGTTGGTATTTTTCATTACAAAGTAGTTTACTTAGAAGTTAGATTTCCTCAGCAGGTGCCACATCGGTCTTGCTGGCCTTGCTTGGTGAGGTGGCCTGATGAATATCCAGCAATACCTTGCCATCCGCATCAATCCCGACCGCAACCGTACCGCCTTGCGCCAAGCGTCCAAAGAGCAATTCATCTGCAAGGGCTTTGCGAACGGTATCCTGAATAATCCGCTGCATTGGTCTTGCACCCATGAGTGGATCAAAACCATGCTTCGCTAAATGCGCCCGTAACTCAGGACTGAAGGTCGCGTCGACTTTCTTCTCGTGCAACTGCTCTTCGAGCTGCATTAAGAACTTATCAACTACCCGCATGATGATCGACTCGTCTAGCGCCTTGAAGGAAACGATTGCATCTAAGCGGTTGCGGAACTCTGGCGTAAAGAATTTTTTGATATCCGCCATCTCATCACCCGACTCACGTGCATTGGTAAAGCCAATCACTGACTTCTGCATGGCTTCGGCGCCGGCATTGGTAGTCATGATGATGATGACGTTTCTGAAGTCCGTCTTGCGGCCGTTGTTGTCGGTCAGCGTGCCATGATCCATCACCTGCAAGAGAATGTTAAAAATATCCGGATGGGCTTTTTCAACCTCGTCGAGTAACAAGACGCAGTGGGGCTTCTTATTCACCGCCTCGGTTAATAAACCGCCTTGATCAAAGCCAACATAGCCTGGAGGCGCGCCAATTAAACGGCTTACCGCATGGCGCTCCATGTACTCCGACATATCAAAGCGCAGTAACTCGATGCCCAAGATATAAGCCAGCTGTTTTGCAACCTCCGTCTTACCGACACCGGTTGGGCCCGAGAATAAGAATGAGCCAATCGGACGATCAATCTTACCAAGGCCGGCACGCGTCATCTTAATCGCGCTGGCCAATGCTTCGATCGCTGGATCTTGACCAAAGACGACGCTCTTAATGTCGCGATCCAAGGTTTGCAATTTACTGCGGTCATCAACCGTGACCGATTGCGGTGGTATGCGCGCAATCTTGGCCACAATCTCCTCAATCTCAGGACGGCCAATGGTTTTCTTCTGCTTTGATTTAGGCAAGATGCGCTGGGCAGCACCTGCTTCATCAATCACATCAATTGCTTTATCCGGCAAGTGGCGATCATTGATGTAGCGCGAAGACAATTCAGCAGCAGCCACTAAGGCAGCCGAAGCGTACTTCACGCTATGGTGCTCTTCAAAGCGTGATTTGAGGCCACGCAAAATTTGCACCGTCTGATCAACCGTTGGCTCAACTACATCCACTTTTTGGAAGCGACGCGCCAGTGCAGCATCCTTCTCAAAAATGCTGCGGTATTCGGTAAAAGTAGTGGCGCCAATGCACTTGAGCTGACCGTTCGATAAAGCGGGCTTGAGTAAGTTACTCGCATCTAAAGTGCCGCCTGAAGCAGCGCCGGCACCAATCAAGGTATGAATCTCGTCAATAAACAAAATGCCATTGGAATTATCTTTGAGGGCTTTGAGCACGCCCTTCAAGCGCTGCTCAAAATCGCCGCGGTATTTAGTGCCGGCTAAAAGCGCGCCCATATCCAGCGAGTAGACCGTGGCATTGGCCAAAATATCAGGCACTTCGCCCTTGGTAATGCGCCATGCCAAGCCTTCCGCAATTGCGGTTTTGCCTACACCGGCCTCACCCACCAAGAGGGGATTATTTTTGCGACGGCGGCAGAGTACTTGCACAACGCGCTCCACTTCACTGTCGCGCCCAATCAGGGGGTCGATCTTGCCTTGGCGCGCCATGACATTGAGGTTTTGCGTGAACTGATCAAGCGGGCTCTCTTTGCCGCTAGCTGCTGACTCTTCAGTCTCTTGGCTCTGATCCGCTGCCTTTGCTGGCTCGACCTGATCTTTACGAATGCCGTGGCTAATAAAGTTAACTACATCCAAACGAGTAACACCTTGCTGTTGCAAGAAATACACCGCGTGTGAATCTTTTTCACCAAAAATAGCGACCAGGACGTTAGCGCCGGTCACTTCCTTCTTGCCGTTGGAAGTGGATTGCACATGCATGATCGAGCGCTGGATCACTCGCTGAAATCCCAGTGTCGGTTGTGTATCAACCTCTTCAGTGCCGGGCACAACTGGGGTGTTGTCATTAATAAAGTTTTTAAGCTGGGCACGTAGCTCAGCAATATTGACTGAGCACGCTTTCAGTACCTCGACTGCGGTCGCGTTATCCAGGAGCGCAGCCAGAAGATGTTCGACGGTAATGAACTCATGCCGCGCAGCCCGTGCATCGACAAACGCCATGTGCAAGCTCACTTCTAATTCTTGGGCAATCATGCTTCCTCCATAGTGCACTGTAGTGGGTGACCCGCTTCACGGGATAGCTCAACAACCTGGTGCACTTTGGTAGCAGCGACGTCACGGGTAAAGATTCCGCAAACGCCTTTGCCAGCCAAATGAACCTGGAGCATGATCCGGGTGGCCGTCTCATGATCCTTATTAAAGTACTCCTGAATCACCATCACCACAAACTCCATGGGGGTGTAGTCATCGTTCAGCAGCATGACTTTGAACATGGCAGGGGCTTTAAGCTTCTCTGCCTGCTTTTCGAGTAACGCGGTGTCGCCAATACCCGGAATAAGTGGGTTGGTGTTGCCTGGAATTTTGATTGCGCGACTCATAAGAACCATTCTAAACACAAGGCAGAAACCTTGACTCAAACCACGTTATGTTGCAAAAAAACGGCAAAAACTGGGGCTAATGATCATATGGGGACGATTTTGGAGATAAAAAGGGGTTTCTACTAGTACGAATACCACCATAACTCCTTGACACCCCCGCCAAAAGGGCAAACAATCAGGGTAGTGCTTCAAGTTGAGGTTCTATTAGGCGTGTTTTGGAGTGAGACTGATTAAAAAGTATTCCCCCCATTTTCACGGTTGTTTCAAGTTTATGTAATGGAGTTCGCATGGCGACCGGAGTTGTTAAGTGGTTTAATGATGCAAAAGGTTTCGGGTTTATTAAACCTGATGATGGTGAAGAAGAGCTGTTCGCGCATTTCAGCGCGATTACTATGGGCGGTTTTAAAACCCTCAAAGAAGGCCAAAAGGTAACGTTTGACATTACCCAAGGTCCTAAAGGCAAACAAGCGACCAATATTCAAGGCGCTTGATCACTGTCCTTGATCAAATTAAAAGCCCAGGCTTATCCCTGGGTTTTTTTTCGTCCTGATTTTTTGCTTACTTACTTCTTTATTTAGAATGAGGCCATGTTGATTTTCATTCGCCATACTTTTTTTACTGGATTGCTCGCACTGACAACAGGCCTGAGCCTGGCGCAAAGCCTTAATACCAGTCTTCCCATTATTGAGCTAAAGACGAGCATCTACCGCATACAGGCTGAGCTAGCTAGTACGCCACAAGCACGGCGGATTGGACTCATGAATCGTACTTCCATGCCAACTGACTCGGGCATGCTGTTTATCTTTGATCAAAAAGCCACGCACTGCTTTTGGATGAGCAACACCAAGATACCTTTGGCGATTGCCTTTTTAGCCGACGACGGCAAGATCGTGAATATTGAAGAGATGCAGGCAGAGACCCTGAATAATCATTGCCCTAAGGCACCCGTTCGCTATGCCTTAGAGATGAACCGGCAATGGTTTGGTCAGCGAGCAATCGGCCCTGGGAGCGTGATCCAGGGCTTACCGCGCCAATAAATTAGTCGAAGTGGCAAACGTAATGCACGGGTGATTCTGCACGGATCACAAAGTAACCCCCTGCGGCAACCTCCCAACTTTGGCCTGTGGCGAAAGTTTGCTCGGGCGCTCCATTGATGCTCACATAGGCCGTGCCATCAACCACTTCCATAACCTCGCGGGTGCTCAAGTCAAACTGAAGGGTACTCGGTAATACGACACCCACCGATTTGCGCGTACCGTCAGCCAGCGTAACGGTATGCGATACGCACTTCCCATCAAAGTAAACGTTGGCTTTTTTTCCTACGGAGACGTGATCGAATTGCATGGTGATGTTCTTTATCTGAATTTAAATAAGTATTTATGGAAAGGGTTAACGATCTACTTGGAGGCGCGTTTGCGTTTTGCGATTTCAGCAATGCGCATACGTAAGGCATTGAGCTTAATGAATCCACCTGCATCGGCTTGGTTGTATGCGCCGCCATCGTCATCAAACGTGGCAATGTTTTGATCAAACAAGGTATTTGCAGAGTCCCGTGAAATCACCGAGACAGATCCTTTATAGAGCTTTAAGCGCACTACGCCGTTGACACTCGTTTGCGTATGGTCAATTAAGGTCTGTAGTGCCAAGCGCTCTGGTGACCACCAATAGCCGTTGTAAATCAAACTGGCATAGCGCGGCATTAAATCGTCTTTAAGGTGAGCCACTTCGCGATCAAGCGTGATGCTCTCGATGCCACGGTGGGCTTTGAGCAAAATCGTACCACCAGGCGTTTCATAGCAGCCACGGCTCTTCATGCCGACAAAGCGATTTTCGACTAAATCGAGGCGGCCAATGCCGTGTTTGCCGCCCAGGCGATTGAGCTCGGCTAAGAGCTCGTGGGGTTTGTACGCTTTGCCATTAATGGCTACCGGGTCACCTGCACGGAATTCAATTTCGATGATCTCTGCTGCATCGGGTGCATTCTCGGGAGAAACTGTCCAGCGCCACATTGATTCTTCGGCCTCCGCATTGGGATTCTCCAAATGGCGCCCTTCAAAACTAATGTGAAGTAAGTTGGCGTCCATAGAGTAAGGAGCGCCACCTTGCTTGTGCTTCATCTCGACTGGAATGCCATGTTTTTCAGCGTAAGCGAGGAGCTTTTCGCGGGACAACAAATCCCATTCGCGCCATGGGGCAATGACTTTGATTCCTGGTTCAAGCGCGTAATAGCCCAGCTCAAACCGAACCTGGTCGTTGCCTTTGCCCGTTGCGCCGTGCGAAACCGAATCAGCCTTAACCTGGCGCGCAATCTCAATTTGCCGTTTTGCAATCAGGGGACGGGCAATGGAGGTGCCGAGTAAATACTCACCTTCGTATACGGTATTGGCGCGGAACATCGGAAACACGAAGTCACGAACAAACTCTTCACGTAAATCATCGATGAAGATATTTTCTGGCTTAATGCCAAATTGCAGGGCTTTGGTGCGTGCTGGCTCCAGCTCTTCGCCCTGCCCCAGATCAGCAGTAAAGGTCACGATTTCACATTGGTAGGTATCTTGTAACCACTTCAAGATCACACTGGTATCTAAACCACCCGAGTACGCTAAAACTGCTTTTTTAATTTCCGACATGATGTAGGTGTTCGCTTTACGTAATGTTTTGATTCAAATGCTATTTTAAAAAAGGTATGCCAAGACGGCAATGCATTAATCCAAGCGGCCGCACAAGAGGTACTCCATTAGTGCTTTTTGGACATGCAAGCGATTTTCTGCCTCTTCCCAGACCACGCTTTGCGGACCATCGATCACCGAAGCGGACACCTCCTCGCCACGATGGGCGGGCAGGCAGTGCATAAAGAGTGCATTGGGCTTAGCCAAAGCCATCAAGCTATCCGAGACCATCCAGTTTTTAAACGCCGCCATTCTGGAGGTATTTTCATCCTCAAAGCCCATGCTAGTCCAGACATCGGTACTCACGAGGTCAGCATCTTGGCATGCGTCCTCGGGGCTATTGCAAACCGTGAGGTGCTTGGCTGCTGCAGCACTTAAGCGTGCGGGATCCAGAGCATATCCATTGGGCGCAGAAAAGCGCACCTGAAAGCCCAATACTTCAGCCGCCTGAATCCAGGTGTAGGCCATATTGTTCGCATCACCAACCCAGGCTACGGTTTTGCCTTGGATCGGCCCACGCGCCTCGACAAAGGTAAACACATCGGTTAGCACTTGGCATGGATGAAATTCATTGGTTAAGCCATTGATGACTGGAACCCGTGAATTAGCGGCAAAGCGCTCAATGATGTCTTGACCAAAAGTACGAATCATGATGATGTCGGTCATTCTGGAAATGACTTGAGCAGCATCTTCGACGGGCTCACCACGACCCAATTGGGTATCACGCGTATTAAGGTATACGGCATGACCGCCGAGTTGGTGAATTCCCGCCTCAAATGAAAGCCGAGTACGGGTCGAATGTTTTTCAAAAATCATCGCCAAGGTGCGATCATGCAAGGGATGCCAGGTTTCGTAGCTTTTGAATTTAGTCTTGAGCCAAGCGGAGCGTGCGAAGAGGTAATCGTATTCACTGCGCGTGAGATCAGTAAATTGCAAATAATGCTTCAGTTGGCCCGGCACTTGGGGCTTTGCTAAGGAGGTATTCATGAGGCTCTCCGCGGAGTTTGTACTGATCTCATTTTCAAAACACGATGCCTTTATCAATGGGTCGATTTAATGCAATCCACACTGTTAAGCTATAGGGTAACGCGGTACGAATGCCCCAACCAAAATACCCATCCATTTGAAACACAAAAAACTGTTTATCCAAGGTGTTACATCAACCGGTAAGCCATTTCGGCCGAGCGATTGGGCCGAGCGACTGTGCGGGGTCATGGCTTCATTTAGGCCGCCTGGCGATCATGCCGATCCGCGCTTTACCTTTTCACCTTATGCAAGGCCGATTCAAATAACCCAGATCAAGTGCGTCGTGATCGATACCCGACTGCATGAACTCGACCCACGCGCCCTCGACTTTGTTCTCAATTTTGCCAAAGACAATGACTTGGCCATTGAGGAAGCGTGCGAATTCGAACCCAAATCACAAACCCATACTTAAAAAGCAAAACCCGCCCTAATAAGGAGCGGGCTATGGCTGGGTACTACCAAACAAACTAAAACGTCTTAGGCTGCCATTGCCTTAATTGCTGCAGACAAACGGGACTTTTGACGAGCCGCGGTATTCTTGTGTGCAATTTTCTTGTCTGCAATTTTGTCGATGGTTGCTTGCGCAGCGACAAATACTTTCGCAGCGGCTGCTTTATCGCCGGTATCGATTGCTTTGCGCACAGCCTTAATGGAGGTGCGAAGCTTTGAGCGCAAACTGGAGTTGTGCTCGTTCTGTTTTACTGCTTGCCTGGCGCGCTTGCGTGCCTGTGCGGTATTGGCCATGTTTAAACCTGCCTATGTAATTTCAATGGGTTAATTCGTTCAACAGCAAACTGAGTTAATCGCCTTTGCAAGGTAAATCCTCTTTTTGAGGGTTTACTTGCGGTTTTCCGCGATTTTCATTAGTCAGCTCACCAAAACCCAAGATTTTACCTGAAAGCAGTTAAAAAGCCCAGTTGCCTGATAAATAGGTGAAAATTGACCCATGAACCTGCTTTCCGCTGCCGCCAAGGTCAGCTCCTTCACCATGCTATCGCGCATTACAGGGCTATTACGCGAAACCCTGATTGCCCGAAGCTTTGGGGCCTCCGAGTGGACAGACGCCTTTAATGTGGCTTTTCGGCTCCCCAATCTGCTCCGTAGGCTGTTTGCCGAAGGGGCATTTTCCCAGGCATTTGTGCCGATTTTGGGGGAAGTTTCCAGCAAGGATGATCCCACCCAGTCCAAAACCCTGATTAATGCGGTGGCTACCCTGCTCTTTTGGGCCCTCTTACTTACCGTTGGCCTAGGCATTGTTGGTGCCCCACTCTTAATTTTGGCAATTGCCACCGGCTTTAGTGGCAGCCCCGCTTTCGAAGCTAGCGTGGTTATGACCCAGATTATGTTTCCTTACATTGGGCTGATTTCGATGGTGTCGCTGTCGGCCGGCATTCTCAACACCTTTCAGCGCTTTGCGATTCCAGCCTTCACCCCTGTTTTACTCAACTTAGCCTTAATTGGCAGCGCGCTTTGGCTTGCTCCCCAACTCGATCAACCGATTTATGCCCTGGCATTCGGTGTGCTCGTCGGCGGCGTTTTGCAATTGGCCATTCAAATTCCTGCACTCCGAAAACTCGGCTTGCTGCCACGCATCGGCATCCTGCCTCAAGCCATTCGGAGTGCTTGGATCAACCCCGAAGCGCGCCGCGTATTAAAACTAATGGGGCCCGCTGTATTTGCCGTCTCCGTTGCGCAAATCTCCTTAGTCATCAACACAAATATTGCCTCTCGCTTACAAACCGGCAGCGTCTCTTGGCTATCGTATGCCGACCGCCTCATGGAATTTCCGACTGCGTTACTGGGTGTGGCCCTAGGTACTGTCCTGCTACCTAGCCTCAGTCGCGCCAATGCCCAGCAAGACACAAAACAAGCGAGTGAGCTTTTGGTTTGGGGCTTGCAACTCACCTTCTTGCTGGCAGCGCCCTGCGCTATCGCGCTACTCCTTTTTGGTGAGCCGATTGCAGCAGTGTTGTATCACTATGGCCGCTTTACTGCATTCGATGTTGTCATGACCCAGCACGCACTTGCCGCCTATGGCGTTGGGCTAATTGGACTGATTCTGATCAAAATTTTGGCGCCTGGGTTTTATGCCCGTCAAGATATTCGCACGCCCGTACGAATTGCTTTGCTGGTGCTGATCTCAACCCAGCTAGCCAATATTGTGTTGGTGCCTTTATTGGGTCATACCGGCCTAGCGCTTTCCGTTGGTCTTGGTGCTTGTTTAAATGCAACCTTACTGTGGATTGGTTTGCACCGACGCGGCGCCATTGCGGCCGGTTTTGGTTGGACTAAATACCTTTTTCAACTTGGCCTTGCACTAATTCCTTTATCGCTATTGCTCTACTATGGTGCCAACCTGCACCAGTGGATTGCCATGCAGAGTGAGCCATGGACGCGCGTTGGCTTATTGGCCGCCTGGGTTCTGGGCGCTGCTGTGGTGTACTTCATAGCCCTTTGGCTTGTGGGTATTCGTTGGCAGCATTTTCGGCGTCATGCAAAATAGACCGTATGCCCACACGCCAACTTGATTACTTCACTTCCCTCGTTGCCGAGGATGATCATTTTCCATTAACCGAAGCCGCGATTGCGGTTGCCCAGCATGCCTTTCCGGATTTGGATGTGCAGCACACGCTCGATGAAATCGATGCCTTAGGTAGCAAGCTAAAAAAACGCATCACTGCCGATACGTCGCAAGTACAACGCCTACAGCTGCTCAAGCATTTTTTTTATACCGAGCTGGGATTTGGTCCGAATGCAAATGACTTTTATGCACCCGAGAATTCTTACCTGCACCATGTGATCGAAAGTCGTCGCGGCATTCCGATCTCCCTCGCTATTTTGATGATCGAGCTCGGCCAGCAAATTGGCTTGAAGATTCGTGGGGTGTCGTTTCCGAATCACTTTATGATGCGCGTCTCCTTGCCTCAAGGTGAAATCATTATGGATCCGCTCAATGGCGCTACTTACTCTAAAGATGAGTTACAGGCTATGCTCGACCCCTACCTGGATGCGAAAGGGTATCGGGGTGAGACTGCACTTCCTTTAAGTATTTTCTTACGCGCATCCAGTAGCCGAGAAATTCTGTCGCGCTTTTTGCGTAACCTCAAATTAATTTATACCGAACATGAACGCTGGGAACGCTTGCTTGGTATTCAGGAGCGCTTGGTGATCTTGTTGCCCGACGCCATCGAGGAAGTGCGCGATCGGGGCCTTATTTTTGCCCAGTTGGAATATGTCCGCCCAGCCTTAAAAGACATGCAGCACTACATCAGTGAAGTACCGGAGGCGATGGATGCAGAAGAAATTCGCAGTCACATTGCTACCCTCGAAAGCCAAACTCGCCAACACTAAATCCACTGCACTCAACCCGTCATGTCGACTGAGTCGCTCCGCTCAACCCTCCTGTCGATAGCAGGCCCGACCGGATCTGGCAAAACGAATCTCGCTATGGCTCTTGCAGCAGAGGCTAATGCGCGCGGCATCACAGTCGAACTCATCAGCATGGACTCTGCGCTGGTCTATCGGGGCATGGACATTGGTAGTGCCAAACCCACTCTGACGGAACGCGCAGCAGTAAAGCATCACCTCATCGATATTTTGGATCCAAGCGAAGCCTACTCTGCAGCGCGTTTTGCAAGCGACACGACAAGGCTCGTTACTGACATTCGGCAACGCGGTAATGTGCCAGTCATCGTCGGTGGCACCATGCTCTACTGGCGTGCTTTTGCCTACGGCCTATCCAGCCTTCCGCCTGCAGACCCGGTCATTCGGGCGCGCCTCGATAACCAAGGCAAGGCGCTCGGCTGGCCGGCAATGCACGCTGAGCTGATGAAAGTCGATCCCATTACAGCAGCGCGCTTAGAGCCTAATGATTCGCAGCGCATTCAGCGCGCCCTAGAGGTCGTGCAGTCCACCGGCAAACCGATGTCAACCTGGCTTGCAGAATCGCCCAGTGAAGACGGCCGTGCGGGCTCATTGATTCCGAGTTGGCTGCGCCTGGTTTCATTAGAGCCAGCGGAGCGAGCGCAGCTGCATCAGAATTTAGAGAGTCGCTTTGACGGCATGCTCAAAGCCGGGTTGATTGATGAAGTACGTTTACTACGCACCCATCCTGGAGTGCATGCCGACCTACCTGCCATGCGCGCAGTCGGCTACCGTCAAGTATGGGAGTTTTTAGAAGGACAGATCGACGCAGAACAAATGCGTTACAAAGCGTTAGCAGCAACACGGCAACTGGGCAAACGTCAACTGACCTGGCTCAGGGCGATTGACGGCAGGCAAGTATTTAATCCGTTTGATGCCAGCGGCTTACCGGCAGCGCTGCAATACTGCTTAGAAGAACTGAGCTCGATTAAATAACAATCGTTTGCGCTGCATTCGGTGCGCGCTCAACCACCTCACCCACGACCCATGCTGTTAGGCCTTGTGCCTGGAGCGAAGCGAGGGCTTTGTCCGCCTCGCTTTTGGCAAGAACAACCACCATACCAATGCCGCAATTAAAGACGCGAACCATCTCCGCATCAACCACGCCACCTTTCATTTGCAGCCAACGGAATAAGTCGGGCAGAACCCAACTGTCGCGATGCAAAACAGCTTGAGTATGTTCTGGCAAAACCCGGGGCACGTTATCGACTAGTCCACCGCCGGTAATGTGGGCCATGCCCTTGACATCCACTTCGCCAATTAATTTCAATAGTGGCTTGACGTAGATTTCAGTCGGCGCCATCACCACATCAATCAAAGGACGTCCGCCAATATCATCGCTTGGCTTTGCGCCAGCACGCTCAATGATCTTTCGTACCAAAGAATAGCCATTGGAGTGGGCGCCACTCGAACCCAAGGCCAAAATGACATCGCCCGGCACAATGCGGCTGCCATTAATGATCTTGGATTTTTCCACTGCGCCGACAGCAAAGCCGGCTAAATCGTATTCGCCGTCGGGGTACATGCCGGGCATTTCAGCGGTCTCGCCGCCAATCAGGGCGCAGCCTGCCAGCTCACAGCCCGTAGCAATGCCACCAACCACCGTTGCTGCGGTATCCACCGTCAGCTTGCCGCAGGCAAAGTAATCCAGAAAAAAGAGGGGTTCTGCACCCTGCACCAAAATGTCATTCACGCTCATCGCGACCAAGTCTTGACCGATGGTGTCATGGCGATTCCATTCGAATGCCAATTTGAGTTTGGTACCCACGCCGTCGGTACCCGACACCAATACAGGCTCTTGGTAGCGCTTGGGCACCTCAAATAAGGCGCCAAAGCCGCCAATACCAGCCAGGACACCCTCGCGCATGGTTTTCTTGGCCAGCGGCTTGATACGGTCGACCAGGGCATCGCCAGCGTCAATATCAACGCCAGCATCGCGGTACGAGAGGCTTTGGGCTTGGGAATTAGGGGAGGAACTCATGGGGGGCCGTTTGGAAATAAGGTGAAAGCGTGCGTTGATCGGTAGAATCATTGAATTCTAGAGGATCAACGCCCCATGGCAGAAATTTTTACCCCTTTTTTGGCTGCTTTTATTCTTGCCTATGCCCTACGACCCGTAGCAAGCTGGCTTGAGGGCCTGCACATCCCCCGCGCCTTGGCAGCCACATTGACAATTGTTTTTGGTCTCAGCCTCGTTACTGGGCTCTTCATGCTGCTTGCCAATCTTCTTGGCCATGAAATTCCCCTAATCAAAACCAAGCTGCCCATTTGGGTGCAAAACACGCAGGCGTGGTTAGAGCCAACCTTGGCCAAATACCAGATGCAGTTTGATTGGGTTGCTCTGCGCGAAACCGTGACGCAAAAAGTAACGGATCATCTCAGTACGAATGCCGATGCCTTAGTCAGCTCTACGCTCGACACGATTCTTTTATCGGGTAGCTCAGTCGTGAATGGCTTTGTTAATCTGATTTTGATTTTCTTTGTCTTATTTTATTTGTTAATCGACTGGAATCACTTTTTCAAACTGCTGGAGGGCTTCATTCCTCCGCGCTTTAAGGACACCGCACGTCATCTCTGCATGCATACCGATGGGCTGTTATCGCAATACCTGCGCGGGCAAATTCTGGTCATTTTGGTGATGGCGACTTTTTATAGCGTCGGTCTCAGCCTCGTTGGGATGGACGGCGCCATTGCCTTGGGTGTGTTCACTGGTCTGATGATCATCATTCCCTACATTGGCATTACCCTGGGACTTGGCATTGGCATTCTTTCAGCCATCCTGCAATTTGGATTTGGCCCTGAGTTAATTTGGGTACTGGCCATATTTGGTGTCGGTCAGGCTTTGGAAGGCTTTTTTCTCACGCCGCGACTGGTGGGCGAGCGCATTGGCCTGCATCCTGTTGCCGTTTTGTTTGCCTTAATTATTTTTGGCAAGCTCTTTGGATTTTTTGGCATCTTGCTCGCACTGCCCGCTAGCGCCGTCAGCTTGGTACTCATTCAATTTGGCTGGTCTCTGTATATTAAGAGTAGCTGGTACCAAGGTAAATGAGTTCCAATGCCCTGCCACGGCAATTTGCCTTAGACCTTGGTCGTGCGCACCAAGCAAGCTTAGGTAATTTTTTGCCTGGCGGCGATCGCGCTCTGATTTCTACCCTACAAAAAATTACCGAGCAGTGGACTGCATCCACAGAAACTCGAGCAATAGTCGATGCAAACCCCCTAAACCACCGCTGGATTTATTGGTGGGGAGCGCCTGGCTCAGGGCGTAGCCATTTATTACGCGCTCTAATGCATGCAGCGCAAAATGACTCACTCCCTTACTACTACTTAAGCAATGATGACCCCAGTGCTTGGGTAAAACTGGAAGCAGAACTGCCACAGCAATTAAAGACAGTCATTCCAACAGCAATTGCCGTAGACGACGTGGATCTTCTGGATGAGCGCTTAAGTAGCGCACTCTTTCGCGTTCTCAATGCGGTACGGGATAGTCAGCAACTGTATGTCTTTATGGCGGGCAGCGATGCTCCTGCCAACCTCAAATTGCGCGAAGATTTACGCACGCGCCTCGCTTGGGGTCTGGTGTTTCAGACTCACTTACTGAGCGACCATGAGAAGATACAGGCATTAGAGCAAGCAGCGAGCGATCGCGGACTGGTACTTTCGCCCGATGTACTGCCCTGGCTTTTGAGTCGTTTTTACCGAGACATGCCTAATCTCATGGCGCTACTCGATGCCCTTGATGCCTACTCCTTGGAAACGAAGCGGGCGGTTACCTTGCCCTTAGTGCGCGAATTACTGCAGCTTTCCAGTAGTCCGAATAATGAATTGATCAGCCGATGACACAACTTGCTTTATTTGATCTAGACCACACTCTTTTGCCCTTCGATAGTGATTACGAGTGGGGGCAATTTTTAGTCCGCCAAGGGGTTGTCGATGCGGTTG
This sequence comes from Polynucleobacter sp., assembly GCA_964203875.1. Lineage (GTDB taxonomy): Bacteria > Pseudomonadota > Gammaproteobacteria > Burkholderiales > Burkholderiaceae > Polynucleobacter. The sequence goes on from CAXNNS010000001.1 coordinate 92,621, forward strand.
ATTATGCTCAGAAAAATGAGCAGTTTTATGCTGACTACAAACTCGGTAAGTTAGACATCGATGGCTTTCTGCGCTTTGCTTTAAAGCCGCTCTCCGAGCATCCCCGCGCCCAATTGCAGCAATGGCATGATGCATTTATGGCGGAAGTGATTATTGGTAAATTACATCCGGCTGCCATTGCTCTAGTAAAACGCCATCAAGATGCTGGCGATCTATGCTGCGTTGTCACTGCGACCAATAGCTTTGTGACTCGCCCGATTGTGAACGCATTCGGGATTTCGCACTTAGTCGCTACTGAGCCCGCCACTATTAACAATGATGCCAAGCAAATGTTTACGGGTGCGGTGCATGGCATTCCCAGTTTTCGGGAAGGCAAAATTCAGCGGGTGCGGGATTGGTTGACTTCTTTGGGTCACACCATGGAGCAAATGGAGAAGAGCTGTTTTTATTCGGATTCACTCAATGACCTGCCCTTATTGGAAGCGGTGACTCATCCGATTGCAACCAATCCAGACCCCCGCTTGCGTGCAGAAGCGGAAAAAAGGCAATGGCCTATTTTGGAACTGTTCGCATGATTACCAAGTTAATTCAGCGTATTTTTCGCCGTAGCCCTCGGTCTAAGGTAACCCAATCGCCTGCTGCTCGGGCTCCGAAGCGCATCAGCAAAAAAGCCCATCGGATTGACCCACAACTCCTTTCCAAAAATGCAGTGAAAGTAACCCATACCTTGCAACAAGGGGGCTACCAGGCTTACATCGTTGGTGGGGCCGTACGTGATCTTGCGCTCGGCATTGGTCCAAAAGACTTTGATGTAGCAACCAATGCAACGCCAGAACAAGTACAAAAGCTGTTTCGCAAATCACGCTTAATCGGTCGCCGCTTTCAGATTGTGCACGTCACTTTTTTTGGCAAAGAGCGTCCCGAAATCATTGAGGTCTCCACCTTCAGGGCATTACTTGAAAACGCGGGTGACCACGTCGCCGATAGTGGTCGCATTTTGCGCGACAACGTTTGGGGTACTCAAGTGGAGGACGCTACGCGGCGCGACTTCACCATTAATGCCATGTATTACGATCCCGCTACTGAAACCGTACTTGATTACCACGGCGGCATGGCAGACATGCAGCAGCGCACCCTGCGTATGATTGGTGATCCATCCAAACGCTACCGTGAAGACCCGGTGCGCATGTTGCGGGCCATTCGGTTTGCGGCCAAAACGGGCTTTACTCTATCCCCCGAAACGCGCGCGCCGATTGCCAAGCTGGCTAAGTTAATTCATGACGTGCCCGCCGCTCGGCTCTTTGATGAAATCCTCAAGCTGCTCATGTCGGGCTACTCGTGGCAAGCCATTCAGGGTTTGCGGGAAGCAGGACTGCACCATGGGGTACTACCCCTGCTGGATACCGCACTCGATCCTAAAACAGGGGTTCCGGGTAGCGAAGCATTTATTCGCTTGGCACTGGGCAATACCGATGAACGCATTCAGAACGGCAAAGGGGTTTCTGCCGGCTTTCTATTTGCTACCCTGCTCTGGCCTGAGTTACTGAGCACATGGCAAAAAAATCTGGCTGCCGGCATGGCGAATATCGCAGCCTTACATGCTGCCATGGACGACGTGATCGCGACCCAAAGCAAAGGCATGATGATTCAACGGCGCTTTGAGGCCGACATGCGCGAGATCTGGGCCCTGCAGCCCCGGTTCGATAAACGCATTGGCCGCTTTCCACAACGCATGCTGGAGTTGCCGCGCTTTCGGGCGGGCTATGACTTCATGTTGCTTCGCTGCGCCACCGGTGAGCGCCCAGAAAGCCTGGGTCAATGGTGGACCCGCTTTATTGATGCCGACCCGCTGCAGCAAGAAGCTCTATTGGCCGCCGTCAAAGAGGAGGTTTCCCTCTCCAGCCTAGGCAGCCCTGCCACCAAGCGCCGCAGGCGGCGTAAACCCAAAGCAGCCACAGCAGCCCCTGATCAGGCCGCTACTGACTAAATTAGGGCTGTCAAGCACGTTTTAGCAATCTTCAGTAAAGTACTCAGATATTGAGTTGGGGCCCACTATGGCAAAAGCGTTTATTGGATTTGGCGGCAATGTCGGCGATACACGGCAAATTATTACCGATGCCATGGTTTGCTTGGCATTGCGTAGCCAGTTGCAAATCATCCATAAAAGCTGCCTTTACCAAAGCGCGCCAGTAGAGGCTTCGGGCGGCGACTACATTAATTCCGTAGTCCAAATTGAAACCGACTTAACGCCCTATGGCTTGCTGCATGTCTGCCAAACCATCGAACAGCAGTTTGGTCGCGAGCGTCCCTATGAAAATGCGCCGCGCACCTTAGATCTGGATATTTTGTATTTTGAAGGGGTTGCGCAGGGCGATAGCGAACTGACTTTGCCCCACCCCCGCATTACCGAGCGCTCGTTTGTCTTACTGCCCCTCTTAGAAATCGCACCGGATTTCTTTTTGCCGGAGTTTGGCGCACTCAAAAGTTACCTGCCCCAGGTAGCCCATCAGCGCATTGAAAAACTGACTTGCCGCAACTGCGCCAGCGACGAAAAAGCCGAATATCGCCCGTCGGCCCATTAATTCATTACACTGGCGGTATGAGTTATTTGCAAGGCGAAAAGCCCATTACGATCACTAAACTGCTCTCGATGCATGCGGAGCAGGAAAAAATTGCCGTCCTGACGGCATACGATTCAACCATGGCCGCCTTACTGAATCGCTGCGAGATTGATGTGATTTTGGTTGGTGACTCGCTTGGTAATGTTGTTCAAGGCCACAGCAGCACCACACCCGTCACCGTGGACGAGATGGCATATCACACCCAGTGCGTAGCCCGGGTAAATACAAAGGCTTTTTTGATGGCCGATTTACCCTTTGCCAGTTATGGCGACCCCTACCTTGCCTTAGAGTCTGCCGCCGAACTGATGCGTGCGGGTGCCGACATGGTGAAGCTGGAGGGAGGATCCGATTGGCAAGTTGACATCATTGCCCACTTAGTTGAGCGCAGCGTACCCGTATGCGCTCACCTTGGCCTGCTACCGCAATCCGTGCATTTGCTTGGCGGCTACAAAGTCCAAGGCAAAAGTAAAGATGCTGCAGCGCTGATGCTGGAACAAGCTCAGGCGTGCGCAGCTGCCGGCGCCCAACTACTGGTGCTCGAGGCCATACCATCGGCTTTAGGGAAAAAAATTACAGAAGCGGTGCCCATTCCAACGATTGGCATCGGCGCCGGGCCAGATTGCTCAGGCCAAGTATTGGTATTGCCGGATATGCTCGGAATTAGTCCTGGCAAACCGCCCAAATTCGTCAAGAATTTTATGGAAGGCAGGCCATCGATTGAGGCTGCAATAAAAGCCTTTGTTCGCGATGTGAAAGCAGGCCGTTTTCCGGATGCGGAACACAGCTTCGCTTCCTAGCGCATTTCAGCCTTAACTAAAAAAGCTTTTAACGCTATCAAACCATCCTTTTTGATGGGGATTATGTTTAGCGCCACCTGATCTTAGGCTCTCATCAAACTGCTTGAGTAGGTCCTTTTGCTCATCGGACAGCTTGACCGGTGTCTCCACCATCACATGTACAAACAGGTCACCCACGACGGCTGAGCGCAATCCTTTAATGCCTTTGTTGCGCAGGCGGAATGTTTTGCCTGTCTGCGTTCCCTCTGGAATCGGAAACTCAACCCGGCCAGTTAATGTTGGTACCTCAATCTCGCCACCGATGGTAGCGGTCGCAAATGAAATCGGCATTTGCACATGCAGATCAGTGCCATCGCGCTCGAACACGGGATGCGGCTTCACCCGCACCTCGACATACAAATCGCCACTGGGACCGCCATTCACGCCGGGCTCACCATTGCCTACCGAACGGACGCGCATACCATCATCGATGCCTGCCGGGATTTTGATCTCTAAGGTTTTCTGTTCTTTTAACTTACCGCTGCCATGGCATTGTTTGCAAGGCTTCGGAATGTATTGACCGGTACCGCGGCACTTGGGGCAGGTTTGTTGCATCGAAAAAAATCCCTGCGCTACACGTACTTGCCCTTGACCGTTACAGGTTGGGCAGGTCTCGACCTTGCTGCCGGGTTCAGCACCAGTACCGCTACAGTGCTTACAGTTGCTCCAACTAGGCACCCGAATTTGGGTGGAATAACCTTCGGCTGCTTGCTCGAGGGTAATGTCCATGTTGTAGCGCAGATCGGCGCCCTTATAGACTTGAGGTCCGGCGCTGCGGCCACCGCCTTGACCAAAAATATCCCCGAAAATATCACCAAAGGCATCCGCAAAACCGCCACCCGCAAAACCACCGCCACCCATACTGGGATCGACACCCGCATGGCCATACTGATCATAGGCAGCGCGCTTTTGCGGATCGCTGAGCATCTCATAGGCTTCTTTCGCCTCTTTGAATTTGGCTTCAGCCCCCGGATTATCGGGATTGCGATCGGGGTGATGCTTCATCGCTAATTTGCGATACGCCTTTTTTAAATCCTCGTCGCTGGCATTTTTTCCAACGCCCAGTACCTCATAAAAATCGCGTTTACTTGTAGCCACAGCCTATTCCTCTCAGCATCATTAAAACGACACAAGTCGGCACTGGGCCGACTTGTGTTTACTGCTTATGTAAAAGGCGGATTATTTCTTATCCTCTTTAACCTCTTTAAAGTCGGCATCGACCACATCCGCATCGGCTGGACCGCCTTGCGATGCACTCGCACCAGCAGCGCCAGGGGCAGCCCCGCCGCCAGCTTTGGCTTGCTCAGCAGCAAAGGCTTTCTCGCCCAGCTTTTGGCTCGCCTTACCAAGGGCTTCGGTTTTCGCCTCAATCGCTGCTTTATCGCTGCCTTTAATGGCCTCATCCAGTTCTTTTAAAGCAGCCTCAATCGCTTCTTTTTCAGCGGCTTCTAAGCTAGCACCATGCTCTTCCAATGCTTTCTTGGTTGAGTGAGCCAAAGCATCTGCCGTATTACGGGCAGTGACAAGCTCCAACACTTTTTTGTCTTCAGCTGCATTGGCTTCAGCATCTTTCACCATCCGCTGAATTTCTTCTTCGGTTAGGCCGGAGTTTGCCTTAATGGTAATTTTGTTTTCTTTACCAGAGGCTTTGTCCTTGGCGGTGACGTGCAGAATACCGTTGGCATCAATATCAAAGGTGACTTCAATTTGTGGGGTACCACGCGCAGCCGGTGGAATACCTTCTAAATTAAATTCGCCCAATAACTTATTGGCGCTAGCCATCTCACGCTCGCCTTGGTAGCATTTAATCGTGACCGCAGGCTGGTTATCTTCCGCTGTGGAATAGACCTGCGCATGCTTGGTTGGGATGGTCGTGTTTTTTGGAATCATCTTGGTCATCACGCCGCCCAAGGTCTCAATACCTAAGGAGAGTGGTGTCACGTCCAGCAACAGAACGTCTTTGCGATCGCCCGACAAAACCGATCCCTGAATCGCTGCACCAACGGCAACGGCTTCGTCTGGGTTCACGTCTTTGCGTGGCTCTTTGCCAAAGATGTCCTTCACTTTGTCTTGTACTTTTGGCATGCGCGTTTGACCGCCGACCAAAATCACGTCATCGATGTCAGATGCCGATACGCCCGCATCCTTAAGTGCCATTTGGCATGGCCCCATGGTGCGCTCAATCAACTCCTCCACCAAGGACTCGAGCTTGGAGCGGGTGAGTTTCAGGTTCAAGTGCTTAGGACCGCTAGCGTCTGCGGTGACGTAGGGCAAATTGATTTCGGTTTGCTGCGATGAGGACAATTCAATCTTGGCTTTTTCTGCCGCATCTTTTAAACGCTGTAATGCCAAGACGTCTTTGCTGAGATCAACGCCCTGCTCTTTTTTGAACTCATCAATGATCCAGTCGATGATGCGCTGGTCAAAATCTTCGCCGCCCAAAAAGGTATCACCGTTAGTGGAAAGCACTTCGAATTGCTTTTCACCATCGACGTTGGCAATTTCAATAATGGAAACGTCAAAGGTTCCACCGCCCAGGTCATATACCGCAATCTTGCGATCCGCCTTGTCTTGCTTATCTAGGCCAAAGGCCAAGGCAGCTGCGGTAGGCTCATTGATGATGCGCTTGACTTCGAGACCAGCAATACGGCCAGCATCTTTGGTCGCTTGGCGTTGGCTGTCATTAAAGTAAGCCGGTACCGTAATGACCGCTTCGGTCACTTCTTCACCCAAATAATCTTCTGCCGTCTTTTTCATTTTGCGCAGAATTTCAGCAGAGACCTGCTGTGGCGCCATTTTTTTATCACGGGCCTCAACCCATGCATCGCCGTTATCCGCTTGAATAATTTTGTAAGGCATGAGGCCAATGTCTTTTTGTACCTCTTTGTCCGTAAATTTACGACCCATCAGGCGCTTTACCGCATAGACCGTATTGCGTGGGTTGGTAACCGATTGGCGTTTCGCAGGCGCGCCAACGAGCACTTCGCCGTCTTCCATGTAGGCAATGATCGACGGGGTTGTACGTCCGCCTTCGGCGTTTTCAATCACCCGAGGGGTGCCGTTTTCAATTACAGAAACGCACGAGTTGGTGGTTCCTAAGTCAATTCCAATAATCTTTCCCATATCTACTCCGCTTAAAAATAAGGTGTGCGCAAAAGTCGCGTTATTACGTCTGATGTAAGGTATTTGGGGTCAAAAAAGGCCAATTCAAGGGGCAAAAACCCAGAAAAACCAATTTATTCTCTTTTTTTGACCTAAATGCTGGGGTTGGCTACGAAGCTGCCTGACTCACGGTTACTAAAGCGGGTCTTAAAACCCGGTCCGCCAAGGAATAGCCGCGCTGCAACACGCTCACCACGGTTCCAGGCTCCTGCTCTGATGGGACCATCGAGATGGCCTGATGGTGATGGGGGTCAAATTTATCGCCGCTAGCGGGGTTTATTTCTACTAAACGGCCTTTTTCAAAGGCGCTCATTAACTGTTTTAGCGTGATCTCTAAGCCTTCCTTAAACCCTTTTGCATCGACTGCTTCGGCGCTGAGGGCGGCGTACAGGCTATCGGCAACGGGCACTAAATGCTCGGCAAAACCCTCAATGGCAAATTTATGTGCCTTGCCAATGTCTTCTGCTGCGCGGCGACGGATGTTTTCCCCCTCGGCTTTGGCGCGCAAGAAGTTGTCTTGTATCTCACTTAATTTTTGTTGCAGTTCCGCCAGCTGCTGCTCGGCAGTCTGCAGGGCTGCTGCTTCTGCGGGATTAGCTGCTGCATCTGCCGCTGCTTCAGTTTGATTTTCTGGTGTTGAATCGGGTTTTTCTTGGGTCATGGGTCTAAATCGCTTAAGTAAATTCAGAAAGGGAATGGCTTTGAGTGCACTAACTGCAAATTATTTCATCTGTATATGGGTGCAAATCATGCCATTTCAATGGGCAGCTGGGGCGGTGGGGTTAGCAATATGAGCCTCGGCAACCGCAACCAGTGCATTGCGCTTGGCTAAGACTGCAGCGGGTTCATCGGTTAGCGGCCAAGCGGCCATGTGATCCGCTGCAATCGCATGCAGCGCATTAATCCACGCTGGATTGTTATTCAGGCAAGGAATGTAACGGTAATCATTGCCGCCATGCTCAATAAAAATTTCTTTGCCTTCCATGGCAATTTCTTCGAGCGTCTCCAAACAGTCCGCCGGGAATCCAGGGCAAAAAATATCGACCCGAGGACATTGCTCTTTTCCAAGCTGCTCGAGGGTAGGCGCGGTATAAGGCTTTAGCCACTCCGCCTTACCAAAGCGCGATTGAAAGGTCACGATGTATTGCCCCGGAACAAGCCCCAAGGCTTCGCCTAGTAAGCGGCCGCTTTTAAGGCACTCGCAGTGATAGGGGTCACCCTTTAATAAATTCCGTTTGGGCAAGCCATGAAAGGACATCACGAGGCGCTCGCCTTTTGTAAAGTCAGGGCGGCCTTCTTTTTCCCAAAACTCCGTTACTTGTTGGCGTAACGCATGAATATAGGCGGGGTGGTCATGGTAGTGCTTCACCATGCGCACTTCCGGCTGATTGCGCCATGAGCGCAGCACACGAAACACCTCATCAAAACTCGATGCCGTCGTCGTTGCTGAGTACTGCGGATAAAGGGGAAGCAGCAGTAAGCGCTCCATACCTTGAGCCTGCAATGCATCTAAGGCTTCTTGGGTGGTCGGTTTGCCATAGCGCATCGCTAAGTCCACCAAGACGGTTTGGTTTTGATTGGCATAGTTTGCGGCCAATGACTTGGCTTGCAAGCGCGAGTAATGCAAGAGTGGTGATCCCAACTCAGGCAACCAAATCGTGGCGTATTTTTTAGCAGAAGCACCACTGCGAATCGGCAAAATAATGCCATTCAAAATAAACCACCAAATGATGCGCGGAATCTCCACGACCCGCGGATCAGAAAGAAATTCTTTTAAATAGACTTTGACTGCGCTACGGGTAGGTGCCGCTGGCGTGCCTAAGTTGAGCAGCAAAATGGCTGTCTTGCTGGGGCGCAGATGGGGGTTTTGATTCAAAACAAATCCTTAGGAGTGGCTGAGGGCGCCAGAAAGCAATTTCGAGGTGATATCAACAATCGGGATAACGCGATCATAAGCCATACGCGTTGGGCCGATCACCCCCAAGGTACCGACGATGGTGCCATCGACACTGTAGGGTGCGCTGATGACGGCCAAATCTTCATAGGGCAACAAATCGCTTTCACCGCCAATAAATATCTGAATGCCATCAGCATGGCTCGATACATCAAGCAATTGCATCAAGACCGATTTTTGCTCGAGCATATCGAACATCTTGCGCAATTTGTCTAAATTAGAACTGAGATCACCTACATTGAGTAAGCGGTGCTCACCCGAGAGCACCATGCCGCTGTAGCCCATATCGCCAATGGTAGAGCTGCTATCGAGCGCTAAGGTCATCAAACCAGAGATATCGGTTCGCAAATTATCCAAATCCGCTTTAAGCCGCAGACGGACCTCATCAAAACTGCGGCCCGAGAATTGAGAATTAATGTAATTACCGGCCTCGATCAATTGACTTGGACTGTAATCTTGGTTGGTTGGCAAAATGCGGTTTTGCACATCGCCTTCTGGGGTCACCACAATCAGCAAAATTTTACCTTCACCCAGGCGCAAAAATTCAATGTGCTTAAACACGTGGGCACGCTTTGGGGTCATCACCACCCCAGCAAAGTGAGTCAAGTTCGATAGAATTTCTGCGGCAGAGCTAATCACGCGCTGCGGCGAATCGGGCAACAAATGCTGCTCCAAATCACGCGCCGCTAGAGCCTCGAGGGGTTGCATTGTCAACATCGTGTCCACAAACAAGCGATATCCCCGCGGCGTTGGAACACGACCTGCGGAGGTATGGGGGCTAGTAACGAAGCCCATGTCCTCAAGATCGGCCATCACATTCCGAATGGTGGCTGCCGAGAGGTCTAGCCCAGAAAAACGCGATAAGGTCCTGGACCCAATAGGCTGACCCTCCTCAATGTATCGCTCAATGAGGGTTTTTAAGAGGGCGCGGGAGCGATCATCCATGGTGGGCTTTATTTTATGCCTATGGTTTAATCTTGATATGGTAAGCCCTTCTTCCCCAAATCACCCAAAAGGCTTCGGCCGGATTGCGCTCGTTGGCAAATACCAGGCGGATGGCATTGCGGATCATTTGCACCAACTGGCCAAGCTGGCGCTGGGGCGAGGCTGCGAAGTCTTTCTCGAGTCTGAAACCGCAAAAAATACCCAGATTAATGACTATCCCCATAAAAAAGTAGAGGACTTTGCCGGCTCGATCGATTTGGCGATTGTGCTGGGGGGCGATGGCACCATGCTCGGTATTGGGCGTCAGCTTGCGGGCAGCAAAGTACCTTTGGTAGGTGTTAACTTAGGGCGCCTGGGCTACATGACCGATATTCCGATTCAGGATGTCAAACCCGTTCTTACTGAAATCATCGCAGGCCACTATGAAGCCGATGAGCGTACCCTGCTCGATGCGGTTGTTCTGCGCGACGGCAAGGTGATTAATCGCGCACTCGCCCTAAATGATGTGGTTGTCAATCGCTCTGGAATATCCGGCATGGTGGAATTGGCAGTTAAGGTGAATGACTCCTTTATGTACAACCAGCGCTCCGATGGTTTGATTGTGTCTACACCAACGGGATCTACTGCATATGCACTATCCGCAGGAGGCCCCATCTTGCATCCCCGGGTTGCAGGCATTTTGCTCGTACCGATTGCGCCCCACGCCCTCTCCAATCGACCCATCGTCTTACCGCAAGATGCAAAAACTAGTATTGAGGTTATCAGTGGGCGCGAGGTCATCGTCAACTTTGATATGCAATCCCTAACCCATCTGCAAGTCGGCGATCAGGTTGATGTGCGCCAATCCGATAAAACCATTTCTTTATTGCATCCCCGCGGTCACAGTGACTACAGAACTTTGCGTGAGAAGCTACATTGGAATGAGTATCCATCGACATTCTGAATCCCCTTTATTTAGTAATCTAGATCCATGCTGCAAACCATAGCCCTTCGTGACTTCGTCATCGTCGACGTGCTTGAACTTGATTTCACATCGGGGTTTACAGTACTGACTGGCGAAACCGGTGCTGGTAAATCCATCTTGCTCGATGCCCTTGGCCTCGTCTTAGGTGAACGTGCCGACAGCAGTCAAATCCGCGAAGGTTGCAACCGCGCTGAGATTAGCGCTCTCTTTCAGATTGATGGTGATGCGCAAGCAGCCATCGCCGCCTGGCTTGATGCGGATGGCTTTCCCAGCGAAGATAAAGGCGAAAGTCTTTTTTTAAAACGCATTGTTGAAAGCAATGGACGGAGTCGCGCTTTTATTAATGGCAGCGTTGCCACGCTCACGCAATTGCGCGAGGCTGGCGACCAATTGGTGGACATCCACGGTCAACATGCCCATCAGCTTTTACTAAAAGGGGGTGCGCAGCGTGACTTGCTCGATCGGCATGCGGGTCTGAGCGCACTGGTGAGCGATGTCAGCAAGGCTTTTCGGGCGGCAAATGACTTGCGCAAGCAGCTGGCCCAAGCAGAGAATGCGGGCCAGGATCTCGCCCGTGAGCGTGAACGCCTCGAGTGGCAACTGGAAGAGTTAACGGAGCTGGCGCCCATTACTGGAGAGTGGCTCACTATCCAAAGTGACCATAGCCGATTAGCCAATGCAGCAAAAATCATTAGCGGCTGCCAAGAGTCAATCGCGATCTTAAGCGAATCCGATCACTCCGTTGATTCTTCCCTGTCAAAGATGAATGCAGTGATGCAGGACTTGCTCGAGCACGACCCCAATCTAAAAGACATTGCAGACGCACTCGAGTCCGCGCAAATTCAAGTGGATGAAGCCGTGCATGGCCTGAACCGCTATTTGCAAAAGTTAGACCTCGACCCAGAGCGCCTGGGCCAGCTCGAGACTCGCATGCAGAATTTACATAGTGCTGCGCGCAAATACAAAGTGGATGCCGATACCTTGCCGCAATTGCTGACCGATACTGCAGACCACTTGAGTGCCTTAACTGCGGCGCAAGACATCGATGCGCTTCGCACTAAAGTAAAGCAAGCAGAAGAGATTTATCTCAAAGCGGCAAAGCACCTGTCCCAAAAACGCAGCAAAGCAGCAAGCCAGCTCAGCAAAGAAGTGACTTTGGCGATGCAAGATTTATCCATGGCGGGCGGTCAACTCGAAATTGCCCTTCTTCCGCTCACCGACGGTGGGGCGAGCGGTCTTGAGCAAATCGAATTTCAGGTGGCAGGTCATGCGGGCAGTACTCCACGCTCTCTTGCTAAAGTCGCTTCTGGCGGTGAACTTGCCCGCATTAGCTTGGCCATTAGCGTGATCACTAGTAAGGCTTCATTTACGCCCACCTTAATTTTTGATGAAGTCGACGCTGGTATTGGTGGCGCCGTTGCGGAAACAGTCGGAAAACTCCTGCGCCAACTGGGTGAATCGCATCAAATTATCTGCGTGACTCACTTGCCTCAAGTTGCAGCCCAAGGCAACCATCACCTCAAAGTCAGCAAATCCCAAGCGGGCAATACAACCCTCTCACAGGTCAGCACGCTGGGTCGCAATGAACGCGTAGAAGAAATTGCTCGCATGCTGGGCGGTGCAACCATTACCGATACAACCCGGCGCCATGCCCGCGAGCTACTAGAACAAAATTAAACTAGATTGTTTTGCTAGGGCAACGCTATCAGTCGTTCGATGTATCTTGAAAAATGGATTCCCACAGCGCACTGACTGCGGTGCGCGCCTGTAAAAGATCCGGGTGAAGTGCCAAATCAACGCGGGTTTTCTCGGCCCCATCTAAGCGCAACCGGTGCTGCTGTTCGCGCAGCAGACGATACGCATCGGCCACCGCAACGGCAGATTCATTTGGAATCAATCCTGCGTTCGAGGCAATGCCTAACAATGCAATGTTCCCCAAATTACCAATGAGGGCAGGATGCTGGTGTGCATAAGCCAATATCAGAAATTGCACGATGAACTCAATATCGACCATGCCGCCGGCATCGTGTTTCAGGTCAAACTGAGTACTGGGGTTAGGGTGCCCAGCATGCACTTTGCGACGCATACTTAAAATCTCGGAGCGCAAAGTAGCCACATCGCGCACCTGGCTCAACACATCGGATCGAATGTCATCAAACTGCGGTGCCACCTGGAGATTGCCGGCAGCAAATCGGGCGCGCGTTAAGGCCTGATGCTCCCATACCCAAGCGGCATTGTCACCCTCGCGAAATTGATATTTACGAAATGAATCGAGGCTTGTAACCAAAAAGCCAGCTGAACCATTGGGCCGCAAGCGGGTATCAATTTCAAAAAGGGTGCCTGCAGCAGTATGGGTCGTCAACCAATTAATCATGCGCTTGGCTAGCAATGAGAAAACTTCTTGTGCTGGGAAATGAGCTGCATCGGTTTGGGGTTCTTTTTCATCGTATAGAAAAACCAAATCCAAATCCGATGCGTACCCCAACTCCTTGCCGCCCAATTTGCCATAAGCAATGATCGCAAACGATGGGAGGGTGGGATCTAAATCAAATTTCTTGGCTACGCCCGGCCAAATCCGCTCAAAGCTCGCCTGCAGAATTAAATCAGCCAAAGCAGATAGGCGATCACTGACCGCCTCAACGCTCAACGGCTTGGCAATGCCTATTCCCAAGTCGGCCAACAGAGTAATGAAGGTTTCAGTATGATGCGTGACCCGCAAAATATCCATGGCATGCTCGGCCGCGCCATCGCCATCCGCCAGAGCATCATCGAGGCGCATATCCAAATCCGCCTTAATGCCCTTCCAATAGGCCTCCGGGTGATTCACAAGTTCGGATTCGGAACGGGTAGCGAGTAGGTAATCCAGCAAATGGGGGTGGCGACTTAAGTAGCTTGCGCCCCATTGCGAAGCCTGCAATAAGGCCAAAATATTATGCAAGGCGCTGGGATATTCGGCCAATATGGACAGGTATGCGCTACGCCGCGCAATTGCCTCGAGTAGATCAAAGAAGCGCAGCAAGGTTTGATCTGCTACCGCAGAGTCAATTGCATCTTGCTCCAACTGCTCTGCCGCCTTGCAAATCAAATTATTAAAGATGTGTCGGCTTTTTTCTGGCAAGCTGCGCTGTTTTGAACTTTCTAGCCAATTCTGCCAACGCTGACAGGCTTCTGGATAACGGTCGCCATTAGGCTGCCAATCGGATGCAATGGATTCAGTATCGAGGCGTGTTTTATCGTCTAGTACAAAGGCTTTTTCAAATAAGCGCGCAACCCGATCCTGCTGGCGAGTGAGCTCTTCTAGGAATGCAGATAATGGCGCCTCAGACTTTTCATCGGGTCCAGCCATGGCCTGCGCTAAACGCGCTCGAGACTCGGTCTCTTCCGGGAAGTAGTGGGTTTGCTGGTCTTCCCATAACTGAATACGGTGCTCTAGGCGACGGAGAAAAATATAGGCCTGGGTTAAATCATGCACTTCATCCGTTGGCAATAAATTCTGCTGGGCAATTAACTGCAGTACTTGCAAGGTTGGTCTAATACGAAATCGTGGGTCTGTGCCGCCCCGCATCAATTGAAACATTTGCGCTAAAAATTCAATTTCACGAATGCCGCCACGTCCGAGCTTAATATCGTGGGATCTGCCGTGGCGATTAGCGCTGCGTTTTTCTGCCTCGCGCTGTATCTGGGTGTGCAAATCCCGAATCGCTGCGATCACGCCGTAATCCAAGTGGCGTCGATAGACAAACGGGCGAATGAGTTGATCCAATGCTTTTTCGCAGCGCCCATGATCTACCGAGCCTGCTAGCGGATAAATGAGTCGCCCTTTGATCCAGGCATAACGCTCCCACTCGCGGCCTTGTACTGTTAGATACACTTCCAGCATATCGAGGCTACATACCAGGGGGCCAGAGTCGCCATTCGGCCGCAACCGCATGTCTACCCGGAAGACAAAACCATTGGCATCGTGCTCCGAGATGATCTTAATTAAGCGTTTGCCCATTCGAGTAAACCACTCGTGATTCGAGAGGCTTTTTTGACCGCTCTGGGTGTCGCCTTCGTACTCATATAGAAAAATTAAATCGATGTCTGACGATAGATTGAGCTCATAACCGCCGAGCTTACCCATGCCAACCACCATCAGCGGGACCGCACAATTGCCTTCTGAATACCACGGGATACCGAAGCGAATCTTTAAGTCGGCGCGGATCGCCTCCAAGGCTATTGCGACGGATTGCTCCGCAAATAAACTTAGCGCTTCAGTCACCTCGGCCAATGGCGCTTGCCCACTCAAATCACGCAAACCCAAACACAGCATTAATTTCTGGCGGGCTAGGCGCAACTCCGTCATGAGCCTACCTTCGTCCAATTCCGGCTCAGCAGCGATGCCTTGCGCTGGCTCAAGTAAGGCCTTAATCGCAGCCATATTGACCGGCTTAGCTTGATGCTCTAAAAGCCAAAAGGTCCAATCGGGGCGTGCCTGCAACCAGCGGCCAGCAAATACAGAATGCCGCCGTAAAAAGTCGATTGGTTGATCAAGCGAAGCCATACCGAATCATAGCCATTCTTGAGTGGGGTGACGGATAATACGGTTTATGTTTCGAAACTCCTCCCTTGGCCCCATGCTACGCAGCTTGAAAAGCGGCATTGCTCGGCTCCATTGGTCGCGCTGGCTGATCCACCTCCTCAAGGTAATCGCTGCCCTTGCTGCACTTGCCGTTGCATTGCATTTTGGGGTTCGCTATCTTGTTTGGCCGCAGATTGAAAAATCCAAACCAGCCTTAGAAAAGCTCATTGGATCGCGACTGGGCGTTACGGTCACGATGGATGATGTGCGCGTCGCCTGGGATGGACTGCGGCCTGAATTTGAGATCGATGGATTGCGGTTTTATTCGAAGACAGCAGCCAAGATCAGCGAGCCAACAAAAAATCTGCCTGCGCTGGCAATCCAATCCATATCGGGCGAACTCAGCCTACTATCCTTTTATCACCTAACGCCGTATTTTCAGAAGTTAAGTATCGGCGATGTCGAGCTCACTGCGGAGCGCGGATCAAATGGGGTAATTTCAGTAGCTGGCATTGCACTTAATTCAAATGAAAGTGGTCATGCGGGTAGTGATTGGCTCATGGCACAAAATGCCATTCAACTCAACAATGCAGTGATTCACTGGCGGGATCACGAGAAGAAGAAATTAGATACCGATGTTCGCATTGAGTCCCTGGCGATTTCCAATGGCCTGCGTAATCACCTAATTGACTTAGTGGCTTATCTGCCCAGCGATCCAAGCCCCGTACGCTTGAGCGCAGACTTTAAGCACGGCATCCGTGGCGAGCCCAGTAATTGGCGAAACTGGAGCGGGCAATTTACCTGGGACTTTAAAGGGCTCAATCTCAATCGCTTGGCGCTCGACTTCAAACTGCCCCTGCCCATGCTCGAGGGCATTGTGGAATCGCGTGGTTTTGTAAGTCTCAATAAGGGTAGACTAAGCGGCGGTGATGCCCTGCTCTTTGCAGATGACTTACGCGTTCAATTTAAGCAAGAGCGCGATCTATTGGAGTTTGGTCGACTCGAGGCAGAAATGCAGGAAAGCTCCAAAGGAAAAGTGGTTTCCGTGACAAGTAAAAAATTAGCGTGGCGGGATTTTGGTAGTCCTAAAAATTCCCCCCTGAAGCAATTGAGTCCGATGTCGTTTTATTGGACTCCGCCCAAAGCCGGCGAAGAAATTCGGGATTTTGGATTTTCATCTCCCCGAATCAGCGTCGATGACGCCACTTTGTTTGCGCTCAATCTACCGCTACCCAATAAATTGCACCGCATCATTGCAGGCTCAAAGGCAAGCGGACTGCTCGAGAACGTCGATATCCAGTGGTCAGAAAAAACGTCCGCCCTACCCCTCCCCAAAACCTGGTTACCGAATGCCAATTTGGCCCTGTCGATCAAAGCAGACTTAAGCAACTTTCGCTTCCTAGGACCACGCAATGTTTTACCGAGTGTGACCAACTTAACGGGCCGACTAGAGACCAATGAAAAACAAGGTAGTCTTATATTGAACTCCTCCAATCTCGAGCTCGATATCAGCGGCTTTTTAGTGGATCCAAAACTCAAACTTGAAACCGCAAAAGGTCAGATTGCTTGGCAAAAGATCAAGGGGCAATGGCAAATCACTGGAAAGGATGTTGCATTTAGCAACCCTGATGTCAGCGCATCCCTGACTGCCAACTACCTCTTTGGTGACCCAAAGCAAACGGACTCACTCACCCTGAATATGCAATTTGAGCGTGCCACACTGACCCAGGCGCACCGGTATCTTCCAATCGAAATGGATCGCGATGCGCGCACCTATCTAAGTAAGGCATTTGCTGCTGGTGAAATTCAACAAGGCAGCTTATCGATTAAAGGGGATCCAAATCAAATTCCCTATTCTGCTAAATTCCCAGGCGAGTTCACACTTAATCTGCCAATTAAAAATACAACCTTTAATCCTGTTCCAATGCTTCCAGTCAGTCAAGGTAGCTGGCCAGCATTTACCAATATCAGCGGCGTAGTAATGATGAAGGAGTCGGCGCTGAAAGTACAAGTCGATAGGGCAAGCTACCAAAATGTTCTTTTGCAATCGATTCAAGCCACGATCGCTGACATCAACGCGCCAAATTCAGAGGTAAAAGTAACGGGCTCCGCTAGCGGCGACCTGAAGGAGTTACTGGACTACATCAAACCCACCCCCATTTTGCAGAAGCGGCTCTCCGTTGCGAAATTACTGAGTGTCGGCGGCCCTGCGGATTTAAGCGTCGACTTAGCAATTCCCCTATCTGGAACAAAAGATCCCGATCTTGATATTCGTTTAACTCTATTAGGCAATCAAATACAGTGGTCAGACTTTCCGCCGCTGGTGAATGCTAAAGGTAGCATGCGAATACAGGATGACTTTCCGGTACCGGAAACGATCCGTGCCGAAGTATTGGGTGGTAACCTCCAGGTGACCAGTCAGTCAGGGAAAGGGTCAGAAAAGCTACTGGCGATTGCTGGCGGGATCAATACGAATGAACTCAAAAAATACCTGACCGATAAAAGCGATTCCGCCTTTTTTCCTTTGTTGAACGCAATGACAGGCAGGATTAGCTATGACGGCCAAGTCCGTATAGACAAATCCGATTTTGACAGCAATGTCCGCTTCAATCTGAATTCATTTGGTTTACATGCGCCAGAACCATTAAAAAAAGAGATCAACACACCGCTCACTGGTCGCCTGAGTTTAAAAAGAAATGCAGATCAAAAAAGTGGGGGTAGCGCCATTAGTTGGTCTGGTCAAATTGGTGAGGGTATTTTTATGCAAGGCAGCTCTATTACTGGAAGTCCAGTACGGCAAGCCTATGGCATTGGTCACCCGGCCGCTTTGCCTCAAAATGGCATTGCTTTTGGGATTAATACCAATGAGCTTGATCTCGATGCCTGGTATGCGTTTTTAAAACCAAGCCGCACAAGTGATGCGGCAACGAAAAAAGAGGGTGAGCCCACCTCATCACAATACGCCGATGCTAATGTGCCAGTGGAAATCACTGCGCAAGTAAAAAAACTGACGCTACTCAATCGTCTTTGGACTGACCTGCAATTAAGCGCAAATAAAAAAGATGGGCAACTGCAGTTGCAAATCACATCACCACAGGTAGCAGGGCAAATTCAGTGGCAGGCTAAGAAAAAAATGGATATTGCGGGGCAACTCAGCGGCAAGCTAAGTGCCCTGCGCATTCCGGAAACCATCGGGTCTGCCGCCACCACCAATCCGGCGACCAAGCAACAAGAGCCACTCCAAGTATCGGTAAGCGAACTACCCAACGTCAATATTGCCGTCGATGACTTTCAATACGGCAACAAGTCCCTTGGGAAGGTGAGCCTAAAAGCGACTCGCTCGCCCACCGCATTGATAATTAATAATCTGCAAGTGAGTAATCCGCAAGACACCGCTGTCATTAGTGGGGCTTGGCGAAGCAGCGATGGCGCCCAGAAAGAGCGTGCTGAGATTGATATCACGATGGCGATTGCAGATCTGGGTCCAATTGCAGCCCGTTGGGGCAACCCCAAGTCAATTGAAGGCGGCGATGGCAACATTAGCGGAAAATTGGCATGGACGGGCTCGGCATTTCAGCCTCAACTTGAAACGCTTAATGGCAAGATCAATATTGCGCTCGAAAAAGGTCGTCTCTTAAAAGTAGATAACACTGCCGCTAAGTTATTCAGCGTACTAAGCCTGCAAAGTCTCTTGCGCTTTGCGACCTTAGACTTACAAGGCAGCCTTGGAACGGTAGTGACGCAAGGGACTGCCTTTAAAACCATTACGGGTGATTTTGCAGTCAACAATGGCATTGCCAAAACAGATAATTTTTTAATGCAACTCGATCAGGCCCGCGTTGCTATGACCGGCCTAATTGATGCGCCAAAAGAAACGCAGGATTTACGCATTACGATTTTCCCCAGCATTGACGCAACCTCGGGTGCTTTGGCCGTGTTTGCGATTAATCCGATTGCTGGACTTGGCGCTTTAATTGGTCAATATCTGGTAAGCAATCAAATCAACAAGGCAATGCAGTCCGATTATTTAGTGCAAGGTTCCTGGACAGATCCAGAAATCATCCCCCTCAACCAGCAGGGACAGCCCTTGGATCCCAAGGTACTCGATGGCATTCGTTCAAAGGGCTTACTCAAAGAACAGACTAAGCCAAGCGCGCCCATTCCAAATGCCCCTGCACCCGCCAGCAAGCAAAGTGTCATTGAGTCCTTCACTGGCTCTGGCGTAATCGCCACCCCCAATTAAAGTAAAGCAGTACGATTGATGTATTCCTACTTTTAACTGGTTCCGCTTATGTCCGAACTGCGTATTTGCTCGATTCAGATGGTGTCTACGCCGCTGCTTGCAGAAAATCTCGATCGGGCAGCGCATTGGGTTGCTGAAGCTGCTGCAACTGGCGCTAAGCTCATTCTTCTTCCAGAATACTTTTGCTTGATGGGCCTAGCCGATACCGACAAGGTCAAGGCCAGAGAAAAATTGGGTCGTGGCCCAATCCAAGAGCGCTTATCAGCCATTGCAAAACAACATGGTATTTATTTAGTTGCCGGTACCATTCCGCTGGAATGCAGCGATCCAAATAAGGTTCTTAATACAACTCTGATCTTTAATCCAGATGGCATGCAAATCGCGCGCTACGACAAAATTCATTTGTTCGGATTTCAGACAAACGAAGAGCGCTATCAAGAATCAGAAACGATTGCGCCGGGCGATCAGCCCGGGAGCGTGTCGATTTCGATTGCAGGAGTGGAGTGGCGCTTTGGTCTTAGCATCTGCTACGACTTGCGCTTTCCCGAGCTGTATCGTGCGATTGGATTGGTGGATTGCCACCTGATTCCAGCTGCCTTTACTTACACCACCGGCAAAGACCATTGGGATATTTTATTGCGCGCCAGGGCGATTGAAAACCAATGCTATGTCTTGGCATCAGCCCAAGGGGGACTTCATCAAAATCAGCGACGCACCTGGGGTAATACGATGCTGATTGACCCATGGGGCCAGGTTGTTAGCGTCCTAGATCAAGGCGAGGGATTGGTTCACGGCATTCTCAGCAAAGAAAAGTTAAACGCGGTACGCTCTAAATTACCTGCACTACACCACCGCACAATGTGATTTTTTGAAAGACACTGCATTTATGAATGATGTTCACCTGCCGACTGATTGGACTAAACCCAAACAACAGGGCGACTTATTGCAAATAGCAAAGTCAATACTGCTTGAGCCCAGCGGCCTCACGGAATCGGATTTGCATGACACGTTTGGCGTGATGTACACCCATCGCTTGGATGATGCCGATGTGTACTTTCAGCACACACGCAATGAAAGCTGGAGCCTAGAAGAAGGCATCGTCAAGTCGGGAAGCTTTAGCATTGACCAGGGCGTGGGTGTACGAGCAATTTACGGTGACAAAACCGCGTTTGCGTATTCCGATGAAATTAATCTGCCCGCCCTACTCAAGTCAGCTAAAGCGACCCGAGTAATCGGTCCATCGGGTGGCAAGCAGGCTCTTGCCAGAACCACATCAACTCCAGTCGCCAATGCCCTGTACTCCGGCTTAAATCCGCTCGACTCTTTAAGTCCAACGGACAAAATCGCTTTGCTGGAAGCCATTGAGCGGCGCGCCAAAGCACGCGATCCCCGAATCATTCAGGTGATGGCCAGCTTAGCTGGAGAATTTGACGTCGTGCTGGTAATGCGCGCCAATGGCTTACTGGCGGCCGACATCAGACCGCTCGTGCGCGTCTCGGTACATGTCATTGCGGAGCAAAATGGGCGTCGCGAATCCGGCTCTGCTGGTGGCGGAGCTCGCCATGATTATGGGTATTTCACATCGGACTTGGTTAACCATTGGGTAGATGAGGCCGTGGATAGCGCACTCCTCAATTTAGAGTCACGCCCTGCTCCCGCCGGTCCAATGACCGTTGTCATGGGACCAGGATGGCCGGGCGTATTACTGCATGAAGCGATTGGTCACGGCCTGGAGGGCGACTTTAATCGCAAGGGATCTTCTGCTTTTGCTGGCCGCATCGGCCAACGGGTGGCTGCCAAGGGAGTGACGGTGGTCGACGATGGTACCCTCAGTGGGCGACGTGGCTCGCTCAATATCGATGACGAAGGTACGCCAACCCAATGCACCACCTTGATTGAGGATGGCATTCTGAAAGGCTACATTCAAGATACCTTGAATGCCCGGCTCATGAAAATGCCGCAGACCGGCAATGGTCGGCGCGAGAGTTTTGCTTCCTTACCGATGCCACGTATGACTAATACCTATATGCTGGCCGGCAAAGAAGATCCCCAAGAAATCGTCGCCAGCATCAAACGCGGCCTGTATGCAGTCAACTTTGGCGGCGGGCAAGTGGACATTACTAGCGGGAAATTTGTCTTTTCTGCATCCGAGGCCTACTGGGTAGAGAACGGTAAAATTCAATACCCTGTTAAGGGCGCCACCATTATTGGCAACGGTCCGGAGTGCTTAAAACAGGTCTCGATGATTGGCAACGACCTCAAATTGGACAGTGGGGTAGGCGTTTGCGGCAAGGAGGGCCAGAGCGTTCCAGTAGGCGTAGGCCAGCCAACCCTTAGGATTGATGGCATGACGGTAGGGGGCACGGCCTAATCAGCTTAAAATACGGATATGAGTAATCGAACCAACATCACCCCCGAAAACTGGTATGCCAGCGTGGATAAAACCTCGGATACCGACGATCAGCGCATTCACAACATTACGGTACTGCCGCCGCCAGAGCACCTGATTCGTTTTTTTCCAATTGCTGGAACAGCGATTGAAAAATTAATCAGCCAAACGCGCAGCAAAATTCGTAATTTGATTCATGGTAAAGATGATCGCCTCTTGGTCATCATTGGCCCCTGCTCCATTCATGATCCCAGAGCAGCACTTGAGTATTGCCAGCGCCTCTTAGCCGAACGTAAGCGCTTTTCGGGTGAACTGGAAATCGTCATGCGGGTCTATTTTGAAAAACCCCGCACTACCGTTGGCTGGAAGGGTTTAATCAATGACCCGTATCTGGATGAGAGTTTCCGTATTGAAGAAGGTCTGCGAATTGCACGTCAGGTGTTGATGGAAATCAACCGCATGGGCATGCCTGCCGGTAGCGAATTTTTAGATGTCATCTCACCACAATACATTGCTGATTTAATCTCTTGGGGAGCCATTGGTGCCCGTACCACCGAGAGTCAAGTACACCGCGAACTCGCCTCTGGCTTGTCGGCTCCGATTGGATTTAAAAATGGTACGGATGGTAACATCCGCATTGCCACCGATGCAATTCAGGCGGCGCGTAGGTCGCACCACTTTTTATCGGTCCATAAAAATGGCCAAGTTGCCATTGTTGAAACCAACGGCAACAAAGACTGTCACGTTATTCTGCGCGGCGGCAAAGAACCAAACTATGAAGCGAAATTCGTGAACGCGGCGTGCCAGGAGCTCGAGGCAGCAAAACTGCCCGCCAGCCTCATGGTTGATTTATCGCACGCCAATTCCAGCAAACAACACGAACGTCAAATTACCGTGGCCGATGACATCGCAAAACAAATTGAGTCTGGCTCACGCCACATATTTGGCGTCATGATTGAAAGTCACCTCAATGGTGGCGCCCAAAAATTCACTCCAGGTAAAGATGATGCAAGCGCGCTGGAATACGGCAAGAGCATTACCGATGCCTGCATTAATTGGGATGACTCAGTCAAGGTCTTAGAGCGTCTAGCGCAAGCCATTAAGAAACGTCGGCGCGGCTAAACAATAGCAATCACTCTGGATCAATCGGATTTATTCTGATTCTTCCAGAGAATATCCTGCCCACCAGCAGCGCGATTTAAGACTCGCGCCAAAACAAACAGTAAATCCGATAAGCGATTGACGTACTGACGTGGAGAGTCGTGCAAAGTATCGTGCCAACCGAGCTTGACGATGGAACGCTCAGCACGACGACAAACCGTTCTGCACACATGGGCTTGTGCGGCCGCACGTGTCCCGCCTGGTAGGATGAATTCGGTCAAAGGGGGCAGGGTATCGTTGTAGTGCTTTAGCCAAGCATCCAACTGCGACACTTGCTCTTCCTTGAGTAAGGTGTAATTGGGTATGCATAACTCCCCACCCAAATCAAACAAATCATGTTGCACCCGCAAAAAGAGTGCTTGCATCTCGCCGGCAATGGCCTCCGGGATGGCCTCGGTCATCAAAACACCGATTTCGGAGTTGAGCTCATCGACGTCGCCCATCGCACAAATGCGCAAATGGTCTTTTTCAACTCGGCTGCCATCGCCCAAACCGGTCATACCGGCGTCACCGGTTCGCGTTGTAATTTTTGAAAGTCGATTTCCCATCAACCGATTATAGGTAAATGGCTAAAATGGAGCGATGAATACTGTCGCCCCTCCACCCGATCTCATAGAAATACAGGCTTTGCAGGCCAAATTAGTCTCGGCGCTCCGGCCCATCTTGGCTGAAGACGGCCTTTTGTGGGAGCCCGAGGACACAATCCCCTATGAATGTGATGGTTTAGCGGCCTATCGGCGCATGCCGTTGGCAGTAGCTCTTCCTGAAAACGAAGCGCAAGTGTCGCGTATTTTGCAAATCTGCCATGCAATGAACATACCCGTAGTGCCCCGAGGCGCTGGTACTGGCTTATCGGGTGGCGCCATGCCGATCGCGCAAGGCCTGGTTCTCTCCCTCGCCAAGCTCAAAAAGATTGTGGACATCAACCCTTTTACCCGCACTGCCGTTGTGCAGCCAGGCGTGCGCAATCTGGCGATTTCTGAGGCAGTTGCCCATTTAGGCTTGTACTATGCTCCCGATCCATCATCGCAAATTGCTTGCTCGATTGGCGGCAACGTCAATGAAAACTCCGGCGGCGTTCACTGCCTAAAGTACGGATTAACGCTGCACAATGTTTTGCGTGTCCGTGGCGTTTTAATGAGTGGCGACATCGTCGAATTTGGCAGCCTAGCGCCCGATGCCCCCGGACTCGATTTGCTCGCCATCGTGATGGGCAGCGAAGGCATGTTGGCGGCTGTTACGGAAGTGACTGTAAAGCTCGTGCCAAAACCGAAATTAGCCCAAGTCATTATGGCCAGTTTTGATGACATCGAAAAAGGCGGTAATGCGGTTGCAGCCATTATTGCTGCCGGCATTATTCCGGCCGGCCTGGAGATGATGGATAAGGCAACTACGCGGGCGGTTGAAGAATTTGTACACGCCGGCTATGACTTAGACGCCGTTGCCATTTTGCTGTGCGAGTCGGACGGTACGCCAGAAGAAGTAGCGGAAGAAATTGGGCGCATGACTGCTGTATTAGAAAAAGCCGGTGCCAGCGGCATTCGCATTTCCAAAAATGAAACGGAGCGCCTGACGTTTTGGAGCGGTCGTAAAAATGCCTTCCCAGCAGCAGGCCGCATTGCAGCCGACTACTACTGCATGGACGGCACGATTCCGCGGCGTCACATTGCTACCCTCTTGCGCCGTATTCAGGAAATGGAAAAGAAATATCGACTGGGCTGCTTAAATGTATTCCATGCGGGCGACGGCAATATGCATCCGCTCATTTTATTTAATGGTGCTGATCCAGATGAGTGGCACCGTGCCGAAGAATTTGGTACCGACATATTAGAGGCCTGCGTTGAACTCGGCGGAACCATTACCGGCGAACATGGTGTTGGTATCGAAAAAATCAATTCGATGTGCGTGCAGTTTGGCGAGCACGAGCGGGAGTTATTCTGGGGCGTCAAGCGCGCCTTTGACCCAGCCCAATTACTTAATCCCGATAAAGCCATTCCGACCCTCAGTCGCTGCGCCGAGTACGGCCGCATGCGCATCAGCGGCGGTAAGTTACCGCATCCTGAGTTGGAGCGTTTTTAATGAGCGACGTGCAGATTCAGGAGTACCGAGATCAAATTCAACATGCGGCCGCATCCAAGTCGGTGCTATCGATTCATGGGGGCGGCTCCAAAGCGTGGTACGGCAACCCTAATGCGCATTCAAAACTCCTGACTGCCGGATTTCATGGGATCGTAGACTACCAACCCGAAGAGCTAGTGATTACAGCGCGTGCTGGAACGCCATTAGCCACGATTGAAGCAGCGCTAGCTGAAAAAAATCAGATGCTCGCATTTGAGCCTCCCCACTTTGGAGCACAAGCGACATTTGGTGGCGCGATTGGTGCTGGCCTTGCTGGCCCAGGGCGTATCAGTGCTGGTAATTTACGCGACTACGTATTGGGTACGCGCCTAATGGATGGGCAAGGACACGATTTATCGTTCGGTGGAAAAGTGATGAAAAACGTGGCCGGCTATGATGTCTCGCGTTTGTTACCAGGCTCATTAGGCACCTTCGCTCTCATACTCGAGGCCTCTGTCAAGGTCTTGCCAAAACCAGCTGGCAGCGCATCCTTACGCTGCTTTATTTCTGAGGCGCGCGCTCTAAAAGTACTAAACGAGTGGGCAGGCCAACCTCTGCCCTTGTCGGCGAGCAGCTGGATCGGCTCGGGCGATGCCAATGCCGATGGGGAGCTCACGATTCGCCTTGCAGGCGCAATTGCTGCTGTGCAATCTGCTACCGTTCTCATGAAATCCGCCCTGGGCGCTACCGAGCTCGATCCTGCAGTTGCCGCTGCATTTTGGCGCGATCTACGCGAACACAAATTGGATTGTTTTCATGAGGTGGGTGCAGACGATGCCCTCTATCGACTAGCTTTGCCCGCAGCCTGTCCACCCATCGATTTTTCTAAACTCGCCTCAAGCGGTACGCAGCACCGCGTTCTCGAATGGCATGGCCAACAACGCTGGTGGCATGGACCAGCAGATGCGGCAACGCAAGCGAATGTCAAAGCAAAAGCAATTGAGCACGGCGGTCACGCCAGCTGCTTTCGTGTTGGCAGCAATGGTAAAGAACAGCGATTCACCTTGCTGAGCGATCAAGCCCATAGCGCAGCCCTCACTGCTGTCCAAGCCCAATTGCGTAGGGCATTTGATCCGTCCGGGGTTTTTGCAACCGGTCGCCTTCCCTAATCTACCTATTGATATGCAAACCCAATTAGCCCCCCAGTTCATTAATACCCACGACGGTAACGAGGCTGCGCGCATTTTAGGAAAGTGCGTGCATTGTGGTTTTTGCACCGCTACTTGCCCAACCTACCAACTATTAGGTGACGAATTAGATGGTCCACGTGGGCGTATCTACCTCATCAAGCAAATCGCAGAGGGTCAAGCAGTTACTGAAAAAACCCGCTTGCACCTGGATCGCTGCTTAACTTGCCGTAATTGTGAAACCACCTGCCCCAGCGGTGTTCAATACGGTCAGTTGATTGATATTGGGCGCAAATGGGCTGAGGAAAGTACAGCCCCTCGCAAATCCAGTGAACGCCTCACGCGCTGGCTTTTAAAGGAAGGCTTAACGCGCCCCGCGCTATTTAACTCTGCCATGGCCATGGGTAGATTGGTGCGCCCACTGTTGCCAAGCGAACTCAAACGCAAGGTGCCCATCAACGGCGTCTACACGAATCAAATCAAGACCGATAACGCAGTAGCCGTGGCGCCTGTAAAGCAGGCAGCACGGGCTACGATGCTCATTCTAGAAGGCTGCGTACAACCCGGCATGTTGCCCAATATCAATCAAGCGACCCAGCGTGTTTTATCGCGCCTCGGCGTTGACTTGATTAGCGCCCCTAAGGCAGGCTGTTGCGGCGCGCTCCGCTACCACCTCAATGACCAGGATGGCGGACTCGAAGCGGCGCGGCGCAATATTGATGCCTGGTGGCCTTATGTTGATGGTAATAATCCGGTGAGTGCCATTGTGATGACGGCATCAGGATGCGGCGTCATGGTGAAAGACTATGGTCATTTACTTGCGCAGGATCCGCACTATGCGGCAAAGGCTGAGCGCATCTCTGAGCTGACCAAAGACTTGGCAGAAATTCTGCCAAGCTATACCGACGACTTGGTTGCGCTACTGGGTAGTAATCCAAAGTCAGGCGTGGTCTACCACCCACCATGCACCTTACAGCATGGTCAAAAAATTCGCGGCAAAGTAGAAGGTTTATTGGAGAGCATTGGCGTACCTGCTCGCTTGTGCGCTGACAGTCATTTGTGCTGCGGCTCTGCTGGCACCTACTCGGTTTTACAGCCAGCCCTTTCGGGTCAACTGCGTCAGCAAAAATTAGATCATTTGCAGCGGGCTTATGAAGACAGTAGCGCTACCGCCATTGTTTCTGCCAACATTGGTTGCATCACGCATTTGCAACAAGAAAGAATGCCGGTCCTGCATTGGGTTGAGATTGTGGATCAGCTTCTCTTGGACGCCACGCAAGCTGCAGAGTCCGAGGTCGCATGAGGGGAATCGCCGTCAATTTAATCCAGGTCAGAGAACGCATTGAATTAGCTGCTCTCGCCGCTAAACGCGAGCCTGAAGAAATTCAATTGATGGCAGTCAGTAAGCTGTTCCCTGCCAGTGCGGTGGAAGAGGCAATGCATGCAGGCCAAACCTGTTTTGGCGAAAACTACGTTCAAGAGGGTGTTGAGAAGATCCAGCAACTCGCCAAATTACGTCCCTGGCTTGAATGGCATTTTATTGGGCCACTGCAAAGCAATAAAACCAAGGAAGTGGCCCACCATTTTGACTGGGTTGAAAGCATTGATCGCTTAAAAATCGCAGAGCGTTTATCGGCGCAGCGCTTAGAGCTACCCGAGATACTGCCTCTGCAAGTCTGTGTGCAAGTCAATGTCAGTAATGAAGATAGTAAAAGCGGCGTCCTTATTGAGGAGGCGGCAGCGCTATGCGATGCGGTTGCGCAACTTCCGGGCCTAACTTTACGTGGGCTGATGGCCATTCCTGCACCCAGCACCGACCCCGTAGAGCAACGCGCGGCGTGCGCCAAAATGAAGGTGCTGTTTGTACAAATTCAGCAAGCCCGCCTGGACGATCGGGGTTACGCCTATTTTGATACCCTATCGATGGGCATGTCCGACGATCTCGAGGCGGCAATTGCCGAGGGCAGCACCTTGGTTCGAATCGGCACCGCCATCTTTGGTCAGCGCCCTCCCGCTAAGGCCTAGTACTATTCTGTTTATGACTGATTCCATTCTCTCCCCGTTAGCCCATACGCACATCACCTTTATTGGCGGCGGTAATATGGGTCGAGCCCTGATTGGCGGCTTGCTGGCGAGTGGCCTCTCTGCCAAACAAATGACGGTAGTGGAGCCATTTACTGCTACTGCGGAAAAGCTCAAGGCCGATTTTTCCCTGGCCATCGTCAATTCGATCGAGCAATTGCACTTCGATTCGAAGCTCGAGCATGTTGTCGTGATGGCTGTGAAGCCGCAAGATTTTAAGCAAGTAGCCCTATCGCTAGCCCCCCACTTAAAAACCATTGCTGAAGATCGCTTACTCATCATCAGCATTGCAGCCGGAATTCGGCTCAGCAGTATGGCAAGCTGGTTAGGTCATTCGCGCTGTGTACGCACAATGCCAAATACCCCCGCCCTCATCGGTATGGGCATTACCGGCTTATGTGCGAACGCTAGTGTTGATGCTCAAGCCTGCTCTAAGGCAACGGCACTCTGCAATGCCGTTGGGCAAAGCGTTTGGGTCAGCGATGAGAATTTAATTGATGCGGTTACTGCGCTATCGGGCAGTGGCCCCGCCTATGTGTTTGCATTTTTAGAGGCACTGCAAAGCGGTGGAGAAAAACTAGGCCTTGATTCAGTAAGCGCCAGAGCCCTCGCTTACGCTACCCTGCAAGGTGCTACGCAACTTGCAGTTAATTCGGCTGAATCTGCCGCCAGCTTGCGTGAAAAAGTGACCTCTAAGGGGGGCACAACTGCTGCCGCTTTAGCCGTTCTCAAGGAAGAGGATTGGCAAGGCATTTTAGAGGCGGCCCTGGCTGCTGCAGCCAAGCGTGGCAAAGCCATGGGCGATGAGTTAGCCCAATAATCCCAGTACGATCCCCAGAAATAAAAAAGCGCCTAGCCAATTATTTTGGCGAAATGCCTTAAAGCAAGCATCTCGTTGCCGGGTGCGTACCAGCGATACATGGTAAATCGCGCAGATCAGCGCCCCAACCCAACCCAACCAAAATAAGTCATTAAGTTGAACTAGGTAAGCAACCCATAAGAGGCTAAATAGTAGCAAGGCGTAACAGATTGCAATTGCAATCACATCAAAACGCCCAAAGGTAATCGCAGAGGTGCGTAAACCCAAACGTAGATCATCATCACGATCCACCATGGCATAGGCCGTGTCATAGGCAATCGTCCAGAAAAGATTGCCTATAAATAAAATCCATGCCTCAAGCGGCACCTGATTTTGGCTGGCGGCATAGGCCATCGGAATTCCAAACCCAAAGGCAACCCCTAATACGGCTTGGGGCATCGCAAAGAAACGCTTGGTGAAGGGATATATGGCTGCGACGATAATCGCAAAAACCGATAACTGTTTCGTGAGCAAATTCAGTGGCCAAATGAGTCCAAAGGACAAGAGAGCAAGGATGGCAGCAATTAACACCGCTTCTTTGCCGCTGATTTGACCGCTGGTGATGGGGCGATTTTTAGTGCGCTCAACATGGCGATCAAAATCCCGATCGGCATAGTCATTAATGGCGCAACCGGCGCTGCGCATCAAAAAAGTACCGAGCGTAAAGATAATCAATAAATCGAATGGCGGCATTCCTTGATTGGATAGCCACAAAGCCCAGTAGGTAGGCCACAATAAGAGCAGCGTACCAATCGGCTTGTCGAGCCGAATTAAGCGGGCGTAAGCATAGAGGCGCTGCAAACTCAGACCAGCCTCGCTCCAGGCAAATCACAGCGCCGGATTGTTTTGGCGAGCTCGGCCATCGCCGCTGCACGCGGATAACTTTTACGCCACACTAAACTCACGCGCCTGGTTGGCATGGGATCTTCAAATGGGATATAGCGAATTAAACCCTCGCGTGTTTTGGGATCCGGAATCGATGTACGTGGTAAAACGGTAATGCCAATGCCGCCAGCAACCATTTGCCGGATGGTTTCCAGTGAAGAACCCTCAAAGCTACGTTGCTCACCCATCGTTGGGCCCGGCCCAAAGCGATTCAGTTCTGGGCACACACCGATAACATGATCCCGAAAGCAGTGTCCCGCTCCCAGAAGCAAGGTATTTTGCTCTTTTAATTCGTCGTGGCCAATCAATTGGCGTTCAGTCCAAGGATGGTCTTTTGGTACGGCCACATAAAATGGCTCATCGTACAACTCGGCAACTTCAAGGCCTGCCATCGGAAACGGGTCGGCCAAAATAGCGCAGTCGAGCACGCCTTGACGCAGCATTTCGAGCAAACGAACCGTAAAATTTTCTTCCAAAAATAGCGGGGCGTTAGGCATAGACTCACGTGCTACCCGCACAAGGCTTGGCAACAAATAAGGTGCAACGGTATAAATTGCGCCCAGACGCAAGGGGCCCGATAAAGGATCTTGACCGTGCTTTGCCAGATGCCTCAGCGAATTAGCTTCCTCTAGAACACGCTGTGCTTGCTCCACAATCAAAATCCCCAAGGCCGTCATTGCAACCTCAGCACTGGTTCGCTCAAAAATCTGTGCGCCCAATTCCTCTTCAAGCTTCTTAATGGCAACCGATAAGGTGGGCTGCGAAACATGGCAAGCCTCGGCGGCACGCCCAAAGTGGCGCTCTCGGGCAACGGCAACAATGTAGCGAAGTTCAGTTAATGTCATAACGCAATTATCAGGCTTTTAGAAAATCGGCGCGCGATCCGAGCCACCGTTCCAGTTGCTGCTCTACCACCGTGGGGTGGTTTTCCAAAAGGCGCTCTGCTGCCTGCTGGGCTAAATCAATCAGCCAGGCATCGCGTTGCAGGTCTACAAAACGGAGCATGGTATCGCCCGATTGTTTTGCACCCAAGAGTTCGCCCGGGCCGCGCAGCGATAAATCCCGCTCCGCAATCACAAAACCATCGGATACTTCACGCAGGGTTTGCAAGCGCTCCTTCGCTGCCGCCGAAAGGGGTTCCGCGTACATCAAAATACAGACCGAGTCAGCTGTGCCGCGCCCTACTCGGCCGCGCAATTGATGAATTTGGGCGTAACCAAATCGCTCGGCATGCTCAATCACCATCAGCGCCGCATTGGGCACATCAACCCCAACCTCAATCACGGTAGTCGCCACCAGCAATTGAATTTGATTGGCCTTAAATGCTGCCATCACGGCAGCCTTCTCCTCTGCCTTTAGGCGTCCGTGCACCAGGCCTATTTTAAATTGGGGCAAGCGCTCTTCTAATTGCGCATAACTCTCTACGGCAGTTTGCAGTTGCAAGGCATCCGACTCTTCAATTAAGGGGCAAACCCAGTAGGCTTGCAAGCCTTTACTCAACCAGTCCTCCAGCCCATTGATGACCTCATCCCGCCGGCTGTGCTTCACCACCTTGGTCGTAATGGGCTTACGCCCTGGCGGCAGCTCATCAACCACAGCGACATCCAGATCGGCGTAATAGGTCATTGCTAAGGTGCGCGGGATTGGGGTTGCGGACATCATTAATTGATGGCAATAGAACAATTCCGAGCCGATGCGCTGCGATATCTCTAGGCGTTGACGGACCCCAAAGCGGTGTTGCTCATCAATTACCGCCAAACCCAACTTCGCAAAGGAGACGCTTTCCTGAATCAAGGCGTGGGTACCAATAATCAGTTGCGCAGCGCCACTCTCAATCGCGGCATGTGCGGCTTTTTTTTCTTTGGCTTTTAAACTACCCGATAGCCAGACGATCCCCGCCCCAAGTGGCCCAAACCATTCTTGCATTTTGTTGTAGTGCTGTTCTGCCAGGATTTCAGTGGGGGCCATGACCGCAGCCTGATACCCATGGTCGATTGCCCTTGCTGCGGCCAGCGCCGCAACCACGGTCTTGCCACTACCCACATCCCCCTGCAATAAGCGGTTCATCGGAAACGCTCGGCTGAGGTCTGACTCAATTTGTGCCCATACCCGCTTTTGCGCGCCCGTTAGCTCGAATGGCAGTGCTGCCAATAACCCTTGCTCAATCGATTGCCGCCCCCCAGTCGATGGGGCTCCATGCAGACGAGGTGCATTGCGCTGACGGCGCAGTGCATGGGCTTGCTTTAGCGAGAGCTGCTGTGCCAATAACTCTTCAAACTGCACACGTCGCCATGCCGGATGGGTTCGCTCCATTAGGGCGGCGGTATCCGCATCTGCAGGTGGGTTATGTAGGTAATGAATGGCATCGTGCAAAGGCATCCACTCGCCCTGCGGCAAGAGATCGCCCGTCACGGGAGCGGGAATCAACTCAGCTAGAAATTGCTTGATATCAGCTGATCGCAATGCCTGCTGCACTGCCTTACGAATCACCGTTTGAGTCACACCCTCACTGGCGGGATAGACCGGAGTCAAGCTTGCTGGTAGCGGCGCGTCGGATGGCACTGCTTTGACGGTAGGGTGAACCATCTCAGGTCCAGAGTAGCCATCGCGTACCTCGCCACGTACTCGGACGTGGGCGCCTACGGCCATTTGCTTTTGCTGACTTGGGTAAAAATTGAGAAAGCGTAACTGGAGCAGAGCGGTGTCGTCTTCAATGGTGACTACCAACTGGCGCCTTGGCCGAAACAGTACCTGACTGCGAATGACTTTCCCTTGGGTCTGTACTGCGCTAAATGACCCTTTAATTAATGCGTCTTCGATGCTGTACAGCGCAGTCTCGTCCTCGTAGCGACTTGGCAGGTGCAATGCCAGCGCAATCGGGCTATTTAAGCCCATTTTTTCGAGTGCATTTGGTGGTCGAGGTTTCGTCATGGTTAGAATTCCAACTTCGATGGTAACGCTATGCAACTCTCCGACTTCAATTACGACCTTCCGCCCGAGCTAATTGCTCAGCACCCCCTAGCCAATCGCTCCGACAGCCGCTTGTTGGAGGTGGCTAGCGACGGCATACACGACCGTCAATTTGTTGATATCAGCCAAATAGCTAAGCCTGGCGATTTATTCATCTTCAATGATACGAAGGTAATCCCGGCAAGGCTATATGGTCAAAAAGAAACCGGCGGACAGGTTGAGCTCTTAATTGAGCGTATCACGGGTGAAAACCGAGCCTGGGTGCAAATAAGAGCCTCGAAGACGCCTAAAGTTGGCGGCCGAATCCACATTCAGAATAAGCTAGGCGAAGAGATTGATGTCGAGATCCTG
This sequence comes from Polynucleobacter sp., assembly GCA_964203875.1. GTDB lineage: Bacteria > Pseudomonadota > Gammaproteobacteria > Burkholderiales > Burkholderiaceae > Polynucleobacter. The sequence goes on from CAXNNS010000001.1 coordinate 125,849, forward strand.
CAGCGCATGGATCGCTTTTATGAAATTGCTTTTCATCAAAACGTGTTGGAATTGCTCGATCGCTTTGGTGAATTACCCCTTCCGCATTACATTGAACACCAAGCGGATCGCGACGATGCCAAGCGCTACCAAACTGTTTTGGCCAGTAACCCCGGCGCAGTAGCAGCGCCTACGGCAGGCTTGCATTTTGATGACCTTGTCTTAGGGCGCCTTGCTGATCATGGCGTAAATCGCGCTACCATCACCTTGCACGTTGGGGCCGGCACCTTCACGCCGGTTCACTCCGAAGATTTAAGCCAGCACCAAATGCATCATGAGTGGTACAGCATCCCCGAAAAAACTATTGAGGTTATTACTCAGACTAAGCAAAGGGGTGGGCGCGTGATTGCCGTTGGTAGTACTAGCTTGCGCACGCTCGAGAGCTATGCCCTGAACCAAGAACTCACCGGTGACACCAATTTATTTATTACCCCTGGTTTTGAATTCAAGATCGTTGATGCACTGGTAACTAACTTCCACCTGCCCAAGTCCACTTTACTCATGTTGGTCAGCGCCTTTGCCGGTATGGATACCATTCGGGAGGCCTATCGGCATGCGATTGCGGAGCGCTACCGCTTTTTCAGTTATGGTGATGCCATGTTCCTGAATCGATCCGCTTAAACTAGCCTAATGACGTCACCCATTCAATTTGAGTTAATCAAGCGTGATTCGCAAAGCATGGCGCGACTCGGCAGACTTGATCTGCCCCACGGCAGTGTGCAAACGCCCATCTTTATGCCGGTCGGGACATACGGTACGGTGAAGGCCATGACCCCGCGTGATCTTGAAGAGGCCAAAGCGCAAATTATTTTGGGCAACACCTTTCATTTGTGGTTGCGGCCTGGGCTCGATGTCATTGCAAAACACGGCGGACTGCATCGCTTTATGGCGTGGGATAAACCCATCTTGACTGATTCAGGTGGCTTTCAGGTGTTTAGCCTTGGAGCACTGCGAAAAATTTCAGAAGATGGGGTTACCTTTGCCTCGCCCATTAATGGCGATAAATTATTTATGTCGCCCGAAGTCTCGATGGAGATTCAGGCGGTGCTCAACAGTGACATTGCCATGCAATTCGATGAATGCACTCCCTATGAGACGCACGGCCAGGCCACCACCGAAAAAGCAGCGCGGCAGTCCCTTGAGCTATCCTTGCGCTGGGGCGCCCGCTCACTCAAGCGCTTTCGGGAGCTCGAAACCGGCAATGGGCTCTTTGGCATTGTGCAAGGCGGGATGTTTGAGTCCTTACGTGAAGCCTCCTTAGCCGAAGTAAGTAGTCAGGGATTTGATGGGATTGCGATTGGCGGCCTTTCGGTAGGCGAACCCAAGCCCGAGTTTGAGCGGATTTTGGCCTTTACCGCCCCCAAACTTCCAGAGAAAGCCCCGCACTATTTAATGGGCGTTGGCACCCCTGAAGACCTGATGCTCGGGGTGAGCAATGGCATAGACATGTTTGATTGCGTCATGCCCACCCGCAATGCCCGCAATGGCTGGCTATTTACCCGCTTTGGCGATTTGAAGCTCCGCAACAGCGGCTATAAGGACGATGATCGCCCAGTAGATCCAACCTGCTCCTGTTATACCTGCCAGCGTTTTACCCGGTCTTATCTCAATCACCTGCAAAAAGCCAATGAAATTCTGGGGGCGCAGCTCAATACCATCCACAATTTGTCCTACTACATAGGGCTAATGACTGAAATCCGGGAGGCCCTGGCTAAGGATCGGTTTAGCGCCTACCGCGAGCAGTTTTATGCCGATCGGCAACGTGGCGTCGAGCCAGGCCAGGATTAGGCCTCAAATCCCCCGAGCGGTTTAGAATTGCACCTTAGCCGATCTTTCTGGCTTTTTAATTAGGGTTCTATATGGAGGCTTTGAATATGTGGATTAGTAATGCATTTGCTCAAACTGGCGCAGGCTCGGACAGCGGCGGCCTAATGGGTTTCTTGCCCATCCTTTTGATGTTTGTAGTCTTGTACTTCATTATGATTCGCCCACAAATGAAACGCCAAAAAGAAACGCGCCTCATGCTCGAAGCATTGGCGGTTGGCGATGAAGTTATTACCATCGGCGGAATTCTTGGCAAAGTCACCGCAATGAAAGATCAAAACGTGACCGTTGAAATTGCATCGGGCACCGAAGTGATCATGCAAAAAGGCGCTGTCACCATGGTTTTGCCTAAAGGCAGTCTCAAAGCTGCTTAAGCTTATTTTTAGTATTAGCGCCATCGAGACACTATGAACCGTTACCCGCTCTGGAAGTACCTTGTAATTGGTGTTGCGCTACTGATTGGCGCACTCTATTCCTTGCCCAATATTTTTGGAGAGGCTCCAGCGGTTCAGGTCTCGGCCGCCAAGCCAACCGTCAAGGTTGAACTAGCAACGCAAGCGCGTGTTGAAAAAATATTAGCCGATGCCTCGATTCCAAGTACGGGAATGTTTTATGAGCGCACCGGCAATGTGGGGTCAGTGAAAGTTCGTTTTGATAGTACGGACATTCAGCTGCGAGCCAAGGATTTGTTGCAGCAAAAACTCAATTCCGATCCAAACGACCCCAGCTTTACGGTTGCTTTAAATTTACTCTCCAATACACCCCATTGGCTCAGCTCCATCAATGCCATGCCAATGCCGCTGGGTCTTGATCTGCGGGGTGGCGTGTATTTCCTGCTGCAAGTCGATATGCAAGGCGCGGTGCAGAAAAAAGTGCTGGCCATTGCGGGCGATGTTCGCAGTCAATTGCGCGAGAAGAACATTCGCCATCAAGGCATTGAACGTGGAAATGAATCCATCACCATTCAATTTGGTAGCACGGAAGAAGCAGAAAAAGCCAAGACACTGCTAACAGCTTCGCAAACTGACCTCTCATGGCAACTAAATGCCCAGGCTGGTGGCGCTCGCCTTCTTGGCCAGTTCAAACCGAGCTCGCTCAAAGAAGTGCAAGACAGTGCGGTAAAGCAAAACATCATCACACTCAATAAACGCGTCAATGAATTGGCTGTAAAAGAGCCAGTAATTCAACAGCAAGGCGCTGATCGCATCATCGTGCAATTACCTGGCGTACAAGATACTGCTCGTGCCAAAGACATTATTGGCCGCACTGCCACCCTCGAATCCCGCCTCGCTGACCCACTGGTTTCAACCATTGCAGTAGGTGATCCGGTTCCTCCTGGCATGGATGTCTTCCGCTTTGGCGAAGGCCGGTTGGGCGTATTTAAGAAGTCGATCATTTTTAGTGGCGACCGCATTACCGATGCGAGCGCTGGCTTTGACCAAAATCAGCGCCCCTCAGTCAATATCTCACTCGATGCGGCCGGTGGCCGCGTAATGCAGGAAGTCACCCGTGAAAATATTGGCAAACCCATGGGCATGATTTTGTTTGAAAAAGGCAAAGGCGAAGTACTTACCATTGCCACCATTCAAAGTGAGTTTGGTTCCAAGTTTCAGATTACGGGCCAGCCTACTACTGAAAGCGCCAATGACCTTGCCCTGCTATTGCGCGCGGGCTCACTGGCAGCGCCAATGGAAATCATTGAAGAGCGCACTATTGGCCCAAGCCTTGGTGCTGAGAACATTGAGAAAGGCTTTACTTCACTGATCTTTGGCTTTATTGCAATCGCGATTTTCATGATCGTGTATTACATGCTGTTTGGCTTTTTCTCGGTCATCGCATTGGCAGTCAACATTGTGCTGCTGATTTCGCTTCTCTCGATGCTGCAGGCGACCTTAAGTTTACCTGGCATTGCGGCGATGGCTTTGGCATTGGGTATGGCAATTGACTCGAACGTACTGATTAACGAGCGCATTCGGGAAGAACTGCGCCAAGGCGTTGCCCCCAGCACTGCGATTGCAATTGGCTTTGATAAGGCCTGGGCGACTATTTTAGATTCGAATATTACAACCCTCATTGCTGGCTTAGCATTGCTGGCTTTTGGCTCTGGGCCTATCAAAGGATTTGCGGTGGTGCATTGCTTGGGCATTTTGACCTCAATGTTCTCGGCGGTATTTTTCTCACGCGGAGTAGTCAACCTCTGGTACGGTAGAAAAAAGAAATTGCAGAAAATTTCGATCGGCCAAATCTGGCGCGCGAAGGAGAAATAAGCTATGGAATTTTTCCGCATCAAAAAAGACATCCCCTTCATGCGCCATGCATTGATTCTCAATGCATTCTCATTTATCTCTTTCTTAGCTGCAGTCTTTTTCCTTTGGCAAAACGGCCTTCATCTCTCGATTGAATTTACTGGTGGTACGGTCATGGAAGTGAGTTACCAACAAACTGCACCGCTCGATTCGATTCGCAAGAAAGTAGAAAAGCTTGGCTACACCGATACCCAAATCCAGAACTTTGGCAGCTCGCGGGATATTATTATTCGCCTGCCTTTGCAGAAAGATGCCGAGGGGAAAAACATTTCCTCTGCTGATCAAAGCGTAGTCGTCATGAAGGCTTTGGTTGAGGATGGCACGCAAGCGAAGTTACAGCGCGTTGAATTTGTCGGCCCTCAGGTCGGCAAAGAATTAGCGATTGATGGCTTAAAAGCCCTTGCCTTCGTGGTGATTGGCATCATGATTTACCTCTCGTTCCGCTTTGAGTGGAAATTTGCGATTGCTGGCATCCTTGCTAACTTGCACGATGTAGTCATCATCCTCGGCTTTTTTGCCTTCTTCCAATGGGAATTCTCTCTCTCGGTATTGGCTGCGGTCTTGGCAGTTCTGGGCTACTCCGTCAATGAGTCAGTGGTTATTTTTGACCGAATACGCGAGAACTTCCGCAAGTACCGAAAAATGAGCACACCCGAGATAATCGATAATGCCATTACCAGCACCATCAGCCGTACTGTTATTACCCACGGCAGTACCCAAATGATGGTGCTCGCGATGCTGCTATTTGGTGGTCCCACCCTCTTTTACTTTGCTCTAGCCCTCACTATCGGTATTTTGTTTGGTATTTATTCTTCGGTATTCGTGGCGGCTGCCATCGCAATGTGGCTTGGAGTCAAGCGCGAAGACTTGATTAAGAATGATAAAAAGCCAGACGATCCGACACGTAAAGACGATCCCAACTACGGCGCTACCGTTTAAGCAGTTCGTCCTTTGAGTGCAGCCATGATTCTCGTGGTCGCGCCTCGATAATTTGCGGCATACCGTAAAGCTGATTCCCCCATTGCTTGGCGCTGCTGTGTATCTTGCAGTATGCAGTTCATCGCAGCTGCCAATGCAGTCGAAAGTGATCCGCTACCATCCACCCGTATTGCAGCACCGCAGTCAACTGCATCTTGGCTTGCCTGCTGAAAGTTAAAGGTATGCTCTCCCAGGAGGACAGGACAACCGGCAGCGCAGGCTTCAATCAAGTTTTGGCCGCCCAGTGGCATCAGGCTTCCGCCCATCACCACTAAATCAGTGGCGCTGTAATACATAGGCATCTCGCCCATTGAATCGCCGAGCACCACTGCCGCTTTAGGGTCGGCTAACTTGTGTAAATCTGCAGTGCCTAAATTGATTTCAGAGCGGCGCAATACAGTCAGCCCGGAAGTACGAATGAGCTCAGCCACTTCAGTAAAGCGCTCGGGGTGACGCGGCACGATGCACAGCAATGGCTGTGGCGTTGATGTTAAGTTTGATTGATCAGCGTGCATTTGCAGCACTGCTTGCCACGCCTCTAGAATGATTGCTTCTTCACCCGCGCGGGTGCTTGCAGCGCAAACCATCCGGCGATTGTTTTTTTCTAAATGCCTATGCCATGCAAGGCCATGCTCTACCAAGATGGGATCAAGCACCACATCAAACTTCAGATTACCGACGACTTCACAATGCCTCACACCAAGCGCCCGATAACGCCCTGCATCGAGTTCGGTCTGCGCCAAAATACCGGCGAATGCCTGAAACAAAGATCGTCCTGCATTGCCAAAGCGCGCAACGCGGCGCGCACTACGCTCGGATAAACGGGCATTGATTAAATAGACCGGTAACTTAATTTCGGCAGCACGAAATACAATGGTTGGCCATGCTTCAGTTTCCATAAACAAACCCAGGGTGGGCTTGGCTGCTTTTAAAAACCGCTCTACGGACCAGCAGAGGTCGTAGGGTAAATACACTTGTTGCAAGCGGCCCTGGGTAATAGCATCGGCAAAAATGGTAGCACCAGTGCGCCGCCCATTGGGCGTCATACACGTCAGTAAAATGGATTTGCCCTCTTGCAAATAAGCTTCAATAAGAGGCTGGGCTGCTCTGGTTTCGCCCACCGATACCGCATGTATCCAAATGGCTCCTGGCCGAAGATGCAGTCCAAAACCAAATCGCTCCGCAATCGCTTTGCGGTAGCCAGGATCTTTTCGCCCGCGCCACCAAAGTCGTAGCAGCACGAGTGGCAACAAAACATGCCACCCGAATTGGTAGCAGGCAAACCAGAGCCAAGGGCGATCCACTGTCACTTGCGGTAATGCAGGCTCTGGGCTAACTGGCGTCACTTTTTGAGGCGCTGAGCGAGCTCGATTGCTTTACCCAGATAACTGGATGGCGTCATTTCCAGCAAACGAGCCTTTGCATCTTCCGGAATCGCCAAGCCCCGAATGAACACCTGCAGATCCGCTTGGTTGATGCCTTTGCCGCGAGTCAACTCTTTTAATTGCTCGTAGGGATTTTCGATGCCGTAGCGACGCATCACTGTTTGCACTGGCTCCGCCAAGACTTCCCAGCACGCATCGAGATCGGCTGCAATTGCTGCGGTATTGACTTCAAGCTTACCAATGCCGCGCATGGCGCTGTCGTAGGCCAAAACACTGTGCCCAAATGCAGGGCCCAAATTACGCAATACGGTGGAGTCGGTTAAATCGCGCTGCCAGCGTGAGAGCGGCAACTTTTCAGCAAGGTGGCGCAGCAAAGCATTGGCAACGCCGAGATTACCTTCGGAGTTTTCAAAATCAATTGGATTGACTTTATGCGGCATGGTAGACGAACCAATTTCTCCAGCCTTGGTACGCTGCCTGAAGTAACCCAAGGAGATGTAGGCCCAAAAGTCGCGATCCATGTCCAGCAAGATCGTGTTGGCGCGTGCAATCGCATCAAACAATTCCGCCATGCCATCGTGCGGCTCAATCTGAATCGTATATGGATTGAACTGCAAGCCCAGGCGCTGCTCCACGACTTCGCGCGCAAACTTCTCCCAATCAAAATCTGGGTAAGCCGAAAGGTGCGCGTTGTAGTTACCGACCGCGCCATTCATTTTGCCGAGCAAAGGCACCGCTACGATCGAAGCAATCGCACGCTCCAATCGTTTGGCGATATTGGCAATTTCTTTACCCAGGGTAGTAGGCGAGGCCGGCTGGCCATGGGTGCGCGAGAGCATGGGTACGGCAGCATTGGCCAGTGCTAATTCCGTTAAGGCATCGTGGATTTTGCGCAACTGGGGTAGTAATACGGTATCGCGCGCACCCCGCAGCATCAAACCATGCGCTGTATTGTTAATGTCTTCCGAGGTACAGGCAAAGTGGATGAATTCACTTGCCTTCAGTAAGTCAAGACGGCCCGATACTTTTTCTTTTAAGAAATATTCCACCGCCTTCACATCGTGGTTGGTTACGGCTTCGATTTCTTTAATGCGCTGTGCGTCGGCATCGGTAAATGAGTTGGCTAGGGATAATAAAAAATCGGCATCGGCTTTAGAGATTGGTGCCACATCAGCAAGGCCGGAAGAACCCAAAGCCAAGAGCCAATGAATCTCTACAAAAACGCGCTGCTTCATGAATGCAGACTCGGACAGCCAAGGACGCAGTGCATCGAGCTTACTGGCGTAGCGCCCATCGAGTGGGGATAAAGCGTTTAAGGTGCTAATCGGTTGGCTCACGGTCCTGCCTTTTTGGGGGGTAATCGATAGAAGCCTATTTTAAAGCGTTATTGGGTCGACCTCACGACACCGTTATACTCGATCGCTATGAAAATAATTGGCTCAGTAACTAGTCCCTATGCCCGTAAAGTACGGATTGTCCTTGCCGAAAAGAAGATCGAGGCCGATTTTGTCCTCGAAAACGTCTGGGCTGCCGAAACGACTATTGGGCAAACCAACCCCCTCGGTAAAATTCCATGCTTGGTGATGGACGATGGCAGCGCCGTTTTTGATTCACGGGTCATTGCGGAATACGTCGATACCTTGAGCCCCGTTGGTAAGTTAATTCCTGCTGATGGCCGTGAGCGTGCCGCAGTTAAAACCTGGGAGGCCTTGGCGGATGGGGTCTTGGATGCCGGTATTTTGGCAAGACTAGAAGCAACCTGGCGACCAGCAGAGCAGCAAAGTCCTGCTTGGATTGCACGCCAAATGAGCAAAATCGATGCGGCTCTGAAAAGCATGTCGGTTGGCCTGGGTGAATCCAATTACTGCCACAACAATCAATTTAGTCTGGCAGATGTCGCGGTGGGCTGCGCCTTAGGATATTTGGATTTTCGCTTTCCATCCGTGGATTGGCGCACGCCGTATCCCAATTTAGATCAACTGCATCAGCTGCTCATGCAGCGGCAGTCTTTTCAAGACACAGCCCCACCGGCGGCTTAAGACGTAGAGGCCTGGGGCTAATCTGGGCTCGCAGAAATAATCCCGCCGCCCAGGCAAATATCACCGTTGTAAACCACAGCAGATTGGCCGGGAGTTATCGCCCACTGCGAATCCGCAAATTGCAGCGCGAAGCCAGCAGATCCAATCTCCAAGGTGCAATTGGCATCCGCTTGGCGATAGCGTGTTTTGGCCCCATAGGCCCCTGCTAATGGAGCTGAGCCACTAATCCAGCTGCTGTCAATTGCGTTTAAATGCTGGCTGCAGAGCCAGGGATGTTCGTGGCCTTGCGCAACATACAAGGTATTGCTCACCATGTCTTTGCGGGCCACGTACCAAGCATCCCCATTGCCATCTTGGCTGCCGCCAATCCCAATCCCTTTGCGTTGACCAAGAGTAAAGAATGCCAAACCCATATGCTCACCGACCGTCTTGCCATCCGGGGTTTTAATCGGGCCCGGGGTAGTCGGCAGGTATCGATTGAGAAACTCGCGAAACGGCCGCTCGCCAATAAAACAAATCCCAGTCGAATCTTTTTTACGTGCGTTTGGTAAACCAATTTGGTCAGCTAACTTGCGTACCTCGATCTTGGCCATTTCACCCAGCGGAAACATCACTTTTGCCAGCTGCTGCTGACTCAGGCGATGTAAAAAATAACTTTGATCCTTACTGGCATCGAGTCCTTTTAGTAGCTGAACGCCTTCCACGGCGTGCCTTGCGCGGGCGTAGTGCCCAGTGGCGATGGCATCTGCGCCCAAGGCTATGGCGTGGTCTAAAAAGGCCTTAAATTTGATTTCAGCATTACACAAGACATCGGGATTGGGGGTACGGCCGGCGCTGTATTCGCGTAAAAATTCAGCAAAAACCCGCTCCCGGTACTCTGCAGCAAAGTTCACCGCCTCTACGTCAATCCCAATCAGGTCGGCAACCGAGACCACATCGAGCCAATCTTGGCGGCTCGAGCAATACTCGCTGTTGTCGTCATCCTCCCAGTTTTTCATAAAAAGTCCAATAACTTCAAAGCCTTGCTGTTTTAAAAGCCAAGCCGTTACGGACGAATCCACGCCCCCAGACATCCCCACTACGACTTTGGAGGGCTGAGACAGCGGAATTGCGGAAGAATGAAGGTCGAGCATCGAAAAATGAGAGAATTACACTTAAGTTACCGGTTCCCCATTGTAAAAGTCTTATGTTGGATACACACCAATAAAAAGAAATTACTACTGCAATGGGTAAATGCGCTCAAAAGGCCAAGCTACTTTAACTAACACCGCTTTTCTAAATTCTTTGCTTTCGGAGACGTGCCATGCGCATTGGAGTGCCACTAGAAACCAGACCGGGGGAAACTCGGGTTGCAGCCACACCGGAGACGGTCAAAAAGCTGATCAGCCAAGGTCATCAATTCATTATTCAATCGGGTGCCGGTAACGGCGCCAGTGTCCCCGACTCGGCGTATGAAGCCGTTGGCGCCACCATCGGTAGCGCTGCCGACGCTTTTGCGGCGGAGATGGTGCTCAAGGTTCGCAGCCCCTTGGCCGACGAACTGAAGCAAATCAAATCCGGTACCGTGCTGATTGGCATGCTTGATCCATTTGATAACGAGGCGATTGCAGCCATGGCCAGCCAAGGCATTACCGCCTTTGCCCTTGAGGCAGCACCACGCACCACCCGCGCCCAAAGCATGGATGTGCTGTCTTCTCAGGCCAACATTGCCGGCTATAAAGCCGTGATGATTGCCGCTAACGAGTACCAACGCTTTATGCCGATGCTGATGACGGCTGCAGGTACCGTCAAAGCCGCGCGCATCCTCATTTTGGGTGCTGGCGTTGCAGGCCTACAAGCGATTGCGACAGCCAAGCGCTTAGGCGCCGTGATTGAAGCATCCGATGTACGCCCTGCTGCAAAAGAACAAATCGAATCGCTTGGCGCTAAGTTTGTGGATGTGCCCTATGAGACCGACGAAGAACGCGAGATTGCCAAAGGCGTCGGTGGCTATGCGCGTCCGATGCCCGAGTCGTGGATGAAACGCCAAGCTGCTTTGGTTGCTGAGCGCGCCATGCAAGCGGACATTGTGATTGCGACCGCCTTAATTCCGGGACGTAAGCCACCCGTCTTATTGCACAGCGAGACCGTAGCTAAGATGAAGCCCGGTTCAGTCGTCATTGATTTAGCCGCAGGCCGTGGTGAAAACGGTTCTGGCAATTGCCCCCTCACTCGCGCAGACCAAGTCGTCGATGCGAATGGCGTGAAGATTGTTGGCCATACCAATTTACCCAGCATGGTTGCAGCAGATGCGTCGGCACTGTATGCGCGTAACGTACTGGACTTTATGAAACTCATCATCAACAAAGAAGCGCAGCTCGCTATTCCGGCTGCTGCCGATGATGACATTGTTGCAGCCTGCCTCATGTGTCGTGATGGCCAAGCTGTCCGTAAAAATTAATTATTGAAGGAATGATCATGGATGCAGCTGCAATTCAAAGTATTCTTACAGTCCAAAACATTACGGTGTTTGTGCTGGCCATTTTTGTGGGCTACCACGTCGTTTGGAACGTCACGCCCGCATTGCATACTCCTTTAATGGCGGTGACCAATGCCATTTCTGGAATTATCATCGTCGGTGCTTTGTTACAAACCGAAGTCATCAACGGCGATGAAATCACCCTCACCAGCATGATTGGTGCACTGGCCGTCTTCCTCGCCTCGATAAACATTTTTGGTGGCTTTATGGTCACGCGCCGCATGCTTGAAATGTTTAAAAAGAAGGCTCCTAAAAACGAAGCCGCTGGCACAAAGTAAGAGAACCCCATCATGTCTAATATCACAGCGATTTCTTATCTCATTTCTTCGGTACTGTTTATCCTCGCGCTGCGGGGTTTATCGTCACCGACCACCTCCCGTCAAGGTAACGTCTATGGAATGATCGGCATGTTGCTTGCCGTCATCACCACATTCCTGATTCCCACATTTAAGCCCGTCTATTGGCTGATTGGCATTGCCATTGTTGCTGGCGCCATCATCGGTTCGATTGCTGCTAAACGCGTGCAAATGACCAAGATGCCTGAGCTGGTTGCCTTAATGCACTCCTTTGTTGGTCTATCAGCAGTACTGATTGCGATTGCGGCGGTAATCAACCCAGCGCAAGACCACTCTGGCGCACAGAAGATCGAGCTCTTTATTGGCGCGTTCATTGGTGCGATTACCTTTACTGCTTCGATCATTGCCTTCGGTAAGTTGTCCGGTAAAGTCAGCGGCAAGCCAGTGACCTTCTCTGGCCAGCATATGCTGAACTTGGTACTTGCTATTTTGATGGTTGCGGGTGGCGTCGTGTATTTCTTAACCGACAGCCATGCAGCCTTCCTGGCGATGTGCGCAGTTGCTTTAGTACTCGGTGTCACCCTCATCATCCCAATCGGTGGCGCTGATATGCCGGTAGTGGTATCCATGCTCAATAGCTATTCGGGCTGGGCGGCTGCGGGTATTGGCTTTACTTTGAATAACCCCGTATTGATTATTGCTGGCGCCTGCGTTGGCTCTTCGGGTGCGATTCTGTCTTACATTATGTGTAAGGCGATGAACCGCTCAATCATCGCGGTTTTGCTCGGCGGCTTTGGTGCTGAAGCGGCCGGTGGTGGCGATGATGATGGCGCGCCTAAGAACTACAAAACGGGTTCAGCTGAAGATGCGGCATTCTTAATGACCAATGCCGATACCGTCATCATTGTTCCAGGCTACGGTTTAGCAGTGGCGCGTGCGCAGCATGCACTCAAAGAGTTAACCGAGAAGTTGACGCACCACGGCGTAACGGTGAAGTATGCAATTCATCCGGTTGCCGGACGGATGCCAGGCCACATGAACGTCTTGCTCGCAGAAGCCGAAGTGCCCTACGACCAAGTGTTTGAAATGGAAGACATCAACAGCGACTTCGGTCAGGCTGACGTGGTTCTAGTTCTGGGCGCAAACGACGTGGTGAACCCAGCAGCGCGCACACCTGGCAGCCCTATCTTTGGTATGCCCATTCTGGAGGCCTTTAAAGCTAAGACCATTATTGTCAACAAGCGTTCGATGGCTGCGGGTTACGCTGGTCTAGACAACGAACTCTTTTACATGGATAAAACCATGATGGTCTTCGGTGATGCGAAGAAGGTCATTGAAGACATGGTCAAAGCCGTTGAGTAACTAGTCTTAATGTTGAATGAAAAGCCACCTTCGGGTGGCTTTTTTATTACCTCCCCACTCAATACGCTTATATGCGTTTCGCTTAAGCAACGATTTTGTTTAAGTAAAGAAAAAGGGCAGCTAAGCTGCCCTTTTTCTGTTCTAGCTGGGCTAGATCATTACATCATACCGCCCATACCACCCATACCGCCGCCCATACCGCTCATATCGGGCATGCCGCCTGCGCTGTCATCTTTCGCTGACTCGCAGATTGCACAATCCGTTGTGAGCAATAGTGCTGCAACAGAGGCTGCATTAACCAATGCAGTTTTAGTTACTTTGGTTGGGTCGATCACGCCTTGGGCTACCAAGTCGCCATACTCGCTTGTCGCTGCGTTATAGCCGTTGTTGCCCTTGCTAGCCATTACCGCATTGACAACAACACTTGCCTCATCGCCCGCATTGGAGACGATGATGCGCAGTGGCTCTTCCATGGCGCGCAGAACGATACTGATACCAGCATCTTGATCGGCGTTATCGCCTTTGAGGCCCATGATGCCTTGCTTAGCACGAATCAAGGCTACGCCGCCGCCAGGCACAATGCCTTCTTCCACTGCAGCGCGGGTTGCGTGCAGAGCGTCGTCAACGCGTGCTTTTTTCTCTTTCATCTCAACTTCAGTCGCAGCGCCAACGCGAATCACTGCAACACCGCCTGCCAACTTGGCAACGCGCTCTTGCAATTTTTCACGATCGTAATCACTAGTTGCTTCGTCGATTTGAACGCGAATGTTTTTCACGCGCGCTTCAATGGCTTTAGCATCGCCTGCGCCATCGATGATGATGGTGTTTTCTTTACCAATCTCAACGCGCTTGGCTTGACCCAAATGCTCTAAGGTAGTTTTCTCGAGAGTTAAGCCAATTTCTTCCGCAATCACTTGACCGCCAGTCAGAATGGCGATGTCTTCGAGCATCGCTTTACGGCGATCACCAAAACCAGGGGCTTTCACAGCACAAGTCTTAATAATGCCGCGGATGTTGTTCACCACCAAAGTAGCCAAGGCTTCGCCTTCGACGTCTTCTGCCACGATCATCAACGGACGACCCGACTTCGCTACTTGCTCAAGTACTGGCAAGAGATCACGAATGTTGCTGATCTTCTTGTCAAACAAGAGAATGTATGGGCTTTCCAAAACAGCGACTTGCTTCTCTGGCTGATTGATGAAATAAGGCGAGAGGTAGCCGCGATCAAACTGCATACCTTCCACTACTTCGAGTTCGTCTTCAAGTGATTTACCATCTTCAACCGTAATTACGCCTTCTTTGCCCACTTTTTCCATGGCTTCGGCAATCCGCTGACCAATGCTGACATCGCTGTTAGCAGAGATCGAGCCGACTTGAGCGATTTCTTTGGTGGTGGTGCAGGGCTTACTGATTTTTTTGAGCTCTTCTAAAGCTGCTGTGACCGCTTTATCAATACCGCGCTTCAAATCCATTGGGTTATGGCCAGAAACAACGTACTTCATGCCTTCGCGTACGATCGACTGGGCGAGTACGGTTGCAGTGGTTGTGCCATCACCAGCGATATCAGCAGTTTTGGAAGCGACTTCCTTGACCATCTGTGCGCCCATGTTTTGGAGCTTGTCTTTGAGTTCGATTTCTTTCGCTACGCTCACACCGTCTTTGGTAATGGTGGGACCGCCGAACGAACGCTCGATGACCACGTTACGGCCTTTAGGTCCGAGGGTTACTTTTACTGCGTTGGCGAGGATGTTGACACCCTCGACCATTTTGGTACGGGCGTTATCGCCAAATACAACGTCTTTTGCTGCCATGATTGAATTCCTCTCTTATGTTCTCAATTACTTCTGAACAACGGCCATGATGTCTTCTTCGCGCATGACGAGAAGCTCATCCGCACCCACTTTGACGGTTTGTCCGGCATATTTACCGAACAACACCCGGTCGCCAACTTTGACGTCAGGGGCATTTAATTTGCCGCTGTCATCGCGCTTGCCAGGACCTACGGCTAGTACTTCGCCCTGATCTGGCTTCTCGGCTGCTGCATCGGGAATAACGATTCCTGAGGCAGTCTTGGTTTCTTGATCCATACGCTTGATGATCACGCGATCATGTAAAGGACGTAGATTCATTCCTTCTCCTAAGTTAGTGAGTGTTAACTACATAAAAATCGATATAAATCGTCGGGTTATAATCTCTACACCTCAAGTTAAAACGATTTTGACTGGTCAAGGTCGTTTTAGCACTCGATTGCAGTGAGTGCTGATTATATAGGTCTATTCCCGCTGATTTCAAGGGGCGACCCAATAAAAGCCTGCTGTAGGTCATTTCCTACACACAAATCAGATCTGCCTGCTTACTTCCCGGACCTGTCCTGCCTAGACTGGACAGTCATCGACTGGAGAACACCATATGAGTCCCAAATCTCGGCTGTATACGCTTGTTCATGCATGGAAGAACAAGCCTTTTCATGAGCTACGGGATGTCCAAGGCACTCA
This sequence comes from Polynucleobacter sp., assembly GCA_964203875.1. GTDB lineage: Bacteria > Pseudomonadota > Gammaproteobacteria > Burkholderiales > Burkholderiaceae > Polynucleobacter. The sequence goes on from CAXNNS010000001.1 coordinate 141,091, forward strand.
TATGCCCAATCTAGCCCACGAAACCCAGGATGCTGGTAGCAATGCCAACTGGTCTAAACGCCAAACCGTCAGCTACGAACCTATTTTTAATGCAGCAGGCAATGCCATGTCGGCCGCCTTGTTTAGGCCACTCCTCGGCGCCAGCGACTCCCAGGTATTGCGCTTAACCATGGAAGGGCTGGATGCAGCCAGTTATTGGCATTGCTGCAACCGGCCCATTCAGATTCTCTTGCCTTTATCGGCCGGGGTGCTCGCCAATCCACAGCGCATTGATGCCCTGTGCGATCTGATTTTAAATTCCAGATTACCCGTTGGCCTAGTACACATTGGCATTACTGCAATACCAACCGAAGCACTTCGAACCAATTGCAAAGAGGGCCTATTGCGCCTGCGTCGCATCGGCGTACTGCTGCACCTGATGAATGCCAACCCGCAGTCAATCCAGCCACAGTGGCTAGAAGAAATGAAATTCGACGGCATCCATTTTTCAATTCAGGAGCTGCGCAGTGACGATATTGCACTAGCGAACCAACAAGCCCAATTACTCGATGCCCTTGCGATGGCAAGGGAACTGGGCGCAATGCTGTACGCCAACGGCATCACCTTAATTAAAGACCTCGAAAACGCCAGGCTCTTGCCGGTGGATTTTTGCTACGGCGGGCTCATGATGTCGCCCGTCAGCAGGCACCAAATTCTTCATATCAGCGACAGTCGAATTGCGAAAGCCATTTTTGCAGTGAAACCCCATGGAAGTACAAACCAGAACGGAGATAGGCAATGAAGAAAAGTGTCATGTTGGTAGACGATCACCCCGCCATGCTAATGGCCCTAAAAAGTATGTTGCAAGACCAATTGTTGTTTGAAGTAGTAGGGCAGTGCCGCAATGGAGAGGAGTGCTTACAAAGTGTGAAACAAATCAATCCCGATATTGTGATTCTCGATCTCGATATGCCTAAGACGGATGGGTTTGATGTGATTCGCCGCATTAGTTTGACCTACCCCGATATCCGCTTGCTGGTTTTGTCCAGTCTAGATGAGCATGTGTACGGGGGACGCGTTCGCTCCCTCGGCGCGCATGGTTTTATCAACAAAACGGCTGGAGCTGATGTCATTTTGGCGGCCTGCGTGGCCATCTCCCAAGGCTATGCTTGCTTTTCGCACACCCGCAATGGCCATAGCTCGCTTAGCGATCAGGAGAAACTAGCCCTCATCTCCGATCGTGAATTGCAAGTGATGAAGTATTTGGGCAAAGGCAATAGCAATCAACACATTTCAGACCTATTGCACATCAGCAATAAAACCGTAGCAACCTACAAAACGCGCATCTTTGAAAAGCTGGGCATCAGCAACATTGCTGACCTCATTATGTTTTGCCGTAATAACCACATCATTGAGGGATGATGCGGGTAAATTCATTCAGTAAATTTGCTTGCGGTGCCGTACTGCTTTACTGCAGTACGGCTTTTGCGCACCACATTGAACTCACTCTGGCAGAAGAGGCATGGATCAAAGCAAGGCCGGTGGTGTATTTCAGCATTCATGAGCAACATGCGCCCTACCTTGCGCCTCTAGAAAAGAGCGGGCAAGTTGGAGTTTACCAATCGCTCATTAATGCGCTGAGCGAGCAAACACAGCAGCAATACCAACCGATTTGGCGCAGCAACGATGCAGATTTAACCCAATTACTCAGTAAGCAAACCATTGATTTTGTGATTGATCCGCCTCTGGCCTCGGAGCAGCGAATGCAGGCAGGTATTTGGTCAGGGCCTTTGTTTTGGGGTCATAAGGTGATGGTAACGCGTACCGAGACCTTGCTGAGTAGCCCCGTGATCGCTCCCAAAACGGCTTTTTTTGGAACAGCCTCCATCAATCGAGACCACCAATCCGTAGCCCATTTATTTGCCGCGCTCATGAAGCGCGAGTACGACGCCGTAGTGATGCCGATTCGGCTTGCACGTTATGCCATGCGTGCAGAACACCAAGGACATTTAAAACTGAATGGCTTGTATGGTCGTGAGCCACTGGCATACCGCTGGTTCATAGGCGATCACGTCAAACCCCTGAAAGGCATTCTGGATAAAACCTTGCATGCGCTTGATCCGGTAGTATCGCGCGCCATCTTTTCCGTCCCCGGTTTTGGTATCGAGCCAAGAGATGATTCGGGTGGCGCCGATCTAGACTTTATGCACCAGCATCACACCCCGTGGAAGCGTCATATTCTGTTTGGCTTTTTATGCACCATGCTCTTGGGCGGATTGGCTTGGATTATTCATTTACAACGCAATCGAAAACACCATGCGCTGCAGAATGCCGGCCTGTTAATGCAAAAAGAACATGCAGAGCGCGCCAATAATGCGAAATCCAATTTTTTAGCTGAAATGAGCCATGAAATCCGCACACCGATGAATGCCATTTTGGGGGTTCAAGAATTATTACTGAAAAGTCCGCGCTTACCCGATAGCGAGAAGCCCTTGTTGCAGTGGGCCCATGCGTCTGCAGAGTCGCTCCTGGGCATGCTCAATCAAGTCCTTGATCTTTCCAAGATTGAAGCGGGCAAGCTCACCCTAACGCCAGAGCCCTGCTGTCTTAAAACTCTGGTCGAGGAAATTGATGCAGCTTTTTCGATCTTTGCATCGAATCGCCAATTGAGCATGCATACCCATCTCGACCTGCGCATTGCAGAAGTACTAATGGTCGACTCCTTACGACTGCGTCAAGTGTTAAATAACATCCTCAGTAATGCGATTAAGTTTACCAATGCAGGATCGATTCATTTTTCGGTACGCATCTTAGCCGATGACCATGCGGGCCAGTTAATTGAGTTTCGCGTGATTGATACCGGCATTGGCATGAATCCCGCGGATATTGCCATTGCCCTTCAACCCTTTGAGCAAGTTCGAGCCCAACATCAACAGCATGCGGGTAATACCCCTCAAGGTACTGGGCTCGGCTTAACCATTAGCAGCCATTTGATTCGATCAATGGACAGTCAGCTGTATTTCGATAGTGAACCTGGAATGGGTAGCAATGTCCATTTTTCTGCTGCCTTCCCCAGAACAACCCAAGTGGCTTCCAATCGATTAATCACTGAGGCAACCTTGCATAGTGCCCAGCGCATGGAGCACCATGGTAAGCAAGTCTGCGCCTTAGTGGTTGAGGATCACCCTGCTAGCCGTCAAGTTCTATCCCTGCAATTAGAGGCGCTTGGAGCCAAGGTCGTTGTCTGTGAGAATGCCGGGCAAGCAATAACCCTCCTAAAGCAACAGCAGTTTCATGTCATGCTCACCGACCACTCCATGCCCGGCATGCATGGCGCTGATTTATCGCAATCGATCCGCGCCGATGGGTTTTCGGAGCTAATCATTATTGGTGTTACCGCCGATATCTATGTCCTGGACATTCGGCATCGCCTACTTGCTTCGGGTATGAATGCGGTTCTGATTAAGCCCCTTAACTTGGCCACTCTCGAAAATGAATTAGCACGCTACTTCACCATGGTAGAAGTTCATTTTGATGCAGAAGAGGACAGCATTGCGTTTCCGCAACTCGGCAAAGGCGGCTCCGATCAAAATCAAATCGGCAGACTGATCTTGCATGAAATCATGGAGGTACACCACCAGGCGATTGCAGAGCTGTCTACTGGGACCATATCCCAATCCGACCTGGGCAGTCTGATTCATCGAATCAAAGGTGGGGCATTGCTAATGAATGGCCTGCGTTTTGCCAATCGCCTCGATAGCCTCGCTGCCAACCGCACTGACTCCACCCCAAAACGGGCAGCTCTCCTAAAAGAATTGCTCCTCAAACAAAATAGCGTGATTGATGCTTTTTTAAACCGCGATTCATTTGAATAAACGCGCACAGCATACCTAAATTGACCCCCGGCTTTAACTGAGTAAGTCATTCATTTTTTAGTATTTTTGCTGTTTTGGCTTACCATAAGCCGGTGCCACTCTTTTCTACTTCGCGCCCCGTAGTCCTTCCCGCATCTCAGTATGCATTCTGGCCACTCGCCTGGCTAGCGCTGCTGCTCTGCGGACTTGGCAGTCAGCCCCTGTTGGCATCTTCCCCTAGCGGTACGATCGAGGTTCCGCCCGCCGTGTGGCAGTCACTCGCTAAAAATCAAATTCCGCGTGATGCTGTGAGTATTTCAGTTTTGGAATTGCCGAGAAACCCAGGCGCTAGCGTGCGCGAGGTTCTGGATTGGCGTTCAAAACAACCGATGAACCCCGCCTCCACAATCAAGCTACTGACTACCTTAGCCGCACTTGATTTGCTAGGTCCACAGTACCGCTGGAATACCAATCTGTATACGGATGGCCAGATCAAAAATGGACTACTTAAGGGCAATCTTTACCTGCGTGGCAGTGGCGATCCTAAGTTAGTACCCGAAGAGCTGAAACAGATGATGAAAAGCCTGCGGGATTTGGGCGTTCAGCGCATTGATGGGAATTTGATTTTTGACCGCAGCGCTTATAGTCCCGAGGCAATGGAACACGCCACCATCGATGGTGAGTCAATGCGGTCCTATAACGTGCCGCCCGATCCCCTTCTCTACGCATTCAGAACACTCTCCTTCCAGGTCAGTCAAGCACGCGAAGATGATCGCATTGCAATTACCTATACGCCAGCACTAACACAATTTAAGGTAGTCAATCAATTGCGCCCCAGCAATCAAACCTGCGATGCGTGGCGTAAACAAATCCAGTTTGAGCTCGTGAAGCAGGTGGGATCTAGCCCAAACAAGACTGACCAGTGGCAGGCCCTCTTTAATGGTGAGTTTCCAAGCGCATGCAAAAACATTGCTTACAACGTAGTGGCGCTCGATCCCAATACTTTTTTAACCCTGGGATTTGCGGCGGCATGGGAATTAGCCGGAGGCTCTTGGGCTAAGCAGCCACAAGGAAAAAGCGGTGAGGTTCCCCTATTTGCAAGGCCATTACTGGAATTTCAGGGTGGGCCATTAATCCATGCGGTGAACGACATCAATAAATTTTCCAATAACGTCATGGCGCGGCAAGTCTTTTTAACGCTTAGTTTAGAACGTTTAGGCAAACCGGCATCCATCGGTGCGAGTGATCGGGTCATGCAGGCGTGGCTCAAACAACGGGGCTTGGATTTTCCTGAATTGGTTTTAGAAAATGGTTCAGGCTTATCGCGCAATGAAGCCATTAGCGCGCGCCACCTCAATGATCTATTAATTACCGCCCGTCAACTTCCATCAGGCGATCTGTTTGTGCAATCACTGCCCTTAGCAGGATCGGATGGCACTATGAAAAACCGCCTGATACGGCAGTTGCGTCAATTCTTGCACCTGAAGACAAAACCGGAAGCGCGCATAAAGACTGGATCACTTACGGAAGTGCGGACGATATCGGGTTATGTCATGAGTCAGTCTGGCAAAACCTATGCCGTTAGCTCATTCATTAATCATCCCAATGCTTTTCGTGGCATGGACGCCCATGATCAACTGCTGACGTGGTTATTAACGGGCGGGCCCGAGCCAAAGCAAGCGCGCTGAAGTCGGTCTCGCACTCCGTCCCACTCTTGCCCAATTGGTGGTTCGGGCATCACGATTAAATCCCACGAATGGTCATCTAAATCACGCAACAATCGGTATAGCCGGCTAGCAAATAAGTCGCTCTGCTCCGGAATCGGCACCTGCTGAATGTGCGATGCGCCCAATACCTGTGGGTCACGCATCTGCTCTAATTCCCACACTATCAGGGCTACATGGGATTTAGTATCTGGGTATTGCGCAATGCAATCGAGCGCTGCACCCGCCGCATACAAACGCAATGGTGTGTTGGGTGCGTAATGGGCCTTAAGGCTGCCCGACACACGTGGCGTATTTTTATCAGCATCGGCTCGCGCGCCCGCTTGCAATACACGCACTCCTGTTTGCTGCGCAATCTGCTCTGGTGTAATCGCACCAGGGCGTAGCAAGACTGGAGCGCCCGAAGATAAATCCACAATCGTCGACTCGATACCAATAGTGCAATCGCCGCCATCCAAGATCAATAAATCAGCTTGGTCACTAAATTCAGCGCTGACATCAGCAGCCCGAGTGGGCGATACCTTACCAAAACGGTTCGCCGAGGGTGCCGCTAAACCACCGCCAAAGGCTTGCAAGAGCGCTTGCGCGACGGGGTGATCTGGTGAGCGCAATGCAATGGTATCTTGACCACCGGTCACCGCGCTCAGCACGTGTTTATCTTTTTTTAGCACTAATGTTAAGGGACCAGGCCAGAAGGCCTCTACCAAGCGCATTGCCTCTTCGGGTAGATCACGTACCCAAGGCGCAATCAAGTTAAACCAGGCGTCCGATTGATTCACTATGGACACTTCCGTCATTGATGGTGCTGCCACATGCACAATCAGAGGATGGTCAGCTGGCCTACCTTTGGCAGAGAATATTTTTTGTACCGCCTGTTCATTGCTAGCATCGGCCGCAAGTCCATAAACCGTCTCCGTCGGAATTGCAACCAAACCGCCCTGCTGTAGGCGCCGTACTGCTTGCTCTACTGCTTGCTGCAATTCAGCGGCGTTGATGGTGGATTGCGGCTCGGTGTTCACAGCTACAGCATCACTTAGGGATCAATACCTAAATCACCGGCAACGGCAGAGCAATTCTGTCGCGCCTCATCCAGAGATTGGCCGAGGCAATTGACATGGCCCATTTTGCGACCGGGCAAAGGGGATGCCTTGCCGTACAAATGCAATTTGGCATCGGGGTGGCTAAGCACACGCTCCCATGCTGGTTCGGTTGGGTTGGCATGCTGCTTGCCTTCCTTCATAAACCACGCATCGCCCAAGATATTAAGCATGGCGACGGGACTGAGCAGACGCGTGTCACCCAGTGGTAAGCGAGCCATTGCCCTGACCTGCTGCTGGAACTGACTAGTAACACAGGCATCCATCGTGTAGTGCCCTGAATTATGGGGGCGTGGTGCTACTTCATTGGCGACGATACTGCCATCGGTAAGAACAAAGTACTCGACGCAAAGTACGCCGACATAGTTCATCTCCTGCGCAATAGCACTGGTCGCCTTTTGAATCCGCTCGAGTAAAGCGGGATGCTGCTGCAACGATGGTGAAGGCACGGTACTGGTATGCAAAATGCCATCGCGATGGATGTTTTCTGCTGGAGAAAAAGACCGGATATCACCGTCATGCCCGCGCGCAACAATTGCTGACACCTCAAAAGCCAATGTCATGCGTTTCTCTAGCACACAAGCAACCTTGCCTAATTCGGCCCAAGCCGCTGCTAATTGATCACGCGACTGCACTGTAATTTGGCCTTTGCCGTCATAACCGAGGCGCACCGTTTTCAAAATACCGGGGAAGAGGTCATCTGCAAGTAAGGCCAGATCGGCTTCGACATTAATAACACCATAGGGCACCGGACCCACTCCAGAGATAGGGGCGCACTGCGCTAAAAATGCTTTTTCTTTAATACGGTCTTGCGCAATCGAGACGCAGCTGCTATCCGGAGCAACAAATATCCCGCGCGTTTTAAAAAAATCGAGCGCTTGTGCAGGGACGTTTTCAAACTCGGTACTAATCGCAGAACACAAACTCGCCATTTCAGAGAGGGCGGCTGTATCAAGGTAATCCGCACATAAATGCTTTTCAGCAACCGATCCGCCCGGACTAAGTGGATCAGGATCCAGTACGCAGACTTTAAATCCTAGAGACTGCGCTTCATGGATAAACATGCGCCCAAGCTGACCACCGCCCAAAATACCGAGCCACTCCGGCGATTTACAGATACTTGAGGAAGGGGCTACGTCCATGCTCATTAATTACTTGGCTGCTAATTCCATAGACTGCGCTAGCGCAGTCTGTTTACTGCGAAAGGATTCCAAAGCCGCCATTAAATCGGCATCGTGCGCAGCCAAAATAGCAATGACATGCAAAGCCGCATTAGCAGCGCCCGCCTCCCCGATCGCAAAGGTAGCCACCGGAATGCCTTTAGGCATTTGCACAATCGAATACAGGGAGTCTTCGCCGCGCAAGTACTTACTGGGAACGGGCACCCCAAAAACCGGTACCAGGGTTTTCGAGGCAAGCATGCCAGGCAAATGGGCAGCGCCACCTGCGCCGGCAATAATCGCCCTCAGGCCCCGGCCGCGGGCTGCTTCTGCATACGAAAACATATCATCGGGCATGCGGTGTGCAGATAAAACCTGAGCCTCATACGGCAGGCCAAACTGATCTAGCATCTGGGCAGCATGCTGCATGACATCCCAATCGGAATTGGAACCCATCACAATGCCAACGACTGCGTTTGCGTTTGAAGGTGTGCTCATTGCCTGCTCCAGTTAAGCCGAATACGAAAAGAGGATCTATTATCCCAGCCTTTTGGCAGGGACTCCAGCAGAATGACGGCCAATTAGACTGCCTGACTCAGGCGCGTTAGGGCCTCGCGGTACTTTTCTGCGGTCTTTTCGATAACCTCACTGGGTAGATCGGGGGCTGGCGCAGTTTTAGGCCATGGCTTGCCGTCGATCCGAACTTGCTCTAACCAGTCGCGGACAAATTGCTTGTCATACGATGGGGGATTCGTGCCGGGCTGGTAAGTCTCGGCCGGCCAAAAGCGGGAAGAATCTGCCGTCAGAATCTCATCCATCAAAACCAGCTGATTGGCTTCATCTAAACCAAACTCAAACTTGGTATCGGCAATGATGATGCCGCGGGTTGCAGCGTAGCGCGACGCTTCCTCATACAGGCGAATACTCACATCGCGAATTTGATTAGCCAGAGGCGCACCAATGCGCTTCACTACTTCTTCAAATGAAATGTTTTCATCGTGCTCACCTACAGCCGATTTAGCAGCAGGCGTAAAAATGGGTTGCGCTAACTTTTGGGCATTTTGTAAACCGGGTGGCAAAGGAACGCCGCACACGCTGCCGGTTTCTTGGTAGTCTTTCCAGCCACTGCCCGCCAAATAACCCCGCACTACGGCCTCAACCAAAATGGGTTTGAGTCGCTTCGCTACCACCGCACGCCCTTGCACCTGCTCCACTTCGTCTGCCTGCACTACGCTAGCCGGATCAATACCAGTGAGGTGGTTTGGAATCACATGGGCTAATTTATCAAACCAAAAATTTGCCATTTGATTGAGGATGATGCCTTTTTCAGGAATGGGTTGCGACAAAATCACATCAAAGGCCGATAAGCGATCGGTTGTGATCATCAGTAAACGGTCACTACCCAATTCATATACGTCACGCACCTTGCCTTTGGAGAGCAAAGGTAAAGAGGCAATCGAAGTTGCGTGCAATGCTTTTTTCATTGCACTACTTCACAATCTGCGCAAGCTGACCTGAGCGATAGCGCTCAGCCATTTTTTCGAGTGCCATCGGTTTAATCTTGGCCGCTTGACCGGCGCAACCAAAGGACGTGTAGCGTGCAACGCAGATGGCTTTTGCCGCTTCGCGTGCTGGCTTGAGGTAGTCGCGTGGATCAAATTTTCCGGGGTTCTCAAATAAATAACGGCGTACGGCGGCCGTCATGGCCAAACGAATGTCGGTATCGATATTAATCTTACGGACGCCGTGCTTGATGCCTTCTTGTATTTCCTCTACGGGTACGCCGTAGGTTTCTTTCATATCACCACCAAATGCCCGAATCTCAGCAAGCAACTCTTGAGGAACACTCGAGGAGCCGTGCATCACCAAATGCGTATTCGGAATGCGCCGGTTGATTTCTTTAATGCGGGTGATGGCCAAAATATCACCGGTTGGCTTCTTGGTAAATTTATATGCGCCATGGCTGGTGCCAATCGCAATCGCCAGGGCATCACATTGGGTCGCTCGCACAAAATCAGCAGCCTGCTCTACATCCGTTAACAACTGCTCGCGGGTCATTGCGCCATCAGCACCGTGACCATCTTCTTTATCGCCCATCATGGTTTCAAGGGAGCCCAAAACACCCAGCTCCGCCTCTACCGTGACGCCAATCGAGTGTGAGAACTTCACCACCTCTTGCGATACGGCGACGTTGTAGTCATAACTTGCAACCGATTTACCGTCGGCCTCGAGTGAGCCATCCATCATCACGCTGGTGAAACCACTTTTGATCGCCGCCATGCAAACTGCCGGGCTTTGACCATGGTCTTGGTGCATCACTACTGGAATATGGGGATATTCCTCTATGGCTGCGGAAATCAGGTGGCGTAAAAATGCTTCGCCCGCATACTTTCGGGCCCCTGCCGATGCTTGCATGATGACGGGTGCGCCAACTTCATCGGCCGCCATCATGATGGCCTGCACCTGCTCTAAATTATTGACATTAAAAGCAGGTAAGCCATAGCTGTGTTCAGCAGCATGGTCTAACAGTTGGCGCATAGATACTAGGGGCATAACACTCTCTTTTATAAAAGGATAAAAATTCTAGGCCTATTTTACGTTGATAATTTTTAACGTATTGGTACCGCCAGGTGAGCCCATTGGTGCACCAACGGTTAAGACGATCGTATCGCCGGCCTTTACCGCGCCCATCTCCTTGAGCCGTTCCTCCACTTGAGCTAGTGCCGTATCGCGATCATTACTAAAGGCCAGGCTTAAGGGTGTGACATTACGGTACGTACTCAACACGCGCTGCGTCGATACATTAGGCGTCAAAGCAAAAATAGGCACATGAATATTATGGCGACTCATCCAGATGGGAGTGGAGCCTGACTGCGTTAATGCGGCAATCGCGGTTGCGTGCAAATGGTGCGCGGTAAACAAAGCGCCCAAGGCAATCGTCTGATCGATGCGGGTGAAAGTCTGATCTAAAAAGTCGGTATCCAGCCGAACCTGTTCTGATTTTTCTGCTTCGATGCAAATCTCTGCCATCTGTTCAATGGTCTTGACGGGGTACATTCCCGTGGCCGATTCCGCCGACAGCATCACGGCATCGGTCCCATCCAAAACGGCATTGGCAACGTCACTTACCTCAGCGCGGGTGGGTACCGGCGCACTAATCATGGATTCCATCATTTGCGTGGCCGTAATCGTAAATTTATCAGCTTCGCGGGCCAGCTTGATCATGCGCTTTTGCAAGGCGGGCACAGCAGGATTGCCCACTTCAATTGCTAAGTCACCGCGCGCGACCATGATGCCGTCGCTTTCCGCAATGATGCTATTAAGGGCATCGGGCTCAATCGCCTCGGCACGCTCGACTTTGGCAATTAACTTGACCTTAGGTACGCCATGCTTGGCACTGGCTGCATCAGCTAATTTGCGGGCGTAGGCCATATCCGCGCCGTCTTTTGGAAAGCTGATCGCAACAAAGTCAACGCCCATTGCAATCGCAGCATCCAAATCGAGAATGTCTTTCTCCGTCAAGGCGGGGGCTGTTAAACCACCACCAGCACGATTGATACCTTTGTTATTCGAGAGTGCGCCGCCAAGCTCAACCCGCGTATGAATCTCGCCGCCCTTCACCGACTCCACGCGCAATACGATCAAGCCGTCATTGAGTAGTAAGCGATCACCTGCGCGCACGTCATTGGGTAAATTTTTGTAGTCAAGGCCGACGCGCTCTTCATTGCCTAGATTGCAGGCTACATCCAAAATAAATGTAGCACCTTCCTTGAGCATAGCCTTGCCATCAGCAAACTTACCGACCCGAATCTTAGGTCCTTGTAAGTCCGCCATGATGCCGAGCTCACGACCCACTTCAGCGCAAATCGATCGGACTAAGTCATGGCGTGCACGGTGGTCTTCAACGGTACCGTGCGAAAAGTTCAGTCGAACCACATCCAATCCGGCGCGGATCATGTCTCGCAAAACTGCTGGCTTCTCTGATGCAGGTCCTAGTGTTGCAATAATCTTTGTGGCTCGTAACATGAAACGCTCCTTTTATTCACTTCCTCGCTCAACCAATACCGCAAAAGCCGGTAATGTTTTGCCTTCCAAAAATTCCAGAAAAGCACCGCCACCGGTAGAGATGTAATCGACTTGATTTTCAATGCCGTACTTGGCAATAGCCGCCAAGGTATCGCCCCCGCCCGCAATTGAAAACGCAGGGGAATGGGCAATCGCTGCTGCAATCATTTTGGTACCACCGCCAAATTGATCAATCTCAAAAACGCCCAAAGGCCCGTTCCACACAATCGTGCCCGCATGGGCCAGCATGGTAGATAGTCGTGCTGCTGTCTTCGGACCTACATCCAAAATCATGTCGTCCTCAGCCACCTCATTGGATGGCACGCGATTGGCGCGCGCCAACGGCGAGAGTTCATTGGCAACTACTACGTCCTCCGGAATCGGCACATGGGCACCACGCTTTTCCATTAGGGCCATGATTTCCCTAGCCTCATTCACCAGATCGGGCTCGGCTAAGGACTTGCCAATCGGCAGGCCCTTGGCAAGCATGAAGGTATTGGCAATACCACCACCGACAATTAGCTCATCCACTTTTTCAGCCAAGGCTTTGAGAATAGTTAGCTTGCTCGAGACTTTTGATCCAGCCACAATGGCGATCAGGGGACGCTTGGGATTGGCAAGGGCACGGCTTAATGCATCGAGCTCAGCAGCCATGAGTGGGCCCGCACAAGCAATCGGCGCAAAACGCGCCACACCATGGGTAGTCGCTTCAGCGCGATGCGCTGTCCCGAAAGCATCATTGACATAGACATCGCACAGTGCAGCAATTTTTTTCGAGAGTGCTTCGCTGTTTTTCTTTTCGCCCACATTGATGCGGCAGTTCTCCAGCAGCACGAGATCGCCGGGCTGAAGATCAAAACCGCCATCGACCCAATCGCTAATCAGTGGCACTTTGCGATTGAGGATTTCTGCGATGCGATGGGCTACTGGAGCCAAGCTGTCTTCCGGTTTAAATTGACCTTCGGTTGGCCTACCCAGATGGGAAGTCACCATCACTGCAGCCCCAGCTTGTAGGCAAATTTCAATCGCTGGAATGGATGCCCGAATGCGGGTGTCTTCGGTAATATTGCCAGCCTCATCCTGAGGCACATTCAGATCCGAGCGAATCAACACCCGCTTGCCTTTTAATAGTCCAGCCTGCGCTAAGTCATGGAGGCGTTTTACTTTAAAAAGGGTATCGGACATGGAAATGCAATTCAGTAAAAGAACAATCCCCCATTCTAAAACCAGTAGCGCAGCGCGCTGTAAACCAGCATCCCAATAATCAGGGTGGGCAGCATGGTGCGCAGCCAGCTAAACACCACAAAAGCAGCTAAACCAGCCCAAATCTGTGGTGTAGCCCAATTAAATTGGCTAATTTGGGTGGCGCCGACCGGCATAAGGATCTCCGGAGCCAAAATGGCCACAATCGCCGCCAGCGGGGCATGCCGAATAGAGCGCAAAATGAGCTCGGGCATCCGCACCCGGTCCCCCCAAAACATAAAAAAGCTCCGCGTACCTAGGGTCACTAGGCCCATGCCCACAAAGAGAGTGCTGATTTCAAGGGAAGTGAGGCCGGACATACTTAATCTCCAGCACTAACGGACTTGGTCAGAGGGTCTTTGGGGCGGCGATCGCTGACAATGCCCACCCCAATTGCCGCAACAATCGCCAAAACAATATTGAGCTTAAAAGGCAAACTCATACTGAGAACGGCAACCAGGGCTGCTACGCCAGCAGCCCAGCGCGCTGCAGCACGATCCAGCATTGGCACAATAATCGCAATTAAGGCAAGAGTGCCTGCGAACTCCAGTCCCCAGCTTTGCGGAATTTGCCCTGCCAGGGCAATACCTAAGAGGGAACCCAGCTGCCAAATACTCCAGTTACCACAAGTTAGGCCATACATAAAGGCGATGCGGGATCGGCGAGCAGTCGGGCTTTCCTGGGGTGGATGCGCTTCTGGATACCTCGCGGTGTACATCAAATAGCCAAAATCGGCCGTGAAATAGCCCAAGGTAGCTCGGCGCCAGAGCGACAAGGAGTAAAAATGCGCCTGCATCCCAATGCTAAAGATAACGAAGCGCAAATTGACGACAAATGCCGTCATTAAGATGGTCCAGATCGGTAGGCCCAGAGCAATCAGGGGTAATGCGGCCAATTGCGCCGTTCCCGCAAAAACCAAGAGGCTCATGCTGACAGCCTCCCAGAGGGTCAAAGTGGATTTCCCCATGGCCAAGCCGGTAACTAAAGCCCAGGTAAAGATGGTCACCACCGACTTTGACATGGTGCGCAAACCATCCTGAAAAGCCAGCCGCTCATCGTGCGGCCAAGCAAAATAGGGTAAATGGCTCAGAATCAAAGGGGCTTTAGGGTGCTTAGGCATTAGAACCCCCATTATAGGAAGCGCTACCGCCTGCTCTACAATAAAGCCCATGTTAGGTAGCTTGGTTTTGCAAGTCGATTGCAGGACTGAAGGCTCCGATTAATTCAACGCAAAAGGTAGAAAACATGTCGATGTCCGACCGCGATGGTTTTATTTGGTCCAATGGAAAACTCATTCCATGGCGCGAAGCAACAACCCATGTGCTCACGCACAGCTTGCATTACGGCATGGGCGTATTCGAGGGCATCCGGGCGTACAAGACACCCAAAGGCACTGCGATCTTTCGCTTAAATGAGCACGTCAAGCGCTTATTCAATGGCACCAAAATTTTCCAAATCACACTGCCTTACACCGAAGCAGAAATCCGGCAAGCCATCATTGATGTTGTTAATGCCAATCAATTGGAGTCGTGCTACATCCGGCCATTGATTTACATTGGCTCAGAAAAACTCGGCATCTCCCCCAAAGGCAACACGATTCATACCATCATTGCGGCTTGGCTGTGGGGCGCTTACTTGGGCGAAGATGGACTTAATAAAGGCATTCGGGTCAAGACATCGTCTTTCACGCGACACTTTGTTAATTCATCCTTAGTGCGCGCCAAGGCATCGGGCTATTACATTAATTCGATTCTGGCCAACCAAGAAGTCACTGCCAATGGCTACGACGAAGCCTTGCTCCTCGATACCGAAGGCTATGTGTCTGAAGGTTCTGGCGAAAATCTCTTCATGGTGCGCAATGGCATTGTTTACACCCCAGATTTAGCATCGTGCCTAGATGGCATTACCCGTGACTCGATTATTCAAATTGCCAAGGACTTGGGATTTGAGGTGCGTGAGAAACGCCTGACGCGCGATGAAGTCTATACCGCAGATGAGGCCTTCTTTACCGGCACTGCAGCTGAAGTAACGCCGATTCGCGAACTTGATGACCGCATGATTGGCGATGGCAAAAAGGGCCCGATCACCAAGCAAATTCAAGATGTGTTTTTTGATACGGTATACGGCAAAAATGACCGATACAGTGATTGGCTTACCCCAGTCAAGTAAGACAGCACACGAAAGGATCCGTCATGAGTCAAGCAAACACTGCAGCGCAGACCTCCGTCATGGTAAATGGCGCTGATTTGCCTTTGCATTGCCCAACGAGTGATACGCCCAGCTGGAATTTACACCCCCGTGTTTTTTTAGACATCATCCACACCGGCCAAGCAAAGTGTCCGTACTGCGGCACCGAGTACCACTTGATTCCCGGCACGGAACCCCACGGTCATTAATCGCCCCATCCCCTTATCCATCAACCGAGACGGGGGCTTGCAAATGAATCGCATTCTTGTCATCGCCCCGAACTGGATTGGCGATGCCGTCATGTCACAGCCCCTGCTGGCAGCAATCAAAGCCTCTTATCCCCATGCAGTAATCGATGTTTTAGCCACACCTTGGGTGGCGCCGGTATACCGGGCCTGCAGCGAAGTAACTGAATTGATTGAGGCCGATCTTCGGCATGGGCAATTGCAGTGGGGTCTGCGGCGCGCACTCGCTGCTCAAATCAAAAAGCGCAACTACGCGAGCTGCTACGTGCTACCAAATAGCTTGAAGTCCGCACTCATTCCCTGGCTCGCTAACATTCCTGTACGTATTGGGTATCAAGGTGAGCTGCGCCGTTTCTTGCTAACCGAGACCAAAGCCAACTCACCCAAAACGCAGCGCATCCCCATGGTGGAGCACTACGCCAATCTATGTGCGCCATCACGCAATTCAGATTCGGCGGTACGTGTACCGCAGTTAAGCCCAACTGCATCGGCACTAGAGGCGGTACGTACTCGATTGCAGGCAGCCGGCATTCAAACAAATATACTCGTTGTACTCTGCCCCGGTGCAGAATACGGCCCCAGCAAACGCTGGCCTGCTACGCACTTTGCGGCGCTTGCGCAATCGATTCTGAACGCAAATCCTACTGCTTCCGTGGTTTTATTGGGCAGCCCATCGGACCGCGCGATCGGCGATGCCATTGTTTCTTCGGTAGCCTCTCAGAGCCTTATGTTTAACTGGTGCGGAGCCACATCACTGGATGAGGCCATCGCTATCATTAGTCTGTGCAGCAAGGTGGTGAGTAACGACTCCGGTTTGATGCACATTGCTGCAGCATTGCAGGTTCCACAGGTAGCGATCTTTGGCTCGAGCGATCCAAGCCATACCCCACCCAATTCTGTAAAAGCTAGCATCATCTCCTTGCATTTGCCGTGCAGCCCTTGCCATCAACGCGAGTGCCCGCTCGGCCATTTAAACTGCCTCAAGCAGATTAGCCCCGAACGCGTCTTTGCTGCACTTCAGTAAGCCTTATCGCACTGCTTTACTTCTTAATCGCAAAGGAATTTAGTCATGCCCAACCTTGCCAGACTCTTTCACAATACCGATGAAGTAGTCGATGCCTGGCGAGAAGCGCTCAAGCGGCGCGATGTCACGGCCGCTCTGGCATTGTGGTTAGACGATGACTCCATTACCTGCGTCCTACCCGAAGGCCAACGTCTGAGTGGTCATGCCGAGATTCGTGGGGGCTTAGAGCGCTTACTCTCTAATCAAGCCCTGTTTCTAGAGCCGATTGCGTGCATCTCGCATTCGACCTTAGGTACGGCGATCTATGACACTACCGAGGCCGTTCATTTACGCGCCGATCAAGTGGAGTCGGCTTTCTTTCTCAATATCACCTTGGTTGTATTGCAAGACAGTCAAGGATGGCGCATTGCTCACTTGCATGCCAGCCATTCCACTGATGTCAGCTCAAGCGCCCCCATCACCCAGCACGGCTTGCATTAAACGCGATGGATGAAAGTATTGCCCAGTCTTTAGTTAAGTGGCCAAACATACCGCACTGCTTTGGCTGGCTCGCGCTCGATCGGCGCGGGGCCTGGCGCATGCGCGACGACTACGCTCAAGCCCATGGATTACCAGGCGATGTTATTAAGCACGCAGCACTTAATGCCTTCATTGCCCGCAATTACGCCAGCGATGCCGATGGGCGGTATTTTTTTCAGAATGGGCCGCAGCGCGTCTACGTTAATCTCGATGCAACGCCCTGGGTAGTCCGCATGATGCCCACGGGCAATGCAGAACATCCTTGGCAATTGCAGACGCAATGCGAAAGCCTACTTACCCCCACTACTACCTTCATGGATGAAGCGGGGCATATTTTGATTGAAGGAAAGCTCACACAAACCATTTGCACTGGGGCCACCCCAAATCAGTTTAGTGAAATAGAACGCCTCAGCATTACCTTGCTACATGACCATGACATCGAACTGTTCTCTGGACTTACTACTCTGGGTAATACCGCATGCACACTGGAAGGAATCTGGCGGTGGCGTGACCAGAATTTAAAACTGGAACCCATTACTACTGCTGAAGTAGAAAATCGATTTCAGTTTCAATCGCGCCCACAGCCTTAAGCAATTGATGCGGGCTTAGCCGCCTCTGCTTTTGGCGTCCTCGCGCTGTTCCTCTAGGTACATTTTCTGAAACTCCCTTAGGCGCGCATCAATCGTCGAACCTTGGTAATAATTGTTGCCACCAGCAGCCCTTGCAATCCGCATCTGCTCAATTGCAGAGGGCCAAGCGCCGGTCAGGGCAAACTTTTCTCCCATGGCGTAATGCCGTAAGGCGATGTTATTGCTTTGGTTATACGCATCCGCCAATAATGTCCACCAAATGGTTTCGCCCGGCTGTTGCTTAGTGCGGGCTCGAAGCCAGCTGATGGCCTCATCAGTTTTGCCGAGCTTGAGCTCCGCCTGAATCATGGCGACTGCTGCAGCAAATGATTCTGGATAGGCGCGCAATACTGCATGAGCAATCTGCAGTGCTTCCTGGGGTTTGCCTTTAGCTAAAGCCAATTCCGATGCCGTGGTATCCAGCGATATACTCTGCCGCAGTAAAGGCGATCCCGGTGCTGCTGCGGCCTGCATCATCTGCCGGGTTTTTTGCAAATAGCCTTCAGCGATATCGACTTTGCCTTGGCGCTGCGCAACCAAAGCGAGCCCATAAAATCCTTCCATCTGTTTAATGGGAGAAGCTTGTTTGCTGAAACCCTCAAAAATATTACGGGCATCAAATAAACCACTGGAGCCCTTTTGCTGATCAAGGCGAGCGCGCGCTTTGATCAAATAAAACTCCAATGAACTAGGTACAGTCTTAGCATTCACCATGCGTACCCGGTCTTGCATGTCGGCGATGCGATCGATGGTGAGGGGATGGGTTCGAACATAAGCCGGCACGCCACTGTCCATAATGCTGCTGGCTTTTTGTAAGCGCTGAAAAAAAGCAGGCATGCCGTTGACGTCATAACCACTGCCTTCCAAAATTAAAAAGCCAATGCGATCGGCTTCACGCTCCGCATCCCGAGAGTAGGCCAATTGATTCTGAACCGATAGAGCCTGACCGCCGCGCATTAAACCCACTGCTGCGGATGGGTTACTGGAGGCAGCCAAAGCGCCCAGCACCATGCCAGCGATGGCAATCATGGTGTTCATGGCCTGCTTGTCCATCGAGCGCGCAATATGCCGTTGCAATACGTGGCCGATTTCGTGGCCCATCACGGAGGCAACCTCGGACTCCGTTTCAGCCGCAATCAAGAGCCCCGTATGAAATCCAATAAATCCGCCAGGCAAAGCAAATGCATTGATGCTCGGCTCTTTAACCGCAAAAACTTCAAAGTTGTATTGGGCGCTGCCTAAGGCGTTAGCCCCACCCAACTGCAAGCGTTTTGCTGCCTGCAATAAGCGGCGATCCATTTGATTCAGAAAATCATAGATTGGCAAATCATTGGAGTAATCTGGATCAGCGCGGATTTCTCGCATGATGCGCTCACCAATGCGGCGCTCATCCACTGGACTTAAAGCATCGCCACCCGGATCCCCCATATCGGGCAGGACTAAATTAGGCTGCGTACGTACTGTATTTTTATTGGGCAGAAAAGGGGATTGAGCCTCTTGTGACTGAACCGCTCGGCCCAAATTTTGCAGTGCCGCGGAATTGCCTTCAACCACCACCTCAGAGGCTGGCGCCGTCGGCAAGGGCGTTTGGGCGCCCGCAAAGCCCATGGCAAAAATCAATTGCAGGGCCAAGCATTTACGCCCAACGCCCAATAGCACCGGTTTTTGCATCCACTTAAAATAGGCTGATTTTACGATCCCCATCCCTCTATGGTAAAACCTATTTCATGAACCCACTGACTCATTTTGATTCCTCAGGCCAAGCCCACATGGTCAATGTTGGCGATAAGCCCAATACCCACCGCATAGCCATTGCTACTGGCAATATTTCGATGTTGCCAGCTACCTTTGACATGGTGGAAGCAGGTAACCACAAAAAAGGGGATGTTTTAGGCATCGCCCGCATTGCCGGTATTCAGGCGTCCAAGAAGACCTCGGATCTCATTCCGCTATGCCATCCATTAGCCCTCAGCCACGTCAGCGTGCAATTTGAGCTTGATCGCAAAACCAACAGCATTCGCTGCCAAGTCCAAGCAGAAACCACTGGCCCTACCGGCGTTGAAATGGAAGCTCTCACCGCAGTCCAATTAGCCCTACTCACAATCTACGATATGTGCAAAGCTGTTGATAGGGGCATGGTGATGGGGAATGTGAAGCTCCTAGAAAAGAGTGGCGGGAAGAGTGGTACGTGGACTGCAGAGAAATAAGCTGCCGCATAAGGCCTCTAACTTCAGCAAAAGTCCCCATTGGTTTTAGTTAAGCACAATTTAGCAACACACCAATTCAATTCCTTAGACGAAGCCATGGCCTTTGCCAAAGAATTAGGTGAGTTTGTCACTATTCAGTTTGATGGCAAGGAAGTAGTTGGTGTATTTGGTGCTACTGGGGTTGCCAACGGCAAGTGCCCCGACGGAATCGATTATTCGTGGAAGAAACGACGCAAGTAATTAAAAATGGTGAGTATTGAATTGTTCGTATTGATTAGTGGCGGCTAATCCTTTTTTGGAATAAGCCGCCAGTCCAAACTAAATTACTTCGACGTACGGCATTCCGATGGCAATAAGGGTTGAGGTAGATTGCTCATCGCCGAGCGGCAAGACCAGCCGCCTGACCACGTTGCGCCTTCGGGCTTAGATAGGTCGAGCGGTGCCGGCATCGCAGCATCCGGATAGTTGGTTGGAATCAGCACCAAACTATTACTTCCTTCTCGCGCAACCGTCCCCTGAAAATCAATCGCAATTGCACCGGACTGCAAAATCTCAATGTCCTTGACGCTGCGGGTTGGCGCAAAACTAAAAGCCCCTTGGGTTGCATCATTCATCGGCGCTACGCCTCGACTAGCAAATGCTTCAGTTACCGCCAGCTTGGCGCTGGAAGACAAGTTCATACCCTCAATCACCCGACTGCGCGCAATGTAGTCTTGGTATTGCGGAACTGCGACGGCAACCAAAATTCCGATAATGGCAACAACTACCATGACCTCGATTAGGGTAAAACCGTTTTTTTCTGTATTGCGAATGGCGTTCTCGTTTTGTAGTGTCATATCAATAAAAATCCCCTAGTGAATGGAGCTCGATGATCTAACAAAGAGCCCACTGACTAGGGGACTGGCCGTATCAGATTGCTCTGATTTTAGTGTACGACTTTATCGCTTCTTAATGCTCCTTCTCAGCTCTACGCTTAGCAAGCTCACCAACAATCATCACGCCAAGCGCACCAATAATGCCAGCAATTAAGCCGTAGCCTTGAATACCCTCACCGAAGTGTTTGATCATGCCTGGGTCTGTCAACAGCATACCGCCCGCAATCCAGCCGAGCAATCCAGCGCCTGCCGTCACAATGATAGGGAAACGATCGATCAGGAACAACACGAGGCGGCTACCAGCAATAATGATAGGTACTGAAACGATTAAGCCTAAGACGATGTAACCAAACTGATGGGCCTGATCGTCAACTTGTCCTGCGGCACCTGCAATCGCCAAGACGTTATCGAGACTCATGACCAAATCAGCAATGATGATAGTTTTCACCGCAGCAAACAACTTATCTGGTGCCTCTAAGTCATTTTCGTCATGACCGCCGGCATCTGCCAACAGCTTGTAACCTATCCAGAGTAGCAGTAAAGCACCAACTACTTTCAGATACGGAATTTGCAAGAGTGTCACCGCGAATATTGTTAAGACAATACGCAAAGCAATCGCGCCTGCTGTGCCCCACAAAATACCAGCGCGTCGCTGGTTGGGGTGTAAGTTACGGCAGGCCAATGCAATCACCACCGCATTGTCACCGCCCAGCAAAACATCAATCAAAATGATCTGCAAAACGACAGACCAATCTAACATTGCAAGAAATTCCATGTCATCCTCTAATAATTATTATGTGTTGAACAACTACTACGGGTAAAACAACTATCTACAACTAAATCATGGCCTTTAACAGGCTAGCCATCTCGGATGGATTGCGCGTGACCTTAAATCCGCATTCTTCCATTACTGCTAATTTGGCATCCGCGGTATCCGCACCACCCGAAATCAACGCGCCAGCATGGCCCATGCGCTTACCAGGAGGCGCCGTTACGCCTGCAATAAAGCCGACGATGGGTTTTTTCATATTGTCTTTGCACCAGAGGGCTGCTTCTGCCTCGTCTGGTCCGCCGATCTCACCAATCATGATCACGGCATCGGTTTCAGGATCGTCATTGAACAAGCGCATGATATCGATGTGCTTCAGGCCATTGATTGGGTCACCACCAATGCCGACCGCAGTTGATTGACCTAAACCAATGGCGCTCAATTGACCAACAGCCTCGTAGGTCAAGGTACCCGAACGGCTGACAACACCAATGCGGCCCTTCTTGTGAATGTGGCCTGGCATGATGCCGATCTTGATTTCGTCGGGGGTGATGATGCCGGGGCAATTCGGGCCGAGCAGCAAGGTTTTCTTACCGCCTTTGGCTTCTTTTTGCGCCATCTTATTACGTACTTCCAGCATATCGCGCACGGGAATGCCTTCCGTAATGCAGATCACAAAATCCAAATCGGCCTCGACCGCTTCCCAGATCGCAGCGGCAGCACCAGGAGGAGGGACATAGATAACGGATGTAGTTGCGCCGGTTTGCTGGGCAGCTTCTTTTACCGTTCCGTAAATCGGAATATTAAAAATCGACTCGCCGGCTTTTTTAGGATTAACGCCCGCGACGAAACAATTTTTTCCGTTTGCGTACTCTTGGCATTTCTCAGTATGAAACTGCCCGGTCTTACCGGTAATGCCCTGCGTAATTACTTTTGTATTTTTGTTAATCAAAATTGACATGGTGATTTCCTTGATTATTTCTGTTTTTTAGCCGCAGCAACTACTTTGGTTGCCGCTTCCGCCATGGAGTCGGCACTGATGATGGGTAAGCCGGATTCAGCCAAAATCTTTTTGCCTAAATCTTCGTTGGTACCCTTCATGCGCACAACCAGTGGCACAGATAAATTCACTGCCTTACAGGCAGTCACCACACCAGTAGCGATCACATCGCAGCGCATAATGCCGCCGAAGATGTTGACCAAAATGGCTTCCACGCTCTTGTTTTTGAGCATGATCTTAAATGCTTCGGTTACTTTTTCTGCAGTTGCGCCGCCGCCTACGTCGAGGAAGTTGGCTGGCTGTCCACCAAAGAGCTTAATCGTATCCATGGTGGCCATGGCAAGTCCCGCACCATTCACGAGGCAACCAATGTTGCCGTCCAGTGAGATGTAGGCCAAATCAAACTTGGACGCTTCGATTTCAGCGGGATCTTCTTCATCTTCATCGCGATACGCCACAATTTCAGGATGGCGGAATAAGGCATTGGGATCAAAGTTGAACTTGGCATCTAAGGCCTTGATGTTGCCATTGCCTTCCAAAATCAGTGGATTGATTTCCACTAAAGAAGCATCGGTTTCCCAATAGGTCTTGTATAAGTTCTTAAAGACCTCGCGCGCTTTAGCAACGGATGCTTCTGGTACGCCAATGCCATGGGCAATGGTGTCGCACTGGGCATCAGTCAATCCAATTAATGGATCCACAAATACCTTGATAATTTTTTCGGGGGAGTGTTCTGCCACTTCCTCAATGTCCATACCACCTTCACTGGAGGCCATGATGACATTTTTCTGTGAGCCACGATCGGTGACGATACTGAAGTAATACTCTTTTTTAATGTCAGCGCCATCTTCGATGAGGAGTCGGCGGACTTTTTGTCCTTCTGGGCCGGTTTGATGGGTTTTGAGTTGCATGCCCATAATTTCGCTGGCGTATTTTTTAACTTCATCCATGCTCTTGGCTAATTTCACGCCGCCGCCCTTGCCGCGACCACCCGCATGAATCTGCGCCTTCACCACCCACACCGGTCCGCCTAGTTTCTTGGCGGCCTCCATTGCTTCTTCCACGCTATGCGCCGGAATGCCGTTCGGAACTGGCACATTAAATTGGCGCAGCAGCGCCTTGCCCTGATACTCGTGAATTTTCATCGTTACTCCGGAAACTGTCTGTGGGTGCAGCCAATGGTTAATTAGGACCTATTTTGCCTTTTACCTACATTTCGCTGATTTGACCGCGGTCAACTTAAAAAAATTAGGTTATTGGCAAACGAGTGTAAGTCTATCATTTTGCAGTGCGTCATTTGCCATTTTTGGCGCTATTCAGCCCCTTTTTGACGCCCACCAATGACCTTAGCGACGATTTCGGGGTTAAAGCCTTTTGAGACCAAAAAACGGTATTGCCTAGCCCGCATTTTCTGGTCCTGGGCAATCCCGTCGAATTTCCGTTCAAAGAGCTCTTTTGCTCGCTCAAATTCAGTATGTTTGAGTCCATCCAGCAGCGCTGCTGAAGCATCGCTTGTGACGCCGGCCCGCTGCAATTCGTCCTTTATTTTGCGCACCCCATAGCGCTCACTGCGCCGTCGTACCAAGGCCTCCGCAAAGCGAGCATCGGACAACCAACCCCGCTTCTCAAAGTCATCCAGTACGGCAGCAATTTGTATTTCAGGCGATAGTACTGGAGTATCTGCTTGGCTCTGCGCTTGATCCTGATCCCGCGCATTGCGCGCCCGGTCTGCCTTGGCTTGAAGCCTTAGGTAATCGCTCAGCTTTTTTGCTAATTCGGCACGGCTGTGCTCGCGCTGCGATAAAAGGCGCAAAGCCCGAGCTTTTAGACTCGGGCTTTGTTTTTTAGAGCTTACTGAATCAGGCATCAGCCGATTCAATCTCCGTATCATCTATTGCATTGGTGATTGCAACACCTGCTTTAACGCCCAGCTTGGCACGAATCTTGGCTTCGATGTCTTTCGCAATTTCAGGATTTTCCTTCAGAAAATCACGAACATTATCTTTGCCTTGACCAATGCGGTCACCGTTATAGCTATACCAAGAACCGGACTTCTCAACGATATCGGCTTCAACGCCCATATCGATTATTTCACCCTCACGTGAAATTCCTGCGCCGTACATGATGTCAAAAATAGCTTCGCGGAATGGCGGAGAAACCTTGTTCTTAACGACCTTAACGCGGGTTTCATTGCCAACCACCTCATCGCCTTTTTTGATGCTACCAATACGGCGAATGTCTAAACGCATGGTGGCATAGAATTTCAATGCATTACCACCTGTAGTTGTTTCGGGGGAACCAAACATCACACCAATCTTCATGCGAATCTGGTTAATAAAGATCACCATGGAATTGGTGCGCTTAATTGTGCCGGTTAATTTACGCAAGGCTTGACTCATCAAACGCGCTTGCAAGCCAGGCAATGAATCACCCATATCGCCCTCAATTTCGGCGCGGGGAACCAAAGCTGCTACCGAGTCAATGACGATTAAGTCGATCGAGCCCGAACGCACTAAGGCGTCTGCAATTTCGAGTGCCTGCTCGCCAGTATCTGGCTGAGAAATCAGTAAGTTGTTCACATCCACACCGAGGCGCGAGGCGTATTGCACATCGAGCGCATGCTCTGCGTCGATAAACGCACAGGTGCCGCCAATCTTTTGCATTTCGGCAATCGCATGCAATGTCAAGGTGGTTTTTCCAGACGACTCGGGGCCGTAAATTTCAATCACCCGACCCCGTGCAAGACCGCCAACTCCAAGGGCAATATCAAGCCCTAAAGAGCCGCTTGAAACCACCTGAATATCTTGGTTAATTTCAGCATCGCCCAGGCGCATGATGGAGCCCTTGCCGAACTGCTTTTCAATTTGTGCCAATGCCGCGGATAAGGCTTTTTGCTTATCGCCGCTCATGCCATCAAATTCCGATGATGCTGATTTTTTCTTATCGTCCATTGCCATCTTTTGCTCTCCGCCTTTTTGTCTTTTGCCGTAAATTGGGGGTACAACCCGCCTCTTTTTTCTGCTGTTGTGCTGCCTGTATCAATCTGGGATCTACTGTATATAAAAACAGTACTTATTGCAAGCGCTGTTTATTTCGGCTTGCTTTTTTACCTACTGGGCAGATAAAGGCGGTCTGTTTGCGGGCACTTTTCCTGCCCACCAAAATAGCAATGGCATGGCAATAGCCCAAATTATTCCAAGTAAAACAAGAGCTTGCGTTTCATCACCCCATTGTGCGGCGCCCAATTTAACCCCAGCGAAGTAGGACAAGGGACCCGTAATGGCGCCCAAGACCGCCGCCAAGACAAAACGCCCCTTTAACCAGGACATCGACTCATTGAGGGTGCATCCCAGAATGACCCACAAAGACCACATCCAAATGGGCGATAAAGCCGGTAAGAGTCCTTTTGACTCAAAAATTAGGCTACCGGTTTGCAATAGTAGGGTATCGGCCGCAATGCCTAAAACCAAGATTTTGAGCAGTAACACGCCCTCCTGCATGGGCTCACTGGATTGCCAGAGATGAAGGGCGGCCACTGCCAGGCAAAAAAGGACTGCCCAGCTCACATAGCCATACGCCGCGCCCAAAATGCAAGCAAACCAGCCAAGTTGGAATAAAACAAAGTTGATCAATTTACGCACAGTGCTACTCAACAGTTCAGCTTAGCGCTTATAAAAGGCCAAGGTAACTTCACCCAAGTAAATGCCAAACTTGCTCATTTGCGCGCGATTGATCATGACCTTGTCGTCCATCAAGTACATCCAGTCATCAAATTGCACGTTATAAACCGTGCCGTCCACTGGCAAGGCCAAGGTGTATTTCCAGTTCAATGCATTACCTGCCATCAGGCCCGTAGCTGAACCAACCACATCGTCTGCAGTTCCGGTAAATACGCCCGGCGCCGTTTCCGTCAAAGTCCAAATGCGTTTTTGGGTGGTCCCATCGGAGTAGAAAAAGTCTTCGTCTAGAGTACCAACGCGCTTACCGTCTTTCACTACCCAGCTCGCTTTCATAACCACCTTAAAGCGCTTCACCACCTCATTGCTGCGATTAGTAAAGATGCCATAGGCGTCAATCGTGCCATTGAAATAGCTGGTGAGATCGAGTGTGGGCTTCTCTTTGGCGTACATCGATACCTGAGGGGAAGAGCAGCCGCCTAAGAGCAGCAGTGTGGCAAAGCAGAGTAAAGCGGAACGGAATAAGGATTTCATCGGGAGGGCTCACACGTTGGGGCAACAATTAAAGGGGGGCATGCTTGGCCAATCAAAGCGGTTCTCAGCTTAGGGGCAGCAGTTTTGGGATCAAGCCAGATGGAAAAAAATGCCTTAGCAAAATCATCGCCTGCAATTTCGCCTGCGGGTTTACCGTTGTGTAAAAAGACCGTGCCGCGCCCGGGAATATGAATCGCGGTCAGCGAACTACCCGAAACCACATTCGGAAAAATCCCATCTAGTTTTTTTTCCCACGCATTACGATTCGCTTCGCTGACACCGAGGCGCTGCATTTCGCCGATCGTACTTTTCGTAATATCGGCACCCTTGAGCGAACGCAAGTAATTGAGGTCTAACGCAAAGCCGCTTTGACCACGCTGATCGCCGACGTAAAGACGTGCGTCGTAGACATCAAACCCCCAAAATGTCATACGGCCCTGGCCCTGCAATTGCAAGCCCTTAACATAAGGATCGAGCGATTCTTTGGCATGTGCCGGGCCACTCGCAATCAGCAAGACCAGCAAAACCAGGATCCCGCAGAGGAGATTCTGGAACCGTGGCAATACCGGCATCGTATTCAATGGGATCATCGTTTAAGCATATCGAAGTTTTACTGATTCTGCTTACAATACCCTATCAACATTACGGCATGAAGCCCCACCTAAATGTAGGAGAACGTATTCAATGGCACTCAAACTAGGCTACAAAGACTTAATCGCTGATGCGATGAGCAAAATCGACACTCTCAATCAAGCAGAAGCTATGGCACTGCTGGATGATCCCGACACACTCTTTGTGGATATACGCGATGTGCGCGAACTCGAGCGTGAAGGCATGATTCCCAATGCATTTCATGCACCACGCGGCATGCTGGAATTTTGGGTTGATCCGGATAGCCCTTATTACAAGCCCGAGCTGGGCTCTGGCAAGCGCTTAGTGTTGTATTGCGGATCGGCATGGCGCTCTGCCCTGGCAGCTGAAATTCTGGTGCGCATGGGCGTTCCGAACGTGTGCCATGTAGCGGGCGGCTTTACGGCCTGGAAAAAAGCCGAACTCCCCATTGCCCAAAAGCCAAGCAAGTCCCAGCAGGCTTAATAATCAACCTGCCTACTTAAACAGCCCATCCGCTTGGGCTGTTTTCGTATGGGCAAGCCCCCCTTGAAATTTCCTACAATGCCCCCTTATCTTAGCGTGTCCATTTAATCTTCCCTAGTTCGAAAAAGGGTATTCGCAATGACTACTGCCACAAAAGAAACCTTAGGCTTTCAAGCCGAAGTAAAACAATTACTGCAACTCATGATTCATTCCTTGTATTCCAACAAGGAAATTTTCTTGCGTGAACTCATCTCCAATGCATCCGATGCAGCGGATAAATTGCGCTTTGAAGCTATGACTCACCCCGATTGGCATGAATCCAATCCCGACTTAGCAATTCAGATTGAATTCGATAAGGCGGCGCGCACTCTCACCATTTCTGACAATGGCATTGGCATGAGCCGCGATGAGGTCATCAGCAATTTAGGCACAATCGCCAAATCGGGTACCAAAGAATTTTTCTCCAAACTCTCGGGTGACGAGCAAAAAGACGCGGCACTGATTGGTCAATTTGGCGTTGGATTTTATTCGGCCTTTATCGTCGCCGACCGCATTACCGTTGAAACCCGCAGAGCCGGTCTACCGGCTAGCGATGGTATTCGTTGGGAGTCCGATGGCTCTGGCGAATTCACCGTCGAGTCCATTAACCGGCCTGAGCGTGGCACCTCCATCATCTTGCACCTGCGCGAAGGCGAAGATGACTTCCTATCGCCCTACAAACTCAAGTCCATCATTCGTAAATACTCCGATCACATCTCCTTGCCAATTCAGATGCGCAAGGAAGAATGGGATGAGGAGAAAAAAGAGCAGGTACTGAAAGATGAGTTTGAGGTCATCAACCAAGCAAGCGCTTTATGGTCTCGCTCTAAATCCGAAGTCAGCGAAGAGCAATATACTGAGTTTTATAAACACCTCTCGCACGACTATGAGGGTCCTTTGTGCTACTCCCATAACCGCGTGGAGGGCCGTAGCGAATTTACCCAGCTGCTCTACGTACCAGCACATGCACCCTTTTATGGGACCGCAATAAGCG
The DNA here is from genome assembly GCA_964203875.1 of Polynucleobacter sp. Classification (GTDB taxonomy): domain Bacteria; phylum Pseudomonadota; class Gammaproteobacteria; order Burkholderiales; family Burkholderiaceae; genus Polynucleobacter. The sequence continues at coordinate 170,006 of CAXNNS010000001.1, forward strand.
GGGTGGCATCCAGCTCTACGTCAAACGGGTGTTCATCATGGATGACGCTGAACAGCTGATGCCAACCTACCTGCGTTTTGTGACGGGCGTGATTGACTCAACCGACTTGCCACTCAATGTCTCCCGTGAAATTCTGCAAGAATCACGCGACGTTAAAGTTATTCGCGAGAGTTCAACCAAGCGGGTAATCAGCATGCTGGAAGAATTAGCGAACAGCGAAGATGCTGCTAAGCTGGAAAAGTACCGTACTTTCTGGACTGAATTTGGCCAGGTGCTCAAGGAAGGCATTGGCGAGGATCAAAGCAATCAAGAGCGCTTAGCTAAGCTCTTGCGCTTTGCCAGCACCCACAGCGATACTGCCGAGCAAACAACGTCACTGTCGGATTACATTGGTCGCATGAAAGAAGGCCAAGACGCGATTTTTTACGTTACTGGCGAAACATTCAATGCCGCCAAAAATAGCCCGCACTTGGAGATCTTCCGCAAAAAAGGCGTCGAAGTCTTGTTACTCTCGGACCGGGTGGATGAGTGGATGCTGTCCTTTATGCCGGAGTTTAAAGGGAAGAAACTGACCTCGGTTGCCAAGGGTGGACTCGATTTAGGTCAGCTCGCCGACGAAGCCGAAAAGAAAGAGCAAGAGTCCACTGAGAAAGAATTCAAAGACTTGCTGGAGAAGATGAAAACAGCTTTGAGCGAAAAAGCAAAAGACGTACGCGTGACCTTTCGCTTAACCGATTCACCGGCCTGCTTGGTTGCCGATGAAAACGAACTCTCGGGCAATCTCTTGCGCATGCTCAAAGCAGCCGGGCAAGAAGCGCCGAGCACTAAACCCATTTTAGAAATCAACCCCGAACATCCTTTGGTTTTAAAACTCAAGTACGATGACGCTACATTTGACGAATGGGCTAATTTGCTATTTGATCAAGCCTTGCTTGCGGAAGGGGGCCACTTAAGCGATCCCGCCAGTTTTGTAAAACGCATGAATAAAATGTTACTGGGCTAAGAACACCATGAGAAAAGTAGAAACGCAATTTGGCAGCGGCGCATACGCTCAAAATATTACCGTTGGAACGCATCAACTCGTGTCTGACCTTGACTCCTCAAAAGGAGGTGCTGACATCGGTCCGTCGCCCCACGAGTACCTTGCTGCAGCCCTCGCCAGTTGCACCAGCATGACCCTCAAAATGTATGCTGGCCGAAAAAGCTGGGGGCTTGAGAACGCGATTGTGACGGTCGATATTAACCGCACCGATGAGGTCGAACGCTTTACGCGCACAATTTCCCTCGTTGGTAATTTAGATGCGGAGCAAGCGGCGCGCCTGATGGATATTGCCGATAAGTGCCCGGTACACAAAGCCCTTATCGGTACGATTGCAATCGAAACCCAACTTGTGCAGTAACGCAAGCCGGGCTTAATACCGCCCGGCAGCTCACTTTACTTGGAGGTGCTTGAGGATCCTGAGCTGGAGCTCGATCCCGAGCTAGATGATTTGCCGGCCTTATAGCCTTGGTTGTATTGCGATTGCTTTTCTTTTTCGTAGGCATCGTAAACGTAACCCGATGCAGCGCCCACTGCTGCGCCGCCAACCGCGCCCCAAATGGGATTGCCGTGGAAAATCGCAGTGCCTACCGCACCCGCCGCAGCACCAATCGAAGCGCCCGAGAGGGTGCGTTGCTCTGTGTTGCTCATATTCGAGCACCCTGCAGCTAAAAATACGACTGAGGTAATGGCGATTATTTTTTTCATGGATAGAACTCCTTCAAACATGCATTGAGTGGATTAACGTGCGCACGGAAAGCGAACAGTCAAGAAGCGCAAAAAGGTACCCGAGGCAGGGGCACTGGCTGCCGGCGGATTATCTTGAACCCATTGCATGTATCCCGAAATAACCTCGTCACGCTTTGGTGCAGGCTGCTTAATGCAAATATTCGATTGAGCCATTTTTGGATTGCGGGTGGCCAAGTAGGTGTCATAAATTGCCGTGACATAGCCAACGCAAAAACTACGCGACTCTGGGCTCGCGGGTGTTTTGCACACAGTAACCAACTCTTGGGTGCTGAGCACCGGAATTTTTTCTTGGGCCTGAGCGGCGCCTGAGAATGCAAACACCATGCTGATGGCGAGAAGTGGCTTTTTCATCGGGTTTTCCCTAGAGTTATCTTCTTTCGATGATAAACCATGTGCAAATGCTGCCATGCAATTAAAAACCATAAGCGCCATTTAATTCACCAATAAAGCCTGTTCGGTAGTGATTTTGATCTTAGAAGGAAATCAACCACAGTAAGTGCCCTCACCATATCCAAATCGCTTCTCCCTCAAAATCTACAATGCAAGCGGTGTAAGATGTAATTTATGAAAGTCGGGGTGTTTAATCTTCTACTTTTGTAAAAATTGATAACGTAAGGTTTAACGCAAAGCATATTCAAGTCGGTCATTCGGCGCGACGGTTATTCCCAAAAATCCGATCTTGTAACTTACTGCCCAATCGCTGCCAACCCATTCATTTACTCAAAGCCTGGTATGAAAATCGAAACCTCTCAATTTAGCAAAATCAATACAAAGCACTGCCAAGATGACATGCAGGCATATTGGATGCCCTACACCCCGAATCGTTACTTTAGAAAGAATCCGAAGGTGATGGCGAGCGCCAAAGGCGTTTATTACACCGATGATCATGGGCGTAAATTGTTTGATGGTGCATCTGGTCTTTGGACCTCGCCACTGGGTCATGGCGACCCCCGCATCATCGAGGCTATTCAGAAGCAATACCAGACGATGGATTACGTTCCGGCATTTCAAATGGCCAGTAAAGAAACCTTTCGATTGGCTAATCGCATTACGCAATATGCTCCCGCTGATTTAGGAAAAGTGTTCTTTGTGAACTCGGGCTCGGAAGCGGTAGATACTGCACTCAAAATGGCAATCGCTTACCATCGCGCCAGAGGTGAGTCGAGTCGCACTCGGATGATTGGTCGCGAGCGAGCCTATCACGGAGGCTGCGTTGGTGGAATTTCAGTTGGGGGCATCCCAACGAATCGAAAAATGTTTAGCCCGATGATGATGCCCGGAGTCGATCACTTACCGCATACCTTAAACCTATCGCAAATGGCATTTTCAAGAGGGCAGCCTACCTGGGGCGCTCACCTAGCCGATGATCTGGAGCGATTGGTGTTATTGCATGATGCCAGCAATATTGCTGCTGTCATTTTGGAACCGGTGCAAGGATCGACCGGTGTCATTGTTCCGCCGGTCGGTTACCTGGAAAAAATTCGTGAAATTTGCACAAAGCACGGCATCCTGCTCATTTTTGATGAGGTCATCACTGGCTTTGGTCGCCTAGCAGCCAACTTTGGAGCAGATCGATTTGGGGTTAAGCCCGACATGATTACATTCGCTAAAGCCATCACCAATGGTGTCATTCCGATGGGCGGCATTATTGCGCACAACGATATTTACGAGACCATCACCGGCAGTGGCGGCCAAGAGCAGTTAATCGAGTTTTTTCATGGCTTTACCTACTCAGGACACCCACTTGCTACTGCGGCAGCCCACGCATGTTTGGATATCTTTGAAGATGATGACATTTTGGCGCGCACGAAAGTTCTAGAGCAAGTCTTGGGCGATGCGGTTCACTCGCTTAAGGGCATGCCTGGGATTATGGATATTCGGAATTGTGGTGTCTCGGCTGCATTTGATCTTGAGCCGATTGCGGGTAAGCCTGGCTTACGCGGCATGCAGGTTTTGGAGAGCTGTATTGAGCACGGTATTTTGGTACGCATTACTGGCGATACCATCGCCATGGGCCCTCCCTTTGTTGCGACCGCTGAAGAAGTCCAATCCTTGGTTGAAACCTTTTCCCGCGTCATTCAAAAGTCATTTAACTAATTAGTCTGCCATTTCAATCCTACTTTCCTGAAAGACGAAATCATGAACCTCAGTAAAATTTTCTCATTACGCACGATTGCATCGATCGGCTTGCTCAGTTTTTGCATCGGCTTCGCTCAAGCAAACCCAGACAGTGATTGGCCAAAAAAGCCAATTAAAGTGGTTATATCTTTCCCTGCGGGCGGCTCAACGGATGTGTTTGCAAGGGCGATCATGGTTCCGCTCGGCGAGGCCCTGGGCCAAGCCTTCGTTATTGAAAATAAGCCTGGTGCAGGCGGCATGATTGGACTTGGAGCTGCTGCCAGTGCAGCGCCGGATGGCTACACCATTCACTTTAGTGCTTTAACCAATCAGGCAATATCCCAGGCCTTGTACAAAAATCCACCCGCAGACTTAAGAACGAGCTTTGCTCCAGTAGCCTTAGTAGGTGCTGTGCCGCACGTACTCGTTGTTAACCCAACGGTACCCGCTAAGAATATTGCAGAGCTAACGGCATTTATTAAATCGCGCAATGGCAATTTTAGTTATGCCTCCCAAGGAAATGGCACCTTATCCCATCTTGAATCACAAATCTACATGCAACGCATTGGGGCGACTGGAGTTCATGTTCCCTATAAAGGCAGTAGCTTTGCTTTGCCTGATCTGATCGCGGGCAATACATTAATGATGTTCGATAGTGTCACCGCATCTCTACCCCATATCAATAGTGGAAAGTTAAGACCGCTTGGCATTGCATCGAGTGAACGCTCACCACTAATGCCAACGGTTCCAACCATGGCGCAGGCTGGACTGATGAAGTTTGATGTCGAGAACTTTTTCGCGATTTACGTCCCTAAAGGAACTTCACCCAAGATCATTAATCGATTGGAAAGTGAATTACGCCGGATTATTACCAACCCCGATTTAAAGCAACGTGTTGCCAATCAGGGCATTCTTCTTCAGTTTGAAAATGCCGGTAAGCTGGCTGAGATTACCAATGCAGAGCATGACAAGTGGAGCAAGATCGTCAATGCAGCCAATATCAAAATCGATTAATGCATGATGGATATCTCGCATCCTTACGGCCGTGGAAGAACCCCTGTCTTAGCCCGCAATGCCGTTGCTAGCTCGCAGCCTTTAGCGACTCAAGCTGGTTTAGAGGCACTGCAACAAGGCGGCAATGCAGTAGATGCTGCCCTGGCTACTGCAATGACATTAACTGTGGTTGAGCCCACCATGAATGGGCTTGGTGGCGATGGGTTTGCGCTGATCTGGGACGGTAAAAAATTACACGGCTTAAATGCATCGGGCCGAGCGCCGGCCGCATGGACACCTGACTTTTTTGCAGGAAAGTCTGCAATGCCATTGATTGGCTGGGATACGGTCACTGTTCCTGGCATGGTATCGGGCTGGGTGGCGCTTTCTAAAAAGTTTGGGAAATTACCCTTCGCGTCATTATTTAAACGCGCTATTGCGTATGCCGAGAACGGCTTTCCCGTTTCGCCCGTGATTGCGAGGCAGTGGCGCGAGGCCATTCCTATTCTGCAAGGTCAACCGGGATTTTTAGAGTCCTTTACGCTTAATGGTCGAGCTCCACTTGCCGGCGAAATCTGGCGCTTTCCAGAGCAAGCCAAAACCTTACGCAGTATTGCTGACAGCACCGGCGAATCGTTTTATCAAGGTGCGATTGCGCAGTCTATTGTTGATTTTTCAACCAAGACGGGCGGGTCTTTTTCTCTAGCCGACTTTCATTCCCATAAAGCGAATTGGGTTGAGCCACTTGATTTCAAATACAAGGGCTATACCCTTTCTGAGATTCCGCCCAACGGCACTGGCATCATTGCCCAAATGGCATTAGGAATCTTGGATGCATTAAATGCAACGCAGTATCCGCGTTATTCTGCGCAGCGCATCCACCTCCAAGTCGAGTCCATGCGTCTTGCCTTTGCGGATGCCTATGCGCATGTTGCTGATGCGGGCTCGATGCATTTGGATCCGCGCGCGCTGTTAGATCAAAAATACCTTGCTCGCCGCGCCGCATTAATTGACCACAACAAAGCCGGGCAATACGCCAGCGGTGATCCGCATTCGGGTGGTACGGTGTATTTGTGCGCCGCGGATGATTCCGGAATGATGGTCTCCTACATCCAATCCAACTTCAAAGGATTTGGTTCGGGCGTGGTGGCGCCGGGTGGTATCGCGCTGCACAACCGTGGCATGAGCTTTAGTCTCGTACCAGGGCATCCCAATCAGGTCGCCCCAGGCAAGCGGCCATTTCATACCATCATTCCCGCTTTTTTAAGCAAAGGCAATGCGCCGGTCATGGCATTTGGTGTGATGGGTGGAAACATGCAGCCCCAAGGTCACTTACAAATGCTCATGCATTTTGTCGACGATCAGCTCAATCCCCAAGCGTGCTCCGATTCGCCACGCTGGCGCATTGATGACTTAGGAAAACTCACCGTAGAGTCTTCTATGCCGTCTGAAGTGGTTGATGGCCTACGCCAACTCGGTCACGACGTCACGGTAATGCCATTTGACAGCCTTGATTTTGGAAGCGCTCAGGCCATTGCCCTGATTGGCGAGAATGCATCTAGCGGCTATATTGCGGGCAGTGATCATCGTCGTGATGGCATTGCTGCTGGGTTTTAATTGTTTAGCCCCTGATCACCCTAAGTAATCCCTTTTTTATCTAGGCCTCTGCGCGTAAAGCGACAGAGGGCCTTATTTTTGCACTTATTTGGTGCAAATATACCGGCCACGCCCTCCCTGATTCCCCATAATGACGCATCAATTAAAAGGATGGGCCATGGATTCGTTTAAAACCGGCAGTGATACGTTGTTTATTTTGATGGGTGCCATTATGGTGCTCGCCATGCATGCAGGCTTTGCATTTTTAGAGCTGGGTACCGTGCGTAAGAAAAACCAAGTCAACGCACTCGTCAAAATCTTAGTTGATTTTGCCGTCTCCACCATTGCCTATTTCTTCATTGGCTACAGCATTGCCTACGGCATCAACTTCTTTTCCGGCGCAGAAGTCCTGGCTCAGAAAAATGGCTACGAGTTAGTTAAATTCTTTTTCTTACTCACCTTCGCCGCAGCGATTCCGGCAATTGTTTCTGGCGGGATTGCCGAGCGTGCCAAATTCAACCCCCAACTGATTGCAACTTTTTTACTCGTCGGTTTTATCTATCCCTTCTTTGAAGGCATTACGTGGAACCAACAGTACGGCATCCAAGCCTGGATCAAAGAATTGACGGGCGAAGAGTTCCATGATTTTGCGGGCTCCATCGTAGTCCATGCCATGGGCGGTTGGATTGCCCTGCCCGCTATTCTGCTCCTTGGTGCGCGTCGTGGTCGCTACACCAAAGACGGGAACGTCTCAGCACACCCACCTTCTAATATTCCATTTTTAGCACTGGGTGCTTGGATTTTGGCGGTAGGCTGGTTTGGTTTTAATGTGATGAGCGCGCAAACCATTGATAAGATCAGCGGCCTCGTTGCCCTTAATTCCTTAATGGCGATGGTGGGCGGCACTTTATCTGCCTGGCTGATTGGTAAAAACGACCCAGGCTTCTCCTATAACGGCCCCTTAGCTGGCCTAGTTGCGGTCTGTGCTGGCTCGGACCTGATGCACCCCTTGGGCTCCTTAATTGTTGGCCTAGTTGCGGGCGCTTTATTCGTCTACACCTTCACCCTTGCGCAAAACCGCTGGAAGATCGACGACGTCCTTGGGGTCTGGCCATTGCATGGCTTATGCGGGCTTTGGGGCGGCATCGCTGCCGGCATCTTTGGCTCTACAGCGCTCGGCGGACTAGGCGGCATTTCCCTTGCGGGGCAGCTAATTGGTAGCTTTCTGGGGGCCAGCGTTGCGCTGGTCGGCGGCTTTGTAGTTTATGGCCTACTCAAATTAGTGATGGGTCTACGCTTAACCCAAGAAGAAGAGTTCGATGGGGCAGATTTGAGCATTCACCGAATCTCCTCTACCCCCGATCGCGAATCGAGCTGGTAAAACGCATCGCCGCCCTGTCTAAATAGCCTCTCTATAATGGGGTATGGCTATTTATGAACTGGGTGGTATTGCGCCCCAATTAGGAGAAGGCGCTTTCGTGGCGGACAGCGCTGAAGTCATTGGGCATGTCCGCTTAGGTAAAAACGCGAGCGTCTGGTCACAGACCGTCGTGCGCGGTGATAACGATCAAGTCACCATTGGTGATGAGAGTAATGTGCAAGATGCCTCCGTACTCCATTCCGATCCTGGATTTCCGCTCCTCATTGGTAAGCGGGTCTCGATTGGCCACAAAGTCATGCTGCATGGCTGCACTATTGGCGACGGTAGCCTGATTGGTATAGGCGCGATCGTCCTCAATGGCGCCAAAATTGGCAAACACTGTTTAGTTGGTGCCGGCGCCCTCGTGACCGAAGGCAAAGAATTTCCCGATGGCTCGATGATTCTGGGCTCACCGGCCAAAGCAGTCAAACAACTCAGCCCAGAACACATTCAAAACATCGAGCGTATTGCCGATCACTATGTTGAGAATGCCGCGCGCTTTCGGGCTAGCTTAAAAAAGATCGGCTAAGTTACTTTGCTACCCGTACTCAGTGTTGTCGTCCCGGTTTTTGCGCTGATTCTCGCGGGCTTTATTGCGGGTAAAACCGGCAAGCTTGGACCCAACGCTTCTACTGAAATCAATCGCTTTGTCGTTTGGTTGGCACTACCGGCGCAACTCTTTAACTTCACCGCCAATAGCGATTGGCAAACCCTGTGGCAACCGGGTTTCATCATTGCGTTTAGCGCAGGGTGCTTTGCGGTCTACATCGCACTGCTTCTATACCGCTGGTATCACACGCGCGACTGGGCGGCGGCCAGCTTCACGGGACTCAGTGGCTCGTACTCCAACACGGGGTACATGGGCATTCCGCTTTGCCTCTTGGCGCTCGGCGATGCTGGTTTAGCACCCGCAGTGATTGCAACCTTGGTGGTGGTCTGCGGGCTTTTCGCCCTTGCCATTGTCTTTATTGAGTTTGGTAAACAAGTGCATATGCCCTGGTACGCAATTATTGGTATCGTTCTGGGCTCATTAGTTAAAAATCCCTTATTGGTTGCTCCGATTGCGGGAGCAGCATGGTCTGCGAGCGGACTGCAGATGGTTGAGCCCGCTCAGCAGTTTTTATCCTTCCTGGCCGCAGCAGCCAGCCCCTGCGCCCTGGTTTCGATTGGCCTCTTTCTAATGCAAAAGAGCGATGGCAAAGTGAGCGGAGTCTGGAGCCTAACCTTCATCAAGTTAATCGTGCAACCCGGTGTGGCTTGGTTGGTTGCAGGCCCTATTCTCGGCCTACCCTTATTTTGGGTTCAGGCTGCGGTACTCATGAGCGCCCTGCCCACTGGCACCGGTCCATTTATGCTGGCACAGTATTACCAAGCCGATGGCTCCGCGATCTCGCGGGTGGTTTTACAAACAACCGTGGGCTCACTACTCACACTGTCGCTGATTATTTGGTGGATCAACCAAACACTTTAGATAGCACGATTAAAAAGCGGGATTCGGCCCTTCTGCATCAATTTGTTTTTCCCACGAAGCATCAATAAAAGCCGGCAGTGCCATGCACTCCTGAAATATTTTCATCAAGCGCGGATAGAGTGCAACATCCATCTTGGCATCCAGCGCATTAAAGAGTTGCGGTACCAAACAGATGTCTGCTAAGGTCACTTCGTCACCATAACAAAAACGCCCTGATCGCAAATCCCTACTGATCTGCGCCTCAAGACCGGCAAGGCCAGTAGCAACCCAGTGCCGATACCATGTGCTACGCGCCTCTTCACTGACTTCCAATTGACGAACAAGATAGCGTAATACCCGCAAATTATTAATCGGATGAATATCCGCAGCAATATCTAAGGCTAAGGCGCGAACCCAGGCGCGGTCCGCAGGATCTCTTGGTAACAGGGGTGGCGCAGGATGGGTTTCATCGAGGTACTCGATAATGGCAAGCGATTGGTGGATGCGCACATCGCCCTCTTCGTACAGCGGTATCAAGCGATTGGGATTTTTCTCTCCGTACTCGGGCTGCAATTGATTGCCGCCTTTTTTCGTCAGGTGCGTAGCGATGGTTTCATAATCGATGCCCTTAAGATTCAGTGCGATGCGAACCCGAAAGGCTGCTGAACTGCGCCAAAAACTATAGAGACGGGGTTTCATTTGAGTGGCTTAATAACAATGGGAGATAGTGAGATAGCTACTTAGCGTGACCGTGTAATAAAGCGTTTGGGTACGCGTAAGTTCCAATGAATGGCGGCGGCTCTAAAGCCAAAGATCAGCAGCATGCAGGCAATTGCACCTTGCGTTGTGTATGCAGGGGCATATTCCAAAATCAAGACGTAGATAATACAGCCGAGTGACACCGGAATGGCATAGAGCTCATGCGACATCAAGAGGTTTTTTCTACCTGCTACCATATCGCGAATCAGGCCGCCGCCAATCGCGGTAATCACGCCCAGGATCACTGGCGCGAGCGGTAAACCGAAGTCCATATTCCAGGCCTTATCGGCCCCCTGAATGCCAAACAAGGCCGCGCCGAATCCATCCAAGTAAAGCATCCAGCGGTAAATCTGGGGCTGAGTAAAAAAGGCTTCCAAGTAGAAGGCAATCGCACTAGCAACTAAAGCAACCCACAAATAAATCGGTAGGCTTGCCCAAAAAACCGGGGTTTCTAAAATCAGGTCGCGCAGGGTACCGCCACCAATCGCGGTGATTAATCCCAATACCATGACGCCAAACAAATCGACGCCCCGATCGGCAATCGCTAGTACGCCAGTGACTGCAAATGCAATCGTTGCAATGATGCCAATCCAAAAGCTGAGGTTTTCCATAGGGTGCAGTCTAAAGCACTTCGCTACTCCTACCGAATTTTAGGCAATAAAAAACCCGCTCCGAAGAGCGGGTTCATGAAGCCCCAAGAGTTTGCTTGGGGATCAAACGAGCAACTTAGGTTGCATTCGTATTGAGTGTATCGCCACGCAGCGTTGGGTAACGTACGTGATCAATCAACTCTTGAATATCTTTACGTGGGGCTGGGGTTACCAAGCTCACCAAGATAATCGCGGCAAAACCGAGGGGCACGCCAAAGATACCGGCTGAAATTGGCTGAATACCATACCAAAGTTCAACAGGTGAGGTTACGCCGAATACACCACGTAACCATGGCTGTGTTGTGACCATGTAATAGAAGGTCACGCCCAAACCAAGCACCATACCAACGCAAGCACCCGCTTTGTTAGCGCGCTTCCAGAAAATACCAAGGGTAAGTGCTGGGAAGAACGCTGCTGCAGCAAAGGAGAAGGCCGCGCCAACCAAGAACAAGATGTCGGCTGGTTTCTGAGCCGCAACATACGCTGCCGCTAAAGCCACCACCAACAACAATGCTTTGGAAATCGCAACACGACGGCTTGCAGGTGCATTGGGGTCGATCATTTTGTAGTACAGGTCATGTGACAGTGCGTTCGCAATGGTCAACAGGAGTCCGTCAGCAGTCGACAGCGCAGCAGCCAAACCACCCGCTGCCACCATGCCGGAGATCACGTATGGCAAGCCACCGATTTCTGGGGTTGCCAGAACGATGATGTCACCACCAATGGTCATTTCAGCTAACTGGAAAATACCGTCTTTGTTTACGTCAACAACCGATAACAACGATGGATCTACCTTGGTCCACTGCGCGATCCAGCCCGGCAGTTGATCAAATGGCGTCCCGACCAGTACCGTAAAGATCTCGTACTTCACCAACACTGCCAAGGCAGGCGCCGTGAAATACAGCAAGAAGATGAAGAACAAGGACCATGTCACCGACTCACGCGCTTGCTTTACCGACGGAGTCGTGTAAAAACGCATCAGAATGTGTGGCAATGCCGCTGTACCCACCATCAAACAGAAGATCAAAGCTAAGAAGTTACGACGCGAGGTATCAAATGCAGCACGCGCTTTCTCGTCACCGTCTGGACTACCCGCAAACTGCTGTGCGTGGCGTGGCATACCAGCAAGCGGAGCTGAACGGGCAGTTGCCCCAGCCCTACCAGCAGTCCATGCCTTCTTCGCTGCTTCTGCATCCTTAGGAACTGCAGCCAATGCTTTTTCAGCTGCAGCGATGTCAGGTGCAGGTGCATTTGCAGCCTTCAACTCAGCAACTTTTTGCTCGGCAGCTGCTTTATCGGCAGCCAGTGCAGCAGGAACGTCTTTCAATTTCTCACCAAACGCGTCAGCGCGTGCTTTGAAAATCGCACGTACTTCGAGCTCTTTTGGATCCTTGATCAGCTCAGCTTCTTTGGCCGTTACTTTTTCAAGTTGTTGGCCATAAACAAACTGGGGCAGTGGAACGCCGGTTTGCTTTACCGATAACCAAACCACGGGAATCATGTAAGCGATGATCAAGATGATGTACTGCGCAACTTGTGTCCAAGTAACCGCACGCATACCACCCAAGAAGGAGCAAACCAAAATACCAGACAAGCCCAAGAAGATGCCGATCTCAAATGGCACGCCAGCCAAACGGGTTGTAATCAGACCAACACCGTAAATCTGGGCAACCACGTAGGTAAATGAGCACAAGATGGCCGCAAAAATCCCGATGAAGCGCGGAAGATTGCCGTCATAACGCGCGCCCAAGAAGTCTGGGATCGTGAACTGACCGAACTTACGCAAGTAAGGGGCCAAGAACAAAGCCACCAAACAGTAACCGCCTGTCCAGCCCATGATGAAGGCCAAGCCGCCGTAACCGGTCAAGTACAAAGTACCTGCCATACCGATAAACGACGCAGCAGACATCCAGTCTGCACCTGTCGCCATACCGTTATAGAGCGCTGGCACTCTGCGACCCGCTACATAGTACTCAGCCGCATCATTGGTTCGACTCATCACACCGATACCGGCATAGAGTAAAACCGTTGCGCCTAAGAATACGTAACCGATCATGGCACGGCTGAGGCCCATTTGCTCAGCAATTCCCAGCACTATAACGAACGTAATAAAGCCTCCGGTATACCAGCCATAAATCTTATTTAGGCCTTTTCTGAAGTCGGCATTACTTGAGCTGCCGCCGAAGACGCTACCGTCTCCACCACTAGGTGTCATTCCAGCCATGATTAGTCCTCCTCCACTTCAGCGCAATCGTATTCTTTGTCTAGGTTATTCATGTAGTGCGCGTAGTAGGCAATGATCAGAACATAAGCCACTAAAGCGCCTTGTGCACCGACCCAAAAACTAAACGGCCATCCAAAAAAATTAAAATTTAAATCACGGGCGTAAAAGCCCACAACAAAGGTCACGATGAACCATAGGGCTAACAGAAATCCTGTCATCCGTACGTTTTTGGACCAATATTGCTTATGCGATTCTGTTAATTGCATAACAGTTTCTCCTTTAGTTAAAAAAATACATCTACTACCAATGCACTACTTAATACACACTACTAAAAACCACTAAACAGCCAAACCGGTTTCCCGCTCGAGCTGCTTAGCAAATTTGGGCTCAAAGTCTTTGAGGTGAAGAATGATTTTGGTGGCCTCTTCAGGCTGGTTGCGCTCGGCATACACCCGGGCCAGCTGGTACCAGGCATAGGGGCTCATGGGCTGCAACTTCGTATTTTTCTTGAGGGCCTTGATGGCCTCATCAAAGCGCTGCAATTGAATTAATACCAAACCAAGTCCGTACCAGGCTTGGTCTAAATTTTCATTGAGCTTAATCGCTTGGCGAAAGCTGTGCTCCGCATCCTGAGTCTGCCCCATCTCTTCTTGCAAGAAACCGAGGTTGTACCAAATGGCTTCGGACACATCGGGCTTGAGTGTCAAGCGCTTGTAATCAGCTATGGCGCCTGCTTTATCGCCATGCTCGGTTTTCATGAATGCCAAGCTGGTCAGTACATAGTCATCGTGGGGAAACTGGCGATTCATTTCCTCAAATACATCCATCGCTTGATTTTTTAAACCAATGATGATTAATGCATTAGCGCGCCACTTCAGCAAATACCAATCGAGGTTGCGTTTATTTACTGGCATATCTCAATCCCGATGGTGATGCAGTGTTCAATCTTCGCTAAGGTCACGGCAATGTAAAAAACGCCAACAATACAAAATGCAACGAAGGGAATCTGACGATCGATAATTTGCTTTGGGGAAATAAAGCGCGCAATGAGTGTCCACGGCTTATTAACAATGCCAATCAGTTGGTAGAACAAATTAGTGTCACGACCTTGGCCAGCTAAAACATAAAGCAAGCCTTGACCAATCAGACCTAAGGCGCCGATGTACAAAATCAACTGAGCGATATTTAAAAATAAAAGCACTAATAATCCTAAAAGTTACATTCCAACTCGGAAGGCTTGTAAGTACAAGGATTATGGTGCTTATGGCAAGGTCACCAAATCGGGGCTTTCCCCTATAAAACAGTGAAAAAATGAGGGGTTTTGAGGTTAGGCTAGCGCGGAATCCAGCTTGCCTGACGGGCAATGCTCCGTAATGAAGACCATGAGCTGGCTTCCCGTTTTAAATAGGGCCAGAGGCGCATAAGTAACTCTGCCGTGGCAAAAGTGTCTGCTGCTGCCTGATGGCGGACTGCACACTCGATGCCAAAGTGCCCCAACCAATCATCCAAGGCCCGTAGACTAGGGTTTACCCCAGTAATTTTAGCCAGAGGCTCGATATCCAGCCATTCATTTTGCAAGGGCTGTAGTCCAAACATTCCATAAGCGCGATTAATCATCCCCTCATCAAATGGAGCATGAAATGCCAATAAAGGCGATTGCCCAAGCCAAGCTCGGAACTCCTCTAAGACTTCCAGCGGCGGCCTACCCTCGGATTGCGCCTGCGTACCAATGTGGTGAATCAAAATATTATCTTTATTGCTCGGCAAATCTTGTTTGAGGACAGCCTCATAACTATCGCCAATCACAATCGAGATGCCCTCAAAGTCGGGGCTGACGTCCAGCGCTACGGCAGCAATTGCAAGCAAGCGATCTGAATACGGGTCTAAGCCGCTGGTTTCCACATCGAGCACGATCCAGCGGCGCACTTCAGGCTGCTTCCCCTTAAACAGGGATCGCAGCCCATCAAATAAAGGCGCATCTTTTAGATTAGTGAACATAATCCAGCTGCAAATGCTGCTGCAAAGCGCGCACCGTTAATAGGGATTCTTTAAGGATGCTGCGATCGACGGAGTTCAGCTGGTCGAGGTCAATCACATTGGCGCTGCCGTTGATTGTGACTCCACCAATTTGGGCGGCGAGGCGCTGCGTTTGCAAAAACTCAAATGCCGTAATCCAGCCAGCACTCTCGGCCTCAGGGACTTTCAGCGCATGACCCACCGCAGCCAATCGCTCGCGTGTATTGATTGCATCAATGCCATATGCCAGGGAATAAATTCGTGCTGTATCAACCACAAATGCTGTGCCTTGCAATTTCAGGTCAATGGTTTTTTTGCCATCGATCTCGGTTGTATTAATACCACCAAACCAATTGAGCGGCACCCCCGAATTTAAGGTATTTTCAGCCAGCAGTTTAATAAAGCGCGGAACGGCTACGGCCTTCACGCGGACAAGCTCTTTTAGCGGAATCAATAAATCGGCATTGCCAGCAAGCGCGCGAAGATCAAAAAAGATACTGGCTTTTAACAAATCTTCTGGATTACCTTTCTCCATCCAACGGCTAAAGCGATTAAGCCATTGCTGCTGTGACAAACACAACTCTGGGTTACTCGCCATGATGTTGCCTTTGCATAGCGGATAACCGCATGCATCAAGGGCTTCATTCACTTCCCGAGCGAACTGCAGGTAAATCAAGCGCTGCGCTTCATCCTCACCATCGGCGTATATCAGGGCATTGTCTTGATCGGTTGTAATGGTTTGCTCACTACGCCCTTCCGAACCCAAGGCAATCCAGGCAAAGCGACTCAGGTTCAATTGATGGCGCTGGGCAATCAGAGCAATCAACTGCTCGGTCAGCAGGTCATTCAAGTGGCTAATGAGGGAAGTTAATTGGCGCGCCTGCACGCCTTGCCCTAACAAATTACGTGCAAACGTACGAATGTCTTCAGCGCACTTGATTAAAGGTGCAACATCGTCGGCAGCGCGAATTGCGCCACTGATATTACTAAGCGATAAGCGCTGTAAAGAAAATAAATCCCGCTCGGAGATGATACCTACCAAGCGACCTTGCTCCAAGATCGGTAAGTGTCGAATATTAAAACGCGACATCATGAGGCCTGCCTTCTCGGCGCTGTCATCCACGTTTAAGGTTTTTACTTCAGTCGACATCACGGCTGATATTGGCGTATTGAGATCTATATTGCTCAGGGCCACGCGTGGCAACACGTCATACCGGGTAAAAATGCCGAGGATGGTTTTTTCATCCTCGCAAACCAGAATCGACCCGACTTTTTTTTCATGGATCAGGGTCAGCGCTTCACGCAGGGGCGTATTAGGGCCGGTAGTAAGCGGCTTCTTTAAACGCAAATCACCCAGACGACTTTCCAGCGATTGCTCTTCTAGGGCTTGTGAGGCAAAGGAATTACGTAGGGCCGCACGGGATTCCTGAAGCAAGCCCCCCATTCGATTACTTAAAAAATCACTGAAGGGTTTAGATTGTTCTTGCAATTGGCGCATCGCAGCTACCGGGATGAGCAAACAAAAACAATCGTCTACGGCGGTATAGATAGTGGATACCGGTCGGCCTGCAAACGCGGAACCAATCGAAAATAAGCTCCCTGCCTCCAAATGAAAAGCGGTTTCTTCAATCCCGGGAATATCGCGACGCCCGGACACATGCCCTTGACGTATGAGGTGTAAAAAAGGAGGCGGGCCATCTGCTGGGGACAAGATGACCTCTTTTGGCGCAAAGTAGGCCTCACGCGACTGGCTTAAAAAATAATCTACATCTGCTGTGGCCATTTTTGAAAATGGCAGGTTTTGCATTACTTGCTGACGTAAATTTTGTACCAGGCTGTTTGATTGGGAAGGGCGTGAAGAAACAGGCTCATCCATGCATAAATCCTTTTAAGTTAAAAAAGCGTCGATCACCAGCAAGCAAGCTCATTTAGAATCGCAATTGGCTTCACTCATCATATGTCCAATTAGTTCACTTATCAATACAATAGGACCCATTCAGAAATACCAAGGTATCCTTAGCCATGAACCCCACCACCGTCAATATCGTCAGCAGCCTTCTCTTCGGACTGGCTGTAATCCATACCTTTTCTACTAAATTTTTTGAGGGTTTAGCGCATAAGCAACCCAACCATGCGGGGATATGGCATTTGCTGGGTGAAGTGGAAGTGGTGTTTGGATTTTGGGCCATGGTGTTGGTCTCCTTCTTTTTCATTCACACCGGAACCGATGCCACGATTGCCTATTTAGAAAAGCTCAACTTTACCGAGCCCCTCTTTGTATTCGTAATCATGATCATTGCCGCCAGCAAACCGGTTCTCGAGTTTTGCTTATTCTTAGTATTGCGCATCACGGCCATTCTGCCCGTTAAAAAGTCGGTGGGCTTTCTGTGGGTCACACTGACCCTCGTTCCCCTTTTAGGCTCCTTCATTACGGAACCGGCCGCCATGACGGTTGCCGCATTACTGCTGCGTGACTACTATTTTTCTAAACGCATTTCACCCAAGTTAATGTATGCGGGACTGGCGGTGCTCTTTGTCAATATCTCGATTGGCGGTGCCTTAACCCCCTACGCGGCGCCCCCGATCTTGATGGTCGCCAGCACCTGGAACTGGGATTTGTGGTTCATGCTTGAAAACTTTGGCTGGCGCTCTGCTCTCGCAGTGAGTGCCAACTCCACGTTGCTCGTGTTTCTGTTCTACAAAGAACTGCGTGGCTTTAATATCCAACCCAATGAAAAGAAGATTGACGCCATTCCGGTAAGCGTCATTTGCATTCACTTAGCCTTCTTAGTGGCAGTGGTTATTTCAGTACACCACTCGGTTTTATTCATAGGCTTGTTTTTATTCTTTGTGGGCTACACCACTGCGTATGCACGCTATCAAAATAAGCTCATCATTCGCGAGAGCATGCTGGTGGCATTTTTCTTGGCAGGGCTTGTCGTCTTAGGGAGTCAACAAAAGTGGTGGCTACAAACGCTGCTCACTAATTTAGACGCGACCTCGGTCTACTATGGGGCCACAGTTCTAACTGCCATTACGGATAATGCCGCACTGACCTATTTAGGCTCACTGGTAGAAGGCCTCTCCGATGAATTTAAATACTCCTTGGTTGCAGGTGCACTGACTGGCGGCGGTCTGACGGTCATCGCCAACGCACCCAATCCAGCTGGATACTCAATTCTGAGGCCGAGTTTTGATGAGGGCGCGATCAGTCCGCTGTATTTATTTTTGTATGCAGTGCCGCCCACAATCATTGCCATCATCGCCTTCCGCTTTCTCTAATGGCGCAAACAGCACCAAAGGTAATTGCATTTGATGCCTACGGTACCCTCCTCGATGTGTATTCGATGGGGGTCTTGGCAGAAAATCTCTTTCCAGGTCAGGGGCAGTCTTTATGTGTGCTCTGGCGTGATCGCCAAATTGAATACACCCGTCTGATTACGATGAGCGATCCTACGGGATCGACGCACTATCAATCCTTCTGGGATCTCACCATTGCAGCGCTACGCTTTTCCTGCAAATGCCTAGCGATTACATTGGAGCCCAATCATGAAACGCAATTGATGGGGCAATACGCTAAATTAAGTGCGTTCCCAGAATGCCAAGCAACGCTGAGTCAGATTAAGCAAACGGGGATCGCTACGGCAGTACTCTCGAATGGTAATCAAGCGATGCTGTCCAAGGCATTGCAAGCGAATCAACTCGATATCCTATTAGATCGCGTCATTTCCGTTGATGAAGTACGTCAATTTAAAGTTAGTCCAGCAAGTTATGGCTTATTAACAAGTCACTTTGGATGTGCGCCAAAAGACATTTTGTTTGTTTCAAGCAATGCCTGGGATGTGATTGGCGCCGGCTGGTTTGGGCTGAAGACGTTTTGGGTTAATCGCCAAAATCTGCCTTTTGAAGAAATCGGCCCTAAGCCCACTTATACTGGCGCTAACTTAAATGACGTGCTAGCCGCATTACCTACGTAACGCGATGTAACGGCTCACCAAAGGATCGTCTTGGAATTTTCTACCCTCATCGATTTATTTCTGCACCTTGATAAAAACTTAGCAATCGTTGCGAATGAGTGGGGCGTTTGGATTTACGTCCTGCTCTTTGCCATCATCTTTGTTGAGACCGGATTTGTGGTGATGCCTTTTTTACCAGGCGACTCCTTACTATTTGTAGCGGGCGCGCTATGTGCCGTTGGTGGTATGGATCTATACGTTCTGATGGCATTGCTCACCACGGCCGCGATCTTAGGCGATGCCCTCAATTACTCCATCGGGCGCTTCATCGGCAATAAAGTCTTCTCCTGGGAAGACTCGCGCTGGTTTAATCGCAAGGCATTTGATCAAGCGCACGCCTTTTATGAAAAATATGGTCCCATCACCATTGTCTTGGGTCGCTTTATGCCCTTCATTCGGACCTTTGCACCATTTGTAGCTGGGGTTGCGCACATGCGTTACCCCATTTTTGCTTTCTACAATTTTGTCGGCGGCATTTTGTGGGTCTGCAGCTTAACTGCATTGGGCTACTGGATTGGCGAGCATCCTTGGGTGAAAGCCAATTTTTCCCTGGTTGCTTTGGCCATGATCATTATTCCTGGCCTTCCAGCGCTCTGGATCTTTAGTAAAGAAGTATTCAAAAAGATTCAGGCGCGGCGGCGCTTGCACTAATACTTCCCCTGAAGGGCTACAAAGCCCAATTTATATGCTCCGACGTAGTAAAAACAGCATTGGGAAGCCCGGTGGGGAGAAATGAACCGAATTTGCTACAATTTAATGCTTGGCGATTTAGCTCAGTTGGTTAGAGCGATGGAATCATAATCCACAGGTCCGGGGTTCGAATCCCTGAATCGCCACCACATTTAGAAGCCACTGCTACCTTGCAGTGGCTTTTTCTTTAAGGCGAGGCTAGTCCCATAAATCGCGCTGTATGTCTCGCTTCAAAATTGCGCGCACTTGATCTGCAATCGCCGTTTCTTGTTTTCCTGGTAACTGGTTTATCGTGCTACCGGCAACCAATGTTCCTGGTGTGATGACGCGCATATACCAACCACAATACCCCGATTGCAGCATTGCTTTGGCAGCGCCTTTGTAGCGCATTTTTGCGTTGAACTTAAAACACGGCTCCCGCAGTTTGGTTACCACAAATTCGAGATCGCCAATCTGCAGCCTATCACCCACAAACACATCCGCCTCCAATAAGCCGGTGATGGTGAAGTTTTCGCCCATCGCTCCAGGCTGCAAATCAAATGGCATTTTTAGTTCACGCGATAGCAGCGCATTCCAAAATGGGTAGTGCTCATGTGGATAAACGTAAATCGCCTTCTCAAGTCCGCCATGGACACTCAAGTCGGCCTGCTCATCGCCCATTACACCCAGAGTATTAATGTCGACCGGATTTGCTTGGTCTGTATTGCTGATGCTGCTCTTTTTAATACCCGACATCACCACGGCATGGTCCGGGTGCTGATTGGTAAATAAGGGGACTACTTTGCCACTGTTAATCGAGATTACTTTCATAGCTAGTAACGGCAACGCGCTTCACTTTTGTATTTGGTGAAATACACCACTAAATCGGCTTCTGATTTGTATTGGGTGTAGTAAATGCGAGCCCGTGCATTGCTTTTGTATTTAGTGAAAAACCAAACACCCGGATCATTCTCACTTTGGTAAGGCGTTTCAAACACAATGCAATTGGCCTCGGATTTGTATTGCGTCACAAATACCTTGGCATTGGCCTCGGATGGATAGCTGGTGATATAGATCGGAGCAGCAATTGCCCCTATGCCACTTCCGGCAAAGAAAGCCACTATGCATATGCAAGCTAATCTGATCATGGTGTAGCTATCTTACGGGCAGTCGCTGTCTTTTTGCTAGCCAGGGTCTACTTTCCCGTAAAATTACGAATCGCCCCCAGTTATAAACCTGAAACGGCATATGAAAAAGCTCTATATCAAAACCTTTGGCTGTCAAATGAACGAGTACGACTCGGAAAAGATGGCCGATGTCTTGCATGCCAACGATGGCATGACTACCACCAATGACCCCACCGAAGCCGACGTCATTTTGCTCAACACCTGCTCGATTCGGGAAAAAGCTGAAGACAAGGTTTTTTCCGACCTCGGTCGTCTGCGTGAGCTGAAAAAACTCAAACCTGAATTATTAATTGGTGTGGGCGGCTGCGTTGCTAGCCAAGAGGGCCAGCAAATTATTAGCCGGGCTCCGTATGTCGATGTGGTTTTTGGTCCGCAAACATTGCATCGCCTGCCTGACTTAATTGCCAAGCGATTATCCAGTGGCGTATCTCAGGTGGATATTTCCTTTCCGGAAATTGAGAAATTCGATCACTTGCCTGCATCGCGGCAGACTCGTGGCTCCGCTTTTGTTTCCATCATGGAAGGCTGCTCAAAATACTGTAGTTATTGTGTTGTGCCCTATACCCGCGGCGAAGAAGTCTCGCGCCCCTTTGATGATGTCCTCACCGAGGTGGCAGGGCTTGCTGCGCAAGGGGTGAAGGAAATCGTCTTACTGGGTCAAAACGTCAATGCCTACATAGGCAAGATGGGCAAAACGAACGAGCTTGCCGATTTTGCACTCTTAATTGAGTACATTGCCGAGATCCCTGGAGTCGAGCGCATTCGATTTACTACCAGCCACCCTAAAGAATTTACCCAGCGCCTCATTGATGTATATGCCAAAGTACCTAAATTAGTGAGTCACCTCCATCTACCGGTGCAGCATGCCTCTGATTCGGTTTTATCGGCGATGAAGCGCGGCTATACCGTGTTGGAATTCAAGAGCATTATTCGTCGCATGCGCGCCGTTCGTCCCGACCTGTGCCTCTCGAGTGATTTTATTGTTGGCTTCCCCGGGGAAACCGATGCTGACTTTGAAAAGCTCTTAGCCTTAGTCGCCGAATTGCAATTTGATAACAGCTACTGCTTTATCTTTAGTCCCCGCCCCGGTACCCCCGCGGCTAATCTAGCAGAAGATACCCCTTACGCCGTCAAACTTAAACGCCTGCAAACTTTGTTGGCATTAATTGATTCACAAGCCGAACGCATCAGTCAAGCGATGCTAGGCAAAGAAGAATGTGTATTGATTGAAGGCATCGCCAAAGACGGTATTAACTTGCAAGGCCGTACTGAAAACAACCGCGTGATTCATATTCCAGCGGCTATTTCGGAGATGGGCTCCTTGATTGGGACGATGATGGACATTCGGATCACGGAAGTATTGGCGCATACCTTACGCGGTGAGCGTGTTAACGCACTGGTACATTAATTTTCATGCTGAAGACCGCCACTTCATCCAAATTAAAATCCTGCGCTGTCGAGATTCAATACGCCAGTCCCGCACTCGAGAAAAAAGTAAGCGCACTGGCGTCCAGCACCCTTTTAAAGAAGTGGGTTCGTGCAAGCATCAATCGTCCTGGCAACCTGACCGTGCGTTTCGTGAATCGCACTGAAGGGCAGTTACTCAATAGCGAATTTAGAACGAAGGCTTACGCCACCAATGTACTGACTTTCACCTATGGGATCAGCCATAGCGAGTTAGCCGCCGATATCGTGCTCTGTATGCCGGTCGTTACTCACGAGGCGCGCGAGCAAGGCAAAGCAGTTAAGGCGCACCTAGCGCATTTAGTGGTGCATGGCTGTCTGCATGCTGCCGGCCTTGACCACATGACGCAGCAGGGTGCCAAGGTAATGGAGGCACGTGAAGTGGCTATTCTGAAAAACCTAGGTTTTTCAGACCCTTACGTCATCAATTAGGGCTACTTTTTTAGTTGACATTGTTCTACGCTATTCTATTTCGATGCCTGACCCCGATAAATCCTTACTCGAACGCCTTGCTGAATTTCTAACGCCACAACCCACTAGCGCAACGGAGCGACGCCAAGAATTAATTGAAACCTTGCGTGCTGCCCAGACAGAGGGCTTTATTGATGCAGATGCCCTTTCCATGATTGAGGGGGTTTTTCAGGTCGGGGAATTGTGTGCCAGGGACATCCTCGTACCCCGCGCGCAAATCGATTGGATTGATATTGATTCCTCAGTTGCGGAGGTGATTCAAACCGTTATCTCCGCAGCCCACTCGCGCTACCCTGTTTATGAAGGCAGCAAAGACACTGTTGTTGGTATCTTGCTCGCTAAAGATTTACTACGCCATGCCAGTGAAGCCAACTTTCAACTGCGTGATTGGCTAAGGCCTGCTGTTTTTATTCCAGAATCAAAGCGCCTAAGCATCTTGTTGCGGGATTTTCGAGCGAACCGCAATCATTTAGCCATCGTTGTCGATGAGTACAGCAACGTGGCTGGCATCGTCACGATTGAAGACGTACTCGAGCAAATAGTCGGTGACATTGAGGATGAGCACGACATTGATGAAGATGCCGATAATGTCCTGCTCATGGCAAATGGCGACATCCGCCTCAAAGGCATTACCGAACTAGAACAGCTGAATGCCGCCTTGGGCACACAGTTTGACGACGACGAAGTAGAAACCGTAGCAGGCTTAATTACCCACCATTTAGGACGCATACCCAGACTGGGTGAGCGCGTGCAAATTAAGGGCATCGAGTTTGAAGTGCAGCGGGCCGATCCGCGGCAAATTCATGTATTGCTAGCAAGGCGCCTGGCATCTGATATCCCTTTATCAGCCTAAGGCAACGCTTGTTTAGTCAGCGCTTGCGCAGCGATACTCACTTCACGCACTGGCTCTACTGCATCGCCCTTGGCATTGGCGTTTCAATTGCGGGTGAGCTCCCTTATGGTGGCTGGCTGCAAATACCGCTGCTTAGCCTCTTATGGTGGCGACTCTCTTTAATTAATACAACTGCATTTCTGCCGCACTTTACTGGCGGTTTTTTGTTTGGCCTTGCCTATTTTATTGTTGGGCTGTGGTGGATTTTTATTAGTCTGCATGACATCGGCGGCATGAATGCTACCCTGTCGGTCGCTGCCGTAGTTTTGCTATCAGCTTACATGGCACTCTTTTTTGGCTTGGCCAGCGCTTTGGGCAGATTACTTCGGCACCAGTCTATTTTTCTAAATAGCACCATCATGGCAGCAGCCTGGGTTCTGATGGAATACCTCCGCGGCCAGCTCTTCACCGGCTTTCCATGGGTCGGCTTTGCTGAGGCCCAAGTCAACGGTCCCTTTGCAGCGATTGCACCCCTACTGGGTGGTTTGGGATCTACTTTTTTGGTGGTGTGGGCCTCAATGCAATTAAGTCAATGTCGCCAATCGCTTGTACGTATCACCATTCCGCTTGGATTGTCGCTGGTACTGATGCTGGGCCTCAATCAACTGCGCTTTACCGAGGCAATTGATAAGCCCATCAGCGTTCGTTTGATTCAGGGTAATTTTGAGCAAAGTCTGAAATGGAATCCAAACGCAATCGCACAGCAAATGCGTTTTTATAGCGACGCGATTGTTGAACAAGCGGCCGATCTGATTGTGATTCCAGAAACCGCATTTCCCTTAATTGAAAAAGATTTACCCAGTGATGCGCTCCCTCAGCTCAGGGCATTTTCACAAGCGACGCACAGCAACATTCTGCTCGGCTTAATTGGGATTGTTCCGAGCCCCAATGGGCAGTTGCAGTATTCCAACCGTGCCCTTGGTTTATCGCCATCCTCTACCTCACCCTACTATTACGATAAATTCCACCTCGTTCCTTTTGGTGAATTTATTCCGCCTGGCTTCGAGTGGTTCGTCAACGCATTTCGAATTCCGATGAGTGATTTTGCCCGAGGCAATTTAATGCAGCCCCCCTTTCAAATTGAGCGCATAGGTCAAGCTAGCATTGGTGCCGCCATCACCATCTGCTATGAAGATATCTTTGGTAATGAGTTGGCCAGCCGCATTCGTAATAGCGAAGCTCCAGTCAATCTCTTTATTAACATGACCAATCTCGCTTGGTTTGGTCAGTCCCAAGCACCCAGTCAACTCTTGCGCTTATCGCAAATGCGCTCGATTGAAACGGGGCTTCCCAGCATTCGCTCGACTAACACCGGCATCACTGCCGTGATTGGTCCGGATGGACGCGTACTACAGGCTTTACCGCAATGGACCCAAGCAAGCCTAAGCGCTTCGGTGCAGGGCTTTACAGGCAAAACCCCGTTTGTGATCTGGGGAAATTGGCCAATTTTGAGTTTGGCGAGTTTGCTTCTGGCATTTGCCTTGCTGCAACGGCGCCGGTTTTAGGAAAATCCTTGCAATTGGCAGGTAAAATCAGTCACTTAGATCGATTGGTTCTGGCTCACTATGCTTACATTTCAGCAAATAATTCTCACGCTTCAAGACTATTGGGATAAACAAGGCTGCGCCTTATTGCAGCCGATTGACCTTGAGGTGGGCGCAGGCACATCCCACACCGCTACTTTTTTACGGGCCATTGGTCCAGAGCCCTGGAAGGCAGCTTATGTGCAACCCTCCCGCAGACCAAAAGATGGCCGTTATGGTGAAAATCCAAATCGCTTGCAACATTACTACCAGTATCAGGTTGTTCTTAAGCCGGCTCCAGATAACATTCTCGAACTCTATTTGGGATCCCTCAGCGCCTTAGGTTTAGACCTAAAGCAAAACGATATTCGTTTTGTAGAGGATGATTGGGAAAACCCAACCTTAGGTGCTTGGGGCTTGGGCTGGGAAGTCTGGCTCAACGGCATGGAAGTGACGCAATTCACTTACTTCCAACAAGTGGGTGGCATTGATTGCAAACCCGTCTTGGGCGAAATTACGTATGGCATCGAGCGCCTCGCGATGTATTTGCAGAATTGCTCAAATGTCTTCGATCTCGTATGGACCGATGGCGTGACCTATGGCGATGTCTACCACCAGAATGAAGTGGAGCAGTCGCGCTATAACTTTGAATACTCCAATACTGACATGCTTTTTACCAATTTCAGCAACTACGAAAGCGAAGCCAAACGCCTAATGGAAGTACCGCTTGCCTTACCTGCTTATGAAATGGTTTTAAAAGCGGCTCATACGTTTAACTTGCTCGATGCCCGCGGCGCCATATCGGTAACGGAGCGCGCTGCCTACATTGGCCGCATTCGTACCCTCTCTCGCTTGGTAGCACAGGCCTACCTTGAATCCCGTGAGCAATTGGGCTTCCCAATGTGCCAACAGCAAGTTACTGCGTAAGGTTTTATTGTGAGTACATCTTCCTCTTCCTCGGCAACGCTTTTAATCGAAGTATTTACCGAAGAGCTGCCGCCAAAATCGCTTCGCAAACTGGGTGATGCCTTTGCTGCATCGCTATCAGACTCCGTAAAGGCAGCTGGCTTAAGCACTGCTAAATCGGTTACCACCAGCTTTGCGAGCCCCCGCCGTTTAGCAGTACAGATTACCCACGTACTTAGTAAAGCAGCAGACTTTCCCGTCCGTGAAAAAGTATTGCCGGTCAGTGTCGCATTTGATGCTAATGGCAAACCTACGCCGCCATTGTTTAAAAAACTCAGCGCACTGGGCTACCCCGACATCGACATTGCTAGCTTGGAGCGCTCGGGGCAAGATAAAAATGAAGCGCTCTACTTAAATGTCCAAGCCCGCGGCGCTGTTTTAGAGAATACCGTACAGACCGCCCTGGTTCATGCCTTGCAAACCCTACCCATTGCCAAAATGATGCATTACCAAGTGCAGCAGGCAGATGGAACTCTAGAAGATGTTGAGTTTGCGCGCCCGGCACACCGTATTGTGGCCTTGCATGGCAGTGCTCCACTGCAAGTTCATGCGCTGGGTATTCATGCCGCAAATAAAACTGAAGGGCATCGTTTCTTGGCTCCTAGTGTGTTAACGATTGGACATGCCGATCAGTACGCCGCTGAGCTACTCAAAAATAAGGTCATGGCCAACTTTAATGAGCGCCGTGCCTATATCGAAGCCGAACTCCTCAAGGCAGCTAAAGGCGATGCAGTTTTAATGCCCAGCAATTTGCTCGATGAAGTAACGGCCTTGGTCGAGTGGCCAGCAGTCTATGCCTGCCATTTTGACGCCGAGTTTTTAGAGGTGCCGCAAGAGTGCCTCATTCTGACGATGCAAACCAATCAGAAGTACTTTGCTTTAACCGATTCTGCAGGAAAGCTGCGTAATCGCTTTTTGATCGTATCGAATATCGAAACCACTACCCCGCAGTCGATCATCCAAGGCAATGAGCGTGTCGTGCGTCCGCGCTTATCGGATGCGCGGTTTTTCTTTCAGCAGGATCAAAAAAGACCGTTGTCATCGCGCGTCGCTGATTTAGGTAAGGTGGTTTATCACAATCAATTGGGTACTCAACTTGAGCGCACTGAGCGGGTTGGCGCAATCGCCACCGCCATCGCCAGTGAGTTGCAAAGTAAGGGTGCTAAGGTCAATCCAAAACACGTTGCACGCGCTGCCGAATTGGCAAAAACTGATTTACTCACCGATATGGTGGGTGAGTTTCCAGAACTGCAAGGCATCATGGGTAGCTACTATGCCCAGCGCGATGGCGAGGATCTTGAGGTTGCTGCGGCATGCAGTGAACATTACCAGCCGCGCTTTGCCGGAGATACGCTGCCTAATAGCATGACTGGCACAGTCCTAGCGATTGCTGACAAACTCGAAACTTTAGTTGGCATCTGGGGTGTTGGTCTGGCGCCCACTGGAGACAAAGACCCCTACGCTTTACGTCGCCATGCACTGGGTATTTGCAGACTGCTACTCGAAAAGAATTTATCCTGCAGTCTGCCTGAACTCATTAAGCTGGCTCGCCAGCAATTTAAGCAGGCTGGCGTCCAAGAAAAAGCGGATGCCGCTGCAATTTATGCCTTTGTCATTGATCGCTTGCGCGCCTATTTGCGGGATCAAACTGAAGCAGGCAAGCCATTTACGAGCGCTGAAATCGATGCGGTACTCAGTCAAGAGCCTAAACAGCTCAATGACCTGATGGATCGGCTGCGCGCAGTACGTGAATTTAATGTCTTACCCGAATCAACCCAATTGGCCGCAGCCAATAAGCGCATCAGTAATATTCTGAAAAAGACCACTACACCTATTCCGGCGCAGTGTTCGGTAGCAGCTTTAAAGCTCCCGGCTGAAATTGCCTTGCATGGGGCTTTGCAAAAAGCCATTCCGCTTCTGACTAGCGCCTATACCCAGCGCCAGTTTGTTACCTTACTGCGCACGCTGGTTGATCTGAGTCAGCCGATTGATCAGTTTTTTGCCGATGTGATGGTGATGGATCCGGATCCAGCCCTACGCGATAACCGCTTGGCTTTGCTGCAGCAGCTCCACCACCAAATGAATTTAGTTGCCGATCTTGGCACCTTGGCATGAGCTCAAGCGCGTCTAAATTAGTTATTCTCGACCGCGATGGCGTGATTAACATTGACAGCGATCAGTACATTAAATCGGCTGATGAATGGATCCCCCTTCCGGGGAGTTTAGAGGCTATTGCAGAACTCAATCAAGCCGGCTATCAAGTCACGGTGGCAACCAATCAATCCGGTTTAGCGCGCGGTCTATTCACCATCAATGACTTGCATGCCATGCATCAAAAAATGATGGACTTATTAGCCCCCATGGGCGGTTGCGTGGACAGTATTTTCTTTTGCCCCCATGTCGATGAAGACCAATGTAATTGCCGCAAGCCATTGCCCGGCCTAATGCGTGATATTGCCTCCCGCTACCGCAGAACCGATTCTGCTTTGCCCTTGACTGGCGTACCCATTGTGGGCGACTCCTTACGTGACTTGGAGGCTGCCACTGTTTTAGGCGCAAGCCCCCATTTGGTTCGCACTGGCAAAGGTCAACAGACAGTAGATAAAGGCATATTGCCAGCGGGCACCGTAGTGCATGCTGATTTAATGGCATTTACCAAATCCTTGTTGGGATCATCGTCCAATACATGATTTACCTGAGATCAACCCTCTTTGCACTTTTCTTGCTGGTATTTACGCCAATCTGGGCAATCATTTGCCTGCTGGTGTTTCCATTTATGCGCAGTGAAACCCGCTACCATTTTGTGAGTGGCTGGAATAAAACCGTGCTTTGGGTTCTGCAATGGCTATGTGGCATTCGCTATGAAATTCGGGGCATGGAACACATGTTGGGGGCCCTTGACCAACCCATCGTCATTCTCAGCAAACACCAGTCCGCTTGGGAAACCATTGCTTACATTGCTTTATTTCCTAAGCAGCTCTGTTATGTATTCAAGCGGGAGTTATTGTGGATCCCATTTTTTGGTTGGGTCATGGCCGCACTGAAAATGATTCACATTAATCGCGATAACCGCGAGACCTCCGCCCTTTCAGTAGTAAGTCAGGGCCGAGCACGCCTAAAAGAGGGTAAATGGATCATGCTCTTTCCGGAGGGGACTCGGACTGTGGTTGGATCCCATAAGCCCTACTTAAAAGGGGGTGCGCGCTTAGCGACCGCTACTGGGGCTGCAGTTATTCCGGTGGCGCACAATGCAGGCCGGGTTTGGCCACGCAATCGCTTTTTAAAGTATCCCGGGTTGGTGATTATTTCCATTGGCCCCGTGATTGCATCTGAAGGTAAAACGGGCGGTCAGCTCAATAGCGCAGTCGAATCTTGGATCGAAACAGAAATGCGAGTGATTGATCCGAGCGCCTACGAGGATGCAGCTAAGACAGAAGCCCATTCCAAGTAGCGTGCAACTGAAATATCTTGTGCTCGCTTGGTCAGCTCATCCTCTTCTAGCTGCAAACGCCCAAGGTAGTCTTGCAAATTAGTGCGTAGCATCTTGCGTCTTTGCGCAAAAGCCGCTGCCACTAATTTTTCCAATGCGCGCCACTCTTCAGGAGAGGTATTGAAGTTACTCCGCGGAATCATGCGCACAACCGCAGAATTCACTTTCGGCTGCGGATCAAATGCCTCTGGCGGTACATCCAATAGTTTTTCTAAGTGATAACGGGCTTGTAACATCACGGACAAGCGGCTGTATTCGGATGAGCCTGCATCGGCTACCATGCGCTCGACCACTTCTGCTTGCAGCATAAATACTTGCTCATCTATCTCTGTTGCCGCACCAACCAAATGAAATAGTAAGGGCGATGAAATGTTGTAGGGCAAATTACCAACGACCTTGATCTGTTTTGCGCCACTGGCTTTTTTTGTGCGTGCCCACGCTAGAAAATCAAAGTTAAGGGCATCGCCCTCGGTGATGATTAAGCCCGGCAATTGCTGCTTACGCCAATAGGCGACTAAATCGCGATCGATCTCGAGTAAGTCCAAGCTCTCTAGATTGGCCAATAAGGGCTTAGTCAGGGCCCCAAGGCCTGGACCGATTTCTAAAATTGCTACATCACTGGAAGGCCCAATCAGGCTCACAATCGCATGAATGATGCCTTCGTCATGCAGAAAGTTTTGACCGAAGCGTTTACGCGCCTGATGCATGTAATGCAGCCTTTCGATGCCGAGCAAGCTGAAATGCAAGGCGCAAGGCTTCCAGCATGCTACCCGAGTCAGCTACTTCCTTGCCCGCAATATCCAGTGCAGTGCCATGGTCTACTGAGGTTCGAATAATCGGCAATCCAAGGGTTACGTTGACGC
Source organism: Polynucleobacter sp. (assembly GCA_964203875.1). Lineage (GTDB taxonomy): Bacteria > Pseudomonadota > Gammaproteobacteria > Burkholderiales > Burkholderiaceae > Polynucleobacter. The sequence continues at coordinate 200,562 of CAXNNS010000001.1, forward strand.
CCGTATTAAAGGTAACAAACTTAAAGGGGGCCAAGCCTTGATCGTGGTACATCGCCAAATAGGCATCGACCTGATCCAGCGATCGAAAATCAAACAGGGTATCTCCGGGAAACGGCCCTTCTACTCGAATGCCGGCTTGCTGTGCCTGTGCAATGGCCGGCTCAATTATGGAACTTTCCTCTGAGCCTAAATAGCCACCTTCACCCGCATGAGGATTGAGACCAGCCACCAAAATACGCGGCTTGGTAATGTCAAATTGATTCTTCAAACCGGTGTGCAGAATTTCAATGGTTTCCAATACCGACTTGACCGTGATCTGAGCCGGAACCAAAGCAAGTGGGACATGGATGGTTGCCAGAGCAACACGCAATGGCAAGCTGCGCTGTAAACCCATTAAACCGGCAGCTAAGTTAGCGCATAGGAGCATCACCACGCGTTGTACTCCGCATGCGGCTGCCAAATACTCTGTATGACCTGTAAATGCGATACCGGACTGATTGATGATTCCTTTGTGTACCGGAGCAGTTACCATAGCTTGAAAACGCCCCACTTGACATCCGGCCACCGCCGAATCGAGGGTAGCCAGCACATAGGATGCATTGTTTGCATCAAGTAGACCTGAAACAACTGGCTTGTTTAACTTTACGGACTCAATCTGCAAGCGTGGGTGCCTTACAGCCTCAGCAAAAAGGCTTGGGTCACCAAGCAATGTAATGTGGACGTTCTCCTGCTCTTGCAAAAACGCCTGTGCAGCTTGTAGCGATACCTCAGGACCAATGCCGGCCGGCTCGCCCGTTGTTATGACTAAATCAACGCGTGACATTATCTAAGTTAAGAATGCGCACAGTCGCTGTATCGCGCAATTGACGGAGCCAATCTTGATAGAGCTGTTCAAACTTACGTTCACGTATAGCAGCCCGTGCAAATTCACGCTGCTTTTCGACGGTAAGCTGAGCCTCCCTGCGCTCAAGCACTTGAATTAAGTGCCAACCAAACTCCGTCTTCACCGGATTACTTACTTCACCCACTTGCAGACGATTCATGGCGGACTCAAACTCAGGCACCAGTTGACCAGGTGACATCCAGCCCAAGACACCGCCATTGGCTGCAGAGCCGTCCTCGGAGTGTTTCTTCGCTAATTCACCGAAATCAGCTGCCTTGGCACGCACTTGATCACGGTATCCAGACAAACGCCGCTCAGCATCTGCATCCGTTAGCCCAGCCCGATTACGCAAGAGGATATGGCGCGCATTGGTCTCTGTAATCGTAATGTTTTTTGGCGTGAAATCACCCACCGCCTCTGGAATCGGGGCTTGGCTTGCCGCCATCATTGCTCGGCGATCTAAGACTTTAAGTACATGAAAACCGGCCGGGCTTTTTACTACCGTATTGGCTAGCTGTCCAGGGCCAATGTTGCGTACCGCCTCAAGAAAAATTTGCGGTAATCGGTCTGGTGTGCGATATCCCAAATTTTGGAATTTAATGCGTGGATTTTCTTTTGCTGCTTTTGCGCCGAGCTGCGAGAAATCCACATCCCCACGCGCCTCTCGCAACAACGCATCGGCCTGTTTGCGTGCCTCTGCAATCGTGCCAGGGCCAGCATTAGCATCAACCGGAATAAAGATTTGGGCAACATCTAATTCTTCCTGACCGCCTGCTACCGATGCATTGGCTGCTGGAGCACTCATTGCCCGAGTACGTTCGCTAATGTAATTATCGACTTCGGCATCGGAGATCTTTATTTGCGAATCCACCTCCCGCTCCCGAAAACGCGTAACAATAATGTCATCGCGCAACATCTCGCGATAGCGCTCAAAATTTGATCCTGACTTCTGAATGGTGGCCCGAAATTCAGTCATAGTTAACTTATTACGAGCGGCAATATCGGCAATAATTTTATCGAGCTCTGCATTGCTAACGCTAATGCCACTCTGCTCGGCATCTTGTAATTGAATTTTTTCTACGATCAGGCGCTCTAGTACTTGCTTACGCAGAGTTTCTTGATCAGGCATGGCTGCACCGCCACCCTGTTTTGAAATGGTTGCTATCCGGTCATCAATTTCTTTGCGGGTGACATAGCCCGTATTCACTACTGCAGCAACGCCATCAATATCGCGTATTTTGCTCTCAGCGGCATTTACAGGGGCATTGGATTGGGCGTAACTTGGGGCTGCCACTGCAACACAGGCAAGCAAGAAAAGAGTGTGGATTAACTTAATGCTGCAGTTCATACAAAACGTCATTGGTAGTTCTCATAAATAGAGGGCGGTATTGTTCTGGTAGTTGGCATGTATCCCGGAACATTTAACCTCATGATATCAACTGGATTGCTTCCGGCGGCACCAAACCCCCTAAATTCAATTTGAAATAGAACTTGGGTCGTGGTGATTTGGGATGTGTTTCGAACCTGAGAATATGCAAACCGACCGGTCCAACAATCTTCCTTGTACTCTAAAGCTGCCAATAAATTGAGGGTATTCATGGTCAAAGAGTCGTATCCCCAGCGGCCTAGCGTAGAAATCTTACGGGTTAGGGGCCACTGCCCAGAAATATTGTATTGATCGGTGGTGGTGGTGCCTGGAGCTGCTTGTATATTATTTTCTGGCGATGCCGATACTGGTGGGGTCCACACATTTCGATAGCCAAAATTAAGGCTTCGACCCATCGTGGGTCGCCAGCTACCTCCAAACGTAGTCTGAACCAGGCGATTAAGCTGGGTGTTGTATTGACCAAAGGCATCCACATTAAAGTTTCCCATAAGCCGAACCGAGCCGGCACCTAAGGTATCGGAATAGGTAGTGGGGTTTTGTATGGTGTTGGTTAAGCCAACCCGTTGCCCACTAAAGTCTTGGCGCTGCGCTAAGGTCACATTAGCACGCTCTGCCCCAGTTGCAGCTTCGATCATACGACTGGTAACGCCCATGGTTAACTTGTTGTTATCGGCAATACGGTCATTACCCACAAAGGTATTTTCGCTAAAGATTTGGGTGATACCAAAACCAGCATCGGCGGTGTCAAATAATGGCGTGTTGGTTTGATCTTGGAAAGGCGTGTAGACATAAAAAGCGCGCGGTTCCATGGTCACCAGCATATCCCGACCAAAAAATCCCTTGAGCTCCCTCGCCTCACGCTCAAAAGCCAAACCTGAATCTAAGCTGAGGGTAGGAATAGTAAAGCCCTGTGCCGGCGGGTAGCCCGCGGTAAATGCAGTGGCATTGTAATTATTGGATTGGATACTCAACCTTGGCTTAATGTAGTAACCCGGTGTAATTTTTGGCATTGCAACTGCAGCCTTCACCACAGTACGATCGGCCTGACTAAACACGCCTGGCGCGGTAGCGGCTAAATTACCACCAATGTTATAAGCAAAGCGCGTAAAGTCACTTGAAAAACTGACTTGTGGGCCAGTGGGTAGACTAACAAATTGCTGATTGCGATCCCGTGATAACAAGGCATTCTGGCTGTTATAGGCGGCGACTACCTGAGGCAACACGTTATAGGGCGACTGAACCGTTACGGTTGGATCGGGCTGTAAGGTCTGGAAGGTCATAGCCCTGGCCGAAATATTCCAACCTTTTATTAAGGATGTGGTTCCTACCTCTTGTCTAAATTGATTGGTAATACCGCCAGCCAGCGTTCTTGAAAAATCAATTGGATACGTGTTATCGGATACCCGTGCAATATTGGCGTAGGCATTCCAGTTAGGGGCAATGCTTTGGCGCTGCTGCCAATCATACTTCCAGCGATCACGGCCGAGTAACTTATCGTAAGGCAGATAGTCCCCTGTAAGCGTACCTGAATACTTTGGATCAATGTAGCGATAGGAACCGCCCAACTGAGTACCCCGAAAAGTCATGTAACGCGGCATGATAAGCAGATCGCGATTGGGCGCAATATTAAAGTAATAGGGCTGCGTTACGTCAATGCCATTAGTCGAACTATAGCCAGCGATTGGGGCAAGCAAACCGGATCGCCGCTGATTGGAGGTTGGCAAGCTAAAGTAGGGTGTATAGGCAATGGGTACATCGAAGAAGCGCATAACGCCGTTAGTGCCAGTCATTTCTTTTAGCTCATTGTCTACTTCCATGCGATCGGCTGTGAAATACCAATCTAGATTATCAGGCGAGCAGGTTGAGTAAGTGCCCTTATCAAATACAAAAATGTCGGATGATTCGATGGTCAATTTTTTAGCTTTGCCGCTTGAGCGGTTGTCACGCATTTCATAGGTAGGCTGTTGCATGTCCCCTTGACGTGCATCTACCTTAAAACTGGCCTTAGGCCCTCGAAATGTCGAATTACCTTTGATCATTTCGACATTGCCGATCAGATCCGCAATATCCGTATCGGGGTGATAAATAATTTCATCGGCCTTAAGAACGGTATCGTTGCGCCGAATTTGAGCACGGCCTTTAAGTTTCATTTCACGGTCAACAATGCCTTGGATCGAATCACTAAACGTGAAGGTTAATGCCTGGTTATCCGAAATGGGTTTTCCGACACGCAACTGATCATCCAACTTGAGAACGCTGACATTGCCGCGGTCAGGAATCAAGACAAAATTAGGGTTAATGCGCTGCGAGGACGAAAGGCCGGACGCGGGGGCCTGAGCAAATGCTGTAGATGAAAAATACAGCCAAAAACACCCCATCGTTACTCGTAAAAATGGGGTAAAAATAAGGGGGGCGCAAAGACCAGCGCGACGGCGATAATGGCTCATAGATCCAGACCCACTTATTATACGAATCGATATGCCCAATAACCGCATTGATATCCTCCGCCACTGGCTAGAAGGCCTCCCTAGTAGCTGGAGGCTAGACCTGTCATCGCTGGTGCCCGCATCGTCTGATGCGAGCTTTCGACGTTATTTCCGGCTCCATAGCCAAAATGCCCTTTACCCCACTCTGATTGTGATGGATGCGCCCCCGCAATCCGAACCAGTTGAGCCCTTCATTGCCATCGCTGAATTACTGCAGCATGCCGGACTGCATGTACCACGTGTTTTAGAAACAAATACATCCGACGGGTTTTTGCTACTCAGCGATTTGGGCTCTACCACCTACCTTGTAGCACTCAATGATTCCAATGCAGATGCGCTATATGGAGATGCAATCGATGCACTAGTAGCAATGCAATTAGCAAGTAAGCCTGGCGTATTACCGGAATATTCAGAAGCGTTATTACAACGGGAATTAGATCTATTACCGGAGTGGTATTTAAAAAAACACTTACAATTTGTTCTGACTGCAGATGAAGAAAAATACCTGCGCAATGCATTTAGTTTGATTCTAAAAAATAATCTTGCGCAGCCGCAGGTCTATGTCCATCGTGACTTTCATTCGCGCAACTTGATGCGTACTGAAATACATAATCCGGGCGTTTTGGATTTTCAGGATGCTGTCTATGGACCGATTACCTACGATGCCGCATCCCTGTGGCGCGATGCTTACATTGAGTGGCCCGAAGAACGGGTAATTGATTGGGTTGCGCGCTATTGGGAATTGGGTCGCAAAAAAGGCTTGCCCATGCATGCTGATTTTGGCGAGTTCTATCGTGACTTTGAATGGATGGGTTTGCAGCGCAACATTAAGGTATTGGGAATTTTTGCGCGCCTGTATCACCGCGATGGCAAAGATGCTTACCTCAAGGATATTCCGCTGGTATTGAAATACGCCCTTGCTACTACCAATCGGTATATAGAATTAAAACCGCTGGCCAGAATATTAGAGCGCGCTAATTCGATTAGCTCGGTGAAGTAATGCGACCCATGAATAACTCACCCGCCCAAGAATCTTTGCCTTGCTTTTTGTTGGCCGCAGGACGTGGAGAGCGCATGCGCCCGCTGACGGATACAACACCCAAACCACTGCTGCAAATTCAAGGCAAGTCATTATTGCAATGGCATATCGACGCATTAGTAGCTGCAAACACTAACCGGATCGTGATTAACCATGCGTGGCTTGGCGAGCAAATCGAGTTGGCTTTGGGTGATGGGGCCAAGTGGGGGTTAGAAATACAGTACTCACCAGAAGAAACCGCCCTTGAGACTGCCGGGGGTATACGGCAGGCCTTAGCGCTATTAAATCCAGATCCCTACTTTTTGGTAATCAACGGGGATGTATTTTGTCCTGGCCTCTCCATTGCTGCATTTACAAGCCGCTTTCAGGCGCATTTAAATGGTGGCACCAAGCCGCTTGCCTATTTAATGCTCGTGCCCAATCCTCCACAACACCCAGAGGGCGATTTTTACTTGCATGGGGAGCACGTCAGCGATAAGCCAAGCAAAACCGAATTTCAGGAAACGAAACTGACCTTTTCTGGCATTGGCATCTATCACCAATCGCTGTTTACTGACCTAAAAATAGGGGAGACTGCAAAATTAGCCCCTTTACTGCGCTTGGCTATGGCTAAAAATCAGGTCTTCGGTGAAAAATATACCGGTCCGTGGCACGATGTAGGGACACCGCAGCGTTTACACGAGCTAAATCAATCCTATGACCCCAAGTAACCTCCCTGTCTTTCAGGCTGATCTCTACCGCCAGCGCCGCGCCCAGCTGGCCAAGCGTATTCGTGAGCAGTCCGGTAGCGGAATAGCCATCCTCTCCACAGCGCCAGAACAATTGCGCAATCGCGATAGTGAATTTCCATATCGGCATGACAGTGATTTCTTTTACCTGACCGGATTTGATGAGCCAGGCGCAACCCTCGTTCTTCAAGTTGACCGCAATACAGTGGTAGCGCACCTCTTTTGTCGCCCCAAAGATGCGGAGCGGGAAATCTGGGATGGCCTGCGCTTAGGGCCAGAAGCCGCTCCAGATTATTTGGGGGTAGACCATGCTTACCCCAATACTGAATTGGATCAGCAGCTACCCAAGCTTCTAGCCGATCAAGTGGCACTCTACATTCACTTAGCCAGTAGCGCTGAAATCGATCGCCGCATACGCCATTGGATTGATCGCGTTCGTGGCCAAGCGCGCGCTGGAGTCAATGCCCCATCGGAGTTTCGTGATATCGATGCAGTGGTTCACGAGATGCGTCTGTTTAAAGACGTTAGTGAAATTGCAACCATGCGCCGTGCGGCAGCGATTTCCGCGGAGGCCCATTTGCGTGCCATGCGTACCTGCCGACCTGGTCAACGCGAATACCAAATTGAAGCCGAGCTGTTACACGAGTTTCGTCATCAGGGTGCGCAAAGCGTAGCCTACAACAGCATCGTTGCTGCCGGCGCTAATGCCTGCATCTTGCATTACCGCGCCAGTGCTGCTGAGCTGCAATCCGGCGATTTATGTTTAATTGATGCTGGCTGCGAACTTGATGGCTATGCCTCTGACATCACGCGCACTTTTCCAATTAATGGACGCTATTCAGCGGCCCAGCGCGCACTTTATGAAATCACCTTAGCCGCACAAGAAGCAGCGGTTACCGCCACTAAGCCGGGCAATACCTTTATGCAACCGCACGATGCTGCGGTCCGTGTCTTAACCCAAGGCATGCTGGATGAAAAACTTCTCTCATTGCATCAATTGGGCTCACTCGAAAATGCCATCGAAACAGGTGCCTACCGTCGTTTCTATATGCACCGCACCAGCCACTGGCTGGGTATGGACGTGCACGATGTCGGCTCCTATCGTGAAGATGGCAGTGGCAATGCTACTGAAAAGCCATGGCGCATTCTTTGCGAAAACATGATGTTGACCATCGAGCCCGGCTTGTATGTCCGCCCAGCAGACGATGTACCAGAAGCATTTTGGAACATCGGCATTCGGATTGAAGACGATGCCCTAGTAACCAAAAATGGGTGTGACTTAATCTCCCGCGGCGTCCCTGTAAAAGCCGATGAGATCGAAGCGGTGATGCGCGGCTAATCATGTCTTCATCAAATGCATCTGTAGATGTGCAAATCATTGGCGGCGGCCCAGTAGGCTTAGCTTGCGCCGCATGGTGCTTGCAAAAATTTCCGGAGCTCTCGCTTCATCTGATTGATCGCAATCCACAAAACGATAGCGACATTGTTGCCAGCGATACCCGGGGCATTGCCTTATCGCATGGCAGTAAATTACTACTGGATACGATCCAGGCATGGCCCACTGATTCCTGTGCAATCCATTCGGTCCATGTGTCGCATGTGGGTCAATTTGGACGCGCACTGATGACTCGCGATGAATTAGGCCAAGAAGCATTGGGTCATATCGTGCGGTACCGCGGCATCCACCTTGCGCTCAGAGAAGCCTTACGCCAATTGCAAAAAAGTACGCCACACTTCGTTTGGCAACATACGGGCCCAGATGAAGATCAAGACCATACCCGCGCCCGCTGCATTGTGCATGCGGAAGGCGGTCTCTTTGCCCAGCAAGACTGGGTGGAGTCCGGCCGTGACTACCAGCAATCGGCCCTCGTTGGCCTGGTTGAAGTTGAAAATGCCCAGCCTCACCATGCATGGGAGCGCTTTACCAGCGAAGGCCCATTGGCCCTACTACCTAGCCACCACGGCAGTAATGTACTTAATATGGTGTGGTGCAGCTCCCCCGCTACCACAGAAAGATTGAATGGCATTTCCGATGCGGATTTTTTACGTGAGGTTCAATCAACCTTTGGTTCGCGCGTAGGGCAATTTAAATCGATTCGTGATCGGCGCCTCTATCCACTGGGCCTGAATTACCGCAAAGAGATTGTGCAAGGCAATGAAGTCTGGATTGGCAATGCAGCGCAAGCTCTTCATCCGGTCGCTGGTCAAGGTTTAAATCTGGGCTTACGTGATGCCTACCTCCTGGCAGAACAACTCAGTGGTTTATTTTCAAAGCAAACGAACATCACTAAATCACGCAACGCGATTGACAATGCCTTATATGAATATAGCCTCAGCAGGCAAGCCGATCGCAAAGCAACGATTGGCATCACTGATTTTCTGGCGCGCGTATTTACCTCGCCGCTCACTCCCGTGATCGCGGCGCGTGGCGCTGCGCTATCCCTCTTGCAGTGGTTGCCGCCGGTCAAAACAGGCTTGGCGCGCCAGATGATGTTTGGTCGCCGCTAAGCAGTTCCCCCAAAGCAAGCCCTGACGCAAGCCACTTAAATACTCCTAGACGGTCTCCTTCTGCCTAAAAATTAGGCAGATTACCCCTCGCCTACGCTACAATGGAATGCTCGTTTATTGCAGCATTTACACCCCCCCATTGATGTTTCCATTGACGCTACGGCTTTTATGAAAATCGGCCCCCACCAATTAGCCAATCGACTCTTCGTTGCGCCCATGGCTGGCGTGACCGATCGCCCATTTCGGCAACTCTGCAAAAAACTGGGTGCGGGTTATGCGGTCTCTGAAATGGTCGCATCCAATGCCCTGCTGTGGAATAGTGAAAAAACCCAGCGCCGTGCCAATCACCAAGGCGAGTTCAAACCGATTGCAGTGCAAATTGCGGGCGCCGATCCGGCCATGATGGCTGCCGCCGCCAAGATCAACGTGGACCATGGCGCGCAAATCATTGATATCAATATGGGCTGCCCTGCCAAGAAGGTGTGTAACGTTGCAGCCGGCTCTGCCTTATTACGCGACGAACCCCTGGTACAGCAGATTCTCGAGGCTGTGGTGAATGCCGTTGGCACCGGTCCAGATGCAGTACCCGTGACATTAAAAATCCGCACTGGCTGGGACCGGGAACATAAAAATGCCTTGGCTATTGCGAGGCTTGCAGAGCAGTCTGGCATCAGCATGCTCACGGTGCATGGTCGTACCCGTGCTGATTTATATCACGGCGAAGCAGAATACGAAACCATCACTGCGGTCAAATCAGCCGTTCGCATTCCGGTAGTCGCCAATGGCGATATTCATTCGCCTGAAAAAGCGGCGTTTGTTTTAAAGCAAACGGGTGCTGATGCCATCATGATTGGTAGAGCCGCTCAAGGTCGTCCTTGGATATTTCGGGAAATTGATTACTACCTCAATACCGGTAAAAAATTAGATGCTCCAGAGGTGGCTGAAATTCAGACCATCATGAACGCCCACCTGATTGATCACTATGCCTTTTATGGCGAATACATTGGGCTACGAACTGCCCGCAAGCATATTGGTTGGTATTGCAAAGGTTTGCGTGACTCGCATGCCTTTCGCCAACGTATGAACACGGCCGATGACTGCAAAACCCAATTGCAAATGGTGAATGATTTTTTTGATGAGATGAAATCCCATTCTGATCGCCTATTATTTTTAGAAGCCGCTTAATTAGACTGAGTTATACGATGCCCAATAAACACCCCATTAGTGAATGCGTTCAAACGCAGTTGCAGCGCTATTTTGCCGACCTCAACGGCAACCCGCCTGATGATGTTTACCGCATGGTTTTGAGTGTGGTAGAAAAACCCATGCTCGAAGTAGTGATGCAGCACGCCAAACAAAATCAATCTCTGGCTGCGCAATACCTCGGTATTAATCGCAATACGCTCCATAAGAAATTAACCGAACATCAGCTGATTTAATGCGCTGCTCTCATACCCCTACTTTGAACGCCTACATACCATCATGATTCGCACTGCACTCTTATCTGTATCCGACAAACAGGGCATTGTTCCTTTTGCCCAAGCGCTGCATGCTCTGGGGGTCAAACTCATTTCTACTGGTGGCACTGCCAAGCTCCTTGCGGACAATGGCTTGCCCGTGACCGAGGTATCGTCCCTGACCCAGTTCCCAGAAATGCTCGATGGCCGCGTTAAAACTCTCCACCCGACGGTTCATGGAGGTCTACTCGCGCGTCGCGACTCAAAAGAGCACATGGATGCCATCGCGGCCCATGGCATTGCACCGATTGATATGCTGGTGATTAATCTGTACCCATTTAATCAAACCGTAGCGAAAGAGGACTGTTCTTTTGATGAAGCCGTTGAGAACATTGATATTGGTGGACCAGCGATGCTGCGTGCGGCCGCAAAAAACCATCAGGATGTGACGGTATTGATTTCACCAGATGATTACGAGTCTGTCTTGAGCGAAATGAAGGCGCATCAGAATGCGGTTTCGTATGAAACTAATTTACGCTTGGCTAAAAAGGTATTTGCGCATACCGCGCAATACGATGGCGCGATTGCAAACTACCTCTCATCGCTCGGTAGTGATTTAAGTCATACTAGCCGCTCGCCCTACCCAGAGACCCTGCACCTGGCATTTACTAAAGTGCAAGAGATGCGCTACGGTGAGAACCCGCACCAATCGGCTGCGTTTTATCGTGATACCTCAACCGTTGCTGGCGCCCTCGCTAATTACCACCAGCTTCAAGGCAAAGAACTGTCTTACAACAACATTGCCGATGCAGATGCGGCATGGGAATGCGTCAAGAGCTTTTCTGTGGACTCTACTGCTGGCGCAGCCTGCGTCATCATCAAACACGCCAATCCCTGTGGCGTCGCTACCGGCGCAACTGGCCTTGAAGCCTATCAAAAATCCTTTAAAACCGATCCAAGCTCGGCCTTTGGCGGGATCATTGCATTGAATGTGGCTTGCGACGGCGCAATGGCCGAAGCGATCTCCAAACAATTTGTTGAGGTCTTAATTGCACCTAACTTTACCGCGGAAGCAAAAGCCATTTTTGCTGGTAAGCAAAATGTGCGCTTACTTGAAATTCCACTCGGCCTTGGATTTAATGCGTTCGATATGAAGCGCGTAGGTGGTGGTTTATTGGTGCAATCACCCGACTTTAAAAACGTCGCGCAATCTGAATTATGCGTAGTCTCAAAACGCCAGCCCACCCCAACCGAGCTTGCCGATATGATGTTCGCTTGGCGGGTTGCTAAGTTTGTTAAATCGAATGCGATTGTGTATTGCGCTAATGGCATGACCTTGGGCATTGGGGCTGGGCAAATGAGCCGCGTTGATTCAGCACGCATGGCTAGCATTAAGGCTGAAAATGCAGGCCTTAGCCTTGCATCATCGGCGGTTGCTAGCGATGCCTTCTTTCCGTTTCGGGATGGCCTCGATGTCGTTGTTGCTGCAGGTGCGACCTGCGCGATTCAGCCCGGTGGCAGCATGCGCGATGAGGAAATCATCGCCGCCGCCAATGAGCATGGTATTGCCATGGTCTTTACTGGCACACGCCACTTCCGTCACTAGAATAAAACGGGCATTGAACAAAACCCATGCGCTGGATCGGAATTGACCCTGGGCTTCGTACCACTGGCTTTGGCATCATTGATGTCGATGGTCAGAAAATGACCTACGTCGCTTCTGGAACCATTGAAAGCGGCGATCCGAAGAAGGGCTTACCTGAACGCCTAGGCACCTTGTATAACGGCGTTAAAGAAGTCTTGGATACCTATCATCCGGAATCGGCTGCGATTGAAGAAGTCTTTTTAAACGTCAATCCACGCTCCACCTTAATGTTAGGTCAAGCCAGGGGCTCAGTCATTGCTGCCCTCGTTTCCGCTAAGCTCAGCGTAGCGGAGTACAGCGCCTTGCGCGTCAAGCAATCCATTGTTGGTACAGGCCGCGCCACCAAGCCACAAGTACAGGAGATGGTGAAACGCTTACTGCGCTTAAGCCGCGCGCCCGGCACGGATGCATCCGATGCACTCGGTGTCGCCATCTGCGCCGCACACCACTACCGCTTACCTGCAGCCCTTAAACCTAAGCCCGCCAGCAAAGAGTAAGATCACCCCATGATTGGACGCATTCAAGGCACTTTAATTGCTGTACATCCACCGCGCTTAGTGGTGGATTGCCATGGCGTTGGTTATGAAATCGATGTACCGATGAGTACCCTCTATCAGTTGCCAGGCATCAACCACACGATTACCTTGCTGACGCATTTTCAGGTACGGGAAGATGCGCAGCAACTCTTTGGTTTTGCCACCGAATCCGAGCGCGAAGCCTTTCGAGCGCTGATTAAAATCAGTGGCGTTGGCTCGCGTACTGCGCTTGCCGTTTTATCCGGCATGAGTGTGAATGAATTAGCCCAAGCGATTGCCCTACAAGAACCGGGTCGCTTCACGCAAGTTCCCGGCATCGGCAAAAAGACGGCTGAGCGTTTGTTACTCGAGCTCAAAGGCAAATTAGGACCAGATTTAGGTCAAGGCGCTGGTACAGCGGCTACTGCGCAGCCCAGCAGCGAAGTTTTGCAAGCATTGCTGTCCTTGGGGTACTCCGAGAAAGAAGCACTTTTGGCAATTAAGCAAATCAGTCCCGATGCCTCGGTTTCTGAAGGTATTCGCCAAGGCTTAAAGTATTTATCTAAAGTGTAAATTCCGCGAAGCGAATACACTCTTACCATGGCCATACACACCGACGATTTAAGCGCATTACCGGACGACCTTCCAGCAGAAGGTGATCGCCTGGTGAGTGGCTCGGCTGGTAATGCAGAAGCGGTATTTGAGCGCGCCCTACGACCACGCCAGCTCGATGAATACGTCGGCCAAACCAAAGCCCGCTCGCAGCTGGAAATCTTTATTAGCGCGACACGTGCGCGCAATGAAGCGCTCGATCACGTCTTGCTCTTCGGGCCACCCGGTTTAGGTAAAACCACATTGGCGCACATCATTGCCCGCGAACTCGGGGTGAACCTGCGCCAAACCAGCGGCCCCGTACTGGATCGCCCAGGAGACCTGGCGGCCCTACTCACCAATTTGGAAGCAAACGACGTTCTTTTTATTGATGAGATTCATCGCTTATCGCCCGTGGTGGAAGAGATTCTGTATCCCGCCTTAGAAGACTATGCGCTTGACATCATGATCGGCGAAGGCCCTGCCGCGCGCAGCGTCAAGCTAGACCTCAAACCCTTTACCTTAATTGGCGCCACAACACGTGCTGGCATGCTCACCAATCCCTTGCGCGATCGCTTTGGTATTGTGGCGCGCCTGGAGTTTTATACAACGGATGAGCTCACCCTGATTGTGGAGCGTTCTGCCAATTTACTGAAAGCCAAAATCGATCCTAGCGGTGCCAGTGAAATCGCCAAGCGCGCCCGCGGTACCCCACGGATTGCTAATCGTCTGTTGCGACGGGTGCGTGACTTTGCTGAAGTTAAGGGCACTGGTGTTATTACCAAAGCCATGGCTGATGCGGCATTGGCCATGCTCGATGTCGATCCCAGTGGATTTGATGTGATGGACCGTAAATTACTTGAGGCCATCTTGCATAAGTTTGATGGCGGCCCGGTTGGTATCGATAACCTCGCCGCAGCGATTGGTGAAGAGCGCGATACGATTGAAGATGTGCTCGAGCCCTATTTGATTCAGCAGGGTTACTTGCAGCGTACCTCGCGTGGCCGCATTGCTACGCGCTTAGCGTACGAGCATTTTGGCTTAACGCCGCCAAGTAATAACTTCGACCTACTTACATAGGCAAATTTAGCTCAGCGTCACCTTTACAAAACGACGCTTACCCACTTGTAATACAAAGGATCCTGCAGCGACCTGTAGGCCTTTGTCACTAACCACTGCTCCGTCAATCCGTACCCCACCCTGCTCAATATTGCGATTGGCTTCTGCATTGGATGGCGCTAAGCCAGTCATCTTGATTAATGCTGTAATACCGAGCGGCGCGCCCGATAAGGCGATCTCGGGAACGTCGTCTGGGATACCGCCTTTGGCGCGGTGATTAAAGTCCTCAAGGGCTTTTTCTGCTGCTGCCTGCGAATGAAAGCGCGCCACGATTTCTTGAGCAAGGAGTACTTTGCAGTCACGCGGATTGCGGCCAGCCGCTACTTCTTGCTTCATTAAATCAATTTCAGCCATAGGGCGGAATGATAGTAATGTGAAGTAGCTCCACATCAATTCATCGGAAATACTCATCAGCTTGCCAAACATCTCGTTCGGCTGTTCACTAATGCCAACGTAGTTGGCCTTAGACTTGCTCATCTTCTCAACACCGTCAAGACCAACCAGCAATGGCATGGTCAAGATGCACTGCGGCTCTTGACCGTACTCTCGTTGCAGCTCACGGCCAACGAGTAGATTGAATTTCTGATCGGTGCCGCCCAGTTCTAAATCGCTCTTTAAGGCAACCGAGTCATAGCCCTGCATCAGTGGGTATAAAAACTCATGCACGGAAATCGGCACACCCGAACGGTAGCGCTTAGTAAAGTCATCGCGCTCAAGCATGCGGGCTACGGTATAACGCGATGCCAGCTGAATCATGCCGCGCGCGCCGAGCGGATCACACCACTCGCTGTTATAACGCACTTCCGTTTTACTCGGGTCGAGCACGAGGCTGGCTTGTTTGTAATACGTTTGGGCATTTTCGGCAATGGCTTCTGCTGTTAGGGGTGGGCGCGTTGCGTTTCGGCCAGAAGGGTCGCCGATCATGCTCGTGAAATCGCCAATCAAGAAAATCACGGTATGGCCCAAGTCTTGCAGTTGCCTCAGCTTATTTAGAACGACTGTATGCCCCAAATGAATATCCGGCGCAGTAGGATCTAGGCCTAACTTAATGCGCAATGGCGTTTTGGTAGCTTGGCTGCGGGCGAGCTTAGCAAGCCAATCGGCTTCGACTAAAAGCTCATCACAGCCCCTCTTGGTTACCTCTAGGGCAGCAAAAACGTCGGGGGTCAGTGGATATTTGGTTTCTGGGGTGGCCGCCATACTGATTCAATTATCGAGTTCGGTTAAATTAGTGTTTCAGTTACGATAATCGTATTGTCGCATTCCTCAGAATAGAGTCTACTCACCGCATGCATAAGTCCCACTCCCTCTACATTGGCCTGATGTCTGGCACGAGCCTAGACGGGATTGATGCGGTGCTCGCCGAACTGGGTCCTAATGGCGAGACCCAACTCTGCGGGGCGGTGAGCACTCCCTTTGCACCCCCGCTCCGAGAGGCCTTATTGGCGCTCCAAACTCCGGGCGACAATGAAATTCACCGGGAGCATCTGGCTGCAAACGCCCTGGCAATTGCGTATGCAGACCTTGTCAAACAGCTACTAGCCAATAGTAAATGGCAGCCTTCCGAGATCAGCGCCATTGGGGCACATGGACAAACCATACGACACCAAGCAGGCTCTAATACCGCGCACGCGTATACCCACCAAACCCTGAACCCCGCATTGCTGGCGGAACTCACTGGCATTGATGTGATTGCGGACTTTCGGAGTCGCGATCTCGCCGCAGGTGGTCATGGCGCTCCTTTAGTACCCGCATTTCATGCACAGCAATTTGCAAGCGATAAAAATACTGCAGTACTGAACCTCGGCGGCATCGCCAACCTCACGCTCCTTCCTCAGAATGGCGCTGTCACTGGCTTTGATTGCGGACCCGGCAATATGCTGATGGATGCTTGGATTACAAAACACCAAGGTAAAGCCTTTGATCAGGACGGTGCTTGGGCTGCACAAGGTGCGGTGAATGATTCACTACTCGAACGAATGTTGGCAGATCCTTTTTTTGCTAAGGCTCCTCCCAAAAGCACGGGCCGAGATGACTTTCATCTGCAGTGGTTAGAAAAGCAACTGGGTGGCAATGCGTTTAAGACGGAAGATGTGCAAGCGACGCTATTGCGTCTCACCGTGACTACAGCGCTGCAATCCATTCTCCTCTACGCACCGCAAACCGAAGTCTTGATTGTCTGTGGTGGCGGTGTTCGTAATACGGCACTACTCAATGGACTACGCAAGCAGGCACAAGCGATATTCAACCATGCTCTTGAAATCCGCAGCAGCGAAGCCAATGGAATTGATCCACAACTGGTTGAGGCCCTGGCCTTTGCATGGCTAGCATGGGCGCACAAAACAAAACGGCCAGCAAATCTGCCGGCCGTTACGGGAGCAAGTGGGCCTCGAATCTTAGGCGCTTGCTACCCTGCTTAAAAGTAATCGCTTATGCGGAGAAAGATGATCCGCAACCACAGGTTGTTGTGGCATTAGGGTTCTTAATCACAAACTGTGAACCGTTGATATCTTCTTTGTAATCGATCTCAGCGCCAACGAGGTACTGAAAGCTCATTGAATCCACTAAGAGCGTTACGCCATTTTTATCAAAAGCAGTGTCGTCTTCATTCACGGCATCATCAAAGGTGAAACCGTACTGAAAACCAGAACATCCGCCGCCTTGCACAAACACGCGCAGCTTTAATTCAGGGTTACCTTCTTCGGCAATCAGGTCCGCTACCTTTGCTGCAGCGCTATCGGTAAAAACCAATGGAATCGGTGGCTCAGCAAGATCGTTGGATTGGGTTGTAGCAACTTGTGTCATAAATGACTCCTAGTTCAAAAAGTGTTTCCCTATTTTAGGCTCTAAATACCCGCTGCAGCATAAGGGCATCTAAAACGCACTAATACCACTTTAAGGCGAGAGGGCAATTTGGGTCAAGCCAAGGGTCTCGGGCAGGCCAAACATCAAATTAAGGCACTGTACGCCTTGACCTGAGGCTCCTTTGACGAGATTGTCCTCCACCACCAAAATCACCAGGGTATCGCCATTTCCAGGGCGATGGATCGCGATTCGCAGGCCATTGCTACCCCGTACTGAGCGAGTTTCAGGATGGCTGCCAGCAGGCATAACGTCTACAAAGGGCTCGTCTTTGTAAAACCGCTCAAAAACCGCCTGAAAGTCAACACTCTTACCTTCTTCAGTAATGCGCGCATACAAAGTCGAATGAATCCCCCGAATCATGGGCGTGAGGTGCGGCACAAAGGTCAGGCCAATTTGATCCGATTGCGCAATGGCTTTTAAGCCTTGGGTAATTTCAGGGCTATGGCGATGGCCCTTAACTGCATAGGCCTTGAAATTATCGCTGGCCTCTGCCAGCAAAGTGCCTACCTCCGCTTTACGGCCAGCACCGGACGTGCCTGACTTGGAGTCGGAGATCAAATGCAACCCATCAATCCAGTGCTTACCGCCCGTCGACTTCGGCGATAAGAGCGGGGCAAAACCCAACTGCACTGTGGTTGGATAGCAGCCTGCTAAACCGACAACACGCGCCTTTTTGATTGCCTCCCGATTGATTTCAGGAAGACCATAAACCGCCTCCGCCAAAATTGCCGGGCAAGCATGCGGCATGCCGTACCACTGCGTAAATTCAGCAGTGTCTTTTAAGCGAAAGTCTGCCGCTAAATCCAACACCTTCACGCCGGCAGCGAGCAATGATTCGGCTTGCGCCATCGCCACCCCATGCGGTGTGGCAAAAAACACGGCATCGCACTGATCCAATTTGGCATCGTCTGGCGTCGAGAACTTCAAATCAATTCGGCCACGCAACGAAGGAAACAGATCGGCCACGGCCATACCGGCTTCGGTGCGTGATGTGATTGCCTGAATGGTGACTTGGGGATGCTGCGCGAGTAAACGCAAAAGCTCTACCCCGGTATATCCCGTTCCGCCAACAATGCCTACTTTAATCATGCCATTCTCCCCAATACGCTCACACCAAATTATCTTACAGTGC
Organism: Polynucleobacter sp.; assembly: GCA_964203875.1. Classification (GTDB taxonomy): domain Bacteria; phylum Pseudomonadota; class Gammaproteobacteria; order Burkholderiales; family Burkholderiaceae; genus Polynucleobacter. The sequence continues at coordinate 218,917 of CAXNNS010000001.1, forward strand.
TACTACTTTATCCTTATTCACACCCTGATTGTAGAAACAAAAAGGGCCGCTTGCGCGACCCTTTCAGCAAAACAGAGCGACTGAAAGTAATTAGCGCTTGCTGAACTGCTTACGACGACGCGCGCCGTGCAGACCAACCTTTTTACGCTCAACTTCACGGGCATCGCGTGTAACCAAACCTGCTTTAGACAGGGCAGGCTTCAATGCGTTGTCATAGTCGATGAGTGCACGAGTCACACCATGACGCACTGCGCCTGCTTGACCGGTTTCACCGCCACCGCTCACGTTCACTTTGATATCAAAGGTCGTGAGGTGGGCTGTAAGGGCCAAAGGCTGACGCGCAATCATGCGGGATGTCTCGCGGGCAAAATAAATGTCGATCGGCTTACCGTTGACAGTGATTTCACCTTTGCCTGATTTAATAAAGACACGGGCAACAGAGCTCTTGCGACGACCTGTACCGTAGTTCCAATTTCCGTAATTAATAGCCATGTGGTTTCCTTAGATCTCGAGCACTTTAGGCTGTTGAGCCGTATGTGGATGCGTAGCGTCGCCATAGACTTTCAATTTCTTGATCATGGCGTAGCCGAGTGGGCCTTTTGGCAACATACCCTTCACAGCCTTCTCGAGTGCGCGACCTGGAAAACGGTCTTGCATCTTATCGAAGTTGGTCGAGCTAATACCACCAGGGTATCCGCTGTGACGGTAATAAATTTTGTTCAAGCCTTTGGTGCCAGTGACACGCAGCTTGGATGAGTTGATAACGACAATGAAGTCGCCTGTATCAACGTGGGGGGTGAATTCAGGTTTGTGCTTGCCGCGTAAACGGAGTGCCACTTCACTGGCGACACGACCGAGGACTTTGTCCGTAGCGTCAATCACGAACCAATCACGCTTCACCTCATGGGATTTTGCGGAAAAAGTTTTCATGATTTTCTCAAATTGTTATAGTCAAAAAATTACCCTCAATTCAATCATTCGCCCTTTGGCCCTGCTTATGCTTGCAGGCTCGCAGATTGATCAATTAAACTGACACAACAATTACCGCCGACTAGATCGGTAATTCAGTAAAGCCTTGAATTGTAACCCAAAAAAAACCCAGGAACGAGTCCTGGGTTGGAATCCACCGATGTTTGGGTGGAGGAGACAATTGCAGACAACTGGTTAACGAATATTACATAACCGATTGTCAATAAGGTTATTTTATTAGTAACTATGTTGCAATGCAAGAAATCTTTTTTCTTCTGTTTTATAGCGTAACTATCACAATTTAAATTATAACTAATTGTTTCTATTAACTATTTTTGAAGTAAGGATTCACTAATATGGAATGCAAAGTCACTTGGCAAGGGGCCGGATCCATGGCTTTTACTGCCGAAACCGGCAGTGGCCACCAGTTGCAGATGGATGGACCACCCGATGCAGGGGGCAAAAATGGGGCTGCCAGGCCCATGGAATTGCTTCTGGCAGGTACCGGCGGATGCTCGGCATTTGACGTGGTTTTAATCCTCCAGCGGGCCAGGCAGGCAGTAAGCGGGTGCGAAGTGGCTTTAACGGCAGAGCGGGCCGAAGTCGAGCCCAAGGTCTTTACTAAGATTAATTTGCACTTCACGGTCAAAGGGAAGGACTTAGATCCAGGCAAAGTCTCGCGAGCCGTGCAACTTTCCCATGAAAAATACTGCTCGGCCACCACCATGCTCGCCAAGATGGCTGACATTACTTACAGCATTGATGTTGTAGCGGAGTAAGTAACTAAAGGGAAGTGCAGAGTCAATCGATAAGCCGGATTCTGTCGCCCAAACTCACGTTTGGGGGCAACCATTCCTCTAGGCCGACAGTTACCTGGCGGCTCAAGCTCCCTACCCGCAGACTCAGCGGGCCGCCTCATCGTCTGCTTACTTGGGATTGCTCCGGGTGGAGGTTACCGCGTTTCACCGTAACTAAATACGCTCGTCTCTGTGGCCCTATTCCGCACGTCGCCGTGGATGGCTGTTAGCCAACACCCTGCCCTATGGAGTCCGGACTTTCCTCCCCCTTCTTACGAAAGCGGCGATTGCCTAATTGACTCTGCGCGATCAGTCTAACCGAGACTGATCGCATCTGCCGATAAATTACTCGGCCAAGGACCATGCAATTGTTTCACCAGCGCGCAGCGGCACGACGACGGTCTCGGCGAATGGCAATTCCTCGGGAACCTTCTGCGTCACTTTCTGCAAGGTAATGGTCTTCGTATTGCGCGGCATCGCATAAAAATCAGGGCCATAAAAACTAGCAAAGGCCTCAAAGCGACTTAACTGATTGGCCGCTTCAAATACTTCAGCATACAAACCAAGTGCATTAAAAGCCGTATAACAACCCGCACAACCGCAACTGTTTTCTTTTAGGCCTTTAGCATGCGGCGCACTATCCGTGCCTAAAAAGAATCGAGGGTTACCGCTGGTAGCCGCTTCAACTAATGCCAGACGATGCTCTTCGCGTTTCAGAACAGGTAAACAATAATTGTGTGGCCGAATGCCGCCTGCAAAAATCGCATTGCGGTTCATCAGTAAATGCTGCGGTGTAATCGTCGCCGCTAAAGTATTTTTATTATTCGTATGTGCATCACGTACGTAATGGGCTGCTTGCCGCGTGGTGATGTGCTCAAACACGATCTTAAGCTCTGGAAAATCACGGCGTAATGGCTCAAGAATGGTGTCGATAAAAACTGCTTCGCGATCAAATACATCGATCTTGGCATGGGTCACCTCACCATGTATTAACAAGGGTACGCCTTCTTTTTGCATGGCTTCTAGCGTGGCATAACAATGTTTGATGTTCGTTACGCCCGCATCGCTATTGGTTGTTGCACCGGCAGGATAGAGCTTAAATCCAGCAACTCCGGCATCCCGTACCTTGCGCACCTCCTCTGCGGGCGTATTGTCTGTCAGATACAAGGTCATGAGCGGAGTAAAACCAGTAATGCCACTTGCTTTGAGTTGCGCTTCAATGCGGCCCCGGTAGGCATTAGCCAAGGCCACTGTTGTCACCGGTGGACGTAAATTCGGCATGATGATAGCGCGAGCAAACTGTTTGGCGGTATGGGGCAAAACATACTTCAATACATCGCCATCGCGTACATGCAAATGCCAATCATCCGGCTGAGTTAAGGTGATGCTATTTACTGCGGTCATGGTTTCGCTCCCAATCCAGCGGGCAATAAAATGATGCGGAAATCATTCACATTCGTTAATGTGGGGCCCGTTTCCACCAAGGCGCCCAGCTCACTAAAAAATCCATAGCAATCGTGCGCTGCTAAATACTGTCCAGCACGTATCTGTTCATCGCGGGCCCGTTTGCGCGTGGCTGGAGTAAACCAAGCACCGGCATTTTTTTCGCTGCCATCGATACCATCCGTATCTGCAGCTAAGGCAGCAATACCACCCAGATCGGGCGTAGCTGCAAACAGCGATAGTAAGAATTCACTGCAACGCCCGCCGCGGCCTTTAACACCAGCCGGCAAAGTCACGGTGCACTCACCCCCTGAAATCAAAGCCATGGGTAAAGCGCCCCATTGCCCATGGGTCAGAGCCTCCCGGGCTAATCCTGCATGTACTAAGGCAACGTCTTTTGCTTCCCCGGTAATGGTGTCGCCCAAAATAAATGGGGTGTAACCAAACTGCCGCACACACTCGGCAGCGGCCTCTAGGCTGCGGTGGGCTGTGGCAATCACGTGATTGCGAACCGGCTGATTTATTAAATCAAGCTCTTTTAGGGTTTCTGGAATGAGTCCGCTGCGCCCTTTGTCTAAGTGCGCCAAAACACTGGCCGGAATAACATCAGACCCCAGATTGTATTTAGCCAAAATCGCACAAGCATCTTCATAGGTGGAATAGTCGGCAGCGCAGGGACCGCTTGCAATGTCGGCCGGTGAGTCACCCGTAACATCAGAAATCAACAATGCCTCAACACGAGCGCCGCGCGCAATCGCAAGGCGCGCGACATTGCCGCCCAAAATAGCAGACAGGTGTTTGCGTACGATATTCATTTCTTCGATCGGCGCGCCACTACGCAATAAGGCTTCGGTAGTCTGGCGCATATCACCAATGGTGATTCCGGCCTGCGGTAGCGTTAGCAAACTAGAGCCGCCGCCCGAAACGAGCGTAATCAAGATGTCACCCGTTCTGAGCTCGCCCACGCGGCGCATCATCTGGGCAGCGCCATCCATACCAGCCTGATCGGGAACGGGGTGACCTGCCTCCACAATCGTGATGTATTTTGTAGGTGAGGCGTGGCCATAGCGCGTCAGGACAATACCCTCCAGCTGCGCATCAGGCCAATGGCTAGCAGCATGCGACTCAAGTGCAGTAGCCATGGCAGCGCTGGCCTTTCCGGCACCAATCACCAAGCAGCGCCCCTTGGGCTCGCTACCCGCTGGAAAAATACGCGCCAAGCACTCGGGCACGATGTGCTTTGGCTCTGCGACTGCTAGTGCAGCTGCAAAAGTATCCTTTAGTATTTTTTCTTCTGGGTGGGCCATGAATATGCTTTCAATACCATTCTAATCAACTGCCGTGCGCTCTTGCATTTGCCACATTTCCGCATAGCGGCCATGGGCTTCCAGTAACTGGGCATGGGTACCACGCTCAATGATCTGACCGTGCTCCATCACTAAAATTTGATCAGCATGGGTAATGGTAGAGAGTCGGTGGGCAATAATCAAGGTGGTTCGATTGCGCGCTAGATTGAGCAGCTCTTCCTGAATTGCCCGCTCCGTCTTCGAATCGAGGGCCGAGGTGGCTTCATCAAAAATCAACATAGCGGGTTTTTTGAGCAATGTTCGGGCAATGGCTACCCGCTGCTTCTCGCCGCCCGATAACTTTAATCCACGCTCACCCACTTGGGTGTTGTACCCATCGGGCAATCGCTGAATAAAGCCATCGATTTGCGCTGCCCTTGCAGCAGCCTGCACTTCCTCCATCGATGAGCTGGGTTTACCGTAGGCGATGTTGTAGCCGATGGTGTCATTAAACAAAACCGTATCTTGTGGCACGATGCCAATCGCACTGCGCAAACTCGCCTGCTGAACCGCATCAATGCTTTGTCCATCAATGTCGATACGGCCGCTTTGAATATCGTAAAACCGAAACAGCAAACGAGCTAAGGTGCTCTTCCCCGCGCCGCTTTGGCCAACGACCGCCGTAATGGTGCCTGCCGGAATCGTAAAACTAATGTCCTTCAAAATCTCCCGCTTCTTCTCATAATGAAACGACACATGCTCAAAGCAGACCTTTGGTCCTGTCTGGTAATTGGCAATATGCAGCGGCGGGGCATCGGGCTTATCGGCAATCTCGCGATCGGTACTCAATAAGCTAAACATGCGATCCATGTCGGTAATGGCTTGCTTGATCTCCCGGTAAATCACGCCCAAGAAATTGAGGGGGATGTACAGCTGAATCATCAACGTGTTGACTAGCACAAGATCACCCAAGGTCATGGTGCCATTACTGACACCAACCGTAGCGCGCCATAAAATCAAAACAAGGCCAATGGCAATGATGATTTGCTGGCCTAAGTTTAAAACCGCCAATGACTTTTGCGACTGGATGGCTGCGGTTTGATAACGCACTAGATTATCGTCATAACGACGTGATTCAAACTGCTCATTACCAAAATACTTCACGGTCTCAAAATTCAATAAGGAATCAATGGCTTTTTGATTTGCCTTCGAGTCCATATCGTTCATGGTCCTTCTAAAATGCGTGCGCCACTCGGTTACCACGACGGTAAAAATAATGTAGAGCACTAAAGCTACAAAGGTGATAACGGCAAACCAAATGTCATAGGCATACGCTAAGTAGCCAAGCACCAAACAAAACTCAATCAGGGTTGGGAGGATGCTGTAGAGCGAATACGAGATCAGTGACTGGATGCCACGGGTACCGCGCTCAATATCACGACTGACTCCACCCGTTTGGCGAGCCAAATGAAAGCTCAGCGCCAGGGAATGCAAATGGTTAAAGACTTGCAGCGCCACTTTGCGTACCGCATTTTGGGTCACTCGTGCAAATAAGGCTTCACGCAACTCGTTGAACAGGGAGGCCGATACACGCAAAGCCCCGTATGCCAAAATCAAACCCACGGGAATCAACATCAAGGCCTGCGCTGAATCCACTTTTACATTGAGCGTGTCAATCAAATCCTTTAAGAGGATCGGAATACCTAAGTTGGCAAATTTAGCTGCAATTAAGCAAGACAGCGCCAATGCCACGCGCATCTTGTGCTCGAGTAGATAGGGTAGTAAATCGCGAATGACGCGCCAGTCACCCCGGGTAAAGGCATTTGCTTTTGGGGTAGCAGCAGAATCAGCGGTTGCGTGGTGGGTGGTGGGTCTCATTAACCTATCTTATTGATGAATGGCCTACTTTGCTGCATCAAGTGCTTGTAAACGCAAAATCGCTGCAGTGTTGCTTTCCGAGAAACACCGTTTTGCTGCCTCAGCAAAGGGCAACCACTCAAAAGCGGTGTGCTCTCGCGGCGCTAAGCGCACTGCGGTATTGGTGGGGACCAAGAGCGAGAACCAATGCTCGCGATTACTGGTAACACCGGGTGCATAGCGATAGCGCCAATCGGGGTAGATCACATAATCGACGGCGTGCTGCATGTCCTGAAGAGCGTCACTTGGTAATGCAGTGACATCAATGCCCGTCTCCTCAAACACCTCACGTATTGCGGCTTCCCGCGTAGGCTCATGCGGAAAATCAAGGCTGCCGGTCACCGACTGCCAAAATCCAGGGCGGTCGGCACGCTCAATTAATAAAACATCCCCATTCGCATTGTGAATCACTACCAATACTGAAATGGGGATTTTCAAGAGAGGCTATCGATCCTATTAGGCAGCTGGCGCGGCTTGACGCAAGCGAATGTGCAACTCACGCAACTGGCGCTCATCTACTGGACTTGGGGCCTGCGTTAAGAGGCATTGCGCACGCTGCGTTTTGGGGAAGGCAATAACATCACGAATCGATTCCGAGCCCGTCATCATCGTGACGATCCGATCCAAACCAAAGGCGATACCGCCGTGGGGAGGAGCGCCGTATTGCAAGGCATCCAATAAGAAACCAAACTTGGCCTGCGCTTCTTCAGGGCCAATGTTCAATGCGCGGAATACCTGACTCTGCACTACTTCCTGATGAATACGCACTGAGCCACCACCGATTTCACTGCCGTTAAGCACCATGTCATATGCTTTGGCTAAACACTTACCCGGATCGGTTTGCAGAAACTGCATGTGCTCATCTTTAGGGCTAGTGAATGGGTGATGGCAAGCAACCCAGCGCCCTTCACCGTCATCGTAATCAAACATCGGGAAGTCAACGACCCACAATGGCTTCCATGCATCTGTGAATAAGCCATGCGCTTTACCCCAGCTTGATAAACCAATGCGTAAACGCAGGTTGCCGATGGCATCATTCACAACCTTGACCTTATCAGCGCCAAAGAAAATGATGTCGCCATCTTTTGCATTGGTGCGCTTCAAAATGCCATCAATTGCAGCATCGTGTAGATTTTTGACAATCGGTGACTGCAGGCCATTGCGACCTTCACTGACTGAATTCACCTTGATCCAAGCCAATCCCTTTGCGCCATAGATGGCAACGAACTGGGTGTAGTCATCAATTTCGCTACGGCTAATCTCAGCACCGCCCGGAATACGTAAAGCGACAACACGACCATCATCTTGATTAGCTGGACCAGAGAAGACCTTAAAGTCGACATCCTTCATCAGGTCCGTTACCTCGGTAAATTCGAGGTTCACGCGCAGATCTGGCTTATCGGAACCAAAGCGTGCCATGCCCTCGGAATAAGGCATGACTGGGAATGGATTCGGTAAATCTACATTCATCACGGTCTTGAAAATGTGGCGCACCATGTTTTCAAATAGATCGCGGATCTCAAGCTCATTTAAAAAGGATGTTTCGCAATCGATCTGCGTAAATTCAGGCTGGCGATCGGCACGCAAATCCTCGTCGCGGAAGCATTTGGTAATTTGGTAGTAACGCTCAAAACCGGCAACCATCAGCAACTGCTTGAATAATTGTGGGGACTGCGGCAAAGCAAAGAACTGACCATCATGCACGCGCGATGGCACCAAGTAATCGCGCGCACCCTCTGGTGTGCTCTTCGTCAACATCGGCGTTTCGATATCGATAAATCCAGCAGCGTCCAAGTAGCGGCGAGTTTCCATTGCGACGTTGTAACGCAAGCGCAAATTCTTTTGCATTTGCGGACGACGCAAGTCCAATACGCGGTGGGTCAGGCGTGTGGTTTCAGACAGGTTCTCATCGTCCAATTGGAATGGCGGCGTAACCGATGCATTTAAGATCACAAGCTCATGGCACAAAATCTCGACCTTACCGCTCACTAAATCGGCGTTTTCAGTACCGGCCGGACGCGCACGCACCAGGCCTTTAATCTGAATGCAAAACTCATTGCGTACCTGCTCGGCAAGTGCAAACATGGCGGCACGATCCGGATCGCACACCACTTGCACAAAACCCTCGCGATCGCGCAAGTCAATAAAGATAACGCCGCCATGATCGCGGCGGCGGTTAACCCAGCCAGCCAGTGTGACTTCTGTACCAATCAGTGTTTCCGTTACCTTACCGCAGGCATGGCTTCGCATCGACATAATGTTCCTATGAATCTCTATTTTTTGTAAGTGTGGGGGCATTCGTGCGAACGCCTGGCGGCACAGAGCCCATTGAAACAATGTGCTTGAGCGCCTCTTCTACTGTCATGTCTAGTTCAATGACAGAGGACCGGGGGACAATCATGAAAAATCCGGATGTGGGATTTGGGGTGGTAGGCAAAAATACGTTGACGTAATCTTCGCCGACTTTGGAACTGATTTCTGCGGCGGGTGTACCGGTCTGAAACGCAATCGCCCACGAGTTCGGATGGGGATAGCGAATTAACAAGGCTTTTCGAAAAGCCTGGCCACTCCCAGAAAACAAGGTGGAGGAAACCTGTTTTACGCTCGAATAGATGGAGCGCACAATCGGAATGCGGTTGACCTGCTTATCCCAAACACGTACCCACCACTGGCCTGCAAAACTAATCGCAACAAGACCGGTGACCATGATGACGCCCACCACAATCAAAACGCCAATTGCTGGAATCTCACGGAAATGCTTTAAGTCGGGGGAGAACTCCCCAGGGGAAACGGTAATGATGGCCATCATGACCGAGCCAAAGATGCTATCGAGTAGGCCCAGGCCCCATGAGATCACCCAAACCGTGATCGCCACTGGAGCCCAAACCAGAATGCCTGCAATAAAGTATTTTTTCATAATTAATCTGCCCAGCCGGCATTTTAACGGCTAGCGGGCCCTAATGGGGTCTGGCCTAGAAAATACGGAGGGAAATCAGTACGGCGCCCGCAATAAAGCCGCCTGCAAACAGCAATGCCCCCGTAATCAGGCGCCGTGTCTGGCGTTCTTCCTGGAGCAGGGTTTTGAGTAAAAGCAGCTCAGCGCCCTGTTCGGCTTTAGTTGACTGCGCCAAGCTCTCTGCCAGCAGGCGTGGTAGGGTGGGCAAAATTTTGGCCCAATTGGGCGCCTCTGTTTTGAGGCCCTCAATTAAGCCCCGCCAACCCAACTGCTCGCTAATCCACTTTTCCAAGATCGGTTTGGCGGTTTTCCACAAATCCAGATCTGGATCCAGTTGCCGCGCCAAACCCTCGACATTGAGCAAGGTCTTTTGCAATAAAGTCAGTTGCGGCTGGATTTCTACATTAAAGCGCCGCGAGGTCTGAAACAAACGCATCAATACGATGCCCAAAGAAATTTCTTTCAAGGGGCGATCAAAGTACGGTTCGCACACGGAACGCACAGCGCCCTCTAATTCTTCTACGCGCGTATCCGCAGGAACCCAGCCCGACTCAATGTGCAATTCTGCTACGCGGCGGTAATTGCGATTAAAGAAAGCCAGGAAATTTTGCGCGAGGTAATTTTTATCAGACTCACTCAGCGCGCCGACAATGCCAAAATCCAAGGAAATGAATCGTCCAAAACGCTCGGGCTCTAAGCTGATCAGAATATTGCCTGGGTGCATGTCCGCATGAAAGAAGCCGTACTGAAATACTTGGGTAAAAAAGATTTCAACGCCATCGGCTGCCAATTTTTTGAAATCAACTCCAGCTGCGTGTAATTCGTCGGTGCGGCCAATCGAGATACCATTCATGCGCTCCATCACAATCACGCTGGTATGGCATAGATCCCAATACATTTCCGGAATCATCAACTTATCTGAATTGATAAAATAGCGCCGCAACTGACTGGCGTTGGCCGCCTCACGCATCAAATCCAATTCGTCATGTAAGTAGACATCAAACTCGGCAACTACCTCGCGCGGCTTTAAACGTCGACCATCGGCCGATACCTTTTCCACAATCTTCGCCAAGTCGTGCATCAATGCCAAGTCATCCTCAATCACAGGCAAGATACCTGGGCGCAAAACTTTAATTGCTACCTCACGCCCTTCCCATTCCGGGCGCTGTGGGGTTGCGCGCAACACACCGAAATGCACTTGGGCTACCGAGGCGCTAGCGACCGGCGTGGCATCAAACTGAATAAAAACGTCTTCAATTGGTTTGCCCAGCGCAGTTTCAATCAGCTCGCGTGACTCGGCATTGGAGAACGGTGGCACTTGGTCTTGCAACTTAGCCAATTCATCCGAAATATCATCCGGCAATAAATCGCGGCGGGTGGATAGAACTTGGCCAAACTTAACAAAGATCGGGCCAAGCGCCTCTAGGGTTAGTCTTATCCGTACGCCCCGCGGTAATGAATTCGGAGATGCTACGCAAGCAATCGAAAGTAAGATCCGTTTTATGCCGGGCTTGAGGTTGTCGCGCAGCAAGGGCAACAAACCAAAACGCCATGCCGTAAAAAAGATAAAACAAAGTCGTGCAAAGCGAGCCATGCTTATTTACTCCTTTGCTGCAGCAATGCAATACGCTTATCCAAACGCTCGACGCTATCGCGTAATTCCATGAGCTGGTTTTTGTGTATTGCAAAATCTCGTTGATTCAATAGAACCTTCTTTTCTTCGCTGAGGTACTCAACGGCATTTTCAAGCAGATCGCGGCCAGCTGCTTTTCCGGCACTCGCTATTTTTTTTCCTTGGGCGACCGCAAAGTGGGCCGGTGCATCCCCAATGATTTTGGAGAGGTCCTCTTCGTATTCCCAGCGCAACTGACCCGCTAAGCGGCCCAACAACTGAGCTAAGTCGGCATCCCCCGCAATCGTCACGGATTTAAATGCATTTTCCCGAATGGGGCCGCTGCTTGTTAGCAAGGTGGAAAGTGCTTGGCTTGAAATAGTGAGCACCAGAGCTGTTCTGATCGGTGGCACAGCTTCCCCATCGGATATTTCCGTAGTTTTATCTGCATGACGTACCGCTTCCAAGAGGCCGCTATTGGTAATTTGCACGGCAAATCGGCCAAAGGGCATTTCTAAGGCAATGGCTTTGCCGGCGTGCTTTGCTAGCTCAGCGCTAGCCCAAGACTCCCCCGCCAAGACATGATTAATGCCGTGGCAGATGGCTGCACTGGTAACTGGCCGGGCGGATGTTGATACCGAATTCATAGGTGCAAAAAACCCGCACGAATGCGGGTTTTTCCGTGGGGAAAGCCTAAGCTTAAACCAACTGCTGAATCCCGGCTAGAACCCAACCGCCAGAACCATGAATTGGCTTGCTCAAGTTCCAAATTTCGGTAAATGGCTCAGCTGGAGCACCTGCCTGCTCCCGAATCATGCCCGTGAATTGAATGCTGGCTAAATAATTGTCTTGGCCAGTTTCCACACCCAACAACTCGGCATTAAGGGTAACCACGTCGGTTTGATTGCTTGCTTCGGCACGCGCATTCAGATCTTGCGTTAGATTACTAAACATCTCGGGGGTAGCAAACTCCCGCAAGGAATCCAAATCGCCGTCATCCCATGCTTTTTGCAATTTCACGAAGTAGTGCTTTGCATTGTCCAAAAACGCATACTCATCAAAGCCAGGTGGTAAGGACTTAGCCACTTCAGGAATCACTGCAGCTGCGCCACCAAACGAGGCGGCAACAGGTACAAAGCCAGGCTCATTACGTGCGTTGCCATGTTCATAGGCGGTGCGCTGCATGCCATTGTTCGCTGCAGCAGCTGGGCTTGTACGACCTGCGCCAGACAAGGAAGGCATAAAGCGCTTCAGAACAAACAGGAGTAACAAGCCGACTGCCAAAGCAATCAGAAGACCTGTGAAGAACGAGGCAGCAGCTTCGCCGAGACCAAAATGGGAAAGGAGGTATGCAATACCAAGGCCTGCCGCTAAGCCGCCGAGCATGCCGCCAAAACCAGAACGCTTGGGCGCTGCTGCCGCTGCATTACCGGCAGCGGGTGCCGCAGACTGTGCTTGCTGCGCTGGCTTTTGAGCTTGCGCAGGCTGTGCTTGCTTTTGTACTGGGGCCGATTGACCAATATTTTTTCCGCTGCCCATGCGCTTGGCATCGACGTAACCAACCGAAGAAAAGGTCAATGCGACAGTAAGTACTACGGCTTTGATTGCATTTTTATTCATTTATTTAAGTCTCCAGTAATGCACAACGAACACTTAGTATTTAATACCAATATGGAGCGCAACGATACCCCCAGTTAACCTATGGGTATCAACCGCATCAAAACCGGCCTCCAACATCATATTTTTCAAGGTTTCGGCGTCCGGGTGCATTCGGATCGATTCAGCCAAATACCGATAACTTTCAGCGTCTTGGGCAATTTTTTCACCCAACCACGGCAATACCTTAAAAGAGTACACATCGTATACCGGCTGGAGCATCGCATCGGGCTTCGAAAACTCCAAGACTAAAACCCGTCCGCCTGGTTTAATCACCCGCAGCATTTCAGATAAGGCACGTTCTTTGTGGGTCATATTGCGAAGCCCAAAAGCAACCGTCACCACATCAAAGTGATTTGCCGGAAATGGAATGGACTCCGCATCAAATTGCACGCAAGGTAAGGACATACCTTGGTCGAGTAATCGATCACGCCCAACCCCCAACATCGATGCATTGATGTCGCTGAGCCAAACCTCGGCATCGGGGTCTTTAGCCCACCCAGCAGCTTTTGCAAATGCGGAGGCTAGGTCGCCAGTGCCGCCTGCAATATCTAGAATTTTTTGACCCGAGCGAACCTGCGCCCGAGCGATGGTGAGTTTTTTCCAAATGCGGTGCAGACCGAATGACATCAAGTCATTCATCACATCGTATTTATTCGCTACCGAGTGAAAGACATCGGCGACCTTGCCTGCTTTCTCTACCTCGTCTACGGTTTGGTAACCAAAATGGGTTTTATTCATATTGCCGTATCTAAGGTGTTTATTTATTTCCGCAGGAATGACCTTCGTGGCCAGTTTGCGCTGCTGCAACATCGCGACTTGCGCCTGCTTGCTTTAACTTATCGAGGTAATCGTTCCACAAAGCATCTTGATTTTCGCAGAGGAAATACAAGTACTCCCATGAAAACAAACCAGAGTCATGCCCGTCTGAAAACATCGGACGAATGGCGTAGTGGCCGACGGGCTCAAGCTCATTAATACCAACATCACGCTTACCGGTTTGCAAGGTCTCTTGACCAGGGCCGTGGCCCCGAACTTCTGCCGACGGCGATAACACGCGTAAGAATTCAAACGGCAGACGGTATGCAGTGCCATTCTCATAACTCAGCTGCAAAACCTTGGATTGCTGGTGCATCACTACATTTGTTGGAATCATTAAACCAATACCCTCTCAATGCCGCCCTGGTTTGCTTGGGCGACGTAATCTTGCATCCAATTGTCGCCTAAGATGCGCTGCGCCATTTCAACGACGATGTAATCGGCAGTGGTTGCGCTATCGGCATCAAAACGGGATAAACCTTGTAGGCAGGATGGGCAGCTGGTTAACACCTTAACCTCGCCAGTAAAGTCTGTTTTTAAGGCGGTAGCTGCCTTTTCCATTTCAATCTGCTTACGAAAACGGATCTGCGTAGAAATATCCGGGCGCGTCACCGCCAAAGTACCCGACTCACCGCAGCAACGCTCATTCTTCAAAATGGCTTGTTTGTCTTCTGTCTGAATCAGCTCATTCACGGTCTTGAGTGGATCTTGCAACTTCATTGGCGAATGGCAAGGGTCATGGTACATGTAGCGTACGCCCGTCACGCCCTCAAGCTTGACACCTTTCTCAAGCAAGTATTCATGAATATCAATGATTCGGCATCCAGGGAAAATCTGCTCAAACTGATAGCCGGCTAATTGGTCGTAGCAGGTGCCGCACGACACGACGACGGTTTTAATATCCAAGTAGTTCAGGGTATTAGCAACCCGATGGAACAAAACGCGATTGTCTGTAATCATCTTCTCGGCTTTATCGAACTCGCCGTTACCGCGCTGGGGGTAGCCGCAGCAGAGATAGCCTGGCGGCAATACGGTTTGTACGCCCACATTCCAAAGCATGGCCTGGGTAGCTAAGCCGACTTGGGAGAACAAACGTTCAGAACCGCAACCTGGGAAATAAAACACTGCCTCGGTATCTGCAGTTGTTATCTTTGGATCACGAATGATCGGGACGTAATTGGCATCTTCAATATCCAAGAGGGCACGGGCGGTTTTCTTGGGTAAGTTCCCCGGCATCTTCTTATTAATAAAGTGAATCACCTGCTCTTTGATTGGCGGCTTGCCTACCGTTGCGGGTGGTGTAGCTGTTTGTTTTTTGGCGAAGCTGCGGAATAAATTATTCGCAATGCGCTGCGCTTTATAACCCCACTCGATCACTACTTTGCGCGTTAATCGAATCGTATCAGGATTGCTGGCATTCAAAAAGAACATCGATGTGGCTGTACCGATATTGAAACGCTGCTGACCCATCTTGCGCAACAGGTTACGCATATTCATGGTCACATCACCAAAGTCAATCTTGACTGGGCATGGCGTAGCGCACTTATGGCAGACCGTGCAATGAGCCGCCACGTCATCAAACATTTCCCAATGGCGGATTGAAATCCCGCGCCGGGTCTGCTCTTCGTACAAGAACGCTTCGATCAAGAGGGATGTCGCTAATATCTTGTCGCGTGGGCTGTAGAGTAAATTGGCTCGTGGCACATGGGTCGCACAGACAGGCTTGCATTTGCCACAGCGCAAACAATCTTTCACGCTATCGGCGATTGCACCAATATCGCTTTGCTGCATGATCAAGGACTCATGGCCCATTAATCCAAAGCTGGGGGTATAGGCCATGCTCAAATCCGCATGGGGCATTAACTTGCCCTTATTAAATCTGCCTTCCGGATCAACCCGATTTTTATATGCCCTGAAATCTTTTAACTCTTCCTCGGTGAGGTATTCGAGCTTCGTAATACCAATACCGTGCTCACCTGAGATTACGCCATCAAGCGAGCGCGCCAAAGCCATGATTTGATCAACCGAGCGATGTGCATCTTGCAACATGCCATAGTCATCGGAGTTCACTGGAATATTGGTGTGCACATTGCCATCACCAGCATGCATGTGCAGCGCCACAAATACACGCTTACGCAAAATAGCCTGATGGGTCTTTTCTAGCTCAGCCAAAATCTGTTCAAAGGCAGCGCCACCAAAAATAATGCGAAGCTCCGCGCGCACATCCGTCTTCCACGATGCGCGTAAGGTGTAATTTTGTAAGTCCGGAAAGAAGCGATCGAGGTCATTCAACCAACTAGACCAGCGCGCCCGCACTTGCTGAATTAAATTCAGTGCGCCCTCTACGCGATCACCCAAAATTTCTGCGGGTGAGATGTCATCATCCTCATCGGCCTTGCCCAGTGGTAAATTGCCTTTGCGCAAGAACGCTTCCAGCGCATCCAATAGCTGCAGCTTATTTTTTAGGGAGAGTTCAATGTTGATGCGCTCGATACCGTCGGTATATTCGCCCATGCGATCGAGCGGTATCACCACATCTTCATTAATCTTAAACGCATTGGTATGGCGTGCAATCGCGGCGGTACGCGCCCGGTCTAACCAAAATTTCTTACGGGCTTCAGGGCTAACCGCAACAAAACCTTCGCCAACACGCAAATTGGCCATGCGTACCACTTCACTGGTTGCGGCTGCCACAGCAGACTCATCATCACCAGCGATATCGCCAATCAATACCATCTTGGGTAAGGTGTTGCGTTTGGACTTCGTGGAGTAACCCACTGCTTTTAAATAGCGGTCATCTAAGTGTTCAAGGCCGGCCAAGATAGGGCCACCGTCGCGACTTAAACCATCGAGGTAGGCTTTGATCTCCACAATACTCGGAATCGCTTCACGCGCTTGGCCAAAGAATTCCAGGCAAACGGTACGCATGTATTGCGGCATGCGATGCAAAATCCAGGTAGCGCTGGTAATGAGACCATCACACCCTTCTTTTTGAGCGCCTGGCAGTCCCGATAAAAATTTGTCCGTGACGTCTTTACCTAAACCCGCTTTCCGAAAGCGGCGACCTTCGATATTCAAAGTCTCGCGACGCAATACTTTTTGGCCTGGCGCCTGCAAGCCATCAGACCAGATCAGATCAAACTGCGCCGAATCAGCTTCATGAATCTTGCCTAAGTTATGGTTGACACGAATGACATCGAGCCAATTACCCTCGGGATCCACCATGCGCCAGCTAGCAAGATTATCTAAGGCGGTACCCCACAAAACTGCTTTCTTGCCGCCGGCATTCATGGCGACGTTACCGCCAATGCAACTGGCATCGGCTGAGGTGGGGTCTACCGCAAATACCAGGCCTACTCGCTCTGCTGCCTCGGCTACGCGGCGCGTTACAACGCCAGCACCTGTGAAAATCGTTGGCACTGGCTCATTTAAACCGGGCAGCTTTAATTTCACTACAGGGTCGATCTGTTCCAGCTTTTCCGTATTGATGACTGCCGACATCGCGACCAAGGGAATCGCGCCGCCGGTATAGCCGGTACCACCCCCGCGTGGAATGATGGTGAGCCCGAGTTCAATACAAGCCTTCACTAAGCCTGGTATCTCTGCTTCGGTATCTGGCTTCAAAACCACGAATGGGTATTCGACCCGCCAATCGGTTGCGTCCGTCACATGAGCGACACGCGACATGCCATCAAAGGCGACATTATCTAGCGCGGTATGGCGCCCCAATACTTTTAGCGCGCGTTTGCGTAATTGCGCAACCGTTTCAAAATTCTGCTCAAAAAGTTCGACAGCAGTCCGCGCTGCCCGGATCAAGATTTCAACTTGCTCGGCCGAATCGCCAGTCATTCTTTTTTCGACTTCGCCTAGGCGATGCCAGAGCGCGCTAATGAGCATATTGCGGCGCTTGGTGTTATCCAATAAATCGTCTTGCAAATAGGGATTGCGCTGAACTACCCAAATATCGCCCAAGACCTCAAACAGCATGCGGGCTGAGCGACCTGTCCTGCGGACACCGCGCAGGGAATCCAAGACGCGCCAGGACTCCGGCCCTAAAAGGCGAATAACGATTTCACGGTCTGAGAATGAGGTGTAGTTGTACGGAATTTCCCGTAAACGGGGCTCCCCAGCCTCAGCAGTGAGCAATTGATTTAATCCGAGTGGGGCGTTCATGGAGTGGGGTTCGTTAAATAGGCATTTTAAAGGAGTAATCCGATCCTGACAGGAATTCCCTATTTCGGCTGACGACTCCTATAAAACCTTGCAAAACTAAGGGCTTAGGGGTCATCCGTGGTACGCTCATCGCATGGCAATCAACTATTTAAAGAAAATCTTAACGGCTCGCGTTTATGACGTCGCGCGCGAGACTGAACTGGAGCTAGCGCCCGCTTTATCACAGCGCCTAGGGAACCAAATCCTCCTAAAAAGAGAAGACAACCAGCCGGTGTTCTCTTTTAAGCTGCGTGGTGCTTACAACAAAATGGCGCAACTGAGCCCTGCCGCACTCAAGCGTGGCGTGATCGCTGCATCGGCCGGAAACCACGCCCAAGGCGTAGCCCTCGCTGCTGCCAAGATGAAATGCAAGGCAGTCATCGTGATGCCGGTAACCACCCCCGCAGTCAAAATCGATGCGGTCAAGGCCCGTGGTGGCTCGTGGATTGAGCTCGTCTTGTTTGGGGAATCGTATAGCGATGCCTTTGACCATGCAAAGGGATTAGAGAAAAAACGGGGCTTAAGCTTCGTTCACCCCTTTGATGACCCCGATGTCATCGCTGGTCAGGGAACCATCGCACAAGAAATTTTGCAACAGCACCAAGCGCCAATTGATGCCATCTTCGTCGCCATTGGTGGTGGTGGCCTGATTGCGGGCATCGGCGAATACGTCAAAGCCGTTCGCCCCGAAACCAAAATCATTGGCGTACAAGCCGCTGACTCCGACGCCATGCGTCAGTCACTCAAGGCCGGCCGTCGCGTCGAATTAAAAGAAGTGGGTTTATTTTCAGACGGCACTGCCGTCAAGGTAGTCGGTAAAGAAACCTTCCGCATCTGCAAGCGCGTGGTCGATGACATCATTACCGTTGACACCGATGAAATTTGTGCTGCCATTAATGATGTGTTTACCGATACGCGCAGTATTTTGGAGCCTGCAGGCGCACTCGCCATTGCTGGTCTCAAGAAATACGTTGAAAAGAAAAAAGTAAAAGACAAAACCTTGGTCGCAATTGCATGCGGTGCCAATATGAACTTCAGTCGGCTACGTTTTGTGGCTGAGCGCGCCGATGTGGGTGAGTTTCGGGAGGCTGTCTTTGCCGTCACCATTCCAGAAGAGCGAGGTTCCTTCAAGCGCTTCTGTCAATTGCTGGGCAAGCGCAATGTCACCGAATTTAATTACCGCATTGCTGATCAAGCCAAAGCACATATTTTTGTTGGCATTAGTACGCAAAAATCGGCCGATAGCGCCGAGATCGCTAAGCACTTTGCCAAAGCGGGATTTGCGACGATTGATTTAACCCATGATGAGCTTGCTAAATCGCATCTGCGGCATATGGTCGGCGGTCACTCTCCTTTAGCGCACGATGAACTGCTATACCGCTTTGAATTTCCTGAGCGCCCCGGTGCCTTGATGCGCTTTTTAACCAGCATGGCGCCCAATTGGAATATCAGCTTATTTCATTACCGTAACCATGGCGCAGACTATGGACGCATTCTGGTTGGGATTCAAGTGCCCAAGAATGAACAAAAGCAATTTCAATCCTTCTTGGCTTCCCTCGGTTATCCGCACTGGAATGAAAGTGCGAATCCCGCTTACCAGCTGTTCTTAAAGTAACGAAGCTGAATGTCCTATAGTCTGACCGGAAAACTCGTTGTTGCGATTTCATCACGCGCCCTCTTTGACTTCGAGGAAGAGAATCGCCTGTTTGAAACCAGCGATGACAGCGCCTATATGAAGCTGCAACTGGATCGATTGGCTATGCCAGCGCAAACGGGCGTTGCCTTTCCGCTGGTACAAAAACTACTGGCATTTAATCAAGGTGATGAGCAACGTGTCGAGGTCGTGATCTTGTCCCGCAACGATCCAGTCAGTGGCTTACGTGTGTTCCGCTCTGCAGAGCATCACCAGCTTCGCTTGGAGCGCGGCGTATTTACTCGTGGCAGGCCGCCCTACCATTACTTGCGTTCATTGCAGGCCAATTTATTTTTATCGGCCAATGAAGATGATGTGCGCGCGACGATTGATGCTGGCTTTCCGGCGGCGCGCGTTTACCCCGAGTCCAGCAAAACTGCCGAATCCCATCCCAATGAAATTCGCATTGCCTTTGACGGTGATGCCGTTTTATTTTCAGACGAAGCAGAGCAAATATTTCAGAGTAGCGGGCTAGAAGCATTTGTTGATCACGAAAGTAAAAAGGTGGCGATTCCATTGCCACCCGGTCCCTTTAAACCCTTACTGGAAGCCCTGCACCGCCTGCAAAGTCAGTC
This sequence comes from Polynucleobacter sp., assembly GCA_964203875.1. Taxonomy (GTDB): domain Bacteria; phylum Pseudomonadota; class Gammaproteobacteria; order Burkholderiales; family Burkholderiaceae; genus Polynucleobacter. Next base: position 238,852 of record CAXNNS010000001.1, read on the forward strand.
TGGGACACAAGCCGCACATGGCATGCGCATTCGGACTGCACTCGTTACTGCGCGATCTGCCCCTGCTCATGAACGGGCGATTCGTACCTTGATGAATTGGGGCATTGATGTGGATGAGGCGATGTTCTTAGGCGGCCTTTCCAAAAGCGAGTTCCTGCGCGAATTTGAGCCCGACTTTTTCTTTGATGATCAAACCGGGCATTGCAACTCCGCTGCTTCGGTTGCGCCTACAGGGCATGTAGTTTCTGGGGTCACTAACCGCCCAAAATCCAGCAGTTAATTCAGCGCGCCTTACCCACTTTCTCCATGAGCTATTCCGACTCCTCCCGCTTGCCACTTGGTAAAGAAATTGCATACCCCCAGCACTACGATCCCAGTGTGCTGTTTCCGATTCCGCGCGCAGAAAACCGAGCGAAGTTAGGTCTTAGTCCAGCTAGCGCTCTCCCATTTTTTGGCGTTGATCTGTGGAATGCATTTGAGCTCAGCTGGCTCAATTTAAAAGGTAAGCCGCAAATTGCATTAGCCGAGTTTGAAATCCCTGCAGACTCTCCTTGCATGATCGAGTCTAAATCCTTCAAGCTGTTTTTAAATAGTCTCAATAATGAGCGCATTGCAGATGAAGCGGCGCTGCGGGAACGCGTTGTGGCCGATTTATCGGCGGTTGCAGGAGCGCCGATTCGGATGCGCCTATTTACTGCGGAGCACGTTTCAAAACGCGGCATGCGCGAAATGGATGGGGTTTTGCTGGATCGACTTGATATTCAAATTGATCCCAAGGTAAAGGCAGATCCAGTCTTATTAAAGGCAGATCACGCTAGCTCCCCCATAGAGCAATGCTTGGTATCGCATTTACTTAAATCCAATTGCCCGGTTACTGGACAGCCCGACTGGGCCAGCATTCAAATTCGCTACCAAGGTAGGCCGATTGAAGAAGAAGGTTTACTACGATATTTAATTGGGTTTCGAGAGCTCGGGGAATTTCATGAGCACTGCGCAGAAACCATTTTTTGCGACATTAAGCGGCAGTGCAAGCCAGAAAAGTTATCGGTCTATGCGCGCTACACACGGCGGGGCGGCCTTGATATCAATCCGTTTCGAACGGATTACAACGCTGTCTGGCCTGACAACATACGCCACGCCAGACAGTAGTGCTTATTTAAAACGGAATATCGTCGTCCATTGCGCCGAGCGATGCTGCTGTAGGGGCTGGCGCTGAATTCGATGAATCAGCCGACTTAGGACGCGAATAACTCTCGCCACCCTCACCGCTGCCAGCCATCTTCGAGCCCAGCATCTGCATCGAGTCCGCCACAATCTCGGTGGAGTATTTTTCTTGACCGCTGGCATCAGCCCACTTGCGTGTACGCAAACGGCCTTCAACATATACCTGTGATCCCTTCTTGAGGTACTGCCCTGCAATTTCAGCAAGCTTGCCAAAAAACGCAACGCGATGCCATTCGGTGGTTTCTTTCATCTCACCGGTTTGCTTGTCTTTGTAGCGATCCGATGTGGCTACTGAAATATTGGTTACTGCGTCGCCGCTAGGCATATAACGTGTTTCTGGGTCCCGTCCAATGTTACCCACGATGATGACTTTATTTACCGAAGCCATGATGTCTCCCGAAGAAAATGTATGTGAAAAAAATGTAAATCAATGCACTAGTGTTAATGAGGCTTGTACAGCGGGTAAGTAGTCAACTTGTCTGTTTATGCGGCTGGAGTTTCCTGGGCATGTTTTTTTGCTGGCAACTCGCGCATCGACCAAGCAATTATAAGCCAGGCAAAAATGAGTGCGATTCCCAGCATAAATACCGATAACTCGCCAAAGTATTGGGTTACCAAACCACCAATGGCAGCACCAAAAAAGAGCCCCAAGGACTGGGTGGTGTTGTAAATACCGAGCGCCGTACCCTTGGAGTCTTGGGCCCAGCGCGATACGAGCGACGGCTGCAATGCCTCGAGTAAATTAAATCCGACAAAGTAAATCAGCAAGGCTGCTGCAATCAGCAAAATGGTGGTGGCTTCAATAAAGACTACTTGTGAAATGAACAAGAGGCCAATTGCTAGCAATACCGCAATCCGGAGGCGCTGCTTTTTTTCGCCTAAGATCAAAATCGGTGCCATCAATGCAAAGGAGATGAGTAATACCGGGAGGTAGATTTCCCAATGGCGCGACAGTGGAAAGCCCATCTGCACCAATAAGCGTGGCACGACTAAAAACATCGCTACTTGCGTTGCATTTAAAACAAATACACCGATATTCAAGCGCATCAACTCGGGGCGACGCAGGATAGTAAAAAACGGGGTGTGCTGGGGAATGGTTTTTTTCTCTGGGGTCGGTACGTACCAAAGGGCAACCAAAATGGCCACAAAGCCCATTGCAGCCAACAGCAGAAACATACCGTCTAAGCTAATCCAGCGATAAATGGGGGCTGCCAAGACCAAGGAGAGCGCAAATGAAATGGCAATACTGCCGCCCACAATCGCCATGGCCATGGTTCGTACCTTTTCACTCACGAGGTCGGCAACCCAGGCTGAAATCGCCGCAGAAATCGCGCCCGCACCCATGAGCCCGCGGCCAATACCAATCCACAGCAAATCATCGTGGCTAGCAGCAATCAGGGCGCCCAGCACAAAGCAAATGAGACCCCCCACCACAACTGGCCGCCGGCCAATTCGATCGGACAGTGCGCCTAGCGGAATATGAAAGAAGGCCTGAACAATATTGAACATACCCAGGGACAAACCCACCAAAAAGGCACGGTCACCCCCAGGCAAGCCCTCTGCGTGCAGACTAAATACCGGCAAAAGCAGGAAAAGGCCGAGCATACGCAGGCCAAATATGCACGCCAAGGCTAGAGTGGATCGAAGTTCAGAAGAATTCATGGGAAAAGGCTATATTAACAAGTTACGCCTAAAAACCATGAATAACGAAATCAAGATCCGCGGTGCGCGCACGCACAACCTGAAAAATATCAATCTGGACATCCCCAGAGAGAAGTTAGTGGTTCTCACTGGACTGTCGGGATCCGGTAAAAGCTCGCTGGCATTCGATACCTTGTATGCCGAAGGACAACGCCGCTACGTCGAGTCGCTATCTGCCTACGCACGCCAATTTCTACAGCTGATGGAAAAACCGGATGTGGATGTCATCGAAGGCCTTTCCCCCGCGATCTCGATCGAGCAAAAAGCAACGAGCCATAACCCCCGCTCTACCGTAGGCACGGTCACGGAAATTCATGACTATTTGCGCCTCTTGTTTGCTAGGGCAGGAACGCCGCACTGCCCAGAACACAATCTGGCCTTGGCAGCGCAGAGTGTTTCGCAAATGGTGGATACCGTGATGGCACTGCCACCGGAAACCAAGTTAATGATTTTGGCGCCCGTCGTGAGTGAACGTAAGGGTGAGTTTGTTGACCTGTTTCAGGATCTCCAAGCCCAAGGCTTTGTACGCTTTCGGGTGCGCTCGGGTGGCGGCACTACTAACACAGCAAAAGCCGAGATCTTTGAAGTGGATCAGCTGCCCAAACTGAAAAAAACCGATAAGCACTCGATTGAGGTTGTGGTGGATCGCATTAAGGTTCGTCCCGATATTCAGCAGCGCTTAGCCGAGTCCTTCGAAACAGCCTTGCGCTTAGCGGATGGCAAGGCCATGATTGTCGACATGGATACCAGCGTTGATACGATTTTCTCCAGTAAGTTTGCGTGCCCGATTTGCTCTTACTCGCTGCAAGAGCTTGAGCCCCGTCTCTTCTCTTTTAATAATCCGATGGGTGCCTGCCCCTCGTGCGATGGCTTAGGTCACATCTCCTTTTTTGATCCCAAGCGCATTGTGGCGCATCCGGATTTGTCGCTGGCCTCCGGCGCAATTAAGGGCTGGGATCGCCGCAATCAGTTTTATTTCAAACTGTTACAAACATTAGCAAAGCATGCTGGTTTTGATATTGAGAAACCGTTTGAGAACTTGCCAAAAAAAGCACAAGACCTTGTTTTAATGGGATCCGGTGAGACCAATATTGCCTTTGAGTATCTAAATGAGCGCGGCAAATTAAGTGTTCGCCAGCATCCCTTTGAAGGCATTGTGGCCAACTTTGAACGCCGTTACCGTGAAACCGAATCGATGGCGGTACGCGAAGAGTTATCGCGCTATCAAAACGTTCGCTCTTGCCCGGATTGCAATGGCACGCGCTTACGCCGTGAGGCGCGCTTTGTCAAAGTAGGCGATGGTAAGCAATCACGTGGTATTTTTGAAATCAGCGCACTACCCCTCAAAGAAGCAAAAGAGTATTTCGAAACCCTCCAGCTCAAAGGTGCCAAACGGGAAATCGCTGACAAAATTGTGAAGGAGATTAGCTCCCGCTTAACCTTCTTAAACGACGTTGGCCTCGATTACCTCTCGCTCGAGCGCAGTGCTGACACGCTATCTGGCGGCGAGGCACAGCGCATTCGACTGGCCTCGCAAATTGGCTCGGGCCTAACCGGGGTGATGTATGTACTGGATGAGCCTTCGATTGGCTTGCACCAGCGCGATAACGATCGCCTAATTGGCACACTTAAGCACCTGCGTGATTTAGGAAACAGTGTGCTCGTAGTTGAACATGACGAAGATATGATTCGTGCTTCGGACCACGTGATTGATATAGGTCCCGGTGCAGGCGTTCATGGTGGCCGAGTGGTGGCACAAGGCACACCTGCCGAAGTGGAAGCCAATCTCAACTCCCTTACGGGCGCCTACTTAGCTGGACGCGAGCGCATCGAAGTGCCTGAAAAACGCATACCGGTTAGTGATCGCTTCCTAAAAATCATTGGCGCGACGGGCAATAATTTGCAATCCGTTACTGCTGAAATCCCAGTGGGCTTGCTCACCTGCGTCACCGGCGTATCGGGCTCTGGCAAATCAACCCTGATCAATGACACCTTGCATCATGCGGTTGCACACCACATCTACAAGTCGAATGCGGAGCCGGCCCCTCACAAATCGATTGAAGGCCTTGAGCATTTTGATAAGGTGATCAGTGTTGATCAATCACCGATTGGTCGAACACCGCGATCCAATCCCGCAACCTACACTGGCTTATTTACACCCATTCGTGAACTTTTTGCTGGCGTCCCTGCATCCCGCGAGCGCGGCTATGAGGCTGGTCGCTTCTCTTTTAACGTTAAAGGGGGTCGCTGCGAAACCTGTGAGGGCGATGGCGTTCTCAAAGTCGAAATGCACTTTTTGCCGGATGTGTATGTTCCCTGTGATGTTTGCCACGGTAAGCGCTATAACCGCGAAACCTTAGATATCCGCTACAAAGGAAAGAATATTCACGAAGTCTTGGCAATGACGATTGAACAAGCGCATGAGTTTTTTGAAGCAGTGCCCGTAGTCAAACGCAAACTCAAAACGTTGCTGGATGTTGGTTTGGGCTACGTCAAGCTGGGTCAAAGTGCGACGACACTCTCAGGTGGCGAAGCTCAGCGGGTGAAACTATCGCTTGAGCTCTCGAAACGCGATACCGGCAGAACCCTCTATATTTTGGATGAGCCAACAACAGGGCTACATTTTCATGACATCCAATTGTTATTGACCGTGATTCATACCCTCAAAAAACAGGGCAATACGATTGTCATCATTGAGCACAATTTGGATGTGATTAAAACCGCAGACTGGATTATTGATTTGGGGCCGAAGGGCGGCGCTGGTGGTGGCTTGATTATTGCAACCGGCACCCCTGAAGATGTAGCCAAAAATCCAGATAGTTTTACGGGTCACTATCTAGCCCCACTGCTAAAAACAAGGCCCGCCAAAGTCAAGGCAAAGAAAGTGACCGCCTAAGTCAAGAAATGCCTTAAAGCAGTTTGCTTTCGGCGATGTCGGTTGAGTCAGAGCTACCTGACAGCACCAAGATGTCGTTCTCTAGTAGGCGCAGATCCGGACTAAGCGGGAGCTTGACGTAATCTTCGCCGCCGACTTTGCGTCGTACCGCCTGAATAGCTACACCTTCCATTTCTAAATTCATCTCTTCTAGAGTTTGGCCGATTGCTTGCGCTCCAGGGGTGAGTGTTACGGTATGCAGCCTCCACGATTCATTGACATCGAAATCATCCCCCTCAGACCCCCGAAAATAGCCGCGTAGCAAGCCATACCGCGCCTCTCGGGCTTCGGCTAGGCGACGCACTACTTTGCGCATGGGTATGCCCATAATCAACAGTACGTGGGATGCCAACATCAAGCTGCCTTCAATGAGCTCAGGGATCACTTCAGTTGCACCAGCAGCCTCGAGTTTTTGTAAATCTGCATCGTCTTTGGTACGAACCAATATCGTCATGCCCGGACGTAAGCGCTCAACCTGATACAAGACTTTGAGGCTAGCAGCCGTATCCGCAAAAGTGACTACAACGGCTTTGGCCCGAGCTATTCCCGCAGAGACTAGATAGTTCTCTCGACTTGAGTCGCCGTATACCACTTGATCACCTGCCAAGCTGGCCTCAGCAACCCGATCCGGATCTAAATCCAACGCGATGTAAGGAATCTTTTCTTGTTCAAGCATGCGCGCAAGGCTTTGCCCTGCTCGACCAAAGCCACAAATAATGATGTGGTTTTCTTGGCGCACACTTTTTGCTGCTACACGGGTTAAGGCCAACGACTGCAATAGCCATTCGCTACTTGCAAAGCGCAAGGCAATGCGATCGCTGTACTGAATTAAAAAGGGTGCGCCAAACATCGATATCAACATCGCTGCAAGTAGTGCCTGGCTTAATGCCGGGTCAATCATCCTGAGGCCATCGATTTGATTCAAGAGTACAAAACCGAATTCACCCGCCTGGCATAAACACAAACCGGTTCGAATTGCTACGCCCGCGGTGGCTCCAAAGGCCCTTGCTAACGCAGCGATCATAGCGAATTTGATTATGATGATCGCAGCCAATAGGGCAATCACTAAGACCCATTGCTCTAGGATCACATGGAGATCCAAAAGCATGCCTACTGTGATGAAGAATAATCCCAAGAGCACATCGCGGAAAGGCTTGATGTCCTCCTCCACTTGATGGCGGAAAGGTGTTTCTGAAATCAACATACCAGCTAAGAAGGCCCCCAAAGCCAGTGATAAGCCTAAATGCGCGGTGATAGCTGACAAGCCCAACACGATCAACAGTAAATTGAGCATGAATAATTCTTGGGAACGAAATTCCGCAACCAGCCTAAACCACCGACTCATGATTCTGCGGCCAACAAAGAAAATCAAAAATAAGGCAATCGAAATTTTGATCAGCGCAATACCCAAAGCAAAAAAGAGGTCTGTCGGATCCTTACCAAGCGCAGGTAGCAAAATTAATAAAAAGACGACTGCCAAATCCTGGAATAAAAGTACGCCAATAACGTTACGGCCATGCCCTGTTTCGAGCTCGCCCCGATCTGAGAGTAACTTCGTCACAATCGCAGTGGATGACATGGATAGAGCGCCACCTAAGGCGAGCGCCGCCTGCCAGCTCATGGGGTAGACCCAGTTCAGTAAAAAACTACCGAGCACGGCCAAAACCATCGTCAAGAGCACCTGGCTGGCGCCCAAACCAAATACGATGGAGCGCATTGACCGCAGCTTTTGGAGGTTAAATTCCAGACCAATGGAGAACATCAAAAAAACCACCCCAAACTCTGCCAAATAGCGCACCGTTTCAGAGTCGCTGGCAATTCCGAAGGCCTTTGGCCCAATTAAGACGCCAATGGCTAAATAGCCCAAAATTGGCGGCAAGCCAAAATAGCGGAAAATAAGGACTCCGGCAACACCGGAAGCCAGCAAAATGAGGGTTAATTGAAGGACTGACGGCATATACTCATCCCATGATAGCGAAGACGCAAGACCAAATCCTAAAGCTCGCGCGCGATACCCTCACGATTGAGGCGGACGCGCTGATTACGATGCGCAATCGCCTTGAAGGCGCCGGTGCAGATGCCTTCACATTAGCCATTCAGTTGCTAGGGCAATGCAGTGGCCGCATTGTGGTCTCGGGCATTGGTAAATCGGGTCACATTGCCCGCAAAATTGCAGCCACCTTTGCCTCCACTGGATCCCCCGCTTTTTTTGTTCACCCGGCCGAAGCAAGTCACGGTGACTTAGGCATGGTGACGCGTGACGATGTGTTTGTGGCCCTGTCCAATTCGGGCGAAACCGATGAATTACTGACTATCATTCCAATCATCAAACGAACCGGCGCCAAGCTGATTGCACTCACCGGTAAGCCTGAATCGTCTCTTGCCAAATTGGCAGATGCGCACTTAGATACCGGCGTCGAAAAAGAAGCGTGCCCCCTTAACCTAGCTCCGACAAGTAGCACAACAGCCGCCCTTGCGATGGGCGATGCATTGGCAGTGGCATTGCTCGATACCCGCGGCTTTCAGGCGGAAGACTTTATTCGTTCCCACCCCGGAGGGCGTCTTGGACGTAAGCAGCTGATGTATGTCAGCGATGTGATGCGCAGCCTAGCGGATACTCCGAGCATTTCGATTGACGCAAATTTACCAGCTGCTCTTCTGGAAATGACGGCTAAAAAAATGGGGATGGTTGTCATGTTGGCTTCGGACTCGACGGTCGCCGGTATTTTTACCGACGGGGATCTGCGCCGCTTACTTGAAAAATCAACTAACCTCACTGGAGTCAAACTAAAAGATGCGGTTACCAGCAAACCTCGCACCATTCCACCTGAACTGCTGGCAGAAGAAGCGATTGAGATGATGGAAAAATACCGCATCAACCATTTACTTGTAACGGATCCGCGCGGCCAGTTATTGGGCGCCCTCAATCTGCACGACTTGTTTGCTGCCAAAGTCCTTTAAGAAACCTTCTGTATGCCGATTGCATTTAATCCACACCAAACCAATCCATCGGTGCAATTTCCGCAGGCATGGGAACGGGCAGCCCAGGTCAAGTTAGTCGTTTTAGATGTCGATGGCGTACTCACCAATGGCCAGGTATTTTTTGGTCAAGATGGCAAAGAGTTAATGAAGGCCTTTGATATTCAGGATGGTCTCGGTATTAAGTTGTTACAACAATGCGGTATTGAAACAGCTGTTATCACCGGCAGAAACTCGAAAATGGTGCTCGCCCGCTGCGAGGAGCTAGGGATTAAGCAGGTGTTTATGGGGGTAGAGAATAAAGCAATCGCCCTGAGTGAATTACTCAAGCGAACGGCACATACTCCTGAGGATTGTGCTGTTATGGGCGATGACTGGCCTGATTTACCGATGATGAAACAAGCAGGCCTTCGCGTTTGCCCCGCCCAAGGGCATGAGGCCGTTCGGGACTTTGCACACTTCGTTACTTCCAAGGCCGGCGGCGGCGGCGCTGTTCGTGAGCTATGTGATCTCATTCTTAAAGCGCAAAACCGCTATGAAGCACTGCTAACGCAGGCGCGCAACTAAATGCAAGTCAGCATGGCCCAAGTAAAGCTTGGCACTGTTCGCACCATCCTCCGCTTAATGCCATTGCTGCTAATGGGTGGCCTGACCTTGCTCACCTTTTGGCTAGTCCAAAAAAATACGCCCTTACCCATTAATGTAATTGAGCGTCCACGCCTGCATGAGCCAGATTACACCATCAAAAATGGGGCCCTCTCCTATCTCAACGAGCAAGGCCAAACGAAGTATCGAATTTTAGGAAAAGAGTTGATTCATTACGATGATGATGCGTCAATTGACATCACCCAACCCAGAATGCGCTCCTTCCAGCCGGATAAAGCGCCCGTTACCGTTCGAGCTCAGCGCGGACACATCGATGGCGATCTAACCATTTTGGATCTGTTTGATAAGGTTGAAATCTATAGGCCCCCGCAGGCTGCCAGCGAAACCCAAAAGGCCAGCCCCCATATGTTGGCAAAGTCGAGTTACTTTCAAGTGTTGATTAATGATGACATCATCACAACGGATAAGCCAGTAGAGCTCGAACAAGGTTTATCAGTTATGCAATCGAATGACGGCGGTGTATTTGATAATGTGAAGCAGAGCATGCAGTTACTTGGCTCAGTCAAAGGGCGTATCGAACCCGCACAACAAGGAACGCGGTAAGAAGGATGGATACGCGATCGACCTTCCTCCTTATGCCTTTTGTGCTGCTTGCGCTCAGTTTGTTAAGTAGTCTTGCGCTAGCAGAAAAGGCAGACCAAGATAAGCCATTAATCCTCAATGCAGACTCTGTATCGATTAATGAAGTCGAGCAAAAATACAAACTGCAAGGCGATATTCTGTTAATTAAAGGCAGCATTGTAGTAACCGGCGATAAGGGCGATATTCTGGTCGATCCGGAGGGTTATCAATTCATTGAAGTGAAGGGCGATGCCAAATCACTTGCGACATTTCGGCAGCGCCGCGAAGGGCTAGCGAATGAGTTTATGCAAGGTTTTGGTAAAAACGTCAATTACAACGGTAAACAGGAAGTACTGATTTTGCTTGGCGATGCCAGCATGAAACGCTTGCTGAATATGCAAATGCGAGACCATTTACGCGGCGGCAAAATAGAATACCGTGAAGATACCCAAGAATACCGCGTGACTCCGCCCGCTAATCACCCCAAAACCGCTCCGCCATCCTCACGGGCTATTTTGGCTCCCCGTAGTAAAGTATTAATTCAATGAACACTGCATCTGTAGTCACTCCCGTCGCCCCAACACTGATCGCAAGCAACCTGCAAAAGCGCTATGGCTCACGAACGGTTGTTCGAGACGTTTCGATTGAAGTGAAATGCGGTGAAGTGGTGGGACTACTTGGCCCAAATGGTGCCGGTAAGACAACGTTGTTTTACATGATTGTTGGTCTTGTTCCGCTCGATGGCGGCAACATCAATTTAGATGGAAAAGAGATTAGCCATTTGCCCATTCATGAGCGTGCCCGTATGGGTTTATCGTATCTCCCACAAGAAGCGTCGGTATTTCGGAAGCTCAATGTTGCCGAGAATATTCAAGCCGTTCTCGAGCTTCAAGTTCAAGGTGGTAAAGCACTAAGCAAAAAAGAGATTCGGACTCGCTTGGATGAACTCCTTAGCGAATTGCAGATTACGCATCTGCGGAATAATCCAGCGCTATCTCTCTCGGGCGGCGAACGGCGGCGCGTTGAAATTGCCAGGGCACTTGCCTCGCAACCTAAATTTATATTGCTCGATGAACCATTTGCAGGGGTTGACCCCATAGCAGTTGGGGAAATTCAGCGCATCGTGCGCTTTCTTCGGGACCGCCAAATTGGGGTGTTAATTACCGACCACAATGTACGCGAAACATTGGGTATCTGCGACCACGCCTACATTATTAGTGAGGGCAGCGTCCTTGCTGCAGGTAAGCCAGATGAGATTATTCAGAATGATGCTGTCCGACGCGTCTATCTGGGTGAAAATTTCCGTATGTAATTTGCTCTAAATGTGATTTACTAGTAGTTCGTTTCTACTTTGGAGGCATTGCTTATGAACTTAAAAATCAACAGCCGTCACCTTGAAGTGACTCCCGCAATGCGTGCCCATGTAGAGCTGGGAATGAGTAAGGTCAGAAAACACTTTGATCACGTGATTGACGCGACTATTTTCTTGATGATCGACAATGCCAAGGAAAAAGACTTAAGGCAAACCGCCGAATTAACGATTCACCTCAAAGGCAAGGATTTGTACGCTGAGGCACATAATGCTGACCTCTATCACGCCATTGATGCTGCAGTTGGCAAGCTAGAGCGGCAGGTAGCCAAGCACAAGGAAAAGGTGCAAGACCACCACCACGAAAAACACCTGGAATAAGCAGATTCATTGGGCTAGTCATATAATCAATCGCATATGAATGCCCTACTTGATCTTTTCACACCAGACTGCATTGCGCTTCATAGTCCTGCCAAAAACAGGTCTGAAGCCTTTGCGCTGGCAGGATCTCTTTTTAGTCAGCGTTTAAACCTCAGCTCTGATCTCATTATTTCGTTTTTAAATGCCCGCGAGGATTTGGGCTCTACCGCGCTAGGTGCTGGGGTTGCAATACCGCATGGCAGAGTAAAGGGTTTGAAAGAGCCCGTGGCGGCATTGGTTCGGCTGAATGCACCGATTGACTTTGCTGCTCCCGATGGCTTGCCTGTATCGGTCCTCATTTTTTTACTGGTGCCAGAAAAGGCAACACAACAGCATCTCGAAATCCTTTCTTCGATTGCGCAACTTCTCTCCGATCCCGATGCCCGCAGCAAAATCAACGCTGAAAACGATCCGGAAAAAGTATGTCGGCTACTACAGGAATGGAGTGCCTGATTTATGTCACAACATCTGCTGCTTGAGGGTCTCACCGCGCTTCAGATTTTTGATGACAATGTATCCGAGCTGAAGCTGTCTTGGATTCGTGGCCTAGAAGGTGCTGATCGTAAATTCCCTACCGAAGCGGTACGTGCAGCTGCGGCTTCCTCAGACCTAGTTGGTCACCTCAACTTAATCCACCCCAGCCGAATTCAGATATTTGGTGAGCAGGAGGTGGATTACCACGCTGACCTGACCGCCGAACAGCGGCACGCTCAAATTGCCAATCTCATTTCCAAGACCCCGCCCTGCGTCATTGTGGCCGATGGCCGCGTAGCCGACCCCGAGTTAGAGTTGTTTTGTCAGCGCTCTTCAACCCCCTTATTCACAACTCCTGTATCTGCCGCTGAAGTCATCGATCACCTTCGTACCTACTTAACCAAAATAGGAGCCCCTCAAGTCACAATGCATGGGGTCTTTATGGATATTTTGGGGCTTGGCGTCCTCATCATGGGTGAATCGGGCCTGGGCAAAAGCGAATTGGGTTTAGAGCTGATATCCCGTGGTCATGGCCTGGTTGCCGATGATGCGGTGGATTTTGCGCGCCTAGGTCCAGACTACATTGAAGGGCGCTGCCCCGTGATTCTGCGGGACTTACTGGAAGTGCGTGGCCTGGGCTTACTTGATATCCGAACTATTTTTGGTGAAACCGCAGTCCGCCGCAAATTGAAGCTACGCCTGATTGTTCAGTTAGTCCGCCGTAATGACGGTGAGTTTGAGCGCTTGCCAATTGATGCCCAGTTTGTTGATGTATTGGGAACGCAAATTCGTACTGTAAAAATTCAAGTGGCGGCGGGACGAAATCTAGCGGTACTAGTAGAGGCCGCAGTCCGTAATACCATTTTACAATTGCGTGGCATTGACACCCTCAAAGAGTTTATTGAGCGGCAACGCGTCCAAATGATCACTGAATCAGAAGAGCCAAAAGTTCAAGGGCGCTTGATTTAGTATGCAAATCCATCTGATAACCGGCATCTCTGGTTCAGGTAAATCCGTTGCCCTCAGGGCGTTTGAAGATAGTGGTTACGATTGCGTCGATAACCTCCCCGTACCGCTCTTAGAAAACCTCATCACTGCGATGGAGAATGAAGGGCGTGAGTTTGTTGCAGTTGCAATTGATGCACGCCGCGGCCAATCGATTGCAGAACTGCCAACCCTTTTAGAAACCATTCGTAAAAAGCATCAAGTCCGAGTGTTGTTTCTGAATGCCGACACCAATACCCTAATACAGCGCTTCTCCGAAACGCGCCGTCGCCATCCCTTATCGAATCCCGTTAGCGCACAGCAAAATCAATCCGCCACTATTATTGAGGCCATCGAACGTGAACGCAATTTGCTTGACCCGCTGCGCGAACAAGCCCACAGCATCGATACCAGCGATCTTCCATCGCATACCTTGCGCGCTTGGATTCATGAGCTTCTCAAAGAAAAGCCCAATGGCCTCACACTCATTCTGGAGTCATTTGGTTTCAAAAAGGGCGTTCCCAGCGAGGCCGACCTGGTCTTTGATGTTCGCTGCCTCCCTAACCCCCATTACGACAAAGTGCTACGCCCATTAACTGGGCATGACGAACCAGTAAAAGTTTTTTTACGTGAACTTCCGGTAGTCAAGAGTATGGAAGAGGACATCATTCGCTTTATTGAGAAGTGGCTTCCCAATTACATTGCGGATGGCAGAAGTTATTTGACTGTTGCGATTGGCTGTACCGGCGGACAACACCGTTCTGTTTTTTTGGTCGACCAACTCATGACCTATTTTTCAAAGCAATCGGAGCTGCATTCGCAGATTGATCTGATTCAGCGGCACCGCGAGCTCGACTCCAAGACTCCAGCAGCAACCTGATCGGCTGAGGAAGTCCGTACTGCTCGAGCGCATCTAGCTCGGCCCAAATAAACTGCGCTTCATCTGACTGAATACTTCCGTCCAACTCTTTTTTTGCTTTGCTATTCAGGGCCATTTCATAAGCCTGAATCTGCAAAACGCGGTGGCTAAAAATATGCTTCACACGCGTACCCATCGCGACCGATTGCTCAAATAAAGCCGATGGCTTTTTAGAAAATGGGTTTGGCAGAATCAATTCGATCAGTTGCTTGCCCGTTAATGGCTCTGCCAACAATTTAGGGCTTGCATCCATCGCCGTTTGAGCTTCCCAGGGACTCTCAGGCAACGACCAAAGACCACCCCAGATGGCTTTAGCAGGACGCTTTTGCAATAGCACTGCATTGTCGTGAGTCAGAATGCCAACCGCACATGTAAATTGCGGCGACTTCTTTTTAATTCCCTTTTTTGGAATAGTAAGTACTTGATCCAAGGCCTTTGCCTGACACGCAGACTCAAATGGGCATTGTGATTTTTTCGTGAGGCACACCGGCTGTTTTGCAGTACACCAGGTAGCGCCAAAATCCATCAGTGCTTGGGTGTACACCGGCATATTCTTTGGTGATCGCGGGAGAAGTTCCGTAGCCAATTGCCACAGCGAATCCGTCACCTTCTTTTCTTGTAGCGCCCCACGTATACCAAATAGCCGAGCCAATACGCGCTTCACATTAGCATCTAAGATCGGCGTCCTAACCTGAAAGGCAAATGCGGCGATTGCGCCTGCCGTAGACCGCCCAATTCCGCTAAGGCTTTCTAGGGCCAGAGGATCGGGTGGAAATTGCCCTTGGTGTTGCGTTACCACTTGCTTTGCGCAAGCATGTAAATTGCGCGCCCGCGAGTAGTAACCAAGGCCACTCCATTCAGCCAATACCTCATCGATATCGGCATTAGCCAAATGCGCTACCGATGGAAAGCGCTTCATCATTTTGGGATAGCGCTCCAGCACGGTGGCTACCTGCGTTTGTTGCAGCATGATTTCAGAGACCCACACGGCATAGGGGTCCGCAATGCTTTGCCATGGCATGCCATGACGCCCATGCTTTTTATGCCACTGAATCAGTTGCTTTGAAAAGGATGCAACCAGAGCAGCATCGTGCGTCGGCTGTGCACTTAACGCTTTTGGCATACTGGGCAAAAGTAGGTGGAACGTTGGCCTTGCACGATCTGCCGAATCGGCGTCTTGCAGACTCGGCAGGGCTCGCCGCGTCGGTCATAGACTTTGCTTTCCATCATGAAGTAGCCCTGCTTACCTTCGCTATCCACAAAGTCACGCAAGGTACTACCACCTGCGGCAATGGCTTTCTTGAGCACCATGCGTACCGCACTAGCTAAACGAGCACATTGTGGCTTGGTTAATTTTCCAGCCTGCTTTGCAGGATGTATTCCGGCTTCAAACAAACTCTCCGAGCAGTAAATGTTGCCAACCCCAACGACGGCCTGCCCTGCAAGCAGAAATGATTTGACTGCAACACTCCGGCCGCGCGAACAGCGGTAAAGCACAGCAGCGCCGCGCTCATTCGCAAAATCAGCAGAAAAGGGTTCTGTGCCCAACTTGAGTAACAAGGGGTGATTCTCGATGGGACCGCTTTTATTTGGATGCCACAGTACGGCCCCAAATTTACGCGGATCATGCAAGCGCAAACTGCGCTTACCGAATACCACCACAACCCGATCATGGGGTTTTAATGGCTCCTTGACTGGTAATACCCTCAGAACTCCCGTCATGCCCAAATGGATCAGCAAATAGCCTTGATCCATTTGAAATAACAAATACTTTCCCCTGCGTTCAATACCGTGGAGGGTTTGGCCCAGCAAGATTGCCTGCAGATTACGCGGTACAGGCCAGCGCAACCTGCCATCAATAATCAGGGCATCGGTAATCCGCTCCCCCTCAAGGTGGGGCTGTATTCCAAGGCGAGTGACTTCTACTTCTGGGAGTTCTGGCATAGGTGAATTGTAGATTCGGAGATTAGAATGTGCTTATGTTCCATTTAATGCATTTGCGCCTCGCTGAGACCCTGTTGCCTGCTCGCAAGCGTGCCATGCTATTGGTAGCTAGCGTATGCCTCGGTTGGGCCTCATTGGCGCACAGTAACCAAGGCGCTACTGGCGAACAGGTTTTTGAGATCTTGGCCTCTGAAATTGCCCTCCAGCGGGGTGAACCGGCACTAGCCTACCAAACCTATCTTAGCCTTGCCCGGCAAACCGGCGATCCACAGCTGGCACAGCGCGCGATGGAGATTGCCATTGCAGCCAATGCCCCTGAGCTTGCTCTCGATGCAGCTACCGTATGGGACAGGCTCGCTCCCGCAACCGATACAAAGCCAAAAGAAGTACTGGTTACCTTGTTGATGCTGAATCAGCGCTGGTCTGATTCCGTAAAACCCGCGATTGCTTTATTACAAAAACAAAATGCCGAGGGCCAAGAGCGCACCTTGAAACAGTTCCAGCCACTGTTGGGCCGTGCTGCAGATGAGCCTGCAGCCATGCGCGCGTATTTTGACATTGTTTCTGCACTGAGGCCCTTGCCCATTGACTCTGCCATTCTGTATACCTATGCGATGGCAGCGGAGAAAGCGGGTCGCTTTGATGTGATGGAATCGACCCTGCGGCAGATTCTGAAAAAAACGCCGAACGATGCCAATGCCCTGAATGCCCTGGGCTATTCGATGGCCGATCGCAAGCAAAATCTGCCAGAAGCTTTTGCCCTCATTACTAAGGCACATAATCTGGCACCACAAGATGCCTTTATTTTAGATAGCCTTGGCTGGGTTAATTTCCGCATGGGCAAATTGGAGCTGGCACGCGACCAGCTCACTCAGGCAACCAAGATGAAGCCCGAGGCAGAAATATCGGCGCACTTAGGTGAGGTGTATTGGGCTATGAGCAATATTGCTGAGGCAGAAAATGCTTGGCGTGACGCTGAAAAAATGGATGCCAATAATGCCACCTTGCGTGAAACCTTAAAACGCTTCAAGCCCAACTGGGTTATGCCAAATCAGTCCACTAAGATTATTTGGGATGGTCGTTTTTCAATCCAGATGAACGGCGGCGCTGACCGGCCTGCTGAGGGCGGCTCTGGTGGCTTTACTCTCAGCCAAGATGCGCTAAACGACATCTTAGAAATTCGAAATCCAGTCGGCGGCTCGATTGCAAAAATTACCATTACCCCGGGTGAAGCAGTATTAGAGCGCGGCGGTAAGATAAGCACAGCAATTGATGCAGACTCCCTGATTCAGTCTGCATTAGGGCTTCCTTTACCTGCGCGTGGATTATCTGACTGGTTGCGCGGCCAAGTGAGGCCTGGCAGCCCAGCCAGCTTAGAGCGCAGTCCGAGTGGTATTGTTTCGAAAATCAGTCAAGATGGATGGAACCTATCCTACGTTTGGGGCGAATCCAGCAGTAAGCTAGAAAAACTGAATATGACCCGAAACACAAAAACGGGGCCCATTGATATCCGCCTTGTTTTTGATCAAATTGATGACTGATACGCTTACCCTTTTAGCGCCCGCCAAACTCAATTTATTTCTGCACATTGTTGGCCGCAGGCACGATGGCTACCACCTACTGCAATCCGCTTTTCAGTTAATTGATTGGTGCGATAGCGTTACGCTCAGCAGAACCAGTAGTAATCGCATTTCCCGCATCAACCCGGTTCCTGGTATCGCTGCAGGCGATGACTTGGTGGTTCGCGCAGCAACCCTGCTACAACGCGAGTGCAATGTGGCCATGGGCGTTGAAATTACCCTCAACAAAACATTGCCGGTGGGGGCTGGCTTGGGCGGAGGGTCGTCCGATGCTGCCTCTACCTTAATTGGCCTAAATCACCTCTGGAACCTTCACCTTTCCCGCCCAGAGCTAATGGCGCTGGGCCTGCAATTGGGGGCAGATGTGCCTTTCTTTATCCATGGAAGCAATGCCTTTGTGGAGGGAATTGGTGAAATAATTCAGGCGATTACCCTGCCCGAGCAAGGCTTTATCGTGATTTTCCCCAATCGCGGCATCGCCACCAAGGCGCTTTTTGAGCACCCTGAATTGACCCGTAATCACGCCCCGATTACAATAGATCGCTTTCTTGCGTCTCCACTGCCTCATCGGGCGTATACCAATGACTGTCAGGCGGTAGCGATGCAGATTTGTCCTGAAGTGAAGGATGCAATAGATTGGATCACGAAGGCCCTGCCAAGCGCTAAGCCCCAAATGTCGGGTTCTGGTAGTAGCGTCTTTGCTGCGCTTCCGAGCCAGCTTGACGGTGCAAGTGCCGCCGCTCTATTGCAAAATCTACCTCGGGAGTGGATAGGCCGGGTTGTCCGGGGGATAAATAAAAATCCCGCTTACAATTCGATATCTTCAGATTGATACTGTAGGGGAATCGCCAAGCTGGTTAAGGCACTGGATTTTGATTCCAGCATGCGAAGGTTCGAATCCTTCTTCCCCTGCCAACTTTTTTCTGAATCACAAGCCATGCGATATTCTATCTAAATCCCCCAAACCTTCATAAGCCAAACTGCCATCATGAATGCTGAATTTTTGACTCTCTTTACTGGCAATGCAAACTCTGTTTTAGCCAACGCAGTAGCTAAAGAATTGAATCTTCCCATCGGCAAGGCTTTTGTCGGTCGGTTTTCGGACGGTGAGATTCAGGTTGAAATTCAAGAAAATGTGCGTGGTAAGAATGTCGTCGTGATTCAATCGACGTGCGCTCCCACCAATGACAATTTGATGGAGCTGATGATCATGATCGATGCTCTAAAACGAGCATCTGCAAGCCGCATAACGGCAGTGATCCCTTACTTTGGTTATGCACGTCAAGACCGTCGCCCACGTTCTGCGCGGGTTGCCATCTCTGCCCGGATTGTGGCCAATATGCTGCAATCGGTTGCGGGTATTGAGCGCGTCTTAACCATGGACCTCCATGCAGACCAAATTCAGGGCTTTTTTGATATCCCCGTCGATAACATTTATGCCTCCCCTGTACTCCTTGCCGACCTGCAACAGCAAAAAGGCAAAGACCTCATCATTGTTTCTCCGGATATTGGCGGCGTTGTTCGTGCTCGCGCGATGGCGAAACAGTTGGGCTGCGATTTAGCAATTATTGATAAACGCCGCCCCAAAGCCAATGTATCTGAAGTCATGCACCTGATTGGTGAGGTAGAAGGCCGTCACTGCGTCATCATGGATGACATCATTGATACCGGCGGAACGCTCTGTAAGGCAGCAGAAGCCCTCAAAGAGCGCGGCGCCAAGGGTGTTACGGCGTATTGTACTCACGCCGTCTTATCCGGCGGCGCAGTTGCCCGTATTGCCGCCTCACAACTGGATGAACTGGTGGTTACCGATACCATTCCCTTGACCGACGAAGCCCGGCAGATCAAGAAAATTCGCCAGCTCAGCGTTGCCCCCATCCTGGCTGAAACCCTCTCCCGCATTACCAAAGGCGATTCGGTTATGTCGATGTTTGCGGAATAAGCTTAAAAATAGCACTTTTGTGCTGTTTAGTGCCTAAATAGGCCAAAAATACCAAGTTCACGCTATAATTGAAAGCTTTTCTGTTTGGTCGCGAACGGAAATTAACCTCAATTTGGGAGTCATTATGAAAATCGTAGCCTTTGAAAGAAGCGTACAGGGAACGGGTGCGAGCCGCCGCCTGCGCAACTCCGGTAAAACTCCGGGCATTATTTACGGCAGCAAAAACAAGCCTGAGGTCATCGAACTTGACCACAACGCCCTGTTTCATGCCCTCCGTAAAGAATCATTCCATTCGTCCATTTTGGATATTGAAGTGGGCGGCAAGTCACAAAAAGTATTACTGCGTGACTACCAAATGCATCCATTTAAGCCTCTGGTCTTGCACATTGATTTTCAACGCGTTTCGGCGACTGAGAAAATCCACATGCGCATTCCTTTGCACTTTACCCATGCAGAAGAGTCGGCTGCAGTCAAACTCGGCGGCGCCGTCATCAGCCACATTGCCAATGACATTGAAGTTACCTGCTTGCCAGCCGATTTGCCAGAGTTCATTGAAGTGAACCTAAGCAACATTGAAGTAGGCCATTCGATTCATGCTAAAGACGTTCCCTTGCCTAAAGGTGTTTCTTTGGTCTTACACGTAGAACAAGAGAATCCAGTGCTAGTAAATGCACGTATACCAACCGTTAAGGCTGAGCCTGTAGAGGCTGTTGTTGCAGCTCCTGCAGCAGCACCGGCGGATGCGGCAAAAGAGAAGGATGCAAAAGCGTAATACTGCTTTGGTATTCGATTCAGAAAGCCCGCTTCTGCGGGTTTTCTTTTTTGTAAGTAATGCTTTATTAACCTTCTAGCCTCTAATACACTTTGGATCATGATTAGATTAATTGTCGGCCTTGGCAATCCAGGCAGTAAACACGAAACCGATCGGCATAACGCTGGATTTTGGTTTGTGTCTCTGCTGGCAAAGCAGGCTGGAGTACTGCTCGAGCAAGAAAAACGCTTTCATGGGAAGGTGGCCAAGGCATCACTTTATGGTCGTGACGTATGGCTGTTGCAGCCCGACACCTTTATGAATCTCAGCGGTCAATCGGTCGGCGCATTGTGCCGTTTTCATCAGATTCAGCCAGAAGAAATTCTCGTCGTGCACGATGAGCTCGACCTCAAAGCAGGGGTTACACGCCTGAAGTTTGCTGGCGGCACTGGTGGCCACAACGGACTAAAAGATATTCAGGCTCACCTTTCTAGCCTAGATTACTGGCGCCTGCGTATCGGCATCGGCCATCCCCGTGACCTACCCGGCCGCCTGATGGATGTCGCCGACTACGTTCTGCGTAAGCCGCTTCTCGAGGAGCAAATTGCAATTGATATCGCCTTATCACGGTCGCTCGATGCGATGCCTTTGTTTTTAAAAGGCGAAACTGAGAGCGCTGTGAGGGGGCTGCATTCCAGCTGTTAACAGCTGACGTCGGTCTTTTCAGATGCTTTAGTTGCTGTTAGGCGATGGTACTTTTGCATCAGATCGTCATGCGTTTCTACATAGTCGGGATGCAGTGGAATGCAATCAACAGGACAGACTTGCCGGCATTGCGGGGCATCAAAATGGCCTACGCACTCCGTACACTTGCTGGGATCGATCTGGTAAATCTCAATCCCCATAAAAATCGCATCATTAGGGCACTCGGGCTCACAGACGTCGCAATTGATGCACTCGTCGGTAATCAATAAAGCCATGCGTCTATTTACCTTCGCCCTTCATCGTAGCTGTTTTTTGTAGCAGCCATTTTTCAACTGATGGAAAAACAAACTTACTAACATCGCCGCCCATGGTGGCGATTTCACGCACAAAGGTGCCCGAAATAAATTGATACTGATCGGATGGCGTCAAGAATAAGGTCTCCACATCCGGCAAGAGGTAGCGATTCATGCCGGCCATTTGAAACTCATATTCAAAGTCAGAGACCGCACGCAAACCACGCACAATCACACGCGCCTGATGCTCCCGGGCAAAGTCTTTCAAGAGGCCCGTAAAGCCAGCAATCTTGACGTTGGGATAGTGACCGAGGACTTCTTTCGCAATCGCAATGCGCTCTTCTAAATTAAAGAATGGGCGCTTACTGCGGCTGTCGGCCACACCCACAACCAGTTGACTAAAAATACTAGAGGCGCGACGCACTAAATCCTCGTGGCCTCGCGTTAAGGGATCAAACGTTCCGGGGTAAACAGCAATCGTCATACATTCATCTTTCGTTCTAACTGCAGATAGCCAAAGTTTAGTCCCTTCTGAGCTGAAATAGGAGTGCTTTTACTTGGCCTGCCGTCATTTCTTTGCAGCATACCCATTGGGGTATGAGGCTATTTAGCACTACTAAATCACAACTGACGGCGGTCTCAATGTAGATTTGGCCGCCGTTGCTGCCATCACAGACGCGCGCCGCTTCCCGCACAGAGGACTCTAGAGCCACGAGATCATCAAACGGGGGATCCAGAAAAACCAGATCCCACGAGGCATTCACTTGCCTTTTTAGAAAGCCGATACCATCGCCATGGACCAATTCGACTGAAGCATCAACGGGAAAAGACTGCAAATCGCTTAAGTTGATTCGTAAATTCGCAAAGGCAGTTTTATCCCGCTCAACCAAGGTAACCGCACTTGCCCCCCGCGATACAGCCTCAAAGCCAAGGGCTCCGGCTCCAGCAAAGGCATCCAAACATCGCAAGCCATCTAAATTTTGACCCAACCAATTAAAGAGGGTTTCTCGAACCCGGTCGGTAGTCGGGCGTAATCCAGGAACATCAATTACCTTGATTAGGCGACTGCGCCAAACCCCGCCGATGATGCGTATTTTTTTAGACTGCATCGACTGCGGCATTGCTTACTTATTAATCCCAACCACGACAATTTGCATGCGGTTCATATCTAAATGCCGCTGAAAGGCCGCGCGTATTTGATTGAGCGTTACTGCCTCAACCTGCTTGGTCCAGGTTTCCATGGTGTCGAGGGGCAAGTCATTCCAGGTAATGCCAGAGAGGTTATCCAGCAGTTTGCGATTGCTATCGAGTCGCAATGGATAACCATTGATTAAATTGGACTTAGCGGCCAGCAACTCTTCTTCGCTTGGGCCATCTGCAATAAATTGGCTAATCGTTTTCTGCATCACCTCTAAACCCAGAATAGCTTGGTCTTTTTTTGTTTGCATACCCGCCTCAAAAAACCCCGCATCCTTGCCAGGTGCAAAATAGCTACTGATGCTGTAAGCAAGGCCGCGCTTTTCTCGAACCTCAGCCATCAAGCGGGATACAAAACCGCCACCGCCCAGAACATAATTGCCAACGAGCAGCGGAAAAAAATCAGGGTTGTTGCGCGTAATGGCCGTCATGCCCATGGCAATATGGGCTTGCTGTGTATCAAACGGAATTCGTACTTCGCGCTGACTTAATGGTCCTTGTGGAGTTTGCTGCATCACTGGCAGCGGGGCAATGGCTGGACCCGATTGTGGCAGACCAGCCAAGAGGGCCTGCACGATGGAGTTAGCCTGCGCACGATCCAGATCACCAACGATATTGATACTGATGCGATCGCCACGGTATAGGCTGGCATGAAAGTTTCGCAAATCAACAGTAGTAATTGCGGCTACTGTTTTTGGTGTCGGAAAGTAGGCCAGCGGATATTTTCCGTAAACGGCTTTACGCAAGTTTTGCTGCAAAATGGTTTCTGGCTTCGTTTGGGCTTCAAGTAAGGCAGTAATCAGACGTTGCTTTTCTCGATCAAGCACTTTGCCGTCATAACTCGGCTTTGCCAAAATCACAGAGGCTAACTGCACAACCTGCTCACGCAAATCAGCGCGGCTTAAGCTGCGTATCCTTAATACCGTACGCTCACCGCTTGCTGCCACGCTAATGCTAGCGCCAAGGTCAGCAATCTGATCGGCAATTTGCGCCTCATTCAAGCTCGACTTGCCGCTGCCAGTACCTAAGGTCAGTAGCTGTGCTGTTAGAGCAGCTAGGCCGTTTTTGTTCTCAGGGTCATACCGACTACCAGCATCGATCGAGACTTCCACATCAATGATCGGTAATGCCTTGGTTTGAATAAAGTAGGCTTTTGCCCCCTTAACGGTATCAAGGGTTTCGATCGGCAAGATCGCCTTTGTATTTCCCGAAAATACTAAGAACCCAAGCGCTACCGCTTGCAGTATCACCGATCGTACACCTTTGCTTAAATGCATATGGTCTCTCATTTAGCCGCTCCTCTGGCTTGCGGCTCTAGCGTCGCAATCGTCAGCGTATCGTCAATTAAGTACTTTTTAGCCACTGCCTGCACCTGTTCTGGCGTAACCATCTGCAGTCGATCCAGGATAGGATCAAGTTGCTTCCAGGAGACGCCTGCAATTTCAGAGCTACCAATTTCCATTGCTTGACCAAAAATAGAATCGCGTTTGTATATTTTGTCAGCCAAGATGCGCACCTGAATGCGCTTTAACTCGGCCGCCGTAATGCCTTTTGTTTTGAGCTCCGATAAAACGGATCGGATACCGTTTTCCAGTTGCGCTACTGTCTTCCCTTTTGCCACGGTGCCTAGAATCATAAATAGCTGGGGGCCACGGGCAACCATGTCATAACCCGCATCAATCGAGTTGGCTATTCGGTCCTGCTTTACAAGGGTTCGATTCAGTCTAGCGTTGTCATAGCCGTCCAAGACCGCCGCCAATAAAGCGAGTGCGTATGGCTCGTAATCTTCTATTTTTGCTGGATCAATGTGCGGCACCTTCCAGGCCATCGCCAATTGCGGTGTATCGGCAGGAGCTTTCACAATCACCTGCTTAGTGCCACGTTGGGGCGGCTCGATTTGTGGCTTACGAATAGGTAACTCGCGTGCACTCAATGTTCCATATGTTGCTTCAGCGATGGCTCGTACTTTTTCTGGGTCGACATCACCGGCAATGACAACCGTTGCGTTGTTTGGTGCATACCAATCGCGGTACCACTGGCGTGCATCATTGGGCACCATGTTTTCTAAATCATTCATCCAGCCAATAATGGGGTGACGGTAAGGCGTTGCTTTAAATGCTGTTGCCATGAGGTTTTCATAAAGTAAACCCGATGCTTTATCTTCGGTGCGTAGCCTACGCTCTTCCATCACTACCTGAATTTCCTTGGCAAATTCTGCATCATCAAAATTGAGGTTATTCATCCGGTCTGCTTCGAGGCGCATGACTTCGGCTAATTTGCTTCGCTCAATTTGCTGAAAATAGGCGGTGTAGTCCATTGAGGTGAAGGCGTTTTCGCGGCCACCCATTGCCGCAACCCGCTTTGAAAAGTCACCGGATTTGATGGTTTTAGTACCCTTAAACATCATGTGCTCGAGCACGTGAGCCACGCCCGTCCGGCCGTTTGTTTCGTCCATAGATCCGGCCTTGTACCAAACCATATGGGCTACGGTGGGGGCGCGGTTATCTTCACGAACAATTAACTTCAGGCCATTGGCCAGCCGATATTCGTGGGTCTGCGCCGAGTCGGGCTTCACTTGCGCCTGCGCTAGCTGAAATCCAGCTAAAGCCAGTTGGCACAGCAACACGAAAATGCCATTGCGTAAATGGGAAGATTGCATTGACTAGACCGCCATCATGTTAGATTTAGTTGATAAGATGCACTTATAGAACACATATGCCTTTAAATGGATTGTATCGACAATGTTTGGATTACGTAAAACCCTAGGGTCCCTGTTTAAATCAAGCCGCACGGATGAGGCATGGTTTGACACACTTGAAGAGTCACTAATTCAAAGTGATGTTGGTTTACCCACTACGGAGCGGCTGATGGAGACTCTACGTGCCGCCGCCAAATCAGAAAAAGCCGCTTCCCCAGAAGCGCTACAGGCCCTCCTGATTGATGCTGTTAGTACCCTGCTTTCCAGTCTTGAAGCCAATCCCAACCCCCTTTTCATGCAATCGGCGCACCAGCCCGAAGTGTGGCTGGTGGTTGGCGTAAACGGCGCTGGTAAAACGACAACGATCGGCAAGCTCTGCCATCATTTTCAGTCACAAGAACGCGCTGTTCTATTGGCTGCTGGGGATACCTTTCGAGCGGCTGCACGCAATCAGCTCAAAGAGTGGGCTGTGCGCAATGGGGTAGACCTGGTGAGCCAAGAAAGCGGTGATGCTGCCGCTGTGGCGCATGACGCCATCCATGCTGCCATTGCCCGTAAAAGCGACGTATTGATTATCGATACAGCCGGTCGCCTGGCAACCCAAGATAACTTGATGGAGGAGCTAAAAAAGGTCAAGCGTGTGATTGCTAAGGCGCTGCCTGGAGCGCCCCATCAAATCCTTTTAGTCCTGGATGGCAACACCGGCCAAAACGGCATTAGTCAGGTAAAGGCCTTCCACGCCGCCCTCGGCCTCACTGGATTAATCGTCACCAAGCTCGATGGCACGGCTAAGGGTGGGGTGATTTGCGCCTTGGCACAAACCTTCCAGGGAGAAGCCAAGCCACTCATCTTTGCACTGGGCAAGGGCGAGGGGATTAAGGACCTGCTGGCCTTTAATGCAAAGCAGTATGCGACGGAATTATTCAATTAAATCAGTAAGTTATAAATTTATTAGGGAATTAGCACTCTCCTAAATAGAGTGCTAAAATGGAGTCATTCTTACTACTGATAATCACAAGTTAACAATGGTCCAAAAGAACATATTGAAGTCTCCTATAGCTGCTGCGCCATTTTCGTATCAAGGAAGTATGAGCGCCAGTCTCAGCACATCCATGCTGCCCTCCTTGGGAGTTGGCACATTGGATTCCTATATTGCGTATGTCAATCGCTTGCCGATGCTCAGCGCTGCGGAAGAGTTACACCTAGCGCAAGAGTTTCGACGCACTGAGAGCGTTGATGCCGCGAAGGGTTTAGTTCTCTCCCACTTGCGCCTTGTCGTGTCGGTTGCGCGCCAATACTTGGGCTATGGCATTCCGCATGCAGACCTAATACAAGAAGGTAATCTTGGCCTGATGAAGGCAGTCAAGCGCTACGACCCAACGCAAGGTGCGCGCTTGGTTTCCTATGCGATTCATTGGATCAAAGCAGAGATTCATGAATACATTCTAAAAAATTGGCGCCTCGTTAAGCTCGCAACAACCAAAGCGCAGCGCAAATTGTTTTTCAATCTGCGTAGCAATAAGCCCACACTCAATGCACTCAGCGCAACCGAGGTTGAAGCCTTAGCTAAAGCCTTGGATGTAAAAGGTGCAGAAGTGCGTGAGATGGAAATGCGCTTAGCAGGTGGCGATGTTGCCTTGGATGGCGATGATTCCGATGAAGAAGCGTATGCGCCGATTCAGTGGCTGGCTGACGAAAGTCAAGAGCCAACTCGGGTGATGGCCGCAAATGATGCCAGCCGTTTGCATGGGCCCTTATTAGATCAAGCCTTAAGCGGACTAGACGATCGCAGCCGTGACATTGTGCAATCGCGCTGGCTTTCCATGGACGCTGAGGGCAATGGCACGAAAACATTGCATGAGTTGGCTGCAGAGTACGGCATCTCAGCTGAACGGGTACGCCAAATCGAAACCGCAGCCCTCAAAAAAATGCGCGGCCTACTCGAAGCATCGGCAGCCTAAAAAAATTCTGTTTTTATTGCAGAATGTTTTTCAAGTCATGCGCCAAGACCTCAGGTCCTTGCGCGTGCTTGATGTAAAGCCGTAACTGACCGTTCTGATCAAATACGTAACTTCCCGCTGTATGGTCGATGGTGTATGAGCCCGGCTTGGATCCGGGCACTTTTTTGTAATAGATCCGAAAGTCCTTGGTTACCTTCTCAAGGCCTGCTTCGTCGGCAGGACGAAGTCCAATAAAGCGTGGATTAAATGCAGGTACGTATTGCGCCAGCACGCTTGCCGTATCGCGCTCAGGATCAACGGTGACAAAAATGACCTGTACCTTATCGGCTTTGGGGCCAAGTAACTTGAGCGCCTCTTCCATCTCCGTTAAGGTGGTGGGGCAAACATCGGGGCATTGTGTAAAACCAAAAAATAGGACAACCACTTTGCCTTTGTAATCGGCCATGGTTTTGGTATTGCCATTGGTATCGAGCAAACTAAAGTTGTTACCAAACGCAGTGCTACCCGTGATGTCTACGTTTTTAAAGCTGGGCTTAGGACTGCATCCAAGGACGCCAACAATCAGAAGCGATAACAATCCTAACCCAAATACCCTGCTTGGGGCCAGCTTCAGAATAGGGCGTAAATTCAAACTAAACATAATGGTCAATTAGTAGTACAGCAAAGAGCAGGGATAAATAGGTGATCGAATAACGAAAGGTCTTCTTCGCCAGTTGATCGCTATACGACATATACAAGGCAATTGCATAGGCCAAGAAGATTAAGCCCAAAATAACTGCGCCAATCAAATAGAGCAAACCGCTCATGCCATAAATGTAGGGTAATAAAGTGGCTGCAATCAAAATCAAGGTATAGAGCAAGATGTTCAATAAGGTAAAGCGCTCGCCGTGTGTTACGGGTAGCATGGGTAGCCCAGACTTTTCATAATCTTCGCGGCGATACAAAGCAAGCGCCCAAAAGTGCGGGGGAGTCCAAGCAAAGATAATTAAAACTAGTAACCACGCCTCGGCCGATAGGGAGTTTGTGACTGCAACCCAACCCAGCGCTGGTGGCATTGCCCCAGAGAGACCGCCAATCACAATGTTTTGCGGCGTAGCTGGCTTTAAGAACCAGGTATAAATCACGGCATACCCCACAAAAGTAGCAAAAGTCAGCCACATCGTTAATGGGTTCGTGAAATACCACAGCACTACCATTCCAATACTGCCGATGATGATTGAGAAAATAATAATGTGGGGTGATGAAATTTCACCGGTGGCCGATGGCCGCCAGGCAGTCCGACGCATCTTGGCATCGACTGCTTGCTCAATCAAACAATTGACCGCAAAAGCAGCGCTGGCTAGCATCCAAATGCCAATCGTTCCGCCAATCAAAATGGAGAGCGATACCATGCCCGGAGTAGCCAAGAACATACCGATGATGGCGCAAAAAACAGCCAACATCGTGACCCGCGGCTTTGTTAAGACTACGTATTGGCGCCACTTCGGCATTGGCCTCACCGCAGATCCAGTGGAATTGGGTTGCGTACTCATGCGATGCGCCTCGCACTCGCTAAAGAGTAGCTCCATGAAGCCCATGCCGCCATTCGGGCTAAGCATAAGACCAGAGCAGCCGCGCCTGCGGTATGCAATAAGGCGGCCAATAGTGGCCACTGAAAGACGACATTTGATATACCAGTCAGCACTTGTAATACCAGTAAGGTGACAACTGCTATAGCCCAGCGACGTAATACTGCTTGAGTGTTTCCAGCAGCGCGCCATGCATGCCAAGCAAAATAACCCAATACCAGCATCACGGCTATGGCAAATACCCGATGCGTCCAATGGATTGTCTGCAGTGCAATTGTGGAGATCGCACCCCCTTGTGCGTCGAGCCCGAGCTCACGCCACAGGGTAAATGCATTACTCCAATCGGTCTCGGGCCTAAAGCTGCCCATGCAGGTTGGAAAATCGGGGCACGCCAACACCGCATAGTTGGTGCTAACCCAAGCGCCTAAAAACACTTGCCAAAACAAAATCCCAAAACTGACTGCAAGCAGTTTTCCAGAAAGCAGAGGCTTATACGCCTGGGCGCTACCACCCTGCCAAGGCTGCTGTGCATACCAGGTGAGTAGGGCCAATAAAATTAAAGCGAGCATTAAATGAATCGATACGATGATGGGTTGTAATTTTAACGTCACCGTCCATGCGCCAAACGCGCCTTGCAAGCAAACCAATATCAATAAACCAAGACTACCAAGCACGGCTTTTGTGCCCAACGCTTTTACTTTGGCAACGGCAAGACTAACTTGCAAGATTATTAATGCGCCAACCGTCATCGCTAAATAGCGGTGCAGCATTTCAATCCAGGCTTTGACTTCGGTTACTGGACCGTCTGGCATAGCCGCTTCCGCCAAACGAATCTGCTCGATTGCGCGAAATGGATTTGAGGTGCCATAACATCCTGGCCAATCTGGGCAGCCCAGACCAGAGTCGCTTAAGCGAGTAAAGGCACCGAATACGATTAAATCAAATGTCAGAAAGACAATGGTCCAATTGAGTCGTTGAAATAGATTGAGGCTTGGGCGTGAGAATAAATACGCCAGTGGAATGCCCGCAAACACAATTGCGATTGCAGCTAACTCCAGAAAGAGGACTGCGCTATCGCTCATTGAATCTTTTCACCCGCCTGGTTCACTTTGAGCAACTTCTCTAGATCCTTGCGCATTCCGGCAAATTCTTTTGGATCTGCCGTGACAGCAAATTGCATCATCTTTTCCCCAAACGGATTGAGGAGCTGAATATCCTTGCCGCCTTGTCTCGTATTGAGCCAATTGGTCCACTGTTCTTTTTCTGGGGCAGCGGTAGGTGCATTCACAATAAAAAATCCGGCCGTCTGCTCATCATATGCCCGCCTGACTTGGGGATCGACTGGCATGCCATCGGTTACAACCCAAACTAATTGTGTACGTGGACTTTGCTTACCCAGGGCAACGCGTACCTGACGCATTAAAAATAAGGCTTGCAAACACGCTTCATTTTGGCTGACACACTCGGCCGCAGGACGAGCAACTAGCAGCGTCCACTTTCCCTCTAGGGGCAAATTAAACCAAGCCGATTGGGCCTGCTCTGGAGGCGTAACCAAGCGACCGTAATTGGTTTTTCCGCCTTCTGGTTTTAATACATAAAATGTAAAGTAGGAGGCAATCACCGGCAGAGCGCATGCAAACAACAGCAACAGCATTTGAATGCGGCCACGGCGCGTTTGTGCGTTTGGTATCGGCGCCTCATGTTGCGCCGCCGGTATCAACAGCTCTTTATTCTCCACTATCGTTCTACCTTTTTGTTGTTTGGCGAATTCGTAGCAAGCCATGAATCAACCAAAATAAGAAGGCACTCAGCGCGAGTGCAAACCACTGGAATGCATAAGCATAATGGCGTTCGACGCCGCTTGCTGCTGCGGTCCAATTACGCATTAAGCCATCTTTTTCAGAATCACTCATTTGCTTCAAAACAAAAGGGATTTGTTGCCAGCGATGGCGCTCCGCCTCCTTAGTCAGATCCAGATTTTGCTGTATCCGCACTGGCCCACTGCCGCCTACTCCGCCATCGCCTAGCTCAAAAACCCGGTCGGGCCGGGCAATGCCGATTCCTTCGATACTCAACACACCGCCGGGGGTATTGATTGGTGGCATTGCCAAGCGGTCTTCTCGATTACGAGGTGCCCAGCCGCGCTGAACCCAAATCACCGTATTGTCAAAACCAGCGACCTGAAACGGCATCAGCACATAAAATCCGGACTGTCCAGAACCTGCTTTAGATGCCGACGCGCCCGGCTGTGGGCGGTTATCCAACCAAATCGCCTGATCGGCTAAAAACGCGCCCTCTACAACTAAGCGGCGACTATCGGCCTCGGCTAAAGTCCATTGGGGTTTTGTATTGAGATTCAGCGGGGGCAGCGCAATCTGGGATGCGAGTTTTTCTGCTTTGTCGATTTTTCCAGCAGCGCGGCTCATTTGCCAAAGACCTGCGCCTATCCCGATCGACATCACCACGACCATGGCAATGGTTGGAATAACCCGATTGCGGAACAAGCCAGAAAGAATATTCAATGGTAGGATTCGCTTATGAAATGGATCATGCCTGTTGCCCTTTTACTGATTATTGCGAGCCTTGGCTCCGCTTTGTATTACATGATGAAAGACAAAGGCAATAGCTCTCGGATGGTTCATTCACTCATGCTACGCATCGGCCTATCGATTGCTCTTTTCTTAGGTATTTGGCTTGCTTATTCTTTAGGCTATATCCAGCCTACCGGAATCAAAATCGGCCAATAAGCTTGGCCGATTTAGTCGTCGATTGAACTCGCCATTGCTGGCTAGCTCATCCAGCACTTACATCCAGTAGATAACGACGTAGAGTCCAAGCCAAACGACATCAACAAAGTGCCAATACCAGGATGCACCTTCAAAGGCAAAGTGGTTGTCCGCAGTAAAGTCGCCGCGAATGGCTCTGCGCAAGACCACAGCCAACATCAACGCGCCTAGGAAGACGTGAAATCCATGAAATCCGGTCAACATAAAGAAGGTTGAACCGTAAACGCCCGAAGTTAGTTTTAGGTTTAAGTCATTGTAGGCATGCATGTACTCGTAAACCTGGAAGCCCAAGAATATCGCGCCCAAAAATACCGTTGCTGCGAGGCCCCATACAGCATGCTTTTGATTGTTCTCACGAATGGCGTGGTGCGCCCAGGTAACCGTTACGCCCGAACTCAACAAGAGCAAGGTATTAATCGTTGGAATCGGCCATGGGCCAATGGTTGAAAACTGCTCTACTAAGCCGGCAGGGCCGTCGTTCGGCCACACCGCTGTAAAGGTAGGCCAGAGTAATTTACTTTCAATATCGCCAAGCCAAGGCATGGAGATGCTGCGGGCATAAAACAATGCGGAGAAGAAGGCCGCAAAAAACATAATCTCCGAGAAAATAAACCAGCTCATCGACCAGCGATACGACACATCGACGTTAATGCTGTTTTTACCTGAATTGGATTCGGAGATGGCATCGCCGAACCATTTGTAAAGCACAAATAGGATACACACAACACTAGCAATCGTTAGTGGGGCGCCCCATGAATAGCCGTTCACCCAGCCAGTCATGCCGCTTCCAAAACCCAATAGGCAAATGCTAGCCATCGCGGGGTGTCTGGATAAACTAGGAACGAAATAGTATGGGGTTGAATTAGACGACATTGTGTTCTCTCTATTTACTCGAAATTAGTATTAACTTGATACAACCATTCTTACAATTAACAATAAGACAGCCATAAAAACAACTGCCCCCAAAATCCCAGCAAGGATGATGTGCACAAAACTCAAGCTGGCCGCATCATCTTGTAAACCTGACTGCTTACGCACTCCCAAAAATCCCCACATCACTGCCTTCATCGACTGCAGAAAACTACTTTGCTTTTTCATAAGGCAGTCTTCACTGATTGCGGTGTACTTGATCCGGCTGGCTTGATGCCCACGCCGAGCTCAAAAAAAGTATAAGACAAGGTAATTGTTTTCACGTCTTTGGGTAAATTGGGGTCGATCACAAAAACCACCGGCATATCGCGCATTTGATGCGGATCGAGGGTTTGCTGCTGAAAACAGAAGCACTCTAACTTCGTAAAGAATTCAGTAGCAGCTTTGGGTGCATAACTCGGTATGGCTTGCGCCTCAACGGATCGATTCAGATTATTCGAAACCTTGTAAACAATCTCTGCCATTTCACCCGGGTGCACTTCAAGGTAATTCTTGACTGGCTTAAATGAAAACGGGCCCCGGCTATTGGAGTCAAACTCAATGGTGACTGTACGTGAATAGTCTACTTGGGTATTTTCTGGTTTGGTTGCCCCATGAGCACGCACACCATAATTATTTTTGTTGGTCACGACGTTGATGCCAGTGACTTCACACAGTGCTTTGTAGAGTGGCACTAAAGCGTAACCAAAACCAAACATCAATATGGAAGCCAGCAACAGCTTCAACAAAATTTGACGATTGATGGTTTTGATATTGGCCATAAATTTTTGGGCTTTAGCCCAACATCACCCGTTTCATCACAATGCCCATAAAGAAAACAAAGGCAACGCTGAGCATAATCAGACCCAAGCGGCGGTTACGCGCTGCCTGAGCTGATTTATACATATCCTTGGTTTCCTGGGGCACGGTAGTAATTAACTGACCTTAGGAGGTGTTTCAAAGGTGTGGTGTGGTGCTGGTGAAGGCAAAGTCCACTCCAGACCCTTAGCGCCATCCCATGGGTTGTCCGATGCTTTGATGCCGTGACCACGGTAGGCAGGCATCACCACAAACAAGAGGAAATAAACCTGCATTAAGCCAAACCCGAGACCGCCAATCGATGCAATCATGTTGAAGTCAGCAAACTGCGTTGGGTAATCGGCATAACGGCGTGGCATACCTGCAAGGCCCAAGAAGTGCATTGGGAAGAAGGTGAGGTTGAAGAAAATCATCGAACCCCAGAAATGCACTTTGCCGCGGAACTCATCGGCCATGTAGCCAGTCCATTTTGGACACCAGTAATAGAAGCCAGCAAACATAGCAAAGAGGGAGCCGGCTACCAACACATAATGGAAGTGGGCTACAACATAGTAGGTGTCTTGTACGCCAATATCAATTGGGGCTATTGCCAGAATCAGGCCTGTAAAGCCGCCCATCGTAAATACGAAGATAAAGCCAACGGACCACAACATAGGAGTCTCGAATGTCATCGAACCCCTCCACATGGTTGCAATCCAGTTAAAGATTTTGACGCCGGTAGGAACCGCAATCAGCATGGTTGCATACATGAAGAACAACTGACCAGTCACTGGCATGCCGGTTGCAAACATGTGGTGTGCCCATACGATGAACGACAGAATCGCAATCGACGCAGTAGCGTAGACCATCGAGCTGTAACCGAATAAGGTCTTTCTGGAGAAGGCAGGGATCACTTCACTAATAATTCCAAACGCTGGAAGAATCATGATGTAGACCTCTGGGTGACCAAAGAACCAGAAAATATGCTGGTACATCACAGGATCACCACCGCCAACAGCGGAGAAGAACGAGGTGCCAAAGTGGCGATCGGTTAGAACCATCGTAATCGCTCCTGCTAATACCGGCATCACTGCGATTAACAAGTAGGCTGTGATCAACCATGTCCAGGCAAACATGGGCATCTTCATTAGGGTCATGCCAGGCGCGCGCATGTTCAAGATGGTCACAATGATGTTAATCGAGCCCATGATGGAAGAGGCGCCGAGTAAGTGAAGGGCGAAAATCGCCATATCCATGCCGGGACCCATCTGCAAAGTTAGCGGAGCATACAAAGTCCAGCCACCTGCTGGTGCACCACCGGGAGCTAAAAATGAACCAAACAACAAGATAGCTGCTACGGGCAAAATCCAGAAACTAAAGTTATTCATCCGCGCAAAGGCCATATCGGATGCGCCGATCTGCAATGGAATCATCCAGTTTGCAAAACCCACGAAGGCTGGCATGATGGCGCCAAACACCATCACTAAGCCATGCATGGTCGTTAACTGGTTAAAGAACTCGGGGCGTAGGTATTGCAAACCAGGCTGAAACAACTCCAAACGAATACCCAGTGCCATAACGCCGCCAGCCAGCAAGCTGATAAAGGAGAAGATGAGGTACATAGTTCCAATGTCTTTGTGGTTGGTTGCAAATAACCACCGACGCCATCCATGTGGCGTGTCATGCGCATGGTCGTGCGCGTGATCGTGTGCGGTATCGTGGGTAGTAGAGACTGTGCTCATGAGTTGCTCCGAGATGGTTTTTTAATTAAGTTGTTATTTAGTGCGTGCTGCCATGAGGTCAGGCGTTTGATACACATCGCCTGTTTTATTGCCCCACGCATTGCGTGTATAGGTAATCACTGCCGCAATGTCGCCGTCTGAAATCACGCCGCCCCATTTGGGCATAGCGCCTTTGCCGTTCAGCATGATCTGAAAGTTAGCTTCTTTAGGTCCTAAGACAACCTTGCTGCCATCTAGGGCAGGGAATGAACCAGCACCCTTGCCGTTTGGTTGATGGCATGCTGCGCAGTTGGCTGCATATACTTTTGCGCCCCGATCCATTTGCTCTGCCAAGGTGAAGACCTTACTTGGATCATCGGCCAATGCAGCCATTTCTTTTTTCTTTTCCTCTACCCATTTGGTGTAGTCCTCATCGGATACAACACGCACTACGATTGGCATAAAGGCATGCTGGGCACCGCAAAGCTCGGAACACTGACCCCGATAGGTGCCAATCTTTTCTGCTTTAAACCAGGTATCGCGCACAAATCCAGGGATGGCGTCCTGCTTGACTCCGAAGGCTTGTACTGACCATGCATGGATTACGTCATTGGCTGTAGTGATCATGCGGATCTTTTTATTGACCGGCACCACCATCTCGTTATCCACTTCCATCAAATACGTATTTGATTTGGGTGCTAAGTTATTGATGGACTCGCGCGTGGTCGATAGGGTAGATAAAAAGCTAATGCCTTCGCCTTCGCCCTTGATGTAATCGTATCCCCATTTCCACTGATAGCCCGTAGTTTTAATGGTGATGTCTGCATTGGTGGTGTCTTTCATAGCAACAACCGTTTTGGTTGCTGGCAATGCCATACCAATCACGATTAGGAGCGGGATGACCGTCCAAATGATTTCTACGGTGGTACTTTCGTGAAAGGAAGCTGACTTAGCGCCTTTTGATTTGCGGTGCTTGAGAATGGAATAGAACATCACCCCAAACACGCCTATGAAAATCACGGTGCAAATAACCAGCATCATCCAATGCAGCCAATGAATTTCGGCCATGATTTTGGTTGCTGCAACTGGGAAATTGAGTTGATTTACTGCGGGTCCGCCTGGCATATCTTGATTCGCAAATACCGCTCCGGTACTCATTGCGGCAAGGGTTAAGAGCAGCGCTCTCATGGCGTTTCCAAGTAAATTCATCTTTATCTCTATTAATAATCGTAATTTTTTAAATGCATCACCACGCATAAATAAGGCAAAAGCAAGCTGGCTTTACATATTGATGCGTAATTATAGGGTGTCTTATCTTAATCAACAATCCAAATGCGCGCTTAGAGGAAATCAATAGCGGTATTACTTAATAATAAAGTAAGTACTTACTCTTATTTAAGATCTTGCCCATTCTTACGTTTAATTTGCTCGGGCGAAATAAAGGCTAAGGTGTCCTTTGTTGCAGACAGGTGTTTACCCACCACCCAAGCATGTCCATACACCACTTCAAGCGTTATTTTTTGGGGTAATTTCACGGTTTTGTCTGCAGAAATTACCTGTGCTTGCTGCGCTGACAGGAGTCCAAGTGCTATGGCATCCTGAAGATAAAGGGCATCGGATTCGTATTCCAGGTAGAGGTACTCCATGTCCATTACTGGATCGGAGAATCGGCTTTCCACCAGCGCATCCCCTAAATCGTGCATATCCCATGCCCCAGGCAGAGCCACTAATGGAGAGCCATCCATCGCATTGCATTGCAATGTACGCAACTCTTTACCGGTATCCGGGCCAAGATAGCTGAAGGAAAAGAGACCACCCTCGCGCAAGACCCGCCAGGCTTCCTGAACGACCCATTTAGGTTGATCTAAAGAGTGAATCCATAAATTACTAAACACCATGTCTTGCGATTGGTCGGCAAGAGCAAGTCTGCCCTCACGCATGGTTGGAAAGCGCGATAGGCCATTGGCAATAAAGCCGCATGTTCGAGCTAACTTCATTTTTGTCGTATCGGCCCAGCTGAGATCTGAATCAAGAACGCTTGAGAGTGCTGCTTTTGGGAAGCGTTTAGCCAAGCGATTGGCGTGTATTCCAGGTGCGTCCGGAATGATCAAGAATGAGCGCGGCTGATGTTTGAGCAGCTCCAGCTTTTGCATCATGCGCAAGGCAATATCGTCTTTAAGCCATCTTAATGATCGGGTCATGCGCTCAGTATACTCAGCGCCCCATGCATTTTTTACACAGCCTCTTTCAGCATTTATTACCTACCGCATGCATCGTGTGCACCCGCCATCAAACCGAAATGGTGTGCCCTACTTGCTTCGCGTTTTTAGAAAACCAATCCCTCTTTCATTACCCCTGCTGCATCCGCTGCGGCGTTGATCTTGATGGCGATAGCACCAAACAAAATCAATGCGATGCTTGCCTTCTGCAAGCGCCGGCGTTTGATCGAACGCACTGCCTTGATCGATACGATGGCGTCTTACAGCATGCAATGCATCAGCTCAAATACCAGCGGCGCCTTGCCATTGCCAGTGCCTTTGCCTTTGCGTGGAATCGCTTGGCAATGCCGCACATAGATACGCTTGAGGCAGCGGTTTTATTACCTGTGCCGCTCAGCACCCAAAAACTCAATCGCCGCGGCTTTAACCAATCCTGGGAAATAGCCAGACGCATTCGATTGCCGCCAACAATTCAGCCGATTGCCAATGCCTTAAGGCGACACCACTCGGATGTAAATCAAGTAGAGCACAATCGCCTCGATCGGCAAACCGCGTTACATCATGCGTTTTACATTCACCCTGAGGCACTACCGAAAATACACAATAAATCAATCATAGTTTTTGACGATGTCATGACCACCGGCTCAACCTTGCAGGAGATCGCTACTCTACTGAAGGATAATGGTGCACATTCCGTTATCAATTGGGTTGTATTGCGTACCTTAAAGCCCCAAACACAGATCCATTCAAGGAATCTATAGCGATGTTTAATGTTGTTTTATTCGAACCTGAAATTCCCCCCAACACGGGCAATATCATTCGCTTGTGCGCCAACACCGGAGCAACGCTACACCTGATCGAACCTTTGGGTTTTCCGCTGGAAGATGCCAAATTGCGCCGAGCTGGACTTGACTATCATGAATTCGCTAACCTCCTAGTCTATAAAAGCTGGTCTGACTTTTTAGACAAAACCAAGCCGGATCCAAAGCACGTATTTGCACTCACAACCAAAGGAAAAGGAAATTTTGCTGACGCTCGCTTTAGTGAAAACGACTATTTTGTTTTTGGTTCGGAAACCAAAGGGATCAGTGATGAAGTTCGTGATGCCATCCCTCTACAAAACCGTCTTCGACTACCCATGCGGGAAAACAGCCGTAGCCTCAATTTATCCAACAGCGTCGCTATCTTGGTTTATGAGGCTTGGCGACAAAACGGTTTTGTGGGCGGCGCCTAAAGACCTAATTTAATGTTCTGGCTTTGGCTCGCGGCCCATCAGTTTTTGTACTGCCTGATGCGCGTTAATTTGACCCGAGAGAACGTCGCACATATTGCTAGTAATTGGCATATCCACATTGAGGCGCTTTGCTAAATCAGCTACTGCAGCTGCGCACAAAACGCCCTCCGCGACATGACCTAAATTATGCAATACAGTTTGCAGCGATTGTCCTTCAGCCAGCAATAAACCGACGCGACGATTGCGTGATAAATCACCCGTTGCGGTCAAAATCAGATCGCCCACGCCTGTTAATCCCATGCAGGTCTCTGGCCTTCCGCCAGCAGCCTTCACTAGCCGCATCATTTCCGCAAGGCCGCGAGTTAATACCGCGGCCCGTGCATTAAGGCCTAAGCCGAGGCCATCACCGATACCAGCCGCAATTGCCATAATATTTTTTACAGCCCCGCCAAGCTCGACCCCAACCAAATCATCGCTGGCATAAATGCGCATATTGCCATGATGAAAAGCGGCCTGAACGACTTGACACAATGCGGTTGATTTGCTGGCCACCGTTAATGCACATGGCAGACCCCGTGCGACCTCATCAGCAAAGCTAGGGCCTGACACAACGCCGACCGCATGTGCAATGCCGCGGCCGTGTTTGGCTAACTCGCGTTCAACGACTTGATGCGGCAGGAGTGCCGTAATTGGTTCTAAGCCCTTGCATAACCAGACGATATTGAGGGGGTGCGCTGCTTGCTGTAAAACGCAAGCAATGGTCTCGGACAGGCCGGACATGGGCGTAGCAATCACCAGCAAATCGCTTGGATGCAAGAGGCCTAATGTGTGCTTTAAATCAGACTCCACCTGCAATGCAGTTGGCAAGGTAATGTCCGGAAGGTAGCGCTGATTCTGATGCCCCGCCTGCATTGCCTTTACTTGCTCAGCACTGCGCGCCCAAAGCCTGACTGAGCCTGGTGGCAAATGCTGCGCTGCTTGCGCTGCCATGGCTGTGCCCCATGCACCCGCCCCCAGTAGTGTCACATTCATCGTACGTGACTCATCCAGCGTTTAGTTGGGCAAAATGATTTTGCTTTCCTGAGTCGATTCATTGCCATCACCTCCGGCAGACCCTTGAGCCTGTAATAAGCGCTGCTGATACAGACTGTGGAAATTGATTTCAGTCAGGTGGATCGGTTGAAAGCCCGCACGGCTCACGATATCGGCCACATTGGAACGCAAATACGGGAACAAAATGGTTGGGCAGCTTACGCCGAGCATGGGATCAACCTGCTCTGGCGGTATCAGTATGAAGTGAAAAATGCCGGCTTGCTTTGCTTCAACTAAAAACAGAACCTTGCCA
Organism: Polynucleobacter sp.; assembly: GCA_964203875.1. Taxonomy (GTDB): domain Bacteria; phylum Pseudomonadota; class Gammaproteobacteria; order Burkholderiales; family Burkholderiaceae; genus Polynucleobacter. The sequence continues at coordinate 278,675 of CAXNNS010000001.1, forward strand.
TCGACGCGTGCGGTCAAGGTTGAAATCAAAGCCACCTCAAAAATACCTTCAGCCAATGGATCGACGCTTACATCAATCTCCACCTGAATCTGCGGCTCTTCCTGAACCAACAAAATAGCAGGCGCATTGGGTTGCTCTAGTGATAGATCCTTCAGGTAAATCCGTTGAATATTGAAGCTTGGCTCTACTGCTTCGCCGGCTCCGTCTTTTGGGGATGCTGTTTGCTCGCTCATACAGTACTTTCTCGTTAAAAAATTAGATCGGGGCAGCCAATAATGCATCCAACTTACCCGCGCGATCAAGGGCAGCCAAGTCGTCATAGCCGCCAACGTGAAGATCGCCAATGTAAATTTGTGGCACGGTACGGCGTCCAGTTCGGGCCATCATGGTCTCGCGCTGCGCAGGATCGACATCAATCAGAATTTTTTCCAATTGCGCTACTCCTTTTTTCTGCAACAGCTTTTCAGCCATCACGCAGTAAGGGCAAACGCGGGTGCTGTACATGAGAACGGAAGGCATCGCTTAGCCTTTAGCCAATGGGAGTCCAGCCGTGGTCCACGCTTGCACACCACCATCGAGGTTTTTAACCTCTACAAATCCAGCAGACTGAAGTGCTTTAATCGGGCCACGCGCAGCAACATTGCTTTGGCAAACCACAATCACGGGTAATTTGCGGTCCAATTTGAGTTTCTCGATCCCAGAGGCAATTTGATCTTCTGTAATTCGCTTGGAGTTGGGCAAGTGCCCAGCCTGAAAATCCGCTTCTGGGCGCATATCTAAAATTTGCGCCTTTTTGCGGTTGATCCAAGTGGTAGCCTCGGTTGGTGAGACTCCACCCCCCATAATTAATGTTGATAATGTAGGCAGAAACAGCGCTACGCCAGTAACTAATACCAGCGCAATCAGCGCCATATTTTCGATTTGCATTAAAAAGTTCATCTTTAGATTATAGAATGGCTCTATGAAACAACTTGTCCTTATCCGCCATGGTGAATCTACCTGGAACCTTGAAAACCGCTTCACTGGCTGGGCAGATGTCGATTTAACCCAAAAAGGCATTGATCAGGCCGTCGCAGCAGGCAAAAGCCTTAAAAAAGCGGGGTATGAGTTTGATATTGCATACACCTCCGTTTTGCGCCGTGCCATCCGCACGCTTTGGTACATTCAAGATGAAATGAACCTGATGTGGATTCCAGTGGTTCACAGCTGGCGCTTAAACGAGCGGCATTACGGCGCCCTGACTGGCTTAAATAAGGCCGAAACTGCTGCCAAGTACGGCGATGAGCAGGTGCATATTTGGCGTCGCTCCTTTGATATTCGCCCACCTTTACTCGACCTAAGCGATGAGCGCAACAGCCACGGCGATCGCCGCTATACCAAGTTAGAGCGGGGTGATATTCCCCTGGGTGAGTGCCTCAAAGATACGATTGATCGGGTGATGCCGCTGTGGAACGAGTCGATTGCACCTGCACTCAAGCTCGGCAAACGGGTTGTTTTGGTTGCCCACGGCAATAGCATTCGCTCGCTGATTAAATTCCTGGACGGAACCTCTGAAACCGACATCATGAAGGTCAATGTGCCCAACGGCAAACCCTTGGTGTATGAATTGGACGATGATTTGAAGCCGAAACAGCATTTTTACCTAGACTAGAGCAAAATAGGCGACATACTTAATCCAGTACCAAAATCACCCTATCGCCCACATGCGCCATTTATTTAAAAGCCTTGCCCTTGTTACGGTTGGTCTCATTGCCGGCGTTGCCGCGACCATCCAATTTTCTGCCACAGCACAACAAGGTGCCACAACGCTACCGCTGGATGAACTGCGCACGCTATCCAATGTGTTTTCTCAAATTAAGCGAGAGTACGTTGAACCAATCGAAGACAAACAATTGCTGACTGATACCGTCAAAGGCATGGTGAGCAGCTTAGATCCACATTCTTCGTATTTGGACAAAAAAGACTTTTCAGAAATGCAAGAGCAGACTGCAGGTAAGTTTGCTGGGCTTGGTATTGAAATTACCTCCGAAGATGGTTTGGTCAAGGTTCTCAATCCAATTGAGGACAGCCCTGCAGCACGCGCTGGCCTTCAAGCGGGTGACTTAATTACGCGACTGGACGATAAGCCCGTTCGTGGCATGTCATTGGATAAAGCAGTGCGTACCATGCGCGGTAAACCAGGAACAAAAATTACGCTGACCATTTTTAGAAAAAGTGAAGAGCGTAGTTTTCCAGTCACGATCACCCGTGCTGAAATTAAAGTGCAGTCGATCAAAACCAAAATCATCGATAACGATATTGCATGGGTTCGAATTACCAGCTTTCAAGAACGTACTGTTCCCGATTTAGCAAAGAAGCTCAGTGAAATTGCCGAGAAAAATCCTAATTTAAAAGGTGTTATCTTGGATTTGCGCAACAACGGCGGCGGCTTACTCCAAGGGGCTGTTGGGGTTGCAGCAGCCTTTCTGCCAGCCAATGCTGTGATTGTTTCAACCAAAGGTCAGGCGCCGGATTCCACCCAAATTTTCAATGCAACGCCTTCGATGTATCGCCTCAGCGAAGCAGGTGATCCCTTAGCGTCTGTTCCTCCCCTATTTAAGAAGGTCCCGATGGTGGTTCTCGTTAATGCCTTCTCTGCTTCTGCATCGGAGATCGTTGCTGGAGCACTCCAAGATTACAAGCGGGCTACCATTATCGGCAAGACTACTTTTGGTAAAGGCTCAGTGCAAACCGTTCGCCCACTCTCGAATGACTCCGCCCTCAAGATCACAACGGCCTACTACTACACACCCAAAGGGCGATCGATTCAAGCCTTCGGTATTAAGCCCGATATCGCGGTAGATCAAAACAAAGATGGCGACCCCGATGACGTTTTAATTACGCGTGAAATTGACAGTGAGAAACACCTGCGCAATAAACAGTCGCCGGAAGAAAAATTAATCTTGGATCGTCAAAAACGCCGGATTGAAGAATTACAGCGCATTGAAGAAAAGAATGCCAGCAAGACTCCCGAAGAGCGTGAAAAAGACAAGTCTAAAAAGCCCGTTGAGTTAGGCGGTCCGGATGACTTCATGCTGCAGCAAGCCGTTGCCTTCATCGACGGCAAAGAAGTACAGCGCTCGGCCTCTAAGCTCGAATAAGCGAAGGTCATGAACGACGAGCAGTTACTGCGCTACTCCAGGCACTTACTGCTGGATGAAATTGACCTAGCGGGACAAGAAAAACTCCTCGGATCCCACGTCTTGGTCATTGGGGCTGGCGGTTTGGGCTGCGCTGCAGCTCCTTACTTGGCAGCAGCCGGCATTGGCACCATCACCCTGATGGATTTTGATGCCGTTGAGCTAACCAACCTGCAGCGCCAAATTATGCATACCCAAACTAGCGTGGGGAGCAGTAAGGTAGCTTCGGGTAAGCGTTTTCTTGAGGCGCTGAACCCAAGCATCCACGTTGTTTCACTGCAAGAGCGCGCCACTGCTAGCAACTTGGCCTCCATTCTGCCTTCCGTCGATCTGGTTTTAGATTGCACTGACAACTTTGCTACTCGTCAGCTAATTAATGCGGCCTGCGTACAGCATCGTGTTGCCTTAGTATCTGGGTCTGCATTGCGCCTCGATGGTCAACTGAGCGTATTTGATGTGAAGCGGCCTGACTCACCTTGCTATGCCTGTATCTTTTCACCCGACGAAGCACCAGAAGAGATCAATTGCGCCACCATGGGTGTTTTTTCGCCTTTGGTTGGCATTATCGGGACGATGCAGGCAGCGCAAGCACTGCAAGTCCTCATTGGTTTTGGCAGTCCTTTGATCGGACGCTTGTTGTTGTGGAATGCGCGCAATACCCAAATTGAAACCATTCACATTAGCCGCAATCCAGACTGCTCCGTCTGCGGCCAGCGTCATCCCGCATAAATTGATTTAGAACTAGGCTGCAGCAAGCGCTGCCAATGCATCCGCTTGCTCGGCCGGATCAATTGCACTCAGCATAGCAGCGGTTGCTGCCCTCAATTTGCTCACATCGGCTTTAAGAATTTCGCGCTTAACTAATAGAAGTTGGCTAAAGTGCATCGAAAAATCCGTTAAACCCATGCCCAGCAAGAGCTTAGTTAAGGTTGGATCGCCTGCCATCTCGCCGCATACTGCAATCGGAATACCCGCTTGATTCGCTTGATTAATAATATTCGCTAGCAAATTAAGAATCGCAGGATGGTATGGGTCGTACAAGTGGGCCACGGCATGATCTGCGCGATCAATCGCCAATGTGTACTGAATCAAATCATTCGTACCGATCGATAAAAAATCAAAGTGCCGAATAAACAATGGCAAGACTAAGGCGGCGGCCGGAATCTCGATCATTGCCCCAATTTGAATATTGGGATTAAACAATTGGTCACGCTGTTGCAGCTGGGCCTTGGCTTTTTCAAGCAAGCGCAAGGTCTCGCTAATCTCTTTTGCATGCGCCAGCATTGGAATCATGATCCGCGCTTGACCATGCGCAGAGGCTCGCAAAATCGCCCTTAGCTGGGTCAAGAATATCTCTGGCTCAGTCAGTGACCAACGAATCGCTCGCAATCCCAGTGGCGATGTTCCGGTTTGTGACAAATCACTGCCGGAACCCAAGGCTTTGTCAGCGCCGACATCAATGGTTCGAATATTGACTGGTAAACCGTGCATGGCCTCAATCACGCGGCGGTATTCTAAATACTGCTGCTCTTCACCTGGGAGGGCCTCTTTGCGATTCATAAAGAGAAATTCAGAACGAAATAAGCCAACGCCTACAGCGCCAAACTCGACTGCTTGCTTCGCATCTTCCGGTAACTCAATATTGGCCAAGAGTGCAATTTGAATGCCATCGCGCGTCTTGGTATCAGAATATTTAATTTGCTGTAACTTCTGTACTTCAGCAAGTTCAGTTTGTTGTAAGGCGCGGTAATCTGCCAACAAACGATTACTGGGCGACACCACGACCACGCCGCGGTCACCATCGAGTACCAACCAATCGCCGTGGCGAATAATCTCGCTTGCATGGCGCGCGCCCACAACCGCCGGAATTTCCATACTACGAGCCACAATTGCAGTATGGGAAGTACGGCCGCCAAGGTCGGTAACAAAACCTTTAAATGCATAGTCCTTAAAGCGCAACATGTCGTGTGGTGCAATGTCGTGCGCCACAATAATGGCATCGACTCCGACATCGGTCGGCGCCAAAAAATCAGGCTGGGATAGCCCATCCTTATGTTGTGAGTGCAACGCTTTTAAAACCCGCTCTGCCACCTGCCGGATATCGTGGGCACGCTCTTTCAGGTAAGGGTCTTCGATTTCCGCAAATTGCTCTAGCAATTCATTGAGCTCGGTCGTCAAAGCCCAAGCTGCATTAAGGCGTTCGGTCCGAATCAACTTCAAGGGCTTTTCAGCCAACGTAGGATCGGCCAAAATCATGCTGTGCACATCCAAAAACGCTGCCATTTCTTGTGGCGCATCTTTCGGCAACCCCGCGCGCAGGGTCGTTAACTCGGACTGAACCTGTTTAAACGCTGCTAGCAGTCGCCTGGCTTCTGCATCCTCTTGCCCAGGATCGATAAGGTGGTGACTGACCTCTAATGCGGCCCTGGAGATCAGTACGGCTCGGCCAATGGCAATACCCTTGGATACCGGAATGCCGTGCAATGAGAAGGTCACGATTTACTCGCCCTCACCGAAGCGATCATGAATCAATGCAGTGATGGCCTGCATCGCTTCTTCCGAATCCGTGCCGATGGTTTCCAGGGTCACAGTGCTGCCAATGCCTGCGGCCAGCATCATCACACCCATAATGCTCTTCGCATTAATTTGGCGACTGCCTTTACTCAAAAGCACTTCGCACTGGTATTGCGCAGCGAGTTGCGACAGCTTAGCCGATGCTCTGGCATGAAGCCCGAGTTTATTGATGATGGTGATTTCAGCGACTGGCATGGCTAATCCTGTACTTCCGTAGTTTGTACACTGGCGACGCCGCCTAAACGTAAGATACCGTTTTGACCGCCCTGCAGTGTTTTTTGTGTCAGTGCATCTAATGCATCGTCTTTATAGGATACCGCGCGCATGAGCATGGGCAGATTAAGCCCCGCTAAAATGTGGACTTTTAATTTCATGCCTGAGCTATTTTGCTGCGTCATCAGGCGCGAAGCAACGTTCGCTGGGGTTGCGCCCATCACATCCGTCAAGACCAGCAACTCGCCATGCCTTTCAACCGCCTTGGCAGCAGCCAATACCCGTTCGAAACTGATTTTGGCATCCTCGTGTGCTGGGATATCGACAGCCTGAATGTGATCTGGTATCGAGCCATAGACATGCTCAGCAAAGCTCAGCATGGCGCTCGCTATTGGGGTATGAGCAATGATCAGAATTCCGGCCATATTAGTGCAAGGCTTTTTCTAAAGCGCGTAGCCAAATGGCAGCAACATCGCAATCGGTCTGCTCGGTAATTTCCACAAAACACGTTGGACTAGTCACATTGATTTCCGTTAGGTAGCCACCAATTAAGTCTAAGCCTACCAAGAAAAGTCCTTTTTGCCAAAGGAGTGGCGCCAAGTATTGTGCTACCTTCATTTCCTGGGCGGTCAAAGGCATCGCGACGCCCTTACCGCCGGCCGCTAAGTTACCGCGAATCTCTGTGCCCTGAGGAATGCGTGCCAAGGCATAGGGAACGACCTCACCGGCGATGAGCAAAACGCGTTTATCGCCCTGCGCAATCTCCGGCAAAAAGCGTTGAACCATTAAGGTACGCGCGCCATTCTCACCGAGGGTTTCAACAATGCTGGCTAAATTAAGGCCATCGCTGCCCACCCGAAAGACGCCCATGCCGCCCATGCCATCGAGGGGCTTAATCACAATATCCGAATGCCTTGCATGAAATGCTTCCACCTCAGCTAGATCACGCGTGACTAGAGTGGGAGGAATCAAGTCAGGATACTCAGTAATAGAGAGTTTCTCTGAATGCTCCCGAATCGCGCCAGGTTGATTAAACACCCGCGCCCCCTGACGAACCGCAGCGGAGAGAAGCCAGGTGGTGTTGAGGTACTCGATATCGAACGGCGGATCTTTACGCATCAATACTGCTGAAAAATCGGCCACTCGGCGGGACTCGATTGCGCCAACTTCAAACCAGGATGTACTGCTAGGCTTAATCGCCAGCGGCCTGCAGTCAACTACGACGCCATTGTCTTTCCAAACAATGCCGCGCGTTTCCACAAACCACAGGCGATGCCCTGCTGTCTGGGCAGCGCGCATCATTGCCAGCGTTGAGTCCTTCTGTATGGCGAAGGAATCCAAGGGGTCGGCAATAAATAAAAAATCCAAGGGAATGTCTCGGTAGATTTACTTACGCCACTTCTGCGTTAGGATCGGTGCGCTCTAACTCGAGCGATGACGCCAATAAAGCAAGGCGGGCTACTACGCCATATAAATAGAATCGATTGGGAGCAGCGCTGCCGGGTTTTGCGTGGTAATCCGGCATGGCATTTTGCTCGAATGCCAAGGGTACAAAATGCATACCGGGCGCATTGAGATTCTCATCGGGACCGCGGTCTGTATGAACGCGATAAAAGCCACCAACCACATAGCGGTCAATCATATAGACCACAGGCTCAGCAACTGCCTCGTTGACTTTTTCGAAGGTATACACCCCCTCCTGAATAATCACATCACTAACCTCAAGACCCTCTTTCACAATACTCATCTTATTGCGCTCACGGCGATTGAGGTTTTTGAGCTGGCTTGCATCATTCACCACCATCACGCCCATGCCATAGGTTCCAGCATCGGCCTTCACCACAACATAGGGCTTTTCTTTAATGCCGTATTCACGGTATTTTTTGGCGGTCTTCTTTAATACTTGCTCTACTGCTACTTGTAATTCCTCTTCGCCCTGACGCTCATGGAAGTTCACATTGCTGCAGCTAGTGAAATACGGATTGATCATCCATGGATCAATGTTAACGAGCTTGGCAAACTTCTTAGCTACCTCATCGTAAGCCTCAAAGTGATTTGACTTGCGGCGAATATGCCAGCCCGCATGCAATCCCGGCAATAAGTATTGCTCGTAGATGTTTTCTAGTATGGGCGGAATGCCTGCAGACAAATCGTTATTCAGCAAAATGGAGCACGGGTCAAAATCTTTAATACCGAGGCGTTGCTTTTTTAGGCCCAATCGCGCGAGCGGCTCAAGCAATAAGCGATTTCCGTCTGGTAAATCAATCCAAGTTGGCTTCTTGATGTCTTCTGACAAACTGCCAAGACGCACATTGAGTCCAGCTTGACGCAGAATCGAGGAGAGGCGTGCAATGTTCTGCAAATAAAAGGTATTCCGAGTATGGCGCTCCGGAATCAACAGTAAATTTTTGGCTTCGGGGCAAATTTTCTCAATCGCAGCCATCGCCGCCTGCACTGCAAGAGGCAACATTTCTGGGGATAGGTTATTAAAACCACCTGGAAATAAATTGGTATCGACCGGTGCTAGCTTAAAACCCGAGTTGCGTAAATCAACCGAGCAATAAAAGGGTGGCGTATGTTCTTGCCACTCCAAACGAAACCAACGCTCGATAGCAGGAGTTGCTTCAAGTACCTTGGTCTCGAGATCGAGCAAGGGGCCACTAAGGGCAGTAATGAGATGTGGAACCATCTCACTATTGTAAGTTTTTTTATAAAAAAGGCATTGGATCGACCGAACCCAATAAAAAAGCTAAATAGGCCACTAGGGCCTATTTAGCTTTAATTACACGCCTAATTAGGATTCGTAGGCTGTTTCACCGTGAGAAGCAATATCCAAGCCTTCACGCTCTTCTTCTTCCTTCACACGCAAACCAATCACGATATCGACCAATTTGAAGGCAACAACCGAAACTACGCCAGACCAAATGATGGTAGTGATGACGCCCTGAGCCTGCAACCAAACCTGAGTGCCCATGGAATACTCAGCTGCTGCAGCGTTCGCAACATAATCCCAGATTCCAGAGCCGCCCAATGCGGGATCCGCAAACACGCCGGTCAAAATTGCACCAATGATGCCGCCAACGCCATGGACCCCAAACACGTCCAAGCTATCGTCTGCGCCAAGCATGCGCTTGAGACCAGATACACCCCACAAGCAAACTACGCCAGCAATAAAGCCGATGATGATCGCGCCCATTGGGCCAACAAAGCCAGCAGCAGGTGTAATTGCAACTAAACCAGCAACGCAACCCGATGCGCCACCCAGCATGGATGGCTTGCCTTTGGTAATCCACTCAGCCAGGGTCCAGCCCAATACAGCAGCAGCAGTCGCTACTAAGGTATTGAAGAATGCCAATGCTGCAGTTCCGTTTGCTTCCAATGCAGAACCGGCATTGAATCCAAACCAACCAAACCACAAGAGGGAAGCACCAATCATGGTGTAAACCAAGTTGTGGGGTTTCATTGCTTCTTTACCAAAACCAATGCGCTTGCCGACCATGTAAGAGCCAACCAAACCAGCAATCGCTGCATTGATGTGAACTACAGTACCGCCAGCAAAGTCAAGAACGCCCTTCTGCCATAACCAACCCGCTTTTGCAGTAATGGCTTCAAGCGACGCTGCATCTTTGATGTCATCTGGACCAGGCCAGAACCACACCATGTGCGCTATTGGTAAATAGGCAAAGGTGAACCAGAGAATGGTAAATACCAAGATCGCAGAAAACTTAGCGCGCTCTGCAAAGGCACCGACGATGAGGCAGCAGGTAATGGTTGCAAAAGCCGCCTGAAATCCAATAAAGGTAAATTCAGGAATGACAACGCCCTTGCTAAAGGTTGCCGCCACACTATCTGGCGTCACACCACCCAAAAACAGTCGATCTAATCCGCCAATGAATGCACTGCCCTCGGTGAACGCAAAGCTATAACCATAAATGGTCCATAACACTGCAATCAGAGAGAACACCACCATGCACTGCACTAAGATCGACAGTACGTTTTTACTGCGCGTTAAGCCGCCATAGAATAAGGCAAGGCCTGGCAGTGTCATCAGTACAACCATTGCTGTACACACCAAAATCCAAGCGGTATCGCCTTTATTTGCCACTGCTGCAACAGCAGCCGCAGCCGCGGGTGCAGCAGCAGCTACATCTGCAGCGTAAGCAGGCACCATCGCCAACATGCCGGTTGCGCCCAAAACCAAAGCCTTGGCGCCCCCTGCAACGAGTTTTTTCATCCGAGTAAACATGTTGAACCTCTCTTTAAAGTGCTGCCGCGCCGGTTTCACCGGTACGGATACGTATGACATGTTCAACTGGTGAGACAAATATCTTGCCATCACCAATCTTGCCCGTGCGTGCCGATTTTTCAATTGCTTCAATCGCACGCTCCAAAATACCGTCGTCTACAGCAGCCTCAATCTTTACCTTAGGTAAAAAGTCGACTACATACTCTGCGCCACGGTACAACTCGGTATGGCCCTTTTGTCGTCCAAAGCCCTTCACTTCTGTCACAGTAATGCCCGAGACGCCCACTTCCGAAAGCGCCTCGCGCACTTCGTCAAGCTTGAAGGGCTTGATGATTGCGGTTATTAATTTCATACGTTTCTCCGTTAGGAAGGGTTATTAGAAAGTCTTGGTCAGGGAGACGATGCCGGTAGCACCGCCTAAATTTTTTCCCTGGGAGTTGACATATGCATAGCTGCTTCCCACTTTCTTAGCATTTGTATCGATGTAAGCAACTGCTCCAGATAATCCACCACCAAAATCTTTAGTAAAGCCAATTTTCCAGTCGGTATAACTATAAAGACTTGAATTGGAAGTTGATGTTCCTGCAGGTGTGCCGGCAATGTATTGATAGCCAACGTGTGCATTAAGACCAATGCCCCAAATACCTGTGTCATAGTTAATCGTTAAATCAGGATAGTAAGATCCCGAACTATTTGCATTACCAAAGGTATTTGTTACGGCATAAGAGAATTTTACAAATCCTGTTACGGCACCCAGAGTGAAATTTTGTGCGGCATATAACTCAGTTGTATTGGGATTTACCGAGACAGATAAATTTCCAGCAGTAGGATAGTAATACTGTAAAACTCCGAAATCAGTCGCAAATCCTGGCGCGATCAATTCTTTTTTGAAGCCGCCATAAAAATCCATTTCAATTGGTGCTGAAACGCCTGGGTTTAAATCGCCTATCCAACTAATTGAACTATTCCAGTTTCCAATGTAAAAGCCGCTCTCATGTGCGTAGTCAAATCCGCCTTGTATTGCTGGCTTCAAGTTGGATTGTGAGATGCCGCGATAACGGTAGTCACTAACTACAGTAACGTTAGCTGTAACTGGGCTAGGCTCTGGAGCTGCTGCTGGCGCAGCCTGTGCAAACACTGCGGGGGCAAAGAGCCCAGTAATTGCAGCAGCAATCGCGGTTTTTTGTAGTGTGTTCATGGAATACTCCTGTTTTAGGTTAAAAAGTTGGATTTCTAAAATGTTTCAATCGTTTGAACCCATCTATGGCGGTTCATGGATCTCATAGTGATCCGTGCGACTGTTTCCAAATTCGGACTTTTCCCTTTTTTAATGCACATGCACCAAAATAGCTCATAAAATGGCACTACTTTGGGCCATAACCCTGTTTTAGGGGTAATTTGCCCTAATTTTTTAGGATTTCTGGCCCCCTGAATTTCTGGGAACTCCTAAAATGGTTCATCAATTCACACTAATTGGACATCATTCATGCAAAAGCCAGGCCAAATCCTCGAGCAAATTCAGCGCATCGCTGAAGAGATGCAAAGCAAAGTGGGCGATGCCATTCGTAATTCACCTGCGCAAGAGATTGAAAAGAATGTGCGAGCCATGATGAATCAAGGCTTTCAGAAAATGGATTTAGTCACGCGCGATGAATTTGAATTGCAGGCCAAAGTACTCTCTAAAACGCGCGAGAAATTAGAAGCGCTTGAGTTAAAAGTCGCTGAAATGGAAAAGCACCGCGTCTAGTTTTACGGTCTATCCGCAATGATGGCTGCTGGAAAGTATTTCGGCGACAACAAGAACCAAGCAAACGCAACTGCTTGCGCCAATAAAAAAACTCCCAGCGCCACATCAAATGCATTAGCTTTCGACCAGCCCGCAGCCGTTACTAAATCGACTAAGTAACCAATTCCCCATTGAACAATAAATGCCCCAATAAAGAGGGATAAGTTGTATGTTGTACTCACCCTTCCGGAGTAGGATTTTGGAAAGTACGTCACGATTAAGCTTTGCGCCAGCACATACGATGCACACGCAACTGCCACTAAGAACCACCATGCCCACACCCACGGCCCGCGCCAATAAAATGCACATGCTTGTAGAACGATCGAGGCACCAACCATCCACGTCATGTAGCGCATGGTATCAATCCCAATGCGCGCCAGTTTTGGCAGGATCCATGCATTCAGCAAGTAGGCGCACAGCAGCGCCGCATTAAAACCAAATAACATTTGAGCTGCGGTAGTGGCGCTGTAATTCATTACCTCAATTAACCATGGGCCAAACCACAGTGTTTGTATTGCAATAAATCCGCCATAGCAAAACATACCGATTGGCAGAATTCGCCAAAAAAAAGCATTCGTCAGAATCAGTTGAAAACTGCTCCAGGAGAGGCTGGCCTTCTCCTCGGGATAGATCTCATCGCCTAAGGTACCTCGCTTCCTCCGCACTTTAATCGGTAGGCCAATATATAAAACTAAAATCGCTAGAGCAGATAAAGCAGCCATCGCAACAAATACACCACGCCATCCGATAAAAGGAAGTACTTCGTGCACGGGCCAGCTCGTTATTAGCGCACCAAAGGTACCAAATACCAACATGGCTGAGGCTAACTGCGGCTGTTGTTGTAAGGGAAACCAGGATCGAAAGCCGGATAAAGCCGACATCAAGCAAGCCGATACCCCAACCCCGATGCATATCCGCCCGATCACCAGTGTGGCAAATTGATCGGCGAAGGCAAAAATGAGGGCTCCAATAATGGCAAAGCTCATTAATACCATCTCAGTTACACGTGGCCCAAAACGATCGAGTGCTAAGCCCACCGGTATTTGTGTCATACCGAATCCAATAAAGTAGGCTGAAGACAAAAACCCCAACTCGGTGTGACTCAAATGCAAGTCACGAATGAGCTCAGGAGAAATGACTGCATTAATGGAGCGGAATGCATACGAAATGATGTAGGCTAAAGCAAAGCTCATAAACACACGTAATGCGTAGCGACCCTGCAGTGGGATTTGTATCGCCTGCTGTGGACGTCGATGCCAATGCAAATTCATTTACTGCACTCGGAATTCGTCAAAAAAAGGATCCCACTTTTCCGCAGTAAGTTCAGATTGAAACGCTTTCGCATTCGTGGGCGCCAAAAGCAACAGCGATTGTTGATAGATGCGACTGCCACCGTCGCCATCGGGTCGCATAATCCAGCGTACACGCATCCAGCGCTTGCCACTCGGATTCTGGATTTCAAACAAATAGTCCTCGGCAAGCCCTTTGTTGCGGCTTGGTCCTGCAATCACATACTGGGATGGGCGCTTGATTGGCGGAGTTTGAACTGCATTGGCTGACTGCAAAATGGTTCTTTGTACTTGCTCTAGCAAAGCGCCGGCCTGGGCATTGATGCTCGATGGCACCGCAATTGTAGTGATCGACATGATCGCATCATCAACCTGCACCACTTCCAGGGTTTGCTGTAACTCCAGCCCTGCATAAGGCAGGGTCCGCTCCGCTTGTTTTGGCTTTTCAGGAAAGAGTGCGGTGTAGCCGAGGCGCTCAGTATTCACAGCACGCCAATCCAACTTAGGACTACAGCCCAGAATAACTGTGCTCATTACGATGATTCCGACTGCTTTTACCAAATCTAGCGATTGAATTGGTAGGTTGAACATCCTAAGACTAAACAATCCCCGCTCCATGAGCCTGCTGGTCAGCATGGTAACTGGAACGTACCATCGCGCCAACTGCCGCATGGGTAAAGCCCATGGCATAGGCTTCGCGCTCGAACTCCTTAAATACGTCAGGGTGAACGTAGCGCTGGACCGGCAAATGGTGACCCGATGGCGCCAAGTACTGACCAATGGTCAGCATGTCGATGTTGTGTGCACGCATGTCACGCATCACCTCCAGAATTTCGTCATCGGTTTCGCCTAGGCCAACCATGAGTCCGCTCTTGGTAGCGATGTCTGGAAAGCGGACCTTAAACTCGCTCAGCAATAGTAACGAGTGGGCGTAATCTGCGCCGGGTCTTGCTTGCTTGTATAGCCGGGGAACCGTCTCTAAGTTATGGTTCATCACGTCGGGCAAGCCCATTGCGACATTCGCTGAAAATACATCCAATGCCTTTTCTAAACGGCCTCGAAAATCAGGTACTAATACTTCAATGCGTGTTTTGGGCGACAAGCTGCGTGATTGCGAAATGCAATCCACAAAATGCTGCGCACCGCCATCACGCAAATCATCGCGATCGACACTGGTAATCACGACGTAATTTAATTTAAGGGCAGCAATCGTACGCGCTAAATTATGTGGCTCATTCGTATCGAGCGGATCGGGGCGGCCATGGCCTACATCACAGAATGGGCATCGGCGAGTGCACTTATCACCCATGATCATGAATGTGGCTGTGCCGCTACCAAAGCACTCGCCAATATTGGGGCAACTGGCTTCCTCGCACACAGTCACTAATTCATTCTCGCGGAGGATTTTTTTAATTTCAGCAAAACGGGAATTATTCGATGCCGCCTTAACACGAATCCAATCGGGTTTTTTGAGGACTTGCTCGATCGGCACAATCTTGATCGGAATGCGCGCTGTCTTTTCAGCCGACTTTTGCTTTCGCAGGGGGTCGTACTCTGGGGCAGATTGCACCTCAATACTGGATTTATCTACTGTCATAATTTCCTATATGCACTACGCATCACGCAATTGGGCTTAACTGCTGCTGTAGTTGACTCACTAAGCGCTGAGCGACTGATGCCATATTGTCTTCGATCCCCAATGTTCTCATATCTACCGTACGCAATCCCGCATAGCCACAAGGGTGGATTTGCTGGAACGGCGCCAAATCCATATGTACATTGAGGGCAAGGCCATGGTATGAGCAGTGCCGCGTTACTTTTAAGCCCAATGCGGCGATCTTGGCGCCATGCCACTCGGATCCGCCCTCAAACGAGGGTGCAATATAGATGCCAGGGGCTCCCGCCTCGCGAACTGCTGGCAAGCCATACTCGGATAAAGTATCCATGACCGCCTGCTCAATCCGATTAACAAACTCTTTGACATGCAAGCCATACCGGCGAAGATCTAACAATAGATAGACGACGAGTTGACCAGGGCCATGATAGGTAATCTGACCGCCGCGATCAACTTGAACCAAGGGAATGGTGCCATCCGCAGCGTGCAAGTTGGCAGGATCACCTGCGAGCCCCAAGGTAAAAACGGGGGGGTGCTCTAAAACCCAGATTTCATCGGATGTCGATGCATTACGTTCTTTTGTAAATAAACGCATGGCTTCATACGTCGTTACATAATCCACTACGCCAAGCTGTCGAATGGCTATGGTCATGCCATCTCAACTAGAGAACAATACTAACGAGAGGGTGGGTTGATAAGGTGCGATAGAGCTCATCGAGTTGCTCGCGACTGGTCGCATTGATACTAAGTGTCAGCCCCATGTATTTCCCATTTTGAGAGGGCCGTTTCTCGACGGTTTGCTCGTCAAAAATGGGATCAAACTGTTTAGCAATGTGAATCATGGCCGGTAAAAATTCAGGGGCATCTTTTCCCATGACCTTAATCGGGAAAATAGACGGATACTCAATCAGTGATTTTTCTTCCATAGCCCTTACCTTGGATGCGGCCAAGCTGGCTGACCTAGCCACTCGCCCAAAATAATATTCCGAATGCAATGCAATTTACGGTGAAAAAAATGGTTTGCGCCGGGTACCACTTGAACTGTTAGCTCTTGTGGCCTTGCCCAATCAAATACGTTTGACAACGGAATGGTCTCGTCGAGTTCGCCATGAATCAGGATTGTATCTTTGGGCACATCCAGCAATTCCCATTTGCCTGCAGCACTACCCACCATAACAAAACGTTCTGCAGGGCGCCCCAAATCGGCTAAGGCCTTAATCAAATGGCTGCCGACAAAACTACCGAACGAGAAGCCTGCAACCACCAGTGGCAAGTTCGCAACCGAATTCGTCCAAATGTACTGCTCGGTTAACTCATTATTCATCCACGTATGTGGATCGCGCATCCACTCCGATACATGCAGTAAGTCGGCCAATTCACCAACGCCCTCATCATGGATGCCTGCCGTACCGCCAACTCCGCGAAAATTGGGGCGCACGCTGACATAACCCAATTGATTAAATGCCCGAGCAATCGTTTGCGCGACCTTATTATCCATGGTGCCGCCCAGCAAAGGATGGGGATGGGCAACTAAGGCAAGGCCACGCACCATAAAACCGGGATCACTTTTGAGCAGATCGGGCAAATCAATTGCCATTTCAATTGGGCCAACGATGCCATCAATTGAAATCACTTGGGTACGGCTATTCATGCGCGCGTCTTTATAGAAGAAAGATTAAGCGGCGAATAAACGTTCAACGGGCTTCCCTTGAATTAAATGGGATTGAATAATCTCTTCAATGTCATCCGCATCAATAAAGGTGTACCACGTACCCTCTGGGTAAATCACCATCACGGGTCCCAGGTTGCATGCATCAAGGCAACCCGCTTTATTGACCCGAATCCTGCCTGCACCAGAAAGCCCGAGCTCTTTAATGCGATTTTTGGCATAGGTAAATAATTCAAACGCATTGTGCTGGGCGCAGCAATTCTCGCCATTGCTACGTTCATTGAGGCAAAAGAAGAGGTGGTGTTTAAATGGCATATAAAAATTATATCGGTCGTTTCGTTATTTGGGCAGCGAACTGATTTTGTAACACCCAAGCGATTGCAAATGGAAGCCAAAGGAATGAGGCCCATTTCATTAGATCATTGAAATGAAGTAGGCGGCCCTGAATCCATGCCTTTAGAGTCAAGGCAAAGTAAGGATTATCTGGAAATAGATTCACTAGTACGAGCATAGCGGCCAAACAGCCCAGGCCCGCCCATAAGCGGTAGTTGCT
The DNA here is from genome assembly GCA_964203875.1 of Polynucleobacter sp. Classification (GTDB taxonomy): domain Bacteria; phylum Pseudomonadota; class Gammaproteobacteria; order Burkholderiales; family Burkholderiaceae; genus Polynucleobacter. Next base: position 295,799 of record CAXNNS010000001.1, read on the forward strand.
GCCCCAGCGAATGGCCCACAGCAGTAAAACACACCCAATCAGCATGCCCCAAATGGCACCGGTAGTCAGCCAGGCCAAGCTAAATTCCCCGCCAAACTGTAACCCCGTAAAGAGGCTCTTAATCAATACCGAAGCGCCGAGCAAACTCATGAGTAATCGCCATTGCGGGGCTTTGGCTCGCATTCCAAGGGAGAGGATTAGCCCAACCCCAAGCCAGCAGCTGGCCGTAATCAGACCCTCACGTAGCATCTGGTTCATGACTAAGGTTCCCCAATCTGCTGCGCCGAGGAGTTGTTTCCATGCCCCCATGCCAAGCCATGCACTTTGGGGATAAATTTGTGCCCACGGAAACAGGATAAATAAGGTTGCCGCGCCCCAGTTCAGCCCAAACCACACATCAAATTGCCGCCGCAGCGCGCTGCCCGATAGCCATTGGGGGCCCAGCGGTACCGCCAATAGAGCACCAATAAAACCACCCAGCACGTTGGCCCACCAATCGGTTTGACTGGGGATCCGGGTGGGTAGCCAGGTTTGTAAACTCTCTACTCCCGCAGCAAGTAGTGCGCAGCAACCCATTGCAATCGACAAAGCGATAAATCGGCGCCAGCGAGGGAAGACAACGCACACCAACAAAAACCCCAAGGGGATATATGCCAATACATTGGCTACGACATCAAATAAGGGAATAAAGCGCGGCAATGGGGCTGAAATCCAAGCGGCCCCATTAACACCATTTTGAAAATAAAAATCAAATGGATTGAGGCTGGTGTAGATAATCAACAAACCATAGATTAAGGCCATGGCTCGCGCCAGCGGCATGGCCTGTAATGGCCTCACCAATTTACGCGGACGGGGGTTTTGCCCTGATTCTGCTGACATCCTGCAATTTTAGGTCAGACCTTTCTACAATAGTGAAATGAACGGAAACTGCATCCTCGAACGCGTCGCCCAAACACGCTCAACCAACGATGACCTCATGGCGCGGTGGCGTGCTGGCACGCTAATTGACCCGGTTGCCCGCCTGAGCAAAAAACAGACCCATGGCAAAGGACGTGCTGGCAGAACCTGGTATGCCCGTGCTGAGGACTCACTGTCTTTTTCCTTAGCATTTCCTTTTCAAAAAAGCCCTGCCGCATTAAGTGGTCTAAGCTTAGTTGCAGGGTTGGCAGTCATTGAGGGCATTTGCAGCGCGCTCAATACAAGTGAACGCGCTCTGTATCAGCAAGGGCTGCGACTGAAATGGCCCAATGACATTGTGATCGGCCATGCAAAAGTCGGCGGCATCTTGATTGAAGGTGGTCAAACTGCTCCTACTGAACCAAGTTGGATGATTATTGGGGTTGGTCTTAATGTGCACTCCCATATCAGCGATGCTGCTGAATTAAAAGCCATCCACTCCGGCCCCATTGGTGGACTAGACCAACTGTTAATGCAAGGGCAGCCGCTACCGGATCAGGATTATATTTGGCTTAACTTGGTCAACGCATTTGAGCGCCTTTGTACTGAGTTTGATCAACATGGCTTTGAGCCTTTTATGCAGCGCTGGTCTGACTGGGATGCCTATCAAGGAGAGCCTGTTTTTACAAGCACGCTCGGAGAGAAAATGATTGAGGGCCTAGCATCCGGCATTGACCATACCGGGGCATATCAAATTCAAACGGGCCATGCGCTCGTTGCAATTCATGCCGGCGACGTCTCACTGCGCAGGCAAGCATGAGCCTTTACCTCCTGTTTGATATCGGCAATACACGCCTGAAATGGGCGGCAGTCGAGTCGCAGCAAAATCCAATTGACCGCAATAAAAAACTTTGGCTTTATTCCGGGGCGATCGATACGCAATTACTGCTTTCCCCAGAGCACTGCGCCGAGTTAGCGCATTACATTTTGCAAACGATCCCAAAGCCGGATGCGATTGGTATCTGCTGCGTTGCTGCAGAAGATTGTGCCACCAACCTCAAGCAGCTGTTTACGCAATGGCAAGATGTGGCCTGGTTTCGCTTGCACGGAAATTCTGCTGTTGACGGTCTACGGTCACGCTATACACAGCCCGAACAACTCGGCGCCGATCGGTGGGCTGGCCTGATTGCAGGGCGCACCTTATCGAGCGGCAATAGTGTCATTGTCAATGCTGGTACTGCCACTACGATTGATTTTCTAGGAGCCAATGGCATTCACTACGGCGGCTGGATTATTCCTGGCTTAGGCTTAATGCAATCGAGCTTGGAATTGAACACTGCAAGGCTTCCAGCCACCAGCGAGGCGGAACGGGTGGATGGCTTTGGGTTATCGACGGATGAAGCTATTTATAAGGGCTGCCTTGCTGCCCAAGTGGGCGCAATTCATGAAGCATTGCAAGTCGCTAAAGAAATGCACCAGCCGATTGATCGCATTTGGATTGATGGCGGGAACGCAAAAAATATTGCTGCCGAACTAAAGCAACATAGCTTCTCCAATTCCATTTCGATTGAGGCCATCAATGGCCTTGTGTTGCGCGGACTTTGGTCTTGGATACGCCAAGAATTACGCTAACTCACTCACTGCGGATGCGCCCAAGTAGGCTGGTGGTAGAGCGCTCATAAATAAACGGAATAGCCATCGCAGTTCCGCCCCAGCTTTTAACCAGTTGGGTTTCCTCTAGTGTGTCAATCGCGTAATCACCCCCCTTGACATAGATCTCAGGTCGCACACGTTTCAGTAACTCAATAGGCGTTTTCTCTGAAAACAGCACCACCAAATCAACACTCGCCAATGCGGCCAACAGAGCCTGCCGATCTGCCTCAGCATTGATCGGCCTATCATCGCCCTTACCTAACATCTTGACTGAAGCGTCGGTATTCACACCAACCACCAGGCTGCTGCCCAGATTGCGTGCTTGATCTAAATAACTGGCATGACCGCGATGCAAAATATCAAAGACACCATTGGTAAACACGATCGGGCGGGCAAGCTTAGCTAGTGCCTCCGGCAGTTCATCTGCATGGCATATTTTTGACTCGAAACTGGGTTTGCTTGGAATGGTCATAGCGCTCTATTATCAACTTAAATGGTTTCAATATTCTTTAATAAAGTGATGGCATGTTGTTGAATCTGTTTTTTCTCGGCATCGTCGATCCGCTTCAAATTGGCAGTCATCAAGCGCGTACGTGGATTTTTTTCAAACTCAGACTGGTGGTTCATTAAAAAATTCCAATACAAGGTAGTGAACGGGCATGCCTCATCACCCACACGCACATCCGGTTTATATGGGCAATGGCCACAGTAATTACTCATGCGCTTAATGTAAGCGCCACTGGAAATATATGGCTTACTCGTGAAGCGCCCGCCATTGGCAAATAGAGCCATACCAGCGACGTTGGGTAATTCAGCCCACTCTACCGCATCCACATACACTGCCAAAAACCAACTGCTCACCGCCTGAGGCGAAAGACCGGCTAAGAGGGAAAAGTTACCCGTTACCATCAGTCGCTGGATGTGATGGGCATAGCCGTACTCAAGTGTTTGTCCGAGCACATCGGCCATACACACCATTTTTGTTTTACCGGTCCAGTACCATGCTGGCAACTCCCGTTTATAGCCAAAGTAATTGGCCGTTCCCATCTTGGGCATATCAAGCCAATAGACTCCGCGAATAAATTCACGCCAACCCAGAATTTGCCGAATCAAGCCTTCTGCTGCAGCAAGACTTGCATCGCCTGCACGCCATGCCGCCTCTACACGTGCAATAACCTCTCGCGGATTAATCAGCTTGAGATTGAGGCTGGACGATAAGACAGAATGCCAGCCAAACGGGGTATCGGTCCACATTGCATCTTCGTATTGACCAAAATGCACGAGCCGGGCATCAATGAAACGGTCTAATGCCATCAAGGCTTGCTGACGGGTGACTGGCCACAAAAAGTGCTGAAGGCTACCAGGGTGATCTTTAAAGCGTTCCCCCACCAAAGCAATCACGTCTTTTGTGACGACATCGGGCTCAAAAAACTCGGGGGGATCAATTAAGCCCGGTCCCTTTTTGGGATAGCTGGATCGGTTTTCTGCATCGTAGTTCCATTGACCGCCCTCCGGCTCGCCCGCCTTATCCAGGAGAACGCCGTACTTTTTTCGCATCTGGCGGTAAAAGAACTCCATCCGCAATTCTTTCTTTGCTCCCGCCCAGACCTTGAATTCCTCTAAATCGCATAAGAAATGCGTATCGCTTGTAATGTGCAGCGGGACATCCATCGCGGTACATGCCGCTGTAATGTCGCCCCAGACGCGCCATTCGCCAGGTTCAACGCAATGGACGGAGGCAGGCTTGTAGTGCTCGATGGCTTCTTTTAAAGCATCCCCCAGCGTGCTGGCAGGCTTGTCCTCCATGGATTGATAGTGAACGCGCGCTCCCGACTCGCTTAAGGCAGCAGCAAAATGGCGCATTGCGGATAAAAACAGGGCGATTCGTGCTTTGTGGCTCCAGACCCAGGTGGCCTCGCCCGCAGACTCAATCATCAATACCGCATCCTGCTGCCAATCGGCGTTTTGCAGAACTGGACTGTCCAGGTTTAGCTGATCACCCAAAACTAAGATGAGATTACGGGTCGTTTGACTGCCCTTTGCACTTTTGGCCGTTGGGGATTTTTTGCTCATAAAACATCTTAACTGGAATGACTTAGACTGGAGTCCTGTTCTTTTTTTGCTTGATTCATTTATGCGGCATTTATTCCTTGTAGCGGCCTGTTGGCTCGGACTTTCCTTCAGTACTGCGGTCATTGCTCAGACTGCGGCTCCCACCTGTAGCCCCCTGCTTTCCCATACTTTTTTGCGCCTGCAAGACGAGGTGCCCCAAAACTTATGCCAGTACCAAGGGAAAGTGATTATGGTGGTCAATACTGCCAGTTACTGTGGCTTTACTGGACAATACGACGACCTTGAAAAAATTTATTCTAAATATCAACAAAAAGGCTTTGTTGTTTTAGGATTTCCATCGAATGACTTTGGTCAGCAAGAGCCTGGCACGAATAAGCAAATTGCGGAATTTTGTAAAAATACGTACGACGTCAAGTTTCCGATGTTTACGAAATCGAATGTCTCTGGCAAAAATCCGAATCCCTTATTCAAGACGCTGATTGAAAAAACGGGCACAACCCCCAAATGGAATTTTTACAAATACCTGATCGATCGCAATGGTAATGTAGTGGAGGCCTATGGCAGCCTCTCCAATCCCAGCGGCAGAGCCATAACATCCCAAGTTGAGAAGTTACTTCAAGGTAAGCAATAATGGCAAAAAAACGCATTGCCATTATTGGTGCCGGCATCTCGGGCTTAGGCTGTGCTTACCGCCTACGTCAGCATCCCGATTTTGAGATCACGATTTACGAAGCAGGCAAACACATTGGCGGTCACAGCAATACGGTTGATATCACCATTGATACACCAAGCGGGCCTGTTCAGCATGGCGTCGACACCGGGTTCTTGGTCTTTAATCGCCGCACCTATCCTCGCCTCGTTCGCCTATTTGAAGAATTGGCTGTACCCATTTTTCCTTCCGAGATGTCGTTTTCTGTCAAGCTCGAATCGACTTCGCCACTGGAGTGGGCTGGAAATGACCTCAATTCTTTTTTTGGTCAACGGCGCAATTTACTCCGACCTTCTTTTTGGCAAATGGCGCGTGACATCATGCGCTTTAATGCACTTGCTACCACGCTGGCTTTAAGTCAGGAGTCAAGTGATACGCGCTTAACGAAGGCATCAAGCCAAGAAGAAAGTATTGCAGACTTTCTGGATCGCCATGCTTTTGGTAAGCCATTTCGGGATTGGTATTTTTTACCCATGATTGGCGCGATTTGGTCATGCTCTGTCGATCAAATGCTGGAGTTTCCGATTCAAACCATGGCACGCTTTTGCCATAACCATGGGCTCTTAAAAATACAAGATCGACCACAATGGCTTACCGTAGAGGGCGGCTCACGCGAATACGTGAAGCGCTTGGTGGGCGCCCTTGATGAGCATGGCGTTCATTGGGTGCGTGAAGCAGTGACGTCGATTCACGTCCCTACGAATAGCAAACAGCAGGCAATTGAGGTTATTAGTGCCAGTGGTAGTGCCCAGTTTGATGAGATTGTGATGGCTTGCCATAGTGATCAAAGCCTTGATCTGCTGCACGGTATTGATTCAGCGAGTCAATCGATTCTGAGCGCAATTCCTTATCAGGCTAATCGGGCCATCTTGCATACCGATGCCTCTTTTTTGCCACAGCGTAAGCGCTGCTGGGCTGCTTGGAATTACACGGCGCAAGCGAAGAGTGATGACGTGGCCGAAGATACGGTTAGCGTCAGTTATCTGATCAACCTCCTTCAGCCCTTGCCTGCAGCGCTCAAAGACATTCCGATCATCGTCACACTCAATCCACTGCGTGAGCCTGACCCCAGCAAGGTATTTAAGGAGATTCGGTATGCGCACCCTGTATTTGATATGCGCGCGACTGATGCACAGGCAGGCTTGCCCCTAATCCAAGGTAAGTCATCGGTTTGGTATTGCGGCGCATGGACTGGGTACGGATTTCATGAGGATGGTTTACGCTCCGGAGAGACGGTTGCTGAAGCAATTCTAGAGCGCAGCAAGCATCCCATTAGCATTCCTACTTCTCCGGCAGAGGTCAATGTTGCCCATTGATTTAACGCCGAAACTCAATTTCGGCGTTGTTCAACACCGCCGCTTTCGTCCTGCAAAAAATGCATTCGCGTACTCGGTATTTACGATCAGCGTTCCAATGCGTGAGCGGCGGCGCAACCCAGCGTTACTTCGTCAGCATGGCCTGGGTGACAATCAATTTCGCTTCTTTTCCTTTTTTGACAAAGACCATGGTCGTGGCGATGCAGATAGTCTGGCTTGGGCCGAAGAACTCTTAGCCTCGCATGGCATTGCGCATCCCGATGGCGAAATCTGGTTACAAACCTTCCCACGGGTTTTGGCCTACGTCTTTAATCCCGTGAGTTTTTGGATTTGCACTAAACCCAACGGGCAAGTGCGCGCTGTCATCGCTGAAGTCAACAATACGTTTGGGGAGCGTCACTGCTACCTCTTAAGTAAAGATTCCGATGAATCACTGCATTCGGGAGAAACCCTGACAACGAACAAGGTCTTTCATGTATCGCCCTTTTGCGATGTCAGCGGCGAATACCGCTTCCGCTTCCTCTTTGCCCAAGAAAGCCAATCCGGACGGAACACCGTCAACCGCATTGAGCTCCATGAGGATGGGCAGTCCTTAATTCACACCAGCATTAGCGGTGAAGCACATCCGCTGACGCGCACTTCCCTGTATTTTTCGATATTGCGATATCCTCTCATGAGCATTGGGGTAATTGGACGAATTCATTGGCAGGCACTGAAGCTTTGGGCCAAAGGCGTCCCGTTCCACTCCAAACCCAAACCGCCGGACTTTGAAGTTAGTAGATGAATCGACCTGGACAATCCCTTCTATCGCGATTAAATTTTTCACGCTCTGCCGATCGACAGGCAGCCCGATCGACTCCGCTGGCAGCAAGAACCTTTCTGGCCTTGCTAAGTAACGTTAAATCAGGCCATTTAGCGCTCACCTTGCCAGACGGTAGAACGGAATATTTTGGCTCAAGCAGCGACGATTTGCATGCTGACTTGCATATCCTCGATTGGGATGTTTTTAAAGATGTTCTAAAACATGGTGACATTGGTTTTGCTGAGAGCTACATCCGCGGCCAATGGAACACGTCCAACTTAAAAGCCATATTAGAGATAGCGATTCGAAATCGGACCCTCCTTGAAAAAGCAATCTATGGCAGTTGGTTTGGCTCCTTGTTCTACCGCCTCAAACATCGGATGCGCAACAATTCGAAATCAGGTAGTCGCAAAAATATTCATGCGCACTATGACTTAGGCAATCCCTTTTATTCTTTATGGCTTGATCCCAGCATGACCTATTCCAGCGCGTGGTTTAGTGGTGATCTTCATCTCCCATTAGCCCAGGCGCAATCCAAGAAGTACCAGCGTATTTTGTCCGCCATCGATGCTACTCCAGAAAAACGAATACTTGAGATTGGCTGTGGCTGGGGTGGCTTTATTGAAGAAGCGGCGCTGGCCGGTTGTCATGTAACTGGTCTTACTTTATCCCGAGAACAACAGAAGTTTGCCGAAGCACGCCTTGAGCAGCAGGGCCTTGTTTCTGAAATTCGCTTTCAGGACTATCGCGATTGCAAAGATCAATTCGATGGTATTGCCTCGATCGAAATGTTTGAGGCAGTAGGTGAAAACCATTGGGAACAGTATTTCAAGACGATTGCAGCATCCCTCAAGCCCGGCGGAAAAGCCTGCATTCAAACCATTGTGATTGCCGAAGAATTATTTGAGCGCTATCGCAGTAGCACGGACTTTATTCAGCAATACGTTTTCCCGGGAGGCATGTTGCCATCCAAGTCCGCCTTTAAAGAATATGCTTCTCGGGCCGGCTTGCGGGTTGATGACGAATTTGCATTTGGTAGCGATTATGCAAAAACACTGTGCATTTGGTATGAGTCGTTTAATCAACAGCTGGAGCAAGTTAATCAACTTGGCTTTGATGAGGCTTTCATTCGGCTTTGGAATTTTTACCTGATGTACTGCGCTGCCGGGTTTTCAGAACGGAACATCGATGTGGTTCAATTCACCCTGGTTCACGAACACATTAGCGGGGATAGCTTACGCCCATGAAACAAATTGGCATGCAGGGTTTTGCAGGCAAACGAGTCTGGGTGATCGGTGCCAGCAGCGGAATTGGGGAAGCCTGTGCAATCGCGCTATTCGCAGCCGGCGCATCGGTTGCGCTCTCTGGCCGTCGCCTGCAAAATCTTCAAACTGTCGCACAGCATGCCAAGCAGAATCAAAGTTTGATATTGCCCCTCGATGTGACGGAGCCCAAGGCAATTCAAGAAGCTTATCAAAAGCTCATGCAGGAATGGGGCCAGCTCGATCTGTTGCTGTTTGTTTCTGGGATTTACATACCGCTGCGCGCCGATAACTTTGAAATGGAATCAGCCGAGAAAACCATTAATGCCAATGTATTGGGGCCGATGCGCGCCGTTGCTGCGGTCTTGCCGAATATGCTAGAGCGGCACAGCGGTCATATCGCCATTGTCGGTAGCGTAGCGGGCTATAGCGGCCTGCCCAAGGCTTTAGCTTATGGCCCCAGTAAAGCGGCCATGATTAATTTTTGCGAAACCCTCTTTTATGATCTGCAACCCCAAGGCATAGGGGTGCACATGATCTCTCCGGGCTTTGTAAAGACCGAGGCGACTGCGCAAAATGACTTTGAAATGCCTGCCTTAATTAGTTCTGAAGAGGCAGCCAAACACATTCTGGATGGCATACGGGAGGGTGAGTTTGATATCCATTTTCCGAAACGGTTTTCTGGATTCTTGAAGTTTTTACGCGTACTACCCTATCCCATTTACTTCTGGATACTCCGGCGTTTCGTCAAAATTTAAGGCCGCAGGCAGTACCGCCTCATTTACTTGTAGTTTTCTTTTCTGACTTTATCGACCAGGTGATCCATCACTGCGATGGCTTTTGCACGTGTACCGGCAATGGAGGGTGAAGTAATGTACTTTCCTTGAATCGCGACAGTAGGAACGCCGTCAATGCGGTATGCCTCACCTAGTTGCCGTGCGGCCCTTGCTTTTGATACAACCGCAAATGAACGGTAGGCAGCCAAGAACGCATTGCGATCGACACCCTGACTTGCAACCCAATCGGCGATGTCATTCTCATTGAGAAGGCGCTTGTTTTCCCGATGCATGGCAAACATCACCTTGGAATTGAGATTGCTCCTGCCTAAGGCCTCGAGTGCATAAAACAATTGGCTGTGCGGCATCAACTCCTCACGAAAGGCAATTGGCACCTGACGAAAAACCACGTCTTTTGCTTGGCGCTTTTCCCATGCCATGATTTCGGGATCAAAATCAAAGCAATGCGGGCAGCCGTACCAAAAGAATTCGATGACTTCTACTTTGCCTTTAGTATCGAGCGGCTGAGCTACTGGCAGAATACGATAATCAAATCCAGGCTCTATTTTTGCAGGGCCTTGAGCATGTGAAGCGGTCATGAAACAGCTCAAGGCAAATAGGGTACCCAGCACGAGCTGGATTAATCGAGAAAATGATTTCATGATTTATTGACCTTAATGACGGCTGGCTTGATACCCATGCCGGTTAACTTGCTGCGCACAATGCCGCTGTCATCGACATTGGCAAAAGGACCAATCCGTACCCGCCAGACCGATTTTCCATCCACCAGCCCTTCGCTAATTTGAGATTGCATACCCTGCATGGCTAAACTGGCTTTTTGTGCATCGGCCTCAGATTGACTTGGAAAAGCGCCGGTTTGAACAAAAAAGACGACCTCTATTTTGGCATCTGCCTTTGCGCTGGCAGCAGCGTCCACCACTGATTTACCGGCCGCAATGTCGGCAATTGGATCAGCGCTGCTGCTGGGTACGGCTGGGGACTTGCCCTGCAGGGGTTTATTCAAATCAATTTGAGTTGCCGGCTTTTCTTCGTCGCTAACTACCGCCTCTGTAGGCGCAGCAGGTTTAATCGATAAAGGAAGATTGGGGGCTTTGACTCCAGGCCGCTCTTGCGGCGGCGTTTTAGAAATATAAAAGGCTACTGCCAAAGCCAGGCTAAGGCCGATCGCCAAACCAATCACCAACCCCAGGATGGTGCCTCCAAATTCCTTATCACCTTGGGTATTAGATATAGATCGAAATCCAGTGGGTTGATTGGTTGTTTTCATCATTTCCCTTATCTTACATTTTTCTGGGCGCCGATACACCCAATAACGCCAGTCCATTTTCTATTACTTGCCGGCTTGCCGACAATAAAGCCAGCCTAGCCAATTTTAGATTTGCATCGTCTACTAAAACCCGGTCTGCATTGTAAAAAGTATGGAAATCCCCTGCTAAATCACGCAGATAAAACGCGACTGCGTGTGGGGATAACTCAGCGGCGGCAGTCGTTAGCACCTCAGGGTACTCGGCAAGGCGGCGCAGTAAATGATCAGAAGCCTTGCTATCTAAAAGGGAAAGATCGGCATTGAGTAAGTCTGCATCGGTACCGCTCCATTGCTGCAAGATGGAGCAAATACGCGCATGGGCGTATTGCACATAAAACACCGGGTTCTCATCATTCTGTTGCAGCGCTAAATCTACATCAAAAACAAATTCCGTATCGGCTTTACGGGAAATTAGGAAAAAGCGCACTGCATCACGTCCACGCTGCAAGGCCAATTCGCGCTCTTGCGCATTCATCGACTCGGTAACGCCGCCAGACCACTCCACTAAATCGCGAACGGTCACATAAGAGCCAGCCCGTTTTGAAATCTTGACCTCTTGCCCATGCCGCATCACCGTCACCATCTTGTGCAGAACATAATCGGGGTAATCTGCTGGAATAGTCCAGCCGCGTTTTTGCGCAACGCCTTGTAAGCCAGAGCGTACGCGGGCGATGGTGCCATGGTGATCACTGCCCTGGACATTAATTACTTTGGTAAAGCCGCGCTGCCACTTGCTTGCATGGTAAGCCACATCAGGTACAAAATAGGTGTATGTGCAGTCGGACTTGCGCATGACGCGATCCTTATCATCGCCATCCTCTGTGGTCCTAAGCCACAATGCGCCATCGGCTTCATATGTTTTGCCTACCGACCCCAGATCAGCAACGATCTGAGCCACACTGCCGTCGGTATACAAAGACGACTCGAGGTAGTAGCAATCAAACTGAACACCAAAGGTACGTAGATCGATGTCCTGCTCATTTCGTAGATAAGCAACCGCAAACTGCTGAATCGCCGCCATATCATCAACACCCTTGCATTCAGGGGACGACTTGTACGCCTCTGCAATCTCCGTTATGTAATCGCCGTTGTAAGCCTGCTCTGGCCAACTGGCATCGCCCGGCTTGAGTCCGCTCAAGCGGGCATGTACGGATGCCGCTAAATTCGTAATCTGCACCCCAGCATCGTTGTAATAAAACTCCCGGTGCACTGCAATCCCCTGCGTATCCAGCAAATTAGCGATAGCATCGCCGAGCGCTGCTTGCCGGCCATGGCCAACGTGCAAGGGGCCAGTCGGATTAGCAGAAACAAACTCCACCATTGCCCTGGGCGCTCCATCGCCCGCACGCTTGCCGAATGTTTTTTTCTGATTCAGTACCGCTGTTACTACTTCGGTTTTGGCTGCATTGCTTAAGCGGAAATTAATAAATCCAGGCCCTGCAATCTCACTCGATGCAATCAGCCTTGCATAACTGGGATCTGACCCCAAAGAATCCACAATGGCTTGAGCCAGTTCACGGGGATTCATCTTCCATGCCTTGGCGATTTGCAATGCAATGTTGCAAGCGATATCGCCATGGTCCACCGATTTTGGCCGCTCTAGTCGCGGCTCAATCGTCGCATCCAGTGCAATACCACGGCTATTTGCAACGGCGTTCAGGGCGGCGCGTAAGGATGTAACTAATTGGTTTTTATGATTTAACAGCATAGAAGGTGATTTTATCAGGCGCAGTGGCCGATTATGAATAGGGGCTTCTTAAAGGTGGTAAGCTAAATGATGATCTATCAATTTCACTCCAAAGCAGGCCCCGATGTCATCATGCTCTCGGATTTGAGCCAACGTATTTTTGACATCCTTGAGCATCCCCTAGAAAAACGGGGCATTTTGGTCGCAGAGCGTTTGCCGGAGTTTATTGCTCGCCTTGAATCTGCTATTGCGGCCGATGTAGCCTCCAAAAGTAGCGCGCTCGATACACCAGCAGACTCAGCCCAAGAAAAACCAACTGCCGATCGTCTAGGACAGCGCGCCTTCCCCTTTCTGGAGCTCATGAAACAAGCGCGGGCTGCAAATGAGCCCATCGTGTGGGGCGTCTAGATTAAGGTCTATCTCCCCTTTTTTGCAAATAGGGGCGGCTATTCCAATGAGCTCGACAGGGACCGGCGTACCGTTTCAATCGATTCATCGCGGCGCTTGGCCAAATCTTCGACTTGATCGGCCGCTACCTTACCAACGTTAAAGTACTGCGCATTGGGGTGTGCCAAATAAAATCCGCTCACACTGGATGCCGGATCCATCGCAAATGACTCCGTAAGGGTCATGCCAATATCTTCAGCGCCAACGATGCGCAACATATCGCGCTTAACCTCATGAGCTGGGCAGGCTGGATAACCGGGTGCCGGCCGAATGCCACGGTATTGCTCGTCGATCATGGCTTCATTCGTCAAAGCCTCGTCGCTCGCATAACCCCACAAATCAGTACGCACGCGGTGGTGCATAAGTTCAGCAAATGCTTCGGCCAGACGATCTGCTAAAGCCTTGAGCATGATGGCGTTGTAGTCGTCGTTTTTTGCCTGAAATTCAGCGACTTTCTTTTCAACGCCGTGTCCGGTAGTGACGGCAAAACAGCCAACGTAATCGGCTACCCCAGAATCGCGCGGCGCAACGTAGTCTGCCAAGCAGCGATTAGGGCGCTTTACCCCATCTATAACCGGCCGCTCTGACTGCTGACGCAGGTTATGCCAAGCAAATACGGGATGCTCGCGCGCTTCATCACTATAAAAAACAATGTCATCGCCAATGGCGTTGGCAGGATAAAACGCGACTACCCCATCGGCTTCCAACCACTGGCCTTTGATTAACTTATCCAATAGCGCCTGTGCGTCAGCGAATACTTTTTTCGCCTCAACGCCAACTACCTCGTCCTCGAGGATGGCCGGGAACTTGCCCGCCAAATCCCAGGTTTGAAAAAATGGGGTCCAGTCAATGAACTTGGCAATTTCACTGAGGGCAAAGTTTTTGAAGACGCGGCGACCAATGAATTTAGGCTTCTCAGGTGTATAGCTGCTCCAATCAATTTTCTCGCGGTTTTGGCGTGCTGCCTCAATGGAGATCGTTGGCGCTACTTTGCGATTGGCATGCTGTAAGCGTATGCGCTCATAGTCATCGCGTAAGTCTTGAATAAACTTACTGGCACTCTCGTCCGAGAGCAAACTCGATGCAACCGAGACGGAGCGGGATGCATCGGGTACATATACGACCGGGCCATCGTAGTGCGGCGCGATTTTGACTGCGGTATGAACACGGGATGTAGTCGCCCCACCAATCATCAAGGGTAATTGCTGGTCGCGGAAATACGGATCGCGCTGCATTTCTTGGGCAACATAGGTCATCTCTTCTAATGACGGCGTAATCAAACCAGACAGCCCAACAATATCGGCTTTCTCTTCTTTGGCCACCCTCAGAATTTCAGCACAATGCACCATCACGCCCATATTGACTACTTCAAAGTTATTGCATTGGAGAACAACGGTCACAATGTTTTTGCCAATGTCATGCACGTCACCTTTTACGGTTGCCATCACAATCTTGCCCTTGGCTTTGGCTTCGCCGCCAGCGGCAACGTGCAAGCGCTTTTCTTCTTCAATATAGGGAATGAGGTGCGCTACTGCCTGCTTCATCACCCGCGCACTTTTTACGACCTGCGGCAAAAACATTTTGCCTTCACCAAACAAATCGCCGACCACATTCATGCCGTCCATGAGAGGGCCTTCAATCACCTCAATCGGACGGCCGCCAGAACCCATGATGTCAGCGCGCAACTCTTCGGTATCGTCCAAAATAAAGTTGGTAATGCCATGCACCAAAGCGTGCGTTAAGCGATCCCGTACCGGTGCTTCACGCCATACGAGATTCTCGACTTGCTTGATACCATCGCCCTTAAATTGATCAGCGATTGCCAATAAACGTTCGGTTGGGGTTTGGCCATCTTTCTCTTTGAAGCGATTGAGCACAATGTCTTCGACCCGCTCACGTAACTCTGGGTCTAAGTCCGCATAGACCCCAAGCTGGCCGGCGTTAACAATCCCCATGTCCATGCCGGCCTGAATCGCATGGTACAAAAACACCGTATGAATGGCTTCCCGAACACGATCATTGCCACGAAATGAAAAGCTCACATTGGAAACGCCGCCGCTGACTTTCGCGCCCGGTAGATTTTCTTTAATCCAGCGGGTTGCATTGATAAAATCAACCGCATAGTTGTCGTGCTCCTCAATCCCGGTAGCAATCGCAAAAATATTGGGATCAAAAATAATGTCTTCCGGAGGAAATCCAATTTCCTCAACTAAGATTTGATACGAGCGTCGGCAAATTTCCGTTTTACGTTGATAGGTGTCGGCCTGCCCCTTTTCATCAAAGGCCATCACTACCGTGGCGGCTCCATAACGACGAATCAACTTGGCTTGATGCCGAAATGCGTCTTCACCTTCTTTTAAAGAAATTGAATTGACGATGGGCTTACCTTGGACGCACTTCAAACCCGCTTCAATAATGCTCCACTTGGATGAGTCGATCATGATGGGTACGCGAGCAATATCGGGCTCAGATGCAATCAGATTCAGAAAGCGCACCATGGCCGCTTCTGAATCGAGCATGGCCTCATCCATATTGATGTCAATAATCTGCGCGCCACTTTCAACTTGCTGCCGCGCTACGGCCAAGGCTTCATCAAATTGATTATTCAAAATCATGCGCGAGAAGGCTTTGGATCCTGTCACGTTGGTACGCTCGCCAATATTGACGAATCCCACCACTGGGCTAATGTTATAGGACTCAAGGCCAGACAAGCGCATAGGGGCAATCACGCGTTTGCTCATTCTGCTACCTCTGCTTGGGGCTCACGGTAAAAGACCCTGGGCTTACGCTTCGCAACTGCATTGGCAATTGCACGGATGTGATCCGGAGTGGTTCCACAGCAACCACCAACCAAATTAACTAATCCATCTTTGGCAAAACCATCGACCAGCGCTGAAGTAATTTCAGGCGTCTCATCAAAGCCGGTATCGCTCATGGGGTTTGGCAGGCCTGCATTGGGATAACACGAGACCGCGGTATTGCAGATGCGGGCTAACTCCGCAATGTAAGGGCGCATCAACGCTGCCCCGAGCGCGCAATTTAAACCAAACGTCAGTGGCTTGATGTGGCGCAAGCTATTCCAAAACGCCTCGACCGTTTGCCCAGACAAAATTCGCCCCGATGCATCGGTCACTGTTCCAGAAACCATGACCGGCAACTTAACACCGGTGTCCTCAAAAAATTCATCGAGGGCAAACATCGCCGCTTTGGCATTTAAGGTATCAAAAATGGTTTCGACTAAAAAAAGATCGACGCCGCCCGCATACAAACCTTCAATTTGCTCGCGGTAGGTATCGCGTAGGGCATCAAAGCTAATGTTGCGTGCGCCTGGGTCATTAACGTCTGGCGAGATACTGGCCGTCTTGGGCGTGGGCCCAATTGCGCCTGCCACAAAACGCGGTTTTTCAGGGGTGCTGAACTTGGCACAGGCAGCGTGCGCTAACCGTGCAGCCGCTTCATTCATTTCGCGCGCCAAACCCGGCATTTTGTAGTCTTCTTGCGCCACCGAAGTCGCACCAAAGGTATTGGTTTCAATGATGTCCGCGCCCGCATCCAAATAGTCTTCATGGATTTTTTGGATGATGTGGGGCTGCGTTAACACCAAGAGCTCATTGTTCCCCTTCAAATCGCCGGGATGATCGGCAAAACGGGTATTGCCCGGTAGGCCACGGTAATCGGCTTCGCTTAACTTGTATTGCTGAATCATCGTTCCCATGGCGCCATCCAAGATCAGGATGCGGTCGTTTAGCAGCGCTGGTAATTCGCTGCCGCGGGTAAATACCAAATTGGAACCGTTTGATTGCATTGTTTAAATAGAGGGGTTAATCTTAGTAACCCACTATTCTAATGACTTTATCGGCATCAAGCTGACTCGGAGACTGTATGTTTGGAACCATTCCTGAATTCAATCAAAGCATGGAAATGCTCAAGACCATGTGGGGGCAAGGGGTTGCTGCTGGCCAAAATACAGGGCAATTTCCCTTTTCGGCTGACCCATCAAAAGGTCCTGCTGGATTTGCTGGCTTTCCCGGGGTGGATATTGATGAGCTTGAAAAGCGGATTAAGGACTTAAAAAGTGTTGAAAATTGGCTCTCCATGAACCACAGCATCCTGAAAACGACGATTCAGGGCCTCGAGGTCCAGCATGCAACGCTATTGGCGCTGAAGTCTTTTGGGGAGGCGATGACGCCGAAGCCTGACGACACCGCTGGATCTAGCAAAGAAACCAGTTCAGCTAAACCGCGGAAAACATCCACACCCCGTCGGAAGAAAGCACGCGGCGCAACTTTCCTTGACGCCACAGGTGATTGAGGTGGGCAATCGCCTCGCCCATGGCAAAACTCATTTGGTGGGTATCTAGGCTGCGTTTAAATAACACCGGAACAATATCGCGAGCATGGTGCGGAACACTGCATGCACCCAAGGTTTCAGCCAGGCGGTCGACGTGGTGGTCTTGTAACTGCTTGATGCGGTAGTGCAATCCTCTGAAGGGTTTGCCATGCGACGGCAGCACCACAGTATCTTCAGGCAGCGCTGTGTACTTCAATAATGAATCCAAATACAAGCCAAGTGGATCGGCGTCGGGCTCAGCATCATAGACGCTCACATTGGTCGAGATGCGTGGCAGCACCATATCCCCCGAAATGAAACAACCCAATTCGGCACAGTAAAGACTGGCATGCTCAGGCGCATGGCCATAGCCCATGATGACCTGCCATCGATGCCCGCCCATCTCAATTTGCTCGCCTTCCATGATGCGGCGGTAGCGCTTTGGTACACCAGGCACCATGCGCTTGTAATAGTCTGCTCGGCCACGGAGCTTCTCTAGATCATCGCTACTAGAAAGGCCGTGCCGTTGAAAATGGTCTGCAGCGCCGCCGCTTCCAGGAGTGGCGCCAATGGCAGCCCCACCTTGATCATGACTGAGCCACTGTGCAGTGAGGTAATCGGACATCGACATCCACAAAGGCACTTGAAAGTGGTCGCAAAGCCATTGCGCCAGGCCAACGTGATCGGGATGCATATGGGTCACAATGACCCGCAACACAGGCAATCCCTCTAACTGGGTTCGCTCAATCCCTTCCCAAATAGCACGCGTCTCGTCATTCGCAATACCGCAGTCAACAATGGTCCAGCCCGCCTTGCCATTAAACTCATCCCGAATTAACCAGAGATTGATATGATCCAAAGCGAAGGGGAGTGGCATTCTGATCCAACGCAATCCTGGTAGCAGTTCCAATGGAACGGCTTTCTCAGGCAGTTGATCACCCCAGGGGTATTGAATTGAATTCAGGTCAGTTGCGTTTGTAATGGGTGGCGTTTTCATTGCTTACGTGGTTTTATAAAAGGATAGTCCAGTGGTCAAATCGCCTTGCGTTAATTGGTGTGAAATGCATCCGCAAACCGGCTATTGCCTGGGTTGCTTTCGCACGCTGGATGAAATCGCTCGCTGGTCCTCTTTATCGGACGACGAACAACGTGCAATTAATCTTCAGCTCCCGCTACGTAAAACATCCCAAGGTAACGATCCATCGTCAAGCCTATTGGCTTAACGATTCACGTCCACAATCACACGTCCACGCACATTGCCTTTCATTAAGGCGTCGGCATACTCAATTGCCTCTCCCAAACTTATTTCCTGGGAAATCGCCTCCAAGGTTTTGAGATCAACGAGTGTACTTAGTTGTTCATACGCCGCAATGCGCTTAGCTTTGGGTACGGTCACGCTATTGATGCCATAAAGGGTAACGCCACGCAAGATGAAGGGTGCTACAGTGCCTGGAAAATCCATGCCTTGCGCTAGCCCACAGGCTGCTACCGCGCCCTCACTCTTCGTTGCTGCGCAAGCATTGACTAAGGTATGACTCCCTACGCTATCCACCACGGCAGCCCAGCGCTCGCGTGCCAATGGCTTACCTGGCTCCGATAAGCTACTCCGATCAATGACTTCAGCTGCACCCAAAGACCGAAGGTACTCCGCCTCTTGGGGACGACCGCTACTAGCAACCACCGTAAAACCGAGCTTACTCAGCAGGGCAATTGCAAAACTACCAACACCGCCAGCAGCGCCCGTAACCAGCACCTCACCATCGGCCGGCTTCACGCCATGCTTTTGCAATGCCATGACACACAGCATCGCGGTATACCCGGCAGTGCCAATAGCTAGCGCCTGTTTAGCGGTGAAGCCCTTTGGCAATGGAATAAGCCAATCCGCCTTAACCCTGGCCTGCTGGGCTAAACCACCCCAGTGGCCCTCACCTACGCCCCAGCCATTGAGTAAAACGGCATCTCCCACCTTAAACTCAGGCGACGTACTTTCCAGCACCTCCCCAGCAAAATCGATCCCAGGAACCATTGGAAAGCTTCTAACCACGGGGCCTTTGCCTGTAATTGCCAAGCCATCTTTGTAATTGAGCGTGGAATAGTGCACTCGAACACGTACATCCCCCGCTGGAAGTGCTGATTCCTCAAGCTGGTCCAGTTCCGCTCGGTAGCCTTTGTCGTCTTTATTTATAACAATTGCCTTAAACATCGTTTTCCTTTCAATACAGCGCTAAACCGCTAATTTTCACCCCAAGGCCGTAAACCGTTTATCCTAACAAGCATTACGAATTATGGAGTGTTCCATGAAAAAAATTCTACTCCCTCTTGGGCTGATTACCCTCGTTATAGCCGGCTGCTCTTCTACTGACATCAAGATGTCGATGGGGAATATGCGCCTAATTCAGTCCTCTGCCGCCCCGCAAGACGTGATGAATTTTGCTACAAAAACCTGTCAGTCTGACTTTTATATAGGCGCCAGCTTTATCTCAAAAGCATCGAATGAATACCGTTTTAAATGCGTTCGCGCTGAAGAAAACGAAATATTGACACCCATTCCGGGCACCAGTATTACTCCAAATACGAAATAAGTTTAAAGACCAAGCCCTTCATGAGTTCTGCTTCACCCACCGAATTACGTAAAGCATTGTCTAGCTTCGCCACTGGCGTAACGGTCATCACCGGCATTGGAAATAATGGTCAAGCGGTTGGTGTCACGATTAGCTCATTTAATACCGTTTCTTTAGTTCCACCCCTTGTGCTTTGGAGTCTGTCTGAGCGTTCCGTATTGATGGATGCCTTTGCAGTCGGGAAAAAACAGTTGATTCATGTTTTAGAGCGATCGCAAGAAGACATTGCCATGCGCTTTGCCAAAAGCACTGGCGATCAATTTACAGGGGTTGAGCTTGTCACTACCCCCTCTGGTCTAGCAACGCTAACGGATTGTGTCGCCTACTTTGAGTGCGAAACCATCGCCGTTCATCCGGGCGGTGATCACCATATTATTGTTGCGCGCATCCTGAATATGCAACACCATGAAGAGCGTGATCCACTAGTATTTTCTCGCAGTCAATTTATGGGCCTAAGCTTGCCCGTGCGCAGTCCAATCGAATAAAGGTTTTTTATGATGCGTCTTTGGGGTAGGGCCAGCTCAATCAATGTCCAAAAAATTCTGTGGTGTCTAAATGAGCTAGGGCTTAAAGAAGGCACAGACTATGAACGCATCGATGCTGGCCTGCAATTTGGCGTCGTCAATACCCCTGAATTCTTGGCATTAAACCCCAATGGCTTAGTGCCGACACTGCAAGATGAATCCTTCGTACTGTGGGAATCCAATTCCATTCTGCGTTACCTCACTCGCAAGTATGACCAGAACGGACGCTATCCAGCTGACATTCATAGCCAAGCCTCTGCTGACAAGTGGATGGATTGGCAACTCACTACGTTCTGGCCAGCCATGCGGCCAGCATTTTTAGGTCTAACGCGAACTTCTGAAAATGAACGGAACTATGATTTGATTCGGAAAAACTATGAAATGGCCAGTGGCCAACTGAAGATCCTCAATCAAGCCTTGGAATCCCATTTATATTGCGCTGGCAATCGCTTTAGCCTAGCTGATATTGCCTTGGGTCTCTGCGTCAATCGCTGGATCATGCTGGCAGAGAAATTTCCTGAACGCGTCGGTCAGCGTCCATCGTACCCAGCGATCGAAGCGTGGATGAAGCGCTTAGAGAGCGAAACAGCCTACCTCACGGTAGCCTAGTTAAGCAGGGGCAAAATTGCCCCTAAACTTGCTTGAATTTCTTGGCTTGGTGATCAGCACCAATAAAGAGATACATTGCTGGTACCACGAACAGGGTGAATAAAGTACCAATCGATAGGCCAGTGAAAATCACGATTCCCATCGATTGACGTCCTGCAGCACCAGCGCCAGATGCAATCACTAAAGGCACCACACCCAATACCATCGCTGCTGTAGTCATGAGAATCGGGCGCAAACGAACGCTACTGGCTTCGACAATGGCGTCGAGCTTGCTGCGTCCTGCCGCTTGTAATTCATTGGCGAACTCCACAATCAAAATGCCGTGTTTACTAATGAGTCCCATCAGCGTAACAAGACCAACCTGGGTATAAACATTCAGCGTAGTAAAGCCCAAATTAATAAATATCAGTGCGCCAAATAAAGCCAGCGGCACTGAAACCAAAATCACAATCGGGTCACGGAAACTTTCAAATTGGGCGGCCAATACTAAGAAGACAATCAAAATGGCAAAGAACATGGTGACCAAGAAACCGCCCGACTCATTCATGAACTGCCGTGAGGGACCGGCGTAATCAATGGAGTAGCCATTGGGTGCCACTTCTTTTAATGACTGCCCAATGAACTTGAGCACCTCTTCTTGGGATACGAATGGCGTACTGACACCAATAATCGTCGCAGAATTCAGCTGCTGGAAGTGATTGATGGATTGTGGAACCACGCGCTGCTTAATGCTGGCAATGGTCCGCGCCTGAATCATCTCACCGCTGGGTGTGCGAATGTAGTAATCCAATATTTGATCTGGATTGAGTCGATCGACTTGCTTTACCTGCGGAATCACTCGATACGATCTCCCAGAAACCGAAAAATAATTTACAAAGCCGCCGCCAAGGGCAGCTGAAAGTGCATTACCCACGTCACGCTGGGTCATGCCCAGTGCCGCCACTTTTTCGCGGTCAATCTCTAAGACGTTTTGCGGTTTATCAATTTTTAAGTCGCTATCGACAAAGAAGAACATGCCGCTCTTACGCGCCTTATCGAGTACAGCCTGAGATACTTCATTGAGGTTTTCATATGACTCGGTGGTATTAATAACTACCTGTACTGGCAAACCTTGAGCGCCCGGCAAAGCCGGAAACTGGAAGGCAGCAACGCGTACGCCGGCAATGCTGTTCCACTTATTCTGCATGTCTTGCTGAAAAGCCGATGCACTGCGGCTACGCTCATTCCAATCCTTCATCAGCACGCCGCCAAAACTGCTGGTTGCACTCGTAATTTGGAACATCTGCAAATACTCCGGCTCCGCAGCAGCAATTTTTTGAATCTGATTGGCATAGGTTTGCATTTGATTAACCGTAGCATTGGGCGGGCCAGAGGCCTGCATCAGCACAATGCCTTGATCTTCAATTGGCGCTAACTCCGAATGCGCAGTGGCATACAGATACGCAACCCCGCCCAGTAAAAAAACGCCCATCACAATAATGACCTGCCAGGTACTCAAGAGGTTGCGTAAGAGGGTCTGATAGCGGTGATGTACGCGCTCAAAAATCGCATCAATCTTTTTAACAAAGGGCGTAGTCTCCTGCCCTTCGGTAAAAATGCGGGAACACATCATGGGCGATAGCGTCAAGGCCACCACGCCAGAAACGGCTACCGCACTAGCCAAGGTAAAGGCAAACTCGGTGAATAGCGCGCCGGTAAGGCCGCCCTGAAAGCCAATGGGAATATAGACAGCAATGAGCACTACCGTCATTGCCAGAATTGGATTGCCGAGTTCTCGCGCTGCTATTAAGGATGCTTCGAGCGGTGATTTGCCCTCTTTCATATGGCGATCGACGTTTTCCACCACGATGATGGCGTCATCTACTACCAAGCCGATCGCCAATACTAAGGCAAGAAGGGTCAGTAAATTGATGGAATAACCCAAGACCTGCATTAAGAAGAAGGTGCCGATGAGCGATAGTGGCATCGCAATGACCGGGACTGCAACTGCACGGAAGCTTCCCAAGAATAAGAAGATAACCACGGTCACAATGAGGAGCGCTTCAAGTAAGGTAGCCACTACCTCGTCAATGGAGGTTGTAATGAATTTAGTGGAGTCATAGACAATGTTGCCAACTAAGCCCGTTGGTAATTGCTTCTGAATATCGGGCAAGACTGCACGTACGCGTTCTGCAACATCAAGCAAATTGGCATCGGGTGCTACTTTGATACCAATAAATACCGACTGCTTACCGCTAAATGCCACATTGGTGTTGTAGTCATCGGATCCTAGGCTGACTGTGGCCACTTGATCTAGATACACAATGTCTGCGCCATTGCGCTTGACTACCAATTTACGGAATTCATCCAGGGTATGTAGATCGGTGCCCGCCACCAGATCCACAGCCACCATTTCACCTTTTGTGCTGCCAACGGCAGAGAGGTAGTTATTGGCTGCGAGTACGTTATAGACATCATCCGCTCCCACACCGACACCAGCCATACGATCCCGATCAAGCCAAGCACGCAGCGCAAACTTGCGGCCGCCCAAGATCTCGGCATTTTGAACGCCAGCGACCGAATCAAGCTTTGGCTTTACTACCCGCAAGAGGTAATCGGTTGTACTGTTGTTTGGAATAACATCACTGTAAAACCCGAGGTACATCGCTGCAGTAGTTTGACCGACCTGAACGGTCAGAACAGGCTGCTGAGCCTGGGGTGGCAATTGATTACGAACTGAACTGATTTGCGTATTGATTTGTGTCAGCGCTTTATTGGCATCGTAATTCAGCTGCAAGGTTGCAATAATGGTGGAGATACCACTAATGCTGGTTGACGAGAGGTAGTCAATTCCTTGAGCTTGTGCAATCGCCGCCTCTAAGGGCTGTGTAATGAAGCCAGCAATCGTTTCTGGATCGGCACCAAAATACGCAGTTGTGATGGTAACAATGGCATTTTGAGTTTGCGGGTACTGATTGACCGGTAAGGTACTGGCGGACTTCAGTCCAAACACCAGAATAAGCGCACTCACCACCAGCGCCAAGACGGGTCTGCGAATAAATAGATCAGTCCACTTCATAAATTAGTCAGTTCGCTCGATTTATTGTTCTTGTGGCTTTGGATTGGGATTAAAGCCGGGCTGGACTTTATTATTAATAATCAATGGCGTGCCATTTTTTAATTTGAGCTGTCCGCTAGTAACTACCATCACACCCGGCTCAAGGCCTTTGACAATCGCGACTTGATCGCCGCGGGTGAGGCCGGTTGTGACAAACACCTGTTCAGCCTCAATCAGTGGCTTTCCTTGCTTATCCTTGCGATCGGTTTTGCGAGCAATGAAGACAGTGCTACCGTAAGGATTATAGGTAATGGCTGTTTGGGGCAGGGTCAGGTATTTAACGCGATCACCTAAGTTGATGGTGACGTTGGCAAACATACCTGGCAATACTTTTTTATCCGGATTGCTCACCATTGCCTCAATTTGCATATTGCGTGTGTTGAGCTCAACCTTTGGGCTCACAGCAGTAATCTTGCCTTTGAACCCAGCATCTTTAAATGCATCGGTTTTCATTTCAATCTCTTGCCCCACTTGAATCATGCCCGCTGTGCTTTGTGGCAAGGTGAAATCCACAAAAATCGGATCCAGTGTTTGCAGGGTCAACATCTTATCGCCTGCATTGACATATTGGCCTGGGTTAATCGCAATGATGCCGACGCGGCCACTAAACGGAGCCTTGATACTCTTCTTAGCAACTAGCGCAGCCTGCTGCTCAACTTGGGCTGCTTTTGATTTCGCATCCGCCGCACTGGTATCAAAAACGTTTTTACTAATGGCCTGAATCGCGAGCTGTTGTTTATCGCGCTCATTAATCACCTTAGCTAAATCAGCCATTGCTTTAAAGGAGTTGAGTTGTGCAATATCCGCTGCGTCATTGAGCTGAATTAACAAATCGCCCTTCTTCACATCCATTCCGGATTTAACGAATACATTTAATACTGCGCCGCCAGTCTCAGCACTCAAATCAACCCCGCGAAACGCGCGAATATTACCTACACTACTTAAGGTCGGCTGCCACTCTTCTTCCTCTGCCGACATAGTAGATATGGTTGCAGGCGGCAAGCCCGCACTGGAAATAAAGTAGGTAATCAGTGTGGTTTTAAGGGTGTTAAAACCAACTAGTAATCCAAGCAGTACGAAGACGGAGACCAGCATGACGATCATGCGGCGACGCAACGGCGTCATCGCCATGAGCTTGGCATAGGTTTTTGTGTTCTTGAATCGTGCACGCAGACGGAGCGTATTGCCAATGCGACTGAATAATTGACTTATTGCATTCCATGCTTTGCTGACGTATTCCATTATTTTCCACTCACGTACTTTGGACTTCAGTGTTTGAATTAATTCTGGCAATGATTTCATTGCGCATTCCTTGCAACATTCGATTGATATGCTGGACCATCTCGGTTCCACCAGCCTCCGCCTAGTGCGGCAAACAATGCCGCCGTATCCGCAAAGCGTACCGCCTGCGCCTGTACAAACTTGACCATAGCTTGCTGATACAGGTTTTGGTAATAGAGTACAGCTAAGTAGCTACTCGTTCCTAACTTGTATTGCTCTTGGACTAAATCTAAGGTTTCTTTAGAGTAGCGCGCGGCATCGGCAGCAGCTTTTAATGACTCGGCGCCCGTCTCGAGAGCACGCAAGGCATCCGCTACCTCCTGAAAGGCAGTGAGAACAGTCGCTTGATACTGAAATACTGCCTGTTCGAAGCCGGCAATGGCACCGCGCCGCTGCGCTAGCAGTTGTCCACCTTGAAACAAAGGTTGAAAGACCCCGCCAGCAACACTCCAAATTGCCGCCGAAGGTCCAAATAGGGCTCCTGAGGAGAGCGCCACTGAACCGACGCTGGCGCTCAAATTGATTTGTGGCAGAAGATTGGCCGTAGCGACACCCACTAAGGCATTCGTTGACTTGAGTAAGGCCTCGGCTGCCCGAATATCTGGGCGCTGTCGCACTAAGCTCGATGGCAGAGAGAGCGGGAGCTTGTCGGGTAAATGTAAATTGGCCAACTCGAATTGAGCGATCTGCGCATTACTGGGAAATTCCCCGGTATATACAGCAAGCTGATTTCGTGCAAAAGCAAGATTGCGTTCATAGGTCAATAAATCAACTTGGGAGTTCGCCACTAAGGTTTGCTGGGACGTCAGGTCCACCCGCGATACCGTGCCAATGGCAAGCTGGCGCTCTGTTACGTCGGCAAAATTTTGCTGGGCCTTAAGAATCTCGGATGTGGCAGCGTATTGGGCGCGCAGTGCGGCTTCACGAACCGCCGCTGTCACAATATTTGCGGTCAGGGCAAGATATGCGCCTTCGAGCTGAAACTGACTGATTTCTGCTTGCGCACGGGCACTCTCGACCGTTCGCCTAGCAGCGCCAAATACATCTAGGCGATACCCCACATTAATGGAGGCGTTGTACACGTTATAAATATTTTGACCAGGCAGTCCAAACGTAGCCAGAGATTGCTGTTCGCGAGCTGTATTGGCTCCTAAATCAACGCTTGGGAAATATAACCCTCCAATTTGTGCATTGACGTTTTCTTGAGCAACCCGGAGGGCCGCGTCTGCAGCAGCTAAATTGGGATTTTGCTCCAAGGCTGTTTTGATCAGCTTATCCAGTTGCGGCGATTTAAATAAGGTCCACCACTCTGCCGGAATATCCGTATCTGGAATAATCTGCTGCTCTGTGCCCCCAGCGACATTGGGCGCAGTCGCTAGTGTGGTGGCAATCGGCTTTTCAGTAAAGCGAGCTACTTTTGGAGCATCCGGCTGCTTAAAATCAGGTCCGGCAGCACAAGCAACAAGGCTCGCTGCAAAGAGTATGACTAATGCACGCTGAGCTAAGTGCACGCGTCTTTGAATATAAGGTAATGGGCTAAGTATTGATTCGCTCATGGCAACCCTTATTTGAACACAGATGAGGGCATTTACTCAGCGCCAACTGATCGAGCTATTTGGCTTTATTCGACCGTTACGCTTTTTGCTAAATTTCTTGGTTTATCCACATCCGTTTCGCGAGCGCACGCCGTGTGATAAGCCAGTAATTGCAGAGGTACCACATGCAAAATGGGTGATAAATCACCGTAGTGCTCCGGCAAACGAATGACAGCAATGCCATCGCTACTGACGATTTCGGTATCTTGGTCTGCAAATACATACAAGCGGCCGCCACGGGCCTTCACTTCTTGCATATTGGATTTGAGTTTTTCAAGTAAGGCGTCATTTGGCGCTACTGTCACTACTGGCATTTTTTCAGTGACCAATGCCAATGGTCCATGCTTTAACTCACCAGCAGGATAGGCTTCCGCATGAATATAAGAAATCTCTTTCAGCTTTAAGGCGCCCTCAAGGGCAATTGGATAATGTAGACCCCGGCCTAAGAAAAGCGCATTCTCACACTGCGCAAACGCAGCGCTCCAAGCGATGATTTGCGGCTCTAAAGCCAATACCGCTATCAAGGCTTTGGGTAAATGGCGCAGCGCTTTTAATGCGTTTTTTTCTTCTGCTTCACTAATGCGGCCCTGGCGTTTGGCAATCGACATGGCCAATAGGTATAGGGCTACTAATTGTGTAGTAAATGCTTTGGTTGAAGCAACCCCAATTTCGGTCCCTGCTTTAGTTAAAAAACACCAATTCGTTTCGCGAATCATGGCGCTGCTGGCCACATTGCAAATCGCTAGGGTCATCGTATGGCCGAGTTCTTTAGCATGGCGCAGGGCGGCTAAGGTATCGGCCGTCTCGCCCGATTGCGATACCACCACAATCAGTGTTTTGGGATTAGGCACTGAAGTGCGGTAACGGTATTCACTTGCTATCTCGACCTGCGTTGGCATTCCCGCGATCGATTCAAGCCAATACTTGGCAACACAAGCTGAGTAATAGCTGGTGCCGCACGCCAAAATCAAAATCTGATCAAATTCCTGCCAAGCCTGTGGATCAGCATTAAAGAGATCCGGCCCAAAATGCGTAATATTGGCAAGCGTATTGGCAATCGCTGTGGGCTGCTCAAAAATTTCTTTTTGCATGTAATGCTGATATGGGCCTAAATCAACCGAGTCAGCCTGGGCTGGCATGGGTTTTTGCGCGCGCTCGACCGGCTGACCATTACCATCGGTAATGTTGACTTGGTCGGCTTTTAAAACGGCAACATCGCCTTCCTCCAAATACAGCATGGTGTTTGCATGGCCTGCCAGCGCTAAGGCATCGGATGCAATAAAGTTTTGATTATCACCAAAGGCCACAACCAGTGGAGAACCAACACGTGCCCCAATTAAAGTATCGGGGCAATCTTGCGCAATCACACCAATCGCATAGGCGCCGTGCAGACGCGGTAGTACCGCACGTACTGCAAGCGCAATCTTGCGACTAGGCTGTGCAATATAGGTTTGGTGAATCAAATGGGCAATGACTTCGGTGTCGGTCTCTGACTCAAATGCATAGCCTGCGGCCATCAACTCAGCGCGCAGTACATCGTAGTTTTCAATAATGCCGTTATGCACCACTGCAATTAACTGATTGGATACGTGAGGATGAGCATTATGGGTATCGGGTTTGCCGTGGGTTGCCCAGCGTGTATGGGCTATACCCAATGTGCCCTGAAACTGATTGCCTTGCTCAGCCAATTCGGCAACCCGTGCGGTTGTGCGTGCCCGCTCAATCGGGTGCTTTGCATTTGCGGTATTAATCACAGCAAATCCACAGGAGTCATAGCCACGGTACTCAAGGCGACGCAAACCTTCAATGAGGATAGGAACGATATTTGTGCGTGATGCCGCGCCAACAATACCGCACATTATTTTTTGGCCTTTGCCGTTTTTTTGGCAGTTACTTTTTTGCTGACTGCTTTCTTGTCTTGCTTCACTGGGCGCTGCCACTGAATCGATAATTGCTTGGCACGCGATACCGTTAACTGATTGGCGGGGGCATCTTTGGTTAAGGTTGTGCCCGCACCTAAGGTCGCTCCACGCCCGACTCGAACAGGGGCAACCAGCTGTGTATCCGAACCAATAAAGACATCGTCCTCAATAATAGTTTGGTGTTTATTGACGCCATCGTAATTGCAGGTAATGGTGCCAGCGCCAATATTGACCCGTGCACCCACCAGCGAATCACCAACATACGCCAAATGGTTTGCCTTGCTATTGGAATTAATCTTGCTGTTCTTAACCTCAACAAAATTACCAATGTGTACGTCATTGGCTAAATCAGCGCCAGGGCGTAAGCGGGCATAGGGCCCAATCATGGAATTGGCCCCAACCACAGCCCCATCTAAATGACTAAATGCCTGGATCGCAACCTGTTTGCCAATTGCACTATTACGGACGATGCAATAGGGCCCGACGCGTGTGCCGGAGTCCAGCGTGACCTTGCCTTCAAAAACACATCCGACATCGATGACCACGTCCGAGCCGCAGCTTAAGGTTCCACGAACATCGATCCGTGCTGGATCGAGCAACGTTACACCCGCCTCCATTAATTGCATTGCAATTACGTGCTGATGGGTTCGCTCTAAGGCTGCCAATTGATCGCGGCTATTGACGCCAGTGGTTTCCCACTCAAAGTCCGCTTGGGCTGTGCGAATCGGAACACTATCCCGGGCAGCCATTGCAATCACATCCGTTAAGTAATACTCGCCCTGAGCATTACTCGCCTGCAATGATTTAAGCCATTTCTTTAAGCGACTACTTGGCAACACCATGATGCCGGTGTTAATTTCAGTAATACTTTTTTGTTGGCGATCCGCATCCTTTTCTTCAATGATACCCGTGACAGCACCTTCAGCGTCACGCAGGATGCGGCCATATCCTGTTGGCTTATCCATTTGCTGAGTCAACAAGGCAAGAGCGGAATCACTTCCACGCTTGCCGTCAGCTAACGTTACCAAACGCATCAGGGTTTTTTTGGAAATTAAGGGAACATCGCCATAAAGCACCAAGGTGGGCTCATCTAGATCAAGCTTGGGCAGCGCTTGCAACAGCGCATGGCCTGTGCCTTTTTGCTCTTTTTGCATCGCCGTCACTACATCCGCAAGTCCTGGATGATCTGTTTGACTCTGCTCTAGGTATGCACTGATGGCAGCCGCACCATGGCCAATCACAACGATGGGTTTTGTTTTGGCTTTACCGACGAGCTGATTGGCGGTGACGAGAACATGCTCTAGCAAGGGTTTACCAGCAAGGGTTTGCAAGACCTTTGGCAAAGCCGATTTCATCCGCTTTCCCTGTCCTGCAGCCAGTATGACAATATTCATGCTATTAATTATAAACGCCGCGAATCAAGGTTCCGCAGGCTAATTCATCCAGCTCAGACTCATCAATTCCACGATCGCCTGGGGACCTGGCCCCCAAATTACCAAGGGCTCCCCCAATGCTGCCACCGACCTCTAAATTAGTGAAATCGAATGCCTCGCGGTCCATTAAATGGGACGGCACAATGTGGTGCATGGCCCGAAAGAGATTTTCTACCCGACCTGGATGTTTCTTTTCCCAGTCGCGTAGCATTTGCTTCATCGCACCGCGCTGCAGATTGGGCTGGCTGCCACACAAATCGCATGGAATGATGGGGAACTGCATATCGTCTGCATACCGCTCGAGTAGTTTTTCAGGGACGTAGGCGAGTGGCCGAATCACAATATGCTTACCGTCATCGGATCGTAGCTTGGGTGGCATGCCTTTTAATTTGCCGGCGTAAAACAGATTGAGCAATAGGGTTTCGAGGATATCGTCACGGTGATGGCCAAGGGCAATCTTAGTCGCGCCCAATTCATCGGCAACGCGGTACAAAATGCCGCGCCGTAAACGGGAGCATAAACCGCAGGTTGTCTTACCCTCTGGGATCACGCGCTTCACAATACTATAAGTATCCTGCTCTTCAATGTGAAAGGGCACACCTAAAGAGCTTAAATAATTCGGTAATGTTTCTGCTGGAAAGTTGGGTTGCTTCTGATCTAAATTCACCGCAACGATTTCAAACTGAATGGGTGCCCGCTCGCGCAGCTTTAGCAGAATATCGAGCATAGCGTAGCTGTCTTTTCCGCCAGAGACGCAGACCATGACTTTGTCACCATCCTCGATCATGCCAAAGTCACCAATCGCCTGACCAACTAAGCGAGATAGTTTTTTCTCGAGCTTGTTTTCTTCAAACGCGGCTTTACGTGGATCGTTCACAGTCTTACCTTACCGTAACCGAATCTTTAATACGAAACACCTCAACCCCTACTGAGTGGCAGTCGGAATAGACGTCTGGCTTTGCGGTGGAAACGCGGGCCGCCATCACGTTTGGGTGAGCCAGCATGGCCGCAACAATATCGTCGCAAAGCGTTTCTTGTAAATGGATGTGGCCTTTCTGAGCCCTTGTCCGAATGGTTTCGCGCATGAAGTCGTAATCGAGTACTTCATCCAAGGTATCTTTTGTTGGTGTGTTGAGCGCAAACGGAATGTACAGATCAATATTGAGGATCACCCGCTGCTCTGCTTTTTTCTCAAAGTCATGCACGCCGATATTGATATAAATCTCATAATCCCGCAAAAACAAACGGCGGCAATCGAGTAAGGAGGGGTGCTGCATCGCATGTAGCATTCTGTAAAGCCTATTTAGTTTTAAACATAACATCGCGTGATGATGGCATTAAATGCTGTCCTCCATCGACGTAAATCGTCGTACCCGTAATCGCATTTGACTCTGCAATAAAAACAGCCGTCTTCGCAATATCGATTGGAGTAGATGAGCGCTTTAATGGTGTCATTGTATGGGCGGCTTTAAAGCCATCCTCAGACTGCGGACCAGATGGCAAAGAAATGCCGGGCGCCAATCCAACCACGCGCAGATAGGGGGCAAAATCCATCGCCATCATCTGGCTCGCACACTCGAGCGCGCCCTTCGATAAGGTGTATGAAAAATAATCGGGATTGAGATTAATCAGCTTCTGATCGAGCAGTTGGATCACTGCTGGAATATCGCCACCAGACAAAGGATCCACTACTCTGGATTTTTGCTGTCGGTAGAGCAACTGCGCCAAGAGGACCGGTGCTAAAACATTCACTTGCATCATCTTCTGAAAAAAAGCCGTATTAATGAGCTCAGGCTCTGCGCTAGCCCGGTCATACTCAAACTGTGAGGCACTATTGACGATGCAATCCAGGGTGCCCATATTCATCGTGACAGCCTGAAAAAGAGCAGTAATCTCTAACTCGCTCGCTAAATCAGCTTGAAACGCCATTGCCCTTGAGCCTAATTTCTGAATCGCAGTAACCGTTTCATCGGCTTCCGCTTTTGACTGTCCATAGTGAACGGCAACATCCCAGCCTTGTTCTGCAAAATGAATGGCAATAGCCTGCCCTACACGCTTTGCAGCGCCGGTAACCAAAACGCATTTTTTGGCCTTGGGTGAGGCAGAGGAGCTTGAATTCACGTTTTTCTCTTAGACTAGCGAGTTATGGATATTACCTTGACCGACACCGAAAAAGCGCATAGCACAAGCTTAAGCGCGGAAATTGCCCTAGAAGTCGCATCGCACGGGGGTTACTTGCCTTTTTCGCGCTACATGGAGATGGCCTTGTACCAAGCAGGTAGTGGCTATTACAGTGCTGGTGCCCATAAATTGGGAAGCGGGGGGGACTTCACTACCGCCCCGGAGATTAGCCCTTTTTTTGGTATGGCACTGACCAATACCATCCTGCCAGTCTTAGAGGCATTTCGGTCCCAAGGCAAACCAACCCGTATTCTTGAATTTGGGGCTGGAACAGGCAAGTTGGCCGCCTCCATCCTTCATCGTTTAGCAGAGCTCGATTTTCCCTTAGACCACTATGGCATTCTCGAAATCGCCCCCGATTTAGCACAGCGTCAGCGCGCCTTATTGCAAGAGACCAAAAACGATCTGCAATGCTCAACCTCAATCGACTGGTTCAGCGCGCTGCCAAGCCAGTTTGAGGGGGTCATCATTGCAAATGAACTATTAGATGCGATACCCTGCGAACGCATTGTTTACCAAAATGGAGAATGGCACCAGCAAGGGGTGGTTGTTCAAAATGGCGCCTTCGCTTTAGAGATCGGACCAGTAGTCGATCGGCAATTATTACCTGATCATCTCCTCACCCATTCTTTCGCCGAAGGCTACACCACCGAAATCAATCCACAAAGTGTGGCATGGATTACGGCTGTAACTCAGGCGCTGACCAGCGGTCTTTTTATTACGCTGGATTATGGATTTCCGGCGAGTGAGTTTTTTCACCCGCAGCGTGAGCAAGGAACATTGATGGCCCACCACCGCCACCATACCATTACAGATCCACTCTATCTGCCAGGCTTGTGCGATCTAACCAGCCACGTAGAATGGTCTTCCATTTCGAGTGCAGCCCTTACTGCTGGAGCGGACGAAATCTATTTCAATAATCAAGGCAATTTCTTATTAGAGGCCGGTATTGGTGATTTGGTTTTGGAGAAAATGGATCCGGCTAACGCTACTGCTTTTTTACCGGTCTCCAATGCCTTACAAAAATTGTTATCGGAAGCAGAGATGGGGGAGCTGTTTAAAGTCTTTGCATTGAAAAAGAGTCTACCCGGACTCTCGCTAGACATTCTTCCAGGCTTAGGTGGCCGTAACCGACTTCACAGCCTGTAATCGTGCAGCATCGATTGCGGAGCGAATGCATTCACCCTGTTGCTGCTCTGCTGCCGAAAGACGCTGAATAACAGCTTGACTATCAATGGCTAGCGCTGCCCTTAGGGCGGCGCTGAACCTCTCCACCTGAAAACCTAAAACACCGGCCAGTGCGATTAGTTTTTCTGCGCGCTCGGGCTTACGCCACGCATCGGCTCGGTTAAACCAAGCCAGAATGTCAACTGCGCCATAGCCTAGCTGGGTCACGCGTTTTTTTAGCGCTGAGAATAGCTCTGCAAAATCCCGGGTGCCATGTGGCATGCGGGTTGTTTCGGACCATTGCCGAATAACGCCCTCACCGAGGTCGGCTAATAGCGCGGCACACACCGAATCCACGTCTGCTATTTTGTTTGCGGCTAATAAATCTAGGTTACTCGCCAGTTGGTTTTTGAGTTGTGGATTCTTACAAACTGCAATCAAAGACTGCGGCAAGAATTGCTCTGCAGCGCCAGTCTCCAAGAGCACTTCAAGCATGCGCAGCGGATCTGCTGAACACATGCCCCGCTCGAGCTCTTGCCATACGCGCTCAAGTGATAGTGCTGACAACTCACCCGACTGCACAATAGCGCGCAGTGCCTCTTGTGTTTCGGCTGCAATCGTAAATGCTGGAAAGCGCGCCGCAAACCGAGCAATGCGTAATAAACGCAAAGGGTCTTCCGCAAAAGCAGCAGAAACGTGACGAAATACCTTGGCTTGAATATCGTTTTGCCCGCCATAAGGATCAATGATGGGGCCTACTCGCGTGCCAGTGTCATCAACGCGCTGGGCCATGGCATTGATGGTAAGGTCGCGCCGCTGCAAATCTTGCTCTAAGGTGACCGAAGGATCGGCATAAAAATGGAAGCCCTGATAACCAACACCTGTTTTTCGCTCGGTCCGAGCCAAGGCATATTCAGCATGGGTCTGGGGATGCAAAAAGACTGGGAAGTCTTTACCAACCGGCTGGTAGCCCAGCGCAATCATTTCCTCTGCACTGCTTCCGACCACCACATAATCAATGTCGTTCACCGGGATACCCATTACAGCATCCCGTATTGCTCCGCCAACGGCGTATATGTTCAAGCCAATAGACTCCGAATGGATTGGCGCGATATGCCGAAGGTCGTGATCAGATCGTCTACTGCTGTAGGCGGTAGTACATTGGGCAACTGCATCGATGCAATGTTGTCACGCGACATTAATGTGGGCACGGGCAAGAATTCGAACATCAACGCTTGTAGATAACCGACGATAGCCGGCATTGGAATGACGCGGGTCGTAGTTTGTGCTTTTAAGGCCGCAAAACGAACTAGCTCTACCATGCTGAGCACTTCAGGGCCGACCAAGGAATAGGTTTGGTGGATGGTTTGCTTCATCGTGATGGAGGCAACAAAAGCGGCGGCCACATCATTGACGCTTACCGGCTGAAACAGCGCTTGTGAATTTGCTAAGGGAATCACTGGAAACACTTTTGCCAAGTTAGCAAACAGATTGATGAATTGATCCTCTTGTCCAAAAATGACGGAAGGCCTAAAAATAGTCCAATCCAATCCGCTAGCACGAACTGCAGCTTCACCATCGCCCTTGCTGCGTTGGTACATCGATGGTCCGTTCGAGTCTGCGCCCAATGCGCTCATGTGCAAATAGCGTTTGATGCCACTGGCTTTCATTGCAGTGATGCAATTCGTTGGCAGTAATACGTGGGCACGCTCAAATACTTTGCCATAGGGCTTGGCCGGGCGATCATGCAAAACACCGACTAAATTAATGACAGTGCCGCCTGGCTTAACCTGACTGCATAAATCATTTAAGGTGGCTTGATCATTGACATCAGCCTGCACGAGATGAACGCTTGGCAGCAAACGAAAATCCCGCGCTGCCGCCAAATGACGTGTTGGTAACAATACCGAATAGCCCTCGCGCTGCAGTCTGCGCACCAGCACACTACCAACAAATCCATTACCACCAATGACTAGAACATCGTATTTCATGGCAACTCACTTTGAATTACAGCCTTGGGAGCAATCGTCCCAAGGCGCTGTTTTAAAGAAATGGTTTGACCCGTCATCACGCCCGAGTAATAGCTGGCATTCGACAACACGTTTTTAACGTAGGTTCTAGTTTCATGAAACGGAATTGTCTCTGCAAAAATTGCGCCTTCAACGGGGGCGTTTAAGCGCTCGCGCCATAACTTAGAGCGCGATGGCCCGGCATTGTAGGCGGCTGATGCCAATACCCACGATCCATCTAAATCTACCAGCACCATATTGAGGTAATTACTTCCTAAGGTTAAGTTAGTATTCGTATCTTTTAACTTT
This sequence comes from Polynucleobacter sp., assembly GCA_964203875.1. Lineage (GTDB taxonomy): Bacteria > Pseudomonadota > Gammaproteobacteria > Burkholderiales > Burkholderiaceae > Polynucleobacter. The sequence continues at coordinate 331,825 of CAXNNS010000001.1, forward strand.
TCCTGCGTATACGAGGTCATACCAATTTTCTTGGCCACGTATTTAGCTGTATTCGGCATGACTTGCATCAAACCCGATGCGCCCACGGAAGAAGTAGCATTCATAATGAAGCGCGATTCCTGCCGTATTAATCCATAAGCCCACGCTAAATTGAGATCAATTTGCTTAGCGATGGGAGTGAGCTCATCCCGGTATGGCGTTGGAAAGCGCAGGGTGAAGTCATGCTCCGCCTTGGTTCGATCTGCCGTATTGACAGTCCGATCATAGAGCTGGATGCGTTTAGCGTATTCGGCAGCAGCCAAGAGCTCTTTATCGCTCATGCCGCGCAACTCCCAATTCCATTCGCGGTTGCCCTCAAAGCGTAAATTCATGGCATAAAAACGCTCGCCACGAATAAAGCCTTTGCGCTCCGCCATGGGCTTGATCTCTTGATCCGTCACCCGAACTCGCGTTGGAATTTGAGTTTTTTTGCCAAGCTCTTCGCGTGCCAGTTGCCCGTAAAAATTAAACTGCTCATGAATGAGCTCATACTGCTCTTTGCCTTTGTCGGCTTGCCCAGTAGCCTCGAGTGCTCGTCCATACCAATATGTCCATGCAGGGTCTTTTGACCGCACTGCAGGATTCATGGTTTCAATCGCATCCCGCACTAAGGGCCAATCCTGAGCGCGTAAGGCTGCTCGTACTTTCCATTCTTGACTCTCGGTTGAGAGCAATTCACTAAAGCCTAGATCGTGCTGCATCCGGAAGACATCATCTGCCCTGAGGTCTTGGCGCTTGGCCAAAAACTGACCGATGACACCCCACCCTGCCGCTTGATTTTCTTTGCTATACCGCGTTGCGCTCTGAGAAAAGTCGCGGTAGGCTTTCACGGGGTCGGCTCTGGCTGCCTTCACAATCTCGCCAATGGGATCTTCTCCCGCCATTTTCCGACCGACGGTCTCCAAGCCCATTTCAGCGGCACTACGTCCATATGCTTTTGCTTCGGCCAAGGTAATGGCTCCAGCATTTAGTAATAACGGAACCAACTCCTGACATCCCTGCCCATAAGACTTGGGATCTAACATGACGCGTCGTGCATCGTGCGCCGTCTTGGCAGCTATCTCGCCTTGGGCCAAACGCGATTGCAGAGCGTAGCATTTCACCGAGGTATCGTCGTCCAAAGCAAACTTGGGGTATTCCACATCAAAGGTAAGCCAGTCTTTGCGCTTGCCCAAAACCAGCAACCAGTCATTGCGCATGCGATCTGCTAAGGCAGTGCCTTCATATTTATTAATAAATCCGATAACTTGACTATCTGCATTTGTATCGGCGCGCGCTACGCCGCCTGCATCGAATAATTGGGGTTTTATTTTGTAATACTCCACATAGTCGCCAAATACATAATTAGGCAAACTGGCAGCCAACTGCTGAGCCCGAGCCGGATCATTTTTTCGTGATGCTTCGCGTAACTGGATGAATGTTCTGTCCGCCTCAGTCAACTCCAGTGGGCTAGCAGCTGGTTTATTTGGTTTTTTTGCAGGAGAATCGCTCGGCGTAAGCAAAAGTCCGCCACAGAGCAGAATGCCTGTTAGGATCCATCGAATGGAGCTTAGATGGGGTATTGCGTATAAAAGTCGATCAATACGAATAAATGGCGTCATCCCTATAGTCTAACTTTTATTTGTTTTTTCATTAATAGCATTCTCGCTTGATACTATTTCGTATGCCGAACTCAGATCTAAAAACCCTTCGAAATCGACTGTTACGTGAACGCACTGCGTACGCGCAAGGCTCTAGTGCCTCTTCCACAAGCCAGGAGGTCGTAGTAGCGTTAAACCACGCACTCGCAACGGAGCTGCAGTCACTGGGATCGATTGCACTGTATTGGCCCATTCAGCAGGAAATTGACTTACGCCCATGCTTAATCAGCTGGGTCAAAGCAATGCACGGCAGGCAATTGGCTTTACCTGTGATGCGCGCGGACAAGCAGCTTGATTTTTATACCTGGCAGGATGGAGACGCACTGGTAAGCCAGCAACATGGGATTTCAGAACCCAATCCAAACGACCCCAAAAATAAGTCGATTGAGCCCGATTGCATTTTGATCCCCTGTGTAGGGTGGTCTTGGTCTGGTAATACCCATAGAGACCCTCTGCAAATGCATTACTGGCGACTGGGCTATGGTGGTGGCTATTTTGACCGAACACTGGCCGGCTTACGAACTACAAAGCCAAACATCGTCTGTATTGGGGTTGGGTATGACTGGCAGCAATTAAACCCAAATCAGTGGCAAGCAGAGGCTCATGATCAGCCACTCGATGCCATGCTGACCGAATCTGGATTGCGCTTTAAGGAAAACTAATTTGAGCCTAGGTTTAGGTTCTCGGCAATCGCCAATACCGCGTCAGCTTGGTTCAGCGAGTAAAAATGCAAACCGGGCGCGCCCGTAACTAGCAGCTGGTCACACAAGTCCGTAACGACGTCCTCACCAAACGATTTGATGGATGCCGTATCGTCGCCAAAGGACTGTAAGCGCAAGCGTATCCACCGCGGCACTTCAGCACCGCATGCATCTGAAAAGCGCAATAACTGACTGCAATTGGTAATTGGCATAATGCCCGCAATAATCGGCTGGGTAACGCCCAAGTCATATGCATCTTCCACAAACCGAAAGTACGCATCCGAATTAAAGAAGTATTGCGTTACGGCTGAATTAGCCCCGGCCTTCATTTTTTCTACAAAAAACTGCAAGTCCGACGCAGGCGACTTTGCCTGTGGATGGGTTTCTGGGTAAGCCGCTACATCAATATGAAACCAATCGCCCGTCTCTGCCCGAATGAACTCGACCAATTGATTGGCATGCGAGAACTCGCCATACTGCCCCATACCGGATGGCAAATCGCCGCGCAAGGCAACAATGCGGCGAATCCCTAAATCACGATACTGAAGTAGCATCGCGCGCACACTGTCGCGCGAACTACCAACGCAGGATAAATGGGGCGCCACAGACTCACCCGCCGCATGAATCTCACTAACGACCTGCAAGGTACCAGACTGGGTTGAGCCCCCAGCACCAAACGTAACGGAGTAGAACGCCGGCTTCAGTGATTCACTAAAGCGCTCACGCACCAGACGGAGTTTGTTTTCTCCTTCCGGTGTTTTAGGCGGAAAAAATTCGACGCTCAATTCCATTGCATTTGACCTATCTAGTACGCCTGCGATTAATAACGGTAATGCTCTGGCTTATATGGGCCCTGCTTTGTCACTCCAATGTAGCTAGCCTGTTGATCGCTCAACTCGGTCAGTTGGGCATTGAGTTTCTTCAGCTGCAAGCGCGCTACTTTTTCATCCAAGTGTTTTGGCAAGGTATAAACGCCCACGGGGTATTTCTTCGTACCAACTGCGCCCCACAACTCAATTTGCGCAATCACTTGGTTCGCAAACGAAGAGCTCATCACGTAAGATGGGTGGCCGGTACCGCAACCCAAGTTAACCAAACGGCCCTTAGCCAGAATGATGATGCGCTTTTCAGGCATGCCATTCATGGCAGGGAAAATCACGTGATCGACTTGGGGTTTAATTTCTTCCCAGCGGTATTTTTCAACGCCTGCAATGTCAATTTCATTATCAAAGTGGCCGATATTGCAAACAATGGCTTGGTCTTTCATACGCGCCATGTGGTCATGCGTGATCACATGGTAGTTGCCGGTCGCCGATACAAAAATATCGGCCTTATCAGCTGCGTAGTCCATCGTCACAACGCGGTAGCCTTCCATCGCCGCCTGCAATGCGCAGATCGGATCGACTTCAGTCACCCAAACCTGAGCGGACAAGGCGCGCAAGGCTTGTGCCGAGCCCTTGCCAACGTCACCATAACCAGCAACCACGGCAACTTTTCCAGCGATCATGACATCGGTAGCACGCTTAATCGCGTCAACCAACGACTCACGGCAGCCATACAAGTTATCAAACTTGCTCTTGGTAACCGAATCGTTCACGTTAATTGCAGGGAAAGCCAACTCACCTTTAGCAAACATTTGATACAGGCGATGCACGCCGGTTGTTGTCTCTTCCGTAACACCTTCAACCTTGGCTAAGCGAGTCGAGTACCAGGTTGGATCAATCGCGAGCTTGCTCTTAATGGTCGAGAACAAAATGGTTTCTTCTTCGCTACTGGGGTTGCTCAAGACTGCTTGGTCTTTTTCTGCCTTCGTACCCAAATGCAATAGCAATGTTGCATCACCACCGTCATCCAAAATCATATTGGTGAAGCCGCCATCCGCCCACTCAAAAATGCGGTGGGTGTAATCCCAATATTGCTCTAAGGTTTCACCCTTAATCGCGAATACGGGGGTGCCATTGGCGGCAATCGCTGCGGCAGCATGATCTTGCGTTGAGAAAATATTGCAGGATGCCCACTGCACTTTCGCGCCCAATGCTTCGAGCGTCTCAATCAGTACTGCCGTTTGAATCGTCATGTGCAGTGAACCCGTAATACGGGCGCCGCGCAGTGGCTGGGTTGCTGCGAATTCATCGCGAATCGCAACCAGTCCTGGCATTTCGGTTTCGGCAATGGCAATTTCTTTGCGGCCAAAATCAGCCAAGGTGATGTCGGCGATTGCGCAATGTTTTGCTACAAAATCATTTAAGTTGAAATCAGATGCGGTATTCATTCATGCTCCAGCTAAGGACGGATCAATGCTGGGGCAAGAAAACTCGCCAACCATTGAGCCATGGGTTAGCGAGCGCAGTTGCAATAAGCAAATTCCTGTTCGGATCTTGCCCCCTCAAGCCTGGGGAATCATTGGTTCGCAATGTTCCTTGCAACGCTCCTTGAGAGTATGGCGAAATTGTAATCAATTTCGCCAGATACAGCTTAACAACTACTACCTGCGGATAAAACGCCTTTACAGGCCTGCTGCTGCACGTAAGGCTGGTGCCTTATCGCACTGCTCCCAGGTAAATTCGGGCTCTTCACGGCCAAAGTGGCCATAAGCGGCTGTTTTACGGTAAATCGGACGCAGCAAGTCAAGCATTTTGACAATGCCCTTGGGACGCAGATCAAAGTGCTCTGCAACCAAAGCGGCTATCTTTTCATCGGAAATCTTGCCGGTACCAAAGGTGCTAACCATGACAGATGTTGGCTTTGCTACACCAATCGCATAGGAGATCTGAATCAAACAACGCGTTGCTAAACCGGCTGCAACCACGTTCTTCGCTACGTAGCGACCCGCATATGCTGCCGAGCGGTCAACCTTCGATGGATCCTTACCCGAGAATGCACCACCACCATGGGGTGCTGCGCCGCCGTAGGTATCGACAATAATTTTCCGACCAGTTAATCCGCAATCACCCTGCGGTCCACCAATTACAAAGCGACCGGTTGGGTTTACCAAATATTTAATGTCACCTTTGATCAGATGGTCTGGCAAAACGGGCTTAATGATTTCTTCAATCACTGCTTCCCTTAATTTTTCGAGGGAAATGTCCTCATCGTGCTGCGTTGATAAAACTACCGTATCGATCGAGTCGGGCTTGCCATTCACATAGCGCAGCGTCACTTGTGACTTTGCATCCGGACGCAACCACGTTAAGCGGCCATCGCGGCGCAGTTGCGACTGGCGTTCAACCAAACGGTGCGACAAGTGAATCGGCAGGGGCATGAGCTCTGCTGTTTCATCACAGGCATAACCAAACATCAAACCTTGATCGCCAGCGCCTTGGTCCAAACCGTCGTCATGCGCCTTATCGACGCCCTGCGCAATGTCTGGACTTTGCTTGTCATAGGCCACCAAGACTGCGCAGCCCTTGTAATCGATACCGTAAGCGGTGTTGTCGTAACCGATTTCACGCAAGGTATTGCGTGCGACTTGGATGTAATCCACGTTCGCATGGGTTGTAATCTCGCCTGCAAGGACAACTAAGCCCGTGTTGCAAAGCGTTTCTGCTGCAACTCGAGCCTTGGGATCTTGGGCCAAAATGGCGTCCAAAATCGCATCGGAGATTTGGTCAGAAACTTTATCGGGGTGGCCTTCAGAAACCGATTCTGAGGTGAAGAAATAATCATTTGCCATTGCGTTTTTCCTTTAAAAATTAACACGATCAGTGGGACAACTCGACGTGCCAGGAACCACAACGGCGACGCTTTAGCAGAATTTTTAATCGCCCCGCAAGTTGTCTTAACTCGGCGATATAAAGATTTTATCCGAACTTCATGATTTGGGCAAAATTCAGAATTAGCCCAATCCGGTAGGGGATTGAATATGATGATGGGGTGCGTACCCTATTATTTAAGCTCATGCTCCACACCATTGCAGCGATGCCGCTTGGTTTTGCTCAGGTCATTGGGGGAGGATTGGGCTTACTGGCGTTTATTGGATCGAAGCACTATCGCAGTCTATTTAAGCAACATTACCTCTCTGTTGCGACGCAAAATCACTTCCCAGTGCGCATGTGGTCGGCGGCCTGCGCCTCAGGAATGCTGTTTTCAGATAGCTTATGGATTTGGCGTAACCCGAAGCAGGCACTCTCGCGTACGGAAATTAGTAACTGGGAAGTAGTAGAAAAAGCAATCAATGAAGGCCATGGTTTGGTTATGCTAACCCCCCACTTGGGTGGCTTTGAAATCATTCCTCGAGTCTTGGCGCAGCACTTTCCAGCCACTATTCTGTATCGACCGGCCAGGCAAGACTGGCTAAATGCCGTTGTGGAAGAAGGCAGGGCTCACCCCAATATGCATTTCGTCCCCACCAATTTACAAGGGGTGCGTCAAATGACCCGCGCACTGATACGAGGCGAAGCAATCGGAATTCTGCCGGATCAAGTGCCTAGCGGCGGCGATGGAATTTGGGTGCCTTTTTTTGGGCGCCCCGCATACACCACCACTCTGCCTGCACGGCTTGCCAATCGGCACCATACCCCTGTCGTGATGTTTACTGCCAAACGCAAAGGGCTTGGCCAAGGCTGGTTAATGCAAGCAAGCCGACTGGATCCATTTTCAGAAGATCCAAACACGTCTTGTTGCGAACTAAATAAAGCAATTGAAGCAGCAATCTTAATTGCGCCAGAGCAGTTTATATGGGCCTACAATCGCTTTAAACACCCAATTGGGGCAGAGCTACCTCCAACACAGTAAATTCAATTTGAGATGACCTGGCTCCAAACCATCTTTAATTATTTAGCGCTCAATCTACTGCGCTTATTTTCTTTTTTACCCTATTCAATCGTTGTTCCATTTGGTTATGGTTTAGGCTGGTTAGCAGCGCATATTCCCAATGAGCGTGCGCATGTTGTCAAAACCAATCTGCGACTTTGCTTTCCATCCCTATCTGAATCTGAAATCGATGCCCTTGCACTCGAGCACTGGAAACTCTTTGGCCGCAGCGTCATTGAGCGGAGCCGGATTTGGCTCGGCACTGGTGAGCAAATTCGGGCAATGGTCGAAATTGAATCCGCAATACCACTTGGCGATCGTAAGCCAAGATTGTTAATCAATCCGCATTTCGTTGGTTTAGAAGGAGGCTTCATGGCCCTCTCCGCGATGGCAAAAGAACGTGGCTGGATGGGCGGCGCAGGACTTTACCAAAAAATGAAGAACCCATTTTTTAATCAAAAGATGATTGAGTGGCGCAATCGTTTTGGTGGTAAGTCGATTGGGCGGCAAAGTCGCCTGCGCGACCTGATTCGAGAAATTCAAACTGGGAATTTCATCATTATTGCGCCAGACATTGATTTGGGGCCACGCGATTCCGTGTTTGTTCCTTTTTTTGGCATTCAGACCAGCACCATTACGTCGGTATCACGCCTGGCCCAATTGAGCGGTGCCGAGGTCTGCTTGATGACGACCACCTTAAATGCGAATCGCAGCGGCTATGTTTGCCGTATTAGTGCGCCACTGGAAAACTTCCCGAGCGACAACCCCAGAAACGATGCCGCCCATCTCAACCAATGCATTGAAGCCCTTGTTCGCGAAAGGCCTGCAGAGTACTATTGGGTACATAAACGCTTTAAGCATCGCCCGCCTGGCGAAGCAAGCTTGTATTAATTGACTATCCAGAACGGAATACCCCTTGAGTACTAACTTGAAACGCACACTGCGCTTTACCAAAATGCATGGGGTAGGCAATGACTTTATTGTGCTCAATGGCATCGATCAGGATTTAAGCGCCATTGCTAAAGAGGAATGGCGTCAGTTAGCCCATCGCCAATACGGCATTGGTGCAGATCAAATTCTGTTGATTGAAAAAGCAACTCGGTCTGATGCTGACTTTCGGTATCGCATTTTTAATGCTGATGGCGGCGAAGTCGAGCAATGCGGTAATGGTTCGCGCTGCTTTGTACGCTATGTACTAGACAAAAAACTATCGAGCAAAAACCCACTACGAGTGGAAGTTGCGCATACGGTCTTGACGCTCGAAGCACTGCCAGATGGTCAAGTCAAAGTGGATATGGGGGCGCCCATCTTTGAACATGATCGCATTCCATTTCGAGCGGAAAATTTAGCAAGCAAAATAGAGTTCCATGAAACCCTCTACGCCCTACCGATTGGCTCAAATCCAGGCGGGCATGATGATTGGATTGGCGTACTGTCGATGGGCAACCCCCACGCCGTGCAGCTTGTGATGGATGTCGATAGCGCGCCCGTTGCCCAAGAGGGTCCGCGCATTGAAAGCCACCCTGCCTTTCCACAACGTGTGAATGCTGGCTACATGCAAGTATTGAGTCGCAATGCCATCAAGTTACGTGTTTATGAGCGCGGCGCAGGAGAAACTCTGGCATGCGGTACCGGCGCTTGCGCTGCAGTGGTGTCGGGCATTCGTAGAGGCCTACTTGACTCTCCGGTACGCGTTCAGACGCGCGGAGGGGAGCTAATCATTGCATGGGCTGGAGTTCGCGAAGGCATCGCGCAATCGGTCATCATGACCGGGCCAGCTACCACCGTCTTTGAAGGCGAATTTACCCTGCCTTGATCCCGTACTGCTTGCGATAGGCCGTCACGGCCGGAAGGTATTGTTGCAAAGCCGGGTCCTTAGACGCATCGAGGTAATCCATCAGATTGCTTAAATTGGCAATCGCAATCACCGGGATACCAAACTCCTGCTCAACACTCTGAACCGCAGAGTGGCTACCAATCTCGATCGCATTGCCTGAGCGCTCCATTCGGTCCAGAGCAATTAAAACGGCTGCAGGCTCTGCGCCAGTAGCCCGAATCAATTCCACCGACTCTCGCACGGACGTGCCTGCTGAAATCACATCATCAATAATGACTACCTTGCCCTTTACCGGCGCGCCGACTAAGGTGCCGCCCTCACCATGGTCTTTTGCCTCTTTGCGGTTGTAGGCAAATGGAACATTTCTATTCTGATGGGCTAAGGCAATTGCGGTTGCGGCGGCCAAGGTGATGCCTTTGTAAGCAGGGCCATACAGCATGTCGAATGCAACACCGGACTCGAGTAAGGCATTGGCGTAATACTTGCCCAAGGCCCCGAGTAAAGCGCCGTCACTAAAACCGCCTGCGTTAAAAAAATAAGGGGATTGGCGACCGGCTTTGGTTTTAAACTCACCAAACGATAAAACGTGCGCCTCTAGCGCAAAGCGGATAAAGTCGAATTGATTTACATTTTTAGAGTTCATAGGCCTCCATGTTACGCATCATTTCAGCGAACCTCAACGGTATCCGTTCTGCAGCCAAAAAAGGCTTTATTCCTTGGGCGACCCAGCAAAAGGCAGACTTTATTTGCATGCAAGAACTCAAGGCCCAAGAGCCCGATCTGGATGAGGCTATGATGCGCCCGGGCGATCTGCTGGGTTTCTTTCACTGCGCTGAAAAAAAGGGGTATAGCGGCTGCGGCATCTATACCCCGCACCAACCGGACGAGATCATTTACGGATTTGGTAATCCTGAATTTGATGCCGAGGGACGATACGTTGAAGCCCGCTTTAAGGCGCTCTCGGTTATCTCGGTGTACATGCCCTCGGGTTCAAGCTCACCAGAGCGCCAAGAGGCCAAGTTTCGCTACCTTGAGGCATTCATGCCCCACCTGATTGCACTCAAGCGCAGCGGCCGTGAAATCATCCTGTGCGGCGATGTCAATATCGCGCACCACGAAGTGGATTTAAAGAATTGGAAGGGCAATCTCAAGAATTCCGGATTTTTACCCGAAGAGCGCGCTTGGTTAACGCGTCTCTTTAGCGAAATTGGGTACGTCGACGTTTATCGCAAACTCGAACCCGATACGACCGATGCCTGCTACACCTGGTGGAGCCAGCGGGGCCAAGCCTACGCCAAGAACGTCGGCTGGCGGATTGATTACCAGATCGCAACTGCAAAGATTGCGGCCTCAGCTAAAACGACCTCCATCTACAAGCAAGAGCGCTTCTCTGATCATGCACCCTTAATCGTGGACTATGACTGGTCGATTTAATCGATGGGGATCGACGCCGATTCCTGTTTATTGAATTGCACTAGATTGAAATGAATCACCAGCCAGATTAGTAAAAGTACAGGCACGCCAATAATGGCGGTACTAATAAAAAAGACGGGGTATCCAAAGGTATCCACAAATACCCCAGAAAATCCGGCCAACCATTTTGGTGCCAAGAGCATCATCGAGCTGAACAAGGCATATTGGGTCGCTGAATACTGGACGTTTGTTAGTGAAGATAAAAATGCAATAAAGGCTGCAGTCGCAATTCCAGAGCTCAGATTATCTGCAGAAATAACCCAAACCAATCCGGTCAAGTCATGGCCTTGGGTTGCTAGCCAGGCAAATAGTAAATTACTGACAGCAGATAACACTGCCCCAAAAAACAAAATACGCATCACCCCAAACCGCAGTGCTAACACGCCGCCAATAAAGGCGCCGAGCAAAGTCATGATGACTCCAAATACTTTGCTCACTGCGGCCACTTCATCTTTGGTGTAACCCATGTCGACATAAAATGGATTTGCCATAATCCCCATCACAATGTCACTGATCCGATAGATCGCGATTAGCCCTAAGATGGCAATGGCATGCCAACCGTAACGGGTAATGAATTCTGAAAAAGGTTCAATGAGTGTTTGATGCAGCCATGCTTTTGCATTACGAGCCTTGGCCAACTCGATGCGTGCCGGCTCCTTACTCAAAAGGGTTGTAATAACGCCAACACCAATCGAACAGGCCATGACAATATAAGCAAATTGCCATGCACTGGCATCGTAGCCTGCACCTGTCTCAACTCGAGCTGCTAACCACAGCACCCCTGCACCTGACCAAATCAAGGCGAGGCGATATCCCGTTTGATACGTTGCGGCTAATGCGGCTTGTCGATCACTGTCAGCCGATTCAATCCGAAATGCATCTAGCGCAATGTCTTGCGTCGCCGAGCCAAATGCAACCAGCAATGCACACCACACCACTGGGGTAATCGCAAGCTTGGGGTCTAGGCTGGCCATCCCCAATAAGCCAAGAACAATGATGGTTTGCGCAAAGATCAACCAACTCCGACGGCGCCCCAGCAATCGACCTAAAAACGGAATCGGTAGACGATCAACTAAAGGCGCCCATAACCACTTGCCTGCATAAATGAGGCCAATCCAGGTGAGGTAACCAATGGTGCTGCGATCAATACCGGCCTCGCGTAACCAAAAACTCAGCGTACCTAAGACGAGTAGAAGCGGAAGTCCCGCAGAAAAACCCAGAAACAGCATCCGCAGGCAAGGCCATTCCAGGTAAACCCGAAAATCACTCGCCCAAGAACGGATTGAATTAAGTGCCACGAATGCGGTAAATGGCTAAGCTGCCTAGTAGATTAGCGGCCCAGGTGATTGGGCGGCCTTCATGCAAAACAACGCGATCCAAGATATCTAATCCCAGTTGGTGTGCCAGCCCCTCAAAATCCGCAATGGTTAAAACGCGCACATTGGGCGTATCAAACCAAGCGTAGGGCAGCGACTTGGACACAGGCATATGACCCATTGCAACCGCAAGGCGATGCGACCAGTGACCGAAATTAGGAAAGGAGATGACGCACTCTTTTCCGACGCGAACAATTTCAGAAAGAATTTTCTCGGTCTGGTGAATCGTTTGTACGGTTTGCGATAAAACAACTGTATCAAAACTTTTATCTTCAAAGAGGGCTAAGCCCCCTTCTAAATCCTGCTGAATCACATTGAGGCCTTTTTGTACGCAGGCCAATACCCTCTGGTCATCGATCTCAACGCCATAAGCATGCACTGGTTTTTGAGTTTGCAAAAAGGCCAGAAAGCTACCGTCCCCACAGCCTAAGTCCAGCACTTGGCTTTGCGGCGCAACCCAATTGGCAATCGCAGCAAAATCAGCGCGCATCATGGCAACACCTCAGCAATCTTTTTGAAATAAGCACGCACTAGATTATGGTACCGGGCATCATCCAGCAAAAATGCATCGTGTCCATGCGGCGCATCAATTTCGGCATACGATACCTCGCGCTTATTGCTAAGCAGAGCCTCAACAATTTCCCTGCTGCGATTGGGCGGGAAGCGCCAATCGGTTGAAAAGCTAATGATCAGAAACTGAGCCTGCACTTCGGCCAAGGCGCGGCTCAAGCTGCCACCGTAGCGCCGTGCGGGGTCAAAATAATCTAAGGCGCGGGTGATGAGAAGATAGGTGTTGGCATCAAAGTAGCTCGAAAACTTATCGCCTTGATAGCGCAAGTAACTCTCAACCTCAAACTCCACATCAAAACTAAAGCGGTACTCATCGGGCGCGCCGGCAGGACGCTGCAACTCCCGCCCAAACTTTTCAGCCATGTCGTCATCCGACAAATAGGTAATGTGGCCAACCATACGGGCCAGGCGCAAGCCACTTTTTGGCACGACGCCATGGGCATAGTAGTTGCCACCATGAAAATCAGGGTCCGACAAAATGGCATTGCGCGCCACTTCATTAAACGCAATATTTTGAGCGCTCAGCTTGGGTGTCGATGCAATCACGATGCAGTGCCCTAAGCGCTTGGGAAACTGAATTGCCCATGCCATTGCTTGCATACCACCTAAGCTGCCGCCCATGACAGCAGCAAAGCGGCGAATACCTAATTTATCTGCCAGTCTGGCTTGGGTATTGACCCAATCCTCCACTGTCACTACCGGGAAATCAGCCCCATAGGGCTTGCTGGTTTCGGGGTTTTCGCTCATGGGTCCTGTAGAGCCAAAGCAGGAGCCCAAATTGTTGACACCAATCACAAAAAAACGATTGGTATCGATTGGCTTTCCTGGCCCAATCATGTTGTCCCACCAGCCGATGTCCGATGGATTTTCTGGATCAGGCCCAGCTACGTGATGCGATGCATTGAGCGCATGGCAAATTAAAATGGCATTACTCTTATCATTATTGAGCTTGCCGTAGGTTTCAATAACTAGGTTGTAATTACTGAGAATCGCTCCACTTTGTAAGGGTAGGGATTCTGCAAAATGGATGGTGTTTCGTGAGAGATGGAGATCACTCATTCTGCAAGCAAGATACGAAGGCTAACCTCAGACGCCTCAGTTGGCAATTTTTTAAAGCCGCTTCGTGCAAAGCGATGCCAACGACCCAATACAAAGCTCATTAATAAAGCGGCACGAATAGCAACGTCATCTTGGCCTGTGCTTCCTGAGGCGCCACTTTGCGACTGGCCTATGCGCAAGGATTGCTTAAGGGATGCCTCTACTCGGTCGAGCACTTGGGAAATACGATCTTGCAGGCGATCATCCTCTTGGAGCAAAGCATCGCCCAATAACACCCGCGTCATGCCTGGATTTTTTTCAGCGAACACCAAGAGCATTTGCAGAATGCCGCGGGTCTGGGCCAAGCCCGACTCTTCTTTTTGATTGATCTGGTTAATTAAACCAAAGACGGTCTGCTCGATAAACGCAATCAAGCCTTCAAACATCTGCGCCTTGCTTGCAAAGTGGCGATACAGTGCAGCCTCAGAAACATCAATTTTTGCTGCCAGTGCTGCAGTGGTTACACGCTCACCCCGCGGGTTTTGCAGCATCTCCGCCAGTACTTGCAAAATTTGCAAACGACGCTCGCCCGGACGCGGACGCTTGCGCGTCTTTTCTTCTGCTGGCGCTTGTGCGCTCACATCGTCGTTGGGTGATTTTGTGCTCATGACTGTTTAATGTACCACTTACCTAGAACGAATCATCGTGCCGAACGCCTGCTCGGTCAGAATTTCCAACAGGAGGGAGTGCTCGATTCGGCCATCAATTATGTGTACTGAGTTCACGCCGCTCTTGGCAGCATCTAACGCCGATGAAATCTTCGGCAGCATTCCGCCTGAAATGGTTCCATCGGCAAATAGGGCATCGATCTCACGGGCAGTCAAATCGGTTAACAAATTACCGCTTTTATCCATGACGCCAGGAATATTGGTCATCATGACCAATTTTTCAGCGCCCAGTATTTCAGCCATTTTGCCAGCCACGAGATCGGCATTGATATTAAATGCTTGGCCCTGCGCACTAAAACCGATCGGCGATATCACGGGAATAAAGGCATCGTCTTGTAGCGCCTTTACAACGGCCGGATTAATGGCTTCGATTTCGCCTACAAAGCCCAGATCAATGGTGGCGCCTGCCTTTTTTTCGTCCGGAACCAACATCTTGCGCGCATGAATCAAGCCGCCATCCTTGCCGGTTAAGCCTACCGCCTGACCGCCAAAGTGATTAATCAACATCACAATATCTTGCTGCACTTCGCCGCCCAGAACCCATTCCACCACTTCCATGGTTTCTTCATCGGTCACGCGCATGCCTTGAATAAAGGTACCCGTCTTACCAATCTTTTTAAGCGCTTCATCAATCTGCGGCCCGCCGCCGTGCACTACGACTGGATTCATGCCAACCAGCTTGAGCAAAATGACGTCGCGCGCAAAACTTTCTTTCAGCCGCTCTTCCACCATGGCGTTCCCGCCGTACTTAATCACGATGGTCTTGCCGTGGTACTGACGGATATACGGCAGCGCTTCGGCCAATATTTCCGCTTTCAATAAGGGGGAAATATCCGCAATGGTTGGCATTGGTTTAGTCATTCTGAAATAAGCGCAATAAAGTATGAGAGGAAATTAATCGCCGAATAATTTTTGACGCAGCTCACGACGCTCTTGCGCTTCGAGCGACAAGTTAGCAGTAGGGCGTGCGATTAAGCGGGATAGGCCAATTGGCTCGCCGGTCTCTTCGCACCAACCATACTCACCCGATTCAATGCGGGCTAATGCTTGCTCGACTTTTTTGAGCAATTTGCGCTCACGGTCGCGAGTACGTAGTTCGAGTGCGTGCTCTTCTTCGATGGTGGCACGATCGGCTGGATCGGGAACCAAAATATTCTCACGCAAGTGCTCGGTTGTTTCTGAAGCATTCTTGAGTAGGTCGTCTTTCAGGGTCACCAGCTTTAAGCGAAAGAATGCGAGCTGGGCCTTATTCATATAGTCTTTTTCAGACATTTTGAGTAATTCTGCATCCGTCACTGGAACCGCTTTTGAGGATGCCGTCGATTTGCTAGCCGTTTTCGTGCTAGCGCCCGCTGCTGCCTTAGGGCTCTTCGAGCTGGGTGTTTTTACCGTCATGTCATTCTTTCCATGGATTTGGAGCACTATTGCCCCATTCTGCCAAAGTTTTGCTACTACGCACTACTGTTTTACTGCCAATTTGTTTCCTCAAGCGAATCAGGCCTGTGGCGGCGGATTGTACTACGCCAAACACCCTTCTAGTCCAGCCATTAGGGTATCTTTGGGTAAATCAATGCCAATAAAGACCATCCGGGTTTGCTTGGGCTCCGCGCCCCAAAGTCCCGCCATATCACTGCCCATCATTTGATGCACCCCCTGAAACACGACTTTTCGGTTACTGCCTTTCACATACAGAACCCCTTTGTAGCGCAGCATCTTCTCACCAAAGACTTCCAAAATACCGCCTAAGAAGTCTTCTAACTTATTGTGATCAAAGGGGCGATCACTCCTGAATACGAATGACTGAATACGGTCAGTGTGGCCGTGATGCCCATGGTGTTGGTGTGCATCGTGGCTATGATCGTGTCCACAGGTAGCGTGATCATGGTCATGGCTGTGGTCATGCCCACAATCGTCGTGATTGTGGTCTTCCTGCTCCAAGAAATGGGGGTCAATGTCTAACTTCGCATTGAGATTAAATCCCTTTAAGTCCAGGACTTCATTCAGTGGAACTACCCCTTTCGTAATCGCCTTGATTGGTGCACGGGGGTTCATGTGCATCAGTCGCGCGCGCAGTGCCGCGACCTCGGCATCCGTTACGAGATCGGTCTTGGTAATAAAGATTTGGTCTGCAAAGCCCACTTGGCGCTGCGCTTCCTCGTGCTCGCTGAGTTGCTGCTGACCATGCTTGGCGTCTACCAGCGTCACAATCGCATCAAGCACATAGTGATCGGCGACGTCATCGTCCATAAAGAAAGTTTGGGCTACCGGCCCAGGATTAGCAACCCCGGTGGTTTCGATCACCACCCGCTCAAACTGAATTTTCTTGTCGCGGCGCTGCTCCCAGAGCTGATTAAGCGCCTCCACTAAATCACCCCGAATCGTGCAACAAATACAACCATTGCTCATTTGCACAATTTGTTCTTGGCTTTCTTGGACCAGAATATCGTTATCGATGTTCTCTTCGCCAAACTCGTTTTCAATCACCGCAATTTTTTTGCCGTGTTGTGCCGTCAAGATATGCTTTAACAGAGTGGTTTTGCCGCTTCCTAGAAAGCCAGTCAAAATGGTGACGGGTATTAATGCCATGATCGTGTTGCTTTCGCTATCTTGAATGCCATTGTAAAAAGTTGATTTGGGCAAGTTAATGGTGACTAACCCATCATCTTACCCAGTTCCCAGAGCCTCTTCGCTTGGATTTACTTTACCCGCCCCGCCTTGGCACGAGGGTGTGCTAAATCATAGGCTTGCGCGAGGTGTTGAAAATCCAAAGCAGTATAAATTTGGGTACTAGCAATGCTGGCATGCCCCAGCATTTCCTGAACCGCCCGCAGGTCATGGGATGACTGCAACACGTGGCTAGCAAAGCTATGCCGCAACATGTGTGGGTGGACATGCGTCGGCAAGCCGGCGCGGATCGCTAGGCTGCGCAAGCGAGCCTGGACGGTCCTCGGCGATAGGCGCGCATTGCTGCCACTCAAAAACAGTGCGGGCGTAGCCTGTTTAGGCTGCAGCTGCTGGCGAAGCTCTAGCCACGCCCTAAGCGAGGTCATTGCGGCCGTTCCGACAGGCACGCTCCTGCGCTTGCCCCCCTTGCCTAAGACCGTTACCTCCGCTGAATCCCAATCCAACCAACCCGCAGATTCGTATGCACGACCCTGACTGGGAGCGGCATCAATCCCTAAAAGCTCCGATAAGCGCAGGCCTGAGGAATACAGCAACTCAAGGATGGCGGCATCGCGGACGGTTTCTAAGCAGGGATTGGCTTTGGCCTCTACGATCGCTTGATTAATTAATGCCAGTGCTTGCTCAACGGAGAGTGCTTTGGGTAGAGCCCGCGCCCGCTTAGGCGCCTTTACATCGTCCACGGGATTTGCTTTTAAAGTAGGCTGATCCTGCTTCTGAGATAGCCAGTCGTACCAACCTCGCCATGCTGACAGGGTGCGGGCAATTGTCCTGGGCGATCTACCCTTGGAGTGCAGGCGGGCGGCCCACCGACGAATATGGCCATTCGTAACCGCAGTTAAATCTAAACCGTCCTCCTGAGCCGACAGATACAAAACAGATAAATCGGCCTGATAGGCCTTGATGGTGTGCGGCGAAAGTTGCCGCAATACATGCAGCTCGTGCAAATATGCTTGCACTTGGGGGTGCAACTCAGCCGAGGGGGGCTTCATATGCTCCAACTCGGTCTAAGGCGGCTGCAGTGAGCTGCGCAATCTGCTGCAGATAAAACGCGCCCATATCCACGGTAAAACGCGTGGCATCGTGACTTGCTAAGAGCAGTACAGCAGGCGGGTGAGCCTCTAAGGGCAAGCCAATCGCCACCATACTTTGCCATGCGGCATCCAGCGGAACAGACTGCGATAGCAGATCGATGTTCGATTGGGGTAACTCGGCAAGCGGGCCACATAAGGGCTTTGTAACCCACGGGGCATAGACTTCATCAGGGCTTAGAATTTTCACCGCATCCACCTCAAATACCGCCGCAAGACCGGCCGTAACCGCATGCTCTACGTCCGCTTGATTGCTCGCTTTCATGAGCATCAACAACCAAGCCACTAGGCCTTGTTGGGTTTTATCGTTACGGCTACCAAAATGCAGCATCTGGCTAAGGCGACGATTGAGTTCGGTATTTTGATTGCGCAACAAGGACATTTGACGCTCTTGCAGCGAGATGGCGCGGTCTTCGTGGGGGTGCTTTAGGCGGATGTCATTTAATAGCTCGGCATAGCGCTCAAAAAATCCGGGAGTTGCACGTAGCCATTCGGCCACGAGCGCCTCTTGTTCTGCTTGGGTTGAATCAATCTCACGCATGCTTATTCCTAGCTTAATTTTTTACGCAGCAACGCATTCACTTGCTGGGGATTTGCTTTGCCTTGTGATGCCTTCATAACCTGCCCGACCAGCGCATTAAATGCTTTTTCTTTACCAGCACGAAATTCGTCCACAAATGCGCTGTTGGCCTGCATGACTTGTTCAATCAGAGCCTCGAGCTCGCCACTATCGCTAATTTGCTTGAGGCCCTTTGACTCAATAATCGAATCCACTGTGCTCTTGAGCTGACCCTCTAGGGCCTCTTTCCATAAGTCCGCAAAGATATCTTTTGCAATCTTATTGGAGATGGTTCCATCGGCCACACGACTTATCAGTGGGGCTAGATGGGCTGCATTTAAGGGTGAATCGGCTGCTGACATACCGGCCCGATTTAAGGCCGATGCAAAGTCGCCCGTCATCCAGTTGGCTACTGCCTTTGCCAAGGGCTTGCCCAGTATGGCCAATAACGCTTCGAAGAGTGTTGCGGTAGCGCGATCTTGCGTTAACAACTCGGCATCGTAGGGGCTCAAACCAAATGCATCTTGCCACTGCTGTTTCAGCTGCGCTGGTAGGGCCGGCATAGTCGAACGAATCGACTCAATCCAGGCCTCGTCAATGACCAGCGGCAATAAATCCGGGTCTGGGAAATAGCGGTAATCTTGCGCGTCTTCTTTGCTGCGCATGCTGCGTGTCTCTTGCTTGTCGGGATCATACAAGCGCGTTTCTTGTATTACTGTACCGCCGTCTTCAATTAACTCAATCTGCCGACGGACTTCGTATTGAATGGCCTCTTCTAAAAAGCGAAATGAGTTCAAATTTTTAACTTCACAACGGGTGCCAAAAGCCTCCTGCCCGAGGGGGCGCACCGATACGTTGGCATCGCAGCGAAAGGAGCCCTCTTGCATATTGCCATCGCACACCCCAAGCCACACCACGAGGCTATGTAAGGTTTTTGCATACGCCACGGCCTCAGCAGCACTGCGCATCACGGGCTCAGTCACAATTTCTAAAAGAGGGGTGCCCGCACGATTTAAGTCAATGCCACTGGAAGGCTCGCCATGCGGGCCAATAAAATCCTCGTGCACGGATTTACCAGCGTCTTCTTCTAAATGGGCGCGCGTTAACTCAATTACTTTCGTAGTGTCACCAACGACTATTTCTAAGTGACCGCCTAAGACGACTGGAATCTCATACTGACTAATCTGATAGCCCTTCGGAAGATCTGGATAAAAATAATTTTTTCGCGCAAAGATACTGACGGGTGCAATTGCTGCATCGATTGCCAAACCAAAGCGAATGGCATGCTCCACTGCTTGGCGATTTAAAACTGGCAACACCCCAGGCAAAGCCAAGTCAACTGGGCAGGCTTGTGTATTCACGTCGGCACCAAACTGCGTGCTGGCACCACTGAAAATTTTCGATGCAGTACGCAGTTGGGTATGCGTCTCCAGACCAATCACGACCTCCCATTGCATTACAGCACCTCGCTGGGTTGGCGCAGGTGCCAATCGGTGGCCTGCTGAAATTGATGTGCCACTTGCAAGAGTCGCGCTTCTGAAAAATAATTGCCAATCAGCTGCAAGCCGATCGGCAAGTCTTGACTAAATCCACACGGCACGCTCATCGCTGGTAAGCCAGCCAAGTTGGTAGACAAGGTATAAATATCAGCCAGGTACATTTGCAAGGGGTCGTTTGATTTTTCACCAAACTTCCATGCAACGTCTGGCGTGACCGGTCCCAGAATGAGGTCACACTGCGCAAACGCGGTCTGAAAATCGGCAGCGATGATGCGGCGAATGCGCTGGGCTTGCAAATAGTAAGCATCGTAATAACCATGCGACAAAACGTAACTGCCAATTAAGATGCGGCGCTTGACTTCCGCTCCAAACCCTTCGGTCCGAGACTTTTTATACATCTCGGATAAATCACGGTACTCGTTTGTACGATGGCCATAGCGAACACCATCAAACCGACTTAAATTACTCGATGCTTCGGCCGGGGCAAGGACGTAATAAACCGGAATAGAGAGTTTTGTTTTCGGCAGACTAACCTCAACTAAGGTTGCGCCTAGTGCCTGTAGCTGGTTTGCGCCCTCACGCACTGACTTTGCAACTCCATCTGCCAGACCTTCGGAAAAAAATTCTATTGGTAAACCTACGCGCAATCCAGTTAGCGGCTTTGCTGCTGAGGCGCTAACGTCCCATGCGGTATTCAGATGCCGGCCATAGTCCTCGCCTGAATCAGCTAGCGAAGTTGAATCCCGTGGATCATGGTGGGACATTGCGCTCAGCAATAAAGCGCAGTCTTCGGCCGTTTTACCAATCGGGCCCGCCTGATCTAAGGATGATGCGTAGGCAATCATGCCGTAGCGGGATACCCGCCCATAACTGGGCTTAATTCCGGTAAGGCCGCACAGAGCAGCCGGCTGACGAATCGAACCGCCGGTATCGGTACCCGTTGCAATTGGAGCTAAGCCAGCGGCGACTGCGGCGGCAGAGCCGCCAGATGAGCCGCCAGCCACGCACGCTGGGTTCCATGGATTAAGGACCGGACCAAAGGCTGAATTTTCATTGGAGGAGCCCATTGCAAACTCATCCATATTGGCCTTGCCCAAACAAACCATGCCAGCGCCATTTGGATTGTGCTCGCTCGGCATGCCCAATCGCTCAACCACTGCCGCATCAAATGGGCTTTGGTAACCGAGCAGCATCTTTGAAGCAGCAGTTGACTTCCAGCCGCGCGTGACAAAAACATCCTTATGAGCCAAGGGGATACCGGTTAACTTGCCGGCCTTACCAGCCCCCCGAATACGGTCGGCACTGGCAGCCTGTTCCATGGTTAAGTCTGGGTTGACGTCCAAGAAGGCATTCCACCGAGTCCCCGCCTGAATACGCGATAAAAAATAGCCTGCTAATTCAGTACTTGAGACTGCCTTAGCCTCTAGGGCCTTAGCCAGCATGGCTACTGAGGATAAATGCCAGCTCATTCAATTACCCTTGGCACCAGAAAATAGCCGTCCTGCTGGGCTGGCGCCGATTGCATATTCTGCTCTCGGTTATTCGGCTCGGTAACGTGGTCTGGGCGTAGGGGCTGCGCTAAATCGCGTAAAAATAGAATCGGGTGCGCCAAAGGGGCGAAATTGCTGGTATCAACAGCCTGCATCTCCTCCACTAAGGAAAAAATAGCCTGCAGTTGGGGCAAAATAAGCTCTGCTTCTGCTTGGCTTAACTCCAGACGGGAGAGGTGCGCTATGCGCTGAACATCATCAAGTTTCATGGGGCGCTAGGGTATCATTGATCTGTAAATTCATTAACTCTACTATTTTCCCACTTCTATTATGTTTGGTTTTTTTCGCAACTATTTTTCAAACGACCTGGCGATTGACTTAGGTACTGCCAACACCCTAATTTACATGCGCGATCGGGGTATTGTGCTTGATGAGCCCTCGGTGGTTGCAATTCGCCAAGAAGGCGGCCCCAATGGCAAAAAAACCATCTTGGCAGTAGGCACTGAAGCTAAAGCCATGCTTGGGCGTGTTCCGGGCAATATTGAAGCCATTCGCCCCATGAAAGATGGCGTTATTGCCGATTTCACGATTACCGAGCAGATGCTCAAACAGTTCATCAAGATGGTGCATGAAAGCAAATTGCTACGCCCCAGTCCACGCATCATTATTTGCGTACCTTGCGGCTCAACCCAAGTCGAGCGTCGCGCCATTCGCGAATCCGCTTTAGGCGCAGGCGCGTCACAAGTATTTTTGATTGAAGAACCAATGGCCGCAGCGATTGGTTCTGGACTGCCCGTATCGGAAGCTGCTGGCTCGATGGTGTTGGATATTGGTGGTGGCACAACCGAAGTGGGTGTGATGTCACTGGGCGGTACTGTTTATAAAGGCTCTGTCCGCGTCGGCGGCGATAAATTTGACGAAGCGATTACCAATTACATTCGCCGTAACTACGGAATGCTCATTGGCGAGCAAACCGCCGAGATCATCAAGAAAACCATCGGCTCCGCATTCCCAGGCGCTGAAGTGCGCGAGATGGAAGTCAAGGGCCGCAACTTAGCCGAAGGTATTCCACGCAGCTTTACGATCACCAGCAACGAAATCCTCGAAGCCCTCACCGATCCCCTCAACCAAATTGTCACGGCAGTCAAAGCCGCTTTGGAGCAAACCCCACCTGAGCTGGCCTCAGATATTGCGGAGCGCGGCGTCATGCTTACCGGTGGTGGCGCCTTATTGCGCGACCTCGATCGCCTACTAATGGAAGAGACGGGTCTGCCCATTCATGTGGCTGAGGATCCATTAACGTGCGTTGCTCGTGGTTGCGGCATCGCCTTAGAACGCATGGATAAGCTAAGTGGAGTCTTCTCGCAAGAGTAAGTCGACCTTAGCCAGATAAGGTCTTGCGACACAGCGCCCCACCCCTTTTTAAGCAGGGCATACCCGCTCTGGTCAAACTCATTGTGTGCCTGTCCATCAGCGCAGCCTTGATGTTGATTGACTTCCGCTTTAAGACCATTGATCTCGTACGTGATTCTATCAATGTGGGCTTGCGCCCATTGGAATACGTCATGCAGTTGCCACGCAACCTCTTCACTGCGAGCGACACCTACCTCACGACACGATCTACCTTGGTCAATGAGAATGCCGAGTTAAAGCAACGGCAGATTGAGCTGACGCTGCTTGCGAATCAGTCGGAATTACTGCGCGTAGAAAACCAAAACTTGCGTCAACTTTTAAACCTAGAAAAAGAAGTTGCTTACAAAACCATTCCGGTTGAAATCCTCTATAACCCAAGCAATCCCATTTCCCAGCTCGTCGTCATTGATCGCGGCGCAGAAGATGGCCTAAAACTGGGCAATCCGATTGCCAGCGACTCGGGCATTCTGGGTCAGGTTGTCCGTCTTTATGCGGGCTCTGCCGAAGTATCTCTGCTGGAGGATCGGGACTTTGCCGTTCCTGTGCAAGTTGCTCGCAATGGCCTGCGTGCAGCGGTGTTTGGAACTGGGCGCGGAAGTTTATTGGAACTGCGCTACCTGCCGGTGGCGAGTGATTTAGAGGTGGGTGATGTGCTACTCACTTCCGGAATCGATGGCACCTACCCGCCCGGCTTTGCCGTCGCCATGATTACACGCATCGAACGCAATGTGGATAAAAATACAGCGAATGTCTTTTGCACACCGGTAGCAGGAATTAATCGAAACCGTCAGGCACTCGCCCTATTGTATGACCCCCAATGGGATGCCAAGCCCAGTTCGAGCGCCCCAGAAAATGCACCGGGTCGACGCAAGACGCGCACACGAGGTATGCCATGATTGATTTTCAAAGCGGCTACATTCTGCGACCGGTCAATCCGATCTTTATCTTCATCAGCTTGTTTTGCGCCTTGCTCCTTAATTTATTACCGCTGGGAAATCATGCCTGGGTTCCGGATTGGCTCATCATCTGCATTGTGTTTTGGAACATCCACCAACACCGCTATGTTGGCGTAGTGTGGGCATCGCTCCTTGGACTAGTGATGGACGTGCACAACTCCGACTTACTTGGTTTGCACGCCTTTAGTTATGCCTTGGTTGCCTATCTTGCTGTGGCGTGGCATCGCCGCATTAGTGCACTGCAGGTTTATGCACAGGCTCTGCATGTATTACCTATTTTTATGCTGGTTTCGATTTTTCCAGTGCTGGTCCATTGGCTATTAACCGGATCAATCTACTGGTGGGGCCTGGGGGGCGTACTGCAAGGCGTCATTGAGGCTGCATTGTGGCCGCTAGCAACGAAGCTATTGCTTGCGCCGCAGCGGCGTCCAATCGATGTTGATCACAATCGTCCGCTCTAGTCTCTGGGCTAAATGTAATGGCATCATTCAAAAAATCAGACCTTTCTTCATTTCAGGATCGCACTCGAATTGCCATTATTTTTGTCATCGTCTGTTTTGTTATTTTATTAAGTCGCTTGGTTTGGCTGCAAATCATCAACCACGGCAAATACTCCACCTTAGCTGAAAATAATCGCATTGCCATTGTGCCGGCGCCAGCCATGCGGGGTCTATTGATTGACCGTAATGGTATTGTGATCGGCAGAAATTATTCTGCGCTGACCTTAGATGTGAACGTGAGTGAAATCGAGGGCAGCGTTGATAAATTAATCGATGATCTTTCGGAAATTATTGCCATCAGTCCGCGTGATCGCCGGGACTTTAAGCGCTCGCTAGAGGATGCTCGCAATATGGGTACATTTCCTCTGCGATCGATGCTCAATGAAGTGGAGACGGCACGCTTTATGGCAAATCGCTATCGTTTTCCTGGTGTTGAGATCCGTTCACGCAACTTTCGGGAGTATCCTTACAACGAACTCGGCTCGCACATGATTGGATACATTGGGCGCGTATCCCAACAAGACAAAGAGCGGATGCAGTCCGAGATTAATAATGCTACCGAATCCGATGATGCGAGTGAATTAAAGAACGCGTTCTTACCGGGAATTCAGTACGTTGGCAAGATTGGCATTGAACAGAGCTATGAGCATGTCCTACGGGGCGTACCCGGCTACGATCAAGTCGAAATTACTGCCAGGGGCAGACCAATACGAACGCTATCGAGCTTCCCCTCAACACCGGGCAAAAACGTCATTCTCTCCGTTGATATCAAATTGCAATACTTGGTAGAGCAGCTATACGGCAACTTCCGCGGCGCCTTTGTTGCAATCGAGCCAGCGACTGGCGATGTACTGGCATTTGTCTCGAAGCCCAATTTCAATCCAAATGATTTTGTGGAGGGGATTGATTCAGTCACCTGGAGAGAGCTAAATGAATCCAAAAGCAGGCCGCTCTACAACAGACCGCTGAAAGGCCTTTATCCGCCCGCATCCACTTACAAACCCTTTATGGCATTGGCCGCCCTTGAGCTCGGGATTAGAACACCTTCTCAGGCGATTGCAGACCCCGGATTTTTTACGCTAGGTACCCATACCTTCCGCGATGACAAGAAAGGTGGGCACGGCATGGTGGACATGGAGAAATCCATTGTGGAGTCATGTGATACCTATTACTACCTGTTAGCAAGGGAAATGGGCGTCAATATGATGCATGATTTTATGCGGCCGCTGGGCTTTGGTCAAAAAACGGGCATCGACCTGGAAGGTGAAGCCGTTGGTATTTTGCCCTCTACCGAGTGGAAGAAAAAATACTTTAAGAAACCAGAACAACAGAAGTGGTTTGAGGGTGAAACGATTTCACTGGGTATTGGACAAGGCTATAACTCCTTTACCATTTTGCAAGTAGCGCATGCCTTAGCAAACGTAGTCAATGAAGGCGTGGTGATGAAGCCGCATTTAGTGAAAGCGGTTGAAGACCCATTTACACGCCAACAAAAACTGACCACCCCAAAAGAAAGTTATCGCCTCAACTTTAAGCCGGAGAACATCGAAGTCATCAAGAAATCGATGGTTGCAGTCAATCAAGTCGGCACTTCTGCAAGGTCGTTTAAAGATGCGCCGTATACCAACGCAGGAAAAACAGGCACATCCCAAGTTTTTAGCTTAAATGCGAAAGAATACAATCACGCAACTACCCCCGAGTTTTTGCGTGACCACGCCCTGTTTGTAGCCTTTGCGCCGGCAGAGAAGCCCACGATAGTGATTGCTCTCATTGTAGAAAATGCTGGTTTTGGTGCCCAATACGCTGCGCCCATTGCGCGCAAAGCGCTCGACTTTTACATTAATGGCAAATGGCCTAAGGAGATTCCAGAATGGAAAAGGGCGCCATAAAGAAACGCATCTTCCAATTTTTTTCTGGGCTTGATCCACAGCTCGGATTCATTTTTTTGGGCATTGCTATTTTAAGCTCCATCACATTCTTGTCAGCGAGCCAAAATACGCCAGTATTCCTCACAGATCAAATTCGTAATTTAGTGTTGGCTTTTTTAGTGATGTGGGCTCTCTCCTATATTCCGCCAAAGTGGCTTGAGACTGCAGCCGTTTGGATTTATGTGATCGGTGTAGTACTGCTGATTGCGGTTGCAATTTTTGGACTGGTCAAGAAAGGTGCGCGACGCTGGGTCAATGTGGGCATTGTGATTCAGCCATCGGAGATAATGAAGATTGCGATGCCGCTGATGTTAGCGTGGTACTTTCAGCGCCGTGAGGGCATTCAGAATGGCTGGGACTATTTGGTTGCCGCTGTAATTCTTGCCATCCCTGTAATGCTGATTGCCCGTCAACCCGATTTAGGTACGGCTTTGCTGGTTTTTGCTGCTGGCCTTTACGTGATCATTTTTGCCGGCCTGCCATGGCGCTGGATCGTACCTGTGATTGGCGTGCTTGCGATTGGGATATTGCTGCTGATCATTTTCCGCGGCAGCATTTGTGGCAGTGATGTCACGTGGCCACTCCTGCATGGTTATCAGAAAAATCGGGTCTGCACTTTACTCGATCCATCCTCCGATCCGCTCGGCAAAGGATTTCATACGATTCAATCGGTGATTGCAATTGGCTCGGGTGGTTTTTTTGGAAAAGGCTGGGGCCAAGGCACACAATCCCATTTGGAATTTATTCCCGAAAAACACACGGATTTTGTGTTTGCCGTTTATTCCGAAGAGTTTGGATTTCTAGGCAACCTTCTTTTACTCGGCCTCTTCTTTGCCTTGGTGAAGCGTGGGCTTGCAATTGCGGCGGGTGCGCCCACCATGTTTACCCGACTATTGGGCGGCGCAATCACCATGATTTTTTTCACCTATGCCTTTGTCAATATTGGCATGGTGAGCGGCATTCTGCCGGTGGTGGGAGTGCCGTTGCCGCTCATGACCTATGGCGGTACTGCACTCGTTACCTTGGGATTTGGGGCGGGTATTTTGATGGGTATTCATCGCCACCGACGACTAGTTCAAAGCTAAGTAGTGGCAATAAAAAAGCCCGGAAGAACCGGGCTTTTGTTTCAGCTTGCGCGAATTACTTCTTACGCTTGTTAACTGAGTCTTTGAATGCCTTACCAGCAGAAAACTTCACAGTCTTTGCTGCAGCAATCTTGAGTGGCTCGCCAGTCTTAGGATTGCGGCCCATACGTGCAGCGCGCTTGCCTGAACTGAATGTACCAAAACCGATCAATTGAACGGAGTCACCCTTGGTAACGGCTTTAATAATGTGCTCAATTGCTGAATTCAGTGCGAATTCTGCTTTGGCTTTTGAAATCTCAGCATCGTCAGCAATCGCTGCGATAAGTTCTGCTTTGTTCAAGTGAAGCTCCTTGTTTGTATGTATGTTGGCGCACAACGCGCTGACATGATTTTAAACACAAAAAATAATAAAAATAAAGTTGTTTGAACTATTTCTTTTTTGCACTCGAACTAGGATTGATCTAATACGAGCAAATCAATCACAAAGTACTCTGTTTCCCCGAAACAGCTGGTTGGCAGGCCGATGTGCTGTTCATATTTTAGCGCTACTTTTTTGCCTAAGTTGGCATTTATTTTTTGCGCCACAGCATCGTCGCGCACCGAAAAGAAGAATTTCTCGGACATGGTTCCTGGCATAGAGACCATCGCCAACTCACCCTCCCAGGTCTTACATAAGTAACCTCTGCTCGAGAATTTCTGCACATAACCGGCACGCTCTCCATCGGCATAACTCCAACTTAGCATTACCCAGGTATAAGCTGAAATGAGCGTAAGTCCAAGTAATATAAGGGCTATTAGGCTTTTAACAAATCCATTCATTGCGTTTTCTCGATCGCCTTTTGGGTTAAATCTGCGCTCTATGGCAGCGCTAGAGATATGTCATTGCATTGCGGCATTGCTCAAATTAATGGCCATATTCTGGTTATCTAGATCTATCATAACGCTCTAGACATACAAGAAAGCTAAATTTAGGCGCTGGATTGTTATGCCTCCATAACCCATTCTGTGTGAGACTACTTTATGTTCCGCTTTCTATTCGCTTCCATTAGTCTAATTTTTTATACGCAAGCTGCTGCCGCTACTGGGGAAAATACTTATAAGCAAGTGTGTGCTGTTTGCCATCAAATGGGGGTGGCTGGTGCACCAAAGGTGGGAGATAAAGCCAAATGGGCTCCTTTAATTAAAGAAGGCCAAGTCCAATTAACTGCCCATGGTTATGTTGGTGTCCGGGGCATGCCTGCAAAAGGCGGCAAAGCGGATCTCAGCGTTGCTGATTTTGCTGCCTCGCTTGTTTTTATGGTGAATCAGTCTGGTGGCAGCTGGCAGAATCCAGATGCCAAAATACTCGAACGCATTAACGCGGAAATCATTAAACGAGAAAATGCCAAGAAAAAATAAGAGCGACTTGCCTTTGATAGCAGTACTTTCTTATTTAAACTCGGCCTCCATGAGTCGGCGAATACGTATGGCAGATTGAGTGGCATCGTAATCCACATCATTCCAAGTCACAATCTGTCCGGCTCGAATGCTGTTTTTTAAAGTTAGACGATGAGCTAAACCAATTGGCAATGCACTCATGCGCAATGATTCCGCAGCTGGCATTAACTTTCCATACACCGTAAAGCCACCCTCGCCATCCAGTACCTCGCCTGCATTTAAATCCCGCTTAGCGCAAGCAAGCACATCGCCAACAAAGGCGCCCGTTGCCCCCGTTGCCTCCTTGCGCAGGGCCACACTTGCTACCGAAATCCCCAGTTCAAGACCAATCAAGTGGTAAGGCTTATACATAGCGGCATACCACCCAGAAGCATCTGTCTTTAAGCCGTACTGAAGAAAACAATCTCTCACATAACTACTCGGCGCATGAAAGACTGCATACACTCCCCAGCGTAAGTCACGGAACACCGGACGGCCATCTCGCTCGATGGACGACACGACTTCAACCATGCCCTTATGTGGCAATAGACCGCCATCTTGGGTAGGCTTGAGTAGCTCCGGTAAATCATCAACGCCGCACGCCGGAAATCCTAAGCCATGTTCTGGGACCTGCAAATCACAGGCATTGGCAACCGCGGCCATTTCGAGGGCTGACTTTGTACCGTCCAAAAATGAATTAAACATTTGCGCATTAAAGTCACCGCCCGCAACTTGCTCTTCACTAAACCCATAGTGCCCCCATACCGTTTTAGGGGTCGATGCATGGTACGCCGGCAGGTATTTTGTACCCTTGCCAGCACACACTACTTCGAGGCCAATGGTACGAGCCCAATCAACCATTTCTGCAATTAAAGCAGGCTGATCGCCCGAGGCCATTGAATAAATCACGCCGGCCTCAGCCGCTCGCTTTGCCAAATAGGGGCCTGCCAATACATCCGCTTCGACATTCACCATAATGATGTGCTTGCCATACTCAATGCAGCGCAGGGCATGCTCGATGCCGGCAGCAGGCACGCCCGTTGCCTCAATCACGAGCTCGATGGCATTGTCAGCAATTAATGTACTTGCATCGCTCGTAATGTAGGTAGTGCCTTTGCGTGCTGCCTCCGCAACCGAGGCCGCCCCAAACTGATCGTCCTGCCAGCCTACACGCCGCAAAGCAGCTTGCGCTCGATCGGGCGATAAATCGGCAATTCCAACTAAATGAATGCCTGGCGTCCGGGGTATTTGCGATAAATACATCGATCCAAATTTACCCGCACCAATCAATGCAATCCGAATTGGCTTCGAATCATGGGCTCTTTGTTGTAATTTTTTATACAAAGACATAAAAACTCCGATTTAGATGGCTATTTATGCTGCACGAAAGGTATTCGCTCACTTAAAATGAGTGATGGTTTATTTTGCCTTGTTTTAAGCGGCACTCTATTTTATTGAAAGTTACTGTTGCTGTTATGGAAATTCGCCACGCCATTCTGTTGATCTTTGTGAGTTCTGCCATCTATGTGTATTTTAGAGGCCGCGTTCGCTTTGGTGTCATGCGTTCACTCACAGACTATGTCGTTCTACTAGCGCCAATCAATTCGCTGCTCTATCTGTTTTCCAAAGTGAAAGCGGGGGCATACATTCCTGTGACGGAATTCCCTGAATTAAAAAAATTGCAAGACAACTGGGAAGTAATTCGTGCTGAGGCCCTTGCCCTTAACGAGGGCGGCTCGATCTCAGCCGCAACTGGTTATAACGATATTGGCTTTAACTCTTTTTTTCGAACCGGCTGGAAACGCTTTCATCTGTACTGGTACGGTAAAGATTTAGCCTCTGCCGAAGCAGCCTGTCCCAAAACCGTAGCTCTACTCAAATCGATCCCCTCGGTCAAGGCCGCTATGTTTGCATCACTGCCGCCAGAAGCAACCTTGGTACGGCATCGCGATCCCTATGCCGGATCGCTGCGTTACCACTTGGGATTAGTAACACCCAATAGTCCAGACTGTTTTATTGATGTCGACGGTGAGCGCTACTACTGGAAAGATGGTGAAGCAGTGATGTTTGATGAAACCTACATTCATTACGCTGCCAATAAAACCGATCATCAGCGCATTGTTCTATTCTGCGATATTGAGCGTCCGGTGTATACCAAGGCAGTACAAGCATTTAACCGTTGGTTTGGAACGCACGTGATGAGCGCTGCTGCATCGAAAAACGTCGACTCAGAGCAAGTCGGTTTTGTGAATATTCTATTTGCTTATGTTTACCATTTACGCAGCAAGGCAAAACAACTCAAAGCCAAGCAACGGAGCGTTTATTACGTCGGTAAATGGGGGTTGATTCTGGGTATTCTGTGGCTACTCTTTTGGTAAATGCCTAAGGCTTTAGATTTTCCAGCACGTGCTCCATCGAAATGGGCGCCCATAACTCAATTCGCTTTACTTTGCTGGCTTGACCAGAGATCAGGTGAATCTGCCGCTGCGGAATGCGCAGCTGCTTTGATAACCACTGCAGCAGGGCTTCATTTGCTCGGTTATCCATGGCGGGCTGCTGCAAGGATATCTTTAAATGGCCGTCGTGCGTACCCACAATTTTGCTCACTTTGGCGCCAGGCTGGCAATAGATACTCAGCTCTATTCCGACATTCGTTTGTTTTAACCAGTGTGGCGTCATCAATGTACTTTAAAATTAAATCATGACTATACCTAATTCTGCCAATGTGCTGGAACACCTTTTTGCAAAGAATCGGGAGTGGGCCCGCTCCATGGTCGAGGCTGATCCGGATTTTTTTACGCGCCTCGTGTCACAACAGGCCCCTGATTTTTTATGGATCGGCTGTGCCGATAGCCGCGTACCTGCAAATGCCATCGTTGGCCTTTTACCCGGAGAGCTCTTTGTTCATCGCAATATCGCCAACGTAGTAGTCCATACAGACTTGAACTGTCTTTCGGTATTGCAATTTGCCATTGACCTTTTAAAGGTCAAGCATGTGATTGTCTGTGGTCACTATGGCTGCTCTGGCGTGCACGCAGCCCTGGGCGACAAGCGTGTAGGCCTGGCGGATAATTGGCTCAGGCATGTGAAAGATGTGCATCAAAAACACGAGCGCTACTTAGGCGAGGTCTTACCTAAACACGTACGCCAAGATCGCCTGTGCGAACTCAATGTCATTGAACAAGTTACTAATGTATGTGAAACAACCATCGTCCAAGATGCCTGGTCACGCGGTCAAGACCTCACCATCCATGGCTGGGTATACCGCCTAGAAGATGGTGAACTCCATGATCTTGGCATGACCGTTGGGCCAAGCGATGACATTAAATCGCTCACGAGCCAAAGCCTCCTACGGTACAACAAAGCCAAACTTGATTAAAGCAGCGTTTAATTATGTGGGGCTCGGTTTTTTGGTGCTCCTATCGGTTCTACCTTACCGTCTTGTGGTGTTGTTTGGATATGGACTCGGCGCTGTTGCGGCGCGCATACCCGGGAAACGTAACCGGGTTGTTAAAACCAATTTACGACTGTGCTTTCCAGAGCTAACCGAGAATGCGGTGAATGCAATTGCGCTAGATCACTGGCACTTACTGGGGCGCAGCATTGCTGAGCGAAGTGTGATTTGGCTAGGCAGTGCGCAAGCCGTATCCAACATGATTGAAGTTCGCTCTGCTATCGACTTACACGACAAAAAACCCCGCATTCTAGTGAATATGCACTTTACAGGCATCGAAGGCAGCATCGTCATTAGCGCGCTTGCAAAAGAGCGTGGCTGGCCACGCACCTCGGGACTATTTCAGCGCATGAAAAATCCATTTTTCAACGAGCGGATCATTCGCTGGCGTAACCGTTTCGGTGGAAACGCCATTGACCGTCAGGGCAATTTATTGCCACTGATTCGTGAAATTCGGAAAGGCAATCTCATCATCATTGCGCCGGACTTGGATTTAGGTCTGCGTGATTCGGTGTTTGTGCCTTTTTTCGGTATTCCGACCAATACTATTACTGCTGTATCCCGCCTTGCTGCGATTGCTAAGGCAGAAGTGTGCATGATGGTTACTACGTTACTGCCAGACCGTTCGCGCTACTGTTGTGTCATTAGCAAGCCGATTGATGGTTTTCCGAGCGATGACCCTGTTGCCGATACTGCCAGGCTGAATGCCATCTACGAAGCCGAGATCCGCCAGCATGTTGCAGAGTACTACTGGGTACATAAGCGCTTTAAGCATCAGCCTAAAGGCAAAGTCAGCCCCTACTGAGCCGATCTTGTTTAATTCTTAAATTTAGATGCGTTGACGTCGATTGACTAAATAAATACCAATTGCAATTGAAATAAAAGCAGCTATCAGTGTGCCGTCAATCGGATCACCCGCAAGAAAAAATCCAAAGAGCAGGCCAAACATCGGCGTTAAGAAACTAAACGCAGACACTTTAGTTGCAAGGTAGTGACGTAAAAGCCAAAACCAAAATAAATAGCTTGCTGCTGCAATAATTACAGACTGTAAAAATAGTGCTGCAATTGCTTTAACTGACAAATTACTTGGTAATGGCACTTCGAGTAGAAAGCAAAGCCCAATTAAGGCGATCGATGACACAGATAACTGAAAAAATAAGGTTCGCTCTGGCTGTATTTGCCCAAGCGCTGTAGTGCGCACCACAATCGTTGTAAATGCCCACGCCATTGCAGCCCCAATCACAGCAAGATCACCAATCAAGAAATGCGTTGCATCCCTCGAAAATCCATCTTGAAATGCGAATGCCAGGCCGCTAAATGCAATCAGCAAGCCACTGGCTTGCATCCAATTGATACGCTCTGCCGGAATAAATATGGGCAACACTAATGCCACAATAAATGGTGCCATATACAAAAACGTAATAGCGCGGGATGTGTTTGTGTACTCCAGCGCAGAGTACAGCAAAACAAACTCGGCAAAAAATAATAGTCCTGCAAGTATCCCAGGCATCCAAGTTCGATCCCGTTGAAATGGCTTGATCTTTTTAAATTTCATCCAGAGCCAAATACAAACACTCGCAATGATGGAGCGTATGGTCAATTGCATTAAGAACGAAACCTCATCTGCAATAGCTTGAATGGCTATTTGCTGATAGCCCCAAATCATGCAGCACCCCGTAATTAAGAGAATCGCTGGCAAATCAAGCACAGGCTTGCGATCATTAGGCGGTCTTATTGGGCTTGCCTTGGGTTTGGGCTGTATTTTGGGTGCATTCATTCGGAATTCAGTTTAGCAAGGCGCTGGGTAATTCATAATAGCGTGATGGAACAATTTCGCGTCTCTAAACTGCTTTCCGAACTCGGCCTGTGCTCGCGCCGCGAGGCTGACTCCTATATTGAGCAAGGCCTGGTTACAGTGGATGGCAAGGTGGTATCTGAACTTGGCTCACGCGCATACCGTAGCCAAAAAATTGAATTGCGCTTGGATGCCCAGAAACAGCAAGCTGCCCGCGTTACCGTCATCCTCAATAAGCCCGTTGGCTTTATCTCCCACCGGGATGATGATCAAGAGTACCAGCCGGCGGCCTCGCTCATTACCCCCGAAAACTTTTATGCGGGCGACTCTAAACATACTAGGCACTTTAATACCAAAGGTTTGGCGCCGGCAGGTCGGCTGGACATCGACTCCACTGGCATGCTGGTCTTAACGCAGGATGGGCGCATCGCCAAACTCTTGATTGGTGAAAATAGTCCCATTGAAAAAGAATACTTAGTGCGGGTGGAAGGCAAGCTGTCGTTTGATGATCTGGATTTGCTCCGCCACGGACTGATCCTCGATGATCAAGAGCTCAAACCTGCCAAGGTCAGTTGGCAGAATGAAGATCAATTACGCTTTGTGTTGCGTGAGGGCCGCAAACGCCAAATCCGCAGAATGTGTGAACTGGTTGGCCTTCGGGTCTTGGGCTTAAAACGCGTGCGTATGGGCCGAATTTCCCTGGGCCCGCTGCCTGCTGGTCAGTGGCGATTTTTACGTCCAGAAGAGCGCTTCTAGCAGGGTCAGTAAACACCGACGCTTATAATTGTTTCAGAATCTAGACCTTAAGTAGAGCAGCCATCGATCCGCAGCAGTCCCAATCCCCCGGCCAAGAAGTACTTCGTCGTCGCAGCTTTGCCATCATCTCCCACCCAGATGCTGGCAAAACCACGCTGACTGAAAAGCTATTGTTGTACGCTGGGGCAATCCAAATTGCGGGTAGCGTCAAGGCCCGCAAGGCGAGTCGCCACGCGACCTCGGACTGGATGGAAATCGAAAAACAGCGTGGCATCTCCGTTGCCAGCTCGGTGATGCAAATGGAATACCGCGATTGCATCATTAACTTGCTTGATACGCCAGGCCACCAAGACTTTTCTGAAGATACCTACCGCGTATTAACTGCAGTGGACTCAGCACTCATGGTAATTGATGCGGCCAACGGCGTGGAATCACAGACCTTGCGCCTCTTAGAGGTCTGCCGCGCCCGCAATACGCCACTGATTACCTTCATTAACAAGATGGATCGCGAGGTCAAGCGGCCGCTTGAGCTAATGGATGAGATTGAAAATGCCCTTGGAATGGAAGTAGTGCCATTTACTTGGCCTGTGGGCATGGGCAAATCCTTTGCTGGCGTGATTGACATTACCAAATCTAAGATGCGCCTCTTTAAAGCAGGCGAGGATCGCGTCTCCGATAGCTCTGACACCCTGATTGATATCCACGATCCAGCCCTGCAAGAGAGGCTTGGCTCCGATCTAAAGGAGGCCCTCGCCGAGGTTGATTTGATTCGAAACGCCATGCCTGAATTTAATCTAGAGGCATTTTTAGCTGGCAAACAATCTCCGGTGTTCTTTGGCTCTGCCATTAATAACTTTGGCGTACGTGAAATTCTGAACACCTTAGTTGAACTTGCACCACCCCCAGGCTCTCGCAAAGCCATTCAGCGCGAAGTACTGCCTTCTGAGGGTAAGTTTTCTGCTGTGGTTTTTAAGATTCAGGCGAATATGGATCCGGCGCACCGGGATCGTGTTGCCTTCTTGCGGATTTGTTCAGGGCACTTTCAGCGCGGCATGCGCCTGAAGATTTGCCGCAACGGCAAAGAAGTACGCACCAACAATGCTCTTTCTTTTTTATCGCAGCGGCGCGACATTCTGGATGAGGCCTTCCCGGGCGACATCATTGGCCTGCCCAATCATGGCTTACTTCGCTTAGGCGATACGCTAACGGAAGGTGAGCAACTTCAATTTACCGGCCTGCCTTTTTTTGCGCCGGAGATTTTTAAATTGGTTGAGTCGGCTGATCCGCTGCGCTCCAAGCAATTGCGTACGGGCCTCATGCAGCTGGGCGAAGAAGGCGCGATTCAAGTATTTAGGCCGATGGCCGGCGGCATCATGCTACTGGGGGCATTTGGTCAGCTGCAGTTTGAAGTAGTCGCCCATCGCCTCAAGAGCGAATATGGCGCTGAAGTGCGGCTATTGCCGGCCCGTTACAGCTTAGCGCGCTGGGTCAGCTCGACCGACCCAGTTGCTCTTAAAAAATTTACACAAGAAAATATTCACCGCATGGCGGAAGACGTTGTTGGTGCCGCAGTATTTTTAGCAACGCACAAATCAGAACTGGATGTCGCGCAGCAGCGCTGGGAAAGCATTGAGTTTCATGCCTTGCGTGAGCACGCTGGTTTGATCTATCAATCCGAACTCGCAGGCTAGCTAAGGTCTGCAGTCAAAGACGGTAACCACTCCGCTATCTGTCTCTCGGTACACCGCCTTTTTACCGTACTGCATACAGTAAGCCTGTGCTTTACTTTGCAAGTCCGCACGTGACTCATTGGTCGAATTTAAAAACGTTACTTTGTTGGCATCCGACGCATCGGTATAGATGGTTGCGCATGCTGATAGCTGAAGACCAATCAGCAGCGTTATTCCAAGATTAATAAAACGCCGCACCGTGCTCATGCCAATCAGCGTGATTCGCACAAGGTGCGGCACTTGCACTTTAGGTCAGCGCTTCTTTTTCCGCAGAGATTTCTTTGCGGCGCTCTTTGCATGCGGTGGCAATGTCTTGCAGGGCTTTGCGCGCGCGAGCAGCAGATGCCTTAACTCCCTTTACTTTGAACTTTTCATTTTCAGCCAGATAAGTTTCATACGCAGCGATAATGGTTTCGTGTGGTGACATGATCTTCCTTTGCTTTACGTTGTTCTAGTCAAAATTGGGGTGCTGCACTGCTACTACTTCGTCAATACTACAAATATTTATAGCAGATTTCAGAAAATATACATTTTTTAGCAAAAAAATGCTGTTATTCTGAATCGAATCACTATTTTGTGCCCTAATTGGGGGGTTAACTGGGCGAAATGACTTCCCCCCTTGCGCCATTGAATCTTTATAAGGATTTCCTATGGCCGCAGGTCAAAATCAGCGCAATCGCAAGAACGATCCCATGCTCACCAAAACAGGCAAAGCGCGCCTGGGACCACTTAATGTGGCTCAACTGACTAAATTAATGGAATCAGCAACCAAGCCCAAAATCAAAGATAAAGTGCGCCGCGAGCTAAGCAAGCGCGTGCCAGTTGTTGCGCCTGCATAATCCACGCTTTTGAGACTAAGCTAGCAAAGCAGTCCCGTCTTGTGGAAATAAAAAAGCCGCCTTGGTATTTGGCGGCTTTTTCACAAGGACGTTAATGGTGTTTAGCGCAGCAACTCTTGTGCAGCCAAAACGCCGCTGCCCTTGAGTGGAATACCAAATGCAGTCATACCCATTTCGCAGCCACTCAATGCAGCCAGGAGACTGAGTTCATTGCAATCACCCAAATGACCAATCCGAAATGCGCGGCCTTTTAGCTTGCCAAGGCCAGTGCCTAAGGACAAGTTGTAGCGCTCCTGAATGAGCTTACGCAATGCGTCTGCATCAAAGCCCTCGGGCAACATGACACCCGTCAATACAGGTGAATACACCTCTGGCTCTTGGCACAGAATTTCGAGACCCCAAGCAGTCACTGCGGCTCTGCAGGCTTTGGCCAAGCGCTGGTGGCGCGCAAATACCGCATCCATGCCCTCTGACTCAATCATCGCAATGGCTTCATGCAAGCCATAGAGCAAGTTTGTCGACGGTGTGGTTGGCCAGTACCCGGTTTTATTGGAAACCAGGATCTCATCCCAAGCCCAAAAGGCCTTTGGTAGTGTTGCCTTTTTATTGGCTTCGAGCGCTTTGGGTGATAGGGCATTGAAACCTAAGCCGGGTGGCAGCATTAAGCCTTTTTGCGATCCGCTGACCGTCACGTCGACGCCCCAGGCATCGTGGCAATAGTCTGCTGACGCTAGGCCGGAAATGGTATCGACTATCAGCAATGCAGGATGTTTGGCATCATCCATTGCTTTACGCACAGCAGCAATATTCGAAGTAATGCCAGTGGAGGTTTCGTTGTGCACTACACAGACCGCTTTAATTTTGTGCTCGGTATCTTTTTTGAGGCGCTCTTCAATTAGCTTTGTATCAACGCCCCGCCGCCAGCCTTCAATCCCGGGTTTACCCAAGAACTCAGCATGAATACCCAGCTTGTCAGCCATGTGTTTCCACAGGGTTGCAAACTGACCGGTTTCATACATCAATACATGATCGCCAGCCGAGAGGGTGTTTACTAAAGCCGCTTCCCATGCTCCCGTTCCCGATGAGGAATAAATAATCACAGGGTGTTTGGTTTTAAAAATACGCTTAATGTCCTCGAGCAGCTTGAGTCCAAGCTGGCCAAACTCGGGGCCACGGTGATCGATGGTTTGATAGCTGATGGCGCGCAGAACACGAGAAGGAACTGGGCTTGGGCCAGGAATATGTAAAAAATGGCGTCCTGAGGCGTGTGCATCTAATTTCAACATTGTGTGTGTCTCACTTTTTATTGGTTTAGCCCAAGATTATCCAATAAAAATGGTAAATCTACCTCAGATTAATGGCCCCCTAAAAATAGCCACTTACAGCGGCGGTGTTGGCTCGGGCACCTTAATTAGCATGCGCTTGCCTACCATGACGGTTGAAACAACTAGCGCAGCAAACACCAAATTAAGTAGGGTCAGGGGCTCGCTCAATAGGACGCTGGATGCCAGCAGGGTGCAAAAGGGCTGAAGTAGCTGAACTTGGCTAACGCGGGCAATGCCGCCAATGCGCAGGCCCTCGTACCAAAAAAAGAAGCCCACAAACATGGAAAAAATACCCAGATAGGCAAAGCTGAGCCAAATATCAAGGCCTGCATAGATGTAGTCTGTCTGGTAGCTCAGGGCGCTGAAAAGTAAGCTGATTGGCAGCGAAAAAACCAGTGCCCATGAGATGACGATTTTGGGTTTCATGATGGCGGAAAGCTTGGCGCCCTCGACATAACCGACTGCAGCGCAAACACAGGCAGCCATCAGCAAGCCATCGAAAAAAGAAAACTGTCCGGCGCCCTGCATCAAGGCATAGAGCAAGACCAATCCCGTGCCAACGAGTGAGCTCAGCCAAAACCCAATGGATGGTCGCTCTTTAAAACGCAGGGCGCCCAGCACGGTAGTGACCAAAGGCAAGATGCCCAAGATCACTGCGCCATTGGACGAAGGGCCTTGCATCATGGCAATCGTAATAAACAAAGGAAATCCAAAAACTGCGCCTAGCGCAATCCAAGCAAATCCGGGCAGGGTGGCACGGCCAGGCAGGGGTGCTCGAATCACAACAAGGTATGCCAGGGCAGCCAATCCCGCTAGAGCCGCCCTTCCAAACACAATGAAATAAGGGTCAAGGACTTGCACTGCTATTTTGCTCACCGGCAAGGTCAAGCTAAAGATGGCAATGCCACCAAACCCGATCAACATGCCCTTGGTATCACTCTTCACTGGATTCCCTTATGTGTATTCAGTACTATACCTATTCCACTTTCATGCAGAGCAATACTAGAACCGGAGCAATTTAATGGCAGTGCAGGTGCTTGGCTTAATCGAACTACAGGACCCATCGGCGTTTGAAGAATACCGCAAGCAGGTTGGTGCTACGGTCGAACAATATGGCGGGCGCATTACACAACGCGGGGTACGTGGCGACGTTTTTTGGAATGAACTTGAATGCAAGTCATTCTCTGCTTACGTACAAATCGAGTTTCCCGCTGCAATCGATGCCCAGCGCTGGGCCGCCAGTCCGGAATACCAGGCCTTGGTGCCGATTCGCAATCAGGCGATGCGGTTATCCTTGTTTAGCATGCTACCCAGCACCTGATCCCCAAGGGTAACTACGCTTTGCCCATAACGATATTCAGGGCTAGACTAGTGCCCATACAATGCTGTCATTGAGAGTTGAATTAATAAGGATTATTCATGCCTGTTATTACTAATATTGAAGACTTGCGCGTACTGCACCAAAAACGCACGCCCAAGATGTTTTATGACTATGCGGATTCGGGCTCGTGGACAGAATCCACCTACCGCGCCAATGAATCGGATTTTCAGAAAATTAAGTTGCGCCAGCGCGTTGCTGTCAACATGGTAAACCGCACCACAAAAACAACCATGATCGGTGAAGAGGTGGCGATGCCTGTCGCCTTAGCGCCAACTGGACTAACCGGCATGCAATATGCCGATGGCGAAATTCTGGCAGCCAAAGCAGCTGAAAAGTTTGGCGTGCCTTTCTGCTTATCAACAATGAGTATTTGCTCGATTGAAGATGTTGCCGAGCACACCACAAAACCATTTTGGTTTCAGCTCTACGTCATGAAAGACCGCGGCTTCATTGAGCGCTTAATCGAGCGTGCTCGCGCTGCCAAATGCTCCGCCCTTGTTCTCACCTTGGATTTACAAATTCTGGGGCAGCGCCATAAAGATCTAAAAAATGGTTTGAGCGCTCCTCCCAAACTAACCATTCCCAACATTATTAATATGATGACCAAGCCCCGTTGGTGTCTTGGCATGGCTATGACGCAGCGCAGAACCTTTCGCAATATTGTGGGTCACGCTACTGGCGTAGGCAATATGTCGTCCTTGTCTTCGTGGACTGCCGAGCAGTTTGATCCGGGTCTCAATTGGGGTGATGTCGAATGGATCAAAAAACGCTGGGGCGGCAAGCTCATCATTAAAGGAATATTAGATGAGGGCGATGCACGCCTCGCTGCAGACTCCGGCGCGGATGCGCTCATCGTCTCGAACCATGGCGGTCGTCAACTGGATGGGGCAATTTCAAGCATTCAGGCCTTGCCCGGTATCGTCAATACGGTTGGCAAGGATATTGAAGTGTGGATGGACGGCGGCATTCGCTCTGGACAGGATGTTTTAAAAGCCTGGGCATTGGGCGCGCGCGGCACCTTAATCGGTCGCCCATTCTTATACGGCCTGGGCGCCATGGGTGAAGCCGGCGTTACAAAATGCCTCGAGATTATTCACAAAGAGCTTGATATTACGATGGCCTTTACGGGTCACCGTGATATTCAAGACGTGACGAAAGATATTTTGTATCCGGGCACGTTCTAGCCTGCTGCTTTAGCATCCTCTGCAAAGACTTCGCGGGCGATGCGAAACGCATCAACTACGGCAGGTGCGCCGCAGTAAGCGCCGCAGTGCAAAAAGACTTCGCGAAGCTCTTCCTTTGTGACGCCATTATTAATTGCGCCACGTATGTGCAACTTCAGTTCGTGTGGTCGGTTCATGGCAATGATCGCGGATACTGTAATTAAGCTACGCTGCTTGAGCGTTAAGCCATCTCGAACCCATACCGTACCCCAGGCATTTTCAGTCACAAAATCCTGCAGTGGCATTGAAAAATCATCTGCCTTCTGCATTGCTTGGTCTACGTAAGCATCTCCCAATACCTTCCGGCGCACCACCATGCCTTTTTCAAATCGATCACTTTTTGTCATATTTCTTCCTTTTATCAATCTTTTCTATTCTTGGTATACTTACAATTTAGTTGCTTTTGTCAAATTGGCCTTAGAATGAATTTACCTCAATAATCACAGGCTCAAAAAGATCTCTTTATGAATCGCAGAACATTGGTTGCACTCCTCGTAATGGCACCCCTAGTAGGCACTTTGGTGGCCTGCAGCAGTGGCCCCAAAATTATGGCTACGACCGTCATTCCAGAGTCCGGTTTTTTACCAAACTATCGCTTATTACAGCCCGTTCCGAATACTCCTGATGGAGCGCGCATTTGGCGCTATCGCAAGGCGGGCATTAATCCCAATACCTACACCGCTGTTATCTTGGATCCCATATATTTGAATCAAACCCAGTTTACGAGTGAGATTACCCCTGCAGTGGTTGCTCAGACAAAACGCGCCCTAGAAATGTCGATGCGTGAGGCGGTTGAAGGTCGTCGCGGCATAAAGATCGTCACGCAACCCGGTCCTGGAGTAGCCCGCGTATCCGTCGGCATTACCGGCGCTGAAGTTTCTGCGGATGGCCTAAAACCGTGGAACTTTACGCCAATTGGTCTTGCTACAAATGCAGCAGCCTATGCCTCCGGCGTCAACTCCAAAACACCTGCACTGGTCATCGAAAGCAAAATTACGGATAGCCAAACTAAGGACTTTATTGGTGGCGGTGTGATTACCTTGCAGGGCGAAACCTTTAGAACCGGCTCGGGCTCGATCGCCTCATTTGAAGAAATGGCCAAGCGCGCAGTTAAATTATCCATGGAAGTATCAGCCAATCCAACACCAACGGCAATGAAATAAGCTGCACCGCAAAGAAAAAGCCACCCTAAGGGGTGGCCAAAGAATGCTTATGGAGGGTAAAAATAAATAAATCGACTTCATTTACATATTAATACACCAAAACCAGTCGCCCTCTTGAAATAGCACCAATTAGGTGCGGATTAGTTACCTACGAACGTGCGCATGGCGAGCAGCATCTTGTGACATGCCTTCGCCTTTTTTGCCCTCAAGCATTTCTTTTTCTGCCGTAATTTCTTTGCGGCGCTCTTTGCATGACCCAGCAATTTCCTGAAGTGCTTTACGTGCGCGGGCAGCAGATGCTTTCACGCCCTTTTCCTGAAATTTGGAGTTCTCTTCTTTATAAGCCTCAAATGCAGCAATGAGTTTTTCGTGGTGGGTCATATCAGTCCTTTTGTTAGTGGATCAACACACTATACCAAGTAGTTACGGCAAAGTATGAATACGGCGTTATCGCAACAGTTGTGCTACAAATGAATACAGTGGTATGCCGATAATGATGTTAAAGGGGAAGGTGATGCCCAAGGACATGCCCATATAGAGGGCTGGATTGACTTCGGGCAAGGCATGGCGCAATACGGCTGGCACTGCAATGTACGATGCACTAGCCGCAAGCACCATTAATAGAATCGTATCTCCCAAGGGCAATTGCAATAGGGTGCACAGCAGCAAAGCAATGCCCGCGTGCACTAAGGGCGCAAGCAGCGCATAAATCACCACGATCAGCGGCTTGCCTTTAATGCCGCTGAAATTTTTTGCTGCCATCAGCCCCATATCCAACAGGAAGAAGGCCAGCATTCCCTTAAATAAATCAATTGAAAATGGCGCCATGATCCGCTGGCCATCCTCGCCGCTAAGCATGCCAACCGCCATTGATCCGAGCAATAAAAGTTGCGCGCCATCGGTAAATGATTCATGCAATACCTTGGATAAACCCATGGATTGCGCCTTGCTAGTACTACTGACGCGGGCTTTGTTAGCCAATACAATGGCCAAAATAATGGCGGGTGATTCCATTAGCGCCATCGCCGCCGCCATATGACCACCGTAAGGAATATCTTGATTGCTCAAAAATTGGGTTGCTGTAATAAAGGTAACTGCACTGACCGAGCCATAGGTTGCTGCGATAGCGGCGGAGTCATAATTGTTTAGCCGGGTTCGGAGTAAGGCATAGGCAATGATTGGAATGATGATGGCCAAAAAGATAGCGAGGCCCAGCGCTAAACCAATCTCCTGAGTGAAGCCCGACTTCTGCAACGCAAAGCCGCCCTTTAGCCCTAAGGCCATTAACAAATACAGCGACAAAAATCGCGCAATGGGTTGCGGAATCTCTAAATTGGACTTAATCAGGCCAGCAAAAGCACCAAACACAAAAAAGAGAATGGCGGGATCAAGAAAGTTATTCACAGACCTATGATAACGGCTTGCCATGTGGCCTTGCCACCTTATAATTTCAGGGATCTTGTGGGTTCATTATTCGCCCCGTTTAAGCGCATAACCTTTCGCCCAGCCTGCTGACCGCCAAACGATGTCACACCTTTTTCGAAGCCAACTGATTTGCCTCATCGTGGTGTGGGGAACATGGATTGCGGGTGCGCAC
This sequence comes from Polynucleobacter sp., assembly GCA_964203875.1. Lineage (GTDB taxonomy): Bacteria > Pseudomonadota > Gammaproteobacteria > Burkholderiales > Burkholderiaceae > Polynucleobacter. The sequence continues at coordinate 375,861 of CAXNNS010000001.1, forward strand.
GCACAAGGCACAGATGCCCTGAATTCCTTTTTAAAAAAACGGGCAGATGCCTTTATGGTGATCACTGGTTATTCTTTAACGCCCGATGTCACCACTGGATCCTTATCTATTACCGATCGCAGTGGCAACAACCCCAACTTACAAATGATTTCCTTGGGTGGCGGAGATCGCCTGAGTAGAAATGTGCCACTTTATCTCGAAGGCACTCTCGCAGTTAATCGATACAACCCCAATTTTATCGGGACCGTCGGCAATACTAGCGTTGATGTTCCCGTGCATTGGAATAGCATCACGGGTACTGGTGGTGTCGGCTGGGATTTTCCACTCACCAACGAACTGCGCATCAGACCGATTGCCAATGTTATGTTGGGTCATTTAGAAAGTGATCTTTCGATTGCATCTCGCGTGATTGAAAATCAAACGGGCGCTGATCTGCAGTTCTTAAAGAATGGGCGCATGAATACTTATGGTCTTGGTGGTTCATTAATGCTGGACTATGAAAATTACAAGGTGGAGCGTGAAATTGATATTGAATTACGCTATACCAATATTGAAATGAATACCTTTGATACCTCAAAAGCAGTTCAGGGCTCAGCCAATTCCCAAAGCCTAAGCTTGTGGGCTCGCAATCGAGTGCCAACGCCACTGAGTTTTTTTTCGATGCCGATTCGTGCCGTCATGGAAGCAGCACACACGGAGTTTTTGGGCGATCTGCGTGGTGCACTCGGTTTTAATTCCTTGTCATCGCTAGGTGGCGGCATCGAGTTTGATCGCAGCCAATCAGAGCCCCTCTTTAGTCGCGTGCGAATTGTGTTTCGGTATCAATTTGGGCAAAACGTGCGCGGCACCTCGATTGGCTTAGCCGCTAGCTTCTAAATCATTCGAGCCCGCCAAACTGGCCGCTATTACCTGCCGAGTCTTTGTGCCAAAGCTCCCCATCAAAGACAATCGTCACCGTCTCAAACCCGCGGTGCGAATGCGGGCCCACGCCCTTTGCATTAGCGCCTGGGGGAAATGTGGCTGGACTCGCATAATCCAGCATTAAAAATGGACTCAATTGTTCGCCCACCCAATGCTGCTCATCGGCATGGCGTAATCCAATAATCTTTTTCATGTTTTATGCATTTGAGTTTTAATGTTGTGCTTCGATCTCATTGCGCAATTGCTGCATCAAGTCTTGTATTGTCATATTCCGAACCTGTGCATACGCTGCACCCGCCCAAAGACTCTGGTACTCGGCATTGTTCTGTGCGCTAGCCCACTGCCGTAGCGGCCCTGTCAGGGTGTTTTGGATCGGAAACGGCAATGTAGTTTGGGTTTGCATAGTACGTGTGAAGGTGTTTTCTAGGCCGCGCGCAAGCCTTCCAGAAAAAGCTTTTGTTAGCGTCGTTGGCCTGTCTTGTTTGTGCAATAAATAGTGGCGGTAACTGGGCGGGGTCCCTGACTCATCGCAACATAAAAATGCCGTTCCCATTTGGGCTGCCTGCGCACCATTAGCAAGTGCTGTATGTATATCGGCGCCATTCATGATGCCGCCCGCTGCAACAATTGGAATGTGGCAATGCTTAGCTAACTGAGCCGTAAGCGCCAAGGTGCTCAGGGCCTCATCTTTAGCTTGTAAATTAAACTGCCCTCGGTGCCCGCCGGCTTCGATTCCCTGGGCGACAATAAAATCGGCATGAGCGGACTCGATGGCTAAGGCTTCCTCAAGGCTGGTGGCGCTGATGCCGACCGCAATCCCCAGTGCATGAGCTTTTTCAATAACACCCTCCGGTGGCAGACCAAAATGAAAACTGAGGATTGCTGGTCGAGCATTCCAAATGGGTTCTAGCTGCTCCATCAGATTGGGATAGAAGGGCTCTGCTGGAATGGTGAGCGACTGAAATCCGTCAACGTCCAGCGAACGCAAAGCCTGTATGGCATTTTTTTGCATCTGGTCGCCTGGCAGGCAAACTGGACTGAATATAAAAAAATTAGCGTTAATGGGTCCACTGGTTAGTGACTGTGCCGCAACCAAGTCCGCATGAATCTTTTCTGGCGCACTATAAGCAAAACCAAAGCTGCCAACGCCGCCTTGATTTGCTACTGCCGCAACCAATTGGGGCGTCGTAATTCCGCCGGCCATCGGGGCCTGAATAATCGGCAGATTTAATTGGGTAAAGTTAAACATGATTAGTGGCGGATGGCTTTTCTATAGGCCTATCTTTAGCGCCGCGCGCTAATAGCCAATGCGGGATTATTGTTGAGCATGCCCATCATGCTTGATCCATTGATCTTGCCCTTAAAAACATAATTTGTATTTTGGTAAGCAAAAGCAAACTCCAGATCTGATCCTCGGATGCGGCCATCTTCAAAGTGCGCTAGTCGCTTGTTACCCTGATACAACGTTCCATCTACGAATTGCTTCTTTTGACGAAGCACAAGGCGAAGATTGCTTAGCCCAGATGGGCCATTCCATTGCCAGCTGCCGTCAACATGGGCCGGGACAATCCAAAGGTAGGCCATTTCTCCATTGGGAATACGTACTTCCTGATCTGCTACCCACCCGTCCATTCGAAATGTGTTGGATACCACCCGCGTACCCGCTTGCATTTTTAAAATGGTCGGCATGAGCTTAGTGTTGAGGTTTTCGCCGAGGTATAAAGTCAGCACAGTGGCTTGTGAAAAGTCTTCCACAAAAATATCGCCCTGCTTAAATGTCACTAGGCTTTGGACTTTAGCCCGTTCTGCATTGCGCTGGGATAGCTTGACTAAGTCGGGGTTGTACTCAATCCCGACTGCGCGTACCTGGTATTTTTTGGCTGCCTCAATCGGAATGACGCCATCACCTGAACCTAAGTCATATACCAGATCGCTTTTGCGTACTTGAGCAAGGGAGAGCATTTGATCGGCCATCTCAACTTTGGTTGGCACCCACATGACGTCTTTGCCTGAGCTGGCCATGCTGAGATTAAATTGCTTATCGCCATAGTTGGTGGTGGCACATCCATATAAAAGTGAGAGTGCGACACAGCAAGCTATAGCAATGTAACGGCACTTCGCTTGCATATATCTTCCTATGACCAGAGCTGCAACAGCAACCAGGCGAGATTGAATACCACCAGCATAATTAAAGTCGTGATCGTGAATTTCATGCCGATGACGCGATTACTAAAGTGTGGTGGTGGTTGATTAATTCCTTTGGCATGAATCACTCGGCCAGCCACCAAGCCAATGCCAAGAATGGCAATAAGCCACAGCGGCGCGCCATTGAGTTCAAGGCAAGCCATGAGTATTAATGCGATCGGCACGTATTCAGCAAAGTTCGCTTGGGCACGAATGGCGCGCTCCAAATCGTCAACACCACCGTTACCCAAACCTACTTTATGGTATCGCCGCAAACGAATAACACCAAACGATAGACGCAGAAAGAGTGCCGCCAAAATACAGGCAATCAATGTGGTGACAATAAGCATGCTTTGCCCTAAGGAATAATGAATTGCTATAGTACATCGACATGAAAAAACCACCCGCAGGTGGTTTGTAATTCAGTCTCTACGAATGCTTTGCCTAGCCTCTTGCCGGCCTTTGCTGGGCGCGGTGGTTTAAATCAGACTTGCAGAATTGCACAATGGTATTAGAAAACTGCAGGTGCCGGGCATTCATCTTGCGGTACTCCATTAGCTCGGCAATTTGTGGGGATACTTCGTTTTTAAATGAGGCGTCCTCATAACCTGGGTGATAAGGGGCTTCGTGTGCATATTGATTCGACATGGGAATTTCTTTCATTCAGTGGGTTAGGGTGGTGGCCGCATTAAAGGCCAATGTACTCAAAACATTCACTGAATTAACCGGAATAGACTGTCATTGCGGGGCTCCTAATAGCGGCATCCATCAGACGGACTGATTGCATGCTTGCCGCTCCCCCTGTCCCTGATACCTGAGAGATTCACACTAAGCCCAGCTTAGTATTTGCTCCTTCGGTGCGCCACATCATGGCGACTCTCCAGACGGCTATTTAGGATAAGCAGTACCTTCCGGTTGGATACCTGAGCGTTCATGGGAGTTTGCGCCTTCGGTGGAGGCATAGCCTCACTCTCCTGCTTATAAATAGTTTATCGTACTTTTATCGAATTGTGTATATAAAAAAGGCGCCCTTTTATGCAAGACATCAATACAGTGATTGAGTCGCTCCAACTGGAGCCCCATCCAGAAGGAGGCTTCTACCGGGAAATACATCGGGCAAGCTCCCTTGTAAGGGAGGCCAATGGCAGTACTAAAAATGCCTATTCCAGCATTTACTACCTTCTATCAGGGAATGATTTTTCGGCATGGCATCGCATTCAGTCCGATGAAACCTGGTTCTTTCATTTGGGTTGCGATATCGCCATCTATTATTTTGATGCGCAGAACGCTCTCACCACCGTTCAGATTGGCCTTAATTCCATGCAATTTCAGGTCACGATCCCTGCGGGCACTTGGTTTGCAGCAAAACCGGTGCGAGCAGCTGATTTTTGTTTGGTCAGCTGCGTTGTCGGACCCGCATTTACATTTACTGAATTTGAAATGGGGCAACAGCAAGCTCTTTTAGATTGCTACGGGACATCCGAGAAACACATTAATGCAATACGGGCACTCACTAGAGGCTAGTAATCCATCGACTGAGGGACAGACTAAATAACTGAATGGGTTTTTAGATAATCAATAACCCAGGCTGGATCGCTATCACTTGGGAAGATGGGATAGTGAACTGCCTCGATTACGCCATTATTGGCAATCAGCGTGACTCGCTTGAGTAAAGTCATCCCTGCTGCTTCAAAAGTGGGCATATTCAATGCCTTCTGAAATTGATAGTTTGCATCACTGATAACGGGAAATGGCAGATGCAGCCTGTCAGCCATCTCTTTTTGATATTCCGTAGACTGAACACTCAAGCCCACGACTTGTGCACCCAATGCTTGAAGTTCTTGATAGTGATCTCTAAATGAACAGCTTTGGGGGGTACAACCCCTTGCCCCCGGAATTTGATCCCAGCCATCTGGTAGCGCTACATTGGGTTGCCCTGTCATTGGATAGCAGTAGATAACTAACTTCCCTTTAATGTCTCCAAGATGAATGGTCTTACCATTGGTGGCATTTAAAGCAACATGGGGCAGTTTCATTCCCTTCAAATGATTGGTCGATCCATCCTCTTGGGGAATGGGCAGGTCTGTAGGGAGCCGATTAAGATTTGTCATGCATTTATTCTACATAAAACATAGCACGATAGCCTGCCTTCTCCTAGCCCGCCGAAGGAAGCTCGACTATAAATCGAGCACCGCCACCAATCGCATCTTCGTAATGAATAGAGCCGCCATATCGACTAACAATGTACTTACAAAGCCATAAGCCCAAGCCCATCCCAGTTTGTTTGGTAGTGCTAAGCAATTCAAATAACTGGGGCTTAAACTCAATTGGAACGCCCGTACCATTGTCCGTAATACTTAAGCGAATTGACCGACCGACTTTTATGGCCTCAATCGTAATTCGTCGCTGGAGCGTTCCTGAGTTAGCCAAAGACTGTCCTGCGTTATTCAGCAGATTTAATATCACCTGCTCTATTTCAGCTGAATTAACCTTCATTCTTAAATCATTATCGACTCGAAGTTGAATTTGTATATTTTTGGACCTTAGCTCAGGCGTAACAATATCCAATACTTTAGTAATGAGCTCGCTCACCGGGACCTCTTCAGCACTCGCATTACTGTCGTTAAATATTGACCTGAGTGATTTAACGATCGTCGCTGCTCTCTTGTTATCTTCCTCTAGAGAATCTAAAACCTCTTTACCCAGCTCTGGGTTAAGTACGCCCTTTTCTAATTTCATTTTAAGAAATTGGATATTCAGGTTTGATGCGCCTAGGGGCTGATTGAGTTCGTGAGCGATCGATGCCGATAAGGCGCCAGTAGCCGCAGTTTTATTGGCCTTTAATAGACCGTAGATCAGTCGCTCTTTTTCTTTTAGGAGCTCAGTAATTCGTTCATTCTCTTCTTTTGTGCTTTTTAAGGTATTGGCAATTTGATTTTCTTTTCTAATCTGTTTTTCTAAATAAAAACTGCCGAGTGCCACATAAACTAATATCGTACTGCCATAACCTATCCACAAAAGAGTCATGGCTAAGGCATCTTGGGCATATAAAAAGAAATTGGTTTGCGTGCTTCCAAACAATACCCAAAGGGTTCTACAAATCTCCCCCACTAAAGTAAATGCCGTTAAAAAAATTAGCCACCCTACCACTATCGTACGGTCAATTTTGTAATGCTTTCTCAGCTCCCAGATTTGCCATATCAATAAAATCTCTTGAGTAATCGTGATTAAGGCAACACGATGCTTGAATGTGCCTGGCATCACCCTTAAGTAGTCATAGAAAAGGAAAATGAAAACTGGGATGAGCCACAAAAACAAAGTTTGAATCTTGGTAAATGGCTTTTGATTCCAGGAGCGATATAAGAATATGAGGAGAAAAACTGAAACAATGAATGAGGTATTTGCTATTGTGAGAAAAAACGGATGCGTCCACAGAGCAATACCAAAGCTAAAAGAAGAAAGGGAGAACATCCCCACACTCAAGGGCCAATAGAGGCTGTATCCGCTGGCACCATTGGCGCGACATTGATATAGGGCGCTTAAGAATAAGCCCAGACCAATTAGCGAAAAGGCAATAAAAAAGATTTGATTGGCTAACTCCATGAACTAGATGGTACTAAAGATCACAGATAATGTCGTCTAAATCGACACTCATGCGCAAAGAATGATAGTAGTCTTCCTCACATAAAATTGCCCTTGAAAAGGACAGCTCTTAATGGGGATATCCCAGGCTGATAGCGCCTTATCCGCTAGGCCAAAAGCAAATGCCCCGCATATGGCAGGGCATTATTTGAGTTTGGTGACTCGGGACGGAATCGACTATAGCTGAAGGCAGTCAATCCTTAAGAGGACTATTCCCCAACATTAGATTGAACTTGGCCAGTTTTTATCCACTGAATAATTGCCTTTGAAGAAACCTCCTCCCGACCCTCAAAAGAATGATGGTGTCCGCCGCCGCATACATCACCATTGGGGATGCCCCCTTTTACTGTTATTAAATTATTTTTTGAGTACGCTAAGACGGTTAAGTATGGTGTATAGATACATTGATCATCACCATGATGGATATTAAGAGCTGGAGCTTTTAATGAGCTCATATCAAATGACTCAGCAGAGTAGCCATAGACACGCATACGAGGGCTTGCTACCGTTTTAGCAGCCGAATGGATACTACCTTGAATTTCATTTCCTAAATTTTTAGCGAGCCATTTTGATGAGATGGTTCCATAGCTGTGGCCCATGATAAAAAACTTGGTAATTCCATATTTTTCTTTTAAAACGGCCATTATTTTTCTAACATCATCGGCATGCTTTATGGAAGAACGATAGTCATCGTTACAAGCCAGCGGAGTATTTCCTGGGGCAACTTTATTTTCATCACTTGGGCAATCCATCACAACAAGGGCTATCCCTGCTTGGGCAAATAAATCAGTATTGTTTTGTAAGTAATTTAGATTAGTGAATTCAACTACGAAGTGCAACTTTGAACAACTAGGTAGGAAGGCTAAGGATGTTTTAGTATCCAAAGCTTCTAGACCTGCAAGTCAAAGTAGCCATGATCTATCAACACCTTAGCCAAACTGAACGATATCAGATTTATATCCTTATGAAAGACGGAAAAACCCAAAGCCAGATAGCCCAGCTTCTGAATCGGCATAAGTCGACCATTAGCCGGGAGCTCGCGCGCAATACCGGGCTCAAGGGTTACCGTCCCAAACAAGCCTGCCTGTTGGCAGAAGAGCGTTCTTTGGGCTCTCGCAACGCTACCCAGATTACTGCTACCGACTGGGGCAAGGCAGTGGATTGCCTCTTAGAGCAGTGGAGCCCCGTGCAAATTGCCAATCAGGTCGGTATTAGCCATGAGACCATCTACCGCCATGTCTACGCTGATAAAGCGGCTGGCGGGAGCCTGTATCAGCAGCTACGCTGCCAAAAGAAGCGTAAGAAACGCTATGCCAGTGGCCGTGAGCGTAGAGGCCAGATCATCGGCAGAAGACCCATTAGTGAGCGTCCAGTCCATATTGAGACCAGATCCCAAATCGGTCACTGGGAAGGCGATACCGTCATTGGAGCCCATCACAAGCAAGCCGTAGTGACGATGGTAGAGCGTAAGAGTGGCTATGCTGTCATCGCCAAAGTCATCAACAAAACCTCGGATTTAGTGAGTGCAGTGATCATTAACAAACTGAGTCCCTTAGCCCCGCTAGTTAAAACCATGACTTTTGACAATGGGAAGGAATTTGCCGAGCACAGCAGAATTGATACTGCCCTCAAATCCACTACTTACTTTGCTGATCCTTTTGCTAGTTGGCAACGCGGATCAAACGAAAACTTCAATGGCTTACTGAGGCAATACATCCCCAAGAAAAGACTGTTATCAACTGTGACTGACGAGGAGCTTAGAATGATCCAAGACAAATTAAATAACCGACCTAGAAAGCGCTTGGGATTTAAAACCCCAAATGAAGTATTTATGCAATCTTTAAACCGTGTTGCACTTCGTGTTTGAATCTACGATTTCTTTTCCAATCGTTTTCTGATTTAATATTGGCAATGCCGGACCAGCCGCGATAAAACAGCAATGCCGTATCTGATGGAACTGAAGGTTTAAGCAAAATTGCTCTTTGAATAACCGGGGATTTTGAAAATACTCCCGTCTCTCTACCAACATCAGCCTCTATCAGAATAGGAGTCATTGTTTGAGCTGTTGCAGAGTTTAAACAAGCGAAGGCACAGATGCTAAATAGCCATTTCATTGCAAATCTCCTGACTTTTATAGGCGAGTGAATTTGCTAAACTCTACTCTATTGATGAGCTAATCACAGATCCGAGATAGCTGCTTGGCCTAAATAAAAAAACTATTCGAAGATGGTTTCGTGTTTCTTGGTTGTCCGAGGCGTATTTAACTATCGCGAAGGATGCCTTTTTCAAGCCCCATGCCTGTTTGCTCTGCAGTGCTGAGCAATTCAGCGACTAAAACTTAAGTAGAGTCCATTCACTCAGGTTTAATCTTCCATTTTTGTCTTTATCAGCAGCATCGAAACTCAGATTGGGGATCTTCGCTTTCTGCGCCTCCTCACGTGAGATCTGTCCATCCTTATTTATATCGGCTGCTACAAAGGCGCTAGGGAGTGGTTTCGTTTTATTTAATTCGACAGAAGAAGGAGTCTGAGCCCCTCCCAACAAAGGCATTAGTAAAGCCAATACTATTACTGCTTTTAGGATAGACATAGCCGCCCCAATGAAGATTCTAAGATATTGATGGTATCAGAGTATTCACGCTAAATCGGTTTGTCACTAGCTTGGATCATGCCTTGTTCTCTTCACAAGGAATAAATTAGACTGCTTCCAGCTTAGATTCATTGCTTTTGGGAGATTTGCACCATCACGCAAATAGAGCTTGATGCTGTTTTGTAGCTCTGGCGTACCAACAGGAATTTTTAAAATGCGGGTGATTGCTACAGACTCATTGATGAGTGCTGTTCTTGCATAAGAATAATTCTGCCATGCATCTGAGGACATAAAGCCCATTAGGAATGCAAACATGACTGCTGGCAATGTTAAAAATGGCGGTACAAGTGGGACTTCAATGAGGTGATTGAATATTCTGGTCTTATAGACTAGATAGTAAGAGAGCAGCCCCATTCCAAGGCTCCACAAAAATGTGGCAATCAGGGGAGCTAATTGCCCATTAAGAGGCTCAAAAGGCATATTGCTCGTATCCTTAAAAAATATTCCAATTACATATCTAATGCCAATTACTTGTGGGCGGTAAACAAGGCCTACAAATAATAACTTTGTTTAAACACAATACCCACCAAATATTTAGGCCTCAGTTCATAAGCAGGTCATTATTTGAATTTGGAGATCCGGGGCGGAATCGAGCAGGACATAGGTTGCTTAAGATTACTTAGGTGAGCACGGCCACTTTTGAATCAGAGCATCAAAGGCCAGAGATGCATATGCCTCTTTCATTCTCTTGGGCTGAGTTTCAACATAATTCTTTACAACTATCAGCCTATCTCTAATATTCATATTATTCGGAACGCAGATCTTTTTATCGTAATGCGCATTGTCCTCAACCCCCAAGATTATCCCGACGCACAATCCTTGATTAAAACTTGCTTCTGCCGTTTTACTCAATAAAAGCCTATTACATTGAAGATTCAAGTTAGCCGTAGTTAGGTCAGGCATTTTGTTAGGATCCGACCCTGCAAAGGAGTTCGTACAGAATACGGTCAAGACAATAAGGGGTAGATTTAAGCCAACATTTTTCTTCATTCTACTAGCGTAACAAAATAAACCGCCCGAAGGTGGTTTTGATGTTTCTTGGTGGCCCGGGGCGGAATCGAACCAGGGCCGAGGAATGCTGACTCTTTATTTACAGTTGTTATGTAATTTCCACTTTTCTTCATGCCCCATAGCCTTAGCAAAATCAGGCACCTTACATCTTTCAGCTTCTTTTGCGTCTACTTCTTTATTCATTACCTCGTTTGGGGCTGCTGACAATGTAGACTCATTTGAGCCGCCAGAGAAATAATTGAAGATACCCAACACACTCACAGCAAATAAAACCAGTATTCCCAATTGACTCTTAGATATATTGTTTTGTTTCTCTGTGTTGATATCACACGAGTTCCCTGGGCATAGCTGGGCTTGAGCTTTATTAAAAAGGTTGTAAATCTTACAGCCGATACAAATGCCAAATGAGGTTTCAAAAAACATCAGCGCTAAACAGGAAGCGCAAACAATAATATTGATAGGGCCAACTACACTTTTTAACACTATCAAATAAAACATCGTAGCGGCTAAGATAAATCCAATTGACCAAGCAAAACGCTTTTGTGGAGCCCCCGTGTATTCAGGTTGCTGACCCTTAACCAACCACTGCGCCAAAACCATGATGGGCGCATATTTGGGGTTAATGAAAATCCTGATCGTAAATTCAATGAGAAAGGCACATACAAATACCTTAGTGGGGAAGAAGTTTCCCATTAGCCAAGCATTCATAAATGAAATCAGGGCAAATACAAACAAAATACCTGCGGCCGCTCTGACTGTTCGCTCATTCAAAACTGCGACTGGATATTCAGGCTTTATTTCGCCAAATTGGAAAACTGAAGTTGTCATAGTTAATGCCCCTAATGAATCCTTATTGAGTATATGTCGTTTAAAACGACATAACCAGCACAGGCATGAATAATTGATTTGTCCTTTTAGAGGACGACTGATGACATGGGGGAATGAAAAAACCACCCGAAGGTGGTTTTGGTGTTTCTTGGTGGACTGGGGCGGAATCGACCAGGGCTGAGGATGGCTTATCCGCCTAGTGTTTCTTAGCCACCACATTGATGACGCCCTTCATTCCAGCTTCATAGTGCCCGGGCTCAAAGCATGCCATGGCATATTGCCCGGGCTTTTTAAAAGTCCAAACCAATTCCGATTGTTGTCCTGGTTTCGCTGAGATTTCATTCGTATGGTGATGTCCTTTGGCTCCAGGACTTGCCATCTCCTTGGCGTGGGCGACGATCTCTTTTTCAGTGCCAATTACCAGCTCATGGTCTACCTTGCCCTTATTAACCAAAATAATGCGAATGGGCTCACCCGCTTGTGCTTCCCATATTGCTGGGGAAAAACGCATCGTGTCATCAACCTCAATACGAACTTCTTTCATTGCTTGGGTTATCACTGGTGCTGGTGTTCCATGACTATGGCTGTGGCCGTCCCCACCATGCTCATTAAAGTAGGAAAGGGAATATAAAGATGCGGCAATAACAAGGGCTAGGCTAATACCCCCGTAAATCAAAACGCTCTTTACTTTTACTTTGCCCTTGCCTTCCATTAAATACATTGCCAATAAAGACATGACAAAGCCAACAGGAACTACCCAGGAGCTTCTGCCGGGCGAATCTGGAAAATGCTGGAGTCCCCCAGTAAAGAAACCCAAACCAATTGAGGCAACAATGCCAATGGCCAGAACATCAGTCCAGCTGTGATCTTTATCGGGATTGGCAATTTTTTCTAATGTGCCGCCAACGAGGTAAATCGCGACTCCGAATACAGCCGTCCAGATGGCGCGTTCCTCACTAAAAAATCCATGGGTAATGGCGCCAGCAGTAAAACTAATGCCGGTATATTTACAAAGGGAGGCGACGTGACTGAGTGGAAAGTTCATAGGCACATCTTAATAAAAATTAATGAATCTCGCTTAAATACCATTACCCACAAAAGAAAATAGCCCTACAAGTGGGCTATTGAGATTCTTGGTGGCCCGGGGCGGAATCGAACCACCGACACAAGGATTTTCAATCCTCTGCTCTACCGACTGAGCTACCAGGCCAAGAGTTGAAATTATAACGGAACTGTTTTTGGGCTTGGAAAATGTCCAAAACTGTGCTCACTCTGCTGAAAACCTTATCAATCCTTGGCTAGCGGGGATGGTAGATCCTGCTTACGGTGTGCGACTGGTAGAGATGTGGGAATCCTCTGCTCTACGGAGTTTGGCTGGGCTATAGTTTAGCTATATATTCCCCTCAAAAAGGATTTAGTCATGCGCGACGCTGTAGACAACATAATTACTCTGATTGGCAACAAAAAAATTGACTGGCTAGCTAAAGAGATGCATGAGCGCATTTGGGCAGAACATACCAAAAATGATTCTTACTATGACTACACAAGCATTGGAAAAGCCCTATATGGAAGATCAGATAATGAAGCTGAACTAGGTGAAGAGGAAATAAGCTCTGACTGGGTTTGCATAGCCGAAGGATTTGACGGGGGTGACTTGAGGTTTGATTCCTGCGGCATTCCGCCATACAGACTACAGGATCATATCCTCATGCATGCCGCAAAACTAGACCCGAATGTAATTGTTGGCATGGTTTACCAACATGAAAATGATTACTTTGTTGGCGCTAGATATACTGCCTTAAAAGATGGGGCAATTTGTAGTTGCGAAGAAAGACTTGAAACCTATAACTATCGAGTTGTAGATGAGGATGAGCTTGAAGACCTAATCGAAGAGCTCAAGGCAGATGAAAGTGATGATGTTGCAATTTCTCGCGATGATTATTGGGCATTAAAGCAAGAGCAAAATCAAATTGCTTTGCGCGATCTAAAGGAAACAGTAAATCGCAAATAATCTTATAAGGCTGCCAACTGTTTCTGCCCTGCAGCAATCTTCTGTCTAGCTCGCTCAGCTCGAACAGCCTCTTGGGCACGCTTGACCTGTGCTTGCATGGCCTTGATTCGCTGTTGCTCTGGCGTTGGTGTTGTGACTTCTGTGATCTTCATTAGCCATTCCCAATCTGTGTTGGAATACTGATTACATTCGCAGCGCCAAATTGGGCTTGGAGTATTTTTGTGGCGAAGTTGGTGTTTTCAGCAAATACGATAGTGGTTACAACCATCCCACTTGCTCTAACAGTTGCTCTAAATTGTTTCATATAGGTATTTATGGGCGTCCAGCAACTAGACGCCCAATTCTTAGATTAATACCTTCAAAATTACGTCGCGCTTTTGCTCGAGTGTATAACCTACAGTCCCATACATATTAAATTCACTGCCACCACTGCTATGCCCTGTAATGCTTTCTGCAAGACGTGTTGGTATGTCATTGCGAGCCTTCATCCTATCAATGATTGCGTGCCTAAACATATGGCTCTTAAAGTCAAATTCCTTTAATGTTTTTTTAATAATTTGTGAGCAACTTGAATTGCCATTGTCTCTCGCATAATGCGGCACAAACCACTCACTGCTTTTCTTTTTTGCAATCTTATAAAGCTCTTTTGCAGCATCTAATGACACACCGCATAGCGGCACGGCTCTAATGCTGGACTTGGTTTTTCTATCACTTAAAGCATTTCGCCTAATCCACAAGTGCGGAATGTCATGATCTAAGACGCAATCGTCTAGTCTGGCAAACAAGGGCTCGCTTAGTCTAAATCCAGTATTAAGCTGAATTAAGGCAACCAACTTGTGTGGGGTTGAGTTCTTTAACAAATGCTCTTTTACTTGTTGTATCAACTGGGAGGTAATGATTGGCATTGAACGCTTTGTTTCGCCTTCACCCCTAATTTTCAATGCTCTAAATGGACTTAGCCTATCTATATCTAAATGTTTAAATGCGACATTGAGCATAGCGTTAAGCGTGTTGTTGTGTTTGCGAATACTGGTAGGGCTTAAACCCCTATTTAACTGATAGTCGCGATACTCTGTAATGTGCCAATGCTTGAGCTCATCTAAAGTTAAATCCCCAAAGAATTCCTTAAAGCTACGAAAGTGATAGTTTGCATGTTTAACAAATGTAGGGCGATGAGAGGATTTAGCTTCGTGCATATAAATCTCAAAAGCATCTGTAATTGTGGGTAGCCTGCCACTTTTCTGTTTAGCCAAATGTTCGCTAATAACTTTAGCAATGAACTCTTCTTCAAAATTCATGCCATTGATATTTATTAAACGTTCTACTTTGTCAAAGACGATTGGGTGAGGTTTTATTACGATTGCTCGCATAGTTTTCCTTATTAAAGTAAAGTTGGATTACTGGGCGAATGAGGGATTGTGTATAAAACAATCCCTCCAACCAACTTACCTCTTAAATCCACTACGCAAACTGCTACTAGCTATTTCAATTTGACTATCTAGTTCGCCAGCTTCAACTGCTTGCTTGATGGCAGAAAGAGCTTTTACAAGCTCTTCGCCACTGGATACCTCAACACTGGGCTTGCCTTTAGCAAGCTCTATAGTCCAACTACCATATTTAACTGATACGCAGACTTTGCCTTGTTCAGACTGAAACCACCAAGGCTTAATTCTTTTTGGCACTTCAACTTGTTTTCGCAGACCCGTTTCAGGATCTTTTACGGAGCGATATTTCATAACAACAAAGGGCTTGCCATCCATTTGGCTTTGCGCCAAATTTATTTGCTCCCAAAGTTTGCTCGCCAGCTTATTTCTACGGATCACTATTGCAGGCATATTGCGCGGCTTTTTAACTGCAACTAACTTCAAACTATTTAATACTGTGCTCATTTCATTCTCCTATGTAGTTAATGGGCACATTTAGTTTGTTTTCGATCACGCATTTTGGTCGACCTCTTTTTAGGTTTATCCACAAAACACCTCATTTTTGCCAAGAAAAATAGGGGTTTTCTTTGTCAGGACTAAATACTTTTGCGAGTTGCTTGGTTACAAAGTTTGGTCGCAAGAAATAAAAGTAGTTGCGTGAGTTGGTTGCTAAGGAGTTACTGGAGTGGCAAATGAGTAACTCTGACTAGCGACTACGTTTGCAACATCTCTTTTGAGATCTGCAACACAACTCCTTGCAACGATCTTTTGATCTCTACTCCTTTGTAACCAGCACAACACGCAACGAGAACTCAATCTATTTGAACAAGGAGAACGATATGAGAGAAATAGCAGTTAGAGGTTTTATTAATGAGAAATTCAACACCACCTTTGGCAAGGGTCTATTTAGGCGGGCTGTCTTTAATGGGTCAGTGGAATTACACAACCCAAATCAGAAATATCTAGTGGATTACTTTTCTTATCTAGAGTGGGAAGCTCAAGCTAAATCAGATAAGCAAATTGAAGCAACAATTCAATTAACAAATTCAGGCATTGCTCAAGAAGACGAGATGCTCTTTTCATGGTTAGTGCATTACGACCCATTAACTAAATCTAAAGAGCGGGCAGATGGCTATAGCGTGTATTCCCCAAATACACGTGAGTTATTCATAAAAATCGATGATCCCTCAAATCAAACAATTGATGAATGGACTTTAAATGTTCACAACTGCAAAGCTACAGGCGCTAATAAGCCCGTGTTTATTGCTGCAAACGTTGATTTAACTTAACGCATTAACTACCCCCCTCAAAAACCGCCTATACGCTACGATCTTGTGACATCACAGCGTCTAGTTGCTAGACGCTACGCAAACTGCATACAAGCTGGATTTGAGGGGTTATTTACAGTCTGTCGTCTAAATCCCACGATCTTCATGGGAA
Source organism: Polynucleobacter sp. (assembly GCA_964203875.1). Taxonomy (GTDB): domain Bacteria; phylum Pseudomonadota; class Gammaproteobacteria; order Burkholderiales; family Burkholderiaceae; genus Polynucleobacter. Next base: position 391,971 of record CAXNNS010000001.1, read on the forward strand.
CCACGGTTTTAAACACTAAATACTTGTTTGAAAAAGCACCAAAGAAAAGTGCAGTTTTCTTTAAGTCATTGATTTATGGAAGATCTTTTTTACTTAAATTTCGGTCGACCTTTTCTACAAAAGAAAACACACTTAAGCATGCTTTTTATTTAAATAAGGAACAACAAAATGGCTCAAGCAAAAACTCTTACTCAAGCAGAATTAGATCAAGTTCTGCGTTTTGTCTCTACAAAAAAATATGCGCAGCGAGACCGCGCACTGATTCTCACCAGCTTTTGGTCAGGCATGCGTGTGGGAGAAATAGCCGCACTCAAAATGGGCGATGTAGTTAATGAAGATGGCACGATTAAAAAAGAAATTCGCTTAAGTGCATCGCAAACTAAAGGTGGACATGCCAGAACGGTGTTTATTCCAGCCAAGCTACAAACTGAACTACAAATTTACTTGAGTACTCGCCATGCCAAATTACCGCACTTGCCATTCTTTCACAGCGCCAATCGCTTAGGCTTTTCTGCTAATAGCCTATGTCAATGGTTCTTTTGGACTTACCGCGCCGCTGGAATTTCGGGAGCAAGTAGTCACTCTGGCAGAAGATCCTTTCTGACTTCTCTGGCAAACAAAGGAATTGGCGTAAGAATACTGGCCAGCTTGGCAGGGCATAGATCAATAGCCGTAACGATGAAATATTTAGATGCTAACGATGATATGAAGAGAAACGCCGTAGAGCTTATTTAATTGGGGGTTTAATTGATGGGAATATTCCCCTCTCTGCATTAGCAATTAAATTCTTAGCCTGAGCAAGATAGCGACTAACTGCAATAGTCATACGCCTTCTCTCAAGCGCGTCATCTATTTGATCCCCGTCAGTAGTTCTTGCCAACAAATCCAAATCAATTTTTGCTTTTTGACCAATCTCATAATTGCTCAATGTAGGATGCTCATTACGGATTTTCCAAACATTGAGTAGCATCTCTATGGTTGTCATGCGTATTTTGCTTTTAATAACTTGGCGCTTAGCTGTACTTTGCTCCCAAATATCTACGGGATCTCTACTTTCGTATGCCTTTTGCAATGCTTTGCCAATTTGCCGTATTGCTGTCTGCCTACGCAACGTCAAAGGCACCTCAATAATCAATCTATCCTCATGAATACTAAGACGCTCTAATTGACGGCGCTCATCAACCACCTCAACCTTCTTTAGTTTTTTGCGCTCAGCAAATATTTTTCTGCCTTGACTTGCCCACCACTGGGCAAACGACTTCTTATCCACATCACCAAAGTCCTTATAGAGATTTGCCAGCGCTCCTTTGCCTTGATTACGACAGCACAGCACGTATTCATCGCTTGCCTGCAAAGTCAAAAACCACCAATAAATCGGTGTTTTCTTAGCCTCTCTAATTTCCTCATTTAACCCTAAGCCACGGCTAAAGCTCCCCCGAATGTGCTTATTAGGCAAAGGTTCGTGTTGGTCTATGTCGTCCATTTGTTATCAAGAAAAAGTAATTAATGAATCTTACTACTTTTTACATACAACATTAGTTTCATTCTTTCCATTGATTTAACGATATGTGTTATCACAAATTATTGTTATTTGATGTGTAGTTTCCCATTAAATGCAACAAGTCCATAATCCTTTATATCGTGATTCCTATCACCGCTCTTTAACAAACGACGAGTTTTAACGCAGTAAGCGCCTTGCGGCGCCAGCAGTAGATTTTTGCTGCAACGCAATCCTGCAATGCAGCATTTTTAACGCCATTACTTATATAGGAGGACATATGGCACAAGTAATTACCGCAGTAAAAAACGCCTTTGTACCCAGCGCAGAAAACCTGGCTTTCGCAGGCGGACTGGTAACGCAGTTGGACAGCTTGGTCACCAAGCGTAAACAGTGGGAAACCACGGATTACAAAAAAGCCAACGAGGGTTTGTATAGCTTGTTAGCAAGCTGTCTTGATGTGTTCAATAGCAAGTTTGTAGATGCTAGTGACGAAGACAAAAAGACCTTGCGGGCTGAACTCAAGGCTCGCTTGACCGCAGACGGGGTTCGTGTGCAACGCAACACAACGACCTTGACCATGTTTGTGCGGTTTGTGTTTGGCAGTGATCGTAAGCGTGCACATGGCTACACCTATGTGCTCAAAGCAGCGATTTCTTATGACGTTACTGCGGCTAACTTGCCAAGCTGGATTGTTGAGCAAGGCGGCATTGAAGAAGTGCGCAAGCGCATGATTGTTTCAGAAGAAGCGCAGCAACGCAAAGCAGACTTGTCAGTAGCGCAAGCGCAAGTTAAGGCAAGCATTGAACAAGCAGTAGTAACGCCATTGGCAAAGCTACCAATGTCTGGGATTAGCGGGGAATATGCATTGCTTCTCGCCAAGCCAAATCCTGATGGCCTTGTGTCAATCGTAGGCGTGTTATCGGACATCAATGAAGCGTTTTATAACGCTTGCATCATCAAGATGGCCCGCATTAAAGCTGCTGATAACGCACAGACCCTGGCACTAAGCAAAGAAGGTACTGATTTGTTAGCAAGCAAGGCTAGCAACGATGCCTTCATCAATCAACCCTTAGCAATCGCTGCTTAAAGCACTCAACGGGGGCTTAGCCCTCGTTGTTGCCCCTCTTTTTAAGAAAGGAAATATATGAAAGTAGTTGAAAAATATCGGCCTACTAATTTAGGCGAAGTAATTTACCCCAATGAGGCTGTAAGAACTCGCATTCAAGCATATATGTCTGGTCAGCTGGAAGGAAACCTTTTACTTTGGGGCCCAAACGGTACAGGCAAAACTAGTGTTGCAGACTTATTGCCTGCTTATATCGGCGGCAAAAGCGCTCAAGTTGATACTGACTTTAATGCAATTTTGAAACACAAGGACTTAATGTCTTACCTAGGCAATAGTTGTCAGTTTGCCAGTTTGTGCGAGCAAAAGAAGCACTTTATGGTATTTCATGAGTTTGATAATGCAGAAGCAAATGTTCATGAGCTTTGGACAGCGATGGACAAGTATGCAAAAGACCTCATGGTGATCATTACTACTAATGATCCTATGCGAGTACACCCAAGTCTACGGTCGCGCTGTGATGAAATTCGCTTTCCTGCATTAAAAGCTAATCAAGTTTTACCGCGCTTTCAGAAGCTTCTTGCTGCCGAAGGTGTTCAAGTTCCCGATCAACAAGCTTTGCACTACTTAAAGCAAATTGAGCATACGCCCGATTTGAGAAAGTATTTTGCTAAAGCAGATGAGCTAATTTACTTACAGAAGATGGGGGTTGCATTTCCAGCCGCACCTTCGGTTTCATTCAAACCTCAAGTTCGTTTCACAGTTGTTTAACTAACTCATCAAGCGTCTAGGCTCTAGACGCTTGATAAATCCTCACACTTAATCATTGAAAGGCAACATCATGAAAAACTTATCTAAAAACACTATTCCCCACACTTGCTTATTTGCTACTGTTACTCATTTTAAAAAAGCACAAGATGTCTTTGCAATAGAAGTAAAAAATGCCAAATACCGAGGCGCCACCTTTAGCGGCATTATTGAATTAGTAAACGGTTCAGACAGTATCCGTAAATTTAAGGGTGCCTACAGAGCTAACGCCAAGCTAGCTTGGTTTGGCCAAGAACTTAAAAAACGTAACCCCTTTATCAACTTATCAAACGCAGAAGTAACACTACTGCCTAGCTATACAGGCGATGTTGTTGCCTGCTTGGGCTAATTCAGCTTTGAAAGAAAAAGTCATGTACTCTAAAAATTATCTTAAACACGCACATAGTCATTGCTTTGCAAATCGCACGGCAATTGAAAAAAGTTTTCTATGCGGCTGTTTTGAATGCTGCTCTATATTTTCAGCCTTGCAAGTAAAAAGCTGGATAGAAGAAAGAAAAGACAGGGCTGATACTGGATTATGTCCATATTGCGATATTGATAGCATTATCGGGGACTACAGTCATGAAATTAATAAGTCTTTTTTAAGCGCAATGAATAAGGAATTTTTTAATAGCGATTTATCCTCAGAGTGTGTTTGTTTTGAAAGTTTTGAGGAATTATTTAATAGCTATCAATCGTTAGGCTAATTTCTCAGCATTCATCATGGGAGTAAGCTTGGAATAATGTCGCTCAATCATGCCAACACTAGTGCCCATTTGCCTAGCAAGAGTATGGATATCAACCCCTCTTGCTAAGGCGAATGTGGCATAGGTATGACGTAAGCTATATAAGGTTCTGTTCTGACCACCGCCATCTACCCGCATATTGCTACGAACCATTAAGTTACGAAAGATATTTTCCATGTTGCTAATTTGCTCGCCTGTTGGCAAACGGAATATCACCGCATCAACCTTAGCCTCAATCACTGCGTTGAGCCCCGAGTAAGGCAACTTCTGCCACTTCATTACTCGCTCCAATACCTTCACTACAGCAGTTCTCGCTATCAAATATCTAGGGCCCGTTTTACCTGACACCCAAATCCTTAAGTATTTCTTCTCCCCAATCCAATGCCATTGCAAATGTTTCCACCTGAGCGGCAACGCCTCCGTTCCATGCCGAACACCTGTATTAACTAAAAACTCGATGTAATAGGCGCATAGCGTTCTCATCAATGCCGTTCTATCTGTATAGCTACTCTTTTGCCAAGTTTCTGTATAGCTGAGTAACTCTTTGATTTCTTCTGCAGTAAAGGCGGGGCGGGGCTGGCTCTTTTTGCCCTTGCTATCTAGTAATGGCACGGCTTGATTCAATCCAATATAACCACGATCACGAGCTAGATTGATCACACGGATATAGGCGCTTGCGTGATTACGTTTAGTACTCGCCATGGGGGTCTTGCCCATCTCGCTAATACGCCAAGCCTCAAAGTCACCTAATAATTCATTAGTAATTTGACCGATCTCATAATGCCCAAAAAAGGGAATGAGATATTTGTTGATGGCAAAGGCATAGTCACGATAGATGCGCTTGCCCAGCTTGTTATGTAAAGCCTGCGCCATATTGGCAAGCTCATCTAAAGCAATCTGCTTAAAGGTTTTGGTCACAACCGCCAAGCCAGCACCAACTTTGACTTTGACAGTTTCGTAAATGGCCATTGCTTGGGTTTGGGCTAAATCAGCATCTTCCGTAGCAGTAGAGGCTGCGTGCCATTGCCCATTGGGCAACTTAAAGCGGCATTGCCACTTATTACTTTTGGCGCGCCGAAACAGGGTTAATTCACCACGCAACAAAGAGATTGTTTTGGGTGATGCTTGGTTTGTATTGGCAGGAAAGAGGTATTGAAAGTTTTGCAAGTTCGGCGTCTAGTTACTGGACGCTTGCTAGCTTAATTTCAGATTAGGATTTGGGCGACCAATAACTTATGGCTTTTTAGTTCGCCTATTCCTCTGTTCAAACTTAATGGCCTCTTGTAGTAGAGCCTTTTGCTTCTCTTCTTCCTTGTGGCGCTTGATTAAGTCTTTGCCTGTAATGACTTGTTGATCCTTAAGCAAAGAGTCTAGCGTAGGCTTACTCTTCCCAGGGGAATCGTTCACGACTTAGCTCTTCCATAATTTCACTCTTACTCTGCGCAGACTTCTTCGAACGATTTGTTCCATACTTTGCCCAATGTTCTCTATCCGCAATAATTTCATCCAGCTCATTCTTATAGTCTTCAGCAAAAGAGGTGAGTTTTTTGGGGTTCATTCTCCCCACAAACTCTACGTTAGATTCGTCAGGCATAAATTAGTTAATTAAAGCCTCATAGAATCTTTTAATTGCAGGCTCGCAACGAACATCATTTACTTTTATTGGGCGTTTTAGTCTTATTCCGCTCAAAGTCCGACATCTACTTAAGGCAACATAAACTTGCCCAGAGGCAAAAGCGCCTGCGGAGAGATCAACATTTACTTGATCCATTGTCTTGCCCTGGCTTTTGTGGATAGTGACGGCCCAAGCAAGCATCAAGGGAATTTGCTGATAGCTGCCAATTACTATTGGACTAATTTTTCCAGTAGTTGAATCGAGTTCGTATTTGTAAGACTCCCACTTATGGCTATGCACATCAACAATGTTTGAATCAGTCTCAGTCTTAATTTCGACCCTCACAGACTCTCCAGTAAATTCCCTAACTATTCCTATAGTTCCATTTACCCATCGCTTTGGCATCGCCTTATCGTTGGCAGTAAACATTACGTGAGCCCCAACTTTTAACGTTAAATTCATTGGAGAGGGGAGATTGCGCTCATCCACATTAAATTTGCCATCAAGCAACCCTACAAACATAGTTGGAGAGTTTGAAATGGCATCCAACTCTTCTTCATTGATTGCATCCGCCCTAGCATTTGTAGTTGTAAGAGTTATGGCATAGGGGCTATTCAACTCCTGCTTTTCGAAGCACTCTCTGTTAAGAGTTTCAATGGCGACATCTATATCTTCATTAACTCGGATGTGATTGAGGATATCGGTAAATTCTCTATCTTTTTGACGGAAGATTTTTTGCAATTCAATCATCGTCATTTCTTTGCCACTCAAGGCCATAGCGTTAAAGAAGTGGGCTTGCTCATAGCCCCTCTCTCTTAATAGCTCCATTTCGCTTGTATTAATTACTGGCGGTAACTGGAAAAGATCACCAACAAACATAATCTGAACCCCGCCAAAAGGTTTGCCCTGTTGCGGACCATTCGCACGAAGAAACAGATCAATAGCATCTACGATATCAGCCCTCACCATTGATATCTCATCAATGATTAATAAACGAATGCCCTCATACATTCGCCTATCTTTAACGACCTTAATGTCCTCTTCGGGGAAAATAATCCTCGGCGGCAAACGGAAGAAAGAGTGAATTGTTGCCCCCTTAACCTGAAGAGCGGCAACTCCAGTAGGCGCAACGACAACCACATTACCAGCAACCTTGTCTCGTAAATACCCAATAAGTGTGGTTTTGCCCGTCCCCGCTTTACCGCTTACAAAGATAAAAGGATCGTGCGCATTAATGGCTTTAATTACCTCTTCGTAATCTGGAGTGACCTCGATCTCTTCGATGCTTTGAGTCGAGACTTCACTGGCGACGCCATGAGACTTAATCGGCGCCTTCAACGAAGCCTTTCTTAGCTCATCTACATTAGCCTTTTTTGAGCCAACAAATTCTTCAAGTTTCTTTAGGAAGCTCATTACCCAAAAGGCTATATGTCTAATTTTGGCAGGCTATTAACAATCTTCATTGTCTCTAAGCTAACCGTAATGACACGTTGATATAGCTTTAATGGATATGCTGGGTCATGCATTGTTTCTAAGGCCCAATTATTTGCGTCATTCACAATGCCGCTATCTTTATGGGCTGTCACAGTCTGGCGCTCCATAACCCACTCCAAGGCTGGTCTTCCATTAATTATGTAATCATAGGCTTCGAGTGGTATGCCTGCGATTGTAATTGCGTCGTTATAAATTACTTTCGTCTTATCGGACTTGCTTGCATACTTCATCTTACTTACTCTGTAGTGTGTATCCTTAGATAGAGTTTTATCAATAATCTCCACCGGATATGGATCAACAAATTCATATCCAATATGTAAGGCTGTTAGTTTTTTACCAGCTTCAACAAAATCAATAAACGTAGAATATTTTTTTACGGCAGGTATGCGAGGAAGTTCCTTGCTTAAATTATCTGCGAATCTTTTTCTATAATCTTTGGAGTGCATTAATCCATACACGTAGTAGAAAAGCTGCTCTTTAGTAATAGACTCATTTGAATAATATTTTCTGAAATGATCTAGACCAGCATTCGTTATCCCATCTATTTCTTGGTAGCCATTTATCAAATTCTCCTCTGAATCATGAAGCCCAAAAAGATCTGCGTGAGAATTTTGATGATTTTCAGATTTTTCAATACGTTTATAAAGCTTGAAAGGGAAACATTGCGCGCCAGCCTCTAACATATTTAAATCGGGCAATGTATCTGACATGATTACAGATATTCCATTCCGACTACCAATTCCATTTACGCATATAACTAAATTTTTAGCCTCTGGATACGGAAATATCGAAGGCATTTGATACCTTCGCTGATTCAAGTTTTTATTGAAATAAACCCATTGCTTTGAAAAGGGTCTATACATAGATTTTGTTATTGATTCTGGCTGAAATTCAATCTCAGTTTGTCGCGCTAAATCAGCCTTCAACGTATCAGTCCAGCTGATTTTTGTTGTATCTATATCAATAAATTTATTGATATCTGGGAGGCTCTTCTTATCTAGTCCTTTAGTTTCAATCTTAAGCTTGTTAAGCTGACTCCTATAGAACTCCAACATTTTTAGTATATTTTTTTCTAATTGAAGTCTCGAAGAGTTATAGCACCATGCATCTCTATTTGTAGCAACTCCTAGAGAAAAATTTTCAAACATTGCAACTTTAGAGGGATCTTTTTTATTTCCCAAACAAATATATTCAGCAAATGAATCGTCACGCTTATTAATCCAGTCGCCATATTTATCAGGCACAACTTCATCCCAGGCTTCGCTAGCAGTAATCCCTTCTAAACTATTAAAGCTTCTAATTTTTTCTAATTTCTCATCAAGAGAAAGATCATTTCCAATATCGTGATAGTAGATTTTTCCGTGCTCTATAGCTTCATCATTCTTAACCAAGATTGATATTGCTATGCCGGTCATACTTCCGCTATCAAATATATTTTGCCCTTCACCAGCTGCGCCCTTGCTGAGCATATTTTTTCTGATATCACCTCGTAAATTAAAAATATAGAGGTTTGAAAATTCTTCAGACAAGCATTTTCTCATTCCATCCATTGCAGGCTTTTCAATAAAACTACTGCCTGAGACATAACCTACAACGCCTTTAGTTTTTAATCTATCACTTGCCCAACGGATCGCTCGAATATAACTATCGTCCAAATTTGCTTTGAAAGTTGCAGTCGAATGCTCTTTATACGTTTCACGAATGCGCCTGTCTAGGTATGGATATTCAGTATTCTGGTTATTATCATTCTCACTTTTTTGACCCGCAGAATAAGGGGGGTTGCCCATAATTACTCTTATATCCAGGGCCTTTTGCTTTTTTCTTCTTCCACTGTTATCGCTTATCTCAGGAGATGCTAAGTCCTCCTTCTCATAAAGAGCAAAAGTATCAGTTAAACAAATTCCATCAAATGGAACATATTCACCGCCAACTGTTGCGTGATAAACCTGCTCAATGTTGATTGCTGCGATGTAATAAGCAAGTAAAACAATTTCATTTGCATGTATCTCATTCTGATACTTGTAGGCTAATTGCTCTTTGCTTATTAGTCCACTCTGAATTAGCCGAGTTATAAATGTTCCGGTTCCTGTAAATGGGTCCAAGATATGAACATTCTTATCCCCCAATGCCTGATTAAATTCGTGTCGCAATACATCATTAATGCTATGAATGATGAAATCTACCACTTCTACGGGGGTGTAAACGATTCCCAACTTTTCCGTCATTTTAGGAAATGCATTCCTAAAAAACTTATCGTAAAGCTCAACAATAATTTTTTGTTTGGCTCCAAGATCATCAATGCCTTGAGCTCGCATCTTCACACTTGCATAAAACTTTTCTAAAGTATCAACTTCCTTGTCTAGGCTATGCTCATTAAGAGCATTTAGAACTCCTTGCATAGCCTTGGATACAGGGTTATGTTGCGCAAAACTATAGCCCTCAAAAAGCGCATCAAATACTGGTTTAGTAATAATGTGCTGAGCCAGCATTTCAATAGCCTCTTCACGGCTAATGCTGTCATTAAGATCTTCTTTTAGCTCTTTTAGAAATTTATTGAATGCCTTTATCTCAGTTTTATTTTCAGCGTTATCTAATATTGCAGTAATACGACTTATGTGAGTCTGAGCAATCTTTGCAATATCTTTCGCCCAATCGTCCCAATAAAAACGGTTGCCACATTTCTGCACCACCTTAGCCATAATGGCGCGCTCAATCTCACCAATTTCAATATTGAGCTCTGCCTGCTTAGGATCTTGGTAATTTTGAGGCGATGAACCAATCACGCTGCCTTTAGCCTTTTTGATCTTTGGCTTGCCTTTACCAGCCTCTGCACCGCCGCCTTCAGGTTTCTTTTTAGGACTTATTTTGTCTGTGATCGCAATCACTTCCATCTTGGATCTATCTTGACCAGCTAAATCCAACTTATTAATCATTGCATCAAAGCGGTCATCATGGGAGCGCAGAGCCTGCAAAACCTCCCAAACAACCTTGTAACTCTTGTTGTCATTCAACGCTTCCTCAGGACTCATGCCTGTTGGAATAACAACTGGAAGAATTACATAACCAAGCTGTTTTTTGCTATCTTTTGGTTTACGCATTACACGACCAACAGACTGCACAACATCAACTTGTGAATTTCTTGGGGTTAGAAATAAAACAGCGTCCAAAGCAGGAACATCAACGCCCTCAGATAGGCAGCGGACATTACTCAGAACACGGCAAGTATTTTCAGGAAGTTCGGCTTTTAACCAATCGAGCTTTTCTTCTTTTTGTGCAGCATTCATGCTGCCATCAACGTGAGCAGCTTCACAAATTAACTGACTAACTGCATCCTCATGCTCTGGATTTTCTTTGATTAAAGCCGCGCGATACTCATCAACTACTTTTTGGAACATGCCTGCAATATTTTTACTACTGACCTTATGGGTCTTGGCGCCTTTATTAATCTCAATAACTTGGCAGAAAGCAACAGCTCTCTTCATGGGCTCTGGATCAAGCTCTAAATCTACTTGTGTATCTTGCTTGGATAGGGCTCTCCAACACCCAACAATTTTTGCAGCATCATCTACACGTAAGCTATTATTTTCGTCCGCCAATACTTTTTGTAGATTTTTGCTGATGTGGTCTTCGCTGACGGTAAGAACAATAACCTTGTAATCAACCAATATCCCACGCTTAACCGCCTCAGAGAAAGAGAGTGTATGTAACGTCTTTCCATACTGCTCTTCATTGTCCATGTCATATAGAACAATGCTGTCATTCTCAGCCTTAGCTTTAGCTGCAACACCATAAACTCTTGGTGTTGCTGTCATATAGATGCGTTTTTTAGATTTAATGAAATCTGCGTTGTGTATTTTTACAAAGGCAGATTCATCTTCTCCATCGTAAATAGCGCCAGTTGTCCTATGCGCCTCATCACAAATGATTAAATCAAAGCCTGGTAACTCATTTTTCTTTTGCGCATCCGAAATTACTTGAATTGAATGGTAGGTTGAGAAGATGACATTCAGATGTTCATCATCTTTACGTTTATTAAATTCGTTGGCTAAAGCTTTTGGATTGGTTGTAGCGGGATAACGAAGTTCATGCACCAACATCTGATAGTCATCATCTTTGTCGCGCTTCTTACCAACTTCGCTATCAGAACAGACAGCAAAGCTATGCATCGGCAGGGTGGACTCCTGAGTCCACTCAGTGAGCGTCTGCGACAACAGTGAAAGTGATGGAACTAGAAATAGAACTCTTCCGCCTTTCCCTGCAACTTCTTCAGCCAATCTCAAGGCTGTAAAAGTTTTACCAGTGCCACAAGCCATAATCAGCTTGCCTCTGTCAGCGGTTTCTAGTCCATAACTCACATTCTGAATGGCATTACGCTGATAATCTCTAATGCTTTTTGGCTCTTGCAGAACAACTTCTTTTTTCTTAAAAGTTTCTGCCCAATTTATTTTGCTATTCTCGAGGTCGCTGAGCGTTATCTTCTGCGTCGGGGTATTTTGCCCTTGCATCGCATCGTCTACGTGATGGCTGACATTATCTGTTGTCAAAATTAACAAACGTTGTGTAAAGGGTTTTTTACCTGATGCTGTAAAAAACGAATCAATGTGTCGTTTGTAAAGTGTAGTTTCAGAATCGTAAAATTTTGCCTGAATTGCGTGATACTCATTGGTCTGTTTTGTTCTCGCAACTAAATCAATACCAGTATCTGTACCAGGATCAGAATTGCCATGCTCTATCCAATATTTACGCCAGTCTTCCCACAACCAAACAGCCTCATATAGATCTTTATATTTCGGCTCATTTTCAAAATAGATCTTTGAGAGATTTTCAAAATAATTACCTTTCTCCCTTTCTGATTGTGAGGAGGCACGAAAGGTATCTAAAACATCTCTTAATGCGGTCATATTTGGCTATTTTGTCAATTTAAGTATTCCATTAGATTACCATGCGACCTTATCAAATTACCCTTTACTTACAAGCGTCTAGTTGCTGGACGCTCATACAAAATTAGCAATTTATTCAACATTTTTTAACAGGCTCACTTAATGAGCCTATAACCCTCTAATCTCCTTCTCAAGACCACATTTAGGAGATAGTCATGAAATACCTACTCACCATATTTCTGCTTGCCCAAGCAGCCCTATACGCACAAAAGAGCTTTGCTCAAGTTACTAATTTAGATAACTCGCCCTACAACATGCAAAACAGCCAATACAACATGGATAACTCACCCTACAACATGCGCAATAGTCCATACAACATGGATAACAGCGCATATAACGCCAGCGCCAAGAATGGGGTTTATGACAACTCAGGCAATCGAGTCGGCTATGAAGTTAAGGCGCCCAGTGGCGTAACCAACTACTTTGACAACTCAGGCAATCGAATTGGCTACACACCCTGGAAGAGATAGCGACATGCTTTTTAGCGCAATCATTCTTAGTTTTGTGATGCCTATGCAAGTTTCTATGGGCAATCCTAAATTTGAGCCCTTCATTGTTAAAGCAACAGTCGACGCAGCCGTTCTTATTGGCCTTCCATCTTCGAAAGCAGCAAGGAAATATGCCCTACAAGCGCAAAAGCCTGAATTCTTAATGGTAGAAGCGCTTTTGGTATCAGAACCCGTTAACTGGAGAAGGCTGTACTTTAGAAAGCTTTTCTCTTGATAGGCTCATTTTGTGAGCCAGTACAGTAACATTCAAGCATCTAAGTTAAAAGGAAGCCGCCATGGGTGATGTGGAGCGCTTACACAAAATTAAGTACATGATTCAGGCACGTCAATGCGTTCCGCTGAATGACTTTCTCAATGAACTCGAAATATCAAAAGCGACATTCAAAAGAGATCTTGAATATCTACGAAGCAGAATGAATGCCTCCATTGTTTACGACCGATTCAAGGGTGGTTATTGCTTTGATGGACAAGTCGTTGGCGAAAAGATTGAGTTACCTGGTTTATGGTTTTCCGAAAAAGAAGCTACTGCACTAGTTCTCATGCAACACCTTCTATCAGGCTTAGATAAGGGGGGCTTAATTGAACCCCACATTGCTCCGCTTACCTCAATCATTGATGGCATTCTTGGACAGAGCAATACGCCAGCCAAAGAGCTACGCAAAAGACTAAAAGTATTTGGGATGTCTGCCCGTAAAGGTTCTATTGAGAACTTCGAGGAAATAGGAAGCGCACTACTAAAGCGCAACCGATTACAAATTACATACTATGCCCGCGGCACCAATGAAACTACTGAGCGTGAAACATCACCTCAACGGCTAATCTTTTATAGAGACAACTGGTACTTAGATGCTTACTGCCATTTGCGAAAAGACTTAAGAAGCTTTGCTCTTGATGGCATCAGCAAAGCAATGATTACGAATACAAAGTCAGAAGAGATTTCTGAAAAACAATTGCATGAACACTTTGCTGAAAGTTATGGAATTTTCTCAGGCAAAGCGAATCAAAGGGCTAAGCTAAAGTTCTCTCCCGAGAAAGCAAGATGGGTAAGTAGTGAAACATGGCATGGTCAACAAGTGGGCACTTTCGATAAAAAAGGCAATTACCTTTTGGAGTTTGATTACAACCAAGATCCTGAGCTTGTCATGGATATATTGAAATATGGGTCGGGGGTTGAGGTTTTAGCGCCAGCTAGCTTACGCAAGTGCGTTAAAGATGAGCTTGCCAATGCATTGGGTAATTATTGAGCGTCTAGTTGCTGGACGCTAAATACTTATTACGAGATGGAATTAGAATAAATCATGCCTATCTCCATAGATATTAATTTTGACTTTAGGTCAGATACTCCGCCAGGAAAGGATCCCGATAGCTATAGCTCAACACTTCGCTCTTACCATCGGCGCCTTTGGAGCAAACCTCTGCCTAATGGCAAGCCGTTTGAGCTAATTGACTCCAAAGAAGGGGCTTATCTTTATCACCACTCTGAGTTAGGTGAATTTTTCTTATCCAGTGACTCTGCAATACACAGCTTCAGCAAGTGGGCAAGCATGGCTCACATCATTAGCCAATTTAGGAATGGTGAGGTTGAGGCATTTAAATCTCTTGGATATACGATCGGCGGCATGATAATTTTTCCAGGAAACCGAATAGATGGGAAGGCGACTATCAATGGGGCTAGAGGTTTTCATCCTCTAATAAGGGATCGAATTGACCTAACCCTGGAATGCATAAGATGCCATTACAAAAATGAAAGCAGCCCACTTGAAGATACGCTGTCACGCTATAGTGATTTCTTCGCCCTGTTTGATAGCTTCAAGGGGTATGTGGACTTCTTCTTATTGAATGACTTAGTGAGTAAAGACTATTCAGAGATTGGGTTTTTCATGCCTTTTGAGAATTTTAAAACTCCTGCCGTTCCCAAAACTTTTGACTCCTACTGCGGCTACAAAGACTTAGCCATGAGCTTTGTTAATAAAAGAAATCAGCGCATTCTTTCATCCATATAGTCTCTAAGGCTCATTTTATGAGCCCTTGATAGTGGATTATTTAGATCATTAATAGGGAGAAATTCTATGAAAGTTTCCGCCTGGATTCTTTGCTTGTTTGCATTACCTGCCTTTGCTCAATCAGACTACCATGCCAATCGCTACTCTGGACGAGCCACAGAAATAACTCCAAGCAATCAAGCTGGCTTTAATACAGTCAATGGATATTTCTACAATTCAAAAACTAATACCTACTACAAAGGCAAAAACATCAATCGTGATGCAGGCGCGCAACCAAGCCCTCAAGGAAGCCTAGCGTTTACCTATGATCGCAATCGGTATGCGCCAACCAACCTCAGCATTCAACATTAATTCTTGTTCCATCTGGAACAGACAATAACTAATCCTCTATCTATCGAGAGCTAATAGATAGAGGTGCTTTAGGTTAATAGTCTTTATTGGTGATATCTATATTCCTGAGTTTTGCCACCATAGCCATAGGCCGTCGCTCGTACATTTGCCACATATACATAGCTTTCCTCATGTAAGTTCCCTAGTATTTTCTCAAATCCTGCAAAGGCTTCTTTGATGTATTGAGCTTTTTCATCTTTGGTATTGGTTTCATCCGTAACCTTGATATCAAAGTAAAAGCTGTTTTTATTCTGCTCACTTAATAACTTACCGCCAACGATCCAGCAGTCCCTATCTATATAGTCAATCGCAATAGCAGTAACTTCTCGTTTCTTGTTCAAGATTCGCGTTGTTATGTCTAAGAGCAAATCAGTAACCTGCTTAGTAGTTTCAACACTCTTTGTTCCGCTTATCTTTACATTCAATATGGGCATTTGTTTCTCCTAATTAGTTAGCTATACAACTATTAATTCAAAAAAATAGGGGCACTACAAAATCTCACTAATTCCCCTTAACTTACCTACGACATCTAAAAACTCATCTGAGCCCAAGAGCCTCTTAAACTTCTTGGTGACTTCTCCGCTGGCCGCATTCAAACCATCTTTCATGGCCTTTGCCTTTCTTGTGGGATGAACTTCAATCTCACGAGCATCGTCAGGCGATGACCTTCTTTCAATTAGCCCTAGCTTCTCAAGTCCATCCAATCCTCTAGAGGCTGTAGGTTTAGTGATATTCATTTCCTTTGCCAAAGCATTTTGATAGGACTGTGGCTTTTCCAATATCACTCTCAACATGAATGCCTGTGATGGCGTCAAACCAAATGGCTTAAACGCTATAGTCCATTCCCGCTCTAGCTTACGAGCCAATGAAGTGGTATTGAAATAGAGGCATTGTTCAAACATAGGCTCACTTTAACATGTTTTAGTTAGCTATGCAACTAATACTAAGAATTTATTCCATTTGGAACAAGCTTGCTACTAATCACTAAACCTGGGAAGATTCTAGTAATTAAAAGGAATCTAAATGGAAATGGTTCGAGTTGTGTCTAGTGCAATGGATGCCGTGGGCTACGATAAAGATAAACAACGACTGTTTATTACGTTCAAGCAGGGTGATACCTATACTTTTTGCAGAGTTCCCGAAAGTATTCACCAAGGTCTAATGACTGCTGGTTCCAAAGGCAGTTATTACGATAACTTTATAAAAGATAAGTTTGACTGCTAATTAACTCAAACATGAAATAGGTTAAAAAATGCTCTACGCTTTCGTCCTTTGGCTCATTCTTATTGGTGGAGGTCATTTGCTTGTAAGGCTAGAAAATGCTCCGGATCAAATCAAAGATTTAGCCGGCTGGCTTATTGGGGCGGGCTATATTGGCGCAGTAATATCCATTCCCCTATTTGCAATCAGCTCAGGACGCTAATCTCTATCTATCCAACCCCGTTGAATCAAGGCATGAAGACTGAAGATATTGGAACGATTTGCCCAGCTTGCGGAAGGGCTAATGACTGCCAAATAGCTGGTGAGAAGAAGTGTTGGTGTTTTGATGTACCTGTAAACAAGGAGAAACTCGAGCAAGCACTTAAGGACAAGTCAAAAGATCAATGCTTGTGCAAGGATTGCCTGAAGAAGTTAAGCGTCTAATTACGCGACGCTTAATAAGCAATATCAACCCTTGGGTGGATGTGGATCTTTTCCATAACTATTTCTACGTGTAATGCGCCCCTTGTCATCATGAATCAACAATTCACTTTTTTGATTAATGGCAATCTCCCTAGCCACTTTTGATGCTTCGGTCTGTGTGCGATGTAGTGATGTTGCCTTTGTATTTCCTTCGCCCTTTACCGCCCACCCATTTTCGGCTTTAACAACATGTTGGTTTTTTCCAGCCATCATCACCCCCCTTTGCCCATTCAAATCAAAAAATCACTGTAATTTCATACAGCATTAATTAACATAAAATTTACTTGGTTTACTTAAAAACTCTTATATGTTACATTCAAATTCAATTTTTTGCAGAAAAACTGCGTAAATTACAATTTAATTAGATGAAAAGACATGTTAATAGAATTTAGCGTAGCAAATTTCAAATCTATTCTTGAACGCCAAACCCTGAGCATGGTGGCCAGCGCAGACTCTGAACATGCTGAAAAAAATGTAATCGAACTCCCCGGCGAAACAATTAAATATCTGAAATCGGCGGTTGTTTACGGACCAAATGCTGCGGGCAAGAGCAACCTCTTAAAGGCCATGCTTGTATTACAACAACTTATCCTTCATTCCGCCTCCTCCCAAGAAGGCATTCCAATGATTGGCATTACACCTTTTCTACTGGATGGGAATATTCCAGACGAGCCTTCTGAATTCAACATCATCTTCATAGCAAACGATGGCGTGAAATATGAATATCATTTTTCTGCAACACCAAAAGCGGTTGAAAAAGAGTGGATGGTTGCCTATCCGAATGGCAGGCCGCAGCGTTGGTTTGAGCGCGAACTAAATAAAACAACCGGCAAATACGAGTGGTGGTTTGGCTCGAAGTTTAAAGGCGAAAAGGCAGAGAGAAAAGTTTGGCAAGACTTCACCAGAAATAATTCTTTGTTTTTTTCTACCGCAGTTCAGCTAAACAACGAACAACTTAAAACTCCTTTTGGGTGGATAGCCAATCAACTTATTGTCATAACATCGGGTATTGACCTTAACCCATGGCTCAGCATTAATCTTATTAAGAATAATGAAGGCCATAAAATTCTTGATTACTTGCAAGCCGCTGATATTGGAATTGACGGGATTGATATTAAAGAAGAGGATTTGCCCCCTCAAGCCCATTTCATAGGCGGCAATCCTTTTATGCAGGCGATTGGCGCAATGAACTTCAACCATGGCGCACCTGAAGATGCTGCGGGACAAAAACCAAAAATGATTAGGGTTACAACTACGCACAAAAATACAGAAACCAATGAGGTGGTTCAGTTAAGCATTGAGGATGAATCCGAAGGCACTAGAAAGCTATTTAATCTAACTGGCGGCTGGATTAGATCGCTTGATATTGGAGCAACCTTATTGGTGGATGAACTTGAAAGAAGTCTTCATCCAAAGATAACCCGATTTTTAGTTGAGCTTTTTCATAGTAATAAAAATCAAAGCAATGCTCAATTAATTTTTACAACGCACGATACAAATCTTTTGGACACCTCTTTATTGAGAAGAGATCAAATTTGGTTTGTCGAGAAAAACAATGGCAAGGCAACACATCTTTATTCCTTGCTCGATTACAACCCGCGCAAAGAAGAGGCTTTGGAGCGAGGATACCTAAAAGGCAGGTATGGGGCAGTTCCTGTTGTGGGGGAAATTAATTAATGCCATCTCGTAGGCTATCAACACTAAGAAGCGAAAGATCGTTTTCTAGAAAGGCTGGAAAGACTCCACCTAAAGAGGTAACCTTGATTGTTTGCGAGGGCGAAACAGAGACTAAATATCTAAAAACTCTTTGTCAAACCCTTAGACTTACTACCGCCAGCATATATGTTTGTGATAACGGCACCGATTCTGCTCCAATTAATTTGGTGAACAGAGCAGAAAGGCTCAATCTAACCAACGATGGCTACGACCATATTTATTGCGTGTTTGATAAAGATGTTCATGAAAGTTTCAACAGGGCCAGAGAAAGAATACAAGCCTTAAACAAACGCAGCAGAAAACCCCTTCCTATTAAAGAGGCTATTAGCATCCCATCATTTGAGCTATGGATATTGCTCCACTATGAACAAACCGATCGCTCATTTAATAACTCTGCCGAGGTGGTTAGATATATTACAAATCAAAATCACATACGAGCTTATAAAAAAGCTGATGATTCAATTTGTCAGGAACTAGTCGAGAAACTTGAAACCGCGATTGCTAATGCTGTTTGGCTTGAAAAACGCGGTCACACTAAAAATGAAAATCCGATGACGAATGTTCACAAACTTGTAGAACACATAAAAGAAATTTCTATTAAATAATCCATCCAACACGACGCTGCGGATGCCACTTGGGAAATATTCGAAACCGCTCGGAGCCAATAGATTCGGTGCTTGTAGGGCGGTGGGTCGCAACCAGCTTAGAGCTTATGTACAAAGGACTGTTAGTCCTCTATCCTAGCTTTTCAATCCTCTGCTCTACCGACTGAGCTACCAGGCCATTTAAGATTGTTAATTATACGCAAACTGAATTTGGGGGCAGCAGAAAGCTACCGCATCTGCCTTTTCTCTTTGTAGTTATTGGGCCTGCAGCTGTATTTGTTTTATCGCTAATGCCCGTGCTGAGCCTAGTTTTTGCTAGTACGAAATGACTTTTTTACTTACTCAATAAAAAAGCCACTGCTGATCTGCTGTCAATTTAGGTCCACTGCTTAAGAGAGTTTTTCTATAGTAAATCATTGCAACAACATGGGTTGATTCTGCAATAGTTTGGGTACTTGGGTTTGGGGTGCTGGTGGCCTATAACCTAATGCACTATGGGGCCTAACATGGTTATAGTGCTTGACCCACTCCCCCACGATGATCTGGGCTTCTTTTAGGCTATAAAAGATCTCCCCATCCAGTAAGTTATCCCTGAAGGTGCCGTTAAAGCTTTCACAAAAGCCATTCTCCCAAGGACTGCCTGGAGTAATGTAGGCAGTTTTGACGCCAATGCCGGCAAGCCACTTGCGCAGGTCTTTGGCAATAAATTCTGGACCGTTATCCGAGCGTATGTACTCTGGGATACCGTTTTCAATCATGGCATTAGCCAGTTGTTCAATGACTTGGATTGATCCAATTCTTCTGGCGCAGAAGATCGTTAAACACTTTCTACTGAACTCATCAATTATCGTGAGCATGCGGATCTTGCCACCATAGGCATCTCTGATAAAGACAAAATCGTAACTCCAAACATGATTGAGGTGAGTAGCCCTCAGGCGCATACAACTACCATCGGAGAGCCAGAGTCTGCCTCTAGGAGGCTGCTTTTGCGGGATCTTTAGACCTTCCTCTCGCCAGATGCGAGCTACTTTTGCGGTAGTTGCCTGACCCCAACCGCTATTACGCATCATGCCCGCAATAAATCGATAACCGTAACGGCCATAAGTGCTGGCCATGCGGATAACTTCAGCCCTCAGCGGCTTTTCATCATCTCTGGGCAGCGGCATGTACCGATACGCTGCTCTGGATAGCCCCACTAAACTGCAGGCAGCCCGCTCAGAGATGTTGTGCCGATCCATGAGTAGCTGCGCTGCATTTTTACGCCTAGTAGGGCTTAGAAGTTTCCCTTGATAACTTCCTTGAGCATCACCTCTCGGAGCGATAAGTCTGCAACGAGCTTCTTGAGTCGGGTATTTTCCTGCTCTAGCTCTTTGTACTTACGAGCCTGATCGACTTTCATGCCGCCATAGATCTTGCGCCAGCGATAGTAGCTTTGCTCTACCGTGCCCACTTCTTTACAAGCTTGGGCTAGGGTTTTGCCATTAGCGGTTAAAACATCGATTTGACGCAATAAGGTGACGATTTGCTCGGGTTTGAGACGTTGGCCTTTTGCCATATTTAGCACTCCTTTAGGGTGAAGATTATCAAAAATCCTCTCTTTTGGAGTGGTACTAAAAATCAGGTCAGTTCATTTTGTGATGATGTGAATGAAACACCAGCGTTAGTACTACTTACGCTGTATGTTGAAGGGTTATATACAAAGTAGTTACCCTCTGCAAAGCCATAGAATCCGCCTTTGATGATTTGCTTGTATCCTAGACCCAATACATATCCACTGGAAGTATGATTTGGACTGTCCAATGATTCAAAATCTACTTGAGTCTCTGATTGTGAATAGCCAACTTTTCCGTAAATTAACTTATCCTTATCAACTGCATAGGCAGGAGAGAGGAAAACATTAAAGTGATTCAGTGTTTTATAGGTAGAGTAAGTCTTAACTCCTGCGGCGCCGACTGTAGTGGCATTACCAGTTTTGCCCGCCACAGGTGAATAGTCAACTCCAAGGCCTAATAAAAAGTCTTTATTAATTGCATAGTTGTAGCCCAATGTTACGGCTCCAGTAAAGGCAGCGGTATTCGAGTATGAAGTATTGCGAGCATACTGTCCTGCAAAGGGGCCATTATTAACAGTTAATGAAACGTTGTCAGCCTTGGGCATTGCTTCATTAAGGCCAATACCAACTTGCGCATAAAAGCCCTCAAACGCTGACTGCGCCATTGCTGTGCCAGCCATTACTGTTGCTGTTGCTGCTAACATTAATTTGATTTTCATTTTTTGGTTCTTTCGTTGTTTTATTAAGAATCGTTAATTGCTATTAGGGCAATCCTAGCAGTTTTGGCTATTTCATTGAGAATATTTACTGCCCCCCATAAACTCTATATTGGATAGGGCTTGGTCGTTGTTGGGCAGCAAGAAATTGATGTCTTAAGATGCACCAACGAACTCGGGTTGATTTTGCTGGGAATCCTGGCTTGGTGGGGATGAGGCAACCTGTGGGACGGTGATTGGTGAGTTTGATGTGGCAGAAGATTAATACTTGCCTGATGACACTCATTAAAAACCTGCTTTTAGTTATAGACTGAAAAAAGCCGCTACGAGCAGTGGTTTTTAAGTAGCTTCAGCTTGTTTAGAACTTGTAACCTACGCCGACCAATAAATTCATTGAATTTCCACTCAGATTGTTCCCACATGCTCTTGTTATATTTTTGTAACTAAAGTAATTACCTTCAGCAAACCCGTAAAGACCGCCTCTAATAATTTGCTTATAACCCAACCCAAGTGAGTATCCTTGAAGGTTATCCGTTATTCCCTCAGTTTCATTCTTATAAGAGGTTCCCGTATAACCAACTTTTGCGTAAGCCAATGAATCTTTAGAAATTACAATGCCTGGGCTCAAGAAAATATTGTAAGTATTTTGATTTTTATATTTTTCAGTTAGAGTCACTCCATCATCAGTGTCAGTTAAATTAGCTTGTGATGTCGGTAAGAAGCTATATTCAGCGCCAATTCCTAACAAGAAATCTTTAGTGACTTGAAAATTGTAACCAGCGGCAATAACTGAAGCAAAGCCAGTTGTTGAGCTATAGCTCTCTTCAATCGAATCGGTTTTAGGTTTAGAACTTTGATATCCAATACCAAGTTGTCCATAAGCACCTTCAAATGCAGACTGTGCCATTGCTGAACTAGCTATTATTGTTGCCGCAGCCACCACTAATAATTTGATTTTCATTTTCGTTCTTTCGTTGTTTTATTTAAAGCGGTTAATGGCTCTTGGGTAAATCCTAGCAGTTTTAGTTATTTTATTGAGAATAATTACTGCCGCCCATAAATTCGCTATTTGATAGGGCTTGGACCTTGCATGCCAATAACAAATTGATTTCTTTAGGAGCCAAATCAACTCTATGAATTTGCTGGGAATCCCTGCTAGCGGCGATAGTCGATCCCACTTAACGGATAAGCAAATTATGTAGATGTGGCTACTCTAAGAGTCCGCCTACTAAGCTCATGGTAAGCCCCAAGAGGGTTGCGTTAAAAACAAAAGATAACAAACTGTGGATTGTTACTAAGTTTCGTATTTTAGGTTCAACTATGATGATGTCTGCCGTTTGACAAGTCATGCCAATGACCACCGAGAAGTGGAAAAAGTCTGAGTAGGCAGGGTATCGAAGTCCTGAAAATATTAAGGGTGTAGTTTCGGAGTCTTGTTTCAAATGGGCATAGTATTCATGGGCGTAATGCAAAGCATAGGCTGTGTGCAGAACCATCCAGGAGCTAGCAAATGTTACTCCTGTCATCAATATCCCCAGCACCCTCTCTTGCAATGGGATTTCATCTACGCTTCCAATATGTATAAAGATAGCGGCCAAACTTACCGCACTCGCTAGCAATGAGATAACGTAAATGAGCAACTGACCGTCGTCTTGTTGCGCACTCAGATGTGATATTTTTTTTCTATTAAAGTATTGCATCATTATAAATACCAAGATTAGGTATGTTAATGAGGCTGCACTCCATGCCATCAAAAAACGGGTTGAAAAATGATGGCCTTCAAGAAGAAAGAAGGTTAAGAATCCCACAAAAATGGCATATAAAAGCCTTGGCTTGGCTTTCAATAAAAACCAGTGGAATTTTGTAGGCTTATGTTCCATCACGTTCTCATTAAATTTTTAACTACTCAAATGCCAAGTCAACGGATTGCTAGAGTGCTGTACATAGTAGGCGCATTATCATCACAAAATAGAGCCGTGCGTTTTTAAAGCCTTTATGCACAAAGGATTCAGACTTAAATAACTTAAGTCTGAATTAACCTTTGGGTCGTTTCTTGTAATTAGCGCTGCCAACAAACATTAAACGCGCAAACTTTTATTCTTTAAGGCGATTTAACCGCCGTATGTTTTCATTTCTTCTTGAGAAATAAAGCCGTCTTTATTGTTATCCATCTTATCGAATACTGCTGCAGGAATACCATAGGCTTTGGCTTCATCACGGGATATTTTTCCGTCGCCGTCCGTATCGACTGCTTTCACCTCTTCAGGGCCTAGTTTTCCATCTTTGTTTGCGTCAAGCTTAGTAATCCACTCTGTTCTGAGATTGTCTGGTGCCGAGCCACCTTTCATGCTGCCGACTACAAAATAGGCAGCTACTGCTAAAACGGCTCCACCAATTAAGACTTTTGTTGTATTCATAATCTAATCCTTTAATTAGCTTTAAAACTTAAATTATGATAGCACCTACAAATGATTAAATAGCTAATTAAACTCAGGGTTTGCACTCATAAAGTAGATTTAGGCATTAATTTGATGCCCTGCCAAAGCCAAATCTGCTTTCCGCTTCAGTATGCATAAATTGACTTTCGTTTAATGGGCGCTTTCTTCTGACCCCTTCCCAGAAAAATACTGTGGGCTTTGGTTAAGCGGCAACAATCTTTCCTTTTTTGGCTGCCAGCACTAGCTCCTCATAGTCCCGTTTATTTTGTTCGGCGTATTCCATGGCAAACATACTGACCGCCTCATCAAAAACATCCGACTTGCCTAGGTAGCCAGAAATGAGTGCTGCATTCCCAGACTTAGCATGCGACCTTGCAAGCGCTTGACCGCAGTAGGTGGCATAGCGCCTTAAGCGCGTCGGCGTAATGTCTTGGACTGAAAATGATACTTTCATGTCCCTGAGTTGCCGCACATAGAAATCCTTCCCCTTAGGCCCACGCATCCAGCCCAGAAAGACATCGCTCGATGACTGCGTTAGCCGCTGACCAACGACAACCCGCTCGCCATGCTTTTCATATTCGCTTTTTCCAGCATAGGGTTCCAGCACTGAATTACGCGCTTCTTTGATCTGCAACAAAAGGGGGTGGCCATCCGGCGTCATCAAGAGCGCAACAAAACAGCGCGTGCCCACACTACCAATTCCAACTACTTTAACTACGATGTCTTTCAGTTGATATCGATCAAGCAACACCTTACGGTCATGGGAGAGCGACGCGCGGTAACTCTCAACCGCGGGCCTACCGATCTTTTCTATCCATGTATCGTCTAGGTGGTATATCAGCGGCGGATTATCGATTAATCGCTTATCGCCATTGATCTCCGTCGTAATTTTTGGAAATAGGTATTCGGCAACTTGTTTTTCTGCCTTTCGAATTAACTGCTCTCGGCGTAACCGTGTCGTCTTATTGGGCGCCTCTTTTGCAAACTTTTCCAAGTCTAAGTGTCCGTACCAAACCTCGAGTGGGCTTTGCTTCGAATACGCACGCATATTTTCACGATAGGACTGAATGCAGGTTTTTGCGATGCGCTGCGCGCTAGCCTTACTCAGTTGATTGTCTTCTGCAGCTACTACAAAGCTGGTGGCTAAACGCTTAATGTCCCACTCCCAAGGAGCAGGTAGGGTTTCATCAAAGTCATTGATATCAAAAACGAGTTTGCGCTCGGGCGTAGCAAAAGCGCCGAAATTGAGTAAGTGGCAATCGCCGCAGGCCTGTACATATATTCCGCTACTAGGCGTCCTAGACAAATCATCTGCCATCAGCGCAGCAGAGCCCCTCAAAAAACTAAATGGGCTAGCTAGCATGCGGCTATAGCGTATCGGAATGAGATCCACAAGCCGATCCTCATTGGACCGCTCTAAAACTGCAATGGAACTAAATCGCTTTGGTCGAGGGGAAACAATGCGATGGTCTTGCAAAGGCGCGGTATCTCGAAGGGCTTTGCCCTTCACCATCACCGAGGCCCGGTCTAAAAAATTGAATTGCTTCAGATTAGCTTTGCTCATGTGTTGTATTTGTTACTAGTAGGATCAATGCTGCCTGTAATGGTTTTCAGTCTAATCAGTTCAATCGATTGAGTAAATAACTTTAATCCAGATTTGTAATAAATGGCTTGGAAGGATATAGGCGATTACAGCGATCCAGCGCTCGCTTTTGATACAGTGTGCTTTTCCATTACTTTTTGGCCCAACATGTACTGGTTGTCTCTATTGCTGGCAGGCGTTTTCGAAATTGGCTGGCCCCTTGGTCTAAAGCTGTCGGGCAGCCCGAATATGAAAATCTGGGGGCTTACTTTGGCTGGCGTTAGCATGGCAATGAGTGGTTTTTTGCTTTGGTATTCATTAAAAGGCATCCCCATCGGCACGGCCTATGCCGTATGGACATCGATTGGGGCTGTTGGTACCTTTGCGATTGGCGTTCTCGTATTTGGCGACCCCAATATTCCGATCCGCTGGCTTGGCGCCGCCTTGATCATCCTTGGTGTCATTTTGCTAAAAGTAGGGTGATGTGGCCGGTTACTTGCCCTGTTTAATGTTGTAACGGCTTCTTAGAAGTTTGTCATAGCCTGAATTTGGGAAGCCAATTCCTCTGCTTGCTTTGAAATAGCGCTAGCAGCAACAACATCGCCTAAGCTGCCCATCGTAGCTGGGCCCAGCATCCATAGATTATTCCAAGCTTGCTGGTTTGGCTTAATGACATTGAGGTTTGTATTGACACCGATGGCATTGCCCAGTGGGTCTGGAAGCGCAATCGCATCCGCGATCAGTTTATTAAGAAATAAATCCGCTCCTACACCAGTACAGTTCACAATCCGATCGGCTTGAATGCGTTGGCCGTTATTCAGTTCTACTGTTATCGTGCCTTTAGAGCACTCTACTTGCTTGGCCCGCCCCACAGCAAACTGGATTTGATGATTTGCCCTCAGCTGTTCATAGGCTTTTATTGTTTGGGGAGAGGCGCGAAACCGATACAAAGACCAAGCCCACCCCAGGCGTTTGAATAGGCTTTGCCGTTGATGCGGTGTTAATTGCTGCCAAATCGCATTGAGATTCGGTCGTAACTCTTCCCAGGCGCACTGCCACTCTGTACTGGTTGTGGGCACGGACGGTAGGTATTGGCGCATAAAGCGCACTAGCTTAGCGGGGCTTAATTTCTCCGGCCAGTTCGGCTGCTTTTGCCTCGCCCATTGGGCCTGTGTTGGGGGAAACAATGGCCTTGGTCCCACTATCGTAATCCGGCCGCGATGCCCTTGTTCGACTAATGCGTAAATGGCATCCAATGCTGTGAGGCCTCCCCCGAGAAGCACAACATGCTCTTCTGGTTGAATGGTAGCGAGATATTGTCCCGTCCAGGGGTTTTCAATCAGCCGCGGATCTACCTGCTCTCCTAGCTCGGTCTTTATAGGGCATGGCCACGTTGGCGGTGAGTTGCCAGTTGCAATAATTACCTTCTCCGCATAGAAAAGACCCCCATCAGCAGTGCCTAGCTTCCACAAGCCATCGTGCGCCTGGTTAAGGCGAGTTGCTTTGCTTGGTATGCGCTGAATTTTCTCGAACCCCACTTCTGCGGCAATGAGCTCTGCAATGTAGCGCCCAAAATCAGCGCGTCGATAAAAAAACCCCGCACTTGTTTTTGCTTCGGGGTCATCTATGTTCGCTTCGGCCCAGCGCGCGAAATGCAATGGATCTTCTGAGAAAACAATGGGCAAATCTTCGCGCACATTGAGCCGAAAAGATGGGCTTACACAACCATAGGCATTGCCTTTGCCTAAAGATCCGGCGCCGATGATGGTGAGCGAGTCTGCCGAAATGCCTTTACGCAAAAGATGAATGGCGCTTACTGCGGCGGCAAAGCCATCACCAATAATTACTAACTTGTTTTTATCCTGCATTATTTTTTAGAAAGGCCTTGCTTGCATTCCATGCCGAGTAAGCCGCTTTTACTTGCCGACTGAATTTGGCTGCGTTATGGCTTGACTGGCGCTGACTCTGGCACTGACTCACCTTTATTTTTGGTGGCGTCCACGCCAAGCGCCTTGAGTTTGCGGTACAAGTGTGTGCGCTCAAGCCCAGTGTATTCAGAAATGCGCGTCATGCTTCCGCCCATGATTTGCATTTGATGTTCAAAATAGGCTTTTTCAAAGAGGTCTCGCGCCTCGCGCAAGGGCAGATCAAAATACATCTTGGCAATGCCGCTAATGTATTCGCCTGACGGCGGCGCCACTATTGCTGCCGGCTTTAATTCAGCGGCAGGCCTTGACGATGGCAATATTGCCGCAGCCTCTTCCATCTGCATCTGTTTTGGCGCACTTTCCAGCGCCTTGTTCACTGTCTTGAGCAGTTTTTGCAGTGCAATGGGTTTTTCTAAAAAATTAAGGGCGCCAATGCGGGTTGCCTCTACTGCAGTATCAATCGTGGCATGGCCCGACATCATTACTACCGGCATGGTGAGCTGCCCGCTATTGGACCACTCTTTAAGCAGGGTAATGCCATCCGTATCTGGCATCCAAATATCCAAGAGAACCAAATCGGGGCGCATTTGCTCGCGCACGGTTCGCGCCTGTATCGCACTTTCTGCTGCATAGACGGTATGGCCCTCATCCGTCAGAATCTCATTGAGAAGCTCACGAATACCCATTTCATCATCGACCACCAAAATACTCGCCATGGCTAAGCCGCCTCTTTCGCTAGATTCATAAACAAAATAGACACCTGTGCGCCCACTGCCGCATCCCCTTGCATTCGATTTCGAATCTCAATTTTTGCACCATGATCATCCACAATTTTCTTCACCACCGCCAAGCCTAAACCCGTACCCTTGGTTTTGGTTGTGACGTAAGGCTCAAATGCTCTTGCTAGTATCTTAGCTGGAAATCCTGTTCCGGAGTCAGCAATACTAAATCGCACCGCTTTTTGCATCACGCCATTGGCCTGCTTGTAAGGCACTGCTTCGGTTGTAATGGTGACGGAAGCCCCCGTGCGTTGACCCTCTAAGGTCGAGTCTTGCGCATTCTGCAAGAGATTATGAATCACTTGGCGCAGTTGCGTGGGATCGCCCAAGATGTCTGGGCAAGCTAAGTCAAGCGATATCTCCATGGGGCTACCCTCATACAACACCAGAATTTCCTGAATTAGCTGATTAATTGAAACTGCCCGTAACTGTGGTGCCGGGGTCTTTGCAAAATCACGGAAGTCATTCACCATCTGCTTCATCGCCTCTACTTGGCCAATGATGGTAGCGGTACTCCGGTTCATTATTTCTTCCTGCTCGGGACTCACCTTCCCCGCTAGCTTTTGCTGAAGCCGCTCAGCAGATAGCTGTATTGGGGTCAGCGGATTTTTAATTTCATGGGCCAGGCGGCGTGCGACCTCGCTCCATGCAATGGAGCGCTGTGCCGTGACCACGTCGGTGATGTCATCAAACACAATCATATTGAGCCCTGGGGCTAGCTCTGTACCGCGCACAAAAATAGTGATGCCAAGCTCTTGGTCAAACTCACTGCTAGCGTGCAGCTGAATTTGCTTTTGCCATACCCGAGCACTTATCGGGTCTGGGCTCTTTGTGGCGGGTAGTTCGTCGCTCGCTCGCGGCCCGACCGTCATTTGCATGGCAGCAAACCCCTCTTTTACCACTGCCTCAAATTCGGCTAAAGCCGGAATTTGGCTCAGCACTTTGCCAGCAAGCTGAGTTAGGTCGTGCCTAAAAATAGCGTCAGCGCCAGCATTGCTTGAAACCAGCTTAAAACCATCATCAAAAATGCAGACCCCGGCAGTTAAATTGCTTAATACCGTCTCCAGAAACGACTTGGATTCTTGCAGTGAAGTTCGAGTATCGGCCAACTGCCGCGTCATGACATTAAATTGACGTGTCAACATGCCCAGCTCATCCCCTGTATCCAGTTCTGGCTTAGGGGAAAGATCGCCCTGCGCAACCGCCTGCGTTCCGCGCAGCAGCATGAGCAGTGGGCGCGCCAACTGCCCACCCAGCAACAGGGCCAGCGTAACCGCCACAAATAAGGCAAAAAACAGGGTGAGCGTGAGGGTGCCGATATACATTTGGCGCAGGCCCGTACGACCTAAGGATTTTTCTTGGTAATCGCTATACGCCGCCTGCA
Source organism: Polynucleobacter sp. (assembly GCA_964203875.1). GTDB lineage: Bacteria > Pseudomonadota > Gammaproteobacteria > Burkholderiales > Burkholderiaceae > Polynucleobacter. Next base: position 421,422 of record CAXNNS010000001.1, read on the forward strand.
CAGCCAGCGTATTTTTTGTAATTTCGTCTGGAACCCGCTTAATCAGCTGCAAATACCAGAGCTCGCGTTGATACTGTAGGCTAAGTCCAAAGCCTTGGCTGCTAGACTTTTCTTTTACGAGCGGAATGACCGCCTTCAATCGATAGTCTTGAGTGCCCTGCAACTCTTCGATAAAGCCAACGCCATTGACTTTGTTGGCCTGGCTCATGATCTCTGCGCTGGGTGCTACTGCCATACTCGATGCCATGCTGGATGATGCTGTAGCAACCACGGCTTGCCGCGCATTGAAAACTGTAATTTCTTGAATGCCAAACTGATCGCGCATGCGGGAAAGCAATAAGGTTAACTCTGCTGGGCTGGCTTGATTTGGAATGCGCTGCACTTGATCAGCAATAATGCGGCCCTCATCTTGTAACTCTTGCAAGGAAGTGCTTAACGTCGCTCGACCAAGCTCGAGTCCTGCTTCTAGGGCTGACTCCACCTTCACATCAAACCAGGTATCAATGCTGCGTGACACGAACTGCAAGGAGACGCCATAGAGAATCAGGCCCGGGACTACGCCGACGAGACCAAAAATCATCGCAAGCTTGGCAATTAAGCGCGTACCGAAACGGCCTTTTTTCCAGCGAATTGTAATCACGACGACCAAAGTCACGATAACCAGTAGCAAACAAATACCAACCACCACATTGGCGGCATAAAGCCAAATAAAGTAATTATCAAAAAAAGTGGTGTTTGAAGTGGCGGTGGATAGCAGTACCAGCAAGGCAAGCGCAAAAACGCCCGTTGCGGCAGTTGCTATTGGCAGCGCGCGGCGCTTCCAGGTGGGCCTATCGAAACGAAACAAGCTCATTTGAAGATGCTCACTCTTGGCGCTTTAATACAGTTTGCGCATCTGGCGTAAACGTAAAGCGGGTCCAGTCGCTAGAGACATTCCATGTTTTGTTATTAAGTGCGTTGACCTGAAATGGCTTAGGCAGCTTACTCAAATCCAGGCTCATGCGCAGGGCCGCAGAATATGGCTTGCTGGGGTCTACGCCTGGCCCATCAATCACGCGCCAGCCACCAATGCTCCCAACGACCTGCAATGCCTCTGCAATAGTTTGCGCGGTGAAAGTAAGGCCGCCAGAGGCAATGCGGAACTGCTTCGTTAGGGGTTGATAGGAGAGCCTCGTTTGCCGCAACGCCAAAACGGGGCGCTCATCAAACCAATACCACCGTGATCGAGTTAACTCAAATTCGGTCTGAAAGTGCAGCACCACCCCTTTTTGAATAGCATCCTCCAGCCCAGGGGACAGCTCAATCTGAAAAGCGGCATTTAAAAACCATTCAGACTCTATGTGCTCGAGCTCAAAAAACTTGACCTTAATGCCCTCTGCATTTGCGGCGGGAGCCAGCACTAAGCCCATCAGCATCATTACCGATAGGAGGAGTTGCTTAAGGCGCTGGGTCATGGCCCATTCTTTTTAAAGAGAGCATAGTAAAAACCATCGTGCAGTTGGCCAGGCAGTATTTGTCCGGGCGCATCTAATCGTAACGCATTCGGGTGCCCTGCCATAAACCATTCTGCCTGATCAGCGCCCTCTTCTGGAAAAATAGAGCAGGTGATGTAAAGCAGTAATCCACCTTCCTTCAATACACACCAAGCGGATTCCAATAGAGCGCGCTGGCGTCCTTGCAACTCGGCAATATCATCTGCGCGGCGCAAAAAAGGAATGTCGGGATGCCGACTTACAATCCCGGAGGCCGAGCACGGCGCATCAATCAGTATTTTGTCAAAGGGGTTGTTATCCCACCAGGCGAGCAACACGGCATCGGCGGCAATGCATTCAATGCTTTGTCCGGGCGGAGCAATAAGCTTCAGACGACTGAAGGTCTCGCTCACGCGCTTTAATCGCTCTCGATCTACATCAATTGCCACTAGATCGATATCGGCACACTCCAGCAAATGGGCAGCTTTGCCGCCCGGTGCGGCGCACATGTCAAGCACACGCTCGCCCGTCATCGGACGAAGTAGAGATGCAGCAAGTTGCGCTCCTGCATCCTGAACCGAAACCAATCCATCAAAAAATCCCGGGATGCTCGCAACCGGAATAGGCTCTTTGATTACTAAGGCGGCATCCAGTAGGGTATTGGCAACTCGCTCTATTGGTTCGGCCTCGATCTGTGCGGCCTGCAATACGGCGGCGTAATCGACCAGGGAAATTGCGCGCTGATTGACGCGCAGAGTTAATGGTGGGCGCTGCGATTGTTGCAAGCAAATGGTTTGCCAGCTCTTGGGGTAATTTTTTTTCAGATTAGCAATCCACCAGGGCGGAAAATACGACTCACCGACGCTGTTATGGTCTGGTCGTTTTGCGCCCTCGGCATCCAAGGCGGCGCTGACTTTTCGCAGCACGGCGTTCATCAAGCCTTTGGCATAGATCGTTTCATCGTATTGGCCACATGCGCTTACAGACTCGTTGACGATGGTGTGGGTTGCATAACCTTTCTTGGCCACATCAGTACGATCCAGCAAGAGGGTAATTGCTACTGCCAAGACGTGCTCTACTGGTTTGCTTGGTGGCTTTGGCACGAACTCCTTTATCAGCGCATGGGAGCGCGTCCAGCGACGAAAGGTGTCAAACGTAATGCTTTGAACGATGGGCCGCTCCTGCGGCTCTAGCTCTTCTAAAACGTGAGTCAAGGATCTGCCTGACATAACTTCGCCAATCGCTTGTGCCGCAATCGTGATCGCCTGCGATAAGGGCAGATTTTGAGGCGGCGCTTTTGATGCCATCACCACTTCCTCATTTTTTTATCCACAGCTTAGTTATTCGCTTTAGTAAATTGCAGTGCGCCTGCTGGCTTTTCTGCTTGAATCCATTGCGCTGCCGACATGCGCCTACCGCCTGGCTTTTGTATCTCTAACACCTCTAACACGCTGTCCTTGCACCACACCACAAATCCATCTTTACTTTTGCCTAGAATCGATCCGGGGTGATGGCTTCCTTGGTATTGGTCTGCTAAGAATTTTGTCAAAGGGCGAGCACACCAAAACTTGAGGCTTTGGCCATTAAGCGTAGAGCTTGCTCCAGGAAAGGGATTAAATGCCCGAATCAGACGATCAATGGTAATTGCGTCTTGGGTCCAATCAATTTCAGCCTCGGTTTTTTGTATTTTCTCGGCGTAACACATTCCCTCTTCATTCTGGGGGGTGCGCGGCGTTTCTTCTTGTGCATCCAACATCGCCAGACAGCGCACCATCAGCCCAGCCCCTAACTCAGCAAGTCGGTCGTGCAAACTGCTACTGGTTTCATTTAGTGCGATATCAATTGCTTCGCTCAGCACCATATCGCCTGTATCCAACCCCGCATCCATTTGCATGATGGTGATGCCAGTGCGCATATCCCCTGCAGCAATGGCTCGCTGAATCGGCGCGGCGCCACGCCAACGCGGCAATAGTGAGCCATGGATGTTAAATGCGCCATGCCTTCCAGGCTGCTCGGCTAAGTCCAGTATTGCTTGCGGAATGATCAGCCCATAGGCAACCACCACCATGGCATCAAACTGAGTTGCGCTGATGACGCGCAAAGCCGCAATTGCGTCGGCTTTTTTTTCGTCGTCGGTGCTATTGGCGTTAAGGGATGCCGGCTGCAGCACGGGGATGCCCTTACTCAGGGCAAATGCCTTAACGGGGCTGGCTTGCAAATGCATGCCGCGGCCAGCGCGTCGATCAGGCTGAGTCAACACCAATGCAATGGTGTGCCCGGCAGCCTCAATCGCTTCTAAGGCATGCGCGGCAAAATCCGGAGTGCCAGCAAAAATGACCCTCATAATGGGCACTCTCTCAGCGTTGGCCTACCAACTCTTTGGCACGCTTTTTCATTTTGAGGGAGATACGATTGCGTTTTAGAAAGGAGAGGTATTCAACGAAGACTTTTCCGAGCAAGTGATCCATTTCATGTTGCAAGCAAACGGACAGCAGGCCGTCCGTCTTGATTTCAAATGGTTTGCCGTTAAGGTCCAACGCCTTCACCAGAATTTGATCGGGTCGCTCTACTTCATCGTAGTACTCAGGCACTGACAAGCAACCTTCGCGCCATGCTTTTTTCTCCGCACTTGCCCAGACGAGCTCTGGGTTGATGAAGACCATCAGCTGGTTTTGTTCCTCTGATACGTCAATCACAATAATGCGCTCATGAATATCCACCTGGGTCGCCGCCAGACCAACGCCGGGCGCAGCGTACATCGTCTCCGCCATGTCGGCAACAATCTTACGCACACGCTCATCCACGACGGCAACAGGCTTTGCTACCTTGTGCAATCGGGGATCGGGGTAATGGAGAACGGTTAACACGGTCATATCGGAATTATCTTACAGACTAATCAGGCCAGGCTGATTGGCAAACAAAAGCCCGTGCTCAAAAATTGGTTTATGCAAAACCACCTACCTATACGATTACTTTATCCCGGCTCGCCGGACTATCCAAAACGCCTGCTTGATTTAAGCGATCCGCCTAGCCCTCTATATATATGCGGTGATGTTACTTTATTTGGGCGGCCGGCCATAGCCGTTGTGGGATCACGCAATGCCAGTCTTCAAGGCCTGTACATTGCATCCGAGCTGTCAAAGGGGCTGGCAGAAGCTGGCTTTTTGATCGTTTCTGGCTTGGCACGCGGGATTGATGGGGCAGCACACCGCGCTGCCCTGAAATCGCCGCTCGGCAAAACCAGCGCTATTTGTGGCACTGGGCTCGATCGCGTCTATCCCTACGAACACCTTGCGCTCGCACAGGCCGTGGCTCATTCGGGCCTTCTCATATCGGAATTCCCGCCTGGGGTTGGTCCAAAGCCCTTTCACTTCCCTAGGCGTAACCGCCTAATTGCCGCCCTTGCCCAAGGCGTGGTGGTCGTAGAGGCCAGCAAGCGATCGGGGTCGCTCATCACTGCACGCCTTGCCGCGGAGCTGGGCCGAGAGGTTTTTGCGGTGCCTGGCTCGATCCTTGGGGGCTACTCGGAAGGATGCCACAGCCTGATTCAAAACGGCGCCAAGCTAGTCCATTCCTTGGGGGATATTCTGGCTGAACTGCCCCAGGGCTCTAATTTATAAGGCATCCTGCCAAATAAAAACGGTGTAAATCCGGCGCAAATACAGGGAAAAGTCGGTATTTTGGACAGTTCTTGATTTATCGGTTAATAATAAAAAAGGAAGTGCGCCGCAAATAAGCGCCGCATAGATGGCTTTAATTTGACTAATCTGTACTTAATTTAGGTTCACGCGTGGCTAAAGCAACTACCAAAACCGCATCCAAATCGACTGCAGGCAACACGCCTAAAACACTGATCATTGCAGAAAAGCCCTCCGTTGCGAGCGACATTGCCAAGGCCTTAGGCGGCTTTACTAAATTCGACGATTACTTTGAAAACGACCAGTATGTGGTTTCTTCTGCGGTGGGTCACCTTTTGGAGATTGCTGCCCCTGAGGAATATGACGTCAAGCGCGGAAAGTGGTCCTTTGCCAATTTGCCGGTAGTTCCCCCCCATTTTGACCTGCGGCCGATTGTAAAAACCGAATCGCGGCTCAAGGTCTTACAAAAACTCATCAAGCGCAAAGACATCGCCGAACTCGTCAACGCGTGTGATGCGGGTCGCGAGGGTGAGCTGATTTTTCGGTTGATTGCCCAACACGCCAAGGCAGGTCAGCCAATTAAGCGCTTATGGCTGCAATCCATGACACCCAACGCCATCCGCGAGGGCTTTAGCGCACTGCGCTCCGATGCGGACATGCAGCCTTTGGCCGATGCTGCCCGCTGCCGCTCTGAAGCCGACTGGTTAGTTGGCATTAACGGCACCCGCGCCATGACAGCCTTCAATAGCAAAAGTGGTGGCTTCTTTCTGACGACGGTGGGGCGCGTACAAACACCAACCCTATCAATTGTGGTCGAGCGCGAAGAGCTCATTCGTAAATTTATTTCTAAAGATTACTGGGAAGTTAAGGCTGATTTTCTAGCCTCAGCTGGTGTTTATGAAGGTCGCTGGTTTGATCCGAAGTTTAAGAAAGATGCCGCAGAGCCGGATTTGCGGGAGAGCCGTCTGTGGAGCGAAGCCGCCGCCAACAGCATTGTGGCTGCGTGCCGCAACAAAAAAGCTACCGTTCGTGAAGAGGCAAAACCCGCAACACAGCTAGCGCCCCAGCTATTTGATTTAACCAGCCTCCAGCGCGAGGCGAATGCACGCTTTGGCTTTTCCGCAAAAAATACCTTGGGGCTTGCCCAAGCCTTATACGAACGCCACAAGGTGCTCACCTACCCAAGAACTGATTCAAGGGCGCTGCCAGAAGACTATTTAGAAACCGTAAAGCAGACGGTGGAAAACTTGGCTGCTCATTCCAATGAATACCGCCCCCATGCTAATGCCATATTGAAAGGCGATGGAAAAGACAGCGCTGCCAAAACAAAAGGGTATGGCTGGATCAAGCCCAATAAGCGAATTTTTGATAACTCCAAAATATCAGACCACTTCGCCATTATTCCGACATTGGAGTCGCCTAAGACCCTCAGCGAGCCGGAGCAAAAGCTCTACGACTTAGTTGTACGGCGATTCTTGGCGGTATTTTTTCCTGCCGCAGAATTCCGTGTTACCACGCGCATAACCGAATGTTCAGGGCACCACTTTAAAACCGAAGGGCGTGTTTTAGTTCACCCAGGATGGTTGGCGGTCTACGGACGGAGCAATCAAGCAGACGATGAACTGGTTGCGGTACAAGAAAATGAAACGGTACAAAGCGACACGATTGAGGCGCTGGCTCTGAAAACAAAACCGCCAGCCCGCTATAGCGAAGCAACCCTGCTCTCGGCCATGGAAAGCGCAGGCAAGTGGGTTGATGACGACGATATGCGTGAGGCAATGGCTGAAAAGGGCCTTGGTACTCCTGCGACCCGCGCCGCGATTATCGAGGGACTACTAGCAGAAAGATACATGGTGCGCGAAGCGAGGGAACTCATCCCCACTGCTAAAGCATTCCAATTGATGACTTTATTACGCGGCCTCGATGTGGAAGAACTAACAAGACCTGATCTCACCGGCAATTGGGAAAACAAGCTTTCGCTGATTGAGCAAGGAAAAATGAAGCGCGATGCATTTATGCATGAAATTGCACAGATGACTCAGCGCATCGTCAAGCGCGCCAAAGAATACGACAGCGATACCATTCCAGGCGACTATGCGACCCTCACTACACCCTGCCCACATTGCAAGGGGTCCGTCAAAGAAAACTACCGGCGCTTTGCCTGCGAAAAGTGCGGCTTTACGATTAGTAAAACGCCAGGTGGGCGGGCATTTGAATACGATGAAGTCGAAACGCTGTTGCGCGACAAGACCATTGGGCCATTGCAAGGGTTTCGTAGCAAGATCGGCCGCCCGTTTGCGGCCATCATTCAGCTGACTGAAATTCCGGAAGATGACAAAGACTACCCCAATGCAGGCTTCAAATTGGAGTTCGATTTTGGCAACACTGCAGAGGATGATGCGGAAGCCATCGACTTTACTGGTCGCACTGCTTTAGGTGTTTGCCCAAAATGTTCTGGCGCAGTCTATGAAGATGGTATGCGTTATGTTTGTGAACGCAATACGGGACCTAGCAAAACCTGTGATTTCAAAACGGGGAAGGTCGTGTTGCAGCAAGAGATATCGACGGAGCAAGTTCAGAAACTGCTAACGACCGGTAAAACCGACTTGTTAACTAACTTTAAATCCAATCGCACCGGGCGCGGCTTCAAGGCCTATCTGGCTCTTGGCGAGGGTGGCAAAATTGGCTTTGAATTTGAAGCCAAAGCCCCCAAAGCTGGCGGCGCGGAACCTGCCAAAAAACGCTCGGGCGCCAGTGCCGCAGCTAAGGCAGAAGTAAAGCCTAAACGCGTCAGCAAAGCAAAGTCGCCCACCAAGACTTGATCTGCAATTAGTTTTGCTGCCAATGCAGACCACAAAATACCGCGCGATCCAAGTGCAGTAGCCACAAAGATGCCGGGTCGATGGGGCAGTGCGCCAATGATCGGCAGCCGATCGCCTGCAACACAACGAATGCCAACAAACTCTCCATCTGGCATTAGCTCCTCTTGGTCGCCTTCGGCGTAGTTGATTAGGCCGGCCGCCTGCTCTTGATTAAAGCGATCACTTTCAGAACGGGGCTGATCATCGCTTTCGTTTTCATCAAAACTTGAGCCGACAATCCAGCGCATATTCCCATTTTCTAAGCGATTCGCCGGTATGCAATAACCATCCCCACAGATAATGGAGCGAGGCAGGCGAGTAGACCAGTCACTCTTGGAGTCAACTTGAAAAAAGCTCAGCTGACCGCGTACTGGCTTAAGCGGTAATTTGATTTGGATGCTACTCAATAATTTTTTTGACGATAGGCCAGCAGTAACAATAACCTTGTCTGCACGTATGGTGATTTTTTTTGCTGTGTCGGTTAGCAACCAGTGATTGCCTTCGCGCACTAATGTATCTATCTGCACATTATTCATTTGCGTTAATTGCGCGCAAGGTTGCAATAGCTGTTGTGTTGTTTTTTCTAGGCTCAGCATTCCCGCATTTGGAAACCAAATGCCTGCCCGCGCTACCCCCGCCAACTGACTTGCTTGTTCTGCAGAGACAGGGGATGCTATTTCGGGCGGCAGTCCAAGCTCCTCCAGCTGCCGGGCTATGGCATCACGATCAAGATCAAGGCCATTTTTTATGGGATGCAGTGCGCCGCGGTGCACCCATTGATCACCCCATCGCGCCAATGCGAGCTCAAATGCAATGCGAGTTAGCTGCAGTAATTTTGCTGAACCCCGAGTGATATGAGGATGCGCTATGGCATGGGCATGGCTTGAGCATCCTCTGGCAGGGGCATCCTCCGACTCAACAACACATACTGGGTGGCCCCGAGAAATGATTTCGTACGCAATGCTTGCGCCTGCGATACCGGCCCCAATCACCACGATGTCATGGTGCTGGGGGGCGATCATATGGTGAGCAGGAATTAGCTTCCTATGCGTTGCTCAATTTTGCTGCGCGTTGCCAAGAGCTCGGCTGGCAAGCGGTGTTTTAACTGCTCAAATAGCTCCGAATGCAACTTCACTTCGGCCTGCCAATCTGACTTGCTTACCGACATCACGTGGTTGAATTGCTCGGCTGAAAAATCAAGGCCATCCCAATGAAGGTCTTTGTACTCAGGGCAGATGCCAAAAATAGTTTCCTTGCCCTTTGCTTTGCCATCAACGCGCTCGAGGATCCAAGCCAATACGCGCATGTTTTCACCAAAACCAGGCCATACAAACTGACCAGCGTCGTTTTTGCGGAACCAGTTGACACAATAAATCTTCGGTAGCTCTGCACCTGATGCCATTAATTTTTTGCCAAGACTGAGCCAATGCTGAAAATAATCGCTCATGTTGTAGCCCGCAAATGCGAGCATTGCAAAGGGGTCGCGGCGCACGACGCCGACTTGACCGGTGATAGCTGCGGTAGTTTCAGAACCCATGGTAGCGGCCATATAAACACCCTCTTCCCAGTCTCGGGCTTCGCTCACCAAAGGCACGGTAGTAGAGCGGCGACCGCCAAACAAGAATGCATCAATCGGCACGCCGTCCGGATCGTTCCAGTTGGGATCAACGGCTGGATTATTAGTTGCTGCCATGGTGAAACGTGAATTGGGGTGAGCCGCTTTTTTGCCAGCCGCTCCGTCCGCCGGAGTCCAGTCTTTTCCTTGCCAGTCAATTAAATGCGCTGGCGGTGTTTCGGTCAAGCCCTCCCACCACACATCACCATCATCGGTCAGTGCCACATTGGTAAAGATAACGTCTTGGTTAAGCGAATCGATGCAATTGGGATTTGTTTTGAGATTGGTGCCTGGCGCAACACCAAAGTAACCGGACTCTGGATTGATTGCATAAAAACGCGTTTTGCCGGTCGCAGCGTCTTTGCGCGGCTTAATCCAGGCGATGTCGTCACCAATGGTCGTCACTTTCCAGCCTTCAAATCCTTTGGGCGGAATCATCATGGAGAAATTGGTTTTGCCACACGCGGAGGGGAATGCCGCCGCGATATGGTATTTCTTTCCCTGTGGCGAGGTAACGCCGAGAATGAGCATATGCTCTGCAAACCAGCCCTGGTCTCGACCCATGGTGGAAGCAATACGCAAAGCAAAGCATTTTTTGCCTAGCAAAGCATTGCCGCCATAACCCGAACCAAAAGACCAAATCTCACGGGTCTCGGGGTAATGAACAATGTATTTAGTTGGGTTATTGGGCCAGACAACATCCTTCTCGCCGGCCCCAAGCGGCTTACCTACAGTATGAATGCATGGCACGAATTCCCCGCCGCTACCGAGCTGATCAATCACGGCGCGGCCCATGCGGGTCATGATGCGCATATTGATCGCCACATAGGGGCTGTCTGATAGCTCTACACCAATGTGTGCAATCGGCGATCCAATGGGGCCCATTGAAAAGGGAACCACATACATGGTTCTGCCGCGCATGCAGCCCGCAAATAAAGGCTTTAATGTTGCGCGCATTTCGTCTGGAGCCATCCAGTTATTTGTAGGTCCAGCGTCATCTTTATGTTGTGAGCAAATAAAGGTGCGGTCTTCTACGCGGGCCACGTCTTGTGGGTCAGATATTGCCAGAAATGAATTTTTACGCTTGGCTGGATTTAAGCGTTTGAATGAGCCAGCGGCCACCATCAAATCGCACAGTCGGTCATATTCGGCTTGCGAACCATCGCACCAATGAATGTTGTCTGGCTTAGTTAGCGCAGCAACTTCAGCAACCCACTCTATGAGTTTTTGGTTCTTGACATACTCTGGTGCAGCAACTGAAATGGCATCGTGCGTTAATGGTTGATTCATGTAAAGCCCTCGCATTTTTAATATTTTGAATGGTTCAATTTTAGCATTTTCCTGTGGGCGTTTTTCATCGCCTGAAGAGCTGCAAGCCCTTGTTTTTGCTGGTGCAAGAAGAAATATCCGAAAAAATAATAGGCCATGCCTCCGTTATTTTCCGATGCAAAATTGACTAAATATTTTTCCCAGTAAATCGTCTGGCAATAGGCGGCCCGTGATTTGGCCAAGATGCTCTTGTGCCAATCGGAGCTCTTCTGCAAACAGCTCCAATGCGCGATTACCTTGGAGTGCGTAGAGGCTGGCCTTATTTAAAGCGGCCACCGCATGCTTCAAGCAATCGATGTGGCGTTGCCGAGAGATAAGAACGTCTTCTTGGCCGGCTCGCCAACCGACACGGGTCAAGATGGCATTTTTTAACTCAGGAATACCGGCGCCGGTTTTGGCAGAGATGAAAAGCGTCTCCGGTTCTGAGGCGCTATTAACGCCGCCAAGTAAGTCTGCTTTATTGAGCAATCGCAAAGACGTACAACCAGTAGGCAGTGCCGCTAGCACTTCGGCATAAAGTGCTTCATCGGCTGTTTGCGCATTCGGGGCTTCTATATACAGCAGCAAATCGGCGGTGCGTATCGACGCCCAGGTGCGCTCAATGCCAATTGCCTCCACCTCATCCTTCGTCTGCCTCAGACCAGCAGTATCAATAATGTGTATTGGCACCCCGTCGAGTGTGATGCTTTGCTTTACCCTGTCCCGCGTTGTTCCAGCTACAGCAGTAACAATCGCAACCTCTTCACCCGCCAGGCAATTTAGTAAAGAGCTTTTGCCCACATTGGGGGCGCCCACCAAGACCAGCTGTATACCGTCACGCAATATCTGTCCCTGCTTGGCGGCGCCAAGCAAGCGCTGAAGCTGTTCCTGAATATCGGTTAACTGTTGGCGCGCACGGGCGTTTTCTAAAAACTCAATTTCTTCTTCTGGGAAGTCAAGGGTGGACTCGACCAAAATACGCAATTGCGTTAGGGCCTGTACTAGCTGATGAATGTCATCCGAGAACGCGCCCTCCAGCGAGCGAGCGGCGCCCATGACAGCAGCGTGCGATTGCGCATCGATTAGATCGGCAATGGCTTCCGCCTGGGCTAGGTCAATTTTTTCATTTAAAAAGGCGCGCAATGAAAACTCGCCCGGCTCGGCTATTGCTAGGCCGGCTTGTTGGCCCAACTGCAGGCAGCGCTGCACGACCATAGCAAGTAGCTGTGGTCCGCCGTGGCACTGCAACTCCAAAACGTCTTCGCCTGTAAACGAATAGGGCGCCGAAAAGTAAATAGCAAGGCACGTATCAATAATGCGGCCGTCTTGGTTACGCAAATCAACCAGAGTGGCTTTGCGCGGCTGCAGTCGCGAGTTAGTAATGGCAAAGGCAAGCCCTTGCAAGCCTGCGCCACTGATACGAACAATGCCTACCCCGGCTTTGCCAGGCGCGGTAGCAATAGCAACAATGGGGATTTTTCTGGATGCGGGCCCCATTGCTGACATAGTGATACTGAATGCGGTACTACATTGCTCGTTTAATAATCATCTTGTTGATTTGCCACTGCTGCGCAATCGACAATATGTTGTTGACTACCCAGTACAACACCAATCCAGCCGGGAAGAAAAAGAACATGATTGAAAAAATGATGGGCATATAGAGCATCACTTTTGCCTGAATTGGGTCTGGTGGCGTTGGATTCAGCTTGGTTTGAACCCACATTGATACCGCCATAATGACCGGCAAAATGTAATAGGGGTCTGGCACGGCCAAATCGTGGATCCAAAGAATCCAAGGTGCATTACGGATTTCAACTGACGATAACAAAACCCAGTACAAAGAAATAAACACCGGTATCTGAATCAGCATTGGCAAACAGCCGCCCAGCGGATTGATCTTTTCTTTCTTGTAAAGAGCCATCATTTCTTGATTCATTTTTTGCGGATTGCCTTTATTGGCCTCGCGCATTGCCATTACTTTTGGCTGCACTTCTTTCATGCGCGCCATTGACTTGTAACTTGCGGCAGAGAGGGGATAGAACAAGAGCTTAATCAAGAAGGTCAATATGACGATGGACCAGCCCCAATTGTGTACATACTCATAAATACGCTCTAAGGTCCAAAAAATAGGCTTAGCCAGGATGGTTAAATACCCATAGTCCTTGAGCAGCTCTAGTCCAGGCGCAATTGCTTCCAGCGTACTTTCTTGTTGTGGGCCAACAAACAAGCGTGCTGTCTCGATGGTTGTTTTGCCAAGAGCAATATCCTCGAGCGGGGTTTGTATACCAACACGATAAACGTTGGTGTCGATTTTTCCAGCATAGATATCGCGATTTAATTTATCGCTGGGAATCCATGCGCTCGCATAGTAATGCTGCACCATCGCCACCCATGCAGGGTCACCAGCAGGAACTTGCTTTGGTATGGCAATTTTGTTTTTTTCAATATCGGTAAATTCGAGCTTATTAAACTTTTCTTTATTGGTGTAGACCGCTGGGCCGGTAAATGTGCTGTAAAACTGACTCTCTTCGAGCTTGCTGCCGTCGCGCACTAATTCGGTATACAAAACCAGTGGGCCTACTGCCGCATTATTTTTAGTGACGCGGTGCATTACATCAATGACGTAACTCCCGGCATTCAAGATGAAGGTTTTTTCAAGGGTTACGCCATTGCGCTCACTAGCAACAACCAAGAAAGGGCGGCCCGATCCATCTTTACCACTCGTTTGCAATTTGAATTCACTCGTATGATTCGGCAGTTCTGCGTTACCTGCAGCAATCAAACCGGAGCGTGCAAAATACTGATGGCCGGGCGTTACCTGCATCAGCTTGATGGGTTTCTTATCGGCCTCTAATTCTTTTAATAAGGTTGCGCTCACAACATTAGCACCGTCTGCGCTAACCTCAATTACGAGGACATCGTTTTGTAAAGTGAAGCGCTCTTTGCTTGCCAGCTGTGCCATGCTGGCTGGAATTGCTTTGGGTGCAAGCACTGGTGCAGTGTTTGTGGTGGTGGCCGTCGATACAGGGACGTCACTTTTCTTTTCATCTCCACTTACTGGCGCAGCCTCTTGCTTGCTCATGCTTTGTGGTCCGAACAGCGGCGTTTTGCCTTCGTATGCCAACCAGTTGTTGTAAAGGAGCAGTCCTGCTATTGAGAAAACAGCCCAGAGGATGGTTCTTTTCGTATCCATGTATTTATTCTTTAATCTTGCGTGGGTTAATTGCTGGGTCATAGCCACCATGACTCCAAGGGTTGCATCGCAATAGCCGCCAGACAATCAGTCCGGCACTTTTGGCGCTGCCGTGGGCTTTAAAACAATCGCATGCGTATTGAGAACAGCTCGGCTCGAACTTGCATTGAGAGCCAAAAAATGGGCTCAATGCGATTTGGTAAATTCGGATCATTGCTATTGCTGCGCGGTTAATGATCTGCACTTAAATTAGCTCCGCTAATTGCTGTTTAAGTATGCCAAATTCCATGGAGCGCAATCGTCCCCGTGTTGTTTGGCCAATCGGCTTTTTAAGTCGAATGACAATATCGTGGGCTTCTAATATTGCACTGTGTGGTTGGCGCGTGCTTTCTCGTATAAAGCGCTTGAGCTTATTTCGATCAACCGCCCTTTTAGCTAGTTTTTTAGCGACGGCAATGCCTAGGGCGCCATCCATGCCTTGACTGCGAAACCCTAAATACAAACCCCAGTGTTTTGATGTTTTGGGATTTGTTTTAAGTAATTCGGATATGCGTGCGCTATTCAAGCGAGTGCGCTTAGACTGCCAGGCGTTTACGGCCTTTGGCGCGACGTGCATTTAAAACGGTACGGCCGCCACGCGTTTTCATGCGGACACGGAACCCGTGGGTGCGTTTGCGGCGGGTTACGGATGGTTGATATGTTCTTTTCATGATTGACCTCGGGAAAGCCAAGTATTTTCCTTTGTGGCGCTTAAAAGGTCAACCTAAGTTGTGCTCTTATTGGGCTTTTCCCTTATTTTATTTTTCGTTTTTTTCTCTTTTGCTTGATTTATAAGGTTTTTTACTATTTGGCCACAACTTATCCACAGGTTTTCCACCCACTTATGGCTTGTGGATAACTTTAGAAAATCGCTACAATCAATCCTCCGAAAATGAGTAATTTAGAAAATAACGCCACCCTCTCTTCCTTAAGCCCCTTGGGCTTTTGGGATCACGCAACCGCCACCTTGCTGCGCGAGCTTTCCCCACAACAATTTAAGACTTGGATTCAGCCCCTTAAATTAAATGGTTTGGATGAGAGTGAGTGTTTGCTTACAATATCTGCTCCAAACCGATTTAAGTTGGATTGGACGAAAAAAACGTTTTCTGATCGATTTCGGGAGCTTGCCCAAAACTACTTTGGTAGGCCCTTCACTTTAATGTTTGTTTTGGATGATGGCGCTTCCACATCCACCCCAAGCGCGTTGGGTGTGCGCCTCACAAGCGGCCCCCAAGAGACAAACATGGTAGCTTCCGATTATCTGCAAGCCGTGCCGGAAGTTGAGTTGAGCGAGTTATCTGCCTTTGAATTGGAGGACCACTCCAAACTCAACCCCATGTTGACCTTTGAGACCTTTGTTACAGGCAAAGCAAATCAATTGGCCCGCGCCGCTTCCATTCAGGTGGCGCATAACCCGGGTACATCCTACAACCCCATGTTCTTGTATGGGGGAGTTGGCCTAGGTAAAACCCACCTAATTCATGCAATTGGCAATCATCTTTTAAAAGAAAAGCCAAATGCCCGCATTAGATACATCCATGCAGAGCAATATGTGTCGGACGTCGTAAGGGCATATCAACAAAAGGAGTTTGATCGTTTTAAGCGGTATTACCACTCCCTTGACCTTTTGCTGATTGATGACATTCAGTTTTTTAGCGGCAAGTCGCGCACCCAAGAAGAGTTCTTTTACGCATTTGAGGCCCTTTTAGGCAACCGCGCACAAGTCATTATCACCAGCGACACCTACCCCAAAGAGATGGCCGGGATCGATGATCGCCTTATCTCTCGTTTTGATTCTGGTCTCACGGTGGCAATCGAGCCGCCTGAACTGGAAATGCGCGTAGCGATTTTGATGAAAAAGGCGGCGGCTGAGGGCATACCCATGTCGGAAGATGTTGCTTTTTTTGTGGCCAAACACCTTCGATCAAATGTGCGTGAACTTGAGGGCGCGCTGCGGAAGATTTTGGCCTTTGTTCGCTTTCATGGCCGAGACGTAACGATTGATGTTGCCCGCGCCGCCCTGAAAGACCTGCTGTCCATCCAAAACCGTCAAATTTCGGTTGAAAATATCCAAAAATCCGTAGCCGATTTTTACAACATAAAAGTGGCGGATATGTACTCTAAGCGCCGGCCCGCCAACATTGCCAGGCCCCGCCAAATTGCCATGTTTATGGCGAAAGAGTTGACCCAAAAAAGCCTTCCGGAGATTGGTGAGTTGTTTGGTGGGCGGGACCACACCACCGTCTTACATGCTGTCCACAAAATTGCTGAAGAGCGTGCCCACGATAGTCAACTAAACCATGAAATTCATGTGATTGAGCAGACCCTGAAGGCATAGTTGGGTTGTGGATAAGTGTGTGGATGAGTCTGTGTGTAACTAGGTGAATTTCATGTGCATAAATTGGGGAAAACGGCGCCGATATGCAAAAATAGAGGTGGTTGAAAAAGTTATCCCAAATCTATCCTTCATTTATACCGAAGTTGTACACAGGTTTTTTTAGTTATAAGTAGTTGTTGTGTAAGTCTTTAGTGGGCTATCCACTGTTTTTTCGAGGCTTATTACTATTACTAGTTAGATATATACAAGGATTTAAAAGCAATGCAACTTATAAATACATCGCGCGATAGTTTATTAAAACCACTTCAAATCGTAAGCGGCATTGTTGAGCGTCGACACACCCTTCCTATATTGGCCAATTTGTTGTTTAAAAAAACAGGTGAGCGTGTTTCCTTTGTCTCTACCGACATTGAAATTCAGATAGCGACCAGTGCGAATTTTGGTGTCGGTGATGCCGACATAACAACCACGGTTGCGGCGCGCAAATTATTGGATATTTTGCGTGCGTTACCCGAGGGCCCGGTATCGTTAAATTTAAAAGATTCGAAATTGGTAGTACAAAGCGGTAAGAGCCGCTTTACTCTTCAAACTTTGTCGGCTTCAGAGTTCCCGGTAATGCAGTCGGTCGGCGAGATGACGGCAAGCTGGAAAATGCCACAAAAGGCGTTTAAGCAGTTGATTAGCCAAGTGCACTTCGCCATGGCGCAACAAGACATTCGTTACTACCTCAATGGCATGTTATTAGTCATTGATGGAAAGGAGGTTGTTGCGGTTGCTACGGACGGACATCGACTGGCATATAGTCGGGTTGAGTTGGCGCAGCCGGTAGTTGGCAGCGGCGGCCACCAAGAAATCATTATTCCTCGCAAGACCATTTTAGAGTGCCAGCATTTATTGGACGACACCGATGCTGAGCTTGAGGTCAGCCTCACGGCAAATCAAATTAAGTTTAACTTTGGCGATGTTGAGCTCATCTCGAAACTGGTTGAAGGGAAGTTCCCTGATTTTCAGCGGGTGATTCCTAGGGGCCATAAAAACGCGTTAGTTGTTTCGCGCGAAACCCTTCAGGCAGCCCTACAAAGGGCCGCCATTCTGACAACGGATAAATTCAAAGGTGTTCGCTTCTCCTTATCACCCAATCGCATTACGATTCAATCGACCAATGCCGAACAAGAAGAGGCCCAGGAGGATATTGAAACGGAGTACTCTGGCGATTCGGTTGAAATTGGTTTTAATGTTAGCTATCTGCTCGATGTGCTCGCAAACGTCAAGGTAGAGCAAATTCAGATTAGTTTGGGTGACGCCAACAGTAGCGCTGTAATTACACTGCCCGCCTCTGAGGACTTTAAGTACGTTGTAATGCCAATGCGCATTTAAATTAGAAAAATATGACTGAAGATATAAAGGCAGTAGAGCAGTACGGCGCATCATCCATTCAAATTCTGGAGGGTTTAGAGGCGGTCCGCAAGCGCCCAGGAATGTACATTGGTGACACATCCGACGGAACCGGCCTGCATCACTTGGTATTTGAGGTGCTTGATAACTCCATTGATGAGGCTCTTGCCGGTTATTGCACCGAAATTACGGTAGTTATTCAAACCGATAATTCCATATCTATTGTTGATAACGGGCGCGGTGTTCCGACTGGCGTGAAGTTCGACGACAAGCATGACCCAAAGCGCAGTGCGGCTGAAATCGTAATGACGGAGTTGCACGCGGGTGGTAAGTTTGACCAAAACAGTTATAAAGTATCTGGCGGCTTACATGGCGTTGGCGTCAGCTGCGTTAACGCACTTTCAAAGTGGTTGAAGTTAACGATACGCCGCGATGGAAAAGTCCACTATATGGAGTTTGCGCGCGGCGTTATTCAAAATCGCAATCTGGAACAGGCACAAGGCGTTGCCATTTCTCCCATATCCATAACCGGCAATACCGAAAAAACGGGTACCGAAGTTCATTTCTTGGCAGACGAGGGCATTTTTGGCAAGGTGGAGTTCCATTACGAAATTCTGGTTAAGCGCATTCGCGAACTGTCGTTTTTAAATAATGGCGTTCACATTCGTCTAATTGATCAACGCTCTGGTCAGGAAGAGGACTTTGCTTACTCTGGCGGCGTGAAGGGGTTTGTTGAATACATCAACCAAACCAAGAATGTTTTACACCCTAATATTTTCTATGCGGAAGGTAATCGCCCGTCAGACCTCGGCGGACAAATTACCGCGGAAGTATCCATGCAGTGGAATGATAGCTTTAGCGAACAGGTGCTGTGTTTTACGAACAACATTCCGCAGCGCGATGGCGGTACCCACTTAACTGGCTTGCGCGCCGCTATGACGCGCGTAATTAATAAGTACATTGACGAGCATGAGGTTGCCAAAAAAGCCAAAGTGGAAATATCGGGCGACGATATGCGCGAAGGCCTAACCTGTGTTTTATCGGTTAAGGTTCCAGAGCCTAAATTTTCCAGCCAAACAAAAGATAAGTTGGTTTCTAGTGAGGTTCGTGGCCCAGTAGAAGAAATTGTTGCTGAAGCGCTAAGTGCATATCTTCAAGAGCGCCCACAAGACGCTAAAATTTTATGCGGCAAGATCGTTGATGCAGCGCGCGCCCGCGAGGCCGCTCGCAAGGCCCGCGATATGACGCGTCGCAAAGGGGTTCTTGATGGACTTGGTTTGCCGGGCAAGCTGGCCGACTGCCAAGAAAAAAATCCTGAAAAATCTGAATTGTTCATTGTGGAGGGCGACTCTGCGGGCGGCTCTGCAAAGCAAGGGCGCGATCGACGGTTTCAGGCAATCCTTCCTTTAAAAGGGAAGATTCTGAACGTTGAAAAGGCGCGCTTTGACAAAATGCTCGCCAGCCAAGAGGTGGTGACTTTAATCACAGTGCTTGGCACCGGCATTGGCATTGAAGAGTACAAGGCGGACAAGTTGCGCTATCACCGCATTATTATCATGACCGATGCGGACGTAGACGGCAGCCACATCCGTACCTTGTTGTTGACCTTCTTTTATCGCCAAATGCCGGAGTTAATTGAGCGCGGCCATATTTATATTGCCCAGCCCCCACTCTATAAAGTGAAGTTTGGCAAGAATGAACAGTACATCAAAGATGACACTGAATTAAATCAACTACTTCTAAAGATTGCCTTAGAGTCCGCGTCCATTCAAACTCCTGCTGGTGAGCTAATACAGGGGCCCGCCCTTGATGAGTTGGCCAGAAATTATCAGGTCATACAGGCGGTTGTTGACCGTTTATCACGAACCATGGATGAAGATGCCTTGCGGGCGATTGCGGCGGGCATTCCGCTTAATCTCGACACCGAGGCAGCCGCCCAAGATTCTGCGGAACGATTGCGCGCAGCCCTTAAAGAAAGCTTAGATTCCCTCGCCCTTGCGCCTGAGGTGATTGTTCAAAAAGAAGACCGGACCGAGCGCTTCCGTCTCCTCTTGTCGCGCCGGGTTCATGGAAACCTAAAACTATCTGCCATTAGCTCAGACTTTATTCATGGCGACGATTACCAAAGTTTGACTACAGCCGCCCGCGCCCTTAGTGGGAAAGTGCTGCCTGGCTCACGCGTTCGCCGTGGGGATCCTGAAAAATCACAGAAGGAGCAGGTGGTTGCCGATTTCCGTGCGGCGTTTGCATGGCTACTGTCCGAGGCTGAGCGTGTTGTGAGTCGTCAGCGCTATAAGGGCTTGGGTGAAATGAATCCACAGCAGTTGTGGGAAACCACCATGGACACCACAACCCGTACCTTATTGCGTGTACAAATTGAAGATGCGATTGTGGCAGATCAGGTGTTCACCACCCTTATGGGTGATGAGGTTGACCCACGCCGCGCCTTCATTGAAAAGAATGCATTGATTGCTCGCAATCTTGATGTGTGATGCATGAAAAAAAGTAAGTCGAAGTTGCCCAAGGTAAATCGCGCTGCCATTGTAGTGCGCTCCTCCCCTATTCACGGTAAGGGCGTGTTTGCAAAAGCCGCCATTAAAAAAGGCACTGCCTTGATCGAGTATGAGGGTGAGCGCATTAGCTGGAAGGAGGCTGAACGTCGCCATCCACATAATCCAGATGAGCCAAATCATACGTTTTATTTTTCTCTGGAGAGCGGCCGCGTGATCGATGCCAATTGCGGTGGTAATGCGGCGCGCTGGATCAATCATTCATGTAAACCAAATTGCGAGGCGAAAGAGGGTTCGTACGAAGACATGCCGCGCGTATTTATTTTTGCCAGGCGCGACCTAGAGCCAGGAGAAGAATTGTTTTACGACTACTCACTCGATGTCGAAGGCCGCCGTACCAAACAAATGAAAAAAGATTACGAATGCCGTTGTGGCGCTAAGCGTTGCAGAGGCACCATGCTCGCTAAGCGCGATAAGTAAGACGGCGGCATATGTTTGTGTCTATTCAAGAATTAGAGGCGGCAATTAATTATTGGCGCAATCAATCTCCCGCATCGGGCGAGGCCTTGCAGTTGTGTGCCGAAGCCTCTGCCTTGGCAAAGCCTTACGCATTGATGATTGTTCAGGGCTCTGCCCGCATTCCTCTGGATGTGCTTGATGAAACTGCGCGTAGCGCACTGAAAGCATTTCTTGCTCGGTAGTGTGGTTCGGCCGCGAATGCGTAAGCGCGTAGGTTGTTGCCTTGCTTGAATTAGCTATTGAATTTTCGTTTTACTTGTGGCTCTTGCTGCTGGCAGCTTCTTTTTTTGCTGGCTTGGTCGATGCGGTGGCGGGCGGCGGCGGCTCAATTCAAGTGCCTGCGCTTTTTGCTGCTTACCCCGAAGCTCAGCCGGCCACCCTCTTGGGCACCGGTAAAGTGTCTGCCATTGGTGGGACCATCAACGCGGCTCGTAAATACTTGCGTTATGTTCGTTTGCCGTGGGCACTGATCGTGCCAGTGATTATTGCTGGATTTGTTGGTTCGCTTCTTGGCGCGAACGCGGTCAGCACGTTTCCTGCGGAGCCGCTGCGCAAGGCCCTCCCTTTCTTATTGTTTTTTCTATTGATCTATACGTTTTTTCAACCATCGCTTGGCCAAGATCATCGGCCGAGGGCGCATAGCCGCTGGTTGCAGCTAAAGGGCGTTGCTTTGGGTTTGGTGGTGGGTTTTTATGATGGGTTTTTTGGGCCCGGCACCGGAAGCTTCCTGTTGTTTGGTTTTGTTCGCTTTTTTCAGTTTGATTTTCTTCATGCTTCTGCCGCTACAAAGCTCGTGAATGTGGCGACAAACTTGGCGGCAATTGTTATGTTGGGCGGTCTAGGTAAAATTAGTTGGACCCTTGGCCTTGCAATGATGATTGCAAACATCGCCGGCAGTCATTTTGGCAGCCGCCTTGCACTTAAGCATGGAAGCAGCTTTGTGCGGAAGGCCTTCCTCATTTTTGTCCTTGTTTTAATCTTAAAATCAGGTTGGGATGCTTATTTTTCCTAATTAAATCAATGAATTAGGATTATATTCATGCAATCTAGCATGTTCTTGTTTCACGTGAAACAAGGCAAAATGATATGATCATTGCCCTTGTTGAGGCAAACCATGCGGTACTCTAAAAAATTCGATGTAATTGTGATTGGCGGCGGACATGCTGGTACCGAGGCGGCGCTGGCTTCTGCGCGCATGGGCTGCGACACCCTGCTACTCACCCACAGCATAGAGACGCTTGGGGCAATGAGCTGCAATCCCTCGATTGGCGGCATTGGCAAAGGCCATTTAGTCAAAGAAATTGACGCGCTGGGCGGTGCAATGGCTGCGGCCACGGATGAGGCGGGCATTCAGTTTCGTATATTAAATAGCAGTAAGGGCCCCGCCGTTCGGGCAACACGGGCCCAGGGCGATCGTATTCTCTATAAAGCGGCCATTCGCCGTCGGATTGAAAATCAAGCCAACTTGAGCTTATTTCAGGCTGCTGTGGACGACCTCCTTGTTGTTGGCGGCTCTGTGGTTGGTGTTCGTACGCAATCTGGCCTTGAGTTTTCGGCTGGCCAGGTTGTGCTGACTGCAGGTACATTTTTAGATGGCAAGATCCATGTAGGCCTCAATAGCCATTCGGGCGGCCGCGCTGGCGATCCCGCAGCCTTAACCTTGGCGGCGCGCCTCAAAGACCTTGCCTTGCCACAGGGGCGCCTAAAAACAGGTACCCCCCCTCGAATTGATGGCAGAAGTATTGATTTTTCAGTTATGCTGGAGCAGCCGGGCGATCTTGACCCTATTCCCTGTTTTTCCTATCTTGGCCGGCCTCAGCAACACCCAAGGCAAGTTCCATGTTGGATCACCCATACGAATGAGGCAACCCACGATATTATTCGTGGCGGCCTAGACCGCTCGCCCATGTATACCGGTGTTATTGAGGGTGTTGGACCGCGCTATTGCCCCTCCATTGAGGACAAAATCCATCGTTTTGCCTCTAAAAATAGCCACCAGATATTTTTAGAGCCTGAGGGCCTGACAACCAACGAGTATTACCCGAACGGAATCTCAACCAGCCTGCCCTTTGATGTCCAGTGGGATTTGGTGCGGAGCATTCGTGGTCTCGAGAATGCCGCCATCGTGCGCCCCGGTTACGCGATTGAATACGATTTTTTTGACCCGCGCCAATTGCGGCACAGCCTAGAAACCAGGGCCATTCAAGGACTTTATTTTGCTGGCCAAATTAATGGCACAACCGGGTATGAAGAGGCCGCGGCCCAAGGGCTGCTTGCCGGAATGAATGCCGGACTGGCTGCCAAGGGCCTTTCGCCTTGGGTGCCCAAGCGCAGCGAGTCCTATATCGGGGTTTTGGTAGACGATCTCATTACTCGGGGCGTGCAAGAGCCTTACCGAATGTTTACAAGCCGGGCCGAGTATCGGCTTAGCCTGAGAGAAGACAATGCGGATTTGCGCCTAACCGAGATTGGAAGATCTTTTAGTTTAGTGGATGATGCGCGCTGGACCTTCTTTTGTAAGAAAAGAGAGGCTGTTTCACGTGAAACAATGCGCCTGAAGGAATCCTGGGTGAGCCCAAAGCATGCCTCTGCTCAATCCTTGGCCTCGCTTTTAGGGCAAGAGCTATCCCACGAGGCTAGCTTGGCCGACATTTTGAAGCGGCCCATGGTTACCTATACATCGCTATCTGAGGCTTATGACGGGTCTACGCCGCAGCTCGATGCGGACCCGAACCTAAATCAGCAAATTCAGGATCAGGTCGAGATCTCAATTAAATATGCGGGCTACATTGATCGGCAGGCCCTGGAAATCGCCCGACACGAGTTTAATGAGGGCTATCCATTGCCGGAGTTCTTGGATTACAGCTTGGTTCGGGGCCTATCAAAAGAAGTCCAGCAGAAATTAGGCGCGCAAAAACCAGAAACCTTGGGGCAGGCTGCACGCATATCGGGGGTCACACCAGCCGCCATTTCTTTATTGCTAGTGCATTTAAAGCGGGGGATTAGCAAATCCCAGGAGTCGGTGTGAGCGGGGCAGCTCTCGCACTCGGGGTTGCTGAACTTGGCTTGACCTTATCGCAGCAACAAGTGGCCGATTTAAATACCTTCCTGCAAGAGCTTGACCGCTGGAATCGCGTGCATAACCTCACCTCGGTTGAGGGTGAGCAGGCCAGTATTGATCTACATCTTATTGATTCTATTGCAATTTTACCAATAATGCGTGAATTTTTACCCTCCACACAAGCACAGATTGCAGACCTTGGGTCCGGCGGCGGTTTGCCAGCAATACCGATTGCAATTGCACAGCCCGATTGGAGCATTAGCTTAATTGAGGCGGTTCGCAAGAAAACGGCTTTTCTGCAGAACGTCAAGGGCAAGCTTGGCCTTACAAATGCATCGATTTACAGCGATCGCGTGGAGCAGGTCGCAACCCAAGAGCCTGGTAAGTACGATGCGGTTATTTCAAGGGCTTTTACAAGCCTAGATCGTTTTTTAGATTTGGCAGAGCCTTTCTTAAAGCCAGGCGGCTTGGTTTTTGCGATGAAGGCAAAGCGAGCCGACGAGGAGCTATCGACTGTATCGACTGCGCGCTGGCGGCTTTTGGCGGATCGCTTTGTGTTGATACCCAACAGCACAGCAGAGCGACGACTTTTGGTCTTTACGCCCCATGCGAAAATCATCTCTTAAGGGCAAATAAAAACTATGGCCAAAATATTCTGTATTGCAAATCAAAAGGGCGGCGTTGGAAAAACAACCACAGCGGTGAATCTGGCCGCAGGTCTAGCGGGGCATAAGCAACGAGTATTGCTGGTTGATTTGGATCCACAAGGCAATGCAACCATGGGCTCTGGCATTGAAAAAGCAGAGCTTGATATGAGTGTGTATCAAGTATTGATTGGGCAGGCAACGGTGGCGGCCAGTGTGCAACGTTGCGAAAGTGCCGGCTACGATGTCTTGCCAGCAAATCGCGATTTAGCAGGTGCAGAAATCGAGTTGGTAGACCTGGATGAGCGCGAGCTACGCCTTAAGGCCGCATTGGCTTTGGTGGGGGCTGAGTATGACTTCATCTTGATTGATTGCCCGCCTGCACTCTCCTTGTTGACGCTTAATGGCCTATGCGCGGCCAATGGCGTCATTGTTCCGATGCAGTGTGAGTACTTTGCCCTAGAAGGCTTATCGGATTTAGTGAATACCATCAAACAAGTTCATGCCAACCTCAATCCGGACCTGATGATTATTGGTTTGTTGCGGGTGATGTTTGATCCGCGCATGACCTTGCAGCAACAGGTTTCAGAGCAATTACTAGAGCACTTTGGCGACAAAGTATTTAAAACAATTATTCCGCGCAACGTCCGTTTAGCTGAGGCGCCCTCGTATGGCTTGCCAGGCGTTTCCTTTGACAAGACATCCCGTGGTGCCAAAGCCTATTTGGATTTTGGTGCGGAAATGATTCAACGAATTCAACAAATGTGATTGATCAAATACCATGAGCACAATGAAGAAAAAAGGCCTTGGCCGCGGGCTTGAGGCCTTACTGGGTGAAAAATCGAAACCGGCCCAAGATGGCGCCACCATCACAAGCCTCCCTCTTGGCGCCCTGCAGGCCGGCAAATACCAGCCGCGCCAAAAAATGGATTCCGGCCCACTTCAAGAATTGGCTGAAAGCATTCGCGAACAAGGCGTCATGCAACCTTTGTTGGTGCGCGCAATTTCCGCCGGTAAATATGAAATTATTGCCGGTGAGCGCCGCTTTAGGGCTGCCACCCTAGCTGGACTTGCTGAGGTTCCAGTCCTAGTGTCCCTGGCAGACGATAAAGGGGCAGCAGCAATGGCCCTGATTGAAAACATGCAGCGCGAGGACTTAAATCCCCTAGAAGAGTCGCGGGGATTAGCGCGCCTGATTGAAGAATTTGGGTTTACACACGAACAGGCAGCAAAGTCCGTCGGCAAATCAAGAAGCGCTATCAGCAACTTATTGCGCCTCGCCCAACTGGCAAAGCCGGTGCAGGCCATGTTGTTGGCTGGCGATATTGATATGGGCCATGCCCGCGCCCTACTCCCTCTACCGGGGGCGAGTCAGGTTGCGTTGGCGCAAAAAATCATGGCCCAAGGGCTTTCGGTTCGTGAAGCCGAGCGTTTATCAGCCGTACTTGCCCGTGCTGGCGGGCAAATGAGCACGAAGAAGCCAAAAAAAGGGAGCGATACTCCAACGCCCGATCCTGATTTACAGCGCTTATCGCGTGAAATTGCAGATTTAATTGGCCTTAGCGCCGAGTTTAAGCTGAAGGGCAAAGGTGGAGAGTTGCGGATTCGTTTCAGTAAGGCGGATGAGCTGGACGCACTCTTTAAAAAACTCGGCATTGAAACGTAATCACGAGCTAGCGTAAGGGGGTCTATTTGAAAGCGCCAGCCAAGCAATCTAAGGCCAATGACCCGTGGCAGGAGCCGGAAGAGCCCTATCGGGTCTATAGCGGCGAAGAAATGCAAGCGCTATTGCAAACCAGTAAGAGCAAAAGTAGATTGACACTGCCGTGGGGGGTGGTGGCAGGTCAAATGCTAGCAACCATCTTGGGCGCGCTCATTAGTTGTATTTTTTGGGACGACGGGCGCATTAGCGTTTATACTTACTCGGCCTTTTTAGGTGGGTTAATTGGCGTATTACCCGCGGTACTATTTTTGCTCCGTTTAGAAATTGCAAGAGGCGCTCAGCGCCTGACCTCTGGCGGTTTTTTGTCAGCACTGGTTTCTGGTGAAGTAATAAAAATTACCGCTACAATCGCAATGTTTATTTGGTTGGCGTTTAATTACGCAGAATTAAAGTGGATACCGCTGTTGCTGACTTACATTGTCACACTCAAATGCTATCTTCTTGGTCTGTTTTGGCGTTAACCAGCAATTTGTAAAAAGGGATTGTTTAAGATGGCAAGTGCAGTAACTGGCGCTCCGAGTGAGCCATTAACGCCCACAGCGTACATTGCAGAGCATTTGCAAAATTTAAACAATATTGGCGGAGCCCAAACCTCAATCATTGATTTCAGTGTTATTAATTTAGACACTATTTTTTGGACCCTTGCGATGGGTCTACTGACGGTTGGATTTTTGCTTATTGCCGCACGGCGAGCGAGCCCAGGAGTGCCTGGACGCTTCCAGGCCTTAATCGAAATGTTAGTCGAAATGGTCGATACGCAATCGAAAAGTATTGTGCACGGCGACCGAAGCTACATTGCCCCCCTCGCGCTTTTTGTATTCTGCTGGATCATCTTATTAAATACACTTGATCTTGTGCCGGTAGACTGGGTGGTGGGTGTGAACCACTTTCTTGAGAATTTAGGCTTGCATGTGCCGCACCATAAGCTAGTGCCTACAACCGATTTGAATGCGACATTAGGCATGTCCTTCGCCGTTTTGTTGCTGGTTTTTTTCTACAGCTTCAAGGTAAAGGGCCTCGGAGGTTTTGTACACGAGCTTCTATCCGCGCCTTTTGGAGCAAAGTGGTACTTGGCCCCATTTAACTTGGTTCTCAATATCATCGAGTACATCGCCAAAGGGGTTTCCTTGGGCATGCGGTTGTTCGGCAACATGTATGCGGGCGAGCTCATTTTCTTGCTGATCGCTTTGCTGGGTAGCATTTGGACCTTTAGTCTCGACCTCAGCATGCTTGGTCTTGTGGGGCATGTCATTGCAGGGTCTGCTTGGGCAATATTTCACATCCTCGTTATTTTGTTGCAGGCATTTATTTTTATGATGTTGACCTTGGTATACATCGGTCAAGCACATAGCCACCATTAACCGTTTTATTTTTATTACCACTTTTATTACTTAGGAGTCATCATGCAAGAATTTTTAGCAAATATTCAGGGTTTAACTGCAATCGGCATCGGCCTCATTATTGGTCTGGGCGCACTGGGCGCATGTCTAGGCATTGGCCTTATGGGCGGCAAATTTATTGAAGGCGCAGCGCGTCAGCCTGAGCTGATGAATGAATTGCAAACCAAAATGTTCTTGTTGGCCGGTTTGATCGACGCGGCTTTCTTGATCGGCGTTGGTGTTGCGATGTTGTTTGCCTTCGCAAACCCATTGTTGGCCGTTATTAAGTAATTGTTCTGACGCGGGCAACGCTGTGTTGTCCGCATGTTCTTAACAATACTGAAAGGAATACCGTGAATCTGAACGCGACCCTATTCGCGCAAATGATCGTCTTTTTCATTTTATGGTGGGTTGTTGCACGTTTTGTGTGGCCGCCACTGGTAAAGGCGTTAGACGAGCGCGCCACCAAAGTGGCAGAAGGCTTGGCAGCAGCTGAGCGTGGTAAGGCCGATCTTGCGTCCGCATCCAAACTGGCTGAGCAAGAGTTATCGCGCGCTCGCCAAGAAGGCGGACAGCGCGTGGCCGAAGCAGAAAAACGCGCACAACTTAACAGCGGATGAAATTCGGAGCAATGCACAAGCTGAAGCCGCGCGCATTATTGCCCAAGCAAAACAAGACGCAGAGCAGCAAGTGTCGCGGGCTCGCGATGCCTTGCGCATTGAAGTAGCCAACATTAGCGGTGCGTGGCGCCGAGCAAATTTTACGTCGCGAAGTAGATCCAAAGGCGCACGCTGCACTGTTAGATCAACTCAAGGCAGAGCTCTAATATGGCTGATTTAGCGACCATTGCACGCCCTTACGCGGAAGCGCTTTTCTCAAGCGTTAAGCCTACAGAGCTAGGCTCTTCCATGGTTCAGTTATCTGAACTCGCGCAGTTGGCGGCGATGCCGGATGTAGCAGTGTTGGCTAATAATCCCAAAATTTCGGCAGACGAGCTTAGCAAATTACTGAGTGGCATGGTTAAGACGAAGTTGGATGACAAAGTCAATTCCTTCTTGCGCCTGGTGAATCAAAATCACCGTCTAGCAGCAATGCCTGAAATTGCAGCCCAATTTGAATTATTAAAAAATCAAAGTGAAGGCGCTGCAGAGGTTCTCATTACCAGTGCATTTCCACTTGAAGGCGATGCATTAAGCAGTTTGTTGGCAAGTTTGAAAAAGCGCTTTGGCGGTAAGGAATTGCGCCCAACGATTGAAGTGGACCCCAGCTTAATTGGCGGCGTCCGTGTTCAAGTTGGCGATGAGGTATTGGACAGTACAGTTAAGGCCCAGTTGGCCACAATGCAAGCAAGCCTAAGCGCATAACCATTTACTAAGAACATACGAAATAATATCCAGGAGTAATTGATGCAACTGAACCCTTCCGAGATCAGCGAACTGATCAAGAGCCGAATTAGTGAGATGGGAGTTGATTCCCAGCTGCGCAACCAAGGCACCGTTATTTCAGTAACCGACGGTATTTGCCGTGTTTATGGCTTGTCTGGTGTGATGCAAGGGGAAATGTTGGAGTTCCCTGGCAATACCATCGGCCTTGCGCTGAACTTAGAGCGTGATTCAGTGGGTGCAGTAGTGCTGGGTGAGTACACCCACATTAAAGAAGGCGATCCAGTGAAATGCACGGGACGCATTTTAGAAGTTCCAGTTGGTCCAGAGCTCTTGGGTCGCGTTGTAAATGCCCTGGGTCAGCCGATCGATGGAAAAGGCCCAGTAAACGCAAAACTAACCGACTTTATTGAAAAAGTTGCCCCAGGGGTGATTGCACGTCAATCGGTTAGCCAGCCAGTACAAACTGGCTTGAAAGCGATTGATGCCATGGTTCCGATTGGCCGCGGTCAACGTGAGCTCATCATTGGCGATCGTCAAACTGGCAAGACTGCAGTGGCTGTGGACGCCATCATTAACCAAAAAGGCAAAGGCGTATATTGCGTCTACGTTGCGATCGGTCAAAAAGCATCCACCATTGCCAACGTCGTGCGCAAATTAACTGAACTCGGCGCAATGGAATACACCGTGGTGGTTGCTGCCAGTGCTTCGGAGTCCGCTGCAATGCAATACCTCTCCGCATATGCTGGTTGCACCATGGGCGAATACTTCCGCGATCGCGGTGAGGATGCCTTGATTGTGTATGACGACTTAACCAAACAAGCTGTTGCTTATCGCCAGATTTCCTTATTACTGCGCCGTCCACCAGGTCGCGAAGCCTACCCTGGCGACGTGTTCTATCTCCACTCCCGTTTATTAGAGCGCGCTGCTCGTGTGAACGCGGACTATGTAGAGAAATTTACCAACGGCGCTGTAAAAGGCAAGACCGGCTCACTAACTGCTCTGCCTATTATTGAAACCCAAGCGGGCGACGTTTCTGCCTTCGTTCCAACCAACGTGATTTCGATTACCGACGGCCAGATTTTCTTGGAGACCGACCTCTTTAACGCTGGCGTACGCCCAGCGATTAACGCCGGTATCTCTGTATCGCGCGTGGGTGGTGCTGCACAAACGAAGGTAATCAAAAAACTGTCTGGTGGTATTCGTACCGACTTGGCGCAGTACCGTGAGCTGGCTGCATTTGCGCAGTTTGCATCGGACCTTGATGATGCAACGCGCAAGCAACTCGAGCGCGGTAAGCGTGTTACGGAGCTTTGCAAACAGGCACAGTACAAGCCGCTGCAGGTTTGGGAAATGGCTGCCTCACTTTATGCAATGAATAATGGCTACTTTGATGATCTCGAAGTAAAGCATGTATTGGCATTTGAAAAAGGCTTACAAGATCATCTGAAATCAAAATACGCCGACTTAGTTGGACGCATTGAAGAAACCAAAGACTTGAGTAAAGACGATGAAGCTGCTTTGCGTACTGCAATTGAGGACTACAAGCGCTCAGCCTCCTTCTAAGAGGGCACGCATACATCATGGCAAGTACAAAAGAAATACGGTCTAAGATCAAAAGCGTGCAAAACACGCGCAAGATCACGAAGGCAATGGAAATGGTCGCTGCATCGAAGATGCGGCGCGCCCAAGAGCGTATGCGCAATGCGCGCCCCTATTCTGAAAAAATTAGGGAAATTGTTGCAAACCTAGCAAAAGCAAATCCCGAGTACCGCCCTGCTTATATGGTGGTGCGCGAGGTTAAAAAAGTAGGCACCATTTTGGTTAGTACCGACAAGGGCCTTTGCGGTGGTCTCAATACCAACGTATTGCGCTTGATTACAAACCAAGTGCGTGAAATGCAAGAAAAGAAATTGAGCATTGAATTTACAGCCATTGGATCAAAAGGATTGCAATTTTTAAATCGCTCAAAAGCAAAGTTGCTGTCACAAACTATTCAATTGGGCGACACGCCCCACATGGACACCTTGATTGGCGCCATTACTGCACAGCTCGAGGCTTTTGAGCGCGGCGAAGTGGATGAGGTTTATCTTGCCTACACACGCTTTGTGAATGCGATGAAACAAGAGCCTGTACTAGAAAAGATCTTGCCGCTTGCGCCCAATACGACTACCGTCGGCGAAGGTAACGCAGCATCATGGGATTATATTTATGAGCCCGATGCCGAGTCGATTTTAGATGGCTTATTGAAGCGCTATGTTGAGGCTTTGATTTATCAGGCGGTTGCAGAAAACATGGCCTCAGAGCAGTCTGCACGGATGGTTTCCATGAAAGCGGCATCCGACAATGCGAAGAATGTCATTGGCGAGTTGCAGTTGGAATACAACAAAACCCGTCAGGCCGCGATTACAAAAGAGCTTTCAGAGATTGTTGGTGGAGCGGCAGCGGTTTAGGTTAGCTGCATTTAGAAGTACGACAGAATTTAGGAATAAATCGGAGAGATGCGATGAGTAACGGAAATATCGTGCAGTGTATTGGTCCTGTGGTGGACATTCAGTTCCCACGTGACAGCATGCCAAACATTTATGATGCCTTGACATTGGTCGAGAGCGGCGAAAAATCCTTTGTTGAAAAAGGCTTGACCTTTGAGGTTCAGCAACAAATTGGTGATGGCGTCGTACGCGCAATTGCCATGGGCGCAAGCGATGGTCTGCGTCGTGGCATGGAAGTGGCATCCACAGGTAAGGCCATTTCGGTCCCCGTTGGCCCAGCAACACTCGGCCGCATTATGGACGTTTTAGGCCGCCCCATTGACGATGCGGGCCCGATTGCGACTGAAGAGCGCCGCGCAATTCACCAGCCAGCACCAAAATTCGATGAATTATCGCCATCGGTTGATTTATTAGAAACCGGCATTAAGGTGATCGACTTAGTTTGCCCGTTTGCTAAGGGCGGCAAGGTAGGCCTCTTCGGTGGTGCGGGCGTGGGTAAAACCGTGAACATGATGGAATTGATCAACAACATTGCAAAGCAGCACGCGGGTTTATCCGTGTTTGCGGGTGTGGGTGAGCGTACTCGTGAAGGAAATGACTTCTATCACGAAATGAAAGAATCCAACGTTGTCGATAAAGTGGCAATGGTATTCGGTCAGATGAATGAGCCTCCTGGCAACCGTTTGCGCGTTGCGTTAACAGGCCTCACTATGGCCGAAGCTTTCCGTGATGAAGGCCGCGACATTCTGTTTTTCGTCGACAACATTTACCGCTACACCCTCGCAGGTACTGAGGTATCCGCGCTGCTGGGCCGTATGCCTTCGGCAGTAGGCTATCAGCCAACGCTTGCTGAAGAAATGGGTAAATTACAAGAGCGTATTACATCGACTAAGACAGGTTCTGTTACATCGATTCAAGCTGTTTACGTTCCTGCTGATGACTTAACTGATCCATCTCCAGCAACGACCTTCTTGCACTTGGATTCCACCGTGGTGTTATCGCGTGACATTGCTGCTTTGGGTATTTATCCAGCGGTTGACCCACTCGACTCCACCAGCCGTCAGCTGGATCCACAAGTCGTTGGCCAAGAGCACTATGAAGTGGCGCGTAGCGTACAAATGACATTGCAGCGTTACAAAGAGTTGCGCGACATTATTGCGATTTTAGGTATGGACGAATTATCGCCAGACGATAAGTTGGCTGTAGCCCGTGCCCGTAAGATTCAGCGTTTCTTGTCGCAGCCTTTCCACGTAGCCGAGGTATTTACTGGCTCCCCAGGAAAATACGTGCCTCTGAAAGAGACTATTCGCGGCTTTAAGATGATTGTAAGCGGCGAGTTGGATCATTTGCCAGAGCAGGCGTTCTATATGGTGGGCTCAATTGATGAGGCCATTGAGAAAGCCAAGAAGCTGTAATCAAATACCAAGGAAACCATGTCAACCATTCGCGTCGATGTTGTTAGTGCGGAGCAATCCATCTTCAGTGGCGAGGCAAAGTTCGTTGCCCTCCCCGGAGAAAATGGCGAGCTTGGCATTTTGCGTGGGCACACCCCGTTAATCACACGCATTCGTCCTGGTTCAGTGCGCATTGAAAAAGCCGATGGCGATGAAGAATTTGTTTTCGTGGCGGGCGGCTACTTAGAAGTACAGCCCGATCACGTCACTGTGCTGGCCGATACTGCCATCCGCGGCCATGATTTAGATGAGGCCAAAGCGCTCGAGTCAAAACAGCGCGCCGAAGAGGCCATGCAAAATCGCAGCAGCGAATTTGATTTAGCCTTAGCGCAGTCTGAATTTGCCATGGCCGCCGCACAGTTAGCGGCGATTGCTCGTTTGCGCCGTAAAAAATAAATTCCCATCACATGCTACTAAACGATCGGTTTATCAAGACCTGTCTCGGACAGTCAGTTGATCGCACGCCACTGTGGTTAATGCGCCAAGCTGGGCGCTATCTCCCTGAATACAATGCGACGCGCGCAAAAGCAGGTAGTTTTTTAGACTTAGCTAAAACGCCCGCCTACGCAACCGAAGTCACCCTTCAGCCATTGGATCGCTATCCACTCGATGCGGCCATTTTGTTTTCCGATATTTTGACGATCCCCGATGCGATGGGGCTTGGATTGCAATTTACGGCTGGCGAGGGCCCCAGTTTCAAGCATCCGCTGCGCACAGAGGCAGACGTTAAAAAGTTACGCGTTGCCGATATGGGTGAGTTGACCTATGTTTTTGATGCGGTATCTGAAATTCGTAAAGCATTAATCCAGGATGGTAAGCAACGTGTGCCCTTGATTGGTTTCTCGGGAAGCCCTTGGACCTTGGCGTGTTACATGATTGATGGCTCCAGCGCAGATGAGTTTCGCCACGCCAAAACCATGATGTTTGATCGCCCCGATTTATTAGAGCGCATTCTTGAGATTAATATTCAGTCAGTTGCTGCCTACCTTACTGAGCAAGTGAAGGCAGGAGCGCAGGCTCTAATGATCTTTGATACCTGGGGCGGTATGCTGCCAGATGGTTGGTACCAGCAGGTATCCTTGGCTGCGATGCAAAAAGTAATTGCCCTGTTGCCCAGAGAACACGAAGGTCAACGCATCCCGGTCATCATTTTCACCAAAGGCGGCGGCCTGTGGATTGAAGACATGGCCCAGGTTGGCGCAGATGCGATTGGGCTCGATTGGACTATTTCCTTAAGCCGTGCTCGCAAAGCCCTCTTAGCGGCTGGTAAGCCACTGGCCATTCAGGGAAATTTAGATCCCTTAATTCTGTTTTCTAGCCCAGAGAAGATTGCCCAAGAAGCAGGCAAGCTGCTGACTGATTTAGCCAGCGCGCCAGCATTAAGGCCTGGACTGCATCCCCTGGATGGCCACGTTTTTAATCTGGGCCATGGGATTTCCCAATTTACCCCGCCGGAAAGCGTCACTGCGCTAGCCCAGGCAGTTATTGAGCAGTCCCAAAAGCTACGCCGATAATCCCAATTGGCGATGTAAAGAAGCATTTACTTGCATGCCTGCCTCGGGTTATACACAGTCGGTAGCGAAAAGATTAATTCAGTGGGATTGGGGTTAATTTTCAATTGACTTGTCCATATTAAGACTTAAGTCACTGATTTTATTGGATTTTAGCAAAGCCACTTAAAAAGAGCATTCTTGGTGCATTTCAAAGCGAAAATAGCAAAAAGCACCATAGATAAATGATATCCACAGACTTATCCACAGAACACCAGCAGAGCGATACCGGTCAAGCATCGCAGTATTGCTACGTGCAGGTGGTGCTCGACAAGCCGCTGGTGCAGGGCTTTGATTACATCTGGGACGTAAATGAATTGGGCTGCACGCCCACAGTGGGGCAATT
The DNA here is from genome assembly GCA_964203875.1 of Polynucleobacter sp. Classification (GTDB taxonomy): domain Bacteria; phylum Pseudomonadota; class Gammaproteobacteria; order Burkholderiales; family Burkholderiaceae; genus Polynucleobacter. The sequence goes on from CAXNNS010000001.1 coordinate 456,341, forward strand.
AGTCGAGGTGCCTTTTGGCCGAACAAATACGGTAGGTATAGTAATAAAAGTGAGTAATCACTCAGATTATGAGCATTCTAAATTAAAGAAAGTAAGTCAACAGGCACCCTTGCCCCCCTTGGACAGAAAGACCTTGGGTATGCTTAACTTTGCTAGCCAGTATTACTTCAGCACTTTAGGTGAAATTGCCTTGCCGTCGATACCGGCCTATTGGAAAAAACCAAAGAAATGGCAAACACTGGCAGAAAGAGCAATTGACAACGAATTACAGCCCGCAAAAAAGACCAGCAGAAAAAAGGCGGCTATAGAACAAAAGCCCCATATGCCCGAGTCCCCTTCCGGGGTCCAGAAAGACCAGTTAAACACTGAACAAACCAAAGCACTTAACCACCTCATGGGAGATGCCAATACCGATCTGGGGTATCGCGCCATTCTCTTGCAAGGTAAAACTGGATCCGGAAAGACGGCCGTTTACCTCAACTGGATTAAAGAGGCATTACAAAGCGATGATGCGCAAGCATTGATATTGGTACCCGAGATCAATCTCACGCCGCAACTTGAAAAACGCGTAGCGGAATTTTTCCCAGAAAAACGCATTGCTGTCATGCACAGTGGCTTGTCTGAAAAGCGCCGCGGCATTGCTTGGCAAGAAACCATTCTAGGTAAGGCCCAGATTATTTTAGGTACGCGTCTGGCTGCACTGGCAGCAATACCGAATTTGAAGGCAATCGTAGTGGATGAAGAGCATGACGCATCCTATAAGCAGCAGGAGGGAACGCGCTACTCTGCTAGAGACCTGTGTGTTTGGCGAGCCCATCAATTATCAATACCGATCGTCTTGGCGTCGGCAACGCCGTCACTGGAAACGTGGCTCGCTGCAGAAGACGGGCGCTATGAACGCCTTCGGCTTGATACGCGCGCAACGAGTACGACTATGCCCAAAGTAAAACTCGTGCGCTTGCCAAAGACAGCCGCGCCAAGCAGGCAGAGTGAGGCTGATCTAATATCAACCGAAGTGCGTGATGCTATTGCGCGCAATCTGCTGCAAAAAAAGCAAAGCCTGGTATTAATCAATCGACGCGGTTATGCACCCATACTGAGTTGTTCCGCATGCGGTTGGTTATCCGGGTGCAGCAAATGCTCCTCATACATGGTGATCCATAAGTCCAGCGTCCTCGGCAAGAAAGCAGTGATGAACTGCCACCACTGTGGATCAATAAAAGAGGTTCCGCCATTTTGTCCAGAATGCGGCAACGCAGAGCTCGGCACCATTGGGCAAGGCACCCAAAAGATGGAAGACTACATACAAGCTCAGTGGCCAGACGCAAAAGTACTTCGCATCGATGCAGACTCTAGCAAGAAAAGCGCGCATGCCGAAGGTCTGTTTGAACAAATACATGATGGCAGTGCCGACATCATTGTGGGTACCCAAATGATTGCCAAGGGCCATGATTATCAAAACATCGGCCTAGTTGCTGTGATCGATGCAGACAGTAGGCTTTTCTCGCAGGACTATAGAGCGGCTGAGCGTTTGTTTGCACAGCTCGTGCAGGTTGCTGGGCGAGCCGGGCGCGCCAGTCAAGATCAGCAGGACGCAGGTGAGATCTGTATCGAAACACGCTATCCGGATCTGCCTGTTTTTCGTCACGTATTAGGGCATGACGTCGATGGATTTTTGGGACATATTGCGGCTGAACGCAAAGACGCCTTGTTACCGCCATACAGTTATCAGGCACTAATTCATGCTGAAGCAAAAAATATTAGTACTGCAATTCAGTTTCTGACGGATATCAAAAAAACAGTTCGCAATACGCCGGATTTTCCAGGCGGAGTTCGGATATATGATCCTGTTCCAAAAACGATTGTGCGTGTCAGCAGCATGGAAAGAGCCCAGCTTGTAATTGAAAGCGATAGCCGTAAAAATCTTCAGCAAGCATTAACGCAGCTCGATCAGGTGCTGCGCGGATTATCACAGGGCCGCATCAGCGTTGGTAGCCGAGTACGCTGGTTGATTGAGCGCGACCCGCTCTTAATTTAACGTGGATTCGTATTGCGCAAGGGGATGAAGGTGCGCAAGTTCCTGGGCTTGTGATTCAGCGCTAATGGGTTGGATTTTAAAAAGCCAAGTTCCATAGGGATCCTGATTAATCGATTCAGGGGCATCAACAGCAGCCGAATTGACAGCAACTACGGTTCCGGATACTGGAGCATGAATATCGCTGGCTGCTTTCACTGACTCGATTACAGCGCACGCCTGCCCTTGTTTGACGACGGTACCAACTACCGGAGTCTCCAGAAAAACAACATCACCCAATGCGATTTGAGCATGATCACTAATGCCCACACAGACTACGCCATCCGATTGAAGGTCTGCCCACTCATGGGTGTCGGCAAAAAGATAATTGGGTTTTGCGTTCGTCATGTATGGGGTTGAATCGAGAGAGCTTATTTTAGATTACGCCTTAGCGTAATACCAAACGAAGACGGGGGGCGAAAGCTTAGGTTTTAGCTGAGCCGGTGCGGTGGGTGCGGTTATATAAACAGCTTGCGCAAATCCAACGTTGCTTTCGATTGCTCGTTGGGATCCAGGTTCCGCCTTCGAGGCGCTTTTCTCGACTGCAAGAAGAGCAAAACTTTAAGCTCTGGGATGTATCTTGCGTTGATTCAGGTGCGGTGGTAGTCATGGGTAAGCTGGCCAACTAATCTACTAAAGCTCTATTTTAACCTGTTTGCCCTACGGGAGCAGGGGTTAACATCACGCGCACTGAATCCGCTGTTTTATTGCCGTCAAAGTCTAGCCAAGCCTTATTCTCAAAGTCATAGAGCTTGCATTTGCGAGCAGTATCGAAATACCACTTCCAAGAGAATTTTTGAATGAAAATACGCTCTGGCAGCAGTGTTTCGAGGGTGTTTTGGGCCTCTTTGAGGCGATACAAGGGTACGCTCATGTCGACGTGGTGGGCGGTATGCTCCATGATGTGGTGCATTAAGGCGCCCCAGTAAAAGCCAAACGTCAGGTGTACCGTAGTTGACACAAAGGGCTGCGCGCGCAGCCATTCGGACTTTTTGTCATACCAAGAGACCGAAGGGTGGGTATGGTGTACGTAGACAACAAAACCAATCATGCCGTTCCAAAACAAGAATGGCAGCACAAATCCGGTCAAGAGACCAATCCAAACCGACTGACCGGTTGCTAGGGCTCCAGCAATTAGGCAAGCAATCCAGACAATCGCAAAGGCGGTAACAAGGAGATTGTCTTTAAGGAAAATGGGACGATCGCCCGGCTTATTCTGGGCATTGGGGAAGTACTCACGTCTCCACCAAATTTCGATTAAGTAATAGAAGACTGGTCCCCAGCCGCTGCGGTATAGGCGCTCAAGGCTTTTGCGCCACGCTGGCAGGGCATCGAACTCCGCTTTCGAAAGCGGTTCCCACACGAAATCAAAGCCTTTTAAATTGGTTTGTCCATGGTGAACGACATTGTGGCCAACGTCCCACAGGCTGTAAGGCGTGAGTGAGGGTAAAAAGGCAATGCGGCCCAATACTTTATTAAGCTCGCGGTTTGGCGTAAAGCTCTGGTGACAGGCGTCATGCCCTAAGATGAAGATGCGGCCGGTAACAAAGCCGGCGATCACGCCAAATACGACCTTGAGAATGATGCTTTCAACAAATACAGTGGCTGCAATCGCTCCAAGCCAGAGGGCGGCATCGATAAACAAAAGCAACAACGCTCTGCCGGTTTGGCCTTGGGCCATAGGAATCAGCCAGCTCCGAATGATTTTGCGGTGTGGCAAGGGCTCCGTTGGTGCTAATGGCGCAACAATTGACGGATCAGTAAGCGTGGAGTTTAAGTGTGTAGACACAGTAGTTAGCAATAATTAGCAGTAGTTAGACCTATGAATAATAGAGGTTTTCAACTAATTCTGCATGAGCTAGATCAAAAGCATCATTTTCTGGTGCGCCCGGCAGGAATCGAACCTGCGACCCTTGGCTTCGGAGGCCAATACTCTATCCACTGAGCTACGGGCGCCAAGAATGTGGAAATTAGTCCCTATTGTAAGTGGCTGCATCAAAAACCACTCGCTATAATCGCATGAGTCTATTTTTAAACCCCCCAACCATTAAGTTCACTCCAACATGAGCAACGACCACGGTAGTCTGATTAAATCGCCCAAACAACTCATCATCATGGTGTTTGTCAGCTTTTTTGTACCATTAATAGTGATTTTGTTATTAATGGTTTATGTTGATAACAGCAAACGAACTGGCGGAGATGCCGAAGAGGCCGCTAAATCGGCCAGTCTGCTTATTAAGCCGGTAGCCCAGCTGGATTTTCGCGACGCAAACGCGCCCCGGGAAATGAAGACAGGCGCTGCAGTTTATAAAGCAGCGTGCGCCTCTTGCCACGCCAATGGAGCCGCTGGCGCCCCTCGTTTTAACAACGCTGGGGATTGGTCCGGCAGGCTCGGCAAAGGCTACGATGCGCTTTTAACTTCGGTGATTAAAGGCAAGGGCGCGATGCCAGCCCGCGGCGGCGCAAATCCTGCCGATATCAGCGATTATGAGCTCGGTTTATCCGTGGTTTATTTGACTGCCTCTGCGGGCGGTAAATTTCCAGAGCCCAAAGCGCCGGCAGCAGCTCCAGCCGAGGCTGCTGCAAAGTAAGCAGCTACAAATGAACAGGCCGGCGTCATTGCCGGCTTTTTTATTTGCCCTCCAGCGCCAGCTGATAGGCCTCTTTTTTCGATATTCCAGTAATAGTGGAGATGACGTTCGCTAGCTCTTTGCTGCCCAAGAAGGGTTTGAGTGCCGCCACCCAACGCAATATTTCTGCATGATTGGCTGGCGTGCTGGTATTTTGCTCAGAAGCTGAAATCACCACAATGAATTCGCCTTTAAGGCTCTCCGTTGTGCTCAGCCAGTGCGCTAGCTGACTAGGCTTTAAATGGACTATTTGCTCAAACTTTTTAGTTAGCTCCCGCCCCACCATCACCATTCGGTTATCGTCAAGACAGGCAGCTACTTTCAATAAAGTAGCTGCAATCTGGTGCGGAGACTCAAAAAAGACCGTCGCCTTATTGCAATGGGCAATCTGCCTTAACCACTCTTCCTGATCACGTAATTTGTGCGGCCAAAAGCCGAGAAACTGAAACTGCCCATCCGATGGCAGAAGTACCGAGCCCCCTACCGATACGGCGCAAGCAACTGCACTCGCTCCCGGTATTGGCACAACCCGAAAACCAGCCAGGCCAACCGCAGCAGCCAAGCGGGCTCCTGGGTCAGAGACGCCCGGCGTGCCCGCATCCGAAATGTAGGCCCAGCGCTCACCCTGTTGCAGGTTTCCAATCAAGGCATCCGATGCAGAGGCTTCATTATGGGCATGCAGTGCCAAGCGCTTTTTATGAATGCCAAAGTGATTCAGCAGGGGCGCACTGTGGCGTGTATCCTCGCAAGCGATTCCATCTACTGCATTCAGAACATGCAGTGCACGCAAGGTGATATCACCTAAGTTGCCAATGGGGGTTGCGACCATATACAAAGTAGATGCTGGGAAGTCTTGCTGATTCAGAAAATCAGTCGACCACGTATTGGGCATGCTGGAAGTAACCATGGGATTGATTATGCAGAAAAAAGGCAGCCGGTACGAGTAATTCGTGGTGCACGCGGCGCGACCATAAAGCATATTAGAGCGGTTCTTTGGCGCATAATATTGCCATGGATACAAAAACACTGAATCGGCTAAGCGAGCGTGCGTCCGCACATTTTGTAGAGAGCATTGCGGTAAAGCAAGAGGCCCTAAAGTTGCTGCCAGAACATGTTGCCAAAGGCGTTGTAGCCATGGTGAATTGCTTACAGTCAGGCGGAAAAATATTGGCTTGTGGTAACGGCGGCTCTGCTGCCGACGCTCAGCATTTTGCAGCAGAATTAGTGGGTCGCTTTGAGCGTGAGCGTCGCGAGTTAGCGGCGATAGCGCTCACCACCGATAGCTCCATCCTAACGGCAATCGCCAACGACTATCACTATGATGAGGTCTTTAGTAAGCAAGTTCGTGGCCTTGGTAAAAAAGGCGACATCTTGCTGGCGATCTCGACATCAGGAAATTCAAAAAATGTGGTTGCAGCCATTGAAGCTGCAAAAAAAATTGGCATGCATGTCATAGCGCTTACCGGCAATGGCGGCGGAAAAATAGCACAGCTTTTAGGAGAGCACGACGTCCATTTGTGCGCTCCCTCTACTCGCACTGCGCGCATTCAAGAAACGCATTTAGTTTTATTGCACAGCCTGTGCGATGGCGTTGATCATCTACTGTTAGATTAAAAAGGAAATCACATGACGAGCATGATGAAGTGGTCTCTTGGGTTTATGGCAGCGGCGCTGCTAAGTGGATGCGGAGTTTTGGCGGTGGGTGCGGTGAGCGGAACAACCGCCATTCTTGCTGATCGCAGATCGCCCGGAGTGCAAGCAATTGATGTGGGTATTCAGTTAGAAGCAGGCAATCATCTCATTAAACGGTATGGCGATAATGCACACATTACAGTCACATCATTTAATCAAAAAGTCTTGTTGACGGGCGAAGCAAAAGACGCCGATATCAAGGGCGGAGCAGGCGCCTATGTGCAGAGCTTAAAAAATGTCCGCTCTGTATTTAATGAAGTTGTCATTGGCCCGAATAGCTCATTTACTGCGCGCGCGAATGATACTTACCTTGCGTCGCGCATCAAAACACAAATGATCTTTACGAGCGATTTGCCATCCAACTCCATGAATATTGTGGTTGAGGCAGGCAATGTTTATCTGATGGGCATTTTGACAAAAACAGAGGCGGAGCGCGCCAAAAAAGTGGCAAGCAATACCAGCGGCGTAAAACAAGTGTTCGTATTTTTTGACATCATTTCAGATGCGGAAAGACTGCGCCTTGAGCAAGAAGGCAAAGCAGATCGATCACAACCTAACACGAACGTAAACAATTAATCCAAACTTATTTTATACCCCTAATGCCCATGCATGCATGGGCATTTTTTATGGCTGGCTTTGCATTCCATAAAACCATCGCCACATTTGTTTGGATTGTTTTAGGTTCGCCTTGAGTGCGTAGTCGAGGTCCGCCATTTGCTCTTGCGATGCTTCGTGCAAAATACTTTGTGCATTCGCTGGCGGTAAAATTAAATACGCATCTGCATCGCCGTAGGCAAATTCCACACGCATTCCGAGCTTCTGCGCGAGGTGCATCATCGCTTTGTTGTTCGCCAAGCAATGCACAAATAAAGTATCGATGTGCGTATTGCGTGCGTGGACAGCAGCTCGCGCTAAGAGTGCAGCGCCAAGACCGCGATGGCGGCTATCGTGCAATACAGAAACGCCAAACTCCGCAGAGCGTGGGCCATCCTTGGCAGGCGGCAAATAGGCAAGGTGTGCAATGCCGACAAGATCCAGTGCGTCATTAAAAACACCAAACAAACCGTCGCGGCTGAAATCCAGATTTGCCACATAGCGCTCAATGACCGCATCCGAGGTGGGCGACCCAAAGCGCAAGTGCCGATCTTCTGGGCCCAAGGCGACCAGATGGCGCAATACGGCGTCTCGGTGCCCATCGTCGAGCTCGCGCACTTGAGGGGCGCTAGGGTTGGTGCTGGGCCCCACAGCGACCGGGGTACTGGATAGGGACTTTGTCATTACTCCACTCTAGCAGAACCAGGTGAAATAATCAGGGTTTTCCCTAATCTATTTTCTCGGAATATAAAAACAGGAGATTTTAAAAATTCAGCAAAAAATGCCTTTTTCTTAACCTATTGATTTTTATGTGTATTTCAATAAACCTGCAAAAAAACATCCAAATAATAGGAAAAAGACTACGAAAGGTGTTGACAGCCCCCCACAGTTCATGGCATAGTCTCACCTCTTCGCCGGAACTTTTTATTTAAAACGTTTATGGCCCTCTTTAAAAAATAGTCAATCGATAATTGTGGGTACTGAGTGAACGCATCCAGTCCTTCGGGACAGATGTAAATAAACAGTACTCAATGTCAGTAAAAAGATTTGGTTTTATAACCAAGTCAATTTCTAATATGAGTGCGACGAACCGCAAGGTTCACAGTGATTAAACTGAAGAGTTTGATCCTGGCTCAGATTGAACGCTGGCGGCATGCCTTACACATGCAAGTCGAACGGCAGCACGGGTGCTTGCACCTGGTGGCGAGTGGCGAACGGGTGAGTAATATATCGGAACGTACCTTATCGTGGGGGATAACGCAGCGAAAGCTGCGCTAATACCGCATACGCCCTGAGGGGGAAAGCGGGGGACCGTAAGGCCTCGCGCGATTAGAGCGGCCGATATCTGATTAGCTTGTTGGTGGGGTAAAAGCCCACCAAGGCGACGATCAGTAGCTGGTCTGAGAGGACGATCAGCCACACTGGGACTGAGACACGGCCCAGACTCCTACGGGAGGCAGCAGTGGGGAATTTTGGACAATGGGGGCAACCCTGATCCAGCAATGCCGCGTGAGTGAAGAAGGCCTTCGGGTTGTAAAGCTCTTTTGTCAGGGAAGAAACAGCAGCTCTAACACAGTCTGCGAATGACGGTACCTGAAGAATAAGCACCGGCTAACTACGTGCCAGCAGCCGCGGTAATACGTAGGGTGCAAGCGTTAATCGGAATTACTGGGCGTAAAGCGTGCGCAGGCGGTTATACAAGACAGGCGTGAAATCCCCGGGCTTAACCTGGGAATGGCGTCTGTGACTGTATGACTAGAGTGTGTCAGAGGGGGGTAGAATTCCACGTGTAGCAGTGAAATGCGTAGATATGTGGAGGAATACCAATGGCGAAGGCAGCCCCCTGGGATAACACTGACGCTCATGCACGAAAGCGTGGGGAGCAAACAGGATTAGATACCCTGGTAGTCCACGCCCTAAACGATGCCGACTAGTTGTTGGGAATTTACATTCTCAGTAACGTAGCTAACGCGTGAAGTCGGCCGCCTGGGGAGTACGGTCGCAAGATTAAAACTCAAAGGAATTGACGGGGACCCGCACAAGCGGTGGATGATGTGGATTAATTCGATGCAACGCGAAAAACCTTACCTACCCTTGACATGTCACTAACGAAGTAGAGATACATTAGGTGCCCGTAAGGGAAAGTGAACACAGGTGCTGCATGGCTGTCGTCAGCTCGTGTCGTGAGATGTTGGGTTAAGTCCCGCAACGAGCGCAACCCTTGTCTTTAGTTGCTACGCAAGAGCACTCTAAAGAGACTGCCGGTGACAAACCGGAGGAAGGTGGGGATGACGTCAAGTCCTCATGGCCCTTATGGGTAGGGCTTCACACGTCATACAATGGTGCATACAGAGGGTTGCCAACCCGCGAGGGGGAGCTAATCTCAGAAAATGCATCGTAGTCCGGATCGTAGTCTGCAACTCGACTACGTGAAGCTGGAATCGCTAGTAATCGCGGATCAGAATGTCGCGGTGAATACGTTCCCGGGTCTTGTACACACCGCCCGTCACACCATGGGAGTGGGTTTTGCCAGAAGCCGTTAGCCTAACCGTAAGGGGGGCGACTGCCACGGCAGGGTTCATGACTGGGGTGAAGTCGTAACAAGGTAGCCGTATCGGAAGGTGCGGCTGGATCACCTCCTTTCTAGAAAAAAGATGCCGTAGCTTTAGTGCCCACACTTATCGATTGACAACAAAAGCCACGGGTCTGTAGCTCAGCTGGTTAGAGCACCGTCTTGATAAGGCGGGGGTCGTAGGTTCAAGTCCTACCAGACCCACCACCATAAGCAATACAGACTTAGTGGGTCGATGGGGGATTAGCTCAGCTGGGAGAGCACCTGCTTTGCAAGCAGGGGGTCGTCGGTTCGATCCCGTCATCCTCCACCATCATCTCAAATGTCAAAACTAAGCGAATGCAGCACGTTTAGTTTTGCCATTTATGGCTGTTCTTTAAAAATTTGAGTAAGCAATGCGTTTGATGCATCTTTTGAGAGTGCATCAAACATAAGTAGTATGGGTAAAGATTGAATCATCAGTAATACAAGCAATAAGTTTTATTTGTTTGGATTACGGCGCAAACATGTCAGAAGTAGAAGTAAAACCTATAGCGTTTACTAGCAATGGTGCTCGTTATAGGATCAAGTGAATAAGTGCATGTGGTGGATGCCTTGGCGATTACAGGCGATGAAAGACGTTATAGCCTGCGATAAGCCCCGGGGAGCTGGCAAATAAGCTTTGATCCGGGGATTTCTGAATGGGGAAACCCGCCGCTTTTGCGGCACCCACATCTGAATACATAGGGTGTGTGGAGCGAACCTCGTGAACTGAAACATCTAAGTAGCGAGAGGAAAAGACATCAACCGAGATTCCCAGAGTAGTGGCGAGCGAAATGGGAAGAGCCTTCTAGTGATAGCTCAGTAATTAGCAAAACGGAATGGAAAGTCCGACAATAAAGGGTGATAGTCCCGTATGCGAAAATTATTGGGTGGTACTAGGCTAGAGACAAGTAGGGCGGGACACGTGAAATCCTGTCTGAATATGGGGGGACCATCCTCCAAGGCTAAATACTCGTAATCGACCGATAGTGAACAAGTACCGTGAGGGAAAGGCGAAAAGAACCCCGGGAGGGGAGTGAAATAGATCCTGAAACCGCATGCATACAAACAGTAGGAGCCTCGTAAGGGGTGACTGCGTACCTTTTGTATAATGGGTCAGCGACTTACATTCAGTAGCAAGCTTAACCGAATAGGGAAGGCGTAGCGAAAGCGAGTCCGAATAGGGCGTTAGTTGCTGGGTGTAGACCCGAAACCAGTTGATCTATCCATGGCCAGGTTGAAGGTGCGGTAACACGTACTGGAGGACCGAACCCACTAACGTTGAAAAGTTAGGGGATGAGCTGTGGATAGGGGTGAAAGGCTAAACAAAACTGGAAATAGCTGGTTCTCTCCGAAAACTATTTAGGTAGTGCCTCGTGTATCACCGTAGGGGGTAGAGCACTGTCATGGTTGTGGGGTCCATTGCGGATTACCGCGCCATAGCAAACTCCGAATACCTATGAGTGCAAGCACGGGAGACAGACATCGGGTGCTAACGTCCGGTGTCAAGAGGGAAACAACCCAGACCGCCAGCTAAGGTCCCTAATATATGCTAAGTGGGAAACGAAGTGGGAAGGCTAAAACAGTCAGGAGGTTGGCTTAGAAGCAGCCATCCTTTAAAGAAAGCGTAATAGCTCACTGATCGAGTCGTCCTGCGCGGAAGATGTAACGGGGCTAAGCATATAACCGAAGCTGCGGATCACAGCAATGTGATGGTAGGAGAGCGTTCTGTAAGCCTGTGAAGGTGCGTTGTAAAGCGTGCTGGAGGTATCAGAAGTGCGAATGCTGACATGAGTAGCGATAAAGGGGGTGAAAAGCCCCCTCGCCGTAAGCCCAAGGTTTCCTACGCAACGTTCATCGGCGTAGGGTGAGTCGGCCCCTAAGGCGAGGCAGAGATGCGTAGCTGATGGGAACAAGGTTAATATTCCTTGACCATTGTTAAATGCGATGGGGGGACGGATCGCGGAGAGTTGTCCGGGTGTTGGATGTCCCGGTTCCTGCATTGGAGATGGCTATTAGGTAAATCCGGTAGCGTAATTCAAGGGTGTGGGACGAGTGAGCTTGCTCACGAAGCAATTGGAAGTGGTTCCAAGAAAAGCCTCTAAGCTTCAGTTTAACAAGACCGTACCGCAAACCGACACAGGTGGGCGAGATGAGTATTCTAAGGCGCTTGAGAGAACTCAGGAGAAGGAACTCGGCAAATTTGCACCGTAACTTCGGGATAAGGTGCGCCCTTGTAGTTTGACTGTGAACAACAGGAGGACGAAGGGGTTGCAATAAAAAGGTGGCTGCGACTGTTTAATAAAAACACAGCACTCTGCAAACACGAAAGTGGACGTATAGGGTGTGACGCCTGCCCGGTGCTGGAAGATTAAATGATGGGGTGCAAGCTCTTGATTGAAGTCCCAGTAAACGGCGGCCGTAACTATAACGGTCCTAAGGTAGCGAAATTCCTTGTCGGGTAAGTTCCGACCTGCACGAATGGCGTAACGATGGCCACACTGTCTCCTCCTGAGACTCAGCGAAGTTGAAATGTTTGTGATGATGCAATCTACCCGCGGCTAGACGGAAAGACCCCATGAACCTTTACTGTAGCTTTGCATTGGACTTTGAACCGGTCTGTGTAGGATAGGTGGGAGGCGTTGAAATCAGGATGCTAGTTCTGATGGAGCCAACCTTGAAATACCACCCTGGTTTGTTTGAGGTTCTAACCTTGGCCCGTTATCCGGGTCGGGAACAGTGCATGGTAGGCAGTTTGACTGGGGCGGTCTCCTCCCAAAGTGTAACGGAGGAGTACGAAGGTACGCTTGGTACGGTCGGACATCGTACCTAAAGTGCAATGGCAAAAGCGTGCTTAACTGCGAGACCGACAAGTCGAGCAGGTGCGAAAGCAGGTCATAGTGATCCGGTGGTTCTGTATGGAAGGGCCATCGCTCAACGGATAAAAGGTACTCTGGGGATAACAGGCTGATACCGCCCAAGAGTTCATATCGACGGCGGTGTTTGGCACCTCGATGTCGGCTCATCTCATCCTGGGGCTGTAGCCGGTCCCAAGGGTATGGCTGTTCGCCATTTAAAGAGGTACGTGAGCTGGGTTTAAAACGTCGTGAGACAGTTTGGTCCCTATCTGCCGTGGGCGTTGGAGATTTGACGGGGGCTGCTCCTAGTACGAGAGGACCGGAGTGGACATTCCGCTGGTGTACCTGTTGTTTCGCCAGAAGCATCGCAGGGTAGCTATGAATGGAAGAGATAACCGCTGAAAGCATCTAAGCGGGAAACTTGCCTGAAGATGAGATCTCCCGTAGGTTTAACCTACATAAAGGGTCGTTGAAGACCACAACGTTGATAGGTCAGGTGTGGAAGCGCAGTAATGCGTTAAGCTAACTGATACTAATTGCCCGTTAGGCTTGATCCTATAACCAGCACTATTGTGTTGGCTGTTTGCGAGATTCAATCGCTTACCCACTAAATTGCTTACTCAAATGGGGTTGTAGATGTATTACAGCCCACCCTCTACGCCCGGTGACCATAGCGAGTTGGAACCACCCCTTCCCATCCCGAACAGGACCGTGAAACGACTCAACGCCGATGATAGTGCGGATTACCCGTGTGAAAGTAGGTAATTGCCGGGCACCAATGCGACGCCCAGACCCTTTTAGGTCTGGGCGTTTTTACTTGTGCAACGCCTTTTTAGGATTGACAGCAGTGCTAGAAGAGGCGAAAATTTAAGGTTCCCGGAGAGATGCCCGAGCGGCTAAAGGGGGCAGACTGTAAATCTGTTGGCTTACGCCTACGTTGGTTCGAATCCAACTCTCTCCACCAGTAGTTATGTAGGAAAGTATTTAAGAGTAAGCGGGTTAGTTGGGGATGTGGCAGATTATTGATGTTGATACGCTGCGGGTGTAGCTCAATGGTAGAGCTGAAGCCTTCCAAGCTTATGACGAGGGTTCGATTCCCTTCACCCGCTCCAGCATTGCGGAGCATTTTGGAAATTCGCCCATGTGGCTCAGTGGTAGAGCACTCCCTTGGTAAGGGAGAGGTCGGCAGTTCGATCCTGCCCATGGGCACCACAATTGAAGTTAAGTTAACGCGCAGTACATTTGCAATTGATTTAATTAAAGAGTTATTTAAAGGCAGACAAAAAAATGGCAAAAGAAAAGTTTGAGCGGACAAAACCGCACGTAAACGTTGGTACGATTGGTCACGTTGACCATGGTAAGACCACCCTCACTGCAGCAATTGCAACCGTGCTCTCCAAGCAATTTGGTGGCGAAGCCAAGGCATACGATCAGATCGATGCTGCTCCAGAAGAAAAAGCCCGCGGTATTACGATTAATACTGCGCACGTCGAGTACGAAACAGCCAACCGCCACTACGCGCACGTCGATTGCCCAGGCCACGCTGACTATGTGAAGAACATGATTACCGGTGCTGCCCAGATGGACGGCGCTATTTTGGTGTGCTCGGCAGCCGATGGCCCGATGCCCCAAACCCGTGAGCACATCCTCTTGGCCCGCCAGGTTGGCGTGCCTTACATCATCGTCTTTTTAAACAAGTGCGATATGGTGGACGACGAAGAGCTCCTCGAGCTCGTTGAGATGGAAGTGCGCGAGCTTTTGTCCAAGTACAAGTTCCCTGGCGACGATACCCCCATCATCCGCGGCTCTGCTAAGTTAGCCTTAGATGGCGACGAAGGCCCCTTGGGTAAAGAAGCCATCATGAAATTGGCTGAAGCCTTAGATACCTTTATCCCCACACCAGAGCGCGCCATTGATGGTGCCTTCTTGATGCCAGTCGAAGACGTGTTCTCGATCTCCGGCCGCGGTACGGTAGTAACAGGCCGTATCGAGCGCGGTATCGTTAAAGTCGGCGAAGAGATTGAAATCATCGGCATCAAGCCCACCTTAAAGACCACCTGTACGGGTGTTGAGATGTTCCGTAAACTGCTCGACCAAGGTCAAGCGGGCGATAACGTCGGTATTTTATTGCGCGGCACTAAGCGTGAAGAAGTCGAGCGCGGTCAAGTATTGGCTAAGCCAGGCTCAATCACACCGCACACCCACTTTACTGCTGAGGTTTACATCTTAGGTAAAGACGAAGGTGGCCGTCATACTCCCTTCTTTAACAACTACCGTCCCCAGTTTTACTTCCGTACTACGGACGTAACCGGCTCGATCGAGTTGCCAAAAGACAAAGAGATGGTGATGCCGGGCGATAACGTCAGCATTACCGTCAAACTCATCGCGCCAATCGCGATGGAAGAAGGTTTGCGTTTTGCGATCCGTGAAGGTGGCCGTACCGTTGGCGCCGGCGTGGTAGCAAAGATTTTGGCTTAATTGAATTTATTAGATAAAGGGGTGTAGCTCAATTGGCAGAGCGTTGGTCTCCAAAACCAAAGGTTGGGGGTTCGATGCCCTCCGCCCCTGCCACAGTTAAATAGAAAAGACTATGTCGCAACAATCGCTAAATCAAACTGAACAAAAAAGCGGCTGGATCACATTCCTGGCCGTGATTTTGCTTGTCGCAGCCCTGGTATTGTATTACACCCTGGTGGACTATTCCATGGTCATTCGTTTGGCTGTGTTGTTTGGTGGTATTGCGCTCGCTATTTTAATTGTGGCTATTTCACCGGATGGACGTCGCTTTATTGCGTACGCGGGTGATTCATGGCAAGAAGTAAAGAAAGTGGTGTGGCCTACACGTCGTGAGTCCACACAGATGACACTCGTTGTATTTGGCTTTGTACTGATCATGTCCCTTTTCTTGTGGCTTGCAGACAAATTAATTGAATGGCTTGTGTTTTCCGTATTCTTAGGCTGGAAGTGAGTAAAAAATGATTGATTCAGAATTAGTCACGAATCCACAGGCAACCGGCAATATGCGCTGGTATGTCATCCATGCTTACTCTGGGATGGAAAAGAGCGTTAAAAAAGGCTTAGAAGAGCGCATTGCACGCTCTGAAATGAGCGATAAATTTGGCCGCATCTTGGTTCCGTCCGAAGAAGTGGTGGAAATAAAGGCAGGTCAAAAATCCGTTTCTGAGCGCCGTTTTTTCCCAGGCTATGTGCTGATTGAAATGGAAATGACCGACGAATCCTGGCATTTGGTGAAAAATACGCCAAAAGTGACTGGTTTTGTTGGCGGCGTACGGAATCGTCCAAGTCCGATTTCCACTGCAGAAGTGACCAAAATCATGGATCAGATGCAGGCTGGGGTCGATAAACCCAAGCCCAAGACCCTTTTTGAGGTGGGTGAGATGGTTCGTGTCAAAGAAGGCCCATTTACCGATTTCAATGGAAACGTTGAAGAAGTTAACTATGAGAAGTCGCGTTTGCGCGTTTCTGTTACAATTTTCGGTCGCGGTACCCCAGTAGAGCTGGAGTTCGGCCAAGTAGAAAAGATGTAAAAACAAGGACTTAGTCCTGTTTGCAGTGCAGTAGTTTTAAGAGGTTAGTAATAACCGAGGAGCGGAGCTAGTAAGCCAAAAACTAGCAAAGCGTTTACTCAACAGCGGTCTTTCCTAATTTGGTTAGGCGCGCTTTCAGGAGCAACACATGGCAAAGAAGATTATTGGCTTTATTAAGCTGCAGATTCCTGCAGGTAAAGCAAATCCATCCCCACCCGTAGGCCCAGCCTTGGGTCAGCGCGGTCTGAATATTATGGAATTCTGCAAGGCGTTCAATGCGCAAACGCAGAGCATGGAGCCAGGCCTCCCCATTCCAGTTGTGATCACAGCGTTTGCAGATAAGAGCTTCACTTTTGTGATGAAGACGCCTCCTGCAACGGTGTTCATTAAAAAAGCAGCCAAGATTGAAAAAGGTTCACCACGTCCTCATACCGACAAAGTCGGAACCATTACACGTGCACAAGCAGAAGAAATTGCTAAGGCAAAAATGCCTGACTTAACAGCAGCTGACATGGATGCCGCTGTGCGCACCATCGCTGGAAGCGCCCGCTCCATGGGCATCACTGTGGAAGGAGTCTAATCATGAAAATTTCTAAGCGCGTAAAAGCCATTCAGTCCAAGGTTGACCGCAATAAATTCTATCCACTCGACGAAGCATTGAGTCTCGTTAAAGAGTGCGCAACAGCCAAGTTCGATGAGTCAATCGACGTTGCTGTTCAGCTCGGCATTGATGCTAAAAAATCCGATCAAGTCGTTCGCGGTGCAGTGGTATTGCCAGCGGGCACTGGTAAGCATGTGCGTGTAGCGGTTTTTGCTCAAGGCGAAAAGGCAGAACAAGCCAAAGCAGCCGGCGCAGAAATTGTTGGCATGGAAGATTTGGCAGAACAAATCAAAGCCGGAAAAATCGACTTTGATATTTTGATCGCATCCCCTGACACCATGAAGATTGTGGGTACCTTAGGTCAAGTTCTGGGCCCACGTGGCTTGATGCCGAATCCAAAAGTCGGCACAGTAACACCGGATGTAGCTACCGCAGTGAAGAATGCAAAAGCCGGTCAAGTCCAGTTCCGTGTTGATAAAGCCGGTATTGTGCACGCCACCATTGGCCGTCGCTCCTTTGAGCCAACTGCGCTCAAGAGCAACTTAATGGCATTGCTGGAGGCGCTAAATAAAGCCAAGCCGCCAGCATCAAAAGGCATCTATTTAAAGAAGGTTGCCGTAAGCAGCACCATGGGTGCAGGCGTACGTGTTGATCAAGCATCACTGCAGGCAGCCCAATAAGCTGCTTGTAAAAAAGAACTTTGGGTCGACTCTTGGCTCGCATTAGCGAGAGTCGAACATCAAAGACCGTTGGTGAGTCTGTTGATTGAAAGATAAATAGATTCTTAATTGTTGCGCAAGCAGTGACCAACGCAGATGGCGACCCTGAAACCGATTTCACAGAAATTGTGATTGATATATCAGACGCTGGTGTGCAACCCCAACTGGAAACAGTTGGTTTTTATGGAGTTAAACCGTGCCTTTGAATGTAGAAGACAAAAAAGCAATCGTTGCTGATGTCGGCGCTCAATTGGCGGCGGCCCAAACCGTCGTGCTTGCTGAATACCGTGGTATTCCAGTCGAGCAATTGACAAAGCTTCGTGCTAGCGCACGTGACCAAGGTGTTTATCTTCGCGTTTTGAAGAACACATTGGCGCGCCGCGCAACACAAGGCACCCAGTTTGAGCCACTTGCTGATTCGATGGTTGGCCCCTTGATTTATGGTATTTCCGCAGACCCGATTGCCTCGGCAAGAGTGCTGCAGAATTTTGCCAAAACCCAAGAGCAGCTAGTCATTAAAGCCGGCCTTTACAACGGCAAATTGCTCGACGTTGCGGGCGTAAAAGCCCTGGCAACAATTCCAAGCCGCGACGAGTTGTTATCGCAGTTACTCGGTGTGATGTTGGCACCTGTTTCTGCAATGGCTCGCGTATTGGGCGCAGTAGCAGCGCAAAAAGCCGCAGGAGCCCCTGCTCCCGTGGCAGCACCTGCAGCTGAAGCAGCCGCTCCAGTGGCCGCCGCAGAAGCAAGTGCTGAGCCTGCAGCAAGCCCAGAAGCTGGAGCTGAGTCAAGTGTTCAAACCCCTGCCGCTGAATAAGCGCTGGACTAACTATTTAAGTATTAGGAGCTAAAAATGGCGATTACCAAAGAAGAAATTATTGAAGCAGTCGGTAGCATGTCTGTAATGGACCTGAACGATCTCGTTAAGGCATTTGAAGAGAAGTTTGGCGTTTCTGCTGCAGCAATGGCAGTTGCAGGCCCAGCTGGTGGCGGTGGCGGTGGTGCAGCGGCCGAAGAGCAAACCGAATTTACCGTTAACCTCCTTGAGGCTGGCGCAAACAAGGTTTCCGTTATTAAGGCAGTTCGCGAAATCACTGGTCTTGGCCTCAAAGAAGCGAAAGACTTGGTTGATGGTGCACCAAAGCCAGTTAAAGAAGGCGTTGATAAAAAGACTGCCGAAGAAGCCAAGAAGAAACTCGACGAAGCAGGCGCTAAGTCGGAAATTAAGTAATCTAAAGATAGGCTGGCGCCCTGAGTTTCAGGGCCCGGCTTATTTTGGTTTGATCTTTAGAGGTCAAACCCGATTTCATTTCAGTACGTTGATTGATATCGGGTTTGCCTTCTGATACGACTGCAGAAGACAAGTTTGGTCGGGCACTGGATCCATGCGATGTAGTGTTGTCCGCCAGTGGTTGGTAGAGGCCAACCGCCAAATCTTTGCTCAGTCGCTGAATTCGGAGATGAAATGAACTATAGCTTCACCGAACGCAAGCGAGTCCGTAAAAGCTTTGCTAAGCGCGTAAATAATCACCAGGTTCCGTACCTGATCGCAACGCAGCTGGAGTCCTACGCTAAATTTTTACAGGCGGATAAGTCGCCTGCCGCCCGCATCAATGAGGGATTACAGGCTGCCTTTACGTCTGCATTTCCTATTGTTTCAAACAATGGCTACGCACGGATGGAGTACGTATCCTTTCAATTATCACAGCCGCCTTTTGACGTCAAAGAGTGTCAACAGCGTGGCTATACCTACCACTCGGCACTGCGCGCTAAAGTTCGCTTAATTATTTATGATCGCGAAGCGCCTACCAAGGTAAAAGAAGTGAAAGAGAGCGAAGTCTACATGGGCGAAATTCCGCTCATGACAGAAAACGGCTCTTTTGTGATCAATGGTACAGAGCGCGTGATTGTTTCTCAGTTGCATCGCTCACCCGGTGTGTTTTTTGAGCACGACAAGGGCAAGACCCACAGCTCTGGAAAGCTGCTATTCTCGGCACGCATCATTCCTTACCGTGGTTCATGGCTCGATTTCGAGTTTGATCCAAAAGATATTCTGTATTTCCGCGTTGACCGTCGTCGTAAGATGCCTGTGACCATTTTGCTCAAAGCCATTGGCTTAACGAATGAGCAGATTCTGGCTAACTTCTTTAATTTTGATCACTTTACGCTGAGCCAAAATGGCGCATCGATGGAGTTTGTTCCAGAGCGTTTGCGTGGTCAGTTAGCCAATTTTGATGTGCTCGATAAGAATGGTGTTGTCGTCGTTCAAAAAGACAAGCGCATTAATGCAAAACACATTCGCGAACTCGAAGCAGCAAAAACCAAAGCCATCATCGTTCCAGATGACTATTTGGTTGGCCGCGTGGTTGCTAAAAATATTATTGATCCGGATTCAGGTGAGTTGCTGGCCTATGCCAATGATGAAATCACAGAGGAGCTCTTAGCTTCTTTGCGCGATGCCGGCATTAAGCAGTTAGAAACCATTTACACCAACGACCTTGATTCAGGTGCGTACATTTCGCAGACTCTGCGTACAGATGAAACTGCCGATCAAACAGCAGCGCGCATTGCAATTTATCGCATGATGCGCCCTGGTGAGCCACCAACCGAAGATGCAGTTGAGGCTTTGTTCCAGCGCTTGTTCTACAGCGAAGACAGCTATGACTTATCGCGCGTTGGACGCATGAAGGTTAATAGCCGTCTCAGCCGTTCTGAGATGGAAGGCCCGATGGTTTTGTCGAACGAAGATATTCTCGACACCATTAAGTTGCTGGTTGACCTGCGTAACGGCAAAGGCGAAGTGGATGATATCGATCACCTCGGTAATCGTCGCGTACGCTGCGTTGGTGAGCTGGCGGAGAATCAATTCCGTGCTGGTTTATCGCGTGTCGAGCGTGCGGTTAAAGAGCGCCTCGGTCAAGCAGAAACCGAAAATCTGATGCCGCATGATTTGATTAACAGCAAGCCAATCTCGTCTGCCATTCGCGAGTTCTTTGGTTCGTCACAACTGTCGCAGTTTATGGACCAAACCAACCCACTGTCTGAGATCACGCACAAGCGTCGTATTTCTGCATTGGGACCAGGTGGCTTGACGCGTGAGCGTGCCGGCTTTGAGGTACGGGATGTGCATCCAACCCACTACGGTCGTGTTTGCCCAATCGAAACACCAGAAGGGCCAAACATTGGCCTGATCAACTCACTCGCCCTATTTGCGCGTTTGAATGAGCATGGTTTCTTGGAAACACCATATCGTAAAGTTGCTAATAGCAAGGTAAGCGATGAAGTGGTTTACCTCTCGGCGATTGAAGAAGCAAAGTATGTAATTGCCCAGGCCAACGCAACGATCGACAAAAACGGTAAGTTAGCCGATGAGTTGGTATCGGCGCGTCAAGCAGGCGAGACCATGATGGTGAGCCCAGAGCGCATTGATTTCATTGACGTTGCTCCAAGCCAGATCGTTTCTGCAGCGGCTTCACTTGTTCCATTCTTGGAACACGATGATGCAAACCGCGCCTTGATGGGTGCGAACATGCAGCGTCAAGCGGTTCCATGCTTGCGTCCAGATAAGCCATTGGTTGGTACCGGCCTTGAGCGCATTGTGGCGGTGGATTCCGGCACAGTTGTATTGGCAAGCCGCGGCGGTATCGTGGATTACGTCGATGCAAACCGTATTGTGATTCGTGTAAACGATGACGAAACAGCAGCTGGCGAAGTGGGCGTAGATATCTACAACCTCATTAAGTACACCCGCTCAAACCAAAATACCAACATCAATCAGCGCCCAATCGTCCAAGTTGGCGACCGTGTTGAGCGCGGCGACGTCGTTGCTGACGGCGCGTCGACCGATTTAGGTGAATTGGCTTTGGGTCAAAACATGACTGTGGCATTTATGCCATGGAACGGTTACAACTTCGAAGACTCCATCTTGATCTCGGAGAAAGTGGTTGCGGATGATCGCTACACTTCGATTCACATTGAAGAGTTGTCGATTGTTGCGCGCGATACCAAGCTGGGTTCGGAAGAAATCACACGCGATATTTCTAATTTGGCAGAGTCACAACTCTCCCGCTTAGATGAGAGCGGTATTGTGTATATCGGTGCTGAAGTAGAGGCTGGTGACGTTTTAGTTGGTAAAGTAACGCCAAAAGGCGAAACCACCCTCACACCAGAAGAGAAATTGCTTCGCGCCATCTTCGGTGAAAAAGCATCGGATGTTAAAGATACCTCCTTGCGCGTTCCTTCCGGAATGATTGGTACCGTGATCGACGTTCAGGTCTTCACCCGTGAAGGTATTGAGCGCGATGTCCGTGCTCAGTCGATTATTCAGGAAGAATTGCAGCGTTATCGCTTGGACTTGAATGATCAGCTGCGTATTGTTGAGGGCGATGCCTTCATGCGTTTAGAAAAGTTGCTCATTGGCAAAGTGGCCAATGGCGGCCCTAAGAAATTAGCTAAAGGCACCAAGATTGACAAGGCTTACCTTGGCGACTTGGATAAATACCATTGGTTTGATATTCGTCCAGCAGATGACGATGTTGCTACTCAAGTAGAAGCGATTAAGTCGTCGATCGAAGCCAAGCGCAAGCAGTTTGATGAGGCTTTTGAAGAAAAACGTACCAAGCTCACGCAAGGCGATGATTTACAGCCTGGCGTAACCAAGATGGTTAAGGTGTACTTGGCTGTTAAGCGCCGTTTGCAGCCTGGCGACAAAATGGCCGGCCGTCACGGTAACAAAGGTGTGGTCTCTAAGATTGCGCCAGCAGAAGACATGCCATTTATGGCCGATGGCCGTGCAGTTGACATCGTCCTCAATCCACTTGGCGTACCGTCCCGTATGAACGTGGGCCAGATTCTGGAAACCCACTTAGGTTGGGCAGCCCAGGGTATTGGTAAACGTATCGATGCGATGGTCAAGGAGCACGTAAAGCAAGCTGAGCTACGCAAGTTCCTCAAGCAGCTTTACAACGAGACCGGCCGAATCGAAGACATCGATAACTTTACGGACGAGCAAATTACAGTACTGGCTGAGAATTTACGCCAAGGCTTACCATTTGCTACGCCAGTATTTGATGGCGCTACTGAATCCGAGATTGGTCGCATGTTGGAGTTGGCCTATCCTGCTGATGTTGCAGAGTCCCTCAAAATGACCCCATCGCGCCAACAAATGATTTTGTGTGACGGCCGTACTGGCGATCAGTTTGAGCGCCCAGTTACGGTTGGTGTCATGCACGTCTTGAAGCTCCACCATTTAGTGGACGACAAGATGCATGCCCGCTCAACCGGACCATATTCCTTGGTAACGCAGCAGCCTCTCGGTGGTAAGGCGCAGTTTGGTGGTCAGCGCTTTGGTGAGATGGAAGTCTGGGCCCTCGAAGCCTACGGCGCTTCCTATGTCTTGCAGGAAATGCTGACAGTGAAGTCCGATGACGTCGCAGGCCGTACTAAGGTTTACGAAAACATCGTCAAGGGCGAGCACACGATTGATGCAGGTATGCCCGAATCCTTCAACGTACTGGTAAAAGAAATCCGTTCGTTGGGTATTGACATTGACATGGAGCGCAACTGATATGAAAGCATTGCTCGATTTATTTAAGCAAACGCAGGGTGATGAGCAGTTTGATGTCATCAAGATTGGCCTCGCATCTCCTGAGAAAATTCGCTCATGGTCTTTTGGTGAAGTACGCAAACCAGAAACCATCAACTACCGGACTTTTAAGCCCGAGCGTGATGGTTTGTTCTGCGCCAAGATTTTTGGACCAACCAAAGACTACGAGTGCTTATGCGGCAAGTACAAGCGCTTAAAATTCCGTGGTGTTATCTGCGAGAAGTGCGGCGTTGAGGTTACCCTCGCTAAGGTACGTCGTGAGCGCATGGGCCACATTGAGTTGGCAGCCCCGGTTGCACACATTTGGTTCTTGAAGTCCTTGCCATCCCGTTTGGGCATGGTTCTCGATATGACCTTACGGGATATCGAGCGCGTTCTTTACTTTGAAGCTTATGTAGTGGTTGATCCAGGCATGACCCCTGAAGGAGCGATGAAGCGTGGTCAGATCATGTCTGAAGATGAGTATTACGCCAAGACAGAAGAGTATGGCGATGGTGCATTCACCGCCATCATGGGCGCGGAAGGCATTCGTGATCTGTTGCGCGGCATTGATATTAACCGCGAAGTAGAAACCATTCGTGCAGATTTAAAAGCCACTGGTAGTGATGCCAAGATCAAGAAATACGCTAAGCGCTTAAAAGTGCTCGAGGCGTTCCAGACTTCAGGCATTAAGCCGGACTGGATGATCATGGAAGTGTTGCCAGTATTGCCGCCCGAGTTGCGCCCATTGGTGCCACTCGATGGCGGTCGCTTTGCGACTTCCGATTTGAACGATCTCTATCGCCGTGTGATTAACCGTAACAACCGTTTAAAGCGTTTGTTAGAGCTTCGCGCACCCGAGATCATCGTTCGTAACGAAAAACGCATGCTGCAAGAAGCGGTTGACTCATTGCTCGACAACGGTCGTCGCGGCAAGGCCATGACTGGCGCTAACAAGCGTCCTCTCAAGTCCTTGGCTGAAATGATTAAGGGTAAGAGCGGTCGTTTCCGTCAGAACTTGCTCGGTAAGCGCGTTGACTACTCTGGCCGTTCGGTCATCGTGGTTGGTCCAACATTGAAATTGCATCAGTGCGGCTTGCCAAAATTGATGGCCTTGGAGTTATTCAAGCCTTTCATTTTTAATAAGCTCGAGACTTTGGGTATCGCAACCACCATTAAGGCGGCGAAGAAGGAAGTGGAAAGTCAGACGCCAATCGTTTGGGACATTCTTGAAGAAGTCATACGGGAACACCCCATCATGCTCAACCGTGCGCCTACATTGCACCGTTTGGGTATTCAGGCGTTTGAGCCAATGCTGATCGAAGGCAAGGCGATTCAATTGCACCCACTCGTCTGCGCGGCATTTAACGCCGACTTTGACGGCGACCAAATGGCGGTTCACGTTCCGTTGTCGCTCGAAGCGCAAATGGAAGCACGCACATTAATGTTGGCATCGAACAATGTGTTGTTCCCAGCCAACGGCGAGCCATCGATCGTTCCTTCGCAGGACGTGGTTTTAGGTCTCTATTACGCCACGCGCGACAAGATTAACGGTAAGGGTGAGGGCATGGTTTTTGCCAACATCACTGAAGTGATTCGTGCGCATGAGGCAGGCGTGGTTGAAATCGCATCCCGCGTTGCCGTTCGTATTACCGAGTTTGAGATTGTGGATAAAAAAGCAGAGGGCGACGCTCGTTTTGCCGAGAAGACAAAGATCTATCAAACCTCGGTAGGCCGCGCGATGTTATCGGAGATTTTGCCTAAAGGCATGTCTTTTGAGGAAATCAACAAGCCGCTGAAGAAAAAAGAAATCTCACGCCTGATTAATACGTCCTTCCGTAAGTGCGGACTGCGCGATACGGTGATCTTTGCTGATCGCCTCTTGCAGTCTGGTTTCCGTTTGGCGACTAAGGCTGGTATCTCGATTGCAATTGACGATATGCTGATCCCATCGTCGAAAGAGCGCATCATTACCGAAGCATCTACCAAGGTGAAAGAGTACGACAAGCAGTTCATGTCCGGTCTCGTAACCAATCAAGAGCGTTATAACAACGTGGTTGATATTTGGGGTGCTGCGGGCGATCAAGTGGGCAAGGCCATGATGGACGAGTTGTCGTTTGTCGATGTCCTCGACCGCAATGGCAAAACAGCCCGTCAAGAATCGTTTAACTCCATCTACATGATGGCGGATTCGGGCGCGCGTGGCTCTGCAGCACAGATCCGTCAGTTGGCTGGTATGCGTGGTTTGATGGCTAAGCCGGATGGCTCGATCATTGAAACCCCAATTACGGCGAACTTCCGCGAAGGCTTGAATGTATTGCAGTACTTCATTTCAACCCACGGCGCTCGTAAAGGCTTGGCTGATACCGCACTGAAAACTGCGAACTCGGGTTATTTGACACGCCGTTTGTGCGACGTAACCCAGGACTTGGTTGTCATTGAGGACGACTGTGGCGCAACCAATGGTGTCACCATGAAGGCCTTGGTTGAGGGCGGTGAAATCATTGAAGCATTGCGTGACCGTATTTTGGGTCGTGTGTGCATCGGCGATATCGTTCATCCCGATACACAAGAAGTCATCGTTAAAAACGACACCTTGCTCGATGAAGATCATGTTGATGAAATCGTCGGGCTGGGCATTGATGAAGTAAAAGTACGCACCGTATTGTCATGCGAAACACGCTATGGCCTATGTGCCAAGTGCTATGGCCGTGATTTAGGTCGAGGCGGCTTGGTCAACGTCGGCGAGGCGGTTGGTGTGATTGCTGCCCAGTCGATTGGTGAGCCAGGTACACAGCTCACCATGCGTACCTTCCACATCGGTGGTGCAGCGTCACGCGCTTTGGTGGCAAGCAACGTTGAAGCAAAATCCAATGGTTCCTTGAAATTCTCGGCAACCTTGCGGGTTGTGAAGAATGCCAAGGGCGAACAGATCGTGATTTCACGTTCGGGCGAAGCCTTGATCGTGGATGACAACGGCCGTGAGCGTGAGCGTCACAAAGTGCCGTATGGCGCAACCCTGTTGCTCAAAGAAGGCGCAGCTGTTAAGGCTGGCGCAAGCTTAGCAACCTGGGATCCATTGACCCGTCCAATTGTTTCTGAGTACGCCGGTATTGCTCGTTTTGATAACGTCGAAGAAGGCGTTACGGTAGCCAAGCAGGTTGACGAAGTAACCGGCCTCTCGACACTCGTTGTGATTGACGGTAAGCGTCGTAGCGCTGCAAGCAAAGGCGTTCGCCCTGTAATTAACTTGGTGGATGACAAAGGGAATGAAGTGCTGATTTCTGGCACAGACCACCCTGTCACCATTGGCTTGCAAGTGGGCGCTTTGATTACCGTGAAGGATGGTCAAAAAGTCGAGGTGGGTGAAGTGTTGGCGCGTATTCCAATCGAATCACAGAAGACACGCGATATTACCGGTGGTCTGCCACGCGTTGCCGAGCTGTTCGAGGCGCGCTCACCCAAAGATGCTGCAGTGTTGGCTAAAGTTACCGGAACCGTTTCCTTCGGTAAAGAAACCAAAGGTAAGCAGCGCTTGGTGATTACCGATATGGATGGCGAAGCAAATGAATTCTTGATTCCGAAAGAGAAGCAAGTGCTCGTTCATGACGGCCAAGTAGTGAATAAAGGTGAAATGATTGTGGAAGGCCCGGCCGATCCACATGACATCATTCAACTCAAAGGCATCGAAGAACTCGCAATCTACATTGTGGATGAAGTGCAGGACGTGTATCGCCTACAAGGTGTGAAGATTAACGATAAGCACATCGAGGTGATTGTTCGCCAGATGTTGCGTCGTGTTCAGATTACCGATCCAGGTGATACCGATTTCATCACCGGTGAACAGGTTGAGCGTTCGAAGTTATATGACGCAAATGATCGCGTTGTCGCAGAAGGCAAGCATCCTGCTCAATTTGAGAACATCTTATTGGGTATTACCAAAGCTTCTTTGTCGACCGACAGCTTCATTTCTGCCGCGTCCTTCCAAGAGACAACCCGCGTATTGACCGAAGCCGCCATTATGGGCAAGACCGATACGCTGCGCGGCCTCAAGGAAAACGTCATTATTGGTCGTCTGATTCCTGCAGGTACCGGCTTGGCGTATCGCCGTGCACGCAAGGTCAGAGAGCAATTTGAGCGTGATCGTGCACAAATGATTGCCGCCGAAGAGGAGGCAATGGCCAATATGCCTGAGGTTGAAGTTGAGGTTGATGCGGCTGCTCCTGCTGGGGAGGCCGATCAGGCGTAATTCTCTGTATTCGATGCAAATTGGCCAGTTTCTCCTGCATTTTGTTGACGGGAGGGGCTGGCCAAGCTAGAATGCTGAGTTGTACTTGTTCAGTAGGGGGTCTAGTTTACTTAGAAATATTCTAAGTCCTTGATTTTCCTAAAGAAAGCATTAAAGCTGTATTTAAAGAATTATTAACCGAGCCATTTTATGCCGACAATTAATCAGTTATTACGCAAGCCAAGAACACGGCTGACCGTTAAAAGTAAGAGCCCTGCGCTGCAAAACAGCCCGCAGCGCCGTGGTGTTTGCACGCGTGTGTATACAACAACCCCTAAAAAGCCAAACTCTGCGCTGCGTAAAGTCGCCAAAGTTCGCTTAACCAATGGTTTCGAAGTGATTTCGTACATCGGCGGCGAAGGCCATAACCTCCAAGAGCACTCGGTTGTATTGATCCGCGGTGGTCGTGTAAAGGATTTGCCAGGCGTTCGTTATCACATTGTTCGTGGATCGCTGGACTTGCAGGGCGTTAAAGATCGTAAGCAATCGCGTTCTAAGTACGGCGCTAAGCGCGCTAAGAAATCAGCGTAATTGCATTGAAGTAGTTTAGTAATACCGCATTAAGTCATTTATTGCCAGACTCTAAAGGCAAGTAAGTGGTTACTCCGTTTAGGCCTTTTGCCTAGATAGTAGGGTAACCGGAGCGGAGATCTTTATTTTGATCTCCCTAACTGAACTGAAGGAGTAGTTATGCCGCGTCGTCGCGAAGTTCCCAAACGGGAAATCTTGCCTGATCCAAAATTTGGCAATGTAGAAGTAGCAAAATTCATGAACGTCCTCATGTTGGACGGCAAAAAATCGGTTGCTGAGCGCATTGTGTACGGCGCCTTTGAGCACATCGAGAAAAAAGCAAACAAAGAGCCCATCGAAATCTTTTCAAGCGCCATGGGTAATGTAAAGCCAATGGTTGAGGTGAAAAGCCGCCGTGTTGGTGGTGCAAACTACCAAGTTCCAGTTGAAGTGCGTCCATCCCGTCGTTCGGCCTTGGCCATGCGCTGGTTGCGCGAAGCGGCTAAGAAGCGTGGTGAAAAATCCATGGCACAACGCCTGGCAAATGAATTGTTAGAAGCGGCTGAAGGTCGTGGCGGCGCTATGAAGAAGCGTGAGGAAGTGCACCGTATGGCAGAAGCCAACAAAGCATTCTCGCATTTCCGCTTCTAATCGCACAGTAAAGAAAAGGTACCAACCGTGGCACGTAAAACCCCCATCGACAAATACCGCAACATCGGTATTTCTGCGCACATTGACGCAGGCAAGACAACAACCACAGAACGCGTTTTGTTCTACACCGGCGTTAATCACAAAATTGGTGAAGTGCATGATGGTGCGGCAACCATGGACTGGATGGAGCAAGAGCAGGAGCGTGGTATTACGATTACTTCTGCTGCTACCACCACGTTCTGGAAGGGCATGGCTGGTAATTTTCCAGAGCACCGCATTAACATTATTGATACCCCAGGACACGTCGACTTCACGATTGAAGTAGAGCGTTCGATGCGCGTGTTGGATGGCGCTTGCATGGTTTACTGTGCGGTAGGTGGTGTACAGCCTCAATCTGAAACTGTATGGCGTCAGGCAAACAAATACCAAGTTCCCCGTTTAGCGTTCGTTAACAAAATGGATCGCACGGGCGCGAACTTCTTCAAGGTCTATGACCAGATGAAGGTTCGCCTCAAAGCAAACCCATTATTGATTCAGATACCAATCGGCGCTGAAGAAAACTTCAAAGGCGTTATTGATCTTGTCAAGATGAAGGCTGTTATTTGGGATGAGGCTTCCCAAGGCATTAAGTTTGAGTATCAAGACATTCCTGCAGAACTGCAGGCGTCTGCTGATGAGTGGCGCGAGAAGTTAGTCGAAGCTGCAGCAGAAAGTTCAGAAGAATTAATGGAAAAATACCTTGGTGGCGAGCCACTGAGCGAAGACGAAATTAAGCAGGCATTGCGTACGCGTACCATTGCGGGCGAAATCGTTCCAATGCTGTGCGGAACTGCCTTTAAAAACAAAGGTGTTCAGGCCATGTTGGATGCAGTGGTCGAGTATTTGCCATCGCCACTCGATGTGCCACCTGTTCCATGTGAAAAAGAAGACGGCACGCCAACCACCAGAAAAGCAGCGGATGATGAGAAGTTCTCTGCTTTGGCATTTAAGATCATGACCGATCCATTTGTGGGTCAGCTCATTTTCTTCCGCGTTTACTCTGGAATGATGAAGTCAGGCGACACCATCTATAACCCAATCAAGGGTAAAAAAGAGCGTGTTGGCCGCTTACTGCAGATGCACGCGAACCAACGCGAAGAAATCAAAGAAGTATTTGCTGGCGATATCGCAGCGGCAGTTGGCTTAAAAGACGCAACCACCGGCGAAACATTATGTGACCCAGATAGCATCGTTATTCTGGAGCGCATGGTGTTCCCAGAGCCTGTAATTTCACAAGCGGTAGAGCCAAAGACAAAAGCCGACCAAGAAAAAATGGGTCTGGCATTGAATCGCTTGGCGCAAGAAGATCCATCCTTCCGCGTGAAGACGGATGAAGAATCTGGCCAAACCATTATTTCTGGAATGGGCGAGCTCCACTTGGAAATTTTAGTGGATCGCATGAAGCGCGAATTCAGCGTTGAGGCTACTGTTGGCAAGCCACAGGTTGCTTACCGTGAAACCATCCGCAAAACCTGCGATGAAGTCGAAGGTAAATTCGTTAAGCAATCGGGTGGTCGCGGCCAGTATGGTCACGTCGTATTAAAGCTCGAGCCACAAGCACCTGGTAAGGGTTTTGAATTCGTTGACGCCATTAAAGGCGGTGTGGTTCCTCGCGAATACATCCCTGCAGTTGAAAAAGGCATTATCGAAACCCTCAACTCCGGAATTTTGGCTGGCTATCCCGTGGTGGATATCAAGGCAACCTTGTTCTTTGGTTCGTACCACGATGTTGACTCCAACGAAAATGCGTTCAAGATGGCTGGCTCGATGGCGTTCAAGGACGGCATGCGTAGAGCTGCCCCCGTATTACTTGAGCCAATGATGGCGGTTGAAGTAGAAACACCAGAAGATTTCATGGGTAACGTGATGGGTGATCTTTCGTCCCGTCGCGGCATTTTGCAGGGTATGGATGACATTCCAGGCGGCGGTAAGATTGTGCGCGCTGAAGTGCCATTGGCCGAGATGTTTGGTTACTCAACGGGCTTGCGCTCGCTGACCCAAGGCCGCGCTACTTACACCATGGAATTTAAGCATTATTCCGAAGCACCCAAGAACGTTGCTGAAGCAGTCATGGCTGCTAAAGCGAAGTAATTTATCCACATTATTTTGAATATTGACTAGCTAAAGAAGGCAGACAAAAAAATGGCAAAAGAAAAGTTTGAGCGGACAAAACCGCACGTAAACGTTGGTACGATTGGTCACGTTGACCATGGTAAGACCACCCTCACTGCAGCAATTGCAACCGTGCTCTCCAAGCAATTTGGTGGCGAAGCCAAGGCATACGATCAGATCGATGCTGCTCCAGAAGAAAAAGCCCGCGGTATTACGATTAATACTGCGCACGTCGAGTACGAAACAGCCAACCGCCACTACGCGCACGTCGATTGCCCAGGCCACGCTGACTATGTGAAGAACATGATTACCGGTGCTGCCCAGATGGACGGCGCTATTTTGGTGTGCTCGGCAGCCGATGGCCCGATGCCCCAAACCCGTGAGCACATCCTCTTGGCCCGCCAGGTTGGCGTGCCTTACATCATCGTCTTTTTAAACAAGTGCGATATGGTGGACGACGAAGAGCTCCTCGAGCTCGTTGAGATGGAAGTGCGCGAGCTTTTGTCCAAGTACAAGTTCCCTGGCGACGATACCCCCATCATCCGCGGCTCTGCTAAGTTAGCCTTAGATGGCGACGAAGGCCCCTTGGGTAAAGAAGCCATCATGAAATTGGCTGAAGCCTTAGATACCTTTATCCCCACACCAGAGCGCGCCATTGATGGTGCCTTCTTGATGCCAGTCGAAGACGTGTTCTCGATCTCCGGCCGCGGTACGGTAGTAACAGGCCGTATCGAGCGCGGTATCGTTAAAGTCGGCGAAGAGATTGAAATCATCGGCATCAAGCCCACCTTAAAGACCACCTGTACGGGTGTTGAGATGTTCCGTAAACTGCTCGACCAAGGTCAAGCGGGCGATAACGTCGGTATTTTATTGCGCGGCACTAAGCGTGAAGAAGTCGAGCGCGGTCAAGTATTGGCTAAGCCAGGCTCAATCACACCGCACACCCACTTTACTGCTGAGGTTTACATCTTAGGTAAAGACGAAGGTGGCCGTCATACTCCCTTCTTTAACAACTACCGTCCCCAGTTTTACTTCCGTACTACGGACGTAACCGGCTCGATCGAGTTGCCAAAAGACAAAGAGATGGTGATGCCGGGCGATAACGTCAGCATTACCGTCAAACTCATCGCGCCAATCGCGATGGAAGAAGGTTTGCGTTTTGCGATCCGTGAAGGTGGCCGTACCGTTGGCGCCGGCGTGGTAGCAAAGATTTTGGCTTAATTGCTTTAGGTATTGAGTAGTAAAAATTATTTAGCGTTTTGCTAACCGGTGGCGTCTGTGCTGCAGATGCCACCGAGCTCTTTAGAAATATAACGCGGCAGCACCGCACCGCTCTTTGGAATTACTATGCAAAACCAGAAAATTCGTATTCGTCTTAAAGCGTTTGACTACCGCCTGATTGATCAGTCGGCTGCTGAAATCGTTGATACAGCAAAGCGTACCGGCGCAGTGGTAAAGGGACCAGTTCCCTTACCAACCCGCATCGAGCGTTTTGACATCCTGCGTTCGCCCCACGTCAATAAAACGTCGCGCGATCAGTTAGAGATTCGTACCCATCTGCGTTTGATGGATATCGTTGATCCAACTGAAAAAACAGTGGATGCATTGATGAAATTAGACCTTCCAGCAGGTGTGGATGTCGAAATCAAGCTGCAGTAATGGCATTTATCCGATTTAGGCCTTGCCTAAATCGGTTTGGCACGATAGAATTGAAAGCTTTTCTCGGTTCAGAGATGTAATTTCTGACCGGTTTATGTTGTAAGTTATTGATTTATCGACATATTTGTCCATAAATCACTTAAATTAAATTATTGCTGACCAATCGAAGTCGGCGTGGAGCATGAATATGAGCTTAGGCTTAATCGGCCGCAAGGTCGGTATGACCCGTCTTTTTACGGATGAAGGGGATTCCATCCCTGTCACCGTCATTGACGTAAGTGATAACAGGGTTGCTCAAATTAAGACCCAGGAAACGGATGGCTACGATGCTATTCAGTTGGCCCACGGCACCCGTAGAGCAACGCGCGTAACCAAACCCATGGCAGGGCACTTTGCAAAAGCAGGCGTAATGGCCGGCAATGCATTGAATGAATTTCATTTGGATGCAGCCAAAATTGCAGAAATGAAGCCTGGCCAAGTTATTCCAGCCGATGCAGCATTTGCAGCTGGCCAAAAGGTCGATGTGCAAGGCGTTTCGATTGGTAAGGGCTATGCCGGTACCATTAAGCGATACCACTTTGCTTCTGGTCGCGCCAGTCACGGTAACTCCCGTTCGCATAATGTGCCAGGTTCGATTGGTATGGCGCAAGATCCAGGACGTGTTTTCCCAGGTAAGCGCATGACAGGCCACCTCGGTGACGTAACACGCACCGTACAAAATTTAGTCATCGCCCGCATTGATACAGAACGCAATCTGATCATGGTGAAAGGTGCCGTACCTGGCGCCCCAGGCGGTAAAGTCATCGTTACTCCAGCGGTTAAGACTCCGCTGAAGAAGAAATAAGGAGAGCGAATATGGAACTCAAGCTTCTCCAAGATAACGGCACGCTCGGCGCAGGCATTCAAGCCTCACCCGAAGTGTTCGAGCGCGAATACAACGAAGCATTGGTACACCAAGTTGTAGTGGCTTATCAAGCCAATGCACGTAGCGGTAACCGCGCACAAAAAGACCGCGAGCAAGTTAAGCACACCACCAAAAAGCCATGGCGCCAAAAAGGCACTGGCCGTGCACGTGCTGGTATGAGCTCTTCCCCATTGTGGCGTGGAGGTGGTCGGATATTCCCGAACTCTCCAGAAGAAAATTTCAGCCACAAAGTCAATAAAAAAATGTATCGCGCTGGTATGAGATCAATTCTGTCTCAGTTAGCTCGCGAAGGACGCTTAAACGTGGTTGATCAATTTGAGCTCGATGCTCCCAAGACTAAAGCGCTTGCCGAAAAGGTAAAAGCAATGGGCTTGGATTCGGTGCTGATTATTGTTGATC
Source organism: Polynucleobacter sp. (assembly GCA_964203875.1). GTDB lineage: Bacteria > Pseudomonadota > Gammaproteobacteria > Burkholderiales > Burkholderiaceae > Polynucleobacter. Next base: position 489,817 of record CAXNNS010000001.1, read on the forward strand.
AGGTCAGCGAAAATTTGTATTTAGCTGCACGCAACTTGCATAAAGTTGCCGTAGTAGAGCCACAACATGCTGATCCGCTTTCCTTGGTTCAGTATCAAAAAGTGTTGGTGAGCAAAGCAGCGATTGCCAAAATCGAGGAGTTGCTGAAATGAGCCAAACACGCAGAAATGATCACAACCTGATGAAGGTTTTGCTTGGACCGGTTATTTCGGAAAAAGCAACGATGGTCGCTGAGAAAAATGAGCAAGTGGTTTTTCAGGTGGACCGCGCCGCAAACAAGAGTGATGTGAAGCAAGCCGTTGAATTGCTGTTCAAAGTTCAAGTGGACTCAGTTCAAATCGTCAATCAAAAAGGCAAGCCAAAACGCTATGGCCGTTTTGAAGGTCGTCGTGATCACGTCAAGAAGGCTTACGTTAACTTGAAGCCTGGTCAAGAAATCAACTTTGAAGCGGAGGCGAATTAATCATGCCTTTGATGAAAACAAAACCGACCTCACCAGGTCGTCGCTCAATGGTCAAGGTGGTAAACCCAGACCTGCATAAAGGAAAGCCTTTCGCAGCGTTGCTGGAGCCACAGATTCAAAAAGCCGGTCGTAATAACAATGGCCACATTACTACTCGCCATAAAGGCGGCGGTCATAAGCACCACTATCGCGTTGTTGACTTTAAGCGCAACGACAAAGACGGTATTGCAGCTAAAGTAGAGCGCTTGGAATACGATCCAAACCGTAGCGCAAACATCGCCTTATTGTTGTTTGCAGACGGTGAGCGTCGTTACATCATTGCCGCTAAAGGCATGGTTGCAGGTCAACCGGTTATGAATGGTTCGCAAGCACCAATCAAAGCCGGTAATAACTTGCCGATTCGTAACATCCCAATTGGTAGCACGATTCACTGCGTTGAAATGCTCCCAGGCAAAGGCGCGCAAATCGCCCGCTCTGCAGGTGGCTCCGCCGTATTACTGGCGCGCGAAGGTGTCTATGCTCAGGTTCGTTTGCGCTCCGGCGAAGTACGTCGCATTCTGATTGAGTGCCGTGCCACGATTGGTGAAGTTGGTAATGAAGAGCACAGCTTGCGTCAGATTGGTAAAGCAGGTGCAAATCGCTGGCGTGGTATTCGCCCAACCGTTCGCGGTGTGGCAATGAACCCAGTCGATCACCCACATGGCGGTGGTGAAGGTAAGACTGGCGAAGGCCGTGTACCTGTATCCCCATGGGGCACTCCAACCAAAGGTTATCGTACACGTCGTAACAAGCGTACAACTTCGATGATCGTTCAACGTCGTCAAAAACGTTAAGCGATAAGGATAAATAGATATGACACGTTCAGCTAAAAAAGGCCCATTTTGCGACGCCAGCTTAGTAAAAAAAGTGGAAGTTGCACAGGCTAACAAAGACAAAAAGCCGATTAAAACTTGGTCACGCCGTTCCACAATTCTGCCCGACTTCATTGGTCTGACAATTGCGGTACACAACGGTCGTCAACACGTTCCGGTTTATGTATCAGAAAACATGGTGGGTCATAAGTTAGGCGAGTTCGCTTTGACCCGTACTTTCAAAGGTCACGCTGCTGACAAGAAAGTAACGAAGAAGTAAGGGGATGATGATGGAAGTTAAAGCTATTCACAAGGGCGCCCGCATTTCTGCGCAAAAGACACGTTTGGTCGCTGATCAAATTCGTGGTTTACCAATTGCACGTGCCATGACCATTTTAAATTTCAGCCCCAAGAAGGCTGCTTTTATTGTGAAGAAGGTAGTTGAGTCTGCGATGGCCAACGCCGAACACAATAAAGGTGCTGATATTGATGAGCTCAAAGTTGCCACAATTATTGTTGATAAAGGCACTTCTTTGAAGCGCTTTACTGCACGTGCCAAGGGTCGTGGCAATCAAATCGAAAAACAAACTTGTCACATTAGCGTGACCTTGAGTAACTAAGGAAAGATATGGGCCAAAAGATAAACCCCACCGGATTCCGACTCTCGGTAAGCAAGAATTGGACATCACGTTGGTATGCAAATAACACTGATTTTGCAAAAATGCTCAAAGAAGATGTGGATGTTCGTATCTATTTGAAAAAGAAATTAAAGAATGCCTCCGTTAGTAAAGTCATCATTGAGCGTCCTGCTAAAAATGCACGCATCACGATTTATAGCTCACGTCCAGGTGTTGTGATTGGCAAAAAAGGCGAAGATATTGAAGTACTCCGCCGCGAACTGCAAAAGCGCATGGGCGTTCCTGTTCATGTGAACATTGAAGAAATTCGTAAGCCTGAAGTGGACGCACAACTAATTGCTGACTCTATTACTCAACAGTTAGAGAAGCGCATTATGTTCCGTCGCGCTATGAAGCGCGCCATGCAAAATGCAATGCGCCTTGGCGCTCAAGGCATCAAGATTATGTCTTCGGGTCGTTTGAATGGTGCTGAGATTGCACGTCGTGAATGGTATCGCGAAGGCCGTGTTCCACTTCACACCTTGAAGGCGGACATCGATTACGCAACATCGGAAGCAGAAACAACCTACGGCATTATTGGTGTCAAGGTATGGGTATACAAAGGCGACACATTGGGTCGTGGCGCGGATGCTCCAGTAGCAGCGCCAGCAGAGCCAGTCGTTGATGAGAAAAAGCCCCGCCGCGCTCCATCCAAAACAATAGCGCGTAAACCGGCAGGCGATGCAAAGCCTTTAGTGGTTGCAAAACCAGCCGTTAAGCGTGCTAGCAAAGCAGCCGCTAAGCCAGAAGCTGAAGCTGAAACACAGAAGTCAGGAGAGTAAAGCATGTTGCAACCAAAGCGTCGCAAATATCGCAAAGAGCAAAAAGGCCGTAATACGGGTGTCGCAACGCGCGGCAGTTCAGTTGCCTTTGGTGACTTTGGATTAAAGGCAGTTGGTCGTGGTCGATTAACCGCGCGTCAAATTGAGTCGGCACGCCGGGCAATGACCCGCCATATTAAGCGTGGCGGCCGTATTTGGATTCGTATTTTCCCAGATAAGCCAATTTCGCAAAAACCTGCTGAAGTCCGTATGGGTAACGGTAAAGGTAACCCTGAGTACTACGTCGCAGAAATCCAACCAGGTAAAGTGCTGTACGAAATGGATGGCGTAGATGAGGCTTTGGCGCGCGAGGCTTTTAAGCTTGCTGCAGCTAAGTTGCCATTGCAAACCACATTCGTGATTCGCCACCTAGGTTGATCGGGATAAAGATTATGAAAAAGACAGAATTAGCATCTAAAGACCTGCCTGCCTTAAATGTAGAACTGACTGAGCTCTTGAAAACTAGTTTCAAGCTCCGTATGCAAAAGGGCACGCAGCAACTTACTAACACCAGCCAATTGGGTAAAACAAAGCGTGAAATTGCTCGCGTTAAGACGTTTATTACTCAAAAAACTGCACAGAAATAAGGAAAGAGGGATATGACAGAATTATCTAAACCCTTGCGCCGCACCCTCGTGGGCCGTGTCGTTAGCGACAAAATGCAAAAAACAGTGACGGTGTTGGTAGAGCGCCAAGTAAAGCATGCGCTGTACGGGAAATACGTTGGGCAGTCGAAAAAGTACCATGCACACGACGAAACCAGCCAGTACAAGATGGGCGATACGGTGGAAATTGCGGAATCCAGGCCAATTTCACGTACAAAGTCATGGGTTGTTACCCGCCTAGTCGAGGCATCGAAGGGGATTTAAGGTTTTTAAAGGGGGAAATGCGCAAGATTCCTTGCCATAGCCCCTATTTCAGTAGTAGAATAGAAGGCTTTTCGCGGTACATAGAAGTAGTTTTTCCATTAAATCCGGGTTTTAGCGTCGCTAAATGCCCATTGACGGAACCAAAACTGTTCGCCTTTGGCCAATAAGTTGGGAATTAAGAAATGATTCAGACCGAAAGTAGATTGCAGGTTGCCGATAATACTGGCGCCAGTGAAGTGTTGTGCATCAAGGTATTGGGCGGCTCTAAGCGTCGCTACGCCAGTATCGGTGATGTCATCAAAGTCAGCGTGAAGTCCGCTGCTCCACGTGGCCGTGTAAAAAAAGGTGATATTTATAACGCAGTAGTGGTGAGAACCGCTAAGGGCGTACGTCGCCCAGACGGCTCATTGATTAAGTTCGATGCCAATGCCGCAGTACTGCTGAATGCCAAGCTTGAGCCGATTGGAACTCGCATCTTTGGACCGGTTACGCGTGAATTGCGTACCGAGAAGTTCATGAAGATCGTTTCCCTCGCGCCTGAAGTGATTTAAGGAGTAGATATGAAAAAGATTCGTAAAGGTGACTCCGTTATTGTTCTGACTGGCCGCGATAAAGGCAAAAAAGGAACAGTTACGGATGTACTCGAGAACAAATTAGTGGTTGAGGGTGTCAACGTCTATAAAAAGAGCGTTAAACCTAATCCAAACACAGGTACAACTGGCGGCATGATCGACAAAGTAATGCCAATTCATGTATCTAACGTGGCTTTGGTGGATGCAAACGGTAAGGCTTCTAAGGTTGGCATCAAAGTGGATGCCGGCAAGAAAGTCCGTTTTCTGAAAACCACTGGCGCAACGTTAAGCGCATAAGGGCCCGGAGAAATTATGAGCACACGTTTACAAGAACACTATAAAGAAAAAGTCGTTGGCGATTTGATGACCAAATTCGGTTACAAGTCGGTAATGGAAGTTCCACGCATTACCAAGATCACCCTAAACATGGGCCTTGGCGACGCAGTGAATGATAAGAAGATCATCGAAAATGCCGTTGGCGATTTAACTAAAGTAGCCGGTCAAAAGCCAGTGGTAACCAAAGCACGTAAAGCGATTGCCGGATTTAAAATTCGTCAAGGCTATCCCATTGGTGCAATGGTGACCTTGCGCGGCGCACGCATGTTTGAATTCTTAGACCGTTTTGTTACGGTTGCACTGCCTCGCGTACGTGACTTCCGCGGCATCTCAGGCAAGGCATTTGATGGCCGTGGTAACTACAACATCGGCGTTAAAGAACAAATTATTTTCCCTGAAATTGAATACGACAAAATCGATTCGCTTCGTGGTCTAAATATCAGCATTACGACAACCGCAAAAACAGACGATGAAGCAAAAGCGCTGTTGGCGGCATTTAAATTCCCTTTCCGCAATTAAGAGGCTAACGTGGCAAAACTATCCCTAATTGAGCGCGAGAATAAGCGCGCTAAATGTGTAGAGAAATACGCAGCAAAGCGTGCTGAACTGAAGGCCATCATTGCCGATACAGCCCGTAGCGACGAAGAGCGCTACGAAGCCCGTTTAAAAATGCAAGCCCTACCCCGTAACGCAAGCCCGATCCGCCAGCGGAATCGTTGTTCATTAACCGGTCGTCCACGTGGCACATTCCGCAAGTTCGGTTTGGCCCGTAGCAAGATTCGTGAAATCGCCTTCCGTGGCGAGATCCCCGGTTTAACCAAGGCCAGCTGGTAAGCGGCGAAAGAATTAGGAGAACTCATGAGCATAAGCGATCCAATCGCCGACATGTTGACCCGGATTCGCAACGCGCAAGCGGTGCAGAAGCCGATGGTTGTCATGCCGTCATCAAAAATTAAAGTGGCCATCGCCAAAGTCCTGAAAGAAGAGGGCTATATCGATGGTTTTGAAATCAAGGGCGAAGCTGCGAAGCCGGTATTGCATATCGAGCTGAAGTATTACGCTGGCCGTGCCGTTATTGAACGCATTCAGCGCGTATCTACGCCTGGATTGCGGATCTATAAAGGCCGTCACGATATTCCTGAAGTCATGAATGGTCTGGGAGTAGCAATTATTTCTACGCCGCAGGGTGTGATGACCGATCGCAAAGCGCGCGCTACTGGCGTGGGTGGCGAAATTATTTGCTACGTCGCCTAAGGAGAGCACTATGTCCAGAGTCGGAAAATCCCCCATTCCAGTACCAAAAGGTGCTGAAGTAACGATTAGCGGTTTGAATGTAACGGTAAAGGGCCCATTAGGTACCCTGAACCATACCTTGAATTCCTGTATTGGTTTAAGCCAGGCAGATGGAGTCATCAATGTCGAACGCAAAGATGACACCGTTGAGTCCGCCGCTTTATCAGGCACAACACGTGCCTTGGTGAACAACATGGTGATTGGTGTTACCAAAGGCTTCGAGCGCAAACTGAGTTTAGTTGGTGTTGGTTATCGTGCTGCTGCTCAGGGCGATACCCTGAAATTGCAACTCGGCTTTTCACACGACATTATTTATAACCTGCCAAAGGGTGTGAAAGCGGAAACGCCATCGCAAACTGAAATCGTAATTAAAGGTTACAACAAGCAGCAGGTTGGTCAAGTTGCTGCAGAGGTTCGCGCATACCGTTCACCAGAGCCATACAAAGGCAAGGGTGTACGTTATATCGACGAAGTCGTGCATCTCAAAGAAACTAAGAAGAAGTAATCGGGATTAGATATGAATAAAGACGAATCAAGATTAAGGCGCGCTCGGCAGACCCGCATTCGGATCGCTGAGGCATTGGCAAACCGTTTAACGGTTATCCGTAGCAACAGCCACATTTCTGCACAGGTTTATAGCCCATGCGGTACAAAAGTACTCGCAGCAGCATCGACCATGGAAAAAGAACTCCGTGCAGCAATCAAGAATGGCGGAAGCGCAACAGCGGCCCAACAAGTCGGCAAGTTAATTGCTGAACGTGCTGTCAAAGCCGGTGTTGTCGACGTTGCCTTTGATCGCTCTGGCCACCGTTATCACGGCCGGATTAAAGCATTAGCTGAAGCCGCGCGTGAAGCCGGCCTGAAGTTCTAACAGATTGGTTTAGGAAAAAACATGGCAAAAATGCAAACCAAAATGCAATCCGAAGAGCGCGATGATGGTCTTCGCGAAAAGATGATTGCTGTTAATCGTGTAACGAAAGTAGTGAAGGGCGGCCGTATTTTAGGTTTTGCTGCACTGACCGTAGTAGGCGATGGCGATGGTCGTATTGGAATGGGCAAAGGAAAGTCGAAAGAAGTTCCCGTAGCTGTTCAAAAAGCAATGGACGAAGCCCGTCGCAAGATGATCAAAGTAACGCTCCGCAAGGGTACGTTGCAGCATACCGTAATCGGTCAGCATGGCGCGTCACGGGTAATGATTTCCCCGGCAAAAGACGGTACAGGCGTTATTGCCGGCGGCCCAATGCGCGCTATTTTTGATGTCATGGGCGTAACCAACGTGGTTGCAAAGTCGATTGGCTCAACCAATCCTTACAACATGGTTCGTGCAACCATCGATGGTTTAAGCAAGATGAGTACTCCTTCTGAAATTGCTGCTAAGCGCGGCAAGTCAGTTGAAGAGATTCTGGGCTAAGACCACTAGATTAGGAATTTATAAATGACAACGCAATCCAACTCCAAAGTCAAACTGCAATTGGTTCGCAGTCTGATTGGCACACGTGAAAGTCACCGTGCCACTGTTCGCGGTTTAGGCCTTCGCCGTATCAATTCAGTTTCAGAATTACAAGATACGCCTGCAGTACGCGGAATGATTAATAAAGTTTCTTATTTGGTCAAAGTCATCGGCTAACGATCAGCAAGATATATAGGTAAATACTATGCAACTCAACACAATTAAACCTGCAGAAGGTTCCAAGAAAAATCGCCGTCGCGTTGGACGTGGCATCGGTTCTGGCCTTGGCAAAACAGCTGGTCGTGGACACAAAGGACAAAAGTCCCGTTCAGGCGGATTTCATAAGGTTGGCTTCGAAGGCGGTCAAATGCCAATGTATCGTCGTCTGCCAAAGCGCGGCTTCGTATCACTGACGCGCCGTCACGTTGGTCAAATCACATTGAATGACTTAGAGAAGATTGGTTTACCCGAGGTAGATCTTTTGGTTTTGAAGCAGCATGGTTATGCTGGCGAACAAATCAATGCCGTTAAGGTAATTAAGACCGGTGAGCTCAAGCGCGCTGTCACATTAAAAGGCTTAACCGCAACTGCAGGCGCAAAAGCAGCCATTGAAGCTGCTGGTGGTAAGTTGGTTGATCAGGCTTAATTGAGAAAGTAATGGCACTCGGCTCTTCCAACACTCAAGGCGCTGCGCAAGCAGGGGGCAAGTTCGGCGATTTACGTCGTCGCTTGGTTTTCCTGCTGCTCGCTTTAGTTGTCTTTAGAATCGGCGCACACATTCCAGTCCCTGGCATCGACCCAAATCAGTTGGCTGAATTATTTTCAGGCCAAAAAGATGGCATCTTGGGAATGTTTAACCTGTTCTCAGGTGGCGCCTTATCACGCTTTACCGTCTTTGCGCTGGGTATCATGCCTTACATTTCTGCATCGATCATCATGCAGCTAACAACGATTATTGTTCCATCGCTTGAGGCGATGAAAAAAGAGGGCCCTGCTGGCCAACGCAAGATTACGCAGTACACCCGCTATGCAACCGTTGTATTGGCGACCTTCCAAGCTTTGGGTATTTCCGTAGCGCTAGAAGCACAGCCCGGTCTTGTAATTGATCCTGGTATGGCATTTCAGGTTTACACCGTAATTACCTTAGTTACTGGAACGATGTTCTTGATGTGGCTTGGTGAGCAAATTACCGAACGCGGTTTAGGTAACGGCATCTCCATTATTATTTTTGCTGGAATTGTGTCTGGCTTACCTAGCGCAGTTGGCGGCTTGGGTGAGTTAGTCCGTACTGGCTCTATGAGTATCTTGGCCGGTATTTTCATTGTGCTCATCGTGATTGCGGTGACGTATTTCGTAGTGTTTGTTGAGCGCGGCCAGCGACGCATCCTCGTTAATTACGCTAAGCGCCAGGTTGGTAACAAAGTGTATGGTGGCCAATCTTCCCATTTGCCACTCAAGCTCAATATGGCTGGAGTTATCCCCCCCATTTTTGCTTCGTCGATTATTTTGTTCCCTGCAACCATTGCGGGCTGGTTTACCTCGGGCGAGCCGACCAATATGTTCAGTAGCATCATTAAAGATTTAGCGGCAACATTGGCCCCAGGTCAGCCGGTTTATGTAATTCTTTACGCTGCAGCCATTATTTTCTTCTGTTTCTTTTACACCGCTTTGGTATTCAACAGCCGTGACACTGCAGACAATTTAAAGAAGAGTGGCGCCTTTGTTCCAGGTATTCGCCCAGGCGACCAAACAGCCCGTTACATCGACAAGATTTTGGTACGTTTAACTTTGGGCGGTGCAATCTATATGGTGCTTGTCTGTTTACTGCCGGAGTTTCTGGTCTTGAAATACAACGTACCCTTCTATTTTGGCGGTACCTCGCTCTTAATTATTGTCGTTGTGGCAATGGATTTTATGTCGCAAGTGCAGTCGTTTGTAATGCAGCAGCAGTACGGCTCTTTAATGAAAAAGGCCAACTTTAAGATGGGTATTACACAGTAACTATGTCAAAAGATGATGTTATTCAAATGGCTGGTGAAGTAGTTGAGAATTTGCCGAACGCGATGTTTCGCGTAAAGCTGGAAAACGGACACGTAGTATTGGGGCACATTTCTGGAAAGATGCGGATGCATTACATTCGAATTCTTCCAGGGGACAAGGTGACGGTGGAGATGACTCCATACGATCTGACGCGCGCGCGCATTATTTTCCGCGCGAAGTAGTAATTAGCAGTACATATTTTTTAATAGGTGAGTTATGAAAGTATTGGCATCCGTAAAGTGCATTTGCAGAAATTGCAAGATCATTAAGCGCAAACGCGTTGTGCGCGTGATTTGTTCATCAGATCCACGTCATAAGCAGCGTCAAGGCTAATTCGGTTAATTAAGAGGAATTCTCATGGCACGTATCGCTGGGGTAAACATCCCAAATCATCAACATACCGTTATCGGTTTAACGGCTATTTTTGGCATTGGCACGACACAAGCACGCAAAATTTGTGCATCGACTGGCGTTCCTATTGACAAGAAAGTCAAAGACTTAACCGATAGCGATTTAGAAAAATTGCGCGACGAAGTTGGCAAGCTGACTACAGAAGGTGACCTGCGTCGTGAAGTCACGATGAGCATCAAGCGCTTAATGGACTTGGGTTGCTATCGTGGCGTTCGCCATCGTAAGGGCCTGCCAGTTCGTGGCCAACGTACCAAGACCAACGCGCGTACCCGTAAGGGCCCACGGAAGTCTGGCATCGCACTTAAGAAATAATCGAGAGAGTTTAACGACATGGCAAAACAGCAAAGTACTTCAAACGCAGCCGCACAGCGCGCTCGTAAGAAAGTGAAAAAGAACGTAGCAGACGGCATTGCGCACGTCCACGCTTCGTTTAATAACACCATCATCACCATTACAGATCGCCAAGGCAATGCGTTGTCATGGGCTACTTCTGGTGGTCAAGGCTTTAAAGGCTCCCGTAAGTCAACTCCATTTGCTGCACAGGTAGCGGCTGAGGTTGCAGGTAAAGCTGCAATTGAATGCGGCATTAAGAATTTAGAAGTTCAAATCAAAGGACCTGGCCCAGGTCGTGAATCTGCTGTTCGAGCCTTGAATTCCTTGGGAATCAAGATTACGGAGATTCAGGACGTAACGCCTGTGCCACACAATGGTTGCCGCCCTCCAAAGCGCCGCCGTATTTAATTTTTTGCAGTTCGCAGTATCCGTTTAGTTGTTTTTATTAAAGCCCACTGTTCATCTGATGTAAAGGGTGAACTCACCGCTGGTCGAAAGACTGCGGCAAAGAAAGGAAAGCACCGTGGCACGTTACTTAGGCCCTAAGGCCAAATTATCCCGTCGGGAAGGTACCGACTTATTTCTGAAGAGTGCACGCCGTGCTCTGTCGGATAAATGCAAACTGGACACCAAACCAGGTCAACATGGACGCACATCAGGCTCCAGGACATCGGATTACGGTAATCAGTTGCGCGAGAAACAAAAAGTCAAGCGGATGTACGGAATCTTGGAACGTCAGTTCCGCCGTTATTTTGCAGAAGCAGAGCGTCGCAAAGGCAATACGGGCGCAACCTTATTGCAGCTCTTGGAGTCCCGTCTAGATAACGTGGTTTATCGCATGGGCTTTGGCTCTACGCGTGCAGAAGCCCGTCAGTTGGTGTCCCATTGCGCCGTCATGCTGAATGGCAGTGCAGTGAACATTCCATCGATTCAGGTGAAGCCAGGCGACATCATTGCAATTCGTGAAAAAGCAAAGAAGCAAACTCGCATTCAAGAATCACTCAATTTAGTGCAGCAAACAAGCGCAGTGAACTGGGTTAGCGTGGATGCGGCAAAGCTAGAAGGAACATTTAAACAAGTGCCAGACCGCGATGAAATTAGCGGTGAAATTAATGAAAGTTTGATCGTCGAATTGTATTCGCGCTAATTAGGCACTCTAAGGAAGAAAATATGCAAACAAATTTGCTCAAGCCAAAAATTATTTCTGTTGAAGCAATTACAGCAAATCAAGCAAAAGTTGTAATGGAGCCGTTTGAGCGTGGCTATGGCCACACTTTAGGTAATGCCTTACGCCGTGTATTGCTGTCATCCATGGTGGGTTTTGCTCCTACTGAAGTTGCAATTGCTGGCGTTGTTCATGAGTATTCGACTCTGGATGGCGTACAAGAAGACGTTGTTAATTTATTGCTGAATTTGAAGGGCGTTGTATTCAAGCTCCAGTCACGCGATGAGGTGACAATCAATTTGCGCAAAGAAGGTCCTGGCGTAGTTACTGCTAAGGACATTGATTTGCCGCACGACGTTGAGATCGTTAACCCGGATCACGTGATTGCGCATTTGTCCGCAGGCGGCAAGCTGGATATGCAGATCAAGGTTGAAAAAGGCCGTGGATATGTTCCAGGCAATATGCGCCAGTACCACGATGAAGCGACCAAGTTAATCGGTCGCATTGTATTGGATGCATCGTTTAGCCCGGTTTCACGCGTAAGCTATGCAGTAGAGTCTGCTCGCGTTGAGCAACGTACTGACTTAGATCGTTTGGTCATGACCATTGAGACTAACGGCGTGTTATCCCCAGAAGAATCGATTCGTCAAGCCGCTAGCATCTTAGTTGATCAGTTGGTTGTCTTTGCTGCGCTTGAAAGCAGCGAAGTGATGGGTGATTTGGCTCCAAGCCGCTCATCGACCGTTGATCCAATGTTGATGCGCCCAGTGGATGATCTCGAGTTGACAGTGCGCTCGGCCAATTGCTTGAAGGCTGAGAATATTTATTACATTGGTGATTTGATCCAACGTACCGAAAATGAATTGTTAAAGACGCCTAACTTGGGTCGCAAGTCCTTGAATGAAATTAAGGATGTATTGGCGGCGCGTGGTTTGAGTCTTGGCATGAAACTTGAGAGCTGGCCACCCGCTAGCCTCGAGAAATAATTAGAAAGGAAGCACCATGCGTCACGGAAACGGCTTACGCAAACTCAACAGAACTTCATCGCATCGTTTAGCGATGTTGCGCAACATGTCCAATTCGCTTTTAGAGCATGAAGTGATTAAAACCACTTTGCCAAAAGCAAAAGAATTGCGCATGGTTGTTGAGCCTTTAATTACCTTAGGCAAAAAAGACAATTTAGCAAATCGCCGCTTGGCTTTTAACCGCACACGCGATCGCGATATCGTTGCCAAGCTCTTTACCGAGCTCGGCCCACGTTACGCAACACGTCCAGGCGGTTACTTGCGTATTTTAAAGTTCGGCTTTCGTCATGGCGACAATGCGCCAATGGCTTTGGTTGAGCTGATGGATCGCCCAGAAGTCGAAGAGACTGCAGTCGCAGCTGACGCGGCCTAAGTCTTTGGAGTATAGTCAAAAGCCAGGCTTCGGTCTGGCTTTTTGCTTTCTTAATTCACCCAGTTTATGAATTACGCTGTGAACTATGGACCTACCCAATGACTGAATTGCTCTTGGTGATGACAAGCCTTCCAGACATAGAGGTTGCTAAAGCATTGGCAAGGCGATTGATCGATGCCAATTTGGCAGCCTGTGTGCAACTACAGCCTGGCGCGCAATCCATTTACCGTTGGGAGGGGCGGATCTGCGAGGAGCAAGAGGTGGTATTGGTAGCAAAAACCTCTGCTGGCCGGTGGACTGCAATTTCAGACTACATCAAGCAAAATCACCCCTACGATGTTCCTGAAATTATTGCTCAGCCAATTACCCATAGTGATCCAGGCTACGCTCAGTGGGTTATTACAGAGACAAGGGTTGCGCCTAATTAGATGATGCAATTTCAAGCCCACTCCCGAATCAATGCATGGTTATTGTCTGCCATTGCGATAGCAGCTAGCTTTCTATTGATGCTGCCGGCTAGCGCCCAAAAAGCATTTTTACATCCCGATAAAGCCTTTCCAGTCACCGTCAGCTGGCTTGAAAATAAGACGCAAGTGCAAGTCAATTTTTTTACTGCAAAGGGATACTACCTCTACCAAGAAGCCTTTCAGTTTCGGTTGATGCAAGGCGATGGTGCTAGTCAAGTCTTGACGGCAGTATTGCCCAAAGCCGAAGTGAAGTTTGACGAGACCTTTCAGAAAGACATGCCGATTTATCGGTACCCAATCGACGTTGTGTTGACTCTGCCGGGCGGAGTCGCATTGGCAGAAAAAGGCCAGGGGATTCAGATTGAGGTTGATTTGCAAGGCTGTGCCGATGGCGGTATTTGCTATCCACCCACTACCTTGAAATTCAATATCGCTGCGCCGGGAGTGCAGGTCATGCCCCTACCGGATGAAGTAATCCAGAGTAGTGCTAGCGCCACTAGCAATCAACAGCAAACTGTTACGGATCGTTTTATGGGCTTGTGGCAGCAGCGCGATGATGTGAATGCGATCAGCCAATTTTTAAAAGAAACACCCATCACTTATTTATTCATTGCTTTCTTTGTGCTTGGGCTGGCATTAGCATTCACCCCCTGCGTATTGCCCATGCTACCCATTTTGTCGAGCATTGTTTTCGGTACGCAAGGCAGTAAACCCATTAAAAAGTCGCGCGCAGCGGTGCTTGCAGCAGCCTATATTTTAGGGATGGCGCTCATGTATGCGCTGGCTGGAGTATTGATGGCCGCCTTAGGTAGTGGTGCGCAGCAAGCACTGCAAAACCCGATTGTATTAAGTGCTTTTGCATTACTGCTGCTTGCGCTTGCAGGCAGCCTGTTTGGTTTTTACAACTTACAGTTTCCGCAATCATGGCAAGTGTATATAGACCGAATTGCTGGCCGTCAAAAGGGCGGAAGTATCACGGGTGCTTTTATTTTGGGCGGTATATCCACCTTGGTGGCTAGTCCATGTATCACTGCGCCGCTAGCTGGTGTGCTGGGTTTTATAGCGCATACCGGATCCATGAGTTTAGGCGGTGGATTGCTATTTGTAATGGCGCTGGGCATGGGGCTACCACTCTTTTTCATCGCAGTAGAAGCGCGCATGCTGATACCAACTACAGGCAAATGGATGATTGGCCTGCAGCGCGTATTGGGCATCATGCTCATCATGCTGGCCGCATGGATTGTGTCACCGATTCTGCTGAGCAATACCAATTCATCAAGCAGTAATAGTGGTGGATTAGCGCGCTCAGAAAAGCAACTTGGCGACTTGAAGTTTAAGGTGATTGGTACGATTGAGGCATTGCAACCCTTCTTCGAAGAAGCTAAGCGCACAGGCAAGCCCTTGCTGCTCGACTTTTATGCCGACTGGTGTATTAGCTGCAAAGAGATGGAAATCAAGACCTTTACCAATCCAGCCGTAGCAAAAAAAATGCAGGAATACATTTTGGTGCAGGCCGATGTCACCAGCAACACCGCAGCTCACCAGGACTTGTTAAAGCGCTATGGTTTATTTGGTCCGCCCGGTATTCTGCTATTTAATCCCGCGGGCGAGGAGCAGAGCAATCAGCGCGTAGTGGGATTCATGCCGCCGGATCGCTTCTTACTGCGTCTGAGCGCAGCAGCACCTTAAGCAAACAAGACAGATTTACGACTTTGCTTTTAAAAGGCGCGCAGCCTCGAGTGCAAAGTACGTTAATACCCCATCAGCACCGGCGCGCTTAAATGCCATCAGCGATTCCATCATCACGGCATCGTGGTCAAGCCAGCCGTTCTGCGCTGCCGCCTTCAGCATGGCATATTCCCCGCTCACTTGATAAGCAAAGGTGGGATATGAAAAAGTATCTTTGGCCCTGCGCACAATGTCCAGGTAGGGCATGCCGGGCTTAACCATCACCATATCAGCGCCTTCACTAATATCAAGAGCGAGTTCACGTAAGGCTTCATCGCTATTGGCGACATCCATTTGATAGGTTTTCTTATCGGCTTTGCCGAGATTTTGAGCCGAACCCACTGCATCCCGAAATGGGCCATAGAATGCCGATGCATATTTGGCTGAGTAGGCCATGATGCGGGTGTGAATCAAGCGCTGCTTTTCAAGTGCAGCACGAATGGCGCCAATGCGACCATCCATCATGTCTGAGGGCGCCACAATATCAACGCCAGCAGCAGCATGCATCACAGCCTGCTTGACGAGGATGGCGGTAGTTTCATCATTCAGAATCCGGCCAGCATCATCCAAGACACCATCTTGACCGTGGCTGGTATAGGGATCAAGTGCGACATCGGTCATGATGCCCAGATTTGGGAAGTGTTTTTTTAGCTCGCGCACCGCAGTCGGAACGAGTCCATTGGGGTTAAATGCTTCTTGCCCATCGGGTGTTTTTAGTTGGCTGCTGATGACGGGAAACAGAGCAAGTACTGGGATGCCCAAAGTAACGCATTCTTGGGCTACCGGAAGGAGTAAATCCAGCGACATACGGCTCACGCCGGGCATCGACTTCACCGCTTCCGTTTGGTTTTTGCCTTCCAGCAAAAATACCGGGTAGATCAAGTCACTGCACGATAAGGTGTTTTCTTGAATCAGGCGGCGCGACCAATCATCGCGACGCATCCGGCGGGGTCTATGGGCGGGAAACTGGAATAGTGAGCTCATGGGGCATGTCGGTCGTTAAAGGTGCTGTAATGGTTTCGGGTTCAGGAAATAGCCAACTTAGAATCAGTTTATCGGCTTCTTCTAGCCCTATCCGCTTTGTACTCGAAAATAGCTGCGCTGTTAATCGGGAAGATGCCTTAGCCCCGTCGCCCAAGTCCGGATCGTACTGCTGTAATTGCTTGGTCACCGCCTCAAGGGCATGACGGCACTCACTTTTGTTCAATTTGTCGCATTTACTCAGCAAGATATGAATCGGCTTGCCGGTGGGCACAAACCACTGAATCATTTGCTCATCCAGGTCGGTAATACCCCGCCTAGCGTCGACAATCTGGATCAGGCCAACCAAGGGGTTACGCTGCTGCAAATAGTCGCTTAGAAGGCCATTCCAATGGTATTTGGTTTCCCGGTTGACGGCGGCATAGCCGTATCCCGGCAAGTCCACCAAATAGGCCAATAAGTCCTCTTTGGCAAAAACCCCGAAATAATTGATGTGCTGGGTCCGCCCAGGGGTTTTACTAGCAAAAGCCAGTCTTTTTTGATTGCACAGGACGTTAATGGCGGTGGATTTGCCCGCATTTGACCGGCCGGCAAAGGCGACCTCACGCAGCCCCAGCTCAGGCAGGCAGTGGATGTCGTTTACGGTGGTGGCGAAACGCGCTTGAAAGAGTTTAGACATGTGTGCAAGCTATTGTAAAATCACGGAAAATAGTGGAAGAAATGGTGGGCGTCGGTAAATTGGCGTTATCCATGCACTCTTAGGAATTTTTGTTAAGGTAAACATAATGCGTCAATCTGTTCAAATCTCCAAATTAAACGGCTTTCGGTCTGGTTTCATGGCTTTTTTGGCAGCTGCCAGCCTTGGTTTTAGCGCCCACAGTGTTGCTGCGGATCCTGCAGCTAAGCCAGCCAAACCCGATGCAGCGATTGGAGAGAAGTTGTATACCAATGGTGACCCACAGCGGGGTGTAATCGGCTGCGCAAGCTGCCACGGTGCAGAAGGCAAGAGTGCTGCCGGTGCATGGCCTAAGCTGGCTGCGCAGCACAGCGCTTACACCATCAAGCAGCTTAAAAACTACAAAGATGGCACACGTGCAAATGCGATTATGGCTGGTATGTCAGCCGCTTTAACTGAACAAGATATGGCCAATATCGCCGCATACTTGAGTAAGCAAACGGTATCGCTGGGTGTCGCTCAGAATAAAGAAACCATTGGTTTAGGTAAGCAAATTTATGCGGGCGGCATTGCAGAAAAAGGCATTCCTGCTTGCGCTGCATGCCATAGTCCGAACGGTGCTGGTATCCCATCGCAATACCCGCTTCTCAGCGGTCAGTGGGCAGACTATTCTGTTGCACAGCTCGGTTACTTCCGTGATGGCACACGGAAAAATAATGCGCAGATGACTGCAATTGCAGGCAAGATGTCGGATGTTGAAATCAAGGCAGTTTCAGATTATATGGCTGGTTTACGCTAAATCTGATTGCTGCATTAAAAACAAACCCCGCATGCTGTGCGGGGTTTTTTGTTTTAAGGCAGGGTGCGTTCACCCGCGAATAGATCGCTGACATTTTCACGATCACGAATCACATAGGCTTTATCGCCGTCCACCATGATCTCAGCGGGGCGGGGCCGCGTGTTGTAGTTTGATGACATCACAAAGCCATAAGCTCCAGCAGACAGGATCGCCAAATAATCTCCTTCTGCAATTGCAAGGGTGCGATCACGTCCAAGCCAATCACCCGACTCGCAAACTGGACCTACCACATCATAGGTCTGACGCGGAAGTTTTTTTGCTTGAATCGGCACAATTGCGTGATACGCCTCATAGAGTGCGGGGCGCATTAACTCGGTCATCGCCGCATCCACAATACAAAAATTCTTTTCAGCGCCGGGTTTTAGATATTCCACACGCGTGAGTAAAACACCGGCATTACCAACCAAGGATCTACCCGGCTCAAGGACTACATCCAGGTGCGCAAAGCCGCGCTTGGCAACGTGATTCAGTAGGGCGTTCGTAAATTCAGTAATGTCGGGTGGCGTTTCGGCTCCGTAAGAGATGCCAAGGCCGCCTCCTAAATCGAGGTGGTGAATCACAATCCCCTCTTTTTTGAGGTGGACCACCAAGTCCAATACTTTATCAACGGCATCTAAGTAGGGCGCGATGCTGGTGATTTGCGAGCCAATGTGGCAATCAATTCCGACGACGTCAATATGCGATAAGAGCGCTGCCTCGCGATAGGTATTCAGAACCTCATGGTAAGCAATGCCAAACTTATTGTCTTTGAGGCCAGTAGAAATATACGGGTGTGTTTGCGCATCGACATCGGGATTAACGCGCAAGGAAATCGGTGCGCGGCAACCCTGCTGTGAAGCGATGCGATTGATTTGATGCAGCTCCGGAATCGACTCCACATTGATGCATTTAACACCGGCTTTTAGTGCCGCCGCAATCTCAGTAGCAGATTTGCCTACTCCAGCAAAGACGAGACTCGACGGCTCGGCACCAATGGCTAGGGCGCGGGCCAGCTCGCCGCCGCTGACTAAATCAAAACCAGCCCCCAGCCTCCTAAGGCAATCCAAGACAGCTAAATTGCTATTGGCTTTCATCGCAAAGTGGATGCGGGCACGCCGCTTCCCAGCTGCGTCTACACAGGCACGATCATAGGCTTGATAGGCCTCGGTAATTGCATGCTTGCTGTAAATGTAGAGTGGTGTTCCGTATTGCTGCGCGAGGCTCGCCAAGGAGACGTCCTCGGCATACCACTGGCCGCCACGCTCTGAAAAGCCGGATAAATTAGGCAGGGGGGTAGATTGGGAATCGACGGTCATTACTTTGATGGGCTGGGATTAGCTGGACTACTAGGCGGGTATAAAACGCCCTTGGGCTCAGCTTGAGTTGGGGGAGTAGGAGCGGGGGGTATCGTAGGCAAGTACAGCGGACCCCTAACCCCGCATCCCGTGAGGGATATTAGAAGTCCAATACCCAGTGCTCTGATTAGAATGGCTATCATGGTTATCTTTATTACGAATGATTGAATATAGCATGCAGCAGCCCAATACCAAGCCTAGTAATTCAGCGGCGGAAGCAATTGATGACTCGCAATTTCATCAGTTGGGCGCGCACCTACTGCAGTCCATCGAGCTGGCATTAGAAGCCGCTGATGACCGCCTCGACCTTGATCTCGATGTGTCGCGCCAGGGCGGTAACGTCATTACCATTCAGTTTCGTGATCGCAGTGTCATTGTGGTCAATACCCAGCCTCCCCTTCATGAAATCTGGGTAGCTGCAAAGTGTGGCGGCTTTCATTACCGCTGGGCAGGTAGTATGGCCAAGCCGCTGTGGCTCGATACCAAAACAGGTCGCGAGTTACTCAGCGATTTATCGGAGTTTGCTAGTGCGCAAGCAGGCCAGCCACTAACCATTGCACTCAAATAACCGCGACTTCGTTTTATTACGCTGCGCCAGTAGCAAGCAGCGTTTCAATCACAGTAGTGTCCGGCACTTGCTGAATGCGCGCAGCGCCAATCGATCCCAATGTGATGTAGCGAATTTGCCCTGCCTCTGTCTTTTTATCGACCTGCATTAATTCCATAAAGCGCTGACTACCTAGCTTTGGGGGCGCGATAGGTAAATGCATGGATGCAATGATTCGCTTGAGGCGCTGTGCATCGGCTTGGCCAATTTGACCTAGGCGGGCACTGAGATCGGCTGCCATCACCATGCCGCAGCCTACTGCCTCACCATGCAGCCACTCACCATACCCAAGTCCGGATTCAATCGCATGACCAAAGGTATGACCGAAATTTAACGTGGCCCTAATTCCGCCTTCGCGCTCATCAGCAGAAACAACCGCAGACTTAATTTCGCAGGAGCGTAAAACCGCGTGAGCCATCGCATTGGTATCGCATGCGAGCAATGCACCGGTATTGGCTTCAATCCAGTCTAAAAAATCAGCATCGGCAATCGCACCATGTTTAATGACCTCAGCTAGGCCAGCAGAAAGCTCGCGGGGCGGCAAAGTGCGAAGTGTATTTAAATCGGCAATCACCGCTACTGGCTGGTGAAAGGCGCCAATCATATTTTTCCCAAGCGGATGATTGATGCCAGTTTTACCGCCAACCGACGAGTCTACTTGAGCCAATAAGGTGGTAGGCACTTGAATAAAGCGAATGCCACGCATGAAGCTAGCAGCGCCAAAGCCGGCCATATCGCCCACCACGCCGCCGCCGAGCGCCACGATCATGCTTTGGCGATCAGCGCCATGCGCGAGCAGTTCATCAAAAATGAGCTGCAAGTGCTGCCAGTCTTTAAATGACTCGCCATCTGGCAATTCCAGTAAGCGAACGGTTTTACCCAGTTGGCTTAATGTGTTTGTTAGCGTCTTTGCATACAGCGGCGCAACGGTTGTATTGCTCACAATAAAAACCGTAGTACTGGATTTGAGGTGGGGCTCAAATAAGGCCGGTTGCTCAAGCAAATTAGTACCAATGTAGATGGGATAACTACGGCTAGCTAAATCGACGTGTAATGTTTTCATGTGGAGAGTTCAAGTTGCATCAGTAATGTATGGACCAGCTGATTGACGCTGGGTTTGCCAGTTTCAATCACATGGTCTGCGATTTCGCGGTAGAGGGGATCGCGTACCCGGTATAAATTCTCCAGGGTTTGACGTGCATCCCCGGTTTGCAAAAGAGGACGACCTTCGCCGCCTTTAGTACGGTGCCAAAGCTCGGTTGGCCCTGCGTGTAAATAAATCACAGTACCTCTGCTACTGAGTAAGGCCCGATTTTCTGGAAGAATGACGGCGCCACCACCGGTAGCCAGAACAATCGACTCTTCCTGTACTACCTCCTTAATGGCTTGCGCCTCGCGCTTACGAAAGCCAGCCTCACCCTCCATTTCAAAAATGACGGGGATTTTCACGCCACAGCGCTCTTCTATGAATGCATCGGCATCAATAAATCGTCGGTCTAATTTACGGGCTAATAATTTACCCACCGTGGATTTTCCGGCGCCCATCAGGCCAACAAGATAAATGTTTTTTGTTAAGGAATTCACCCACTGATTTTATTAGGGTTTGCCGAGTATGGTGGGGGTTATGAAGACCAATAGCTCGGTTTTATCGCGTAAGGTGGATTTATGTTGAAAAAAGTGCCCAATTAGGGGGATGTCCCCTAATAAAGGGACTTTGACTACATCCTCGCGCTCGGTGGTTTGGTAGACGCCACCAATAATCACGGTTCCGCCATTTTCAACCGTGACTTCCGAACTCAGATTTTTTGTGTCAATGGCATACCCTTGTTCGGTTTTCATGCCGACCGTATCTTTGTTGATGGAAACGAGCATGGAAATCTTTTCATCTGGATGAATTTTGGGAACAACTTCAAGGCGTAAATTGGCCTTGCGGAACTGCAATTTACTGCCCGTTTGGCTCGATGTTTGATAAGGAAGTTCGGTGCCTTGTTCAATCGTCGCTTTTACCTGATCCGCGGTCATGATGCGGGGATTGGATAAAATCTTTCCCTGGCCATCGCTTTCCAATGCGGATAACTCCATCTGCAGTAGTCGCGTTGCTCCTTTGGATAATAGGGTTGCTGCCACAGTACTCGGATCAAAACCAGTTAGCCCCGATGCCCCCAAATCCAAATTGCTGATGAGATTGTTATCGGCATTGTCACGAATGCCCTTGGCCTGCAATCCCAGCTTGGCGCCTAAGTTCCGTGCAAAACGGTGATCAGCCTCAACAATGCGTGCCTCAATCAAAATTTGCTTTGGACTGTTGAGGTGGTCACCCCCAAAAGGCAATGCAGCATCGTCTCTGCGGTGCTTTTGAAAACTCAGAATTTCGGCATGGGGAGCAATCCAATAAATATCGCCTTGCCGAATGATGCCTAAACCCCTGCTGGCCAAAATGGAGTGCAAGGCGGTATGCCAGGCGGTATTTTTAAGGTCTAAGGAAATACGCCCTTGAATTGCCTCACTTAACAAAAAGTTGGTGTTACCAAGGCGCGCTAATTCGTGCAGAAGCGCGCTGACCTCAATGTTGGCAAAGTGCAGACTGATGGTATTTTGCTGGACTGAAGGTGTTGCGGCTGCTGCTGGATCGCTGGAAACTGCATGCACGCCATTAGATGGACTCATCGCAATGATCAGGAATAAAAGGAGGCAATATACCAAGCCCATGCATTACTCCTTGCTGACGGAAATCGCCACAGACTTGCCGTCATTGGATGTGAGCATGGCGAGCTCGCGCGTAACCGAGGAAAGGCGCCACCCCTCTACAGCGGGGCTGTTTAGGGCAATATGTTGCATGCCTTCCCCTGTATGAAAAAGACCGCTAATGCCAGAACTGGAGTTACTCATACCTAAGTAGCGCCAGCGCTTCAGGGACTGCTCGGCGGGGCTAATTTTTGGCGCTTGTGAACTGTGGACGTTGCGCGCACGAGTTGCATTGGCATTCTGCAACACCATGATTTCCAGTGATTCCAGTTCGGATAACAGCAACTCATGGTTATCTTCCAGCTGGTCCTTTAGGCTTAAAACAAGCGCCTTGACCTGATCGACACTCTGCCCCTCCTCATTCGCTGCAGACGGTTGCAGGCTTTGGGATGTGCGCAAATCAAATAACCAATAACTATTCAGTAGTGTGGCCGCCGCCATGCAGACGACCATTGCGAGCCAAATGGACCATGCTTGCAAAAGCGTACTGAACTGGAGATTTTTTGTCAGGGTATTAGACGCCGCCTGAATGGGGTCCTCTTTGCGGTTTTTATGTGACGGAAACTGCTCGGAAAGGCGATGGGCATCCGCTTCATAGGAATGGCGATTCATGGTTTTATTCTCGGGTATGGAAGTATTTCTACGTAGCGAGGAATGACCGATAGCGGGGTCATCTCCCAATTCGCTCAAAATGGCATCAAAAGACTCAGGGGAAATGGATCGCTTCGGCACGCCATGATTTTTCCTGATCGCACAATCTTGCGCCATCAGGGAAAGGCTGTTCTTATGTCGGCTAAATCTGATTTAGAGGGGGATAAGAAGCCGACTTATAATCTCATCATGGCGATCTCCCCTAAAGACAAGCCACCAGTCAAGCCATCGCTCAAACGATCGCCTGACGGTCGGTCTTACCGTCCACACCCAGATAATGTGTCGCTATCTAGCACCATTCGTGGGCCGCAGATTAAGGCCTTACTGGTCTTTGCTTTGGCGGGTGGGGTGATGGTAACGATGTTGATTGCCTACGCATTCATTATTGCCATTCCGAATTTACCGCCAATATCGGCCTTAGTCGACTACAAGCCAAAAGAGCCGCTGCGGGTTTTTACGGCCGATAAAGTATTGATTGGCGAGTTTGGCGAAGAGCGCCGCACCGTAGTTCCATTGTCCGAGATTCCCTTACAGATGCGCAATGCCGTATTGGCAATTGAAGACGATCGCTTTTATACCCATGGCGGCGTCGACTATTTGGGTGTTTTGCGAGCAAGTTTAGCGAATTTACGGGGTCGCCTTTCACAGGGCGCATCGACCATCACCATGCAGGTGGCACGTAACTTCTTTTTAGGCAATGAAAAAACATTTAGCCGAAAAATTTATGAAGTATTGCTGGCCTGGGAGATTGAATCCAAGTTATCGAAAGATAAGATTCTAGAAATTTACATGAACCAGATATTTTTGGGTCAGCGGGCATATGGGTTTTCAAGTGCAGCGCAAATTTATTTTGGTAAAGACCTGCAAAGTTTGAGCATTGCAGAATCTGCCATGTTGGCAGGCTTGCCTAAAGCGCCTTCAGCCTATAACCCGGTTAGCAATTTCCGGCGCGCTAAGATTCGTCAAGAATACATATTGCAGCGCATGCGCGATTTAAATTACATCACGCCGGAGCAATATCAGGTGGCGATGGCAGAGCAGTTGCGGGTGCGTGGCCTTGGTAATGAGTTTGCAACACGAGCTGACTTTGCTGCAGAGATGGTGCGTCAGCTATTGTTTAGTCAATATGGCGAGGCCATTTATTCACAAGGTTTGAGCGTTTATACCACTTTGATTAAAGCGGATCAGGACGCTGCCTATGCGGCGGTGCGCCGCGGTATTTTTGACTATGACTTACGGCATGCTTACCGTGGCCCAGAGGGGTTTATTGATTTGCCACAAGATGAACTCAAGCGGCAGCGCGCAATTGACGTGGCCTTGCTGGATTACCCTTCGCTAGATGAACTGCAATCGGGCGTCGTCTTGCAAGTGAAGCCAAAAGAGTTACAGGTCATGATTGCAACGGGTGATGTGATCTCTATTAAAGGTGATGGCTTAAAGTTAGCATCCGCATCTTTAACGGATAGTTCGCAGCCTAAAAAACGCTTACGTCCTGGTGCAGTAGTTCGCCTTCTTTCTGACAGTGGTGTCTGGAAGTTAGCCCAGCTACCCCAAGTCGAGGCAGCGTTTGTTGCCTTAGATCCGGAGAATGGCGCGATTCTCTCCTTGGTCGGAGGATTTGATTTTCGTCGCAATCAATTCAATCACGTCACCCAGGCGCAACGTCAACCCGGCTCTGCATTTAAGCCCTTCATATACGCCGCTGCAATTGAAAAAGGATTTACGCCGAGCACTTCAGTCAATGATGCACCTTTATCCATTGGGAGCTTGGAGACTGGCAGTCAGGCATGGGAGCCAAAAAACTACGATGGTAAGTTCGATGGTTATATGCCGCTGCGAACTGCGCTCGCTAAGTCTAAAAACTTAGTATCAGTACGAGTGATACGCAAAATTGGCCCATCCTATGCACAAGACTTCATTCAGCGTTTTGGTTTTGAGCCCGAGAAGCATCCGCCTTATTTAACAATGGCGCTAGGCGCCGGATCGGTCACGCCCTTACAAATGGCAACAGCGTATAGCGTCTTCGCCAATGGCGGATACCGTGTTGATCCCTACCTAATTAGTAAGATGATTGACTCGAAGGGTGCGGTTCTCTTTGAGGCGCAGCCGGTGCGCGCCAGCGTGGATGCGACCCGAGTGCTCGATGCACGCACAGCCTTTGTGATGGATAGCATGTTGCAAGAAGTAACGAAGACGGGAACAGCAGCCAGTGCGAGAGGTAAATTAGGTCGTGCTGATTTGGCTGGTAAGACCGGAACAACGAATGACTCGCATGATGCTTGGTTTGCAGGCTACAACCCAGATGTGGTTGCAGTAGCGTGGATCGGGTTTGATCGCCCCCGCAGTCTGGGCGATCGCGAAACCGGTGGTGGATTAGCGCTACCGGTATGGACTTCATTTATGGCAACTGCACTCAAGGGTAAGCCTGAAGAAGTAAGGCTGGTTCCTGCGGGCGTAGTGCAGTCTGGCGGAGATTGGTTTATTCCCGACTTTGCCCCGCCTGGTGGTTTAAGCACGGTTAACTAGGGAGGCCGGCGTAATGGCTCGCCAGGCACGCATTCTTATTCCGGGGCAGGCAATGCATGTGTTGGTGCGCGGCAACAATCGCGAGACCTTGTTTCATGCGCCGGCAGACTATGCCATTTACCTCGATTGGCTACGCACTGCAGCCAATCAATTCTCAGTAGCAGTGCATGCGTATGCACTGATGCCCAATCATGTGCATTTACTCCTTAGTCCTAAAGAGCCCGGGTCGCTAGCGAAATTAATGCAATCCTTAGGGCGGCGCTATGCGCAATTCTTTAATCAAAAGCATGGGCGGACTGGAACCATCTGGGAGGGCCGTTATCGCTCTTCCATCATTGACCCCGACTACCTTCTGCGCTGCCAGCGTTACATTGAGCTCAATCCGGTCCGTAGCGGACTCGAATCCCGACCCGCCGACTGTTCTTGGACCAGTTATGTGAGTCACATCGGCGGCAAGGCCGAGTCATGGCTACAAGACCACCCGCGGTTTTGGGACCTCGGAAATACCCCATTTGAGCGTCAAATGGCCTGGGCAGACTTTGTCAAAGAGGGCGCCCCCCACTGGGAGGACCGCGTAATTACCGAAGCCGTGCTGCGCTCAAAGCCATGGGTGAGCCCAGAATATGCAAAAACTCTCTTTAAGGGGAATCTGGAGGTAATGCAGATTCGCCCACGGGGACGCCCGATAAAGAAACTGCCTCCCACAATACAGCTGACCTAAACACCAGGGGCACTAGCCAAAGAGCGGCAATAAGGGCACAAATAGTGACTCTGTCCCCATTAAAGCAATTATTCGTGTTGGCCACCCTATTAAAATGGGACAGAGTCAATTAAAAAGATTGCACTTGAAGGGGTATTCCCCTATATTTGATCTCCCACGCGCTTTAGCGCCTTTTTTGCGCCGTTATCGAGACACATTATGAATAGCAAAATTACCCAAAATAATTCAGATGCTCAATTAGTAGAGACTGAAACAATCCGCCCAATCGCACAGGGTTTGTACGATCCTGCAAATGAGCACGATGCATGTGGCGTAGGATTTGTTGCGCACATCAAGGGTAAAAAATCCCACGCGATTGTGACGCAGGGTTTGCAGATATTAGAAAACTTGGATCACCGCGGTGCCGTTGGTGCGGACCCCCTAATGGGTGATGGCGCAGGAATTTTGATTCAAATCCCCGATCACTTGTATCGCGAGGAAATGGCCAAGCAAGGCATCACACTACCCCCATTTGGCGAATACGGTGTGGGTATGATTTTTTTGCCTAAAGAGAGCGCATCGCGTTTGGCTTGTGAACAAGAGCTCGAAAGAACGGTTCGCCTCGAAGGTCAAGTTGTGCTGGGATGGCGCGATGTACCGATAGATACGAAATTACCAATGTCACCAACGGTACAAAAAACCGAGCCATTCATTCGCCAAATTTTTATTGGACGCGGCCGCGACATCATGACCACCGATGCCTTAGAGCGCAAGTTATACGTCATCCGCAAAACAGCCAGTCACGCTATTCAAGATTTGCATTTAAAGCACGGCAAGGAATATTTCGTTGCATCAATGTCGGCACGAACCATTGTGTACAAAGGGCTGCTGCTTGCAAATCAAGTAGGGGCTTATTACTTAGATTTACAAGACCAGCGCTGTGTTTCTGCATTGGCCTTAGTGCATCAGCGTTTTTCTACCAACACTTTCCCCGCATGGGAATTGGCTCACCCTTATCGCATGATTGCGCACAACGGCGAAATCAATACCGTTAAAGGAAACGTCAATTGGGTCAATGCACGCACCGGCGCAATTAGCTCACCAGTATTGGGCGATGATCTACAAAAATTATGGCCACTAATCTATCCGGGCCAATCCGATACAGCTTGCTTTGATAACTGCCTAGAACTATTGGTCATGGCGGGATATCCCTTAGCGCAAGCCATGATGATGATGATTCCTGAGGCATGGGAACAGCACACTTTAATGGATGAGAACCGCCGCGCCTTTTATGAATACCATGCAGCAATGATGGAGCCATGGGACGGCCCCGCAGCTATGGCCTTTACCGACGGCCGTCAGATTGGCGCGACGCTCGATCGCAATGGTTTGCGTCCAGCACGCTATTACGTCACCGACGATGACCTCGTGATCATGGGTTCCGAGGCAGGCGTATTGCCGGTACCAGAAAATAAAATTGTGCAAAAGTGGCGCTTGCAACCCGGCAAGATGTTCATGATTGATATGGAACAAGGCCGCATCATTGATGACGTCGAACTCAAAAATGCAGTCTCGAAAGCCAAGCCATACAAGAGTTGGATTGATGCCGTACGCGTGAAGTTGGATGAAGTCGATTTATCCAAAAAAGACAGCGTAGATGAACAGGTTCACATACGCCCCGCAGCAAAGCTATTGGATCGACAGCAGGCGTTTGGTTATAGCCAAGAAGACCTGAAGTATTTAATGGCGCCAATGGCCTTAGCAGGCGAAGAGGCAATTGGTTCGATGGGTAACGATAGCCCCTTGGCTGTTTTGTCGAATAAAGACAAATCCCTTTACAACTACTTTAAGCAATTGTTCGCGCAGGTTACGAATCCCCCAATCGATCCGATTCGGGAAAACATGGTGATGTCTCTAGTCTCGTTTGTCGGACCAAAACCCAATTTGCTCGACACCAATAACATCAATCCACCGATGCGCTTAGAAGTAAGCCAGCCCATTCTGGATTTTGAGGAAATGGCGAAGATCCGCCACATTGAGCACTACACCAATGGTAAGTTCCGCACCTATGAACTAGACATCTGCTATCCAGCCGTCTGGGGTAAAGAAGGCATTGAGGCGCGCCTAGCATCCTTGTGTGCGGAGGCTGCGGATGCAGTTAGTCTCGGCTTCAATATTGTGCTGATTAGCGATCGCCAAGTGGATGAGAAGCACGTTGCTATTCCAGCACTTTTGGCGACGTCTGCCATTCACCAACATTTGGTTGCCAAAGGTTTGCGTACCAGCGTTGGTCTGGTTGTCGAGACCGGTAGCGCGCGCGAGACCCACCACTTTGCATTGTTAGCGGGCTATGGTGCAGAAGCTATTCACCCCTTCTTAGCAATGGAGACCTTGGCGGAAATGGCAAAAGGTTTGCCCGGCGATTTATCGCCCGAAAAGGCCATCAAGAATTACGTCAAAGCAGTGGGCAAAGGCTTGCAAAAAGTGATGTCCAAAATGGGCATCTCAACCTATATGTCCTATACCGGCTCACAAATTTTTGAGGCCATTGGACTCAATCAGGAAGTGATTCAGAAATACTTTAAAAATACACCTTCGAATGTGGGCGGCATTGGTGTATTTGAAATTGCCGAAGAAGCATTGCACATGCATCAGCAGGCCTTTGGAAACGATCCTGTGCTCAGCAATATGCTCGAAGCAGGCGGTGAGTATGCCTATCGTGTTCGCGGCGAAAACCACATGTGGACACCCGATACGATTGCAAAGCTACAGCACGCAACGCGCACTGGCTTGGATAAGGGCTACCAGACATACAAAGAGTACGCCAACATCATCAATGATCAAAGTAAGCGTCAGATGACTTTGCGCGGTTTGTTTGAATTTAAGGTGGATCCTGCTAAAGCGATTCCGCTCGATGAAGTGGAGTCCGCTAAAGAGATTGTCAAACGCTTTGCCACGGGCGCGATGTCCTTAGGCTCCATCTCAACGGAAGCGCATGCCACGTTAGCAATTGCGATGAACCGCATTGGCGGCAAGTCCAATACGGGTGAGGGCGGTGAAGACCCCAATCGCTACAAGAACGAACTGAAGGGCATTCCGATTCGTAAGGGGGAAAGTCTTGCAAGCATTCTGGGTAGTGATGTGGTGGAAGCCAATATTCCATTGGAAGATGGCGATTCCTTGCGCTCAAAAATCAAGCAAGTAGCATCAGGTCGCTTCGGTGTAACCACCGAGTATCTGCGTTCAGCCGATCAGTTGCAAATCAAAATGGCGCAGGGTGCAAAACCCGGTGAGGGCGGTCAGCTGCCTGGTAGCAAAGTATCCGATTACATTGGTAAGTTGCGTTTCTCGGTACCGGGCGTTGGTTTGATTTCTCCGCCTCCACATCATGACATTTATTCGATTGAAGACATTGCGCAGCTGATTCACGATCTCAAGAACGTCAATCCTAAAGCCGATGTATCCGTCAAACTCGTTTCTGAAGTGGGCGTGGGCACGGTGGCTGCTGGCGTTGCTAAGGCCAAAGCCGATCACGTAGTGATTGCGGGTCATGATGGTGGTACCGGTGCATCGCCGCTTTCATCGATTAAGCATGCCGGCTCCCCATGGGAGCTTGGCCTTGCTGAAACGCAGCAAACCTTGGTACTCAATCGTTTACGAAGCCGTATTCGGGTGCAGGCCGATGGGCAAATGAAAACCGGTCGTGACGTGGTGATTGGCGCCTTACTTGGCGCAGATGAATTTGGTTTTGCCACTGCACCACTAGTAGTAGAAGGTTGCATCATGATGCGCAAGTGCCATTTAAATACCTGCCCAGTTGGTGTTGCTACGCAAGATCCAGAGCTGCGTAAAAAGTTTGCTGGTAAGCCGGAGCACGTGGTTAATTTCTTCTTCTTTGTTGCAGAAGAGGCACGTGAAATCATGGCTCAATTAGGCATACGCAAGTTTGACGATCTGATTGGCCGAGTTGATTTGCTCGATACCCGCAAAGGGATTGATAACTGGAAAACCCACGGACTGGACTTCAGTAAGATTTTTGCAGCACCTGCGGTACCGGCCGATGTGCCACGCTATCAAGTCCTCACGCAAGACCATGGCCTGAGCAGCGCTCTTGACCATATTCTGATTGAAAAGAGCGAGCCTGCATTAGAGCGCGGCGAGAAAGTGTCCTTCATTGTTCCTGTGAAGAACGTGAACCGTACCGTAGGCGCAATGCTATCCGGTGAAATCGCTCAGCGTTATGGTCATGCTGGTTTGCCAGATGACACCATTCACATCCAGTTAAATGGCACAGCAGGCCAAAGCTTTGCGGCATTCTTGGCGCACGGCGTTACCTTAGATCTGGTTGGCGATGCCAATGATTATGTAGGTAAGGGCTTGTCCGGTGGACGTGTCATCGTGCGCGCACCGCATGAGTTCCGCGGCGACACAGCCAAGAACATCATTGTTGGTAATACCGTTCTGTATGGCGCGATTGGCGGAGAAGCCTTCTTTAATGGCGTAGCTGGCGAGCGTTTTGCAGTTCGTAATTCGGGTGCTACTGCCGTAGTTGAAGGTACCGGCGATCACGGCTGTGAATACATGACGGGTGGTACAGTGGTCGTTCTGGGTGAAACCGGGCGTAACTTTGCAGCCGGCATGAGCGGTGGTGTTGCGTATGTGTACGACGAAGATGGTTTGTTTGCAAAGCGTTGCAATACCAGCATGGCCACCTTAGAAAAAGTGCTACCTCATGCAGAGCAAGTTGCGAGCATTCCTAAAGCCCAATGGCATGCACCGATCGATGTGAAGGATGGCGGTCAGCGCCAGAGCGATGAGCATATTTTGAAAGCCTTAATTGAGCGCCATTTCAGGCATACCGGATCTGAGCGTGCGAAGGCCCTGCTAGCCGACTGGGATCGGGCGCGTGCACGCTTTATTAAAGTTCACCCCACTGAATACAAACGGGCCTTGGGTGAGCTTTGGGAAAAAGCACAAACCAATGCAAAAGCGATTGCTTAAGTAACAACATGATATTGAAGGAGTAGTTGAGATGGGTAAGGTCACTGGATTTATGGAGTTTGATCGCGTTAAGGAATCCTATGAGGCTCCTGTAACGCGCTTACACCACTACAAGGAGTTTGTTGCTGCACTGAGCGACGATGAAGCTAAAGTGCAGAGTGCACGCTGTATGGATTGCGGTATTCCGTTTTGTAATAACGGCTGCCCCGTCAACAACATCATTCCGGACTTTAATGAACTGGTATTTCAGGGTGATTGGAAAAATGCCATTGAAGTGCTGCACTCCACTAACAATTTCCCGGAGTTTACTGGCCGTATTTGTCCGGCGCCATGCGAGTCCGCTTGCACACTGGGCATCAATCGCGATGCGGTTGGCATCAAGTCGATTGAGCATGCCATTATTGATAAGGCTTGGGAAAATGGTTGGGTTAAGCCCATGCCAGCTAAAACTAAAACGGGTAAAAAAGTAGCGATTGTCGGATCAGGCCCAGCGGGCATGGCGGCGGCACAACAATTAGCGCGCGCCGGTCACGATGTCACCGTATATGAAAAGAATGATCGGGTTGGCGGCTTGCTGCGCTATGGTATTCCTGACTTCAAAATGGAAAAGTGGCTAATTGACCGCCGCGTTGAGCAAATGCAAGCTGAAGGGGTTACCTTTGCTACCGGCGTTTATGTTGGCAAAGAGGCAATGGGCGCGGAAGTCAAAAACTATTCGAGCAAGACAGTCACGCCAGAGCAGTTGATGAAAGTTTTTGATGCTGTCATCATTAGCGGCGGCGCAGAGCAGCCCCGCGATTTACCCGTTCCTGGACGCGAACTCGAAGGTATTCATTACGCCCTAGAATTTTTGATTCCGCAAAATAAAGAAGTCGCTGGCGATTTGCAAAATGGCATTCGCGCAACAGGCAAGCACGTTGTGGTGATTGGTGGCGGCGATACTGGTTCCGATTGCGTTGGCACGTCGAATCGCCATGGCGCCAATCATGTGACCCAATTTGAATTGTTGCCGCAGCCGCCTGAGGAAGAGAACAAACCCTTGGTTTGGCCGTATTGGCCAACCAAGTTGCGCACGTCGTCATCGCATGAAGAAGGTTGTGAGCGGGATTGGTCAGTAGGCACAAAACGCTTTGAGGGTAAAAACGGCAAGGTTGAAAAACTGATTGGCGTTCGTTTGGAGTGGCAAGGCGGAAAGATGGCGGAAGTACCTAATTCCGAGTTTGAGATCAAGGCCGACCTCGTTCTCTTGGCCATGGGCTTTGTATCTCCTGCGCAGCAAGTCCTGAATGCATTTGGAGTTGATAAAGACGCGCGCGGCAATGCGAAGGCCCACGTTGAAGGTCAAAAAGCCTACCAAACCAATGTACCGAAGGTATTTGCTGCTGGTGATATGCGTCGGGGTCAGTCTTTAGTGGTCTGGGCGATTCGGGAAGGCCGTCAGTGTGCTCATGCAGTGGATTCGTATTTGATGGGGTCATCGGTATTGCCGCTCTAAAATCAAACAATTGACTACTACTTAAAAGATACGCATTGAATCAGTCTGAATCTCCGCAAAGCTCCACCCGCAAAGATGATGTTGTTGTCTCAATTCAGGACGTAAACTTTTCCTATGCGCCGGGTGAGCGTCAGATTTTGTCTGGCCTCAATATGGAGTTTCGCCGCGGCAAGGTGGTCGCGGTCATGGGTGGCTCGGGCTGTGGCAAAACAACCGTTCTGCGTTTGATTGGCGGCCAAGTCACCACGGCCGAAGGTAAGGTCTTATTCGAAGGCATTAACGTTGGTCGAATGAGCAGTAGGGAGTTGATGCACGCGCGCCGGCGTATGGGCATGCTGTTTCAGTTTGGCGCTCTGTTTACCGACCTCAGCGTATTTGAAAACGTCGCTTTTCCGCTGCGCGAGCATACCAACCTCAGCGAGGATTTGTTACGTAGCCTTGTACTGATGAAACTCAATGCAGTGGGTTTGCGTGGCGCGCGCGATTTGATGCCTGGGCAAATCTCGGGCGGCATGGCAAGGCGTGTGGCCCTCGCGCGCGCGATTGCACTTGATCCGCCGCTCATCATGTACGACGAGCCGTTTGCCGGTTTGGACCCCATTGCGCTGGGCATTACAGCGCGTTTGATTCGTGATCTGAATACCGCACTCGGTGCAACTAGTATTTTGGTGACCCATGATGTGGAAGAGACTTTTGCGATTGCAGACTACGTGTACTTCATCGCTAATGGACGCATTGGCGCCCAAGGCACTCCCGATGAACTCAATCGCTCAAGCGATCCATTTGTGCGCCAGTTCTTGGACGCCTCTCCCGATGGACCGGTGCCATTTCATTATCCGGGCGCAGACCTCTTGGATGATTTTGCTGTTGAGTTAGTCGCGCGATGATCGTACGTAAAACCATTGATTTGCTTGGCGATCTTGGATTTTTTATCCGCAGCAATATTGTTAGTCTTGGCCATGCAACGCGCATGTTCATTGCAGTGATGGCTCGCTCAGCTCCTTTACTAAAGCGCCCACGCTTAGTTTCGGATCAAATCCTCTTTATTGGTAATCACTCTTTTGTAATTATTGCGGTCTCCGGTTTATTCGTTGGCTTTGTACTGGGCCTTCAGGGCTATTACACCTTGAATCGCTATGGCTCAGAACAAGCATTGGGTTTATTGGTTGCCTTGTCGCTCACGCGTGAACTGGGCCCCGTAATTACTGCCCTCCTTTTTGCGGGCAGGGCAGGTACTTCATTGACCGCAGAAATTGGCTTAATGAAGGCGGGTGAACAATTGAGTGCCATGGAGATGATGGCCGTCGATCCTTTAAGCCGTGTAGTGGCGCCGCGTCTGTGGGCCGGCATTATTTCCATGCCGATTTTGGCAACCATCTTTACTGCAGTTGGTGTGGTTGGCGGTTACTTTGTGGGCGTGCCATTAATTGGCGTTGACTCGGGTGCATTTTGGTCGCAAATGCAGGGTGGCGTTGATCTCTTCTCGGATATTGGGAATGGCTTAATAAAGAGCATTGTATTTGGCGTAGTAGTGACGTTTATCGCCCTCTATCAAGGTTTTGAGGCCAAACCAACACCAGAAGGGGTCTCCCAAGCGACTACTCGTACGGTCGTGATTTCATCCTTAGCGGTATTGGCTTTGGATTTCTTGCTGACCGCCTTGATGTTCTCTAATTAATGATGAAATGCAGAAGGATTAAACTGAGGTCCATATGAGAAAAAGTGCGATTGACGTTTGGGTGGGAATTTTTGTTGCCATTGGCTTATTGGCCGCGCTTTTCTTGGCACTCAAGGTGGGTAATATGAATGCTGTTTCATTTCAGCCAACCTATACCATTACTGCTCGCTTTGATAACATCGGCGGGCTAAAGCCACGTGCGCCCGTTAAAAGCGCTGGTGTGGTTGTTGGTCGTATTGCAGACATTCGCTTTGATGACACGACTTACCAAGCCACCGTCACGATGACGCTGGAGCGTAGCTACCAGTTTCCAAAAGATTCCTCCGCTAAGATTTTGACTTCGGGCTTGCTGGGCGAGCAATACGTTGGGCTTGAGGCTGGCGGCTCAGATCAAATGTTGGCGCAGGGCAATATGATTTCGCAAACCCAATCGGCTGTTGTGCTCGAAAACCTCATCAGTCAATTTTTGTATAACAAAGCGGCTGATGGTGGTAAAGATGAAAGCACTAAAAAGTGATTTTGTGGGCTCACTGCGTCATGAAGCGCGCCATCAGGCGTGTTTTTATCACGGTGCTGTCCGTCAGCATGATTGGCTGCGCCACTATTCCAGCTGGCACCCAGCCGTCGGCGCAAGATCCGTGGGAGTCATTTAACCGCTCCGTCTTCATCTTCAATGAAGGCTTAGATGATTATCTTTTAAAGCCCGTCACCACTGGCTATCGCTATATTGTTCCTTCAGTGGCGCGCGATGGCATCAACAATTTTTTTGGTAACTATAACGACATTTATTCTGCACTGAACCAGTTGCTGCAGGGCAACCCTGGCGTAGCAGCTAAAGGCTTGATGCGGGTTGTAGTCAATACCGTTTTTGGCTTGGGCGGCTTGATTGACATGGCTACTCCGGGTGGGCTGCCTAAACATAAGGCTGACTTTGGACAAACGTTTGGCGTTTGGGGAATTCCATCCGGACCTTATGTGGTGTTGCCGTTTTTTGGCCCTAGCTCGGTACGCGATACCTTTGGAACGGCTGCTGATATTGAGACCGACTACTTGCTTCGCCTGTTGCCTGATGTTGCCTTGCGAAACAGCATTACTGGCTTACGTATCGTGAATGCTCGGAATAACTACTATCAGGCTGGCGATCTCCTGGAAGGTGCGGCGATCGATAAGTATTCCTTTGTCCGGGATGGGTATATTCAGCGTCGTCAGTACCAAATTGACGAGAGTAGGGCGGGTTATGACGATGAAGAACCACTGCCGCCATTTGAAAATCCCTACGAATAGACACTTCAGATTAGTAAATGGTAGCGCTTTTGCTGAGTTTGCTAGAGCGGGCTAAAATCACGCTATCTACTCAACTCGAGCTGCAAAACACAAGAGAAGCCAATTGAACATCACAATCCGCCACGCCATTTCCGTTTGCACTGCACTAGCTGCAATCTGGTTTGTAAACCCGGTTAGTGCCCAAAATGCTGCCATCGATGAATCTACTCCGAATGGATTAATTCGCAGCATTGTGAGCGAAGTGATGGCCTCGATTAAGGCTGATCCGGAAATTCAGAAGGGCAATATTGCGCGTGTAGTCGATCTGGTTGAGAAGAAAATTGTGCCGTACACCGATATGCGGCGCACCACTGAGATGTCGATGGGCCCCAATTGGCGAAAGGCCACACCTGAACAGCAAGCACAGCTGATTGCAGAATTCAAAACCCTATTGATTCGTACCTACTCGGGCGCATTAAGCCAGGTGCGCGATCAAACGGTTCAGTACAAAGCCTTGCGTGCTGCGCCCACTGATACTGAGGTGATTGTGCGCACGGTGGTGCTAGGCCGGGGCGACCCGATTCCGCTCGATTACCGTCTAGAGAAAACGCCAGCTGGATGGAGAGTCTATGACATTAACGTTTTGGGTGTTTGGCTGGTAGAAAACTACCGCAACCAATTTACAAACCAAATTAATCAAAATGGTATTGATGGATTAATCGCGTTCTTAAAAGAGCGCAATAAGGTGTTGGCCTCGGCACGTCCCAGCAATTAATCAATACCTTATGCCCTATATTCTGCCTTCTACCCTGACCCAGCAAAACGCCGTAGCGGTGGAGCTTGATGGACTGCGTGATCTTGCGCAGCTACAGACGGTGGATTGCACTGCACTAAGTGATTTTGATTCCAGTGCGCTAGCTGTCTTGATCGCATGGCAAAAAAAATTAAGGCAGGATCAGCGCGAGCTAACCTTATTAAGTCCACCGCCGAAATTGTGTGTCTTGGCCCAGGTTTATGGCGTTGCTGAGTTGTTAGGCACGCCAGCAGCATGACTTCGGCAATATCGATTAAAGGAATATCAAAGCACTATGGCGTCCTACAAGCCCTAGACGATGTTTCGCTTCAAATCCATGAAGGCGAGTTCTTTGGTCTTCTCGGCCCTAACGGCGCTGGCAAAACAACCCTCATCTCCATTTTGGCGGGGCTGTGTAAGCCGGATCATGGCAGCGCTTCAATCATGGGCGTTGATGTGCAGTCAACCCACCGCGAAGCGCGCCGCATGCTTGGCGTTGTGCCACAAGAATTAGTTTTTGATCCCTTCTTTACGGTACGCGAAACCTTACGCTTTCAGTCGGGCTACTTTGGCATTCGTAATAACGATGCGTGGATCGATGAGATCATGGCTAACTTAGACTTGACTGGAAAAGCCGATAGCAATATGCGCTCCCTCTCGGGTGGCATGAAACGCCGGGTCTTGGTTGCGCAAGCGCTGGTGCATCGCCCACCCGTGATCGTTCTAGATGAGCCAACGGCAGGAGTGGATGTGGAGCTGCGCCAATCTCTCTGGCAATTTATTAGCAGACTCAATCACGATGGGCACACCATCGTATTGACCACCCATTATTTAGAAGAGGCTGAGGCCTTATGTCAGCGCATTGCGATGCTAAAGCAGGGCAAGGTAGTGGCATTGGATACCACGGCCAATTTACTGTCTCGGTTTGGCGGTGCAAAAAAACAAAATGGCGAGGCAGCTGATTTAGAAGATGTCTTTGTGCACATCATGTCTGGAAATGCCGCATGAAGCATGCCCCATTTGACTATGGCAGTGGCTTTCCGACGCTACTGCGTAAAGAGGTAAAGCGCTTTTATAAAGTTGCGTTTCAGACGGTAGCGGCGCCGGTGCTGACCGCAGTACTGTACCTTTTGATTTTTGGCCATGTACTGGAAGGCAAAGTGGAGATGTATGGCCACCTCAGCTATACCGCCTTTTTGATTCCGGGCCTCGTGATGATGAGCCTCTTACAAAATGCATTTGCGAATACCTCATCCTCTTTAATCCAATCCAAGATCACCGGTAATTTGGTTTTTGTTCTATTGGCGCCGTTAAGCAATCTAGAGTTTTACGCGGCCTATGTGCTGGCTGCGGTAGTGCGGGGCGTGGTGGTTGGCTTGGGCGTTTTCTTAATTACGGCTTGGTTTGTAGAGCCCAGCTTTGCATACCCAATTTGGATTATCGTTTTTGCTTTTCTGGGCGCGGCGATTTTGGGCAGCATGGGTTTGGTTGCTGGTATCTGGGCCGATAAGTTTGATCAACTGGCTGCCTTTCAGAACTTCTTGATCATGCCTGCGACGATGTTATCGGGCGTCTTCTATTCAATTCATACTTTGCCGCCGGTGTGGCAAACCATATCCCATTTCAACCCCTTCTTTTATATGATTGATGGATTTCGGTATGGCTTTTTTGGCGTATCGGATGTTTCCCCGTGGATGAGCTTTGCCATTGTCGGTGGATTTTTTGTGGTGGTCTCCATCGCTGCATTGCGCATGCTGGAGACTGGGTATAAATTACGGCATTAAGTAGTTCTGAATTTAATCGTTTCATTTTATGGAGTAACCGATGTTCCCAACCCCAGAACAAATTCAGTCCTATATTCAGCAAGGCATTGCTTGTAGTCACCTTGCGGTGGAGGGCGATGGCCAGCATTTTTATGCAACGGTGGTTAGTGCCGAGTTTGAAGGCAAGCGCCTGATTCAGCGCCATCAATTGGTATATGCCGCACTGGGTGATCGCATGAAGGCGGAAGTGCATGCCTTATCAATTAAGGCGTTTACTCCAGCTGAGTTTGCAGAAAAATCGGGTCAATAATTAAGTAGCAATGTACACGAAGCAATAAAAAGAAAATAAAGCGCAATGGATAAGTTAAAAATGATTGGCGGTACGCCGCTGCAAGGTGAAGTGCTAATCGCGGGAGCAAAAAATGCAGCCCTGCCGATTTTGTGCGCATGCCTTTTAAGTAAGGAGTCGATTGTGTTGCGCAATGTGCCCGATCTACAAGATGTGCGCACCATGCTCAAGTTACTTAAAAACATGGGCGTACAAGTGGATTTCCCTAATCCGGACAATCGCACGCATTTGATCTTAAGTGCGGCCAACATCACTAGCTTTGAGGCGACGTATGACATTGTTAAGACCATGCGCGCATCGATCTTGGTTTTGGGCCCCTTATTAGCTCGACTCGGTAAGGCAACGGTTTCTTTGCCTGGAGGTTGTGCGATTGGTGCCAGGCCAGTTGATCAGCACATCAAAGGCTTAAAGGCGATGGGCGCCACCATGAAAATCAAGGGCGGTAATATTGAAGCAAAGGCAGAGCGCTTGCAGGGCGCATCGATTCTGACGGACATGATTACTGTCACGGGTACTGAAAACCTCTTAATGGCAGCAACCCTGGCCAAGGGAACAACCACCCTGGAGAATGCCGCGCGCGAACCCGAGGTGAGTGATCTAGCTGAGTTGCTGGTCAAAATGGGCGCCAAGATCACTGGTATTGGTAGCGATAAACTCACCATCGAGGGCGTAGATGCGCTGCACGGCGCTGAGCATAGCGTCATCCCAGACCGAATCGAGGCCGGCACTTTCTTGTGCGCCGTTGCGGCAGCCGGCGGCGATGTGTTGGTAAAGCACTGCCGTCCGGATACCTTGGATGCGGTCTTGGTCAAGTTGCGTGAAGTGGGCTTGCAAGTAGAAACCGGACCCGATTGGATTCGGGCCAAGATGCAGGGGCGCCCGAAAGCGGTGAACTTTCGTACCTCGGAATATCCCGCCTTCCCAACCGATATGCAGGCACAGCTGATGAGCGTGAATGCAATTGCGCGCGGCAGCTCGACCATTACCGAAACCATTTTTGAGAACCGCTTTATGCACGTACAAGAGCTCAACCGCCTGGGCGCCGATATTGCGATTGAGGGCAATACCGCCATTGCTCAGGGCGTTGAAGCTTTGTCGGGCGCGACGGTCATGGCAACGGACCTTCGGGCATCGGCCAGCCTGGTGATTGCCGGTCTTGCGGCCCAAGGCGAGACGATTGTGGATCGGATTTACCACTTAGACCGCGGTTATGACCGTATGGAGCAAAAATTAACCCAATTGGGCGCAAACATCGAGCGCGTGAAATAATAGTTCCATGAAATTAACCCTCGCCCTCTCCAAGGGCCGCATCTTCGAAGAGACAACAGCGATTCTGTCCAAGATCGGCATTCGGCCGCTGGAGGATCCTGAAAAGTCACGCAAGCTCATTATTGAGACCTCGAATCCCGATATCCGCTTGATTATTGTGCGTGCCTCTGATGTGCCAACGTATGTGCAATTTGGCGGCGCAGATTTTGGGGTAGCTGGTTTGGATGTCTTAATGGAAAAAGGCACAGATGGTCTTTATGTGCCTTTTGACCTTGGTATTGCCAAATGCCGTATGTCGGTAGCCGTGCGCGCTGGTTTTGATTACGCCGAAGCCGTTCGCCAAGGATCGCGCCTGAAGGTAGCCACTAAGTATGTGAACTGCGCTCGTGATCACTTTGCTAATAAAGGGGTACACATCGATACCATTCATTTGTATGGATCGATGGAGCTTGCTCCCTTGGTCGGTTTGGCAGATGCGATTGTTGATTTAGTGTCAACGGGTAACACCTTAAAAGCCAATGGCTTGGTTGAGGTGGAAGCGATTGCCGATATCAGTGCGCGTCTAGTGGTGAACCAAGCATCTTATAAGCGCAAGCGTGCGCAGCTACAACCCTTTTTTGAGCAGCTGAAGTAAGACTCATGTCAGGCTCAATGAAGATCAAGCGCCTCAATAGCAGCGATGCGAATTTCAAAGCGACGCTGATGGCCAGCTTGTCCCTGCCTAGCGCTGATGACAATGCGATTGATTTAGTAGTTATAGAAATTTTGGCTGATGTCAAAGCGCGCGGCGATGCAGCAGTGCTCGACTACACCAAGCGCTTTGATCGACTGAGCAGTGCCAATACAGCAAAAAGCGTTGCGGATTTAGAAATCGCGCGCGGTGATCTTGAGCAGGCTTATCTGCAGTTACCACCCGAGCAAAAAAATGCATTGGATATTGCTGCAAGCCGGGTTAGGGCATATCACGAACAACAGCGCATCGAAGCGGGTTGCCATTCTTGGGAATACACCGAAGCCGATGGCACGCGTTTAGGCCAGAAGGTCACGCCACTGGATCGCGTTGGTATTTATGTACCAGGTGGTAAGGCGGCTTACCCTTCATCGGTCTTAATGAACGCGATTCCAGCGAAGGTCGCTGGCGTGCAAGAAGTCATTATGGTGGTGCCAACGCCAGATGGCGCGCGCAATCCCTTGGTGCTAGCCGCTGCATGGTTGGCTGGGGTAGATCGGGTCTTTACGATTGGCGGCGCACAAGCCGTCGCTGCCTTGGCTTATGGAACAGATACGGTGCCTGCAGTGGATAAGATTGTGGGCCCTGGTAATGCCTATGTTGCTGCTGCGAAGCGCCGCGTATTTGGCACGGTTGGCATCGACATGATTGCTGGCCCCTCAGAAATACTCGTGCTATGCGATGGCACAACCAATCCTGATTGGGTTGCTATGGATTTGTTCTCGCAGGCAGAGCACGATGAATTAGCGCAGTCGATTTTGCTGACTCCGGATGCACAATTTATTGAAGCGGTACAAGCCAGCATCGATCGCCTCTTGCCCGAGATGCCACGCCAGGACGTCATTCGCACATCACTCACTAACCGGGCGTTGCTGATTCAGGTAAAAGACATGGCAGAGTCGTGTGTGATTGCGAATTCAATTGCTGCAGAACATTTAGAGATTTGCGCGCAGGAACCGAGAAAGTGGGCTGAGCACATTCGCCATGCAGGCGCAATCTTCATGGGTAACTACACCAGTGAATCACTGGGTGATTATTGCGCTGGACCCAATCACGTTTTACCGACAGCACGCACGGCGCGTTTCTCATCTCCGCTGGGTGTCTACGACTTCATTAAACGCTCCAGCATGATTGAAGTGAGTGAAGCTGGCGCCCAAACCCTAGGCAAGGTAGCCAGCACACTAGCCCATGGCGAGGGCTTGCAAGCCCATGCTCGGGCTGCTGAAATGCGGCTGAAGAAGTAGTAAAAATTACTTTTACGCTTGAACTGATTTTCCGCCAGCAGACTTAAAAGCGCTCATCAACTCTTTATCTAGGCTTGCTATTCCAATGCCTTTTCGGAGAGCAATTTCTAGATAGGATGCATCATACGATGACAATTTATATCGCCTTGCTAAATCAAGTACGGAGGTCAAGCTTTTACTTTGACTAACATCATCGACTTCGATGCTCATACTTTCTAATGTTTCAATAAATTGAGCGCTTACAGCCTCATGCAGTTGCCCTAAATGCTCAGCCCTTGCAATAACATTAGCAATCTCAATATTAAATATTGGAGGCACCACTGCTTTGGCATTGTCTTCTAATAAATCTAATACCATGCTGGCGTATTGACGGTCTTTAGCGCTGCCATCTTGCAAGAGCCAGCGCGCAACTACTGAGTTATCCAATACAAATTCCATTGCCTTCATTAAGCGCGTCCAAAATCGATTAGTTCTTTAATGGATACACCTTGTAATTTTGTAGCCTTTTGATGTATTGTTCGCATCTTTGCAGCTGCCTTGCTTGAATCGAGGACGGTATTTTTTTGAATTGGCACAAGATCAGCAACTGGGCGACCGCGCTGACTTATTCGAATGGTTTGCCCAGAGGCTACTTTTCGCAGGAGTTCTGATAAGTGCGTCTTCGCTTCAAAGGCGCCAACAACTTCAATGGTTTTAGGCATAGCAATCTTTCAAACTGGTTTATTAAGCTAGTTTATATAAAAAACCCTTGAATTGCAACCGGCAGAAAAAAGATGAACTAGATCATTTAATGAAAAATCGACAACTTAGCCTTGAAAAGCAGACCTATGAACACGACTAGAACTAAAAGCCGCATTATTGAAGAGATGACAGAAACCCTTGTAGACCTCAAAAAAGCAGGAGTAATAAATGACGAGCAGTTAGCTAACTTTGTGAAACTCGAAAGCTTGGAGGTTAATACCGAGAAACGCGATGGGAAGTAGCGCTTATTTAACCAACTCCTCTAAAGCCCCAATCAGTTCCTGATTTTGCTCATCAGTACCAATCGTGATGCGTAAGAAGGCATCAATCCGAGGCGACTTAAAGTGGCGCACGATGATGCCGCGTTCACGCAGTTGCTGATACAGCGTTGCGCCGGCATGCTTGGGGTGGCGTGTAAATACAAAATTGGCGGTGGACGGTAGGGTTTCAAAGCCCAGGCGGTCTAGTGCAGTTACAAGCACTTCTCGCGTTTTACATACTTTGGCCGACATCGCCTCGAGGTGTGCTTGGTCTTCTATGGCGGCAATCGCGCCTACTTGAGCTAAGCGACCCAAGGGGTAGGAGTTAAAACTGTTTTTGACTCGCTCGAGGCCTTCAATCAAAGCAGGGTGGCCTACAGCAAAGCCAACCCGCAGTCCTGCTAAGGCGCGTGACTTCGATAGGGTGTGGCTGACTAATAAATTCTCAGGGCAATTTGGCCCACGCAGTAAGGGTATACAAGATTCGGTGCCGTAGTCGACGTAGGCCTCATCCACCACGATGACGGATCCGGTATTTTTCTTGAGAAGTTGCTCAATCTCCGTGCGGAGGATGGATCTTCCAGTCGGCGCATTGGGATTCGGAAAAATAATGCCACCATTGAGTTTGGCGTAATCATCCAGGTTAATTGCAAAATCAGCACTCAAAGGGACGGTTTCATACTCGATGCCAAATAGTTTGCAATAGACCGGATAGAAGCTATACGTAATGTCTGGAAACAAAATGGGCGATTTTTGCTTGAGTAGACCCTGAAAAACGTGGGCCAAGACTTCATCCGAGCCATTACCTAGAAACACCTGTTTGGGGTCAAGGCCA
Source organism: Polynucleobacter sp. (assembly GCA_964203875.1). GTDB lineage: Bacteria > Pseudomonadota > Gammaproteobacteria > Burkholderiales > Burkholderiaceae > Polynucleobacter. The sequence continues at coordinate 533,191 of CAXNNS010000001.1, forward strand.
TGGAGGGTGGCGATCGCTTGCCTTAGGCGCGTACCTTCGGGGTCTGGATAAAGGCGTAAGTCGCTGGTATTTTCGGCGGCAATCGCAGCAAGCGCTTTGGGGGATGGACCATAAGGGCTTTCGTTGGTATTGAGCTTAACCAGCCGCTCCATCTGCGGCTGCTCCCCTGGAACATAGGGGGTTAGTGTTTGTACAACGGGGCTCCAAAAGCGACTCATCGAAATTCTTCTCGTAACGTTAAACAATGCGGAGGGGTACTAAAAGCATAGGCTAAGTGAATGATTTACATACAACAAATTGATCAGCAATGATATTATGAGGCTTCACTCAACACTTCGCCTACAGGCGCTTAGATGTATGCGGCAAGTCGACGTTACCCGAAACACTTCGGAAACCAAAATTCAAATAGCCCTCAATCTAGATGGCACGGGTAAGGCTGAGCTCGCCTCTGGCGTGCCCTTCTTAGACCATATGCTCGATCAGATTGCCCGTCACGGCATGATTGACCTCAAGGTCGTTGCCAAAGGCGATACCCACATTGACGATCACCATACCGTGGAAGACGTCGGCATCACCTTGGGTCAAGCCATCGCCAAAGCAGTGGGCGATAAAGCTGGCATTACGCGCTATGGCCATTCTTATGTTCCTCTCGATGAAACCCTTTCCCGGGTCGTGATTGATTTTTCTGGTCGCCCCGGTTTGGAGTTCCATGTGCCATTTACCCGCGCGCGGGTAGGTGATTTTGATGTGGACTTAAGCATTGAGTTCTTCCGTGGTTTTGTAAACCATGCGGGTGTGACTCTGCACATCGATAATTTGCGCGGCATTAATGCACACCACCAAATCGAGACGGTATTTAAGGCCTTCGGCCGTGCCTTGCGCATGGCGCTGACCCCTGACCCACGCGCAGCGGGTCAGGTTCCTTCCACGAAAGGTAGCCTCTAAATAATTGCTGGAAGTACAAGTTTGCAATCAATCACTTGCGCCTCGAGCCTTTCATTAGTCGCTAAACCACAGGTCTTCCGTTGACCCAAACCATCGCCATCGTTGATTACGGAATGGGTAATTTACGTTCCGTTTACCAAGCCTTTCATCGTGTTGCACCAAGTGCCAATGTGCTGATTGCGACTAAGCCAGAACAGATTCAAAAAGCCGATCGCGTGGTTTTGCCCGGCCAAGGCGCAATGCCGGACTGCATGAAGCAGTTGGCTGGATCAGGCTTATTGGAGGCCTTATTGAACGCCGCAAAAAATAAGCCCATGCTCGGCGTCTGCGTGGGGGAGCAAATGCTACTCGTTCGCAGTAGCGAGGTGCGGGCAGAGCAACAGGGTAGCAGTGATGCATTTACAACGTGCTTAGGACTTATTCCGGGTGAGGTGCGGCGTTTTGAACTTGCTGGTCAATTGCAGGTCGACGGATCAGAATACAAAGTACCGCACATGGGCTGGAATCAAGTACGGCAAGACAAAGACCACCCTTTATGGGCAGGCATTCCTGATCTCACCCCCTTTTATTTTGTGCATAGCTTTTATGCAGTGCCCGCAAACCAAAACCACACCGTCGGTAGTACAGAATACGGCACGTGGTTTACTTCTGCGATCGCACGCGATACTATTTTTGCTACGCAGTTTCATCCAGAAAAGAGTGCAGAATACGGATTACGGCTTTATCAAAACTTTACAACTTGGCAACCTTAATTTTTTCTATTCATCATGCTGCTGATTCCTGCAATTGACATTAAAGACGGCCACTGCGTTCGCTTAGAGCAAGGCGATATGGACCGTGCTACGGTTTTTTCAGAAGACCCTGCTGCAATGGCAAAGCATTGGGTTAGCAAAGGTGCACGCCGTTTGCACTTAGTTGATCTCAATGGCGCCTTTGCCGGAAAACCCAAAAATGAATCCGCCATCAAAGCCATACTCAAAGCAGTAGGCGATGACATCCCGGTACAGCTTGGTGGCGGCATTCGGGATTTAGAGACGATTGAGCGCTTACTCGACGATGGTATTAGCACCATCATCATTGGTACGGCGGCGGTGAAGAGCCCCGGCTTTGTGCAGGATGCCTGCACGGCTTTTAGTGGCCACATTATGGTGGGCATCGATGCCCGTGATGGCAAGGTTGCTACCGACGGTTGGAGCAAGCTCACCGGCCATGAAGTGATTGATCTAGCCAAGAAGTTTGAAGACTATGGGGTCGAAGCAATCGTGTATACCGACATTGGCCGCGATGGCATGCTCAAGGGTGTGAATATGGATGCCACGATTAAGCTGGCACAAGCCGTACGTATTCCGATCATTGCGAGCGGCGGTCTATCCAATAAGAAAGACATTGAAGCGCTTTGCGCGGCAGAAGAAGAGGGCGTGATGGGCGTGATTGCGGGTCGCTCGATTTACTCCGGCGATTTAGATCTGACCACAGCGCAGAATTATGCCGATGAGCAAACAGCGAAGTACGCTGCGCTGATTGCAAAAAAGCTCAGTAGCTAAACGGTGCTAACGAAACGCATTATTCCTTGCCTAGACGTGACTGCAGGGCGCGTGGTGAAGGGCATTAATTTTATAGGATTACGCGACGCTGGTGATCCTGTCGAAATTGCCCGCCGTTACGATGAACAGGGCGCTGACGAACTCACATTTTTAGACATTACCGCCACATCCGATGGCCGTGATTTATTACTTCCCATTATTGAAGCTGTGGCTTCGCAAGTGTTTATTCCATTGACGGTTGGTGGTGGTGTGCGCGCAGTCGGGGATATCCGACGATTACTCAATGCGGGCGCCGACAAGGTGAGTATGAATTCTTCTGCGGTGGCCAATCCTGACTTGGTATCGGACGCCGCTGCGCATTACGGATCCCAGTGCATCGTCGTTGCGATTGATGCTAAGCGGGTTGCCGACAATCGCTGGGAAGTATTCACCCATGGTGGTAGAACCGCAACGGGGCTTGATGTCGTGGAATGGGCGACTGAAGTGAGCCGCCGCGGAGCCGGAGAAATTTTGCTCACCAGCATGAATCAAGATGGAACCCAAGATGGTTTTGATCTGGCACTTACTGCGGCCGTCAGTAAAGCCGTTCCAGTGCCAGTAATTGCCAGTGGCGGCGTGGGCAACTTACAGCACTTGGTCGATGGCATTACCAAAGGCCGGGCCGATGCCGTTTTAGCGGCCAGCATCTTTCATTACGGCACCTACACCGTGAGGCAGGCTAAGGAGTTTATGGCAGCTCAGGGAATCGCGGTTCGGCTTTAGGCAAAGACGACGCTAGTTCGCCCAATGCGTTTATTTCGATTGGCTTTGCGAATCACAATCTGAATATCTCGGCCTAGTTTGTTAAGGCACTCCAACATCTTTGCCTCACTCACTCCATGAAATTGACCGCGTAAGAGTTTGGACAGCTTAGGCTGGGGCATACCCAAGACCAAAGCCGCTTCCATTTGGGTCAGACGACGTTGCGTAATAATTTCAGAAATCTTGAGAGCTAAGTTGGCTTTTACCAACATCTCCTGATCATTGACAAATCCGATATCAGCAAAGATGTTTCCAGAGCTTTTTTCAATTTGTGTGGCCATAACTAATTATATCTAAATGGGTATAAATTAGTGATTTACAAAACTATAGGGCATCAACTAATCTGACAACTCTGTCAGAATGAAACCCTATGACTACCCCCGCCCCATCATTTAAGTCCAATCCCAATCTCACTCCAGGTGCATGGCTGGACGCAGTGAGCTGGAATGAGCAAGGCTTGGTGCCCGTGATTGCCCAAGAGTTTGGTTCTGGTGATGTCTTGATGATGGCTTGGATGAACCGCGAAGCTTTACTTAAAACCATGCAAATCGGTGAGGCGGTGTATTGGTCACGCTCACGTCAAAAGTTTTGGCACAAAGGCGAAGAGTCGGGTCATACCCAAACGGTCAAGGACATTCGTTTGGATTGCGATGGCGATACGATCTTGCTGGTCGTGGATCAAAAAGACGGTATTGCTTGCCATACTGGTGAGCACAGCTGCTTTTTCTTAGACTGGGATTCCAATGCGAGTGCCTGGAAAAAGCCAGTGGAATAGAATGCACCTATGAGTACGGACAACAATCCCCCTAACTTAGATGCGGTGCTGGCCCACTTAGCGGATGTGGTTGATAGTCGCCGTGCCGATTTAGCTGCAGGTAAGGTCGATCCCAAATCCTCTTACATTGCCCAGCTTTTTTCTAAGGGCGATGACGCCATCCTAAAAAAGATTGGCGAAGAGGCGACCGAAGCCGTGATGGCGGCAAAAGACAGCCGCAATGCCAATTTAGCTTCGGAGCAACAAGCCCTCTTGGTAGGCGAGATGGCTGATTTATGGTTTCATTGCCTAGTCGCTTTATCCCAGTTTGGCCTGCGGCCCGAGGATGTCTTGGCAGAACTCACCCGCCGTGAAGGGGTTTCTGGCATTGCCGAGAAAGCCGCTAGAACACGCTAAACCCCTCGCTTTTGTACTACTAAAGCTTTTTTTTGAACGAGTGCGCCATGGAAAATCACGAAAACTGCATTTTTTGCAAAATTATTGCTGGAACCATTCCTTGCCAAAAAGTCTATGAAGATGAGGAGGTTTTTGGTTTTAAGGACATTAATCCCGCTGCCCCCATCCATTTTTTATTGATACCAAAACGTCACATCACCACCTTAGAGGCAGATGCGCCCCTCGACGCCCAATTGCTGGGTAGAATGATGGCATTAGCACCACGCTTGGCGGTCGAGCAAGGTTGCCGTCCCGGACGGGAAGGTGGCTTTCGTTTATCGCTGAATAATGGTGTAGATGGGGGTCAAGAGGTTTATCACACGCATTTGCATGTGATGGGCGGACCGCGCCCCTGGAATAAATAAGACAAGGAGAGCAAAAAATGGGTTCATTTAGTATTTGGCATTGGCTGGTTGTTCTGGTAATCGTAATGCTGATATTCGGCACTAAAAAGCTGCGCAATATGGGTAGCGATTTAGGTGGGGCTGTTAAAGGTTTTAAAGATGGCATGAAAACCGGCGAAGATAAAGCAGAGCAAATTCCACAACAAGCAGCAGCCCAGCAAACGGCGTCCGCTGACAAAACCGTGGACGTTCAGGCCAAAGATCTCAATAAGTAATCCAGACATGATTGCAATCCGCAGTGCCGTTTCATGATTGATCTTGGAGTTTCAAAACTCGCATTGATTGCAGTCGTCGCATTGGTAGTAGTCGGGCCAGAGCGTTTGCCTAAGATCGCCCGCATGGCCGGTAATTTATTCAGCCGTGCGCAGCGCTATATGTCGGAAGTGCGCAGCGAAGTGAATCGTCAAATGGAGCTCGATGAATTCAAGAAGCTCCGCGAAGAAAGCACTTCGATGTTCAAGGATGTTGAAAGCAGTATTAATTCTACGGTGCAAGAGGCTCAGCTCAACTTAAGCGATCAAGCCGACTCTAGTGCTTACGTATCTAACTTTAGCAGCAATATGAGCCTCGATGAGGCGGCTGTCTATCGCGAGAGTTTGCGTCAGGGCCGTGATAGTTGGCGCGTCAAACGCGGCAATCGCCCAACCTGGTTTAAGCATTCCTCGGGCACGCGTACGCGTGTGCAGTCAGGCGCAGCGCGCATGAAGCGTTATCGCCACACCTCTTCTATGAAGTAATGTATGACACAGCCGAGCGATAGCAACAACAAACTCAATCACGATGCAGCCGATCACGATGCCAAGGCAGATGCAACGGTAGGCGAGGGATTGCAAGAGAGTTTTTTATCGCACCTATTTGAATTGCGTGATCGCGTTATCAAAGCGGGCTTAGCTATCATTGTTGTGTTTGCAAGCTTAGCCTATTGGGCACCTGATATTTTTCATATCTTTGCGCAGCCCCTCTTAAGTTCCTTGCCTGCAGGCGGCAAGATGATCGTGACCGACATTACGGGCTCCTTCTTTGTGCCAATGAAAGTCACCATGCTGGTGGCATTCTTAATTGCCTTGCCATGGGTGCTCTATCAAATGTGGGCCTTTATTGCCCCGGGCCTTTATCAGCATGAACGTAAATTGGTTATTCCACTGGTAGTGAGTAGCTATAGCCTCTTTTTATTTGGGATGGCCTTTGCTTACTTCTTAGTATTTCCAACGGTATTTAATTTTATGGCGCAGTACAACGCACCCTTGGGCGCGGAGATGACGACTGACATTGATAAGTACCTGAGTTTTGCCATGACCACCTTCTTGGCATTTGGTATTACCTTTGAAGTGCCTGTGGTGGTAGTAGTTTTGGTGCGCATGGGCATTGTTACCCTAGCGAAGCTGAGAGAAATCAGACCCTATGTGATTGTGGGTGCGTTTGTGATTGCAGCAGTAGTGACGCCACCGGATGTTCTCTCACAACTGCTTTTGGCAATCCCGATGACCTTACTCTATGAGCTGGGTTTACTGATTGCGCGCTTCTACGAGCCCAAAAAATCAGCCGAAGACATTGCGGATGATTTAAAGGATGCAGAGTTCGATAAGGCCAGGGCTGAGGCAGAGCAGCAGCCCTAGACTTAGTAAAACTGCATTACTTCTTTTTTGCAGGTGATGCAGTGGCCTGTTTAGTAAATGTATCAAGCAACCACTGGCATACCTTATCAAAGCGGTAACGTCGTTGCCGCAAGTTACCCTCACGCTCTCTACTATTGAATAAGTCATCTTCGTACTCATCTGTATTACGGGCGATTGGGTCACGTGACTTGGATGCCGCGCCAAATTCACTGCCATTGTTTCCAGCGAATACTTTTCCAGCGGCGAGCAGAGCACGGCGCTGCCCAATCGTTTCAATCTGAATTAACCTGGGCAAAATCTTGGGCAGTTCCCAGCGAATATCCACCACTACACAGTGCTCATGCTGCAGCTGGGCGATGTCGGCCAATAACAATTCGGCTTTACTAAAATGAAACTGATTGGCAATCATGAGGCGATGGCAAAGCAAGAGCCACTCGTATTCGATTTTGTATTCAGCATGGCGACTAATTGCTTGCTCCGCCAGAAGGGCTAGATCATGCCAATCATTGGTGGCGGGTTTAGGGCAGCTTTCCAGAATCTTCGTCAGCAAGTCCTTTGCCTCATGAACACCTTGTTGTTGCGCTTGCCATACCCAATAGGATGCTTGCAATCCTTTGACCTTTTCATCCAGCTTCTCGCGTTTGCGCCAGAGATTAGCGCCTTTCCGAAACTGCGCTTGTACATGCCCAAGGTCAGCAGCGCGATCAAAGCAGCGATCACTCTCTGCTGCGTTGTATCCCGAGAATTGTGGGCGGCGATAAATTTCACCGAGTGCAAACCAGGCATCGCGATCGCCATCCTTAGCTGCTAACTCGAGCCAATAGACGGCTTTCTTGAGTGATGCATTCGACCGACCTTTATCGATGTTGCTACTACCAGAGGTTGAGGCAGAATCAGAAACAACATTAGAAACAGAATCAAAAGCACCATCCAATTGCGCCAATTGCAAGCCAAGCGTCAGACGTGCAATCGTTAAGCCCATTTCTGCGGCTTCGAGCAAATGCTCTTGTTTGCCACTAGCTAACCACTGCGACCAAAGTCCAGAGAGGGTTTCATCTTTGGGCTGCAGTCGCAGTAATAATTCTTTAGCAGCTTGAGTAAAACTACTTTCAGTTTCGGCAAGCGACTGTAAGTAGGATTTGCACACCAACTGCAAAGAAGCGAAATCAGCTGCGGGGAGTAAATCTATTTCTCCAGCATCGTTAGAGGCAAGCCAATCACGCAAGCGAGTTTGTTCATCTGCATGCTCTGGCGACAATAGACACTGTATGAGCTGCCACCGGGCATTGAGCGCAGCTTGAGAAAGGGGTGACGATGTAGCATCGGAAGAGGGTGAGGCATCGGCTAGCTTCCAAAAAAGCTTCCAGCCAAATGGAAAGGCAGGGGAGCCCACCGTATTGGCAAGGGGAATGGTGCTCAGCAGGCTAAAAATAGGGGCCAAGGGCTCACTAAAAACAACACCAGAGGTATCGCCCGAGCTTATATCTGCAACCAATTGATTTTTAATGGATAAATAGGATTTTTCTAGCCAAACCAAGGAGTTAGCTGGCTGAATCGGGGTGTTGAAGGCCCCAGTCAAATATGCGGAGGCTAAATTTTGTTGCGCAGAAACATCACCAAAACGGGCTGACTGCAGGATTTTTAGGAATTGACGGCTTGCCATCTGACAATTTTGGCATTAACAGGCCAAAAAGACCAAAAAACCATGCCCTTGTTGCCGTGATACAACAAAGAAAGCCAAAAAACATCCTTTTCACAAGCAAAAGTACCTTGATGTGCCTCTGCACCTAGTCTACAGGGCGAAAAGAGAGAAAATTCGTAGGTCCCAACTTTTTTGGGCATTACCTTTAATTTATGGAGATTTAAAGAATGAAAAAATCGCTATTTGCAATCGCAGCGGTAACAGCATTTGCTGGTGCAGCTCAAGCGCAGTCCTCGGTGACTGTATATGGTATTTTGGACATGGGTTATGTTGGTGCTAATGAGAGAGACTCGATTTCTGGTACAACAACAAAGCAACAGGTAAGTGGCTTCGGTGCTGGAGCTCAGCAAACTAACCGTTTGGGCTTCCGTGGTAAAGAAGACTTGGGTGGCGGTACTGCTGCCTTTTTCACTTTTGAGACTGAGTTAACTCCTCAAGGCACCTCTTATACTAGCAATGCAAACCGCCAATCATTTATCGGCCTTTCACAGAAAGGAATTGGTCAGTTCGCTATTGGAACCCAATACACCACTGTTCACAATGCTGTTGCAAAAACTGACCCTGGTCAGTTAAACAATATTGCTGGTAACGTAATTAATCCTCAAGCAACTGGCGTTGGCGCTAGCGCTGGAAGCTCTGGAAGCGACGGCAATAACTTGTCCTACACTGCGCGCGCTAACAATATGGTAACTCTTCAGTCTGCTAACTTTGCAGGAATTGTTGGTAATGCATTCTATGTTCAAAATAATGCCAATTCAACCCAAAATGGTGTTGGAACAACCTCTGCCGGTGGTAACGTAAACAATACAGGCTGGGGACTTGGTGCTGATTACACTTGGAAGAAATTGCTTGTAACAGCAAACTATCAAAGTTTTAAAGGCGAGAACAACACAACAACTTCGGCAGCAGCTGTAACAGCTACTGGTGGTTTGACAGCCACCAACGCTACTGACAATCAAATGTATCTTGGTGCAACATACGACTTCGGTATTTTGAGGGCCTATGCCAATTACATTAATCGTAAAGTTACTGCTACTGCTAACAGCAATGCATATGTTAAGCGTTCGGCACAGCAAATTGGTGTTCGTGGTAATTGGACGCCAAAAATTCAAAGTTGGGTAAGTGCGGGTAATGGTAACTTCAATGGTTCCGGAACCAGCGGTCCAACTGTTAACTTCACTGGTTGGCAAGTTGGTACTAACTACATCTTGAGCAAGCGTACAAACTTGTATGCAATTTATGGTCAAGAGCAAACATCAAGTGTTAGCAGTACAGGTAATAGCTATGGTTTGAGCAACTACGGTGTTGGCGTGCGTCACACTTTCTAATCGAATGCTAGCGTAAGCTAGTTACGAATTAGTTTGTATCAAATCAACCCACTGTGGCAACACAGTGGGTTTTTTACTTGTAATACGAAAAAAGTATTTGTCCATAACCAGTCACTACATAACTATGCTTTGCCTACTCACTCACCCTTAACCACAAATCTTTGAAAGTTCATACGTAATTACGTCAAACTAAATCACATTTTGGTTGCCGCTGTGACGCGAGCAGGGTTTAGTCGCATTTGCAGCTGAAACACGAGTTCTGGCCGCATACACTCCCTGGACATTCCCCCAAATATGGCGGACACTTTTCATATCGTAATTTGACGATTTTCGAACACCATAGGACTTAAATCGGATCAGTGCTTGTGACGCCCCAACGGATTGTCTCGCGGGACCTCTTTCAGTTTAAAGCTCTCGATGTACTCAAAGATCTCTGATTTCGCTTGTGCCCTATTGGATAAATCCGTTTCTTAATTAATTCGCCCTCAAGGTTGCTAAAGGAGGATTCAGCAACTGAGTTATCCCAGCAGTTGCTACGCCTGCACATTCTTGGGCATAATCGATTGTGTTTGTACCAGCGAGCAAAATTATCTCTACCAAACCGGCTACCTTAGTTGGAGTGGATCATCCTATTTTTAAACTTTCTGCGCTATACCACGATCAGTAAGAGAAGCAGTACCAAGCGAGTTTGAATGCGCGCCTGCATTCTTTAGCCAATCACCAATCTGGGATGCAGATCATCCATAACTACCAGGCAGAGATAGCCCTCCTTGTTACGGATATAGATAATATGGGCCTTTCAAGCCTGACCAGATGCGTCATGGGTAAATAGACATTGCAACTGATAGGCTGAAACCAAAGGCGTTCGGATTACTCGATAACATGGGCGTTTATATTCGGAGATGGGACGCAGTTGCGAGGCCCTCATCAGGTACACAACATGGTTTTTACTGCGCGCTATACTCGTTATCCTGTCGTCGTGCTAAATGTGGGGGACGGCATAAATCCTCACACTTTAATCATAGCAATAACGGATCTAATCTGGAAACTTAGCACTCTTAAGAGCCCGATGTAATTGAGGCTCTTTGAACCAGGCGTAATAGCCACTACGGCGCACCTTCAGAGCCCGCCGATACATAGTCAAAAGCTGGAACACCGGACGTTGCTCTTTGATAAACGAGCACTTCATTGAGTTACCTTGGCAAAATACGTAGCGGCCTTTTTTTAGGATGTCATTATCTTCGGTGGTTTATTTAAGCTCTCCTTCGAGCTTGATTATTACAGCTTGAGGCGTTTTGACGTCTTCTATTAGTTACAGGTCTGGCCCTTGGGTTTACGAGCCCAGTTATAAAGTAAACCTACGGGCACTCCTTTAGGCGATTAGATGCTTAAAGGGCTGTATGTCGTTTATCCCACATGTGCTTAACCGCCACTAATTTGAACTAAGCGCTGCATTTGATTCGCCTCATAATTAGTCTCTTGATTTATTGCTAACAAAATTAAATATGTACTGGGTCTCGGGAGTAATGCCCATTCGCATACTTGATAAGCACAATTTAAGGATCATAGTGGAAAAGAAGGATAGGTTTTCCCGATACTAGATAAAAGAGGATCATACTCCTAATACCTTTCTATTAACCGACCTACCCACGTTCCCTCATCCGCGCAATTTTGTCAAAATGATTGCATCCACTCACTTTCCACATTATTTTTTGGTCGACTAGGTATTTTTTTATTTAATGCTGATTTTTGACAGTATCCTTAAGATAAGCCTCATAGCTATAAAATATACAGCATGACCTCTCAGCTTAAATTAATCCTTCAGCAGGCCATTCAAGCCTTTCAAAGCGGAAATTTTGATGGCGCTGCTTTGACTTTAAAAAGAATTTTGCAGGCTGATTCAAAAAATTTGCCGGCCTTACATATTCTTGGTTTAATTAAAGCCTCGCAATCAAATTTTGGGGAGGCGGTAGATTACTTAGCTAGGGCAGCTAGAATTCATCCAAATGATGCCTCAATACAATATAACTTAGCAAAAGCTCTCACTGACTCTGGTAATGATAAGGATGCACTTGCCCACCATAAAAAAGCAGTTGCCTTGGACCCCAATAATCCACAAGCTTGGCTTAGCTATGGAAAAACGGCATCCAATTTGGCTCGTTATGAGGATGCATTAAGCTGTTATAACAACGCGCTAAGTCTGAAATCTGATTATGCGGAAGCTTTATTAAATAAGGGCGCAACCCTTAAAGAACTGAAGAGATACGAAGATGCTATAGCTTTCGCTGAGGAGGCATTGGCTATAAATCCTAATTTGGCTGAGGCTTGGTCGAATAAAGGCGGCGCTTTGAAGGAGCTTAAACGCTATGACGATGCAATTGCTCACTACGACAAGGCGCTTAGCCTAAAACCTGACCATGCTGAGACTTGGTGGAATAAGGGTGTCGCTTTGAAGGAGCTTAAACGCTATGACGATGCAATTGCTCACTACGACAAGGCGCTTAGCCTAAAGCCTTACCATGCTGAAGGGTGGTCAAATAAGGGGGTAACCTTGCATGAGCTTAAACGCTATGACGATGCAATTGCTCACTACGACAAGGCGCTTAGCCTAAAGCCTTACCATGCTGAAGGGTGGTCAAATAAGGGGGCGGCCCTGAATGAACTTAAACGCTATGACGATGCAATTGCTCACTACGATAAAGCGCTTAGCCTAAAGCCCGATATCAATTGGATATATGGAGATTTGCTCGGTGCCAAGATGAAAATATGTAGTTGGTCAGACTTGTCAGAATCTTTGAAAAGTATTTCAAAAAAATTATCTGCAAATGAAAGGGTTGCTAATCCTTTTCCGCTACTTGCATTGACGGATAATTCCCTGCTTCACAAACAATCTTCTGAAATCGTAGATTCAAACACGAAGTGCAACACGGTTTAAAGATTGCATAAATACTTCATTTGGGGTTTTAAATCCCAAGCGCTTTCTAGGTCGGTTATTTAATTTGTCTTGGATCATTCTAAGCTCCTCGTCAGTCACAGTTGATAACAGTCTTTTCTTGGGGATGTATTGCCTCAGTAAGCCATTGAAGTTTTCGTTTGATCCGCGTTGCCAACTAGCAAAAGGATCAGCAAAGTAAGTAGTGGATTTGAGGGCAGTATCAATTCTGCTGTGCTCGGCAAATTCCTTCCCATTGTCAAAAGTCATGGTTTTAACTAGCGGGGCTAAGGGACTCAGTTTGTTAATGATCACTGCACTCACTAAATCCGAGGTTTTGTTGATGACTTTGGCGATGACAGCATAGCCACTCTTACGCTCTACCATCGTCACTACGGCTTGCTTGTGATGGGCTCCAATGACGGTATCGCCTTCCCAGTGACCGATTTGGGATCTGGTCTCAATATGGACTGGACGCTCACTAATGGGTCTTCTGCCGATGATCTGGCCTCTACGCTCACGGCCACTGGCATAGCGTTTCTTACGCTTCTTTTGGCAGCGTAGCTGCTGATACAGGCTCCCGCCAGCCGCTTTATCAGCGTAGACATGGCGGTAGATGGTCTCATGGCTAATACCGACCTGATTGGCAATTTGCACGGGGCTCCACTGCTCTAAGAGGCAATCCACTGCCTTGCCCCAGTCGGTAGCAGTAATCTGGGTAGCGTTGCGAGAGCCCAAAGAACGCTCTTCTGCCAACAGGCAGGCTTGTTTGGGACGGTAACCCTTGAGCCCGGTATTGCGCGCGAGCTCCCGGCTAATGGTCGACTTATGCCGATTCAGAAGCTGGGCTATCTGGCTTTGGGTTTTTCCGTCTTTCATAAGGATATAAATCTGATATCGTTCAGTTTGGCTAAGGTGTTGATAGATCATGGCTACTTTGACTTGCAGGTCTAGAAGCTTTGGATACTAAAACATCCTTAGCCTTCCTACCTAGTTGTTCAAAGTTGCACTTCGTAGTTGAATTCACTAATCTTTATTAAGTCTAAATATCCATCCAATACAGCCTTGGGGCCTTTCTTAACCTGTTCGAAGAATAAAAAAATCCGAGTTGGTTACTTTTCTGCAGATTTTCATAATCATGCAACAGGATATTTGATGGCCGAACTTTTTGAGCTGCATGATAAAAGTCAATTTGAATTGGTTGGCTTTTCATTTGGCCCTGAGACCAATGATGAGGTACGCGCACGGCTGGAAAAGTCATTTGACCATTTTATTGAGGTTGGCAATAAACCAGAAATTGACATTGCCCAATTAAGCAGAAGCTTAAACATCGACATTGCCGTTGATTTGAAAGGTTTTACTCAAGACTCCAGAACTGGGATATTTTCTTATCGAGCGGCGCCGGTACAAGTAAATTACTTGGGTTATCCTGGTACCATGGGCGCCGAATACATTGATTATATTGTCGCCGATAAAATTCTCATACCTCTTAATGCCCAATCACGCTATACCGAAAAAGTTGTCTACCTACCGAATAGCTATCAGGTTAATGATAGAAAGCGAGTAATTTCAGATAAGAAATTCACGAGACAAGAGCTTGGATTACCTGAGCATAGATTTGTCTTTTGTTGCTTTAATAATAACTATAAGATATTGCCTGAAACCTTTGCTAGTTGGATGAGAATATTAAAATATGTAGACGGAAGTGTTTTATGGCTATTTCAGGATAACTCTTGGGCGGTAGAGAATCTCAAAAAAGAAGCTAAAAAACAAGGCATAACACCTAATAGACTAGTATTTGCAGAGCGTTTGCCTTTGCCCGAGCATTTAGCTCGCCATCGTCAGGCTGATTTATTTTTGGATACCTTTCCCTATAACGCACATACCACCGCCAGTGACGCCTTATGGGCTGGATTACCAGTTTTAACTTTAATGGGAGAATCTTTTGCTAGCCGTGTGGCAGCGAGCCTCTTAAATGCTATTGGTTCGCCAGAGTTGATTACAAGCTCTCAAGAGGAATACGAGGCATTAGCAATTGAGCTGGCATTAAATCCAACCAAACTAGCAGATATTAAATTGAGTTTAGCTAACAGCCGTTTAATTGCCCCTCTTTTCGATACACCACTCTTTACTAAAAATTTAGAAGCAGCTTACATTAAGATGGTTGAGAGATACCGAGCTGATTTAGAGCCCGAGCACATATTTAGCGTTAATTCATGACTTAAAATCTACTAAGCCTACTTGATGGTAAAAATTTACATGAATGAAACAAGTATCTAAATAATAGATTTCTTGCGCTGAGCTCGGCTTTGGCCTCCAGAGTTTCCTGACTATGCTTTAGTTGTGCAGCTTGAATGAGCCTTGTGTCTGCGGCTGTCTTTAGTTCAGTTGATAGCCCGCCATGTACATCGCAGATATTTTTATAGCGCACGGCAGGATTGCCACACTGTTATTTCTTTTTAGGTGACCTTGCATGCAGCGTTTACATTTGACTTTGCCGCCTGCTGTGATTAAGTATTGTTCTGGCTTATGCATTGCTCAGCACCTCAATAAGGGGAGCTTTCGACCGCATGTAATCTAATTAATCTAATGCCCATCGCCCGATATTTTTATTGGGTGAAGGACTGCTACGATTTGACAGTGGATTCGTAGACCAATAGGCGGGTCAGTTTTAACTTTTCGCCTTCGATTTAGGCCTTTTGCCCACTTGTACCTTCAGAGTGATCTCTTTGCCTTTACGGATCAGATTGACTTTGGCCTCGTCGCTCGGGTTTGTTTGTGCAATACGATTGAGCAAGGTCACTACATCATCTACTTTTTGGCCGTTCACTTGCGTGAGGACATCACCGGGTTTCATACCGGCTTTATCAGCAGGCCCACCCTCGAGTACGCCCGAGATGAGGACACCAGTAGTGTCTTTGGGGAGGTTCAGTGACTCAGCCAGCTCTTTGCTGAGGTTCTGGGGCTCAACACCAATCCAGCCTCTGGTAACGGAGCCATTGGTCAAAATCGACTCCATTACTTGTTTAGCCGTATTGATGGGGATAGCAAAGCCAATGCCCATATTGCCGCCGCTGCGCGAATAGATGGCGGTATTAATGCCAATCAGATTACCTTTGGTGTCGACCAAAGCGCCGCCGGAGTTACCTGGGTTAATCGCCGCATCGGTCTGAATGAAGTTCTCAAAGGTATTGATGCCGAGTTGATTGCGACCGAGGGCAGAAACAATGCCCGAAGTGACGGTTTGCCCAACGCCAAAGGGGTTGCCGATGGCAAGAACTACATCGCCCACCTGCACGGATTCCATTTTTCCTAAGGTAATGGGGCTGGGCAGGTCAGTCGCATCGATCTTGAGGACAGCAATATCGGTTTCAGGGTCACTGCCGATCAGCTTGGCGTTGCGCTTACGGCCATCGGCAAAAGCCACCTCAATCTCATCCGCCCCTTCAATCACGTGGTGATTGGTCAAAATAATGCCCTGAGGACTGACGATGACCCCAGAACCAAGGCTAGAACTAGGCTCGTCGCTGGGGGCTTGGTCACCAAAAAAGAACTGAAACCATGGCTCATTCTGATGGGGAGCCCCTTTTTTGCTTGGCTTTTTCTTATTGATCTTGCTGGTAAAGATATTGACCACCGCTGGGCTGGATACCTTCGCCGCCTCGGCCAAAGAGCCCGGATTCTGGGTAATGCTTTCAGGGGCTTCGCGCAGGGTCACTTGGCCCACCAAGGAGCTCACCTGGGGGTTGGAAATCCACCCCGGCTGGAGGGTAGTTACCACGAACCACGCAGCCAGCAAGATGGTGATGGCTTGGCAAAAGAGGAGCCAAAGGCGGTTCATTTTTTTATATAAGTAATTGATTTATATGATTAATTTAGATAAGTTCAGTGAGATCAGCCACCTTTTTTGTTCTGCAGGCTATCGCGGATTTCACGCAAGAGAATGATGTCTTCTGGGGTTACTGGCGGGGGAGGGGCTTCGGCAGCCCGGATGCGATTGACCACTTTGACCATTTGGAAGATCACAAAGGCCAGCAAAATGAAGTTAATCGAGATTGTGATGAAGTTGCCGTAGGCAAAAATGGGGATGCCTGCTTTTTTGAGGGCATCAAAGGTGCGAGGAACGCCATCGGGTACGTTGCCCAGCACAATAAAGAGGTTGGTGAAGTCGATTTTTCCGCCAAATAGGGAGGAAATAACCGGCATCACAATGTCATTGACGAGGGAGTCGACAATCTTGCCAAAAGCCCCGCCAATAATGATGCCAACAGCCAAGTCAACGACATTGCCTTTGACTGCAAATTCGCGAAATTCCTTTAAAACCGCCATAAATCCAATCCTTTGAGATGAGCCCTTGGTATATGCCGCTCTATTGCGCGCGCAACTCCGATGCTAAACCACTTTTTACTTTAAAATCACGGATCAATGCAATTTCTACCTATCTTGTTTCTTTTGTGAAAGCCTTGTAAATGAGTGATAAGCCCAGTATGGATCCAGATCGCCGCAAATGGCTGATCGCCACTACCGCGGTTGGCGGAGTTGGCGGCGCTGCAGCCCTGTACCCCTTCGTTAATAGTTTTGAACCGTCCGAGCGCGCTAAAGCAGCCGGTGCAGCAGTCGAGGTGGATATTTCTGGGATGAAGCCCGATGAAATGATGACGGTGGAGTGGCGCGGTAAGCCAGTCTGGGTGATTCGTCGCACACCAGAGCAAGTGACTGAATTGGCTAAGCTCGATGGTGAATTGGCCGACCCTAAATCGTTGCGTGACCCCGCTGTTTATACGCCGAAGTATGCGCAAAATGGCTACCGTTCGATCAAGCCAGAATACTTAGTAGTTGTTGGTATTTGCACCCACCTGGGCTGCTCACCAACACCAAAAATGCAAGCAGGCCCACAGCCTTCTTTACCTAATGATTGGCCAGGCGGTTTCTTCTGCCCATGCCATGGCTCGACCTTTGATTTAGCCGGTCGTGTCTACAAAAATAAACCCGCACCAGATAACTTGGAAGTACCGCCACATATGTATTTGAGCGATACCAAGATTCTGATTGGCGATGATAAGAAAGCTTAAGGAGATATACGATGGCCTTTCATGAAATTAAAACCGCTGAAAATGCACCAGTCCAAGAGAAAGTACTGGCTTGGGTTGATTCACGTTTTCCCTTGACCTCAACAATCAAGGCGCACCTTACGGAATATTACGCACCCAAAAATTTAAACTTCTGGTATTTTTTCGGTGCATTTTCCATTGTCGTTTTAGCCTTGCAAATCATCACCGGTATTTTTCTGACGATGAACTACAAGCCCGATGCTGCTAAAGCGTTTGAGTCGGTTGAGTACATCATGCGCGAAGTGCCATTTGGTTGGTTGATTCGATATCTTCATTCCACCGGCGCATCGATGTTCTTTGCAGTGGTCTACTTGCACATGTTCCGCGGCTTGATCTACGGCTCGTATCAAAAGCCACGCGAGCTCGTTTGGATTTTTGGCTGTGCGATTTTCTTGGTTCTGATGGGCGAGGCTTTCTTCGGTTACCTCCTGCCATGGGGCCAAATGTCCTACTGGGGCGCGCAAGTGATCGTGAATCTGTTCTCCGCCATTCCCTTAATCGGGCCGGATCTGTCCTTATGGCTGCGCGGCGATTACGTTGTCGGCGATGCTACCCTCAACCGCTTCTTTGCCTTCCACGTGATTGCACTGCCGTTGGTCTTGGTTGGTTTGGTAGCAGCCCACATTATTGCCTTGCATGAAGTTGGCTCCAATAACCCAGACGGCGTTGATATCAAAGCCAATTTGAATAGCAAAGGCATACCCGTTGACGGTATTCCGTTCCATCCCTATTACTCAGTACACGATGTGATGGGCCTTGGCATTTTCTTAATCATTTTTGCAGCGATTGTATTTTTTGCTCCTGAGATGGGCGGTTACTTCTTAGAAGCCAACAACTTCATTCCAGCCGATCCGTTGCAAACACCATTGCACATTGCCCCAGTCTGGTATTTCACGCCTTTCTATTCGATGTTACGTGCGACCACCACGGACTTCTTGGTGCCATTGTGGATTTTCTTTGCGATTGTTCTCGGCCTTGCAATTAAGAATGCAAAAGACATTCGCCTTAAGGGTGGCTACTTCGCAATCCTGCTCGGCTTGGCTGCAGGTTTTTATTTCCTCGATGCGAAGTTCTGGGGTGTGGTCATCATGGGCGGCACCGTAGTAATTTTGTTCTTCTTGCCTTGGCTTGATAAGTCACCCGTGCGATCAATTCGCATGCGTCCAGCATTCCATAAATACATTTATGCTAGCTTTGTTGTGAGTTTCATTATGCTGGGGTATTTAGGAATCAAGCCACCATCACCACTTTTCGATAAGTTATCGCAAATTGGCACTATTTACTATTTGGCGTTCTTTTTCTTGATGCCGTACTGGAGTAAATTGGGCGAGTTTAAGGTGGTGCCGGATCGCGTTGTTTTTCATGCGCACTAAGCACGATTGCAGACCAGACTAAATAAAGATTAGGAACTCGTATGAACAACATTCTGCACTCGACAAAAAACAGCTTGCGTGCACTCGCGGTAGTTGCCACATTGGGTTTTGCAGCGACTGCTGCTCATGCAGCTGGCGGTGACTATCCACTTGATAAAGCACCCGATCGTGTTAACAGCAACGCCGCCTTGCAAAATGGCGCAAAAATATTTGTTAATAATTGTGCTGGTTGCCACTCTGCTGTTAGCGTGCGCTATTCTTCCTTGCGTGATATCGGCTTGACTGATCAGCAAATCAAAGACAATTTGATTTTGAATGGCGCTAAGGTGGGTGATGTTATGACAGTAGCAATGTCGCCTAAAGACGCGAAGGTTTGGTTTGGTAAAGTGCCACCCGATTTATCGGTTGAAGCACGTGCACGTGGTACCGATTGGCTTTACACCTATTTTCGCACTTACTATCAAGACGACTCTACCCCAACTGGCTGGAATAACTTAGTCTATCCAAATGTCGGTATGCCGCATGTGTTATGGCAAATGCAGGGTATTCGTACCGCTAACTTTGAAGAGCGCAAAGATCCAAAGGATCCAACTCGCATGCAAAAAGTATTTATGGGTTTTGAGCAAGTCACCCCAGGCACGATGAAGCCTCAAGAATTCGATGACAATATGGCCGATTTGGTGTCCTTCATGTCA
This sequence comes from Polynucleobacter sp., assembly GCA_964203875.1. Taxonomy (GTDB): domain Bacteria; phylum Pseudomonadota; class Gammaproteobacteria; order Burkholderiales; family Burkholderiaceae; genus Polynucleobacter. Next base: position 552,852 of record CAXNNS010000001.1, read on the forward strand.
TGGATGGCGGAGCCAATGCAGTTGCAGCGTAAGCGCATTGGTGTAGTGGTACTCTTGTTCCTGGCTATCTTTACGTTTGTCGCATGGCGTCTAAACAAAGCCTATTGGAAAGACGTGAAGTAAACATTTTGCAGTTGTATTAAGTAAGTATTTTTTAAGGATCTTTGCATATGATGGTGTTGTACTCGGGCACAAACTGCCCATTCTCGCAACGCTGCCGCCTGGTGCTTTTTGAAAAAGGCATGGATTTTGAAATCCGCGATGTTGACTTGTTCAACAAACCGGAAGACATCTCGGTAATGAACCCTTACGGCCAGGTTCCTATCCTCGTTGAGCGAGATCTGATTCTGTACGAATCCAACATCATTAATGAATACATTGATGAGCGCTTTCCGCATCCACAATTAATGCCGCCTGATCCAGTCGCACGCGCACGGGCACGTCTCTTCCTCTTTAATTTTGAGAAAGAACTTTTCGTGCACGTGGCTGCGCTTGAGAATGAAAAAGGCAAGGCCGCTGAAAAGACCCATGAAAAGGCCCGCTTAGCTATTCGGGATCGTTTAACGCAGCTTGCCCCGATCTTTGTTAAAAACAAATACATGCTCGGTGATGAGTTCTCCATGTTGGATGTTGCGATTGCACCGCTTTTATGGCGCCTTGAGCACTACGGCATTGATCTATCGCGCAATGCAGCACCACTGCTCAAGTATGCCGAGCGCATTTTTAGTCGGCCGGCATACATTGAAGCGCTCACCCCTTCTGAGAAGGTGATGCGCCGCTAATCGCGGGGCGTTAAGGTCTGCAATCATTACCATGGCTGCCGACGGCATTTCAATTCCGAGCACGAAGCCATACTTAATCCGCGCACTGCATGAGTGGTGCTCGGATAATGGCTTCACACCCTTTATTGCGGTATTTGTTGATGGCAGGGTCGAAGTGCCAATGGAGTTTGTAAAGAACGATGAGATTGTGCTCAACCTCTCATCCGAGGCTTGCCATCAACTCGACCTAGGCAATGAATGGGTGAGTTTTCAGGCGCGCTTTGGCGGTGTACCCAAACGCGTGATGGTGCCGGTGACCCATGTTCTGGCCATTTACGCTAGGGAAAATGGCCAAGGCATGTCCTTCCCGTTTGATGGCGCCAAAAACCCAGACCCAAGTAATACCAGCGAGGGTGCTAGTGATGCGCCCAAAAAGCCAAGACCCAGCTTGACGATTGTGAAGTAGGATAAAATTCAAGCGTTGTAAAAAATTGCCCCATTAGCTCATCTGGTAGAGCAACTGATTTGTAATCAGTAGGTGGTCTGTTCGAGTCGGACATGGGGCACCAAATAATTCAACAATTTCTAATTACCTCAAGCTAACATGAATCCTCAAGTCACCTTTCTTTTGAGTAAGGTATTAGAGAGTATTAAGGGGTCAAGCCTTCCTACTGCACAGCTACTTTTAAGTCAGGCACTAAAATTGGAACCCAGTAATCCTGAGGTGCTTAGACTAAGCGGTGTTCTGGCTGCGCTTAAAGGGGATTACGAGGGCGCTCTAATCTATTTAGAAAAAGCTATAAAGATATCGCCTAAATTTGCTGTTGCACTGAGCAATAAAGGTAATGTCTATCTTGAAATAAAACGCTTTGAGGAGGCTCTGGTTTGTTACAACAAGGCAATATTAATTCAACCCGACAATCATGAGGTGCATAACAACAAAGGTAACTTATTGCAGGAGCTTAAAAAATATGATGAAGCACTTGCCTGTTACGATGCCGCAATAATATTACAGCCAAATTATTATGAAGCTCATACAAATAAGGCAAACGCTTTAAAAGAGTTAAAAAGACTTGATGAGGCAATGTTGCATTATGAAAAATCAATATCTCTTAATCATGTATATGCTCCTGCATGGTCTGGAATGGGATGGGTATTTCATGTTTTAAAACTTGATGAGAAGGCCAAACATTGTTTGTTAAAGGCAATTAATTTAGACCCAAGCTATGCCCATGCGAAGGAAAATTTAGCTCATAATTATCTAAAAAGGTTTAAATTTTCTGAAGGATGGAGTCTAAATGAGAGTCGCTGGGAGATTAAAGGACTTAATTCAAAAAAGCTACTAACTCAAAAAATAAGATGGAAAAAATCTAAAGTAAGATCGCTTCTAGTATGGGCGGAACAAGGCATTGGTGACCAAATTCTCTATGCTTCGATGCTTCATGAGCTTGCTGAGCTTCCACAACGAAATATTATTTCGCTTAACGAAAAACTACTCCCTATCTTTAGACGATCATTTCCTGGTTATGAATTTATAAATAAAGCAGATTCAATTTCAGAAGAGCTATACGAAGAGCATATTCCAATTGGGAGCCTGGGCGGTATTTTCAGAAATTCGTTAGAAGATTTTGAAAGGGCGCATCACCCTTATATTGTTGATGATGCCGCTAGAACTCAGTCCATCAAGTCTCGACCTGAATTTACAAACAAAGTTACCTGTGGTATTTCATGGGGAAGCATCAATAAGAAAGTGGGGGACGACAAATCCATCCCTATACATGACTTTTACCCAATATTAAAAATGAATAATATTGAATTTATGAATCTTCAGTATGGGGATATCAAAGGCACATTATTAAGGGTTCAAGAAGAGATTGGTAAGAAAATACTTAACTTAGATGAGGTTGATTTATTTGAAGATGTGGACGGTGCCTTATCAATCATTTCAGCTTGCGATATTATTGTAACTTCAAGTAATTCCACAGCACACTTAGCTGGAGCGCTTGGTAAGGAAACTTTGTTACTTGTTCCTTATTCAGTAGGTCAGTTTTGGTATTGGCATGCAATTAATGGGAAAAGTATTTGGTATCCGTCTGTAAGGGTATTTGAGCAGGAACAGCAAGGTGATTGGTCTGCTCCAGTAAACGCCGTAAAACAGTATCTAGAAAGTCGCTTTGGATAATACTATTTCTATCGTAGTGGGCTTTGATCAGCGCGAGGCTGTTGCTTACCATGTTTTTTGCCAGAGTGTTTTGGAGCGCTCAAGCTCTCCTATTCGATTTATACCTTTGTCTGAAAATTTACTAAAAAAATATAAAGAAACCCATTTAGATGGCAGCAATCAATTTGTCTACTCTCGTTTTTTAGCGCCATATCTTAATGAATATAGGGGTTGGGCAATATTTGCAGATGGGGATATGGTGTGTCAGGCCGATATTACTGATTTGTGGAATCTTCGCGATGAGAGTAAAGCTGTACAAGTTGTTAAGCATGATTATAAAACGAAGGCACATATAAAGTATTTAGGTAACAAAAATGAGAATTACCCAAGAAAAAATTGGTCAAGTTTAATCCTATGGAATTGTGAGCATCCAGCCAATAGATTACTAACTCCCGATTTCATTCAAAGCCAACCAGGATCATTCTTGCACCGTTTTTCTTGGCTGAAAGACGAATTAATTGGTGAATTACCAGCAGAATGGAACTGGCTAGCAATTGAGTATCCAGAAAATCCCGATGCAAAAATAATTCACTACACCTTGGGTACCCCATGCTTTAGGGATTACTCTGAGGAATCAATGTCGGATTTATGGCATCAGGTTTATGACAGGACGATTGAAGGATTTGATTAATTTCCAATATTTCATAAATGAATAAAAAAACTATATCTGAAGAGTATTTGAAGTTGCAGCAAGATTTGCATCTCAATCCAAATTACGGCATCGCATCACTCTCCTTTGCACCAATTGTTGCTGATTTAATTAAACAAACAAATACGAAATCAATATCAGACTATGGTGCTGGCAAGAAAAATCTATTGGTTGGTTTGAGAGATGCCGGCGTTAATCATATTGAGTACTATCCATACGACCCTGTATTTCCAGAATATGGTCCTCCAAGGTCAGCTGAGTTAGTTTGTTGTATTGATGTGTTGGAGCACATCGAGCCAGAAAAATTAGATAGTGTTATTAAAGAACTTGCAGAGATAACAACTAATTTAGGTTTCTTTTCTATTCATATGGGCCCAGCAGGAAAAGTCCTCGCTGACGGTCGAAATGCCCATTTAATTCAAAAACCATCTTCATGGTGGCTGCCTCTAATGGCGGCCTATTTTGATATATTGCATCTACAATCACATCAAATGATGGGTAACGGTTTTTGGATTATTGTTAAGCCAAAAGAAGTTTTGTTGTGATCATTGTGTTATCTATTTCCGTAAATTGACATCCCGCGTCTCTGGTAAATAAAGCACCGCTATGATCGCAGCCGTCGCCAAGAAAATCGTTGGGTACCACAATCCAGCTAAATTATTGCCCGTTGTTTGATTCAGCCAGGTCACAATAAAAGGCAACATACCTCCAATCCATCCAGCAGCCAAGTTGTGCGGTAGGGTGGCTGCGCTGTTTCTGGTGCGTGCAGAGAAGAGTTCAGCCAGTAAAACGATTTGTGGCCCCACAACTAGCGCCAATGGAATGGAAAGGCAAATGAGTGTCAAGCCTACCAGCAGTAAATTCAATTGTGCTGCCGATGCCAGGTATTGCAGAAATTGAAAGGCTGGCAATATCGCGAGCGCGCCAATCACTAAGCCGCTAATCACAATCGGCCGTCTGCCCACTCGGTCTGAGATCGCCCCCGCAAGGATGGTGAGGGGCAATAGGGCGAGTGTTGCGATGATGCTGAGAATATCCACCGTCTTGGGCGCAATACCTAAAGCGGTTTTGAGATAGATCGCGGTATAGACCTGCATGCAAAAGAAGAGCACTGCGCCGCCTGCTGAGATGCAGAAAAACAATAAGAACATGTGCTTACGGATCTCACGATCCCGAAAGCTATCCCTCAGGGGCGAAGTCGATCGCTTGTTCTGGTGCCGCATCTCGGTAAAGATCGGTGTTTCTTCTAATGCCATGCGTGCTTTAAAGGCAATCGCGAGGAGAATAATGGAGACCCAAAACGGCACTCGCCAGCCCCACTCCTGAAACTGTTCCGGTGTTAAGTAAATTTGCAGTAAGGCAATTTGCAAGGTAGAGGCCAAAATTCCCAGTGGCCCCATGGTCGACAGAAAGCTGGTTTTAAATCCCCGATTAGATTCTCCAGCGTGTTCTGTTAAAAAGACCGCGCTGCCACCAATCTCACCGCCAGCAGATAGGCCCTGCAATAAGCGCAGAAGCACCAGCATGATTGGTGCGGCAATCCCAATCTGCGCATACGTTGGTAAAAAACCCACTGCCAGGGTGGCAAAGCCCATTAGGGCAATCGTGATCAAGAAGACTGGCCTGCGCCCAATCTGATCCCCCAAAGAGCCGAAGAAGGCCGATCCTAGGGGCCTGACTACCATGCCAACCCCAAAGGTGGCTAGACTAAAGAGTAGACTCGCAGCCGGATCGCTGCTGGGAAAGAAAAGCGGACCAAATGTGACCGCCAAAGTAGCAAAGGTCAGAAAGTCATACCACTCTAAAAAAGTACCAAAGCAAGCCGCTGAGGCCACTTTTCGGTAGGATTTAGCCTCTTTTTTACGCTCTAATGCACTGATTTCATTCAATTTAGACTCTTTTTCTATTATTTTGTTGCTTTGCAACAAAAAGACTTGATTTGTTGCGCTGCATCAGTTACATTGACATGGTGCAGTGCAATATCAAACAGATAAGGCACTTCCAATTTAGGCATTACCTTAAACCCTACTTTGCAATCTTACTTATTGAAACGGAGCATCACATGAACCAAGACCAACTCAACGCTAAATTATCGCAAATCAGCAGCAAGGGCTTAGAAAGCTCATTCGCACTCAGCGAAGCCGCTTTAGAGAATGCACAAAAATTAGCCGAACTGAACTATGCCGCATCTAAGGATGCATTAGTAAATGTACAAGATAGCATTACTCAAGTACTGAGCGCTAAAGATCCAAAGCAAGTTACCGATCTGATCAGTGCTGACCTGTTGCAAGATGCTGGTACGCAAGCAGCTGCATACCAAAAGAAAGTAACTAAAGTATTGCGTGACAGCAATAAAGAATTGAACAACGTAGTTGAGTCCAGCATTGAGCAGTTCCAAAAAGGCATGCAAGAGTGGATCAACACCATTTCTGCTAACGCACCTGCTGGTTCAGATGCATTTGTATCTGCAATGAAAACCGGTTACGGCAGCGCCTTGCAGGGCTTTGAGCAATTCCGCGCAGTAAGCAAAGAAGCATTGGCTACTGCTGAGAAAAATGCTGAGCAAGCATTTGAATCATTTCAGGGTCAAGTCGCTCAAGTTAAAAAAGCAGCGACACCAGCAACACGTGGCCGCAAAGCTGTTTAATTCATTAAGCTCAATTTAGTACAGCTACTTTAGTACTATAAAAAATAAAATCCCACTGCAGCGATGCGGTGGGATTTTATTTTATGGTGTCAAAAAACGAAAAAAAGTAGAGCTTATTCGTCGCCATCGGATGATGAATCCAATAAGCCGGTTGGAAGCATTTTACTTGGCTTAACGCCTAGCTCACGTACTTTCTCTGCAGTACGAATCAAATTACCTTTGCCCGTTTTGAGTTTGCTAAAGGCATCGTGGTAACTGCTTTGGGCTTGATCAATGCGTTGACCGAGCTTCTCCATATCGTCAACAAAGCCAACAAATTTATCGTAGAGCGCGCCACACTGGCGGGCAATTTCTAAGGCATTTTTATTCTGGTGGTCTTGCCGCCATAAATGCGCAACGGTACGCAGTGTCGCCATCAGGGTGCTGGGGCATACCAAAACAATATTCTTGGCTAGTGCCTCTTGATACAAATTAGGAGCGGTCTTAAGGGCCAATAAAAATGCCGGTTCAATCGGAATAAACATCAAGACAAAATCAACCGAGCCGACACCGTAAAGAGAGCTGTAATTCTTGCTCGATAAGCCCTGAATATGCTGGCGTAGCGACTGTATGTGAGCATTGAGTTCGATTTGTGCTGTATCGGCATCTGCTGATTCAGCATGGCGTGCATAGGCGGTAATCGATACCTTACTGTCGACTACCAGGTGGCGTCCTTCGGGCAAGCGCACCACAATATCGGGCTGTAAACGTGAGCCATCGACTTGCGTATGGCTATCCTGTACTAGGTACTCTTCGCCTTTGCGCAGACCTGAGGATTCAAGAATGGATTCCAAAACGAGCTCACCCCAATTACCTTGAACTTTAGAGTCACCTTTTAATGCCTGGGTGAGCGATCTAGTCTCATCGGACATTTTGACGTTTAAAGCGGACAGACGCTCAATCTCGCTTTTGAGGGCAAAGCGCTCGCGGGATTCATTGGCGTAGGAAGTGGATACCTGCTCTTTAAACTCCGTTAACTTGGTTTGCAAGGGCTTTAGTAAGGCATCCAGACTCAAGGCATTTTGTTCAGTAAAGCGCCGTGTTTTATCGTCCAAGATGTCATTGGCTAAATTCTTGAACTGAATAGTTAGGGCTTCTTTTGCTTCATTGAGCGACTCAATCCGGCCAAGCCCTTGCTTGCGCTCCGAGTCCAGTGCCGCCTCGAGGCGAATGGCATTTTGCAAGGCCACATCGCGCTCAGCGCGCAGGTTTATTACTAAGGCAGCGTGCTCCGCAAGAGCCCGCTCTGCACTGCTAAAGCGAGTTCGCAAAGTCAGAACGTAGATCAGTAGCCCTGCACAGACTGCAATGAGCAGACCAAGAAACAGGAGAGTGCTGAGATCAAATGACATGGGCATAGATTACGCTAGATTAAAGAGAGCGGAGATCATTTAAGGTGATCATTAGCATCATGGGATCATTTTTTGCTGCATCAAAGCCTATTTTTTCATAGAACGATTTTGCTTCCAGAGAAAGTGCGTGAACCACAATACCCCGAATACCCAATATGTCGGCAGCTTGCAGTACCCGCAAGCAGGCATCACGTACCAATCCCCTACCAATGCCTTTGCCATGCACTGAACGATCAACTGCAAGTCGTCCGAGGATAACAACTGGAATAGGATTGGGCATATTGCGATTAAAGCGGCTGGACGATGATTGCTCGCTGCTTAGGGCCCCGCTGGCAAGACAGTAATAAGCCAGCACACGGGACGCATCGCAAACAACATAGGTACGTGATGCACCTGAGGCTTGATTCTTGCGAGCTCGATGCCTTAGCCAGTAATCCAATGTATCCACACCGGACTGAAATGCGTCGAGGTGGTGTGTTGTATCCAGTAAAGCCGGCCCTACTAAATTCACTGCTTATCCCATGGTGCGGGCGTAGCCATGGTTTTACGCAGGCGTGCATTCACATTGGCCTTCTCAATGGGCGCATCGAGCCGGGCAATAAACTCCGCATGGGTTTTAGGATCAACCTGGATTAGGCGCTGATCTAACAAAGCCTCTTCTGCTATCAACCGGGCTGCATCCAAAATAAAGTCCGTTCTGTTCTTGTGTTGCACCTTAGCGGCGCGATCAATTAAGTCGCGCTCCTCCGCCTTAATGCGCAGATTGAGTGCTTCGCGTTTGCTTTGATTTCGGAGTGCAGCGGGCATCGTTAAGGAGGTAGTCCAATTTCAAGAGTGCGGCGACGGCAGCACTTATGAATAAAGGATACCACGTTGTAATGACATTGTCATTACAAAAAACAAGGCTACAAATGCCTTAGCCCTGAATCAACTGCTTCAGCTCGCCACTTTGAAACATCTCGGTCATGATGTCAGAGCCGCCGATAAACTCGCCATGGATATAGAGCTGGGGAATGGTTGGCCAATTGGCGTATTGCTTGATGCCTTGGCGAATGCCTTCATCATCAAAGACATTGACGGTGTGCAGATTGTCGGCACCACAAGCCCGCAGGATGTTAATCGCATTGCCTGAAAAGCCGCACTGTGGAAACTGGGGGGTGCCTTTCATAAACAGCACGACGGGATGGCTGGTGACGATTTCTTTGATTTGAGCTTGGGTATCCATTGCGTTACTCCATATGTACAAAAATTAATAAACCAATTTTAAGACCGAATCAAAAATAGGGTTATCGATTTGGCTCTAGATGGCTTTACGGCCAGAAGCAACCCGCCAATGGCCGGCTAAATCCCGATGTGGCTTAATGTCCTCAAAGCCAGCCTGAGCCATCTGCGCTAGAACAGCAGGGGATTGATCAAAACCATGTTCTACCGCTAAGAGACCGCCCGGCTTCAAATGGGCTAAGGCGCCATCGATGATGGTGGCCAGGCAAGTGAGTCCTGAGCCAAAATCGGTCAGAGCATTCTGCGGCTCAAAACGCAGATCGCCCTTGCTGAGGTGCTGATCATCTGCCGCAATGTAGGGCGGGTTGCTGAGAATGAGATCAAAACGATGGTCAGTATTGCCAGAAGTCTGGAGTGCTGCATACCAATGACCAAGGCAAAATGACACGCGATCCGTTAGCTTTAACTGATTTGCATTGCGCTGCGCAATATCCAGCGCAGCCTGGGATGCATCGGTCGCCACCACCCTTACCTTGGGCTGGCTGGCCGCAATCGCCAGGGCAATCGCGCCCGAGCCCGTGCCCAAATCAAGCATAGTAAGCGAACGCTCACTCTCATTTTGACTATATTTATTATTGAGTATCTGCTGCAGCTCATCCAATCCCAAGTCAACTAAGAGCTCAGTCTCTGGCCGAGGAATAAGGACCCCTGGACCCACAATGAGCTCGATCGCATGAAAGCCGCGCCTGCCAATCAGGTAGGCAATCGGCTCACCATCAAAGCGCCGCTGCTCGAGTAATTGCCACTCTTGTAAGAAGGCAGCGCTGAGCTCCATGCCGTCGTGCGTTAGTAAAGCAGACTGGGGTAATTGCAGGTGAATTTCAAGAAGGTGGGCTAGGACGATGCGCGCTTCATTTTTGGGAAGTCGGGTTTCGTTCAGCAAGGAACGCAAGGTTGTCATCGGTTTAGATGAGGGCCAAAAAGAATTGGAGCAGCTTAGTTATCACCTAGGGCAGCTAGTAACTCGGCTTGATGCTCGCTAGCCAAGGCATTGCATAAATCATCAATATCGCCATCCATCATGGCATCAATCTTGTAGAGGGTGAGATTAATGCGGTGATCGGTAATGCGGCCTTGGGGAAAGTTATAGGTCCGGATGCGGTCGCTGCGATCGCCAGAGCCGATCAGGGATTTGCGGGTTTGCGCTTCCTGTTGATGCTGTTCGCGTTGGCGGCCGTCCATGATGCGGGATACCAAAACCTTCATGGCTTGTTCTTTATTGCGGTGTTGGCTGCGATCGTCTTGGCATTCCACCACGATTCCGGTAGGCAGATGCGTTATGCGCACCGCAGAATCAGTTTTATTGATGTGCTGGCCGCCAGCGCCCGAGGCCCTGAAGGTATCAATGCGTAATTCAGCCGGATTAATCTTGACGGCTTCGATCTCATCCGCCTCTGGCATCACTGCTACCGTACATGCCGACGTATGAATGCGTCCCTGGGTTTCGGTTTGGGGAACACGCTGCACCCGATGCCCGCCAGATTCAAACTTAAGGCGGGAGTATACCGATTGGCCAACGAGGCGTAACACCACTTCTTTGTAACCACCAAGATCCGACTCGGCAGAATTCACGACCTCGATTTTCCAGCCTTGGCGTTCCGCAAAGCGGGTATACATGCGCAATAAATCGGCTGCAAATAAGGCGCTCTCATCGCCGCCAGTACCCGCCCGAATTTCTAAGAAAACGTTGCGATCATCGTTTTCATCTTTGGGTAGCAAGGCCTTTTGTAGGCTAGCCTCTAGCTCAATCATCTTCGCCGCCGCCGCCTTTTGCTCTTCGTCGGCAAAGGCCTTCATCTCCGGGTCTGCACGCATACCCTCAGCTGCAGCCAAGTCGGCTTCTGCTTGGCGATACAAACCAAACTGCTCAACAACCGTCGCAATGTCCGAGTGCTCGCGCGTTAACTTGCGATAGACGTCCATGTCCTTGGTGGACTCTTCAAGCGTTAACAGGGAATTTAATTCAGCCAAGCGAGTATCAAGATGCTCCAGCTTGGCGCGCATGCTGGGTTTCATCTAAAGATCGTTCTTGTCGGATGTGTCGTTGGTGTGCTTACTGGAGTCTTGCTCGGCATGATGATAGGTGTGCGAGTAGGCGCTCGAGTGGGTGGAAAATAATTTAGGTAATAGTTTAATCAAGGAATCGCGTTCAGCGCCATTGGAGTGCTGCAAGGTGTGCAGTGAGCCATGCAAGAACTTGTTGGTTAAGCCTTGTGCCATGGCGTTGAGCACGTCTTGAGGATCATCGCCACGCATCAGGCGTTTCATGGCGCGTTCGAGCTCAATTTGTCGCAGGCGTTCCCCATGTTGCTGCAGGTCCTGAATCAATGGCACCGTATTGCGGCCATTGAGCCAATGCATAAAGTTGCCAACGCGGTCTTCAATAATGGCTTCTGCTTGGCTGACCGCAGCATGCCGCATTGATGTGCCGGTTTGGATCATGACGCCCAAGTCATCGACGGTGTAGAGGTAAATGTCGTTTAAGCGGGCAATTTCCGGTTCGCAGTCGCGTGGCACGGCCAGGTCAATCATGACCATGGGCTTGCGGCGCCGTTGCTTGAGTGCACTCTCGACCATCCCAAGACCAATGATGGGTAAAGAACTCGCGGTGCACGACACAATGATGTCGAACTCATGTAAGCGGCTTGGCAGGTCCGATAGTTTGAATGATTCTGCTTCCACATTTTGCGATGCAATCGCATCGGCTAATTCTTGGCCACGCTCGATTGTGCGATTGGCGATCGCGACTTGCTTTGGCCGGCGCGCTACAAAGTGGGTGGCGCATAAAGAGATCATGTCGCCAGCGCCAATAAAGAGAACGCGCTGCTCGGTAATTTTTTCAAAGATGCGCTCAGAGAGACGGACTGCCGCCGCCGCCATCGAAATCGAGTGCGCGCCAATCTCGGTTGAGCCCCGCACCTCTTTGGCAACTGCAAAGGTTTTCTGGAAGAGTTGGTTTAAGTAGGTGCCGAGTGCCCCTGCTTGATTGGCGGTACGAACCGCATCTTTCATTTGCCCGAGGATTTGGGTCTCACCAAGGACCATGGAATCCAGACCGCAAGCGACCCGAAACGCATGGCGCACGGCATCAGACTGGGGCAGGGAATAAATGTGGGGCTCTAAACTACTAGGAGCCAGTTGTTGGCTTTTTGCGAGCCAATCAAAGGTAGCGCTGTGCAAGAGGGTGGCGGAGTCGGTATCGTTCGCCGCGCAATACAGTTCGGTTCGATTACACGTCGACAAAATGGTGGCTTCAGGCAGGCCCGACTGACTGACGCCGCTGAGGTGCTGGCGCAAGTCATGCAACGCTTCTTGCAGGTATTCGGGGTCAAAGGCGACTTTTTCCCGAACGTCCACTGGCGCTGTGTGATGATTGATGCCAAGGGTCAACAGCTTCATAGGCCCCAATTATAGGTTTGATGGCGATTTAATGGGGATGCGCATGGGGTTTTTGGCTTTTCTACTGATTGGGTCGGCTGTTGGATGGTCAGCACATTACTTCTATCCGGGTCGACAACGCCAAAAAACACGGCTATTGGGGCTCTGTGGCCTTTTCTTGGTAGGCTTTCTGGGCGCTACCGCTGGATCCTATGGTGGTCAGGCCTTAGGACTATTTCAGTCGGGGCAAATTGCAGAATGGCTGACTGCAATCGGGTCAGCCTGGCTCGCCGGTTTGCTGTTAACGGTTATCCGCAAATAAGCCGCTTTGCCTCGTTTGCTGCTGGGGACCAATCCAGCGAATGGGATCCTTGCCGTGGGTAATCAACCAATCATTGGTTTTAGTGAAATGGCCGCAGCTCCCATTGGGCTGCTCGCCCGCACGTTGTTGATTTAAAAAAGGCTGCGCTGTTTTATACACCCCCAAGCCCGAAGGGTGTGACGCTTGCAACATCAGATGGGTAGAGTCTTCTAAGCCAAACTCCCCATGCTCAATCAAGGGTATTTTGGATTGGGCATGCGCCCCCCACAGCAGCCAGACTAAATTAGGCTTTGCGATCGACAACTGACGGATCAGTGCATTGATGCAGTGCTGCCAACCCAGGTGAAAGTGGCTGCCAGCTTCCCCTTGTTTGACGCTAAGCGCTGTATTCAAAAGTAATACGCCTTGCTGGGCCCAGTCACGTAAGTCGCCATGTGCCAAGGAACCAAAACCTTCGAGCTCTAACGCTTTGCTGATGTTACGCAGCGAGCTCGGAAAGCTGCGTGAGCCCGGCACAATCGATGCGGGTATTGAAAATGCGAGACCCTGCGCGAGGCCCGGCGAGTGGTAGGGGTCTTGCCCAAGAATCACCACCGATACGGCATCTACTGCAGTGAGCTCTAAAGCTCGAAAGAAGAGCGGGGGTGGCGGGCAAATGGCGTTCGCATCATCCGCGATTGCCTTGTGCAGATTAGTTTTTAGCTGCTGCCAATCGGGTGAGGCGAGGTAATCCCCAAGAAGTACTTTCCAGTCGTCTGGTATTAGCGCCTCTACATTGAGCATTACTACGCCACTTTCAGAAGAGTGAACTTACTTTGCAGCAAGTTGATACTGCACAACTGGGCTGGAAGGTTCCAGTACAAATTGACTTTCATGCTCGCAGTCTTGGCGATAAAAGCGCAGACGTGCAGTCATTCCCATTTGCAATTGGGCAAACACCGCATCCAGCCGACTCGGAGTAATACGTTGACTATTAATGCTAGCGATCAAATCACCTGGAGCTAAGCCAGCACGCTGAGCGATACCTCCGTCAAGCACATGCGTTACCTTGACCCAGCCATTCTGGTCGCTGTAGCGCATAGCCCATTGCAATTTCATATGCTCGAGCAAGCTCATTTTTTTCTCGGTAACGAGAGTGCCTTGAGCTGCAAGCCACTGGGCCAGTGGTAGGTCATGCGTGCCCTCGATGTAGCGCGCCTTAAATTGCAGCCACGGCTTTTTAAAGTCAGGGCCAATTGCCGCCAGCACAATCCGATCAAAACCATCCTCTAGAAGACCCTCTTGAGTCTTGCCGTGGGCGGCCCAAAGCAATTGCATGACATTATCTAGGGATTTGCGCTGGCGGGTTTGCGCCCGAATAAGTAGATCGAGGCCAAGCGCAATTAAAGCACCTTTGGCGTAATAACTTACTACGGCATTGGGAGTATGTTCATCGGCCTGGTAATACTTGGTCCAGGCATCAAAGGAGCTATCGGCGACGCTTTGCTTGTGACGACCAGGGCCGCGCAAAACCATATTCCAATTCTTTGCGACTAAGTCGAGGTAGGGCTGCAAGGTAATGCGTTTACTGCGCAGTAACTGCAAGTCATCGTAGTAGCTAGTGAAGCCTTCAAAGAGCCAAAGCAGGCGTGTGTGATTACGTACTTGCAAATCGTAGGGCTGGAATGCTTTAGGCTGAATGCGCTTCACTAACCAGGCATGAATGTATTCGTGGCTGCAAAGACCTAAAAATTCACGATAGCCATCTTCATTTAGCGAGGCACCCTTTTGAGGTAAGTGATCGCGATTGCATAGCAAGGCCGTGCTGTCGGCATGCTCTAAACCGCCGTAGCCCGATAAAACGGCATTGACTAAAAACAAATACTGCTGAAAAGGTGCCCGTTTTGTCTTTGGTTCAAATAAATCAACGATCGATTCACAAATGGCGGCCAAGTCCGTGGCTAAACGCTGGTGATCAACTTCCTGTAGGCAGCCCTGAATCACCATGCTGTGGGCAGTACCGCGGGATTTCCAATCAATCGTTTGAAAGTGCCCCAATGCAACCGGATGATCGAGTAGCGCGTCATAGTTGGGCGCGAGGTAAAAACCAAAACCTGCAGCATCCGTCTTTACGCGACTTAAAGTAGTTTGTACCGACCACGTGCCGATGGGCGCGATCGCGAGTGCAGTAGGTAAGTGGGTCTGACCTTCCACGGCCAAGCACAAACTACTGGGGTTAAAAAAGCCCCGCTCGGAATCTAAATACGCTGTGCGAACTGAGGTATCAAATGCATACACCGTAGTGCGAACCTCAATAACAGTATCTGCACCTACAGAAGGTAACCTCCAGGTGTCATTATCGATACGCTCAAGCTGCAGTTCGGTCTCTACTGTATCCGTTACTGAAAAAGCAGCGATGCTTTCAATGTGTTTACTAAAGTCACGAATTAAATAACTGCCCGGAATCCAAGCCGGCATGCGGAGCACTTGCCCTGCAGGATTGGGATTAGCGATGCGCAGGGTAACCTCATAGCGATGGCCATCTAAGTCGGCGGCATGGACGGTGTATTGGATTGCTGGAATGGCCATGGAAAAAGTCAGGTGAGTTGGTTTATTTCAGCGAAGCAAACTTCTTTTCAATGTCGCTTAATTGCACTGCACCCGGAAAGCGTGCGCCATCAGTAAAGAAGATGGTGGGCGTGCCTGTTACGCCATAGGATTTAGCCAGCGCTAGATTCTTATCAATCGGCGTAGTGCACTCGCCTTTGCCGCTGGGCGCAGTGTTATTGATAGTCCAGTCAGTCCATGCTTTAGTGGCATCCGCAGAGCACCAAATTTGCTTAGACTTTTGCATCGAGTCTGCAGACAGAATCGGCAATAAAAAGGTGTATACCGTCACATTATCGAGCTGCTGAAATGTTTTTTCTAAACGCTTGCAGTAACCGCAATTCGGGTCAGCAAAAACGGCAAGCTGACGACTACCATTGCCACGCACCATTTTGACGGCATTGCTCAGGGGCAGATCAGACCAGCGTATGCGATTGAGATCAGCCTGACGCTTTTCAGTCAGGTTTTGGCCGGAAGCCAATTCAATGACTTCACCCTGAATGAGGTATTTTGCGTTGGCATCGGTATAAAAGATTTCGCTATTGAGTTGCACTTCAAATAGGCCGGGCACTGGCGAGGCTGATACCCCTTTAATGTTGGCGGTGCTGCCCAATCGCTTTTGTAACTCCGCTTTAATCTGCTGGGTGTTCTGGGCTTGTGCCATAGGAGAGCTGGCCAATAAGCCAATGACGCTAGCGCACAATGCTAAGGCGGAAGCGGTATTTCGTAGATTGTTTTTCATTGCACTTCTCCTAACGCTTCTTTAATTAAATACCGTTTAATCAGATGACTGCGGTTGACTAGGCCCATACCCCAATTGCGAATTTTTTGCTGCAAGGGATTGGCGCTAGTAAAGAGTTGTTTCAGTCGATCGGTTACCCACAGTATGGCACTGGTATCGCCGTGGCGTTCACGCTCATAGCGGCGCAGCAAGACCGGATCTGTAATTGCTCGAAATGATTCACGCTCACGCAGGATGCGCAGCAGGGCGGCTACATCGCGCAAGCCCAAATTTAATCCTTGTCCGGCTAAGGGGTGCATGACGTGTGCAGCATCCCCAATCAAAATTACTTTAGGCATGAGCTCCGGACCGATCACGCGCTGCGCACGGATTTTGCGCAACGGAAACGAGCCTGGTTTTGAGTGTGGGGTGAGTGTTCCAAGAGCATGCACAATCGCGCCATCCTGAAGCGCCGCAAACTCAGACTGCCATTGGCTGGCTTCGAGGGTAAGCAGCCTGGCAGCATTTTCAGGGGAGGTTGACCATACCATCGACACCTGCTTGCCTGGGAGGGGCAGCATCGCCAGAATGTCACCGCCTGGTAAAAACCACTGAAATGCCGTTTCCAAGTGGGCATTCGTGCATAAAAAATTGGCGACGACTGCGCGTTGCTCATACGATTTCTGATCGGTCTGGATTTCGAGCATGGAACGCAGGGATGAGTTTGCGCCGTCGGCTGCAATCACCAAATTGGCTTTTATCTCGCCAAGCGATTGCGCACCATCGAATCGGAGTAAGGCACCATCGGGCTCGATAAACAGATTGTCGAGCGATCCAACAACGCACTCCAATTTCGACTGAAAGCGGCAGGCTTGTTCGAGTGTGTGCTCTAGTAAATCGGATTCCCCGATCCAGGCAAGCTCGGGAACACCTGCTTCAAATGCGGAGAGATGCAGTCCATCGCTGGCTTGGCCACGGTCGCCATAAATGCGCATATCGCGGACCACTTGGAGGCGGGCGTGATCAATGGCATCCCACACTTGCAGGGATTGCATTAGGGAGCGAGTCCCAGGAGAAATAGCGTAAATGCGTTCAGCCCAGTGATTTCCGCTTGGTTTGGTGGTTTGCTGATCTATGTCCGGCGCGATTTGGACCACATCAAAACCCTGTTGCGCTAGGCCCAGAGCGCAGGCTTTACCGACAATGCCCCCGCCAATGATGGCAATATCGCACTGACGTGTTTTGCCAGCGGCCGGTATAGGCGCTTTAGCTGAGGAAGCAGATTTGGACGAATTGAATGCCATAACCCGATGATATCGAAACAAGCCGAATTACAATGGAGGCATGTCTTTAAAATGCGGCATCGTCGGCCTGCCTAACGTCGGCAAATCCACCCTCTTTAATGCGCTTACCAAAGCTGGAATCGCGGCAGAAAACTACCCTTTCTGCACGATCGAGCCCAATGTAGGCGTAGTCGAGGTTCCTGACCCCCGTTTAGCTGCTTTGGCCGCGATTGTGAGTCCGGAACGCATCGTGCCCGCGGCTGTCGAGTTCGTTGATATTGCAGGCTTGGTTGCTGGCGCTTCGAAGGGCGAGGGTCTGGGCAATCAGTTTTTGGCCAATATTCGTGAAACCGATGCAATTACCCATGTGGTGCGCTGCTTTGATGATCCCAATGTGATTCACGTCGCCGGCAAGATCGATCCCATCTCCGACATTGGCGTTATTGATACGGAGTTGGCGCTGTCTGATTTGACTACCGTTGAAAAAACCCTAAATCGCTCCAGCAAGGCTGCTAAGTCAGGTAACGATAAAGAGGCGGCTGCCTTGGTTGCCGTTCTCAGTAAGGTCCAGGCTCATTTGAACGAGGCCCAGCCTGTGAGGAGCATGAGCCTGAGTGACGATGAGAAGTTGCTGCTCAAGCCCCTTTGCTTGATTACCGCTAAGCCGGCAATGTATGTTGCTAATGTGAAAGACGATGGCTTTGAAAACAACCCCCATTTGGATGCAGTTGTTGCGCATGCCGCAAAAGAGGGTGCCCCAGTTGTAGCGGTTTGCGCTGCTATTGAAGCTGAGATTGCTGATCTAGACGATGCCGATAAGACGGAATTCTTGGCCGATATGGGCATGCAAGAGCCCGGTTTGGATCGGGTGATTCGTGCGGGTTATAACTTGCTGGGCTTGCAGACCTATTTTACGGCAGGCGTAAAAGAGGTTCGTGCGTGGACCATTCACGTTGGGGATACGGCACCGAATGCTGCAGGCGTGATTCATACCGATTTTGAGCGCGGCTTTATTCGAGCGCAAACCATTGCATTTGATGACTTCATTCAATACAAAGGCGAATCGGGCGCGAAAGAAGCGGGCAAGATGCGCGCTGAAGGAAAAGAGTACATCGTTAAAGACGGCGACGTACTGAATTTCTTATTTAACGTCTAAGTTTATTTAGCCTGCGCGAACTGCTTTTTCCAAGCATTTGGAGAGTTCTTCATAGCGTTTGATGGCAAGCTTGGTTGGGACAACGTGTTTTTTACGGCCATCCTCATCTGCGTTCATGAAGATTAAGCCCATCGCGCGTAAGTTTTTAAGTCGGCCATGTAAAGTCGCTTGTGAGCCAAATTCAGCGAGCGAAATGAGATCACCCACCAAAATAACCTGACCTTGGTGCGCACTTAGAACAATTTTGTTCAGTAAGCTTTCCTCGATAGCGTCTAATTTCTTCCCAGGATTAATGCGATCCAGCACGTCAATTAAATTGAGGAAGCGAATATAGGCAGAATTCTTGGAGCTAGATGGGCCTGGCATTATTCAGTTTTTTCGATTCGGGTTACGGTTTTAGTAGAAAACACCTTGTGTGCGGAGTACGCCACATAGCTAAGTATATACCCTCGATACGGATGCTGAGCAAATAATTGCTTAGAATTAAAACATGGAAAACATAAGTATTTCTTCTGAACGCTGGCGGGTTTTCCTGGTCTGCGTCCTGATTAGTACACTTTTGTACAGTGCTTTATTTTTCTTCAATGACTGGCTCACCGAGACCGTGAAATACGACTTAGGCGTGAGCTGGATTTACTTACCAGCAGGCCTGCGTTTATTTCTCATTTTGATATTTGGTTTGTCTGGCGCTATCGGCATTGCAGCTGCCTCCTTCGCTATTTCGTATTTTTGGGCCTTCCCAGCCGATTTAGTAACCTGCATCGGCATTGGTTTGATATCCGGATTTGCGCCTTTATTAGCGAAGTGGGTTGTTGTCTCGAATATCCCCATTAACAATGACCTCAGTAATTTAAGTATTCAAAAAATTATTCTTTGCATTGTGATCTATGCCTTAATGAGCTCCGGATTCCATCAGTATTGGTTTGTGTTGCGTGATTTAGAGTCGGGCAGTATCAATCATTTTCTGGTGATGTTTATTGGTGATGTTGCAGGATCGGTTTTACTGATTACCCTCATTAAATACGGTATTGATTTAATGCGGCGTACCTAGAGGTACTTAAGCAAACAGTTCAGCTAGTGCTGCACCTGGGTCAGGTGCTCGCATAAATATCTCTCCTACCAGAAATGCGTTGACGTGATGCTCTCGCATGCGCAGCACATCAGCGCGCTCCAGAATGCCGGATTCAGTTACGACAATCTTGTTCTCGCCAATACTACTCAGTAAGTCAATGGTGGTATCCAAGGTAACCTCAAAGGTCTTGAGGTTACGGTTATTGATGCCGAGTAAGGGGGTTTTGAGCTGGAGCGCAGCCGTCAGCTCTTCTGCATTGTGTACTTCAACTAAGACATCCATGCCAAGATCGTGTGCACATTGCTCAAGCTCGCGCATCTGATCTAAATCCAGCGCCGCTGCAATCAGCAGAATCGCATCTGCACCCATAGCACGCGCTTCAAACACCTGATATGAGTCGATCATAAAATCTTTGCGCAGGACAGGCAGGCTGCAAGCCGCACGCGCCGCTTTTAAATATGCGCTCGACCCCTGAAAGTACTGAATATCCGTTAACACGGAGAGGCAGGCAGCGCCGTATTGCTCATAGCTTTTCGCAATCGATGCAGGCTCAAAATCAGCACGCAAGATACCCTTGCTGGGACTGGCTTTTTTAATTTCAGCGATGATGCCTGAATTACCGTTGGCGATCTTACGCTGAATGGCGGTCACAAATCCACGCGGCGTATAGAAAGAATCTTGGCATTGCGCTTCGACTTGATCACGCAATGCATGAATTGGCATGCTATTCAGGCCGTGCGCGACTTCAACGCGCTTAGTCGCAATAATGCGCTCTAAGATATCACTCATCATTTAACCTGCGTTGCTGCTATGAACTTATTTAGAGTGCTATGTGCAGCTCCACTTGCGATTGCGGCTTTGGCCATGGAAATTCCGGTAGCGATATCTGGTGCCAGATCCGCAACATAGAGTGTGGCTCCGGCATTGAGGCAAACAATGTCACTGGCCGGACTTATTTCACCATTCAGTACGCGCAACACAATTTGCTTCGACTCTTCTGCATTAGCAACTCGAAAGCTGCTGGTAGGCGCAGTGCTTAATCCAAAATCACTGGGGTGTATTTCATATTCACTCACTACACCGTCTTTTAATTCTCCAATTAAGGTCGGACCCTCAAGGGAAATTTCATCGAGACCATCACGCCCAAACACCACCATGGCATGCGTCATACCAAGGGATTGCAGCACACGTATCTGAATACCGACCAAATCTGCATTAAACACTCCCATCAAAATGTGTTTTGCATTGGCCGGATTGGTCAGTGGCCCCAAAATATTAAAGATCGTGCGAACGCCCAATTCTCTGCGAATGGGAACAACATTTTTCATGGCTGGATGGTGGTTGGGGGCAAACATAAAACCAGTACCTACCGTGGTGATGCACTCTGCAACCCGCTCTGGGCTAAGGCTGAGATTGACGCCCAAGGCTTCTAAGACGTCAGCACTGCCAGACTTGCTACTGACACTGCGATTACCATGCTTCGCAATCTTGGCACCAGCGGCCGCAGCAACAAACTTCGCCGCCGTTGAAATATTAAAGGTATGAGCACCATCACCACCGGTACCAACCACATCAACTAAATGGCGTGTGTCCTTGATGTGAACCGGAGTAGCAAACTCACGCATGACTTGTGCCGCAGCTGCGATTTCACCGACGGTTTCTTTTTTGGTTCGCAGCGCAACTAGAAAGGCAGCGACTAGGGTGGGTGGAATATCGCCGCTCATGATGTGGCGCATCATCGCGGTCATATCATCATGACTCAGTTCACGACCATCAATACAGGATTGCAGGGCTTCGGATGGTGACATTGGCATGGCTTAACGCGCCTTTAAGTGCAGGAAGTTCTTGAGTAGGGCGTGGCCTTGCTCAGACAAAATGGATTCAGGATGGAACTGGACACCCTCGATTGGTAGTTCACGATGCCGTACGCCCATGATTTCACCGTCGGCAGATTGTGCCGTAATCTCTAAACATGCCGGCATGGTGTTACGATCAATCGCCAGCGAGTGATAGCGCGTGACCGTAAATGGAGTTGGGAGATTTTCAAATACCCCCACACCGGTATGCGCGATGGCATCGGTTTTACCGTGCATCACCTTCTGCGCGCGAATAACATCACCCCCAAATGCTTCACCAATGGCCTGGTGACCCAAGCAGACACCCAAGATAGGTACTTTGCCAGCAAAGTGTTTAATCACGTCAACCGAAATGCCAGCCTCGCTTGGGCTGCAGGGCCCCGGTGAAATACAAATGCGATCCGGTTTGAGTGCCTCAATCTGTTCAAGGGTAATTTCATCATTACGATACACGCGAACATCCTCACCCAGTTCCGCGAAATACTGCACCAAGTTATAGGTAAATGAATCGTAGTTATCAATCATGAGGAGCATCAAGACCTCCTTGTACTAAGTCAGCAGCCATCAGAACCGCACGTGCCTTGGCTTCGGTCTCACGCCATTCAGCAGCTGGGTCAGAATCAGCCACAACCCCAGCGCCCGCTTGCGAGTGCAGCATGCCATCACGAATGACACCGGTACGAATCACAATGGCCACATCCATGTCACCAGAAAAAGACAGATAGCCGGCTGCACCACCATAGATACCGCGCTTTGTAATCTCCATTTCATCGATGATTTCCATGGCGCGTATTTTAGGGGCGCCCGATAAAGTACCTGCTGGAAAAGTGGCTCGGAGCACATTCATATTGCTCATATTGTCGAGTAATTCACCTTCTACGGAGCTAACGATGTGTTGTACATGGGAGTATTTTTCAATCACCATCGAGTCCGTGACTTTGACCGTACCCGTTTTAGCAATACGACCCACATCGTTACGGGCTAGGTCAATCAGCATCACGTGCTCGGCAATTTCTTTGGGATCGGCTAGTAGTTCGGTAGCTAAGCGCGCATCTTCTTCTGGACTATCTCCCCGCGAACGCGTTCCAGCCAAAGGACGGATGGTGACGATCTTTTGTGATCCACGCAGCTCTTGCCGCACTAAGATTTCTGGTGATGAGCCGACCACCTGCACGTCACCGAAATCATAAAAATACATATACGGCGAGGGATTAAGCGAGCGCAGTGCGCGGTAGAGGGCCAAGGGCGATTCGGTAAATGGCTTGCTAATGCGCTGACCAATCACCACCTGCATGCAGTCACCTGCCAAGATGTAGTCTTTGGTGCGACGAACAGCGGCTTCATAATCAGCCGCATCAAATCGCCGAATCAATGCTGTTTTATTGCTGGATAGTGTTACAGGCATGGTGATCGACTGCCCGATGCACCGACGCAGCTCATCTAATCTGGCTCGCGCCCGCTCAAAATCGTTTTCGATGTTGGGATCAGCATACACAATTAAGTAAATACAGCCTTCTACATTATCAATCACTGCTAGCTCTTCGGTGAGCATTAAATGAATGTCAGGCAGATGTAACTCATCGGGTAAATTGTGTTTTGCTAGACGTGACTCTATGTAGCGCACCGTGTCATACCCAAAATACCCTGCAAGGCCACCGCAAAAGCGGGGTAGGCCGGGTGGAACGGCTACCTTAAAGCGCTTAAAGTAAGCATCGATAAAATCCAATGGGTTGTCATGATTGGTTTCGACAACTGCGCCATCGGTAACCACTTCGGTGACGGGTGCTAGCGGAGTACCAATTGAGCGAAGAATGGTTTTTGCGGGAAGACCAATAAATGAAAAACGTCCAAAACGCTCACCCCCTAAAACGGACTCTAACAAGTAGGTATTTTTTTGACCGCGTATTACTTCGTGAGCTTGAGGTACAGAGACAGGGGCGTCTCTAGGTCCGCTAGGCTTTCTTGTACAAGCGGAATGCGATTAAAACCCTGAGTAGCTAGGGCATCAAATTCAGTGCGTTGCATTAGGCTTTGCTCACTTCCATTCGCATAGCCGCAATGACCTCAGCATAATTTGGTTTACCAAAAATAGCGGAGCCAGCAACAAAGGTGTCGGCACCCGCTTTAGCAATCGCAGCAATGTTATCAACCTTGATTCCGCCATCGACTTCGAGGCGAATGTGTTTGCCAGTCTCCTGCTCATGGCGATCGAGGCGCGCACGTAGCATCGCAATTTTCTCTAGTGTGCTCGGAATAAAGGATTGCCCACCAAAACCGGGGTTCACCGACATCAGTAAAACTAAATCAATTAAATCCAGGGTGTGATCGAGGTGATCCAGTGGTGTAGCGGGATTAAATACCAGACCAGCGTAGCAGCCCTGATCGCGAATCAAGTTGAGGCTGCGGTGCACGTGGCCGCTCGCCTCGGGGTGAAAGCTAATTAAATTAGCCCCTGCCTTAGCAAAGTCCGGAATGATGCGGTCAACGGGCTCCACCATTAAATGAACATCGATCATGGCTGGTTTGCCATCTTTCACGGCATACGAACGGATGGCTTCGCAAACCAAAGGCCCAATGGTGAGATTGGGTACGTAATGGTTGTCCATCACATCAAAGTGCACCCAGTCTGCCCCGGCGGACAAAACGCCAGTGACTTCTTCGCCGAGGCGAGCAAAGTCAGCGGACAAAATGGAGGGGGCAATAAGATATTGCTTCGATTGACCTAGTTCTGGCTTTTGGCTCATATTGGCTTAAAAGAAAAGGGTTTTTGACGGTCCATACCTAGATTCTAGCTTGCAGTTGCCCTCAGGATGAAGCAGAATGCCTCCATGAATTCCCACGAAATCCGTATTTCCGTACGCACCCAGTACTTGCCAGAGCAGTCTGACCCCGATAACCGGCAATTTGCCTTTGCCTACACGGTCACGATTCGCAATATTGGCACTAACCCGGTGCAGCTGATTGCACGCCACTGGCACATCACCGATGGGGACAATGCCGTACAGGAGGTTCGTGGTTTAGGGATTGTGGGGCAGCAACCCCTATTGCGCACAGGTGAGCAGTTTGAATACACCAGTTGGGCTACTTTGCCCACGCCGGCTGGAACCATGCGCGGTGAATACTTCTGCGTTACGGAGGATGCCCACTTTTTTCAGGCGCCGATCGCCGAATTTGCCCTGGTGATGCCGCGCACCCTGCATTAAGGGTGTTGGGGGCCTAGTCCTCTTTTCTGCCCTTGCTAGTCCAAAAAACAATGAATAAAAGTAGGCATAAGGCAAGCAGTCCCTCGAGTACAAACAGCAGCATGGGGTATTGATCGAGTAAATTG
This sequence comes from Polynucleobacter sp., assembly GCA_964203875.1. GTDB lineage: Bacteria > Pseudomonadota > Gammaproteobacteria > Burkholderiales > Burkholderiaceae > Polynucleobacter. Next base: position 577,504 of record CAXNNS010000001.1, read on the forward strand.
GCAATCATGATGATGAATTGGTACCCTTTTTTTAAAAGCAATGAACAGCCAGCGCTGCACCAATGTCATCTTATCGCGATGTTCGCTCTGGTGCTGGTTTTGGTGGTGGGGTGTGCTACCCCGCCCACACGAGCCCCAGGACAACGAGCGCCATCGATTGACATTAGCGCTCCTGCAGCCAGCTTTACTAGCCCGATCGCTACCTTTAGTCCGGTCGCGTGGCAGCAAATACCCGGCTGGCAAGAAGATGATTTAAGCGCGGCTTGGTCTGCATGGCTTGAAAGTTGCAAGGCCATGGTGAAGCGCAATAGCACGCGCTCATGGAGTGGCGTTTGCGATCGTACCAAAACCGTTTCTGGCTCGAATCCACAGGCAGTGCGACGCTATTTCGAAGATGCGTTTCAGGCATATGCCATCCGGAGTAACTCCACTGGCAGTGAAACGGGCTTAGTGACGGGTTATTACGAGCCGATCATGAATGGCTCGCGCGTACGTACCGCGCGATACACCGTTCCCCTATATGGCTATCCCGCAGCATGGAAGCGCAATAAACCCAATCCGGGACCAAGCCGCGCTGAGTTAATGGAGTCTAATCTATTGCGGGGCTCAGAGCTAGTATGGGTCGAAGATCCGGTAGCTGCAGCCTTCATGCAAATTCAGGGCTCGGGCAAAGTGAAATTAGATGATGGTACAGTTTTGCGCTTTGGTTTTGCTGGTACCAATGAGCAGCCATTTAAGTCCTTTGCACAATGGCTTTTAAACAAAGGTGAAATTACCCGTAGCCAAGCGACGATGCAGGGTATTCAGAGCTGGGCCAAACGTAATCCCCGCCGCGTTGAAGAAATGCTCAATGCCAATCCACGGTTTGTGTTCTTTAAAGAGTTACCGAGCAACGTCAGTCCAGATCTGGGTCCAATCGGCGCGCTGGGCGTGCCATTAACGGCGGAGCGCAGTATTGCCGTTGATCTCAAAGCAATGCCGCTTGGGGCACCCGTTTTTATTGCAACCACACGGCCTTTGAGTAAGCAAGCCTTGCGCCGCTTAGTGATGGCTCAAGATACGGGGACGGCTATTGTGGGCGGCGTTCGTGCCGATTACTATTGGGGTACGGGTGATGCCGCTGGAGAGCTTGCGGGTAGGATGAAGCAAGACGGTCAGATGTGGTTACTATTACCGAAGTAAATGCGCGTAACGATGCGTGCAAAATCGCAATCGCTTAAGGAAAAAAATGCATTACGACACCATACTCACCGCCGTCAATGGCAAAGTTGCAACCGTTACCTTAAATCGCCCACAGGTCCTTAATGCCCTAAACGATGCCTTAATGGATGAGCTGGGTGCGGCCTTATTGGCATTTGATGCAGACGACCAGATTGGCTGCATCATTATTACGGGGAGTGAGAAAGCATTCGCTGCTGGCGCAGACATTGCAAAGATGGCCCAGTATGAGTTTCATGAAGTGTATCGGCAGGACTTCATCACCCGCAATTGGGAAACCATTCGGAAAATTCGTAAGCCAGTGATTGCAGCGGTCAATGGTTATGCACTTGGCGGCGGCTGTGAGCTTGCCATGATGTGCGACATGATTATTGCTGGTGATGGCGCCAAGTTTGGTCAGCCCGAAGTGAAGTTGGGTATCTTGCCTGGTGCTGGCGGCACGCAGCGCTTACCGAGAGCAGTCTCTAAATCTAAAGCGATGGATCTGTGCCTTACTGGGCGCATGATGGATGCTCAAGAGGCCGAGCGCGCTGGCTTAGTGAGTCGGATTTTTCCGGCTGCAGAATTACTCACCCAAGTGGGCGCGATTGCAAAGACCATTGCTGACATGCCGCTACTCACCACCATGATGGTGAAAGAAAGCATCAATGCGGCCTACGAGATGCCTTTATCGGAAGGCATTCGCTTTGAGCGCCGTCTCTTTCATAGTTGTTTTGGAACAGACGATCAAAAAGAAGGCATGGCTGCATTCATTGAAAAGCGACCACCGCAATTTAAAAATTCGTAATTGAATTGCCTGGCAGCTTAGGATTTGGCCAGGAATTTTTGCGCTAATGCGACCCAGTAATTCACACCGATCGGGATCAGCGCGTCATTAAAGTCGTACGAGGAGTTGTGCAGATGGCAGGGGCCCATGCCGTGACCGGTGCTGCGGTGATCACCATCACCATTGCCTAAAAACACATAGCACCCTGGTTTTTCTTGCAACATAAAGGCAAAGTCTTCTGCGCCCATGGTGGGATCAATTCTGACATTGACGTTGTCTGTACCCACGAGATCCTGCATGACGCCGATGGCAAATTGCGTTTCTTGTTCGTGGTTGATGATGGGCGGGTAGTTGCGCTTGAAGACAACATCGGCTTGGCAATCAAAACCTTCTGCAACATGTTCGGCAACTTCATTTAAGCGTCGCTCAATCAGGTCGAGCACCTCGTTCGTGAAGGTGCGTACCGTACCCCCAATCAGGGCGCTATTGGGAATCACATTGCTGGTCTCGCCCGCATGAAACTGCGTAACCGAGAGCACGGCGGCGTCGACTGGACGCTTATTGCGGGTAATGATGCTTTGCAGTGCTGTCACCACATGCGCTCCAGCAAGAACGGGATCGGCGCTGTTGTGCGGTAAGGCAGCATGACCGCCTTTGCCATGAATAGTGATCGTGAACTCATTACTGGAGGCCATCATTGGCCCCGGGGTGACCCCAAAACTGCCTTCAGCTAAGCCGGGCCAATTGTGTAAGCTGAAAACAGCGTCGCATGGAAATTGTTTAAACAAACCATCTTTAATCATTTCGCGAGCGCCGCCGCCCCCTTCCTCGGCCGGCTGGAAAATAAAAATGATCGAGCCAGCAAAGTTGCGGTGGCTTGAAAAGTAGTGTGCAGCACCCAGTAATATGGCGGTGTGCCCATCATGACCGCAGGCATGCATTTTCCCAGCATGTTGCGATGCATGCGCAAATGCATTGTGTTCTTGTAGCGGTAAGGCATCCATGTCGGCGCGCAAACCAATCATTTTTCCTGGACCTAAGTCACCGTCAATGCGGCCGACCACACCGGTCTTGCCTAAGCCGCGCACAATCGGAATACCCCAGTTGGTCAGCGCTTCTGCTACCAGTTCAGCCGTACGGATTTCCTCAAAGCGCAACTCGGGGTGCGCGTGGATGTCGCGTCGAATGGCTTGTATGCTTGCCGCTGAATCGACGATTTCGGGAAGTAATCGCATAGGATGATCTTATCTGAAAGGCAAATCACCTGCATATTGCAATGCAATACGGTATAAATCCTAAAAAATACGAATATTGCTACAGTACGGAAACACCATTGTGGAACCTATGTCAAACACTGCACCATCCCTCCCTTGGCTTGCCCAATATCCAGCAGGCGTCCCCGCACAGCTGGATTACAGCGAGCACCAGTCCTTGGTTGAGGTCTTGGAAGACGCATTTACACGTTATGCCGAGCGCACCGCGTTTTGGTGCATGGGCAAAGGCCTTACCTATGGCGAACTCGATGCGGCATCATTGCAATTCGCGAGCTATTTGCAAAGCATTGGTTTGAGCAAGGGTGCGCGCGTAGCGATGATGTTGCCTAATTTGCCGCAATATCCCGTTGCCTTATACGGAATTATGCGCGCAGGGTATGTGGTGGTCAGTATCAATCCCCAATATACCGCCCATGAATTGGAGTTTCAGTTGCGCGATAGCGGTGCTGAGGCCATTGTATTTTTGGAACATTTTGGCAACACCCTAGAGCAAGCACTCCGCATTAATCCAGGGCTGCCAATTAAATATGCGTTTGTCAGTAGCATTGGCGAGTTCTTGGGCTGGCGCGGCCCTTGGCTGGATCGCTTTATTCGAACATTTAAACGCAAGGTCGAGCCCTATACCTTGCCAGCAAACCTCAATTGCTCTCAGCTTAAGCCAACACTTGAAATTGGTCAGCGGGCGCAGTATGTACGACCAGAGTTAAGTGGGAATTCAATTGCGCTGTTGCAATACACCGGCGGTACTACTGGCGTCAGTAAGGGCGCCATTTTGACGCACCGTAATTTACTCGCCAATCTATTGCAAGTGGAAACCTGGCTAAGGCCAATTGAGCGGGTCAAGCCAATTGAGCAATGGAATTTTTTATGCGCACTGCCGCTGTATCACATCTTCGCTTTTACTGGCTGCGGTCTTTTGGGTATGCGCTTGGGCGCGAAGATTATCTTGGTACCCAATGCACGCGATGTTCCCAATTTGGTCGGAATCCTAAAAGAGTTTCCAGAGATTAACTTTTTCCCCGGTGTAAATACCTTGTTTCAGGCTTTGCTGAATAACGCTGACTTTGCCAAGTTGGATTTCTCACAATGGGTCTTGACAATTGGTGGTGGCATGGCGGTACAAAAATCGGTAGCAGATCGCTGGAAAGCGCTAACCGGCGTTGCGATTGCCGAGGGTTATGGGTTATCCGAAACCGCCCCCGTAGCCTGTTGTAATACTCCCTTGATCGAATCATTTACTGGCGGCATTGGCTATCCACTGCCCGATACGGAGTTGTCGATTCGAGATGAGTCAGGATCGCCGTTGCCAGCGGGCGAGGTGGGCGAGATTTATATCCGCGGTCCGCAAGTGATGCAGGGGTATTGGAATCAAGCAGAAGAAACCGCGAATGCCATCACCGCAGATGGATTCTTTAAGTCTGGTGATATTGGAGTCATGGACTCGGCCGGTTTTTTCCGCATCGTCGATCGCAAAAAAGACATGATTACGGTTGCTGGATATAAGGTATATCCAAACGAAGTGGAGGATGTCGTTGCATCAATACCCGGCGTATTGGAATGCGCTGTGGTCGGTATCGAGTCAGCATCGGGCGAACTAGTCAAGTTGTTTGTTGTGTCGGACGACCCTGATTTGACTGCGGAGCGGATTATGGCGGTATGCGTAACTCAGCTCAGCCCATACAAGCGCCCGAGTGCAATCGAGTTTACGGAGAGCCTCCCCAAAAACAACGTCGGAAAAATACTGCGACGCGTATTACGTGATCAAGCGCGCAACACGGTCTGAGTCAAGCGCATTAGCGGCAAACTGCATTGCCGCTAATGGGTAAGCATGATTGCTTTGGTGTTGACACTCCGTCGGTAGCGCGTTCACGATACCTAAGAGCGGCGCTTCAATGCGTGCCCGTAGTGTGTCGATATTCTCGTGCAAGTAGGGCATGTTCGCATCAATGGTATTGGCTGCCCATCCGGCAAGCGTAAGACCGCGCTGGGCAATCGCTGCAACGCTTAAGAGGGCATGATTAATACAGCCCAGGCGCAGCCCAACCACAAGAATGACCGGCATTTGTAGGGCCTCTGCCAAATCCCCTAAATCCTGATGCGCATTGATTGGCACCAAAAAGCCGCCTGCACCCTCGACCACAGTCCAGTCAGCATTTGCGCTGATTGCTTGATACGCTGAGAGCATGGTGGATAGCTCAAGTGTGGTGCCCATCGAATTCGCTACCAAGTGGGGCGCGGCCGGGGTTGGTAAAACATAAGAGCATAGATCGCTCGCATTTCCCTGATAGCCAGATGCTAGCTTGAGTGATTCCAGGTCTTCATTCACTGTAATACCAGCGGGCGATTGGCTTGTTCCGGCAACGACGGGTTTAAAACCCATGACCGTTTGATTGGGCGCAAGTGCTTTAATTTTGAGAATCAGCGCAGAAGCAATCAGCGTCTTACCGACTTCGGTATCGGTGCCCGTAATAAAAAATCCACGGTTACGCAATTGACTCATACTGCTTTCGTTTCGCTAGAGGCATAAACGAGGGCTTCTATTTTTTGTAATTCGGCAATGAGTTCACGCACTGCTTGGGTACTGTGATTGGCCGAGAAGGTAATACGCAAGCGCGCACTGCCTTCCGGAACGGTCGGTGGGCGTATCGCCGGAATCCAATAACCTGCCTCGTCTAATTGCTGTGATGCCAATAGCGCCGCCGCATTGCTACCCAATACCAGCGGCTGAATCGGTGTCTTCGACGAACTCATTTGCCAGTGCTTAAGTTGCAATTCGTGATGCCAAATGGCAATCAGTTGATTTAAGTGGGCTCGTCGCGCTTGGCCTTCCTCGCCTTCAATCAGATTCAAGCTCGCCAGCACCGTATGCGCAATGGCAGGAGGGGTGGCGGTACTGTAAATGTAGGGCCGCCCTTTTTGAATCAGACACTCCATCAGTGTTTTATGAGCGCAGACAAAGGCGCCACTAACGCCGGCAGCTTTACCGAGGGTGCCAATATAAACAATGCGATCCGATTGGATTTGGCAGTACTCCAAAATACCGTGACCGTATTTTCCGAGCACGCCAAAGCCGTGGGCATCGTCGACAATCAATAGTGCATCGTGGGCTTCTGCAATCGCCAGCAGATCCGCGACCGGAGCCAAGTCGCCATCCATGCTAAACACACCGTCCGTCACAATCAATTTGTGCGCCGATGAATCCGTTTGCAGCATTTCGTTTAAATCAGCCAGCTTCGTGTGATCGAATAAATGAACACTCGCTTTTGTCTGTGCCGCTGCCAGTTTGACGCCATCGATGAGGGATGCGTGATTTAACTTAGCGGAATAGATGCTGATACCAGCGCTCTGATTAACTGCATTCAAACCTAACCCCGCCAGGGCAGTAATTGCGGTGATATTGGCAAGGTAGCCTGTGCAAAAGAAAAGCGCACGCGCATTGTGGATATGCTCCGTTTGGGTACGGGCTAATTCCGTTTCAAGTAAGTCATGTGCCACGCTATGGCCGCTGATGAGGTGAGAAGCGCCGCTACCAACGCCATACCGTTCTGCGCCTTCAGCCATTGCTGCGATAAGCCGCGGGTGATTCGCAAAGCCAAGGTAATCATTGCTGCAAAATGCCTTCAGTTGCCGGCCTTCTACTGTGACTGCGACATCGCAGGGGCTCTGCGTTTGCTTAAGGCGTCGTCGCAATAGGGTGGCATCGAGGCTATCCAGCTGTTGCTGCGCAAGTGCAAGGGCAGTGAAAGGAGTTACGCTGGGCTTCATGGTTTTTGTGCGTGCAAGACATCTTCCACTACCCGCTCAATACGCTTACCCATTTCCATGGTTTCATCAGCGCTCAATATGTAGGGTGGCATGACGTAGACAGTAGAGCCAATGGGCCTTACCAAAACACCTTCCTCAATACCGCGTGTAAATACCGCACGGGCAAAGCCAGCTGGCTTACTCAAGGCATCGTGGACAACATCAAAAGCCAAGATCATGCCCTGTTGCCTTACGTGTTCGATGCGAGCATCTGCTTTGGCCCATGCAAATGCAGTGGTAAGGTCGTGCGCGCGCTGCAGATTGCGCTCTAAAACGTTTTCTGATGCAAACAGATCAAGGCAGGCCAATGCAGCAGCGCAGGCTAATGGATTGCCAGTGTAGGAGTGGGAATGCAAAAATCCGCGGGCCGTGTCATCCGAATAGAAGGCTTGATAAATGGCGTCAGTTGTCAAACACAGAGATAGCGGTAAATAGCCGCCGCTGATTCCTTTCGAGAGGGTAATGAAGTCAGGCCAAATGCCCGCATGCTCACAGGCAAAGAACTTGCCCGTTCTCCCGCATCCCACGGCAATTTCGTCGGCGATGAGGTGAATACCATACTGGTCACACAATGCACGGGCACGCTGAAGATAGATTGGGGAGTGCATTGCCATTTGTCCGGCGCATTGCACTAGCGGCTCTAATATCAGGGCAGCAATATGATGATGTTCCCGTTGCAAAAGCGTTTCTAATTCATGCGCAGCGCGCAGCGCAACTTCCGAGGCGGACTCTCCATCTTGCGCTTGGCGACTGTCAGGCGACATCACAGTGAATACATCCGATAGCAGTGATCCGTACGCAGAGCGAAACAAAGGCACATCGGTTACAGCTAAGGCCCCTAGGGTTTCACCATGGTAACTATGTTGCAAACAGACGAATCGGGATTTCTCAGGCTTGCCGGTGAGTTGCCAATAGTGGTGACTCATCTTTAAAGCAATTTCCACCGCAGAGGCCCCGTCCGATGCGTAAAAAGCATGCCCTAAGCGATGCTGCGTTAAAGCGGAGAGGCGCTCTGATAACTCGATCACGGGCTGATGTGTAAACCCTGCCAGCATCACGTGTTCTATTTTTTCGAGTTGAGCCTGAATACGTTGATTAATGAACGGGTTGGAATGCCCAAATAAATTAGTCCACCAAGAGCTGATGCAATCCAGAATAGGCTTGCCTTGATCGTCATACAGCCAAGCACCCTTCCCCCTGGCAATCGTCACCAAGGGCATGTGCTCGTGGTGCTTCATTTGTGTGCACGGGTGCCAGACCGACGCAAGGCTGCGCGAAATCCACTCGTCCGTTGGTTTGATCTGGCTTACCGATGTCGTCATGAGTGATATTTGACCATTAGTTTTCAGCTTGAAGTGGATTCATCTGTTATGTTTATGGCTTATTCCCACCTTTTTTGGAATTTCCTTATGTCCCACAGTCAAGTCCTCGAAAAACCCCTGATTCAAGCAGTGTCGGCATCGGTCGCCAAAGCAAGTGTTTCTGAGGGTGACTGGACAGTAGCAGCGGTCGAAGCCTTGTTTGCTTTGCCGTTTAATGATTTGCTTTTTCGTGCCCAAGAGGTGCATCGGGCTTATTTCCCCGAGGGTGACGTGGAATTGGCTACCCTGCTATCCATTAAGACCGGTGGCTGTCCAGAAGATTGTGGCTATTGCCCCCAAGCGGCGCGGTACAACACCGATGTTAAGGCTAATAAATTGATGGACTTGGAGGAAGTGCTTGAGGCGGCGAAAGCAGCCAAAGCCGCCGGCTCCAATCGATTCTGTATGGGCGCAGCCTGGCGTGAACCCAAAGACCGTGATATTGAAAAGGTGTCCGCCATGATTCGGGGTGTCAAAGCCCTGGGCCTCGAAACCTGCGCCACACTCGGTATGCTGGAGCCAGAACAGGCTAAGGCGCTGCAGGGCGCGGGATTGGATTTCTACAACCATAATCTGGATACCAGCGAAGATTTTTATCGCTCAGTGATTAAGACCCGTGACTATCAGGATCGCTTGGATACGATCTCCCATGTTCGTGCTGCTGGAATGTCGGTGTGCTGTGGTGGCATTGTGGGTATGGGTGAATCGCGTGAGCAGCGCGCTGCCTTTATTGCTCGCTTGGCGAATTTGAGTCCGTATCCCGAGTCCGTGCCGATTAATCACTTGGTTCCGGTAGCCGGTACGCCACTGGCTGATCAGCCGCCGATGGATCCGCTGGAGTTTGTGCGGACCATTGCCGTGGCACGCATCACCATGCCCAAAGCCCGGGTGCGTTTATCAGCCGGAAGGCAAGAGCTAGGCCGAGCCGTCCAAGCGATGTGCTTTCAGGCGGGCGCCAATTCCATTTTTTATGGCGATCAATTACTGACAACGGGTAACCCAGAAGCCGAGGAAGATCGTGCACTCCTGGCCGAACTCGGTCTTAAGACAAAGCAACACATGAAGGCGGAAGTAACGGTATAGTTTTAACTATGCCTATGTCATTGTTGGACCGATTGATTACGGAGTTTGACGTCGCCTTGCGATCCCTTGCTGGCGGCGCTCAGGCTCATCGCGCCATGCCGACAGCAGAAAATACAGCCACCCTTGATGCTGCTGAGCGGGCCCATGCGGCCGGGCTTATGCGGGTTAATCACGTAGGCGAAGTCTGCGCCCAGGCCCTATACCAATCGCAAAAAATCGTGGCACGTAGCCCAGAAACGCGTGCCATGCTCGACCATGCAGCGCAGGAGGAAATGGACCACATGGCCTGGTGTGAAGAGCGCCTGTCTGAGCTCGGCTCGCACACCAGTTATTTAAATCCAATCTGGTATGCCGGATCCTTTGGCATCGGCCTATTAGCTGGCTTAGCGGGCGATCGATGGAGTCTGGGTTTCGTTGCAGAAACTGAAAAGCAGGTGGAAAAACACCTCAATAGCCATCTTGAAACCTTGCCACAAACAGATCTCCGTTCACGCGCTATCGTGGATCAAATGCGCATGGATGAAATTGAGCACGGACAATCGGCATGGGATGCGGGCGGCCAGCCTTTGCCTCAACCTATCAAAAATGCCATGGAGGCCATATCCAAAATTATGACCACGGCAGCATATAGGGTCTAAATCGGGTTTGATTATATAAACCCAATAAAACTGCGATATTATTTACTCCAAGTCTATTAATACTGTACATATAAACAGTATTAATTTAGATAATTAAGTAATATATCTAAGATACCTTCTTAAGTATATTTTGCAAGCCCTTGTTTCGGGTGACTATTTTTCTGATGCTTAGGTGAATAGTCATCGCTAAGTGATTGTAAACACTAGAGAAAATCCAAAAAAAACCACTAAAAGACTTGACCCTCCGAATTCATTCCTCTAAAGTGGGAAGAAGTGTGAAAAAGTGGGGTAAATGGTGTTTCAAGGTGCGTCAGCTCTCAATTTAGATGCAAAAGGCCGCATGTCTGTGCCGGCAAAGCATCGTGACGCCTTGCTCGTACAAGGTGAGGGAAGAGTCACATTAACAAAACACCCCGATGGCTGTTTGATGGTTTTTCCACGCCCCGAGTGGGAAGCATTTCGAGCACGTGTAGCGCAATTACCAATGGATGCCCATTGGTGGCGTCGAATTTTTCTAGGCAATGCAACCGAACTCGATCTCGACAGTGCGGGCCGAATTTTAGTGAGCCCCGAACTGCGATCTGCTGCAGGCATTCAGCGTGAAGTCATTCTGCTTGGTATGGGGAGTCACCTTGAGTTATGGGATGCAGCAACGTACGCAACAAAAGAGCAGGCCGCAATGATGCAAGGTGTGCCGGACGCCCTCAAACAATTTACTTATTAATGACAGGGCCGCATGAATCAGACTCATCGCCCAGTCTTACTGGCCGAGGCGGTAACTGCACTATTGGAAAGCCCTTTATTGCAAGCAGAATCGCCCGAGAAATCCATTCTGATCGATGGCACCTTCGGGCGCGGCGGCCATTCGCGAGCACTGTTGGGGGCGATTCAATACGATGCACAGTTGATTGCATTCGACAAAGATCTGCAAGCGATTGCAGAGGCGAAAAAAATAAGCGACACACGCTTTCAGATTATTCACAACAGCTTCGCCAGCATGGCGCAGTATGCCGAGCCCGTATCAGTAGCGGGAGTGCTACTCGATTTAGGTATCAGCTCACCACAGGTCGACGAGGCCGAGCGGGGTTTTTCATTTCGTCGCGATGGACCGCTTGATATGCGTATGAATACCACAACGGGATTGACGGCGGCGCAGTGGCTGAATCAAGCAGGTGTCGATGATATTGCGCACGTGATTAAAACCTACGGGGAAGACCGCTTTGCCTTACCAATTGCGAAAGCGATCGTTACGCGCCGTGAATTGAATCAGCCCTTAGCAACCACCATGGAGTTAGCTAACTTAGTTGCTGGCGTTATTAAAAAACGCGAGCCAGGCCAAGATCCAGCTACGCGGACATTTCAAGCGCTACGCATCTTCATTAATAAAGAATTGGATGATTTAGCCATTGGGCTTAAAGCAGCCTTGGATTTACTCAAGCCGGGCGGACGATTGGTTGTCATCAGCTTTCACTCCTTAGAAGACCGTATCGTCAAGCAGTTTATGCAAATGCACTCAGCAGTCGAGGTGCCACGCGGTTTGCCGATTCGCGCAAAAGATTTGCCACAAGGGGATTTAGAACTCATTGCTAGAGTTAAGCCAAGTAGTAGTGAAGTCAGTGAGAATCCACGCGCACGCTCAGCGGTAATGCGAGTAGCGCAAAAACGTAGCCTCGAGGCTGGCCTTATTTACCGACGACAGGTGAGCCAATGAATCGCGCCACCCTAACCTTACTGGCCTTGCTATTAATTTGTGCGCTCTCGCTCGTATCGGCACAGCAGCGTGGCCGTAAGTTAGTTACTGCAATTGAGCGGGCGCAAATAGAGGAGCGCAAACTCAATCAAGAATGGCTTCGCCTTGAATACGAGCAACGCAATTTATCGAAATCAGCACGGATTCGGGATGTGGCTCGCAATCAACTCAATATGAGTCCTATCTCACCCAATCGAACCATTTATCTGCGAGAAGATCGGTGAAGCGAGTCGGATTTTCAACCACGCCTAATTTAGTCTTGCGCCTGCCTATGTGGCGGTCGCGCTTAATGCTGTTTATGTTGTTTGTAGCATTTACTGCTTTGGTCGTGCGCGCACTCTGGATTCAGGGACCTGGCAATGCCTTTTATGAAGCCAAAGCAGTCAAGGGAACGCAGCGTGAGCTAGAGATGTCTGCTAGTCGTGGAAAAATACTAGATCGCAACGGCCAGGTTATTGCAACTAGCCTTGAGGCAAGGGCGGTAATTGCCTATAACGATACGATTCCCAAAGATTTATCGGATGAAAAAATCAAACAGCTTGCTGCCTTGCTGGAGATGCGCGAAGTCGATGTTCGAAAAAAATTAAAAGATGAACGTAACCAAGTTTTCTTAAAGCGGCAGGTTGATCCTGCAGTAGCTCAGCAAATCCGCAAGTTAGAAATTCCGGGTATTGGATTAAATAATGAGTTTCGTCGCTTTTATCCCGAAGGCGAAGCAATGGCGCACGTTGTTGGCTTCACCAATGTAGAAGATCGCGGACAAGAGGGAATGGAGTTATCACGTGAAACCGATTTGGCTGCGAGTACCGGTAAGCGGCGTGTCGTGGTCGATCGCCTCGGGCGCATTGTCGAAGATATGGGCGTTTTGCAGTTACCGCAGAACGGTAAGGATTTAAAACTCTCGGTTGATAGCAAGATTCAGTACATTGCTTACAACGCCTTAAAAGATGCAGTTGAAAAGCATCGCGCCAAAGCCGCTGGGGCGGTTGTTATCAATGTACAGACCGGGGAAATTTTAGCGCTCGCCAATTGGCCAAGCTACAACCCAAATGACCGCAAGATATTAAGTGGCGAACAGTTGCGTAATCGTGTGATGACCGATACGTTTGAGCCGGGCTCAACCATTAAGCCATTTACCGTTGCGCTAGCAATGGAAAAGGGACAAGTAAGTCCCAATACAGTAATGACGATCGGTGCCAAGTATTTGGTTGGACCAAAGCCAATTACCGATACCCACCCTTATCCATCGTTGACGGTGGCAGAGATAATTCAAAAATCCAGCAATATTGGCACCTCTAAGTTAGCCATGAATATGCCAGCCAGTGAAATGTGGGACTTATTTACTGCGGTTGGATTTGGTCAGGCGCCTAAGGTTGGATTTCCTGGGGCGGTTGCGGGCCGAGTGCATCCCCATCAAAAATGGATGCCAACCGATCAAGCGCGTATTGCCTTTGGCTACGGTATCTCAACATCCCTTTTTCAGATGGCCCGCGCATACACCATCTTCGCTCGCGATGGCGAGTTGGTTCCGGTGACCATAGAACATAGCCCAGACTACAAACCCGGTACGCGCGTTATCTCGGCAAAAACAGCAATCGAGATGCGTAGCATGCTGGAATCAGTAACCGAGCCAGGTGGTACCGCACTTAAAGCCCATGCTGAGGGTTATCGTGTTGGCGGCAAAACAGGTACGGCCCATAAGGCAGCGGGTAAGGGGTATGCAACCAACAAATACTTGGCTTATTTCACAGGCATTGCGCCGATGAGTGCCCCGCGTATTGTGGTGGCAGTGATGGTCGATGAGCCCACTGCAAATGGCTATTATGGCGGCCAAGTTGCGGCGCCTATTTTTTCAACCATCGTTTCTGAAACGCTTCGCGCAATGAATGTTGCACCGGATAGCGCAGTTAAAAATATGGTGCAGCGGGATGATGCAATTAAGCCTGGTTCAGCAGCACCAATTCAACGAGTCGTGTTAACGCAATGATGGTTACATTGATTAAGCCAGAACAAGCCATCGATCACTTGCGGCAATTGGCTTTGCCAACTGCTCGCATGATTAGTGATACACGGCAAATCAAGGCAGGTGATGTTTTCCTGGCGTACCGAGTGGGGCATGGTACTGCCATACAGGATAACCGCCCTTATATTGCCGATGCTTTAGATGCGGGAGTTGCTGCTGTTATTTATGACCCAAGGGATTTAGAAGAAATTCCAGCCTTGAGTGATCCACGTTGTGTTGCGCTTGAGAATTTATCGGTCCATGCTGGGCCAATTTGCTCCGAATGGTATTGCAAACCGAGCACTCAAATGACGGTGTTTGGAGTAACTGGAACCAATGGGAAGACCAGTATCACGCAATGGCTCTCTCAAGTCTTAGATCGCCCTAAGTCGCGTGCAGCTGTGATTGGTACCTTAGGTATTGGCTTTCCAGGGCACTTGGAGGTTACCGGGTACACCACACCAAATGCTGCGCGCTTACAAACCGAACTCAAAGCACTTTTAGACTCTAATGCAAAGTACATTGCCATGGAGGTCTCTTCTCACGCGCTAGAGCAGGGGCGCGTTAATGGTGTTCAATTCACCACTGCTGTGTTTTCTAACTTGAGTCAAGATCATTTGGATTACCACGGCAGTATGGCGGAATATGCAGCAGTCAAGTTTCGTTTGTTTCAGTTCCCCGGTTTACAGAATGCGGTCATTAACTTGGAAGACCCTTTGGGCCGTGAATTAGCCATGCAGATGTTGGCAAAGACAGGCGTCCAAGTATGGGGCTATGCGGTTGACCGCAAGGCCTTTGCTGGCTTTGAAAAATTCGGTCAGCGACTGCATGCTATTTTTTCCAGTGGCATACAGTTTAAAGATTATGGTTATCAGGGCGCTTTTGAGTGGCAAGACTTGGGTAAGACTGAAGTCAGTGTTCCGGTTGTAGGCGACTTTAATCTGAGCAATTGCCTCGCAGTCTGGGCTTGCCTATTGGCTAGTGGCATGGACGTGCTCGAGGCAGGTAAGCGCATGGCACTCTTAAAGCCAGTCAGTGGAAGAATGGAAATGGTGCTTGGCAACTCACGCAGCACGGGTCCACTGGTTATTGTTGACTATGCCCATACGCCAGATGCACTAGAAAAAGTATTGAGTACATTGCGTCCCATCGCAAGCCAGCGAGCTGGAAAGCTGTGGTGTATTTTTGGTTGCGGCGGTGATCGCGATGCGAGTAAGCGACCGCTCATGGGCCGGATTGCTTCAGAGTTAGCAGACCATACTATTTTGACTAGCGATAACCCACGCTCCGAGAATCCAGAAAAAATTAGCACCGATATTCAAGCTGGAATGAGTAGTGGCAAATCAGTGGAAGTCATCTTAGATCGTGCAGCAGCAATTCTCAGCGGGGTTCGGCACGCAGAAGCGAATGATGTTGTATTGATTGCAGGCAAGGGTCACGAAACAAGCCAAGAGATTAATGGCAGAAAAATAGATTTTTCAGATCAAGAACATGTTTTATTGGCCAGTGGAGGATCCGTCTGATGGCGATGACTACCTTAGGCCAAATTCATGCATTTTTACCATCCAGTAAATTGATCAATATTTCTGAGGTGGCGGCGCAAAGCCATCCAATCGATTCCATTTCTACGGATAGTAGGTCGATTGAGAGCGGATCCCTCTTTATTGCACTTAAGGGCGAGCGTTTTGACGCGCATCATTTCTTAGGCGAGGTCAGTGCTGCCGGAGCAAGTGCCGCACTAATTGAAGATGAGAAAGCATGCCCAAATCAACTTCCCGCAGTATGCGTTGCCGATACGCGCATTGGCTTAGGTGACTTTGCTGCAGCGTGGCGACAGCAATTTACATTGCCGCTGGTCGTAGTAACGGGCAGCAATGGCAAGACTACCGTGAAAGAGATGATCGCAGCCATCTTTAGTGCGGCAGTAGGCAAAGAAGCAACCCTAGTTACGCCTGGCAATTTGAATAATGATATTGGGCTGCCGCTGACGGTATTGCGTTTGCGCGAGCACCATCGATTGGCCGTGATTGAACTCGGAATGAATCATCCTGGCGAGACGGCGTACCTTACTAAGATTGCCAAGCCAACAATTGCACTCATTAACAATGCCCAGCGCGAGCATCAAGAATTCATGGAGACCGTGGATGCGGTTGCGCATGAGCATGCGGATGCAATCGCATCACTATCAGCAGATGGTATTGCGGTTTTCCCAGCAGATACTCCGTTCAGTAGCGATTGGCGCAAAAAAGCCAATGGGCGCCGCTTTATTGATTTTGCGCTCAATGGCCCGGCAGTAGTCAGCGGCACTCTTCTTGCGGACGGTAGGCTTGAGATAAAAACAAGTGTAGGCCTTGTCCAAGTAAAACTTTCTGTGCTCGGTGAGCACAATGTGCGTAACGCACTTGCTGCCACAGCCGTAGCCTTAGCTGCAAAGGTAGATCTAGAGGCTATCCGTCTTGGGTTGGAATCATTTCAGGCAGTCAGTGGCCGAATGATGGCAAGCCAATTGGGCGCTTGCCTGTTGATTGATGACAGCTATAACGCCAACCCTGACTCAGTGCGCGCTGCAATTGATGCCCTCAGTCGGGCTAGCCAAAAAACGTGTTTGGTGCTGGGTGATATGGGCGAAGTGGGATCAAAAGGCCCCGAGTTTCATTATGAGGTGGGCGCGTATGCAGCAGAGCGCGGCATTGCACACTTATGGGCGCTAGGAGAGCAAACGCAGTCTTCAGTGCGGGGTTTTAATGAATTCAATGGGCGCGTAGGAAGTGGTAATGCAGCGATCCATTTTGAAAGCATTGATGCCTTAAACGCACGGGCGGCGACCATTGCGGATTTATTTTCTGAAGGCGCCTCTGTATCTCAGCCCTATGCAGTGCTAGTAAAAGGATCGCGTTTTATGCGTATGGAGCGAGCAGTAAGTGCATTAAAAGATACGCTGGCGGAGGTTAAAGCATGCTCTTAATCTTGGCGCAGTGGTTGCAAGATGATTACAGTTTTTTCCGCGTGTTTAATTACATTACCTTCCGCGCGGTCATGGCGACATTGACGGCATTGTTGATTGGACTGATATCGGGCCCTTGGGTTATTCGGAGATTGACTGAGTTAAAAATGGGTCAGGCGGTTCGTACCGATGGGCCACAAACGCATTTAGTCAAATCCGGAACCCCAACTATGGGTGGTGTGCTGATTCTGATTGGCATCTTTACCTCATGTGTTTTGTGGGCTGACCTTACCAATCGATTCATCTGGATTGTGATGCTGGTTACGTTTAGTTTTGGTTTGATTGGTTGGGTAGACGATTACCGTAAAGTTGCCCACAAAGACCCAAAAGGAATGGCTTCACGCGAAAAGTTTTTCTGGCAAACCGTGATTGGATTATTTGCTGCAATTTACTTGGCTTTCTCTGTGTCTGAGGTCAATAACTTAAAGGTGCTGCAGTTGTTCATTGACTGGGTGCAGAGCGGTTTTTCATTGGACCTCCCGGCAAAATCAAACCTCTATCTTCCGTTTGTTAAAGAAGTGAGCTACCCACTTGGAGTGATGGGTTTCATCATCTTGAGTTACCTAGTCATTGTGGGCAGTAGTAATGCAGTCAATTTAACGGATGGCCTTGATGGCCTTGTGATCATGCCCGTGATTTTGGTGGGGGCGGCACTGGGCGCATTTGCCTATGTGATGGGTAACGCAATCTACGCTAAGTATCTGTTGTTTCCATTCATTCCTGGTGCGGGTGAGTTAATGATTTTCTGCGGCGCTATGGGCGGAGCGGGCCTTGCCTTCCTTTGGTACAACACCCATCCTGCGCAGGTTTTTATGGGTGATGTTGGCGCTTTGGCCCTCGGTGGCGCGCTTGGAACCATTGCGGTCATTGTGCGTCAAGAGATTGTTTTGTTTGTGATGGGCGGTATTTTTGTTGCCGAAACAGTGTCGGTCATGATGCAAGTGATTTGGTTCAAATACACCAAAAAACGCTATGGCGAAGGACGCCGCATTTTTCGGATGGCACCACTGCACCACCATTTTGAACTGGGTGGTTGGCGTGAAACCCAAGTCGTTGTTCGTTTTTGGATCATCACTATTTTGTTAGTGTTGGTTGGTTTATCAAGCTTGAAATTACGGTAATCAGTACACGATGCGCCATGTAAAAAATCCTTTTGTATGCCCTGAGCTGAGTAGAGCGCAAGTGCTTTCAGTTGAGCCAGTGCACTTTTTAATTCTGGGGCTGGGTGAGTCTGGAATCGCAATGGCGAAGTGGTGCTTGCGTCATGGCACGCAAACCCGCTTGGTTGATACGCGCGAGCGAAACACCCTCAATGAAAAACAACGGGCACAACTGAGCGAACTGGAGTTTGCTGGTCTAACAGACGTGCACTTCGGTAGCTGGAACGCCAGTATGTTGGATGACATTGATGTGATTGGTATATCGCCAGGACTATCACCGATTGCAGAGCCAGCGCAATCGATTTTGGCAGCAGCACAAGAAATAGGTATTCCAGTCTGGAGCGAGATCGAGTTCTTTGCGCGCGGTATTGCGGCGCTGGAGCGCGAATCGATTGCCGAGGCAGTTGATCACGAGGGCTGGACTTACCAACCTAAAATCATCGCCATTACCGGCACCAATGGCAAAACAACCACAACGGCGCTAGTGGGTCAGTTGTGTGAGCGCGCCGGCAAAACGGTGGCAGTGGCTGGAAATATTAGCCCCGCAGCATTGGATAAGTTAATGGCTTGTCTTGATAGCGCCGATGGTTTGCATGATCTGCCGGAGCTGTGGGTACTCGAGTTATCGAGTTTTCAATTGCACTTTACCTATAGCCTTAATCCGAGCGCAGCAACCGTACTCAACCTCAGTCAGGATCACTTGGACTGGCATGGCGATATGCAGGCCTATGCCACTGCTAAAGCAGCTATTTTTGGACCCAGCAGTATTTGTATTGTGAATCGGGATGAGATTGAATTAAATCGCTTGCTGAGCAGTCAATTAGAAGATCGGCAGATCATTCACTTTGGCTCAAGTCGGCCTGATGAGCCGGGATCATTTGGCATTGAGCGCGATCCTCAGGCTGGTGGAATTGATTGGTTAGTTTGGGCTGAGGTGGATGAGGATGCCGAGTTAGAAAAGCCTAAACGGCGACGTAAAGCGGTAGTGGCAGAGGCCGAGCCGCTTCGCTTAAAGCGTTTAATTCCGGCAGATGCGTTGCGTATTCGCGGCAAACACAATGCCCTCAATGCCCTAGCTGCTTTGGCATTGGCTCGCGCAGTCGGCTTGCCGCTGAACAAATTACTGCACGGCTTACGTGAGTACCGTGGCGAACCTCACCGCGTTCAAAGTGTTGCCGTCATTCGAGATGTGGAGTACGTCGATGACAGCAAAGGAACCAATGTAGGCGCTACCGTTGCTGCTCTGAATGGCCTTGGCGATACGGCTGGCGCGAAAAAGATTTGGTTAATTGCAGGTGGCGATGGCAAAGGCCAAGATTTCTCACCCTTATTTGATCCAGTGCAGCGTTTTGCAAAAGGCGTTCTATTGATTGGTAAAGATGCGCCGCGCATTGCGGATGCGCTCCAGGCAACCGGCGTTTCAGTAGAGCGCTGTGAAACGATTGCAGTCGCGGTGAAAACTGCGTCAGAGCGCGCAGATTCAGGGGATGTGGTTCTGCTTTCTCCAGCATGCGCCAGCTTTGATCAATTCAATGATTACGTTCACCGTGCTGCCGTATTTGTATCCGAGGTGGAGGAATTAGGTATGCAATTTTCGGACTCCAACCTTGAGGCAGATTGCCCATCCGGAGTAGGCGCATGAACTTAAATCGCTTTTGGAACTACTCCCGCGGCGGTATCACTGGCTTTCGAACCGGCCTACGTGATGCAGTTACAGGAGTAGAGCAAACGCGCTCACGCATGATGGAGTATGACCAGTTGCTGGTATGGGCGGTTGTTTCTTTAGCTTTGATTGGCTTGGTTATGGTCTATTCAGCATCCATTACCTTGGCAGATGGTCCAAAGTATAAAAACTACAGCAGCAACCACTTTTTAATACGGCATTTGATTTCACTGACGATTGCGACGGTAGTGGGCTTGTGTGTGTTTCGGATCCCAGTGAAGGCGTGGGATAAGCTTGCACCGATTCTGTTCGGAATTACGATCCTGTTATTGATTGCAGTCCTAATCCCTGGGATCGGTAAAGGCGTTAACGGAGCGCGCCGCTGGATCTCGTTTGGGTTTATGAATTTCCAGCCATCGGAACTGATGAAGTTTGCCGTTGTCATTTTTGCTGCGAGCTATACCGTTCAGCGCCAAGAGTACCTCCATTCGTTTGTGAAGGGTTTGGTACCGATGGGTATTGCCGTCATGATCATTGGCGCTTTATTACTGTGGCAGCCGGATATGGGTGCTTTTGTGGTGATTGCCTTAATTGCTTTTGGCATTCTTTTCTTAGGCGGCATAAATGTGAAGTTATTTGGTGGCTTGGTGGTTGCTGGAATTACGAGCGCTGCCATCATCATTGCCCTTTCGCCATTTCGCCGCGAACGCATCTTTGCATTCCTTGACCCTTGGTCGGCAGACCATGCTGCTAATAAAGGCTATCAACTAACCCATTCGCTTATGGCATTTGGACGGGGTGAGTGGTTTGGTACCGGCCTTGGCGGTAGTGTCGAAAAATTGCATTATCTACCTGAAGCGCATACCGATTTCATCTTGGCGGTGATTGGTGAGGAGCTCGGATTTGCCGGAGTACTCGTCATTATCTTTTTGTTTTACTGGATTGTGCGCCGGGCTTTTCTGATTGGTCGAACTTCATTGCAATTGGATCGCAGCTTTGCTGGCTTGGTAGCAAAAGGCATTGGTATCTGGATTGGATGGCAAGCCTTCATCAATATGGCAGTGAATTTAGGCCTGCTACCGACCAAAGGGTTAACACTTCCCTTAATTAGCTATGGCGGCTCTGGGATTTTAATGAATGCCGTTGCGCTTGCTGTATTACTCAAGATTGATTATGAAAACCGTGTCTTGATGCGGGGAGGCAAGTTATGAACAAGCCCTCCATCTTAGTTATGGCTGGCGGTACTGGCGGACATATCTTCCCTGGATTGGCAGTCGCTGAGCTTCTGCACACGCGTGGCTGGCAGGTGGCTTGGCTAGGTAATGCTTCTGGCATGGAATACCGTTTGGTACCGAGTCGCGGGTTTGCGTTTGAGGCAGTTAATTTTGGCGGCCTGCGCGGCAAAAGCACGCTGACCAAGTTGATGCTGCCCTTTAATTTGGCAAGAGCATGCTTACAAAGCTGGCAGATTATTCGCAGGCTCAAGCCAAGTGTCGTGCTGGGCATGGGCGGCTACATCACCTTTCCCGGTGGATTAATGAGTGCCTTACTGAAGCGCCCCCTCGTTTTGCATGAGGCAAACTCGGTTGCTGGCAGCGCTAATCGCTATCTCTCCAAGATTGCCACTAAAACGCTGACGGGATTTCCCAATACACTGGCCGAAGGCGAGTGGGTTGGTAATCCGATTCGCAGTGAGTTTGAATCAATCGCATCGCCTGCCGAGCGGTATAGCGCGCGAACTGGCCCGCTCACATTGTTGGTTGTCGGAGGTAGTTTAGGCGCCGCTGCTCTGAATGAAACGATACCTGCGGCGCTTGCGCTGATGTCTGCCGAAGAAAGGCCACAGGTGCTGCATCAGGCGGGTGAAAAACACGTCCTTGAACTCAAGCAACGCTACGCAGAGAGTGGAGTTACAGCAGATGTTCGTGCTTTTATTGGCGATATGGCAGAGGCGTATGCTGCAGCCGATCTCGTCATATGCCGTTCGGGCGCAATGACTGTCTCTGAAATTGCCGCCTGTGGTGTTGCGGCTTGCTTCGTGCCATTTCCATTTGCGATTGACGATCACCAAACTGCGAACGCAGCGTTTTTATCAAAAGCAAACGCGGCTAAGTTATGGCCACAGACTGAGCTCAATCCGAGCGCACTGGCTGCTTGGTTACAAAGTGTACGCCGCCCCGATTTGATGGCAATGGCAGAGCGTTCCCGCGCACTAGCAAAGATGCAGGCAACTGAGCGCGTGGCGGCCATATGCGCTGAAACTGCAGGAGTAACCCAATGAAGCATATTGTTCAGCAAATTCATTTTGTCGGTATTGGCGGCGCTGGCATGAGCGGCATTGCCGAAGTGCTGCTCAATTTGGGATACCAGGTTTCAGGTTCTGATTTAGCCGAAAGCGCAACAACAAAACGCTTGCGCGGGCTAGGTGCCGATATTCAGATTGGCCATAAGGCTAGTCATGTTGGCACTGCTGAGGCGGTGGTGATTTCAACGGCCGTCGCCGGTAACAATCCTGAGGTGATTGCTGCGCGCGCTGCCAACATTCCGATTATTCAGCGGGCGGTAATGCTGGGTGAGCTCATGCGCTTAAAGCAAGGCATTGCCATTGCAGGAACGCATGGAAAAACCACTACTACCAGTTTAGTTGCTTCGGTGCTGGCTGAAGGGGGACTGGATCCCACATTTGTAATTGGCGGAAAACTCAACTCAGCTAATGCCAACGCACGCCTGGGACAAGGTGACTTTATTGTGGTCGAGGCAGATGAATCGGATGCCTCATTCCTACAATTATTCCCGGCGATGGAAGTTATTACCAACATTGATGCTGATCACATGGATACCTATCAGCATGATATGTCGCGCCTCAAGCAGGCGTTTGTGCAATTTACGCAGCGCATGCCCTTTTATGGCATTGCAATTGTGTGCGCAGACGATGCCAACGTGCGGGATCTGATTCCTTTTGTATCGCAACCCATTTTGAAATACGGTACTGCCGATGATGCCGATATCCGCGCGCACCACATTCAGGCGGACGGAACGCGGATGCGTTTTACGGTAGAGCGCCGTACGATTCGACGTCATGGTGCTAAGCCTGGGCCGTTACAAATCGAGCTCAATCTTCCAGGATTGCATAACGTGCGCAATGCTCTTGCTGCAATTGGTATTGCTACTGAATTAGGCATACGCGATGAAGCGATTATTAAAGCCTTATCCGAATTTAGTGGCGTTGGTCGGCGCTTCCAACGCTACGGTGATATTGCATTAGCAAAGGGCGGAAGCTTTACCTTAATCGACGATTACGGACACCACCCGGTTGAAATGGCAGCCACTTTGGCGGCAGCACGGGGAGCCTATCCGGGTCGCCGACTGGTTTTAGCATTTCAGCCCCATCGCTATACCCGAACACGCGATTGTTTTGGTGACTTCGTGGATGTGTTACGCGGCTTCGATGCCCTGGTATTGACGGACGTATATCCCGCCGGAGAGCCTCGCATTAAGGGCGCAGATGGTGAGAGCCTCTTTAAAGCAACCTGCAACAATGACGCTGAAGCTAAGTCAGCATCGCTTGCGCATGCCGACTCTACTTATGTATCCAAAGTAGCGGATATGCCTGCGGCGATTACCACCATGCTGCGTGATGGCGATGTGGTTATTACGATGGGCGCCGGATCCATATCCACTTTGCCGGCTATCTTATCGGGAGCAGAGCATGCTTAACCGCACAATGCCCTGGGGAGAGCGCGTCAAGATTGATCTTGCCAAGCTAAAGCCGAGCAACTTGGGTAAGGTCGGGGTATTGCTCGGCGGTAGATCAGGTGAGCGCGAAATTTCGCTCTTATCCGGGAATGGTGTTTTAAGCGCCCTTTTGGAAAAAGGCGTTGATGCACATGCCTTTGATCCCGGTAAGCGCAGTCCCACTGAGATTATGAATGAAGGGTTTGATCGTGTCTTTATTGCACTGCATGGCCGCTATGGCGAGGATGGCACGATTCAGGGATTGCTCGACTTGCTGGAAATTCCGTATACCGGCAGTGGCGTACTCGCCTCTGCACTATCCATCGACAAAATTGCAACCAAACAAATCTGGCTCAGTAACGGCTTATCAACGCCTGACTTCGAAGAGCTGACACCAGAGAGTAATTGGACCTCAGTAGCAAAGCACTTAGGCTTACCTTTGATTGTCAAGCCGGTCCATGAAGGTTCTTCATTGGGGCTAACCAAAGTTAAAACCGTAGAAGAATTGCCTGGTGCCTATGCAAAAGCAGCTGCTTTAGATACCAAAGTCATTGCAGAGACCTGCATTATTGGCGATGAATTGACTTGCCCATTAGTGGGTGAGGGGAAAAGTGCTGAAGCACTGCCAGTGATTCGGATTGTTCCGCCGGATGCCAATTACGATTTCCACAATAAATACTTCTCAAACGATACGCAATATTGTTGCCCTACTGGTTTGGATGAGGCCATTAACCAAAAGGTTCAAGCCCTAGCCCTTGCTGCGTACCGTGCATTGGGTTGTCGTAGCTGGGGCCGTGCGGATGTGATGTTGGATAGCCGCGATGGCACGCCATATTTATTGGAAATGAATACATCCCCCGGCATGACATCCCATTCCTTAGTGCCGATGGCGGCAAAAGCAGTGGGTGTGAGTTATGCCGATTTAGTGTTGTGGTTGCTGAGTCAAACGATGGACCCAAAACAATGAGTAATTTAACGAAGCGCTCATTCAATTTTGTCCTGGGTATGTCTACGCCCTTGCTGAATAATCCTGCACGCATGGCTGAAGTGAGTCGTTGGCTAATGCGTCTCTTTTTTCTGCTGGCAACCCTTGCAGGATTGATGTGGTTGAGCCAGCGGCCTGTTTTTGCTTTACGCCAAATGCAAGTTGAGCCCTTACCAGGGCAGGTTGTCAAGCACGTCAATTTATCCCAAGTAAAAAATCAAGTGCTGGAGCAAGTCCAAGGTAACTTTTTTACAGTGCGTCTGGAAAACATCAAAGAAGCATTTGAAGATCTGCCATGGGTACGGCACGCTAGTGTTCGGCGAGTTTGGCCCAATGGTCTGGCCGTCAGCATTGAAGAGCAAAAGCCGTTTGCGATTTGGGGCGGCCGCAGTGAGCAAAAGTTTATGAATGGCTTTGGCGAAGTATTTAGCGGTAGCCTTTCTCAGGTAGATGATCCTTCGCTTTTAATCGAAGTATCCGGACCGAATGATTCGAGTAAAGAAGTCATGCAGCTCTACCAAAAAGCGAGCCGCTGGTTTTCGCCGTGGAATGTCGATGTGGTTAGCGTCAACTTGTCGGATCGGTATTCGTGGAGCGTGAAATTATCCAATGGCATCCGTGTTGAATTTGGCCGTGATGAGGAAGCCCAAGGCAAAGCCTTAACTGAAGAGCGTGTTGCTCGCCTCATTGAATATTGGCCCAAGGCGCAAGAGCGACTGACGGGCCGTGTTGATGCCATTGATTTACGTTATGGCAATGGATTTGCAGTACATCTTGCTAGTGCGACTAATAAAAAGTCAGAGCTAGATGCAAAAAAGAGTGGAGCACAACGGTGAATTTAATCATGAGGAAATTTGATGAGTAAGGATAACCGAGACCTTTTGGTCGGTCTTGATATTGGCACATCAAAAGTAGTTGCTTTGGTTGCTGAGCTCGAAGCAGATGGGCAATTTAATGTCGTTGGCGTTGGACAAACTGCGTCCAAGGGCTTAAAGAAGGGCGTTGTGGTCAACATTGAGGCCACGGTGCAATCGATTCAAAAGGCGCTCGAGGAAGCCGAGGTTATGGCGGATCGTCGCATTATTCAGGTATTTACTGGTATTGCAGGGAATCATATTTTCAGTTTCAACTCAAGTGGCATGGTTGCCATTCGGGATAAAGAGGTTGGCTCCACGGATGTCGAGCGCGTACTGGAAACAGCAAAGGCCATCAACATTCCGACAGATCAGCAAATTCTGCACATTTTGATTCAGGAATTCATCATCGATGGGCAGGAGGATGTTCGTGAGCCAATTGGTATGAGTGGACTGCGTTTAGAAGTAAAGGTTCATATCGTTACTGGCGCCGTGAGTGCGGCCCAAAATATTGTGAAGTGTGTTCGACGCTGTGGTTTAGAAGTGAATGATCTCATTCTGCAACCCCTTGCATCTAGCCTTGCAGTCCTCACGGATGACGAGAAAGAGCTTGGTGTGGTCTTGGTTGATATTGGTGGCGGCACAACTGACATTGCGATTTATAGTCAGGGATCGATTCGCCATACTGCGGTAATTCCGATTGCGGGCGATCAAATTACCAATGACATTGCAATGGCATTGCGCACCCCAACGGTGGAAGCAGAAGATCTCAAAATTCATTATGGAATTACCCGCCAAGATATGGCGGATTCCACTGCGATGATCGACGTACCTGGTGTGGGTGATCGTGAGCCACGCCCCATCTCAAAGCAGGCTCTCGCTGCGGTGATTGAGCCACGCGTCGAAGAATTATTTACCTTGGTATTAGGCGTAGTGCGTGACTCAGGCTATGAGGGCATGGTTTCGTCGGGCATTGTTCTGACGGGAGGTACGTCCTTGATGCCTGGCATGGTTGAGTTAGCAGAGCAGGTCTTTTTGAGGCCTGCGCGGATTGGAACACCAGAGTACCGCGGCCATCTTCATGAGGTATTGCGCAGTCCACGTTTTTCAACGGGCATTGGACTCTTAATGGAAGGTCAAGCGCAGCTGATGCGCGGTCGCCGCGTATCGCAATCTGGCTCTTTTCAAGGTGCTTTTTCGCGAATGAAGGAATGGTTTACGGGTAATTTTTAAGTTTTTTTCGTCGTCGTTAATGTAACTAAGTAACTCAGGAGGGTTTATGGAATTTGAAATGCTAGATCAAGATACAGCCGGCAAGACCATTATTAAAGTGGTTGGAGTCGGAGGCGCTGGTGGCAATGCTGTCCAGCATATGATTCGTCGCGGTGTCGATGGAGTGGAATTTATTTGCATGAACACGGATGCAGGGGCATTACAGCGCTCCGCGGCATCGATTAACTTGCAATTGGGATCAAGCGGTCTTGGCGCAGGTGCAAAACCAGAAGTTGGCGCAGCATCGGCACAAGAGGCCCGCGCTCGCATTGCAGATTCATTGCAGGGCGCGCATATGGTATTTATCACCGCTGGTATGGGCGGCGGAACCGGTACAGGCGCGGCACCCATCGTGGCGCAAGTTGCCAAAGAAATGGGAATTTTGACGGTAGGCGTCATTAGTAAGCCATTTGATTTTGAGGGCGTGAAGCGCTTAAAAGTGGCAGAAGAAGGAGCGCATGAATTAGAGGCCTATGTCGATTCGCTCATCGTTGTTCTTAATGAGAAGCTGTTTGAAGTCATGGGTGAGGATGCCGAGTTTGATAAGGCCTTTGCCTGCGCCGACGATGTTTTGCATAACGCCGTTTCAGGTATTGCTGAAATCATCAATGTCCAAGGATTGATCAACGTTGACTTTGAAGATGTGAAGACAGTCATGGGTGAGCAGGGCAAGGCCATGATGGGCACCGCTACTGTTTCTGGAATGGACCGCGCTCGTTTGGCGGCAGAGGCAGCAGTAGCATCACCCTTATTAGAAGGCGTTGATCTATCGGGTGCACGTGGTGTTTTGGTCAACATTACTGCTAGCCGCTCCCTTAAGCTATCGGAAACACGTGAAGTCATGGCGGCCATTCGTGGCTATGCTGCGGACGATGCCACGGTCATCTTTGGCACGGTGTACGACGATGGTTTGGGTGATGCCCTGCGCGTTACAGTGGTGGCGACTGGCCTGAATCATCCCCAAGCGATGCAAAAAAGCCAGCCAGAAGTAATTTGGCGCAAAGCAACGGGTACGCACGATGGAATGCCTACGATGGCTGATTTAAATAGCTTTGCGCCATCTAGCCCATCGGCGGCAATGAGCATGGCAGGCATGGATTCCACTATTTCGGCGGTAGGTTCTGGCGCAGGGATAGCTTCGAGCGGTGGCAATGCGTTTGGAGCAGCATCAGCCCAGCCAGCAGGGGTCGACTACAGCAAATATGATTTACCCCGAGTATTTCGGTCTCGTTCAGAGCCTTCTAGTGCGCCAAGCTTGGGCGCAGATAGCTCGCCACAGGCCAAAACCATGCTAGATAAAGGGGCGGATTTCTATGAAATCCCCGCTTTTCTGCGTAAACAGGCCGACTGATGAATTGCTCAATACAATAGTGTTATGAGAGATGCCAGCGCAGCGCCCCTCCGGACGACGAATCCTGCGCTTGCGTTGGCTCACCCATTGATAACTATTGAATTGGAGATTGTATGATTGCAGTTGGACAAAAACTACCGAACGCCACCTTGTATGAGTTTCTGAATGAAGAAACCGAAGGCTGCGCCATTGGTCCTAATGCGTTTGAAGTAGAGAAGTTAGTTGCTGGTAAAAAAATCGTGATTTTTGCTTTGCCCGGTGCTTTCACACCAACCTGCTCTGCACAACACGTGCCAGGTTATGTTGCCCAGTTCGCTGCCATCAAAGCCAAGGGCGTTGATGAAATTTGGTGTGTCGCAGTGAATGACCCATTTGTCATGGGTGCATGGGGACGTGATCTCAATGTAGGTAAAAAAGTACGTATGCTGGGTGACGGCAGTGCTGAGTTCACCAGCAAATTAGGTATGGAATTTGACTTAACCAAGCGCGGACTCGGAATTCGTTCGCAGCGTTACGCCATGGTGGTGGAGAACGGCGTAGTGAAATCACTATCCCTCGAAGCTCCAGGTAAGTTTGAGGTGAGCGATGCTGCCTCGGTCTTAAAACAGCTGTAATTCAGTTATTCGTTTCATCGATTCCCCGAATTTATAAACGCGATCATGCTCAAGCAACGAACCATTGCCAATCCGATAAAAACGGTTGGCATTGGCTTGCACTCCGGGCGTAAAGCAAGCTTATCAATTAAGCCTGCGCCCGTGAATTCGGGAATCCAGTTTGTTCGTATTGATTTGCCTGAGCCAGTCGTGATTGAAGCAGATGCCTTGCTGGTTGGGGATACGCGCCTCGCATCGGTCTTACAAAAAGACGGGGTACGTGTTTCTACAGTCGAACACTTGCTGTCCGCTTGTGCCGGATTAGGCTTAGATAATGTATTGATTGAAGTGGATTGCGAAGAGATTCCAATTATGGATGGCAGCGCTGCATCCTTTCTTTTCTTGCTTGAATCTGCAGGCATAGCAGAGCAAGATGCGCCCCGTCAGTTTATGGTGATTAAGAAATCCGTTGAAGTGCGGGATGGCGATAAGTTAGCCCGCCTAGACCCATTTTTCGGATTCAAGTTGGATTTCACGATTGACTTTAAGCATCCTGCGGTGGATAAAACCGGTCAGCGTTTTGTGGTTGATTTTGCAGAGCATGCATACCGCAGTGAGATCGGCCGCGCACGTACATTTGGTTTCGCGCACGAGGTTGAGGCTTTACGTGAAATTGGCCTTGCGCGCGGCGGTAGTTTAGATAATGCGATTGTTTTAGATGAGCACCGCATTCTCAATAATGAAGAATTGCGTTACGAGGATGAATTTGTGCGCCACAAAATCCTTGATGCCATTGGTGATTTGTATTTAGCAGGACATCCGATTGTGGGATCGTATGTTGCAAAAAAATCAGGCCATGCGCTGAATAACGCCTTGTTACGTAAATTATTTGAAGACCCCAGTGCATTTTCAATAGAGTCATTTCCGCTCAATAAAGCACCAGCGGCTTACACCGTAGAAAATCAGCCCCTCTTTTTTTAAGGCGATCCTGTTTTTGACTGCAGAAGGTGCTGGACTGCCTTACTGAGATCCGATTCCGGCTCCAATTTACTGAGCAAATCAAGCCACGCTGAACGGGCGACGGGATTGAGTCCCTTGGGCTTTTCCCTGGCCGGTGCCCGGGGTTGAATAACCCACTCCGACTGAGGAAGGGCGGGCTTTAGGCTCACTTTTATGGCCGTGCAATTCTGACCATTTTTCGCTAACTCATTGATTAAGCTAGGTAAAGACTGCTGTAAGCGAGCGGCAATGGTGGCATTAGGCACCATCAGCAAAAGCTCAGTCGGTTTACTAGAAGCCCAAACGGGCTCGACTTTAGAGCCAAAGTGACCTAATTCAAGGGTTTTGAGGCAGTGTTGCAGGCAGGCTTTGAGTTTGGCCAAATCTTCGGTGCGCGCCAAAATGCCATTGATTCCCTCTGGGCCGCGCAAGCAGTCTATCCACTCTCGGGCTATCTTGGGCTTGGCAGAATAAGGGGTTTTTGGCTTTGGATTCATGGGGAAAAAGGGATTCGGGTGATAAACTCAAAGGCTTAATTTTGGTCAAAATCCCATGGCAATCGGCATTCTAAAAACTCTATTTGGCAGTCGAAATGATCGACTCTTAAAGCAATACCGCAAAGTCGTTCTCAAGGTTAATGCACTTGAGTCTACCTTGCAATCGCTCGATGATGCTGCGCTTCAAGCAAAAACAGCCGAATTTAAATCGCGCCTCACTGCTGGCGAATCCTTGGATGACCTCACTGTAGAAGCGTTTGCTGTAGTCCGCGAATCTAGCCGCCGCGTCATGAAAATGCGCCATTTTGACGCGCAGATTATGGGCGCCTTAGCCCTGCATCAAGGCAAGATTGCTGAAATGGGTACGGGTGAGGGTAAAACCCTGACTGCAACCTTGGCTGTTTACCTCAATGCGATTGCGGGTAAGGGCGTTCACGTGGTTACGGTCAACGATTATCTGGCGCAGCGCGATGCCGAGTGGATGGCCAAGCTCTATAACTTCTTGGGCCTTCAGGTTGGGATCAATTTATCCCAAATGGATCATGAGGCAAAGCAAGCGGCCTACGCAGCCGATATTACGTACGGCACTAACAATGAATTTGGTTTTGATTATTTGCGCGACAACATGGTGCAAGACGTTGCACAGCGGGTTCAGCGCGGCTTAGCTTATGCCATTGTTGACGAGGTCGATTCGATCTTGATTGACGAGGCGCGCACGCCACTGATTATTTCAGGGCAGGCAGAAGACCATACTGACCTCTATCTGAAAATGAACCAATTGCCTTCGCACTTAGAGCGGCAAATTGGCGAAGAAAAATCCGATGGTACTGGCGTTGAAAAGCCAGGCGACTACTGGGTTGATGAAAAAACCCAACAGGTTTATTTAACCGAGACGGGCCATGAAAAAGCCGAGAGTATCTTGGCGCAAATCGGCGTTTTAAATCCAGGTGATTCGCTCTACGCACCCCAGAACATTACCTTGATGCACCACGTCTATGCGGCGCTGCGAGCACATTGCTTGCAACACCGCGATCAACAATACGTGGTTCAAAACCAAGAAGTGATTATTGTTGATGAGTTCACAGGCCGTTTAATGACGGGCCGTCGTTGGTCAGATGGATTGCACCAAGCAGTAGAGGCAAAAGAAGGGGTACCGATTCAGAGTGAGAATCGCACCTTAGCAACCATCACCTTCCAGAATTATTTCCGTATGTACGGTAAGTTGGCTGGCATGACCGGTACTGCGGATACCGAAGCCTATGAGTTCAAGGAAATCTACAACTTAGAGACCGTCGTTATTCCGCCCAACCGCATGAGTCAGCGGACCGATCGCCAAGATCAGATCTATAAAACATCCGCAGAGCGTTACGCTGCCGTAGTTAAAGACATTGAAGAATGCTACGGCCGAGGTCAGCCTGTATTAGTGGGTACAACTTCGATTGAAAATTCGGAGCTGATTTCGCACTTATTGGATCAGAAGAAGTTGCCGCATCAGGTCTTGAATGCCAAGCAGCATGCAAAAGAAGCTGAGATTATTGCGCAGGCAGGCCGCCCCAAAATGATTACGATTGCGACCAATATGGCCGGTCGTGGTACTGACATTGTGCTCGGCGGCAATGTCGAGAAGCAAGCTTCGCTCATGGAGGCCGATGGCAATTTAGCGGTTGCTGATAAAGAGGCGCGCATTGCAGTCTTGCACGATGAGTGGCAGGGTCTGCATGACCAAGTATTGGCTGCGGGTGGATTGCATATTATTGGCACCGAGCGCCACGAGAGTCGCCGCATTGATAACCAATTGCGCGGTCGATCTGGTCGCCAAGGCGATCCAGGATCATCGCGGTTTTACTTGTCCTTAGATGATCCGCTCTTGCGTATTTTTGCAGGCGATCGCTTGCGTGCCGTGATGGATCGCTTAAAGATGCCAGAGGGCGAGCCAATTGAAGCTGGGATGGTCACGCGCTCAATCGAGTCTGCACAGCGTAAGGTGGAAGCCCGCAACTTTGATATTCGGAAGCAGCTGTTGCAGTATGACGACGTTGCTAACGACCAGCGTAAAGAGACCTACCGCTTACGCAATGAAGTACTTGAGAGCAAAGACATCGGTGATTTAATCGCCAACTTACGCGAGGATGCGCTGCGCAGCTTTTGCCAGTTGTATGTTCCGGCGGAGTCGATGGAAGAGCAGTGGGATTTATCAGGACTGGAAAATAGCTTGGCCAATGAATGGGGCCTCGGCGTTGATTTAACTGGCCTAGTTCAGTCGGCTGACTCGATTGAGGCAGAGGACGTAGTCGAACATGCCTTGGCCGCCGCGAAAGCAGCGTATGACGGCAAAGTAGAGCTATCGGGGCGCGAGTCATTTGCTGGCTATGAGCGTTCAGTCATGCTCTACAGCTTAGATAGCCACTGGCGTGAGCATTTGGCCGCCTTAGATCATTTGCGCCAAGGCATTCATTTGCGGGGTTATGCACAAAAAGATCCAAAACAAGAATACCGTCGCGAGGCATTTGAGCTGTATGGCGAACTCTTAAGTGTGATTAAGAACGATGTGGTGAAGAGCATC
The DNA here is from genome assembly GCA_964203875.1 of Polynucleobacter sp. Taxonomy (GTDB): domain Bacteria; phylum Pseudomonadota; class Gammaproteobacteria; order Burkholderiales; family Burkholderiaceae; genus Polynucleobacter. Next base: position 610,076 of record CAXNNS010000001.1, read on the forward strand.
ATGGCGGTCAGAATTCGGACTGCCGACGAGTTAGATGCTGCTTCGGAATCCATTAATGAAGACATGAGTCAAATTAAGGAAGTGCAATATCAGCACGCCGATGTGAGTGCTGATACTGCCGAGAGCGAACAACCTGCTGAACGCGTCCTCGCCCCCGTTCGCTCAGGACCTAAAGTTGGCCGCAATGATCCCTGCCCATGCGGTAGTGGCAAAAAATACAAAGCCTGCTGCGGTGCCTTGAGTTAATCATGCCAGTCAATTTGCCTTTGCCGGAACGTTCTGCGCTGAGCCCAGTTGCTGGAGTGCAGTTGGGTATTGCCGAGGCGGGGATAAAAAAAGCCAATCGCAAAGATGTTTTAGTCATCACACTGAGTCCTGGTACGCAGGTAGCCGGAGTGTTTACCTTAAATCGATTTTGCGCAGCCCCAGTGCAGCTATGCAGAGCCCATTTAGACTGGGTTGCTCAAATGAACAGTGGGATCCGTGCACTGGTTGTGAATACCGGTAATGCCAACGCGGGCACCGGCGAGCAAGGGATGCGCGATGCTTTGGAGACCTGCTGCGCCGTGGCGGCAGCCTTGGATATTCAGCCAGAGCAAGTCTTGCCTTTCTCCACCGGCGTCATCTTAGAGCCCTTGCCGATTGCAAAGCTGACTGCTGCGCTGCCAAGCGCCATTGCTAAATTAACTGACGATGCCTGGTTCGATGCAGCGGAAGCGATCATGACCACGGACATTCAGCCCAAGGCCCTGTCGCAAGTCGTGATTACGCCAGATGGACTCATCACACTCACCGGCATTTGTAAGGGTGCCGGCATGATTCATCCCAACATGGCTACGATGCTGGGCTTCATTGCAACGGATGCTGGCTTTGCGCCAGAGGTGTTGCAAAATCTAACTAAAGAAGTAGCCGACCTTTCCTTTAATGCCATTACGATCGATGGCGACACCAGTACCAATGATTCATTTATTGTGATGGCGACTGGCGTTTCTGCAGTAAAGATCAATAGTACGGCCGATGCCAGTTACCCCATTGTGCGATCTGCGCTCATTGCATTTGCGCGCCGACTGGCGCAAATGATCGTGCGCGATGGTGAAGGCGCTACAAAATTTATTTCAATTGAGGTGGTTGGTGGCAAGACGAACGAAGAGTGCCGTCTGGTTGCAGAGGCAGTAGCCCACTCACCTTTGGTGAAAACCGCTTTTTTTGCCAGTGATCCCAATTTAGGCCGCATTCTGGCTGCCATTGGGTATGCCGGGATTGCCGATCTGGACGTGAGCCGAGTACAGCTCTGGCTAGGTGACGTTTGGGTCGCAAAAGATGGTGGACGCAATCCCAGCTACCAAGAGGCAGATGGAAAACGCGTGATGCAGGCTACTGAGATTGCTGTCAAAATCGATTTAGGCCGTGGCGCTGCCGAGCAGACCATGTGGACCTGTGATTTATCGCATGAATACGTTTCGATCAACGCCGATTACCGCTCTTAATCCCATGAACGACAAACTAGATCGATTACTCAGTCATCTTGAGACCTTTCTTCCAAAACCATTGGATGAGGCGCAGTGGAAATCATCAACCGCATTTCGTTGGCGCCGTCGCGATAGCATCTTTGGCAGTATTGGCTTTTTACAGCCCGTAAAACACGTTGCCGATATTTCGTATGAAGACCTGCAGCACATTGATCGTCAACGCGATGCGATTAAAGAAAATACCCGTAACTTTGTACAAAAGAAACCAGCCAATAATATTTTGCTCACCGGTGCGCGCGGCACGGGTAAGTCTTCATTAATTAAGGCCAGCCTGCATGCCTTTGCAAAAGATGGTCTACGCTTGGTTGAGGTTGAAAAAGAGCACTTAGCAGATTTAGCAGACATAACCGATTTACTAGCCGATCGCCCAGAGCGCTTTATCGTTTTTTGTGATGACCTTTCTTTTGAGGAAGGTGAGTCTGGTTACAAAGCAATGAAGTCAGCCTTAGATGGTTCGATCTCCGCTCAGGTCGATAATATTTTGATTTATGCGACATCTAATCGTCGCCATTTATTGCCCGAATACATGAGAGACAACCATACGTATCACCACGATGACGATGGCGAAATTCATCCGGGTGAGGTAGTGGAAGAAAAGATCTCTTTATCGGAACGCTTTGGCTTATGGCTTTCTTTTTATCCACCCAAGCAAGATGAATACCTCGCTATCGTCGCGCATTGGCTGCGGCATTTTGGCGTGAGTGATGCCCAAATTGAGGCTGCTCGATCTGAGGCTCTGGTTTGGGCATTGGAGCGCGGTTCGCGTTCGGGCCGGGTTGCATGGCAGTTTGCAAAACACTGGACAGGCACGCACGCCTGAGCGCCCATGAGTGATGCTCGGCGCCCAGTAACCGAGGTGGCAGCCGGTATTTTGCTCGATTCGCAGCAGCGCTTTTTGATGGGTCAGCGACCCATCGGTAAGCCCTATGCGGGCTATTGGGAATTTCCGGGTGGCAAGGTCGAAGCAGGCGAAACTCTCTTTCAAACGCTGCAGCGCGAACTCCAAGAAGAGCTCGGTATCACCATTCATGGGAGCGTCGACTTAATGACGGTTGAACATGATTATCCGCATGCCTATGTGCGCATTCACGTTAGCATCATTCGGGATTGGACTGGCGAGCCCACCGGGTGTGAAAACCAAGCCCTATCGTGGCAAGACTTAAAGAGTGATCAGCTTAGCGTGGATCCACTATTGCCGGCAGCATTACCCATGATTCAGCAGCTAAAGCAGTTTTATGCCGAGATTAAAACTGGCACAAAGTTAGTTTGAATGGAATGTCTTCCAGAATGGGATGAGGCTTCTTGTCCCGTTCGCTTTTTAAGAAACGAACAGATAACAAGTATTTATTTGCACTGATTTCGGAAAAGACGGAATCGTCCTCAACCCCAATGCGCATCAGTTGATAAACTTTTCCAGATGGTGCCTGCTGAAATGCGCCTTGGTGTGCTACTGCATCACGTGACTCCCCCGACTGACGCAGCAACTTTAAAAATAATTGGGATGATTCATTCCATGGCAGTAGGGGCGCAATGAAATGCTGAAGTAGCTCACGCCGGTCACCGGGTGCGCTGCATTTCCATGCATGAAAATTCGGCAGATCAATCGGACTGGTGCCGCCTGGTATCGAGAGGCGCGTACGAATACCATTCAACCATTCATTTTCGGTAATCGCCGTATTGGGTTTGCCTAGCGATTGATTGAGGTGTGTAGAGGCGCCATCGATTTCAGAAAGCGCTTGGCTTAATATCGCCTGATCTACCTTTGCCGATGATTTGAGGCCATGCAGCGCGTGCTTCTGACGCTCAAATTCTTTTAAGAGCAGTGATTTAATATCACCGCGCGCGCCAATGTCACCTAACTCAAATAGGGTTGCAATCGCGCACTGGTGCAGCTCGGGGTCATCCGATTTAGCAAAATGGGTATAGCGCCCAAACAAATACTCCAAGCGGAGCATATTGCGGACCAACTCATTGAAAGGATATTCATAAACAATCACGGAATCTATTCTATGAGGAATTACTGGGCTTGAGCCCATTTTTGATGATCAGTTGGTGCAAGGAATCGATTTGGGGAATCAGCGTATCGAGACCTCCATCATTGAGAAGAATCGTATCCGCCGCCGCTAGTCGATCCTCGCGTGATGCTTGCTTGCTCATAATCTGCTCAATTTGGCTACGGTCCAGCTTGCTGCGCTGCATGACCCGTGCAATTTGCAGCTCTGGAGGGCAGTCGACCACGACCAGATGATCAATGGTCTGAGGCCAATAGTCCGATTCGACCAAGAGGGGCACCATAAAAACCAAGTACAAAGCACCATTTTCATGAGCCTCGCTGGCTTGCCGCAGGGTTTCAGCATGAATGAGGGGGTGAGTAATGGCTTCTAGGGATTGAAGTGCACTTGGGTCATTAAATGCAAGGTGCCGCATCTTAGGTCGATCCAGAGATCCGTCGGCAGCCAACAATTCAGGGCCAAAACGAGCTCGAATTAGGGCAATCGCAGCGCCATGCGGGGAAGTAATGTCATGGGCAATTTGGTCCGAATCGATCACCGTTGCCCCGAGCTCAGCCAAGCGCTGGGCTACCGCTGACTTGCCAGACCCAATTCCGCCCGTTAATCCAATGAGCGGAATTTGTCCTTTTAGTGCAGTGAGGGTGGAATGCGCAGGAGTTGAGGCCATATTAGGTAAATAATGCCAGCAAACGCCAAAAAGGGTCCGAATGGAAAGGCTTGCGCACGCCCTTGTTTCTGCCAGTAAAGCCATATCAGACCACCCAGCAAGCCACTCAGCGCGGATAGCAACACAATACCTGGCAAGGCTTGCCAGCCCAGCCAAGCACCCAGCGCCGCCAGTAGTTTTGCATCCCCCATGCCCAAGCCATCACGGCCTTTAAGGGCGCGATACAGCCAATTTAATCCCCAGAAAAATCCAAACCCAACCGTCGCACCGAGGATGGCTTCTTGCGGACTACAAAAGCGCACATCCACAAAGAAATTAAAGAGTAAGCCGCCAGCAATCAGCCGAAAGGTGATGGCATCCGGAATCCGAAACGTTCGAAAATCCACGTAGGCCACATAGGCCAAGGGCAGAATTAATCCATAGCGAATCACATCAGCCAGTAAGGTGAGATCAGTCAAACAATTTGCCCTAAGTTAAAGATTGGTAAGTACAGGATTATCACCAATCCACCAATCAAAAGTCCTACGAATACGACGAGTATAGGTTCTAGGCTGTGACTCAATAGTTTGAGTCGACTTGTTAGCTGCTTTTCGATGGCGTCAGCACGACTACTCAGCATGGCCGCCAAGGAGCCGCTAGCGCTACCAATCTGCAATAGTTGCGCTGTCTCGTGATCAAAAAAATGCTGGCGCGGATCGGCGCGTTGCAAGGCTTCGCCAAAAGACCACCCTTGGGCAAGCGATTTAAAGATGTGCGCACTGAGATCATGGCAAAGCCACTGATTTGAGGTTTGCGCTGTAATGCGCATGGCCTCTAATACAGGTAAGCCAGCCAGCATCAAGTAACCTAAGCTACGACACCAACAGGCTAAGGCCGACTGGCGAAACAGATCCCCTGTTACCGGAATCCGTAATAGGTACTGATCACAGCGCCTCTGAAACCCCGGATGATGCAGCCATAGCGCTGAACCACTTACTAAAGTTAGCGCAATCCCGCTACCCATTACCGGCAAGTACAGCATGAATTGCTCCGATGCATTGAGAAGCAATTGCGTCGACCAGGGTAAAGGTGCATTGAAGTGACTAAATACGTCGCTGAACACGGGTATGACCCAGATGATCATCGCAATCATGAGTAAGCATGCCGAGCCTAGAGTAATGAAGGGATAAGCTAGGGCCTGTTGTATCTGGCGATGCAATTCAATTTGGGTGTGCAATTGCTGTTGGATGGTGCGCAGGGCAAGATTGATTTCGCCGGACTCTTCGCAGACGCGGATTAGACCGATAAAGGCCGGATCAAAAACCGTGTTCTGCATCGATAGGCATTGTGAGAAGCGCTCACCTTGCTGTAAGTGATGCGCAATGAATGACATCACTTTTTGCCACCGAGGCGAAGCCGATTGTTGCATGAGCGTAATACTTTCCAATAATGGTAATCCGGCATCAAGTAACACCAACATGCGTTCAACAAAATACAGCTGCTCTTGTTTTCGAAGGGCCATGATTAATGCCAGGAGCCTAGCTGTGCATGGAGCTCGGCAAGGGTGATACGGTGATTGTCAACATGGACCATTCCAGCAGAGCGCATGTCTTGAAAACCGTTTTTCTGAAATTGCTCAGTTAAGTCAGCGGCAGTGGCCGTACTCTCAAATAGATTGGCGATGGTGCTCGTAAAGGGTAAAACTTCATGGATGCCAATCCGATCAAATAGGCCTGTTCCGCCGCACTGCAGGCAGCCGTCCATTGACTCTTCAGCATGGCATTCGGAACAGATTTGACGTGCCAAGCGCTGCGAGCTAACGCAGCGCAGGCAAGCCCGCAACACATCACCCGCTATACCTAGGCTACGCAGCCGTTGAATGCTCGCCAGAGCGCCGCGGGTGTGTAAGGTACTCAATACCAAGTGGCCGGTTTGCGCAGCCTGCATGGCCAGTTCAGCCGTTACCGCATCGCGAATTTCACCAATCATGATGACATCGGGATCTTGCCGCAGCAGCGCGCGAATAATGCCGTTGAAATCCAAGCCCGCTTTTGGATGGTAGGCAATCTGATTGACGCCCGCAAGACGGATCTCGATCGGGTCTTCGATGGTGCATACATTTCGGCCGCTGGTGTTTAATTGGTTTAAGCAGCTGTAGAGTGTGCGGGTTTTGCCGCTGCCAGTGGGCCCCGTAACGAGAATCAGGCCATCGGGCTGAGTAATAGCATCTGCGAAGTGCGCCAATTGTGGTAAATGCAAGCCAAGCAAACTCAAGTCCAATTCATTACTTGGGGATGGTAATAAACGTACTACGGCTTTTTCCCCATGCAGTGTGGGCAGTATGGATACACGGCAATCGATATCGGGGTGCGTGTAATTGAGCCCCACTGATAGTCTTCCGTCTTGGGGAATGCGCTGCTCGGCAATATCCAATCTGGCCAGTATTTTGATGCGGGCAATGATGCGTTCGTGCTCGACTGCTATCGGGACTTGAAGTATTTGCAATACGCCATCAACACGGATCCGAATGACAGTGTTGTGTTCGAGGGCTTCGACATGAATATCGCTTGCGCGCGCATGCAGTGCTTGGGTAACAATGGCTTGCCATACCCGAATAACCGTAAAGTCATCATGTTGTGTAGTCAAATTTATACAGTACCTTGAACAATGTTGAAGTAAGAGACCATGCATTGAGCGCTCAGAAGTGCTCGGCCTTACTGTAGTGATTGCTCGCCTTAAGTACTATCGGCTGCAATTGAATTACCTGTCAGATACCATAGACCCCAATGACAAACCTAGCCTCCACTCGCCCACAATCCAATCACCAGAGCGATGAATGTGTGGTTGCTGCGCCGTTTGGATGCCTTGGTATCACTACGGAAATGGTTGATGGCAGTTTGATGCTTGCCTGCATCCGTTATCTGCCTGCATCGGTAAAGCATAAAGCGCCAGGCAATGCCTTAGCAGCTTTGGTAGAGGAGCAATGCCGTGCATATTTTGCAAATCCTAGAGCAGTATTTGATTTGCCCTTAAAGTCCCAAGGCACTGCGTTTCAGCAGCGGGTATGGGATGCGGTTGCACAGCTGCAATCAGGCGAAAGGACTACCTATGGGGCAATTGCAGCCCGTTTGCATTCGGGCGCTCGCGCGGTTGGTGGTGCGTGTGGCGCCAACTATTTTCCCCTGGTAATTCCGTGCCACCGGGTTGTTGCGAAAGCCAATCTAGGTGGTTTTATGGGACAGGATGCGCCCGGCCTTTATCGCGATATTAAGCTGTGGCTTCTCAATCACGAAGGGCGCGCTTAATTGGCCTTCCTGCAATCGTACAAAATTGCTGCATCACATAATCGGAACGCGCAGCAATCAATGTGAAGTAATAAAAAAGCCAGACTGTTCTGCGAGGCAGCTTGACTTCATTCCCCCGAGAAAAATGGTTTCGATCGGCAATCTTACTGAGCGTGAGCACAGCTAATCCAAGGGCTAAAAAACAAAAGCGCCGAATGCCCACCTCATCTGACGGAATCAGGCGTATGTAGTCCATTGCTTCTGCTAACTTCTGGTCAGCAATGGCCAGCAAGGCGAGTTGGCTGTAGCCTTGGGGTTTCCAGGAGACGCCACGCGCGCTGTCTTCAGGTGAGTCCTTCAAGATATTCGTCATCTGCAAGGCTTGACCAAAGCCAATCGCCAGATATTCTTTACCAGCAATCGCCCGAGCAAAGGCTGGTGAGTGCAGAGCAAAGACGCTAGTGAGCATTTCACCAACGACGCCGGCTACCACATAGCAGTACTCTTCAAATTCCGGCAGGTCGCGTAAACCCGCTAAGGTTTGTTTGTCATGAAAACGCAGCATGCCGTTCGACATAATTTCAACGCAGCGGCTAATTGCGGCTTGCTCATTTGCATTAAAGCCATGAAAAATGCGCAGTACCGTTGGGGTATTGGCAATCAAATCACGCTCGTCTGTATTGCAGTGCTCTTCAAGCGCACCTAGGCAAGGGATCACAAATGCATCAACCGATTGCTTGCCTAAAACAGCGTCCAGAAACAAGGAAGACAAATCTCGCTTTGCTTCGATGCTCAGCGTAGGGGCATCTTCGATTGTATCGATGATGCGGCACAGTAAATAGGTATTCCCGATGACGTTTTCGAGCGCCTTTGGCAGCAGGGGGATGGTGAGGGCAAAGGTTCTGGAAACCGCCCCCAAAATGGACTGCTGGTAAGCCATGTCGGCCATGGATTGGGGGTGCGCCTTGCTCATGCTGGGATTATGTCAGAGGGGGTGCTTGAGGGGTCGTCAAGAAACATATTTGCCATAAGTAACATGGCCATATAATTTGTCCAAATTATGAATGAGGGCGCTTTGCCGTGCTGATTTGGTTTGTTGTCATCTATTGGGTAATCTCGGTTGGCATCGGCCTGTGGGCTGCTATGCGCGTCAAAAATACGGCCGATTTTGCAGCAGCAGGCCATAGTCTGCCCCTACCGATTGTCACCGCCATGGTTTTTGCTACCTGGTTTGGTTCGGAGGCGGTTTTGGGCATTCCAGCCGAGTTTATTAAAGAGGGTTTGGGCGGAGTAGTCGCTGACCCATTTGGATCGGCACTCTGTTTAATCTTGGTGGGCCTGTTTTTTGCCAAGCACCTCTATAACCGCCGGATGCTCACGATCGGTGATTTCTTTCGTGAAAAGTATGGTCGCACCGTCGAGGTCTTGGTTACCTTGTGCATCGTCATGTCCTATTTGGGCTGGGTAGCTGCGCAGATTAAAGCGCTGGGCCTGGTCTTTCATGTGGTGTCGGATGGCGCCATCTCCGAAAATCTGGGCATGATCATTGGTGCCGGTAGCGTATTGATTTATACCCTGTTTGGCGGCATGTGGTCGGTAGCAATTACGGATTTCATTCAGATGATTGTGATTGTGATTGGGATGCTCTACATCAGTGGTGAAATGACTGCGCTCACGGGTGGATTTACAGTTGTCATTGAGCATGCTGCTGCAGCTGGCAAGTTCTCTTTTTGGCCTGACATGAATCTGGTATCGATCCTTGGGTTTACAGCCGCACTGTGCACCATGATGCTGGGCTCGATCCCGCAGCAAGACGTCTTTCAGCGCATTAGTTCATCCAAGAATGTCAACATCGCAGTGCAGGCCTCGATTTTGGGCGGCGTCTTGTATTTCATCTTTGCGTTTGTACCAATGTACTTAGCTTATTCGGCAACCTTAATCGATCCGGGTTTGGTAGAGCGCTACATCAATACCGATTCGCAAATGATTTTGCCTAAGCTGGTACTCGAGCATGCACCGGTGTTTGCCCAAATTCTATTTTTTGGCGCACTGCTCTCGGCAATCAAAAGTTGTGCAAGTGCAACATTACTGGCGCCGTCCGTCAGCTTTGCGGAAAACATCGTGCGCGGGTTTTATAAGAACTTAAGTGATCAAGGTTTGCTAAAGATTATGCGCATTACGGTCCTTTTCTTCACACTGGCGGTGACCTTATTTGCGATGAATTCGGAGCTATCTATCTTTAAGATGGTCGAAAGTGCCTATAAAGTCACTTTAGTAGCTGCATTTGTTCCCCTTGCCTTCGGAATTTACTGGTCTAAGGCCAATTCCTTGGGTGGCCTGCTTGCCGTTGTTTTTGGCTTGACAGTTTGGATTGGGGCTGAGATATTAGTTCCTGAAGCTACTTTACCGCCGCAATTGGCGGGACTCTTAGCCAGCATCGTTGGGATGCTGCTCGGTGGTCTAGTCCCCCGCTCTGCACTGCGTTAAGTGCAGGTTGAATAATTTGTATTTTGCTGTGATTGATCCGCTGTGCGAGATCTCACAGAAGCAGTTGCCTACGATGGGCGCAATGAAAAATTTATTGTTCTTATGGAGTTGTTATGAAAATCTGTGTGATCGGCGGAGGTGGAGCCATTGGCGGCTACCTAGCTGTCATGTTAGCGAGAGCTGGCAATGATGTAACTGTGGTCGCCCGAGGAGCCACATTAAAAGCAATTCAGGAAAGAGGGCTGGCACTCATTACCAATGAAGAGCCAGAGCCTTTGCATGCTACGGTTACTGCAGTTGAAAAGATTACCGATGCTGGTAAGCCGGACATCATTATTTTGGCGGTCAAGGCCCACCAAGTCGAGCCTGTCGTGCACGATATGGCGGCGATCATGGGCCCCGACACGATCTTGATCCCCATGCAAAACGGCATTCCGTGGTGGTACTTTCAAAAGCTGCCTGGTGAGTATCAAGACCACTCGGTTGAGACGGTGGATGCGGGCGGCCTCATTATGCGCACCATCAATCCCAACAATATTCTGGGTTGTGTGGTCTATCCCGCTACATTTACCCAAGCCCCTGGCGTGATTCGCCATGTGGAAGGAACACGCTTCCCAATTGGTGAGCTTGATGGTTCCGTATCTGATCGCGCAAAGATGGTTTCCGAGTTGATGGGCGCTGCTGGTTTTAAGTCGCCGATTCTAGAAGACATCCGCGCTGAGATTTGGCTCAAACTGTGGGGCAATATGACCTTCAATCCGATCAGCGCTTTAACCCATGGGCACCTTGAAGGAATCTGTCAGCATCCGTTAACCAAAGATCTCGCGCGCAACATGATGGCCGAAGCACAAACCATTGGCGAGAAACTGGGCGTTACTTTCCGGGTGGATATCGAACGCCGCATTGGTGGTGCTGAAAAAGTCGGTAAGCACAAAACATCCATGCTGCAAGATTTAGAAGCCGGTCGTTCCCTTGAGATTGATGCCTTGCTCGGTTCGGTTATCGAGCTCGGTCAGATCACTAAGATCCCAACACCATGCCTCAGTACGGTTTTTGCACTAACCAAAGTGCTGGATGAAAACGTCCAAGCTTCCAATGGCAGTTTGGCTTTGCCATTTGCGGCAGGGTATTAAACCTGACTGATTCAGTAATGTGGATTTCTAGAGCGTTATAGAGTTAGTTTGGTAGTAAAGAAAAAAGCCTCAAAGCAGCAATGCCTTGAGGCTTTTTTATGAGCTTCGCATGTTTACTCGAATGTATTGTCGAGTTGCCCAACACCATCAATCACGATACTGACCTTGCTGCCAGGCTTCATCGAGCCAACGCCAACCGAGGTCCCGCAGGCAATGATATCGCCGACTTCTAGGGTGATGTCGTGGGAAATCAAACTCACTAATTTGGCGGGTTGGAAAATCATATCGGCTACCGGATAATTCTGGCGCTCTTGATCGTTCAAGATCGTTTTAATATGCAACTGGCTGGGGTCGATGCCAGTGGTGATGTAGGGACCAAAGACACCAAAGGTATCGAAGCTCTTCGAACGCGTCCACTGGGCATAGCCGGGATCGCGATTGAGGATTTCAATGGCGGTGACGTCATTAATGCAGGTGTATCCAAAGATAGCAGAAGCAGCTTCAGCCTCACTAATGCCTTGGCAGCGCCGCCCAATCACAATGCCGATTTCGCCTTCGTACACCACTTTGCCAGAGTAGGACTTGGGCATGCGAATGGTTTGATTGGCAGCCAAAAAAGAGGTATTCGATTTTAAGAAATACAGCGGCTCTGCTGGTACTGCATGCTCAAGCTTGGTCACCAGGGCATGGAAGTTATCAACGAGCGCAACCATCTTCGTTGGCACGCAGGGAATATCAATCACGATATCGGATAGTTTTAGTGTGGCGCCGGTTGGCGTAGGATTGCAAAACAAGTCGCCGCTGTAAACCGTGATTTGATCGTTCTGAACTTGCCCAAAGCCAATTTGACCTTGGTGCTGATAGCGTACCCATTGCGTCATAATGAATTCCTTTTGTTTTCAGTATTGAATGCGTTCTATCTTATCAAGGATCGGTTATGTCCCAGTCTGCGACTCCCACTGAAATCCGTTTTGCACCGGAATTCGATCAACCCGTGCGTTACATGATGCGCACCCGAAGCTACTACTTAGGCTTAGGCTATGAAAATCCCTATGTCTGGGCGCATTACATCGATGCTCCGTTTGCGCCGCTTAAAAAACCGCTGAGCGCATCTAGGTTAGCCTTGGTGACAACGGCAGCGCCTTATCAGGCAGATAAGGGTCCGCAAGGTGCAGGCGCAGCATACAACGCCAGTGCAAAGTTTTATCAGCCTTACGCAGGCTCAATGACCAGTAAGCCGGATTTACGCATCGCGCATGTTGGGATTGATCGCCAGCATGCCAATATGAGCGATAGCGAATGCTGGTTTCCCTATGAGGCGGCGCAGGCCGCTCAGCAATCGGGCCGAATTGCAGCGCTCTCACCCCGTTTTTATGGATTACCCAGTAATCGTAGCCAGCGCCATACCCTCGAGATCGATGCGCCCGCCATTATTGCCATGTGCCAAGCAGATGCGGTCGATGTTGCGGTATTGATCCCCAACTGTCCGATCTGCCATCAATCCCAAAGTCTGTTGGCCAGGGCCTTAGAGTCTGCGGGGATAGCCACTGTGGTGATGTCCAGCGCGAAAGACATTGTCGAGTACTGCGGTGTGCCGCGCATGCTCTTTAGTGATTTTCCTCTGGGCAATGCTGCGGCAAGACCAAATGACCCAGAGTCACGCGCCCTCAATTTTGAGTTGGCATTGCGTTTATTAGAGTCTGCGGTTGGACCTCGAACCACGATGCAGTCGCCGCTCATCTGGAGTGAGGAGCCAAGCTGGAAGCTCGACTATTCGAATATTGAGCGTTTGTCTCCGCAAGAGGTAGCGCGTTTGAAAGCCGAGGCAGAGGCAGTACGTGAAACGGCCAAAGCCTTGCGAATAAAAACGGTGGGCAAGTAAATCAATCCATGCCGGTCTGGTCGGAATGAGAGGATTCGAACCTCCGACCCCCTCGTCCCGAACGAGGTGCGCTACCAGGCTGCGCTACATTCCGTTGTTGCCAGTACACCTATTTTATCTGACTAGTGCTACCTGGAAAAGGAGCTAAAGCAGACTGCTACATTTGCCTTGCAAGGGAGTATTCGCAAAGGGCAATCAAGGAGTCGGTAGCTGCATTCTTGGGGAAGGCTTTGATGTTGCCAAGCGCCAGGTCTGCTTCACGTTTGGCGGCAAGCTGGGTGTATTCCAGCGCGCCAGAGCCCTGGACCGCAGTCAGAATTTGCTCGAATACGTCTTCTGGAAGATCGGTATTTTGCATAATGGCTGAGCGCACTAAAAACTGTTCCTCTGAATTGCCGTTTTCCAATAAGTAAATTAAAGGCAGTGTTGGCTTACCCTCGCGCAGATCGTCCCCGGCGTTTTTGCCCATTTGTTCAGGGCTGGCGGTGTAGTCGAGTAAATCGTCCATCAGCTGAAACGCGGTACCAATGTGGCGTCCAAAAGCCGCAGCGAGTTCACGCTCGCTATTGCCAGCGCCTGCCAAAATAGCCCCTAGCTCAGTCGAGGCTTCAAACAATTTGGCCGTTTTGTAGCGAATCACTTGAAGGTAGCTCGACTCGTCCACCTCAGGGTCATTCATATTGAGAAGCTGTAATACCTCGCCCTCGGCAATCGTATTGGTGGCATCGGACAAAATCTGCATGATCCGAATGTCATTGGGGGCCACCATCATTTGGAATGCCCTGGAGTACAAGAAATCACCCACCAACACACTGGCGGCGTTGCCAAAGGCCGCATTGGCAGTCTCACGCCCACGGCGCAGGGTGGATTCATCGACCACATCGTCGTGCAAGAGGGTGGCCGTATGAATAAACTCAACGACAGCAGCTAAATCCAGCACATGGGGGATTTCTCGGTCGCTGGAGAGGGCTTTTGCGACCAAAATCAACAGGGCGGGGCGTACCCGCTTCCCCCCAGATTGGATGATGTAGCCTGAAATCTGGTCAATTAAGGCCACTTCAGAGGCAAGGCGGCGCTTAATAACCTCGTCTAGAGCCTTTAAATCAGGGGCTATGGGGGCCAAAATGGCAGCCAGATCAGGAGTTTTGACAGTAGTACTCATGCAAGATATAATAATCGGCTCAGCTAGTCCGTGTGGATTAGCTTCAATGTTTCATTAATTTGAGGTTTCAAACCATGTACGCGGTCATAAAAACCGGTGGCAAACAGTATAAAGTTGCTGCTGGTGAAAAATTGAAAATAGAACAGATACCAGCGGATATCGGCAGCGAAATTACCTTAGACCAAGTTCTTGCCGTAGGCGAGGGCGCTTCACTCAAGTTGGGTGATCCACTGGTTAATGGTGCCGCTGTGATGGCCACTGTCATCTCCCAAGGACGTCACGACAAAGTGAAAATCTTTAAGATGCGCCGGCGCAAGCACTATCAAAAGCACCAAGGTCATCGTCAGAATTTCACTGAAATTTTGATTAATACGATCAAGGCCTAACTAGGCACACGCTGAAATAGCAGGAGAAGAACAATGGCACAGAAAAAAGGCGGCGGCTCGACACGAAATGGCCGCGACTCAGAATCGAAGCGCTTAGGCGTGAAAGTATTTGGCGGCGAGCACATTAATGCTGGCAGCATCATCATTCGTCAACGTGGCACCAAGGTTCACCCTGGCGCAAATGTTGGCATTGGTAAAGACCATACTTTGTTTGCATTAATTGATGGTCAAGTGCAGTTTGCTATCAAAGGCGCTTTGAATAAGGCCCAAGTTTCGGTATTGCCTCGTTCATAAGGCAGCCTGACTGAGACCCGTTTTATTTCTGAACGCAACACCGAAATTAAACTCTTAGGAACAGGCCTCGCACAGCGAGGCCTTTTTTATTCATGAAATTTATTGATGAAGCTCGAATCGAAGTAATTGCTGGCGACGGTGGCGCCGGCAGTGCTTCTATGCGCCGCGAAAAGTTCATCGAGTTTGGTGGGCCTGATGGTGGCGATGGCGGGCGCGGCGGCAGTGTCTATGCGGTTGCCGATCGCAACATCAATACCTTGATTGACTACCGCTATGCCAAAACCCATACCGCCAAAAATGGTGAGCCGGGGCGGGGCGCCGATTGCTATGGCCGGGCTGGCATCGATATTGAATTGCGCATGCCGGTCGGCACCATCATTTCCGATTTTGATACTGGCGATTTGATTGCTGACCTGACAACGCACGGTGAACGCCTGTGTTTGGCCGAGGGCGGTGTCGGTGGCTGGGGAAACATTCACTTTAAGAGCAGTACGAATCGTGCGCCGCGCCAAAAGACCAATGGAAAACCAGGGGACCGTCGCAAACTCAAACTCGAATTGAAGGTACTGGCTGATGTGGGTTTGCTGGGCATGCCTAATGCCGGTAAATCGACTTTAATTACGGCGGTGTCAAACGCAAGACCCAAAATTGCAGACTATCCATTCACGACCTTGCATCCGAATTTGGGTGTGGTGCGCGTTGGGCAAGAGCGTAGCTTTGTCATTGCCGACATTCCAGGGTTGATTGAAGGAGCAGCAGAGGGCGCTGGTTTAGGCCATCGATTCTTGCGCCACTTGCAGCGCACCGGTGTTTTATTGCACATGGTTGATCTGGCGCCATTTGATGAGGGCGTGGATAACGTTGCCGACGCAAAAGCGATTGTCAATGAATTACGTAAATACGATGAAGCCTTGGCTGAAAAGCCGCGTTGGCTAGTGCTTAATAAGATCGACATGATCCCAGAGGATGAGCGCACTACGAAGGTAAAAGATTTCATAAAGCGCTTTAAATGGAAAGGCCCCGTCTTTGAGATTTCGGCTTTGACGGGACTTGGCTGTGAAAAACTTTGCTATGCCTTGCAAGATTATTTAGATTCGGTACGCCGTGAGCATGATGCGGCAGAGGAGCGCGCAATCGATCCGCGTTATCAAGGCAATGATGATGAGCGCGCACGCAAGGTGATGGACGCCGAAGATTAACCTGAATTAAAAATACGATTGAGATGTATATGGGAATACAGAACGCAAAACGGATTGTGGTGAAAGTAGGTTCAAGCTTAGTTACCAATAATGGTGAGGGCTTGGATCATGCCGCTATCGCCAATTGGGCAGAACAAGTTGCTGGCTTGCAAAAATCGGGCTGTGAGGTCTTGATGGTGAGTTCCGGCGCAATTGCTGAAGGAATGCAGCGCCTTGCATGGACGCAGCGCCCCACTGAAATTCACCAGTTGCAAGCCGCTGCTGCGGTGGGTCAAATGGGTTTAGTGCAGGTGTATGAAAGTTCCTTTGCGCGCTTTGGTTTGCGTAGTGCCCAAGTCTTGCTCACTAATGCTGACTTAGCCAATAGCGAGCGCAACGCCAACGCCAAGGCAACGCTCACTACATTGCTGCAGTTGGGTGTGGTGCCGATCATTAATGAAAATGATACGGTCGTGACCGATGAAATTAAGTTTGGTGATAACGATCACCTAGCCGCTTTAGTCGCCAACTTAGTGAGTGCAGATGCCCTAGTGATCTTGACGGATCAAGGCGGACTCTACACGGCCGATCCTAGAAAAGACACAAGTGCAAGCTTGGTTGCCAATGCCATTGCTGGCGATCCTAATTTAGAAACCATGGCAGGTGGTGCTGGAAGCGCACTGAGTAAAGGCGGTATGTTGACTAAAGTCTTGGCAGCTAAGACAGCCAGGGCAACCGGTACAACCACCGTTATAGCCTCAGGCCATGAGCCGGGCGTGCTAACCCGCCTGCTTGCTGGCGAACAAATTGGTACTTGCCTTAGTCCGCAGCAATAGGTCGATATTGTTTAGTTACCTGGTAAATCAGGGATCTGATTGCCCCCAATAAAGCTATTGGGATTGAGTGATCGGATGACAGTCTTCACGCTTTTCTCTTGACTCGATAAATTACAAATGGCACCTTGCGCTAAAGCAGCCTGATAGCGATTCGGGACTTTGTCTTGGATCGCAATCCAGCCGCCTAAGGGATTTTCTCGCCAGCTCCCGTTTGTCTCATACGTGCCATAAAGACGAGCTTGATATGAATCGCAGCGAATGCCTTCGTATTGGGTTTGCTTTGATCCGCTTGGGCTCGTGATTTGCACAATATAGCGAGTTACACCATCATTGCCAATCAAGATCGATTGGGTATCGATTGCAAACTTGAATATGGTGGTCTCAGATACATAAAAAGGCAGTAGGGTTTTGGGGTTTGGCGCAACCAGCGGCATGCTAGTGTTGCCCTCTTTAAAAACCGTCGGAGCATAGGGATCAACGCCACTGATCATTGGATCGCCATAGCATCCAATCAAGCTTGCCGAGACCAGTATGCAGCTCGCATAGGCTAATAAGCGGGAATGCGTAAAAGGTGAGGTATGCATGGGCTTTGCCTAAAAAAGACTGTTTTAATTGGATGGGGCGTCTGAGTCATGACGCCGGACATGTTGCATGATGTCGAGGGGTGCGCCCCAAACCAGTTGCTGTAATTTCAGATTACGAGTGAGGTAGCGCGCCAGTTCGGATAAGGCTAACTCGTATACCTCGCGCTTAAAATCCACTACGGAATTCAGCTCAATCCAATAGGGGTGCCAGCGCCAGGCATCGAATTCAGGGTGCTCGGTTGCGCGCAGGTGAATATCGCTATCCTGCCCAGTCAGCCGCAGTAAAAACCAAATCTGCTTTTGACCTCGGTAGCTGGCTCGTTGCATTCGGTTGGCAGTTTGACGGCGCAAGAACTCCTCTGGGACATCATAACGAAGCCAGTCCCTAGTGCGTCCAACGATCTGGACATGTTCTGGCAGCAAGCCAACCTCTTCGTGCAATTCGCGGTACATGGCCTCTTCTGGGCTTTCACCATGCTGAATCCCGCCTTGCGGGAACTGCCACGAATGCTGTCCAACGCGTTTTCCCCAGAAAACCTCGTTAGCGCCGTTAAGGAGGACAATGCCGACATTGGGTCGATACCCTTCGCGGTCGAGCATAATCGCGCTCCAAATCTATTAAAATCAGTGATTTGATTATATCTATACATGAAAGCCACACAAACCTTTCTCGCGACCCTCAAGGAAGCCCCCTCTGACGCGGAGGTGGTTTCGCATCAGCTCATGGTGCGCGCTGGCTTAATCCGTAAGTTAAGTGCCGGAATTTATAACTACTTGCCACTGGGCTTAAAGGTGATTCGCAAGGTGGAAAACATCATTCGCGAAGAAATGAATCGGGCAGGTGCGATTGAACTCTTAATGCCCATGATTCAGCCAGCAGAGCTTTGGCAAGAAACGGGCCGTTGGGAAAAAATGGGCCCGGAGTTACTCCGAATCAAAGACCGACATGAGCGCGATTTTTTAATTCAGCCTACCTCCGAAGAGGTGGTAACCGATTTGGCCCGCAATGAAATCCGCAGTTACAAGCAGTTGCCAGTGAACTTCTATCAAATTCAGACGAAGTTTCGCGATGAGCGCCGTCCTCGTTTTGGCATCATGCGCGGCCGTGAGTTCAGCATGAAGGACGCCTATTCGTTTGATCGGGATGCTGCTGGCCTGAAACAATCGTATCAGTTGATGTTCGACGCTTACACCCGCATTTTTGAGCGTATGGGTTTGGTGTTTAGGGCTGTGACCGCTGATAACGGCGCGATTGGCGGCTCAGGCAGTCAAGAGTTTCATGTGATTGCCGATACCGGTGAGGATGCAATTGTGTATTGCCCCAACTCCGATTACGCAGCCAATTTAGAGGCTGCGGAGTCGCTTTCATTGATACCCGTTCGCGCTGCTCCAAGTGCCGCTATGCAAAAAGTGGTAACACCCGACCAAACCCGCTGCGATCAAGTGGCGCAGTTTTTGTCCCTTCCACTAGAGCAAACCGTTAAGACCCTGGTTTTTGCATTAGACCAAGAGAAGGGCCCCGCTAAACTCTTTATGCTCTTGCTCCGCGGTGATCACGAGTTAAATGAGATCAAGCTCAGCAAAATTCCTGGTCTAGCCGAATCCCGTTTTGCCAGCGAGGCAGAAATCGCCGCCGCATGCAATGCAAGTCCTGGTTCCTTAGGTCCAGTGGGTGTTCGCTCCGATGTCGTCGTCATCGCCGATCGCACCGTAGCCAATATGAGTGACTTTGTCTGCGGCGCCAATGCTACTGGTTTCCATTTAAGTGGCGTGAACTGGGAGCGTGACTTACCCTTGCCGCAGGTTGCTGACATTCGTAATGCCGTCGCTGGTGATCCCTCGCCCGATGGTAAAGGTCCAGTTGAAATTTGCCGCGGCATTGAAGTGGGGCATATCTTTCAATTAGGTACGCGCTACTCCGAAGCCATGCGTTGCACCTATTTGGATGAGAATGGTAAATCCCAACCGATGGTGATGGGTTGTTATGGCATTGGCGTGACACGCTTACTCGGCGCAGCGATTGAGCAGGGCCATGATGATCGGGGTATCGTCTGGCCGATTTCGATGGCGCCATTTGAGGTCGTCATTTGCCCGGTGGGCTACGACAAGTCGGAGTCCGTCAAGGCAGAAGCCGATGCCTTACACGATGCACTCCTTGCTGCAGGCATTGATGTAGTTCTCGACAACCGGGGCGAGCGCCCAGGCGCGATGTTTGCCGACTGGGAGTTAATCGGCGTACCCTACCGTGTGGTGATTGGTGAACGGGGACTCAAAGACGGACAACTGGAGTTTCAGGGTCGTACCGAAAGCGCAGCACAGAACATCCCACTTGCAAACATCAAAGACTATGTCATCGCATCTATTCAAGCAGCTAAGAAAGCGATCGCCTAATTCGTTGATGGTCAGTGCGTGTGCAGTGCGGCTATTTTTTAAATAAGCCGCCAAGTCCTTTTGCTGCGCCGCGCGCTGCCATCGAGCCCATCATGCGGGCCATCTTGCCACCCTTAAATTGTTTCATCATGCTTTGCATTTGCTCGAACTGCGCGAGCATACGGTTGACTTCTTGTACTTGCACGCCAGCACCCGCTGCAATGCGGCGCTTACGACTTGCTTTTAGTAGCTCAGGCTTGCTGCGCTCTTGCGCGGTCATGCTATCGATGATGCCGCGCATGCGTTTGATTTGCAGATCCGCTTGACTCATATTGACCTTGCCCGCATTTTGCGTCATGTGGCTGGGTAATTTATCGAGCATATTGGCCATGCCGCCCATTTGCTGCATCTGGCTAATTTGATCCCGAAAGTCGGCTAGATCAAAGCCACCTTTTTGCATCTTGACGGCCAGCTTCTCGGCTTTGGCAACATCGATGTTTTGATGGGCTTGTTCAACCAAAGCCAGAATATCACCCATGCCTAAAATGCGGTTGGCCATGCGCTCGGCATCAAAAGGCTCAAGGCCATCCATCTTCTCGGCCACGCCGATGAACTTCAGCGGTACCCCAGTGACGTGGCGCACTGATAGTGCAGCACCACCGCGAGAATCACCATCGAGTTTGGTGAGTACTACACCGCTCAAGGGCAGTGCCTCATGGAATGCTTTGGCCGTGTTGACGGCATCTTGACCTAACATCGCATCGACTACAAAGAGGGTCTCAATCGGTTTGACTGCCTTGTGTAGTTGTGCAATCTCTTGCATCAAGGCTTCATCAATACCCAAGCGACCCGCGGTATCGACAATCAGTACATCAAAGTAATGGCGGCGCGCCCAGTCCAATGCATTGGTGGCAATTTCGACTGGCTTTTGACTGGTATTGCTGGGAAAGCACTCCACTCCAACCAATTGACTAACGGTTTCGAGCTGTTCGATCGCAGCAGGGCGATAGACGTCGCAGGAGACGGTTAAAACTTTTTTCTTTTTGGTTTCGCGCAGCCATTTGGCGAGCTTGCCGACCGAGGTGGTTTTACCTGCGCCTTGTAAGCCTGCCATCAAAATCACCGCAGGGGGTTGGGTGGCGAGGTTGAGTTCACTGCTTTGACTGCCGTCTCCGGCCATCACACTGGTTAATTCCCGCTGCACCACCCCAACCAAGGCTTGCCCTGGACTGAGGCTGCCAACCACATCCTCACCAAGGGCTTTAAATTTAACCTGCTCGAGTAGGGACTTGACTACTGGGAGCGCTACGTCGGCTTCGAGTAAGGCCAAACGGATCTCGCGCAGCATGTCTGCGGTGTTGCGCTCGGTGAGCCTTGCTTCACCCCGCATGGTTTTAACAACACGAGAAAGACGGTCTGTGAGGTTCTCTAGCATTTATCGATTAGACTTTCCAAATGACAATTTTAGGTTACTCCAGCTTCGACTGGCTTCCCTCCGCACTTTATCTGCTTTTGCTCATCACATTGAGCGTGCGGCCGCGCAACCGGCCCGAGACCAAGTCCTTCGTTTTTCTGGTGCAAGGCCTCATTTTCCTCATTCTATTGGTGCATGGCGCGGTCTTGCATGATTCCATTTTTACGCCTGAAGGCTTTGTTTTTGGGTTTGCGCAAAATCTCTCGTTAATTGCTTGGGTTGGACTGGCGTTTTATTGGTTTCAGAGTTGGATGTTGCCGATTTCCAGCATGCGCTTAATGGCCCTTGCTTTGGCAATGGTATGCGCAATCCTGCCCGATATTTTCCCGGGGACCTTGCTCTCGGCCCGCACGGTCTCCGATGCCTGGTTCAAAGGGCATTTCATTGTGGCAACTAGCGCCGTTGGTTTGTTAAGTCTCGCAGTAATGCATGCGATTTTGATGAGCATTCAGGACCGCGCATTACGGCGCCAATTTACCTATGCTCAAGATAGCCGCATTGGCCACTGGCTCGAGTCCTTGCCGCCGTTGATGGCAATGGAAAGCCTGCTCTTTAGCTTTATTTACGTCGGCTTTGCATTACTGAGTCTGACCGTTTTTTCTGGGCTCTTTTTTTCGCAGGCCCTGTTTGGCCGGCCACTGGTTTTTGATCACAAAACCATCTTTGCCTTGATCTCCTGGTTCTTATTTGCCGGACTGATTGTGGCGCGTTGGCGTGTGGGTTTGCGCGGCTTAGTGGCCATTCGCTGGGTCTTGGGCGCCTATGTTGCGCTCATTCTGGCTTATGTGGGCAGCCGCTTTGTGCTTGAAGTTATTTTGCAGCGAACCTAATTGTGCTGAAATGGATTTTGCTGCTAGTCGGCGTTGGCCTCATTTACTTTTGGTTTAAAAACAAAGGCCGCGCTGCCGAGGTAGAAAAAACAAAAGCAAAAGCCCAAACTCCCCCGCCAGTCATAGCCGAGTCAGAAGAAATCAGGCCTTGCCGCCACTGCGGAGTACATTTACCCAGCTCTGAAGGGGTAATGCAGGAAGATCGTTTTTACTGCTCTAGCGCGCACCGCGATGCGATGGATTCAAAGGGCTGGCTAGGATCAGCGCTATGGCGAGTCTCCCCTAATTTTGATGCGCGACCCAGTGAAGCACGGGTGGATCTAGTGGTGTTGCACCACATTAGTTTGCCGCCAGGGCAATTTAAAACGCAGAACAGTACGCAATACATCGTTGATTTTTTTCAGAACCAACTCGATCCACAGGCCCACCCCTACTTTGCGGACATTGCAAATCGACGCGTCTCGAGCCATTTTTTTATCGCCCGCTCAGGACGCATTATTCAATTTGTATCGACGCAGAACCGAGCTTGGCATGCCGGCGAATCCGAGTTTGAGGGGCGCGCACGGTGCAATGATTTTTCGATTGGGATTGAGCTTGAAGGCGACGGTGATACCGTTTTTGAAGAAGCGCAGTACCAGGCCTTGCAGCAGCTCATTACGCAGCTGCAATCCCAAAATCCACATTTCCGTTTTGCCGGCCATAGTGACATTGCGCCAGAACGAAAAACCGATCCCGGCATTCAGTTTGATTGGGTGCGGTTTCAAAAAGACAACAGATTGCCCCTCGAAAAATTACCATTTGGGATTGCTTCGCGCTAATTGATTTAGGTCTATTTTTATGTATGTAAGCATTCGCTTACATTAGCTCCCAACAAGTAAAACACTCTCTGAATTTGCACCAAAATTGACTCTCATATTGACTATAAAAATAAGGGCAAATCCTAGGTACTTTTTGTCATAAAAAGCATACGCAATTCGAAATAATTACCTATACTTAGTGCCTTAGAGCAAAAAAAACACTAGATGTAGTGTTTTGTTGCCAAAAAACACAATTGCAAAATAAGGTTAAATCCTTGTTTTAAAAAGACATTTTTTACACGAACTTAGGTAAACGCAAGGGCGCTATGACATACACCAACCAATCCGCAGCAGAGACACAATTAGGGCTTCCTTCCGGCGGCAACCCCACTGCGAATATGACCCAAAACCCATCTGCTGGATTTGTGGCTGGCGGCGTTGGTGGCACCCAAGCAACCCAGTTATCCGATTACAAAATTATTCGACGCAATGGCTCGGTAGTGGCATTTGAGCCCTCCAAAATTGCCATTGCAGTGACAAAAGCATTTTTAGCAGTCAATGGTGGACAAGGCGCTGCCTCGGCACGTGTGCGCGAGCAGGTTGAGCAATTAACCCATGCAGTTGTTCGTGCCTTACTGCGTAGTCGTCCTAATGGCGGCACCTTTCACATTGAAGATATTCAAGATCAGGTTGAGTTGGTGCTCATGCGCAGCGGCGAGCACAACGTCGCCCGTGCCTATGTTTTGTACCGCGAAAAGCGCAATCAAGAACGTGCAAGCCAGCAAGCAACTACACCAGAGGCGCAAACTGCAGCACAGCAGGCAGAGTCCGGCATTACCGTACTGGATAACGGGGTAAGTAAGCCCCTTGATATGGCTGCCTTACGTACGGTGATTCAGGCGGCATGCGAAGGTCTGGGGAATGCAATTGATGCCACCCCAATCATTACTGAAACCATTAAGAATTTGTACGATGGCGTACCCATGGCGCAGGTCTATGACTCTGCCATCCTCGCCTCCCGTACCTTGATTGAAAAAGACCCCGCGTATAGCCAGGTAACCGCTCGGATCCTGATGCACGTGATCCGCAAAGAGATTTTGGGTCACGAGGTATTGCAGGGCAATATGCAAGCGGAATACAGCACCTACTTTGCTAAGTACATCAATGAGGGTATCGGCGCTGAATTGCTGGATCCCCGCATGCGTGAATTTGATTTGGTACGCCTTGCTGCTGCCCTGAATGCGGATCGTGACTTGCAATTCAATTACCTTGGCCTGCAAACCCTATATGACCGCTATTTCTTGCACATTGAGGACCGCCGCATTGAAATGCCACAGGCTTTCTTTATGCGCGTAGCCATGGGTCTTGCGCTGAATGAGCTGGACCGTGAAGCCCGTGCCATTGAGTTCTATGAAGTGCTCTCGACATTTGACTTTATGTCCAGTACGCCAACCCTCTTTAATTCCGCAACAACCCGTCCACAGCTCTCGAGCTGCTACTTGACCACCGTGGCAGATGACCTCGATGGTATTTATGAGGCCTTGAAAGAGAATGCTTTGCTTTCCAAGTTCGCTGGCGGCCTTGGCAATGACTGGACCAATGTGCGCGCCCTTGGTAGCCACATCAAAGGTACAAACGGCAAATCACAGGGCGTAGTGCCATTCTTAAAAGTAGTGAACGATACTGCGGTTGCTGTAAACCAAGGCGGTAAGCGCAAGGGCGCAGTTTGCGCCTATTTGGAAACATGGCACTTGGATATCGAAGAATTTTTGGAGCTGCGCAAGAACACGGGCGACGATCGCCGTCGTACGCATGACATGAATACCTCCAACTGGATTCCAGATTTGTTTATGAAGCGTGTAATGGAAAACGGCAACTGGACCTTGTTCTCGCCATCCAATACCCCCGATTTGCACGACAAATTCGGCAAGGCATTTGAAGAGGCCTATGTTGCCTACGAAAAGCAGGCCGAAAGTGGTGTCCTCAAGCCATCCCGCACCATCCCTGCACAGCAGTTATGGCGCAAGATGCTGGGCATGCTGTTTGAAACCGGTCACCCTTGGATCACCTTTAAAGATCCTTGCAACATCCGCAGCCCACAACAGCACGTTGGCGTAGTTCACTCGTCCAATTTGTGTACTGAGATTACCCTCAACACCAATGATGACGAAATCGCGGTTTGTAACTTGGGTTCCGTAAACCTGACTGCCCACATGACAACCGATGCAAACGGCCGTTTGGTGCTCGATCACGACAAATTGCAAAAGACCATCCGCATCGCAATGCGCATGCTCGATAACGTGATTGACATCAACTACTATGCGGTTGCTAAGGCACGCAATTCAAACTTGAAGCACCGCCCAGTCGGTCTTGGCATCATGGGCTTCCAGGATTGCTTGCACATGCAGCGCATTCCGTATGCAAGTGATGAGGCGGTCCAGTTTGCCGATGCATCGATGGAAGCAGTGTGCTATTACGCCTATCAGGCATCGAATGCCCTCGCAGAAGAGCGTGGCACCTACAGCAGCTACAAAGGCTCGCTATGGGATCGCGGCATTCTCCCGCAAGACTCGGTGCGTTTGCTGGCGGAAGAGCGCGGCGGCTATCTGGAAGTCGATATGTCTTCGAAATTAGATTGGGATAGTCTGCGCGCGCGGATTAAGCAGTCTGGTATGCGGAATTCCAACTGCGTTGCCATCGCACCGACAGCGACGATTTCCAACATTATTGGCGTATCGGCCTGCATCGAGCCTACCTTCCAGAACCTATTTGTGAAATCCAATTTATCGGGTGAGTTCACGGTAGTGAATGAATATCTCGTCCGTGACCTCAAAGACCGCGGCCTCTGGGATGAAGTGATGATTGCCGATTTGAAGTACTTTGACGGTACCTTGTCGAAGATTGATCGCGTACCGCAGGATTTACGGGATATTTATGCGACCGCCTTTGAAGTAGAGCCAACTTGGCTAGTGGAAGCCGCTTCGCGCCGCCAAAAATGGATCGATCAAGCCCAGTCCTTGAATATTTACATGGCTGGCGCTTCCGGCAAGAAGCTGGATGACACCTATAAGTTGGCTTGGTTGCGTGGATTAAAAACCACGTATTACCTGCGCACGATGGCAGCGACCCACGTGGAGAAGTCCACCGTGGCAAGTGGTCAGCTCAACTCGGTTTCGAGCGGCGGTGGCGTGAACGGTACCGATGCAGCGGCAGCGGCAGTGGCAGCAGATGGCCCTGTTTGTACGATGCGCCCAGGTGATGCTGGATTTGATGAATGCGAAGCGTGCCAGTAAGTCATTTGCTTACGGGTAGTGAAACGATGGAATTTTGGAGAATACTATGTTGAATTGGGAAGAAGAAGTGGCGCCAGCACTGGCTAAAGTCGGTTTAGCGCCGCAGCCAGCAGTACAGCCACAGAAAGCAGCGCAGCCAGATCAAGTGGCAATCGCACCCCAAGCTGCCGCACCTGCGCCAGTAGAGGCCGCTAATTTATCTGGTGGTGCAGCCTTGCGTGTCAATGCCGCTGATAAGCGCGTGATTAATGCGAAGACGGACGTAAATCAGTTGGTTCCATTTAAATATAAATGGGCCTGGGAGAAGTATTTGGCAGGTTGTGCAAACCACTGGATGCCACAAGAGATCAATATGAACCGCGATATCGCGCTTTGGAAAGATCCAAACGGCTTGACGGAAGACGAGCGTCGCATCATTAAGCGTAATTTGGGTTTCTTCACAACGGCAGATTCATTGGCCGCAAACAATATTGTTTTGGGTACGTATCGGCACATTACCGCTCCAGAATGCCGCCAATACCTATTGCGCCAGGCTTTCGAGGAGGCAATTCATACCCACGCCTACCAATATATTGTGGAATCGTTAGGTTTGGACCAGTCTGAAATCTTTAATGCCTACAACGAGATTGAGTCAATTCGCGCTAAAGACCAGTTCTTAATTCCGTACATTGATGTGCTGACTGACCCCAACTTTAAGACCGGCACATTAGAAAATGATCAAAAGTTACTCCGTTCCTTGATTGTTTTTGCCTGCGTAATGGAAGGTTTATTCTTTTATGTTGGTTTTACGCAAATCCTTGCAATGGGTCGCCAGAACAAAATGACGGGTGCTGCCGAGCAGTACCAATACATCCTGCGTGACGAGTCAATGCACTGCAATTTTGGTATCGATTTGATTAATCAAATTAAGCTGGAGAACCCGCAGTTATGGACTTCCGCGTTCAAAGAAGAGATCCGCGGCATCTTCGAACAAGCAGTCGAATTGGAGTACCGTTATGCCGAAGATACGATGCCTCGCGGGGTACTTGGATTGAACGCGCCGATGTTCAAAGGCTACCTCCGATACATCTGTAATCGTCGGTGTATGCAAATAGGACTTGACGCGATGTTCCCAAATGAAGAGAATCCATTTCCATGGATGTCAGAAATGATCGATCTGAAGAAAGAACGAAACTTTTTTGAGACACGCGTTATTGAGTATCAAACGGGTGGTGCGCTGAACTGGGAGTAATGTTTTACCTAATAAGCGCCTCACTGGTTAACAGGAGAGTAAACGGTTGGATAGTTTTAGTAATCTAAAGCAGACACAGTTTAAAAAACACCCCAAACGAGGCGTTTGCTCTTTATTCTCCTTTTTTTCCAGCATTTTTAAGAAGCCGTCACCCCTTGGGGTCTCGGCTTTTTTTCCAGGATTCATTAGCGTGCAGCACTTAGCATCAAGCCGCGCGCCGATGAATGGCTCGCTCGCTCAGTCCGCCAGGCCTTATGGCACGGTAGATCTGAATGGTCGGGTCTTCTTAATCGGTAGTTCGTACTAATCCTCACGTGAAGGAGTATCACTATGGCAATCGCCAAAAAGAAACCAGCTGCAAAGAAACCTGCTGCAAAGAAAAAAGTAGCTGCTAAGAAGCCTGCTGCAAAGAAAGTAGCAAAGAAGAAGCCTGCTGCTAAGAAAAAAGCTGCTGCTAAGAAGCCTGCTGCAAAGAAAGTAGCAAAGAAGAAGCCTGCTGCTAAAAAAGCTGCAAAGCGTAAGCCTGCTGCTAAAAAAGCCGCTGCTAAGAAGCCTGCTGCTAAAAAAGCTGCAAAGCGCAAGCCAGCTGCAAAAAAAAAGTAAGTAAGCCTGCTGCCAAGAAGAAAGCGGGCTCCGCAGTAAAAAAGCCCGCGGCTAAGAAGCCTGCTGCTCCTACGCAAACTGCGTTGAATCCAGCTGCTGCTTGGCCTTTCCCAACCGGCACACGCCCATAAGCGCAAGCTTATAGGTCAGGTAGTAATGAAATGGGGTCCCTCGGGACCCCATTTTTTATGGCAAATATAGAAAATTCAGGCGGTAGGGTGCCCGCCTTTGGTTTGTCTTGCCTTAAAACCCAAATCCAAACGCAGTTTTGAATTGATCTTTAATCTGATCCAGGCTCAATTGGTGGTTTTGTGGGCCTTGATGGGCAATTTTGATCGAACCCATGAGGCTAGCAAGCCGACCGGTGGTTTCCCAGTCCATGCCATTTTCCAAACCAAACAGGAGTCCACCCCGAAAGGCGTCGCCACAGCCGGTTGGATCAACCAGCTGTGCGGCTTTGACCGGCGGTATTGCAATCGATTTACCGCCCGCATAAATCTGGGCACCTTCTGCACCTTTGGTGACGATTAGCGCTTTGACGCGCTCACCCAATTGCGCCAGCGATAAGCCAGTCCGCTTGGAGAGCATTTCACCTTCATAGTCATTGACCGCCAGGTAGCTTGCTAGTTCAGTGAGCTCTAAGAGCTCAGGACCATCGAACATGGGTAAACCCTGGCCTGGATCAAAAATGAATGGAATCTGCGCCTCTGCCAGTTGATGGCAATGCTCCCACATACCAGCGCGACCATCGGGAGCAACAATCCCCAGGGTAACGGGGGCACTTTTTTTCTGAGTGCGTGCAGCAGTGATATCGCCAACCTGATTGAGGTGCGATTCATTCATAGCGCCGGGGTGAAAGGCCGTAATCTGATTGTTCGAGAGATCGGTGGTGATCATTGCCTGCGCGGTAAACGCACTTTCAAGGGTACGAATGTGGCTCGTATCAATTTGCAAGCCTCTGAGGCGATCAAGGTAGGGCGCGGCGTCGCCACCCACCGTTGCCATGATCACGGGCTCGCCACCGAGCAACTTGAGGTTGTAGGCAATGTTGCCAGCACAGCCACCGAATTCCCGGCGCATGCTCGGCACTAAAAAGGCAACATTCAGAATGTGAATTTGGTCTGGCAGGATTTGATCCTGAAAGCGACCTTCAAAATTCATGATGGTGTCGTAGGCGATGGAACCGCAAATAAGGCTAGCCATAAAATACTTTCGTAATGATTGATGGGGGGTTAGGGATAGAAAAGCCGCACACGATACCCAGCAGCATTGCCGGGTAGTTGTAAGGGAATGAGGGCGCGGATACTTTCTCCGCCGGGAGCGCCGTTGCGAGCAAACTGGGTATGGGATTCACGCCACGATGCGGGCAACCACTCTTCTGGCGAAAACAAAATCAATTGCACAGCAGACTCATCGGTATCGGTGAGGCTTAATTCCAAATGCGGGAGTGCAATTGGCATCATCAATCGATTTTGTATCTCAACTTCGAGCACAGATGGATTTGCAGGCGCTTTAGAGGCTTGCTGCGCTGTTTGCATGCCGAGCGCACTCGAAGTTATCTTCCACGCAGAAAAATCGCGTATAGCCCCTTCTGTGCAGCCAAATGACTCGCACAGTATTTGATCAACGCGCAGTAATGCAGTAAATGTTTGCAAATGGAAGGCTGATGGTATGGGATCTACCCGCGGCGCAGTAAATGGCAGCAAGCGATCGCGAGTGAAGTACAAGGTAGCAAGGGCAAGGGCGCATAGCAGCGTAATGATCAGCATCCACTTATAGAGCCTTGTAAAAACTACGCCCGTACCGCTTGCCGATGGATTGAGCGCGCTCGCTAGATCAGCACTGTTTTTTTTTACTTCATGTGCGCCCGGTAGTGGATCCTGGGAAGGATCCACTAAGGTGCCAGAAAGACAGACCCAGCCATCGCTTTCTTTCCAGACGGTGAGCGTTAGCCACTGGCTATAGGTAGCGATGACTTCATCAGCCTGACGACTCAGCACCCCAGAGAGTACGATCTGACCCCCGGGGCGGATGCGCTGCACCAAAGCCGGCGCTAAGACTTGCAATGGGTTTGCCAAAATATTGGCCATGACAATGTCATAGCGAGCATCGGCGCCGAGCATCGGCACTACATCATCAGGCAAAGCAAAGGCGATATCGACCGCATTAATTTCGGCATTGCTGCGCGCAGCCACCATGGCTTGGGGATCAATGTCCGTACCTACGACGGGGTTGCAACCTAATTTTTTGGCAGCGATGGCCAAAATGCCGGAGCCGCAGCCGTAATCGAGCAGACTTCTATTCTGCAAATGGCTTTGTTGTTCGAGCCACAAGAGGCAAAGGTGGGTAGTGGGGTGACTACCGGTTCCAAATGCGAGCCCCGGATCAACCGCCAAACAAATGGCGTTTGGATCGGTGGGGGTTTCGTGCCAAGAGGGCACCACCCAAATACGCTCTCCAATCTGAATCGGTGCAAATTGGCTTTGCGTTAAACGTACCCAATCTTGCTCGGCTACGATTTTTTCTTCTGGCTTTGTTAGCGTAAAGCCGGCATCACGTAAGGAGTGAAGAAGTTCTGGAATGAAGTCCGCATCGTCCGAATGATCAACATCGGGATTAAACAGGGCGGTGACGGTTGAGCGATCCCATGCTTGAACCTCGGGAGAAAGGCCCGGCTCGCCGTAAAGGGGGTTTTCATCATAGCCGCCAGCAGCGGCATCTTCAACGGTAATCGATAGGGCGCCGAGCTCCATCAGTGCATCACCCAAGGGTTCAGCTGTCTCAGCATGAACCGTAAAAATCAGTTCACGGTACGGCATGGCCCTGCACTTTCAAGAAAAACTACCCCTTCACTCGGCTGGCGGCTTGCTCTTCCAGGCGATGTTCGAGGTAATGAATGCTCGTACCGCCTTCTTCAAAGTTGGGGTCGAGCATGAGTTCGCGGTGCAGTGGAATATTGGTGGTGATGCCATCGATGACGATTTCCGAGAGGGCGATGCGCATGCGACGAATTGCCTGTTCGCGAGTCTTGCCATAAGAGATCAATTTACCAATCATGGAATCGTAGTTGGGCGGCACCATGTAGCCACCATAAGCATGGGAATCAACCCGGATGCCAGGACCACCTGGCATATGCCATGACAAAATGCGGCCTGGGCTGGGGGTAAATTTGAAGGGATCTTCCGCATTGATGCGGCACTCGATGGCATGCCCTTGAAATACGATGTCTTTTTGGCGAAACCCGAGCTTTAGTCCGGCTGCAATTCGAATTTGCTCTTGCACAATATCAACGCCGGTAATCATTTCGGTGACGGGGTGCTCGACTTGAACCCGGGTGTTCATCTCAATGAAGAAAAATTCACCGCCTTCGTAGAGGAATTCAAAGGTACCGGCACCGCGGTAGCCCATTTTGCGACAGGCTTCTGCGCAGCGCTCACCAATTTTGGCAATCGCACGACGATCGATGCCCGGCGCTGGCGCTTCTTCAATGATCTTTTGGTGGCGGCGCTGCATCGAGCAGTCCCGTTCACCCAGCCAGACTGCATTGCCGTGGGTATCGGCCAGCACCTGAATTTCCACATGGCGGGGCTTTTCTAAAAACTTCTCCATGTAGACCTCGGGATTACCGAAAGCACGACCCGCCTCTTCGCGCGTCATATTGACTGCATTAACTAAAGCCGCTTCGGTATGCACGACGCGCATGCCGCGACCACCACCACCGCCAGCTGCTTTGATGATGACGGGGTAACCTACTTTTTTAGCGAACGCAATAATTTCTTTGGGGTTTTCTGGTAGCGCTCCGTCGGAACCGGGAACACAGGGAACACCTGCCTTAATCATGGCGCGCTTTGCAGATACTTTGTCACCCATTAGGCGAATTGTCTCTGGGCGCGGGCCAATGAATGCAAAGCCGGATTTTTCTACGCGCTCAGCAAAGTCGGCATTCTCCGATAAAAAACCATAGCCAGGGTGGATGGCTTCTGCATCCGTGACCTCTGCGGCAGAAATGATGGCTGGCATATTGAGGTAGCTCAGCGGCGAAGGAGCAGGTCCAATGCATACCGCTTCATCGGCGAGTTTGACGTACTTGGCTTCTTTATCGGCAACGGAATACACCACCACCGTTTTAATGCCGAGTTCGCGGCACGCGCGCTGGATGCGAAGAGCAATTTCTCCGCGGTTGGCAATCAGAATCTTATCGAACATGGGGCCTTGGCTTGAAAGGATGTGGAGAAATTAGGCAATCACAAACAAAGGTTGATCGTATTCAACGCCCTGACCGTTCTCACACAAAATTTGTTTAACGACGCCCGCCTTTTCTGATTCGATTTCATTGAGGAGTTTCATCGCCTCAATGATGCAGAGGGTTTGACCCACCGTAACGATGTCGCCAACATTGACAAAATTGGGTGATTCCGGATTGGCGGCACGGTAAAAGGTTCCAACCATGGGGGACTTTGCAATAAATCCTGCGGCAGCAAGGGCACTTTCTTCGGCAGCAGCGTGATCTGCCGCGCTTGGTGCTGCGGGCACAGGCGTGCTTACTGCGATCGGTGCTGACGCAGCCGCCGCATAGGTTATTGGCGCAGTAGCTTGTTGTCCTTGCCCTAACTTCGCGTTCACAATGCGAACCCGGTCTTCGCCTTCGTTGACTTCAAGCTCAGAAATGCCTGATTCAGAAACCAAGTCGATCAGTGTTTTTAGTTTTCTCAGATCCATGGAGGTGTGTCCTTCTGGTAAAAATGACAGGAAAGAAAAATGACGATTATTTGAGTTGCTGACTGGCTGCTTGCAATGCCAGTGCATAGCCGATTGGGCCTAGTCCGCAAATGACACCTTTCGCAATGTCGGACAAATACGAGTGCTTACGAAATTCTTCGCGTTGGTGAATATTGGATAAATGCACTTCAATGAAGGGAATGGCAACACCTGCCAAAGCATCCCGCAGGGCAACGCTGGTGTGGGTAAAGCCACCTGGATTGATGATGATGAAATCAACCCCATCCTGTTTTGCCTTCTGAATGCAGTCAATTAATTCGCCTTCATGGTTGCTTTGATAGGTACTCAATAGGATTCCAGCGTCTTTTGCCTGGGTTTCGAGGCCTTGGTGGATATCACTGAGAGTGGTATGGCCATAAACCTGCGGTTCGCGGCTGCCCAGCAAATTGAGGTTAGGGCCTTGAATAACTAAAACTGACGGTTTTTTTGACATAGATCGCTAATTTTAGAAACAGTTAAGAACGGATGATGTCAGGCTTTTTAAATCCACCTGCGACGCTTTCTGCCGGATAACGGGGCACGCAAAGGCAGGATTGGATCGATGCAGCATGGGGTGAAGTATACCCTTTAGGCTGGTTGCTAAAAAGCGAAATGCTGAAAAAATGATCGATTTTTTACAAAATGAGGGAAATTAAGCAATTTTAGGCGCCTAAAATCGCCTGAAAGTCTATTTTATTCTTGCGCTAAAAGAAGATAATTTTAATTAAAGAGCAGCTTTAATCTGCTTTCTGAGCTCATCTTCGTTTATTTTGCCTAATTTTGTATTAGTCACCTTGCCTTTGGCATTGATGATGACGGTATAGGGAAGGGCGCCTTGGGTGTTACCTAAGGCCTTACCAATTTTGCTGCCCTGTAATCCACCCATGACAATAGGGTAAGAAACTAGGGTGGTTTCCAGGAATTGACGTATGTTCGATGGTGTATCGATACCGATGCCGACAAATAAAACATTTTTAGAGGCAAATTCATCCTGCAGATCACTCAATGCAGGCATTTCTTCGACGCAGGGCGGGCACCAGGATGCCCAAAAGTTGACTACCAACACCCGGTTTTGCCATTCCGCGGTGTTGACCACCGTGTTATCTGGTTTGGTCCAGGAATTGGCGAGTAATGCAGCAACCGACTCTTTGCTCGCAGTGCCATCGCGGTAAATCCAGCTGGCAGTGATGAGGCCCGCAGCAAGTCCAACTAGACTCATTCCAGTGATGATTCCCATTTGTCTTCGGTTCATGCGCACTCCTTCGCTAAAATTCAATCATGCATATACACATCTTGGGCATTTGCGGCACTTTTATGGGCGGCATCGCTGCCATCGCAAGGCAAGCCGGTCACCGCGTAACGGGATGCGATGCCAACGTGTATCCACCGATGAGTACCCAGCTCGAAGCCCAAGGCATCAAGCTTATCGAAGGATACTCCAGCGAGCAATTATCGCAACTCGGCAGCAAGCCCGATTTGTTTGTGATCGGCAATGTGGTCTCGCGTGGTAACCCCTTAATGGAGGCGATTCTCAATTTAGGATTGCCTTATGTATCTGGCCCGCAGTGGCTGGGTGAGCAAGTGCTCTTCGGTAGACATGTGTTGGCGGTTGCCGGAACCCATGGAAAAACGACTACCTCAGCCATGCTGGCATGGATTTTAGAATTCAATGGCAAAGAGCCAGGTTATTTAATCGGCGGTGTGCCACTCAACTTCACGGTCTCAGCACGCTTGGGTAAAAGCCCCTACTTTGTGATTGAGGCCGATGAATACGACACTGCCTTTTTTGATAAGCGCAGTAAGTTTGTGCATTACCGGCCGCGCACTGCCCTGCTAAATAATTTGGAGTTTGATCACGCTGATATTTTTGCTGATCTCGCTGCAATCGAAACCCAGTTTCATCATTTAGTGCGAACCGTGCCCAGCCAAGGCTGTTTGGTGGTGAATGGCGCAGAAGCATCGCTAGAGCGGGTGCTCGAGCGTGGTGCTTGGTCGCCGGTGGCGCGCTTTGGGATGAATGCAAATAACACCTGGTCGATGCAGCCCCATCCCAATGATGATTTCACGGTAGTGCATCAAGGCAAGGAAGTAGCTACGGTTTGCTGGGCGCCAGACTCGGGCGTGATGGGACGCCATAATCAACTTAATGCCCTGGCTGCAATTGCAGCCGCACAGCATATTGGTATTAGTCCGCGTGATGCTGCCAGCGCCTTAGCCCAATTTAAAAATGTAAAACGCCGCTTAGAAACCGTTGGCCAGCATAATGGCATCACGATTTACGATGACTTTGCGCACCACCCCACGGCAATTACCACTACGCTTGATGGCCTGCGCCGCCGCGTAGGCAATGGCCGGATTTTGGCAGTGCTCGAGCCGAGATCGAACACCATGAAGCTGGGCATCATGAAGGCCCAGTTACCTGCAAGCTTAGAGGCAGCTGATCGCATTTATGCCTATGGCGCTGCCAGCGGCAAAGAGGCTTTGGG
Source organism: Polynucleobacter sp. (assembly GCA_964203875.1). Taxonomy (GTDB): domain Bacteria; phylum Pseudomonadota; class Gammaproteobacteria; order Burkholderiales; family Burkholderiaceae; genus Polynucleobacter. The sequence continues at coordinate 645,331 of CAXNNS010000001.1, forward strand.
TTGGAATTTGACGGAAGTGCTCAGCCCCTTGAACCAGGCTCAGCCAGACCGCGCAACGGCATTTGATGATTTAGCAAGCCTAGTGAGTGCGGTTAGTAAGGAAGCCAGGCCAGGCGATCACGTATTGGTCATGAGTAATGGTGGCTTTGGTGGTGTGCATCAAAAATTACTGCAGGCCATGATGGCAGCAGCAAACTAAATCAACAGAGAAAGCTTTTTATGCCAGCACGTTTACAAGACAAGATTGCCATCATTACCGGGGCAGCCAAAGGCATTGGTTTGGCTACAGCGATTCGCTTTGCCGAGGAAGGCGCAAAAGTCATGCTAGCCGACATCAATTTAGCCGCGCTTGAAAAATGTGCGGCGCAGATTCCGAATGCGGAAGCGTATGCCATGAATATGACGGATCGGGACAGCATTCAGGCAGCGGTCGATGCCATCATGAAAAAGCATGGCCGCATTGATATCTTAATAAATAACGCGGGAATTACGCAGGATGCGCGTCTCGTGAAGATGACCGAAATGCAATTTGATGCAGTGATCGATGTCAATCTCAAAGGCGTGTTTAATTGCACCCAATTGGTGGTGCCGCATATGCTGGAAGCCAAACGCGGCGCCATTGTCAATGCCTCCAGCGTGGTGGGTTTGTATGGCAACTTTGGTCAGACCAATTACTCGGCAACGAAGTTTGGCGTGATTGGTTTTACCAAAACCTGGGCGCGTGAGCTGGGCCCTAAAGGCATTCGAGTCAATGCCGTTTGCCCTGGTTTTGTGGGCACTGAAATGGTGATGGCAATGCCAAGCGCCATTTTGGAAGACATTGCGAAACGCACGTGGATGGGACGCCTTGGCACTCCTGATGAAATTGCCAATGTGTATGTATTTTTAGCCAGCGATGAGGCTAGCTACATCAATGGCAGTACCCTCGAAGTTAGCGGCGGGATCTCCCTTTAATGCACCTTCTTTATGAGGAAGGCGGCGACATTAAAGCCGCTACTGTGCAATCGACCACTGGCGAGGGCGACGCCCAGTCATGGCAGGCAACGGGTCTGTCTGGCAAGAAACTTAAGCTGAAGGCTAAAGAAGTTTGGCTGCGCTTTGAAAAGCCCGATGCACAAAGCATGATGGATGAAGCCAATGTCTTGGCGGCTGAGATTGATTTGCAATTGCTGTGGGATTGCGCCCCCGAAGGCGAGTTTGCGTTTACCGACATCGCTTCAGAGTATTTTGGTGGCCAGGCTAGTGCGTCACAACAGGCTGCGTTAGCGATTGCCTTGCAAGCGGCGCCCGTGTATTTTCGGCGCAAGCAGCGCGGCCGATTTATGCGCGCACCCAAAGAACAGCTCGATGCAGGCATTGCCGCCCTCGAGCGCAAGCAGCGTGAACAAGAGCAGCAAGGGCAGTGGCAAGCGGAATTGGTTGCGGGACGGTTTCCGGAAGGCTTGGTATCGCAAGCTAAACAACTGCTCTTTAATCCTGATAAAAATACCCTAGCCTATAAAGCATTTTTGGCGGCCTGCAATGAGACCGGTGAGTCACCTCCGCAACTCATGATGCGTTGCGGTGCCTTGGAGTCGCCACTGGCCTACCACCAAGGGATGTTTTTAAAGGCGAACTTTCCGAACGGTGCAGGCCACCATGCGGATGCAATGATTACAGATGCAGTCTATGACGCAGCGATTGCAACATTACCGACCGCTGCAGTGCAGGCCTTTTCGATTGATGATGCTGGCACCACTGAAATTGATGATGCCTTGTCAGTCACGGCCTTGCCTGAGGGAGGCCACCGCATTGGTGTGCACATCTCCGCTCCGGGTTTAGTGATCAACAGGGATGATTCGCTGGATCAGGTGGCGCGAGCGCGTATGTCAACGGTCTATATGCCGTGCGACAAGATTACGATGCTGCCCGATGCGGTGATTGCACGTTTTTCTTTGGATACGGGTAGTGCCAGGCCGGCGGTATCGATTTATGTGGATATCGATGCGCAAGGCGATTTAATCGATCAATCCGCGCAAACCCGAGTCGAATTGGTGCCGATTGCCGCCAACTTACGTTTAGAGCATTTAGAAGAGTCCGTTAATCGGTTTGCCGATCCAGAATACGTCGCCAAGACGGACAATGCCTTTGCGTTTCAACATGAATTACTGATTCTATGGCGTGCAGCACAAAAATTGCATGCGAAGCGCCAGGAGCAACGCGCAAAAAATGGCTTGCGTGTAGAGCAGCTCGGCGTTATCGATCCCAATGCCTTGCAACGCGATTTTCAGTTTCAGATAAGTCAAGTGAATGGTGTAGAACAGGTTGAGATCCAGCCGCGATCACGGGGTTCGGTATTGGACACCATCGTGGCGGAGTGGATGATTTATTGCAACAGTAGCTGGGGGCAGTGGCTGGCAGATCAAGGCTTGCCCGCTTTATTTCGAACGCAGAAAGGTTGGGGTCCGCAACGCACGCGCATGCAAACCACACCAGCACCGCACGAAGGTTTGGGTTTGGAGTATTACGCTTGGTGCACTTCCCCTTTGCGGCGCTATTCGGATTTAGTCAACCAGTGGCAATTGATTGCCTTGGCCAAGCATGGCGTCACGGCAAAAATGGTAGCGCCGTTTCAGCCGCGCGATGCGAGTCTAATGGGGATTGCCGCTGATTTTGAAACCTGCTATCAGTCCTATGCCGAGTACCAAGATCGCATGGAGAAATACTGGTGTTTGCGGTGGTTAGCGCAGGAGCCACTGCCGCGCACCGTCTTTGCGCGCCATCTCAAAGAGGGAATGAGTCGGCTAGAGGATATTCCTCTGCATTTGCCGATACCTGAACTCGCATCGCATCCCCGCATGACCCGCGCCGAGATTGCTATTTTAGAAACCGATCTACTGCAACTCAGTGCTAGCGTACGCGTCAATCAGATTGAAAAATCCGAATCTGCCCCACCAGAATTAGATGCGCCAGAAGCCGAGCTACCATCGGCAGATCCAGCCCCGGTAGGCGATACGCCAATTTTGTGAGAGTGGCTTCGTGCAAATGCGCTTGAACGATCGCTTGCATTGGTGGTGGCGTCATCATCCATTTTGGTTTGCCCTGATCTTATCGCTGGCCTTGCACGCCATTTTTTTATCCCTCCGCTGGAGTTATGGTGAAATCCAAGAGCGCAGACTCAATACACCGTTGAGTGTGGTGTTAGTGAACTCCAGCAGTCAAACGCCACCGAAAAAAGCAGTCAAACTAGCGCAGGCCGATTTACAAGGCGGCGGAGTTACCTTAGATCAAGATGCCAGTGCGATTCACCGGGCGCGCCTGAGTGCCGAAGCACAGCTTGAGGTATTAGAAAAGAATCAAAAACAGATGCTCTCGCGCATGCAGACTGAAAAAGATGCTGCCGCAGGCAGGCGAAGCGGTGAAGAGCAACGGGTCATCTCGCAGCTCAATGCCTTAGAGGCAGAGTTAGCTAAACGCATTCAGGCCAATGGCAAAGAGCCGCGCAGGGCGGTATTGACGGCCAGCAGCACAAAAGCTGTAGTCTTTGCCAGCTATTACGATGCGATGCGGAAAAAGATTGAGGCATACGGCAGTACGTTTTTTCCGCGGGTCAATGGCAGACCGCTGTATGGCAGCGTGGTACTGGTCGTGAGTGTCGATGCCCAAGGAAAAATCGCTAATAGTACGAGCGGCAAGGAGGGCGTTGAGGTGCGGCGCTCCTCGGGTATCGCCGACTTAGATCGCCAAGCAGTCGCCATTGTGCGAGCCGCTGCGCCCTATGGTCCTTTTCCACCCGAGATGCGCAAGCAAATCGATGTGCTCGATTGGGTATCCACCTTTGAGTTCACGCGGGATGGGGCGATAAACCGCCTTGAAGGCAATCGTTTGGAATTGCGTCCATAGATGGGCACGCGTGTCGCTTTATTCGATACACTCATAGCATGCATCTAATTGACCAACACATCCCATGGAGCCGCAGGTGAGTAAGTCATCTGAGCTACAAACGAATCCCGCTGATTTTGCAGGAGTGGATGTCTATGCGGTTGCGGGCAACCCCATTGCCCACAGCAAGTCACCCACCATCCATCGGCGTTTTGCGCAGCAAACGGCGCAAGCCATGCATTACGGCATGCTCATGCCGGGGCTGGGTGCGTTTGCGACAGTAGCAAAGGCTTTTTTTGCTGCGGGTGGCAAAGGTATGAATGTCACCGTGCCGTTTAAGCTCGATGCGCAAGTGCTGGCTGATGTCTTGACGCCGCGCGCAGAACTGGCTGGCGCAGTGAATACCCTGTGGCAACACGATGATGGCGTACTGCACGGAGATAACACCGATGGTGCCGGCCTCGTACGCGACTTGCGCGCTCAAGGTATTGTGCTAATCAATGCATCCATTTGCATCTTGGGCGCCGGCGGCGCAGCACGGGGGGTGCTAGGCCCATTGATCGAGCAAAACCCCCAATCCATTGTGATTGCCAATCGATCGATCGATAAAGCATATGATCTACAAACAGCATTTCAGGGGCTAGCAGATAGGCATGGCGTGCAACTCACGGTATGCGCAGTCGATGCATTAGGGAGCCAGCCCAGTCATGCCAAGATTGATCTGATCATTAATGCGACTGCGGCTGGCCTCAGTAATGACTCTCCGCTCAGTGATGCGATCGCGCAACAAATTCTTAGACCTACAGTATTTGCTTATGACATGGTCTATGGAAAAATCACCCACTTTATGCAGCAGGCTATCAATCAGGGTTGCCGCGTGAGCGATGGATTGGGAATGCTGGTAGAGCAAGCGGCCGATGCGTTTTTACTCTGGCGCGGAGCAGAGCTTGCTCAGCAATTAAATGCGCGGGCGGTTTTAGATGAACTGCGTAACGAGCTTGCTGCTAAAGCACCATAGTTCAAATACCTCCCCTCATGCGCTGGATCGCCTATCCGATTAAATGCTTTTTATTTGGCATTGTTGCAATGCAGATGTATTTTGCCGTGCAAATTGCAGCATGGGCTTTTGTTGACCCCAGTACCACAGCATTTCAGCGAGCCGAGCGCTGGCGTTTATGTACCTGGCATTGGTCTTGCCCGATCGAATCGCGTTGGGTACCGTATGAAAGTATTGCATCGAGTCTGAAGCGCGCTGTGCTGGTGAGTGAGGACGATATCTTTTTTCAGCACCCGGGTGTGCGCGTGAGTGATATGCAAAGAGCGTGGGAGAAAAATCAAAAGCAGGCCAAGAATAAGAAAGCCCCGGTACTACGGGGCGGCTCCACTATTACGCAGCAACTGGGTAAGAATCTGTTCCTATCCTCTGAGCAACATTATGTGCGCAAGGCTCAAGAGCTCGTGATTACTGGTCTGCTAGAACTGATCTTGAGCAAAGAGCGCCTATTTGAGATTTACCTAAACTCAGTGGAGTGGGGTGAAGGGATCTTTGGTGTGGGCGCTGCGGCAAAACATTATTTTGTGACGACACCCCAGCTACTTAGCCGTGAACAAGCAGCGAGTTTGGCTTCAGCGCTGCCCGCGCCCAAGTGTTTTGATAAGGCGCAGTATTGCCGCAGAGGCCGAATTGATTATGATGCCCGCCAGGAGTTCATCCTCGCCAATATGGATCGCATTGCGCTGCCTAAAGATGCAAAGCAAACAAAGCAAATAAAGTAAGCGGTTTTATTGAGTGCTTGCAGCGCGCAGTGCATCGCGCGTTTCGATGGCAATAACGCGCGCACGTTCTACAAAATCAGCCCCACTGCTCGCATACAAAATGGCTCTTGATGAATTTATCATCATGCCGGTGCCCGGCTTTGATGGAACATGACCGGCCTTAACAGTGGCCTTGAGATCACCGCCTTGCGCGCCAATCCCTGGAATGAGCAGTGGCATCTCACCCACGATGGCACGAACCTTGGCGATTTCATCGGGGAAGGTAGCGCCGACGACAAGGCTAATTTGTCCCGTACTGTTCCACTCCTTAGCCGCCAACTTGGCGACGTGCAAATACAGGGGCTGACCATCGGTTGCGATATTCAAAAACTGTAAATCCGATCCACCTGGATTAGAGGTGCGGCACAGGATAATGACGCCTTTGCCTTGGTGTTTGAGGTAGGGCTCGATTGAATCGCGTCCCATGTAGGGGTTAACGGTAACCGCATCAGCGCCATAGCGCTCAAACGCTTCGAGGGCGTAATGCTCTGCTGTGCTGCCAATATCGCCGCGCTTGGCATCCAAAATCACCGGAATGTGTGGATAGCGGTCTTTGAGGTGGCGGATCAGTTTTTCCAGTTGATTCTCGGCACCTTGGGAGGCAAAGTAGGCAAATTGGGGCTTAAAGGCGCACACCACATCGGCAGTGGCATCAGCAATCTCGCGGCAGAACTCAAAAATGCCCTGGGGTTTGCCGTGCAGGGAGGCAGGCATGCGTTTAGGGTCGGGGTCAAAGCCAACGCACAACATGCTGCCTTGCGAAGCCCATGCAGACTGGAGTTGCTGGGTAAAGGTGTTTTGGCTTGAGTTCATTGGTTTCGTGTTTATTTTCGCAAAGCTGTCATTATCTATAGGATAAACTAGCGCATTCCCTAGGAGTTCACCATGATTAACTTGTTCGTCCTGCAAAATGGCCGCCTCTCCCAAGAGCAAGTGGAAGATCGCAATGAGCTCTTAAAGCACATTAATCCAATCTGGATTGACGTGATTGACCCCGAAGAAGAGGAATTACTCTGGATTAAAGAGGCTTTTGGCGTTCTTTTGCCTGAATTAGATGATTTAGGCGATTTAGAGGCGTCTGCCCGCTACTTTGAGGCGGACGATGGCCATATGCACATTCGGACCGATTTTTTGCTCGATGAAGAAGAGACCTCGCGCAACGTCCGGGTTGCTTTTGTGATGACCAAGCAAGTCCTGTTTTCGATTCACGATGAAGATTTACCGGTATTCCGCTTGGTCCGTTTGCGTGCCCGTTTGCGCCCCGGTTCGGTGAGCAATGCCAAAGACGTTCTGCTTGATCTCTATTCAACCGATGCCGAGTATTCTGCCGATGCGCTTGAGGAAGTCTATGAGAATTTAGAGCAGGCTGGTAAGCGCGTACTCTCCGATGACATTAGCGATAAAGATGCTGCCGAGGTGCTCGAGACGATTGCCAAAGAAGAAGATACCAATGGCCGTATTCGTCGTAATGTGATGGATACCCGCCGCGCTTTATCATTTTTAATGCGCAGTAAATTACTCTCGGATGAGCAGCAAGAAGAAGCGCGTCAAATTTTGCGCGACATTGACTCCCTTGAGAATCACACCGCATTCTTGTTCGACAAGATTAATTTCTTGATGGATGCGACCGTCGGTTTTATTAATTTGAATCAAAGTAAGATCATCAAGATCTTCTCGGTGGTATCGGTTGCTTTAATGCCGCCGACCTTGCTCGCCAGTATTTGGGGGATGAACTTCCAGCACATGCCCGAGCTTACCGAGACCTGGGGCTATCCAGTAGCCATTCTATCGATGGTCATTTCAGCGATTATTCCACTGAGTTATTTCCGCCACAAAGGGTGGTTGGGTTAGCGCCGATTCAAGCAATGGCTTGTAGTAAGCCGCGCAAGGCAAACAGAACGGCTTGCTGCCGCACCGATTGACGATCGCCCAGGAAGTGTGCGGTAGCCGTTCTGATCTGATTGCTGGCGTCGGCACGCTCTAGCGCCCAGCCAAAACATACAGTCCCAACCGGTTTCTCAGCAGTGCCGCCACCCGGGCCGGCAATGCCCGTAATTGAAATCGCCGCAGTGACGCCACTACTTAGCTGCGCTCCTAAAACCATTGCCCTAGCGACTGCCTCACTAACGGCACCTTCGGCTTCAATCAGTAGCGGTGACACTTCTAAGCAAGACACCTTTGCAGCGTTACTGTAAGTGACATAGCCGCGCTCAAACCACTGACTCGATCCAGCTAAGTCGGTGAGGCTAGCTGCGAGTAGTCCACCCGTACAAGACTCCGCTACCGCCAGAGTCCAGCCGCGCTGACTGAAGGCAGTAGCAACTGCGCTGCTTAATTCCTGAAGATCAGCAGAATCAAGCGATGTAGGTGCTGTTGATGGTGAAGAAGTTTGCATGCAATGCCTTGTGAATGGATCGCTCTGAATTAATACGACGGTAACAACTGGGTTGTGCTCAGTAAAGCAAGAATGATTAGGGTTGCAAAAGCCGCAGCGAGGTCATCTGCCACAATGCCAAAACCGCGCCACAGTATTTTGGGTATGGTCGTGGGTGAGCTGGGGGCAATCCAAGCGCAGTCTTTAAAGTAGCGATCAATCATGCCTATCGGACCGGGCTTGACTGCATCAAAGAAACGAAAGAGTGCAAATGCTAAGACCTGCATCCAGAACGGAGCCGGCAGAATCAAGAGCAAGACCAGCCAAAACGCCAAGATCTCGTCGAGCACAATGCCGCCAAAATCAGCTACGCCCAACTCCTCACTCACTTGCCCGCAAATCCAGCAAGCGGCGATCAGCCCTCCGCCGATGATCCACATCCAATCCGCGGTGCTAAAAAAGAATTGCCCAATCAAAAAGAGTGCCCATGCCCAGAGCGTACCAACGGTGCCTGGGGCAAAGGGACTGAGCCCACTACCAAAACCAAGGGCTAGGGTCCGGCCTGCAGTCTGAAACATCCAGCGTATGGTGGGCTTGGTTTGATTGGCGTTGATCATCACTTACGTGCTCTTAAAGTGATCAAAGGATTGCGTCAGCCGCATACTCTCTGTAGTGGTGAGTAAATTTCCACTGGCATCACGCAGAATGAGTGTGGGCTTAGTCCCATTGCTAGCAGAGCTAATGCTGCCAATGCGCGTGAGCGGCAGTAGGGCAGTGCTGAGCGATTCCAGGGCCTTGCGTTGATTGGTCGGGGCAGTGAAACACAGTTCGTAATCATCGCCGCCATTGGCTGCGCATTGCCGGCGGAGACTCACCTCTTGTTCGGCAAGCGTGCGTGAGATGGGTAGTTGATCAATCAGCACCTCGGCGTTGACTTGGGATGCTGTGAGGATGTGGCGTAAATCGCCCAAGAGACCATCGGATACATCAAGCGCGCTACTGGCGATGCCGCGCAGTTGTAGGCCAAGCGCAATGCGCGGTTCCGGTTGGTGCATGCGGGGCAGCACCGTTTCTAAGCTGCTAGGGTCAAGTGGCCATTCGCTGCGCAATGCCCCTAAAGCAAGCCTTGCATCGCCCAGCGTGCCGGATACCCAAATGTCATCACCTACCTTCGCGCCGGAGCGTTTGATGGCGGCACCAAAAGGTACATGGCCAAAAGCGGTGATACAAATGGTGAGGGCCCCCTGAGTTGTATCGCCACCAATTAAAGGGCATTGCCACTGCTGCGCCAAACGAAACAAGCCTTGGCTAAATTGCGCAAGCCAGGTCGCATTTGCATTGGGTAGTGCAAGTGCTAAGGTAAAACCAATCGGCTTTGAGCCCATTGCGGCCAGGTCAGAGAGGTTAACCGCCAAGGCTTTATGGCCGAGCCATTCGGGGTTGGCATTGGCAAAAAAATGCCGACCTTCGACCAGCATATCGCTCGTCACCGCTAGGCTTTGCGCCGCGTCTGGCTGGAGCAGGGCGCAGTCATCCCCGATCCCGAGTAGAACCTGGTTTATTTGGGTTTGGGCCATGGATTCGGAACCGGCTTTGAAAAAACGCCAGATCAGATCAAATTCCCCTAGTTTTGCTTCCATCTTTTCATTTTATGTGCCTTGGAGGCGGATGTGCTGGAGAGGACTAGAATAAGAAGCTTCAAATTGCCATACCAATGAGTCAATCGATGAGCCAAGCGGACAACACTAAAGAACAACAAATCAAAGATTTACGGGCTGCAGCCCTGCATTATCACGAGTTTCCGGTCCCTGGAAAGATTGAAATTGCGGCAACTAAGCAACTCACCAACCAGCGCGATCTTGCCTTGGCCTATACCCCCGGGGTTGCTGCTGCCTGCGAAGAAATCATCAAAGACCCAGCTAATGCCTTTCGTTATACCGCACGCGGTAACTTGGTGGGGGTGATTACCAACGGGACTGCTGTACTGGGTCTCGGCAATATTGGCCCGCTGGCGAGCAAGCCAGTAATGGAAGGTAAAGCGGTCTTATTTAAAAAGTTTGCTGGTATTGATGTTTTTGACATCGAAGTGAATGAAACCGATCCCGATAAATTGGTCGAAATCATTGCATCGCTTGAGCCGACTTTTGGCGGCATTAATTTAGAAGACATTAAGGCGCCGGATTGCTTTGTAGTTGAGCGCAAGCTGCAAGCCCGCATGAAGATCCCGGTTTTTCATGATGACCAGCATGGCACAGCCATTGTGGTTGCAGCTGCGATTCTGAATGGTTTAAAAATAGTTGGGAAAGATGTATCCAATGTCAAACTCGTGACATCGGGCGCGGGCGCTGCTGCGCTGGCATGCATCGATTTATTAGTGGATTTGGGCGTACCTCGAAAAAATATTTGGGTAACTGACATTGCGGGCGTCGTCTACAAAGGCCGCAAAGAGTTAATGGATCCCGAGAAGGAGCCGTTCTCACAAGATACGCCATTGCGCACATTGAGTGAGGTGATTGAGGGCGCCGATATTTTCTTGGGCCTCTCTGCGGGTGGCGTTCTGAAATCCGACATGGTGAAAAAGATGGCGGATAAGCCCCTGGTGTTTGCCTTAGCAAACCCCACACCCGAAATCTTGCCAGAAGAGGTGAAGTTAGTAAGGCCCGATGCGGTGATGGCAACCGGCCGCACTGATTACCCCAATCAAGTGAATAACGTTTTGTGCTTTCCATTTATTTTCCGTGGCGCTTTGGATGTGGGTGCGACGACGATTACTCGCGGTATGGAAGTAGCTGCAGTCAAGGCAGTGGCTGAGCTGGCTCGGGCGGAACAAAGCGAAGTAGTTGCAGCCGTCTACAGCACTGAAAACCTGGCGTTTGGTCCGGAGTATTTGATTCCAAAACCCTTTGATCCACGCTTAATTACGGTGATCGCGCCAGCAGTCGCAAAAGCGGCGATGGATGACGGCGTAGCCCTGCGCCCGATCAAGGATTTTGATGCCTATCGTAATCAGTTGCAGCAATTTGTGTATCACTCAGGCACCTTGATGAAGCCGCTCTTTACGATCGCCAAAGGCGTTCCTGAAGCACAAAAACGCATTGTCTTTTGCGAAGGTGAAGATGAGCGTGTATTGCGTGCCGTGCAGATTGTGCTCGATGAAGGGATTGCAAAACCAATCTTGATTGGTCGTCCTAGCGTGATTGAGCATCGCATTGAGAAATTTGGTTTACGCATGGTTTGCGGAACCGATATCGATATTGTGAATCCAGAAGACGATTCGCGTTTTGGGGAGTTTTGGAAATCCTATTTGGCCATCATGGAGCGTAAGGGCGTGACTGCTTCCTTTGCCAAACTCGAGATGCGTCGCCGCAACACCCTAATCGGCGCTACTTTGCTCTCTAAAGGAATGGCCGACGGCTTAATTTGCGGCACCATCAGCAAGGTATCAACCCACCTCAAATATATTGATGAGGTGATTGGTCATGAAAAAGGTGCCAAGGTCTATGGCGCCATGAGCGGTTTGATTCTGCCGGGACGCCAAGTATTTTTGGTCGACACCCATGTCAATATCGATCCCACTGCCGAAGAGTTGGCAGCCATTACCTTGATGGCGGCCAGTGAAATGCGCAAGCTGGGGATGACACCTAAAGTCGCTTTGCTGTCGCATTCTAATTTTGGTAGCAGTGATGCCCCTTCGGCTGCGAAGATGCGTCAAGTCCTTGCCATTTTGCAGGCGACGGCTCCAGAACTGGAAGTGGATGGTGAGATGCATGGAGATTGCGCGCTCGATCCAGAGATTCGGGCGGGTGCAGTAACGACTTCGCCACTCGAGGGCGCTGCTAATTTATTGGTATTGCCCAATATTGATGCCGCTAATATTTCCTACAACTTGCTCAAGACCGCTGCCGGAAATGGCATCGCAATTGGCCCTCTGTTGTTAGGGGTAGCCAAGCCAGTGCATATTCTGACTCCGGCAGCGACGGTACGGCGGATCGTGAATGTCACCGCATTAACCGTGGTAGAGGCGGCTAGCAAGACTAGAATCAAGGGAAATTAAGGTCAATTTATATATGTGAGCAAACGCTCACATATATATTTATCTATACAAATCAGTAGTTTATAAAAAAACGACTGTAATTAGGCTTGATTTGGCTGTCGCTTACGGGTAACCTTATAACCATCATGAATAATCCTGAAATTACATCCGCTGAGTGGGACGACCACAGTCGCGCCGAAAGTTGGGATCGAAACGAGCAGTCCGATGGTGAGCCCTCAGCCACCAACGTCTACGCACAGGGTGGCCTGTCGCGCCTGCAAACGCTCGCAGCCAATCATGCTTCCAGTAAAAAAGTGCCCGCATCCTGGCGTGCTGCATTAGCCGTTCGTGATGCCGGCCCTCCTGCCATGCTCCGCAGCGTTCGCCCCAACATCGTTCAATCGATTCGGGCTTTTCGCACAACGGATTTAATGGAAGCCGCAGCTGAACTCGGTCAGCACTTTATTTATGCCAATTGCGCAAATGGCCTCACCAAAAGTGAAGTGCTTGAGTCGATCGCTAATGCTTATGTATTTACGAAGCAGCAAGCCAAGAATTACGATCCATTGTTGGATACCTTAACCACCATGGTGGATAAGGCAGGCCCACAACCTGGTTTCGTGGTGGTACTGGAAGGCTTGCCTTGCACGCAGAAATTTGACAAAGAAGCCCGCGAGACTTTGCTAGATGTCTTCCGTGATGCGGTTGATTTCTGGTCTGAGCGCCGCGTACCGTATCGGGTGTTCTACTCCTTCGCGTAAACCCCCCCGCTTTGCTACAAGCCCTTGATCTACTTGGATCCAGGGCTTTTTTATTGCCCGTCTAGATTAGCGATCCCAAATCGCGTGGATTGTGCTGATGGCTGCAATCCCAGCAGTCTCGGTACGCAAAATGCGCTTACCTAAAGACGCCGCCTGAAATCCCGCTTTCATTGCGAGCGCTATTTCTTCTGGCGTAAATCCCCCTTCTGGCCCAATTAAGAGGATTACATTTTGCGCAGGCAAGGGCGCAATTATTTTTGCTAAGGACGGGTAGTCCCCAGTACAAAAAATAAGTTTGAGAGCACCATTGTGGTCATCACTAGAGGCTTTACTAAGGTAATCCGCAATGGTCTCTATGGGCTCTACTTGGGGTAGCACGGTACGTTCACATTGTTCGCATGCCGCTTGGGTGATGGCGCGCCAGTGGAGTAATCGCTTTTGCGCACGCTCGGCATCACTACTACGATGTAGTTTGATCACGGAGCGTTCACATTGCAGGGGCGTAATGCGACTGGCGCCGGTTTCCACCGCTTTTTCGATCACCCAATCCATCTTATCTCCGCCAGCCAGCCCTTGGGCCAGGGTGATGCTATAGGGCACCTCGCTTTGCGTGTCCTGTTTTGCGTTAGCGATCGCCAGTTCGCCGGATTTGCTGCCCAAGCGTACGAGGGTGGCGGAGCCAATTTGCCCTTGGCCATCAAAAATGGGAATGACTTCACCCTCGTTAATGCGCCGAACGCGCAGGTGGTGCACCAACTCCGCGGGCAAGGGGTGGGGTTTTTGGGTTTCCCAGGGGGGGGGAAGATAAAATTGAGGCATTACTGCAATATAGCCAATTTAATTCCTTCGAGACCACTTTTACGATGTCAAATTTACAAACCCGCATGGCCAATGCCATTCGTGCACTTTCGATGGACGCTGTTCAGCAAGCCAATTCTGGGCACCCCGGTATGCCGATGGGCATGGCCGATATTGCAGTGGCGCTATGGGATCAGCATTTACAACACAATCCAGCGGATCCGCTTTGGATTAACCGTGATCGCTTTGTGATCTCCAATGGCCATGGCTCGATGTTGCTGTATGCACTCTTACATCTCACCGGCTATGACTTACCGATGAGTGAGCTAAAAAACTTCCGTCAGTTGCACAGCAAGACGCCAGGTCATCCCGAGTTTGGTATTACGCCGGGCGTGGAGACCACCACCGGCCCCTTGGGTCAAGGCATCTCCAATGCTGTCGGCATGGCACTCGCTGAACAATTACTCGCTAGAGAATTTAATCGTCCCGACTTTAATGTAGTTGATCACTACACCTACGCTTTCTTGGGTGATGGGTGCTTGATGGAGGGCATCAGTCATGAGGTATGTTCCTTGGCTGGCACGCTCAAGCTCAATAAACTCATCGCACTTTGGGATGACAACGGCATCTCAATTGATGGCAAGGTTGTTGCTTGGTTTAACGAAGATACGCCCAAGCGTTTTGAAGCCTATGGCTGGAATGTGATTCGCGGGGTTGATGGTCATAATGCTGGCGCTGTTGCCAATGCAATTGCCAGAGCAAAGCAAAGCGATAAGCCCACCTTGATTTGCTGTAAGACGGCCATTGGTCAAGGCTCGCCCAATATGGCGGGCAGCGATAAGGTGCACGGCTCTCCACTGGGAGCCGATGAAATCGCTGCTACTCGGAAAGCATTGAACTGGACTTCCCCGCCCTTTGAAGTACCAGAGGATTTGTACTTGGCCTGGGATTTTCGGGGGCGCGGTCAAGCTATTCAGAACGCGTGGAACGAGCGCTTTACTGCATATCAAAAAGCCCACCCCCGCTCAGCAGCCGAATTGTTGCGCCGCATGCGTGGTGATTTGCCATCGGACTTTGCGGCAAAACTACAAGTACTGCTCGCGCAATGCCAAGCCAAAGCCGAAACCATTGCGACGCGCAAGTCGAGTCAGAATGCGATTGAAGCATTAGCGCCTGCGCTTCCAGAAATGATGGGCGGCTCTGCCGACTTAACCGGTTCGAACTTAACCAATTGGAGTGCATGCAAACCCGTGCGCGCCAATCAGTGGGGTAACCACATTAACTACGGTGTGCGCGAGTTTGGTATGAGCGCGATCATGAACGGCATGGCATTGCATGGCGGCTACATTCCGTTTGGCGGTACCTTCTTGACCTTCTCGGATTACAGTCGCAATGCGCTGCGCATGGCAGCCCTCATGAAGCTGCGCAGTATTTTTGTGTTTACCCACGACTCCATCGGCTTGGGTGAAGATGGCCCTACCCATCAGTCGGTGGAGCAGGTATCGAGTTTGCGCTTGATACCCAATCTCGCCGTCTGGCGCCCATGCGATACCACGGAGAGTGCAGTGGCGTGGGGCGCGGCGCTCGAGCGTCGGCATGGCCCCAGTGCATTGATTTTTAGTCGTCAAAACTGTCCCTTTGTAGCGCGTTCGTCAAAACAGATCGAGAACATCGCGCGCGGTGGCTATGTGGTGCACGAGCCCAGCAAAGTAGCCAAGGCGGTCATCATCGCGACTGGCTCTGAGGTCGGCTTGGCATTGCAAACAGCGCAGCAGCTTGCAAAAGAAGGCACGCCAGTCAGGGTAGTGTCGATGCCGTCGACGACCTACTTTGATCAGCAAGATGCCCAATACAAAGCCAGCGTATTGCCGGCGGGTTTGCCACGCATTGCCATTGAAGCTGGAGTAACGGATTTCTGGTGGAAGTATGGTTGCGCTGCGGTGCATGGTGTCGACACCTTCGGTGAGTCCGCGCCCGCAAATCAGTTGTATGCGTATTTTGGTTTAACCGTTGATCAGATTAGTGCGACGGTGAAGCAGTGTATTACGCAAGCAAAGTAAGAAATTAATGTCAGTCATTTAGAAAACGAGTAGAGGAATAGCGATGGCGATTCGGGTTGCAATTAATGGATATGGCCGTATTGGCCGCATGGTGCTCCGCGCTTTGTATGAGAGTCAGCCAAATTTAGATCGCAAGCGCGACATCAAAATTGTTGCCATCAATGCGATGGGCGATATTGATATCAATGCCCACCTCACCCAATACGACTCTGCGCATGGGCGTTTCCCCGGTACGGTAACGGTAGACGGTGATCACATGGTGGTCAATGGCGATCGTATCAAAATGTATTCCACGCGTAATCCGCTGGAGACCCCGTGGGGCGAACATCAGGTGGATTTGGTGCTCGAGTGCTCCGGTAAATTTACCTCCAAAGAAAAAGCGATGGTGCACATTCAGCAGGGGGCAAAAAAAGTATTGATTTCTGCGCCTGGTGAAAAAGACGTTGATGCAACCATCGTCTATGGCGTCAATCAAAAAGTGCTTAAGCCCAGCGATGTCGTTGTGTCGAATGCCAGTTGCACCACCAACTGCTTAGCGCCTTTAGTCAAGCCCTTGCTCGATGCCATCGGCATTGAATCCGGTTTAATGACCACCATTCATGCCTTTACCAATGATCAGGTATTGACGGACGTGTATCACAAGGACATGCGCCGTGCGCGTTCCGCCGTGAGCAGTATGATTCCGACTAAAACGGGGGCCGCCAAAGCGGTTGGTTTGGTATTGCCGGAACTGGTTGGTCGTTTTGATGGCTTTGCGATGCGGGTTCCAGTGATTAATGTCTCGGTGGTTGATTTAACCTTTGTGGCCAAGCGCGCCACCAGCGTAGATGAAGTCAATGCGGTTCTGAAAAAAGCCAGCGAAGGGGAGCTTAAGGGTATTTTGGGCTTTAATACCTTGCCACTGGTATCCATCGACTTTAACCATGATCCCCGCCCTAGTATTTACGACGCTAGCCAGACGCGGGTTTCGGCCGATGGCAAGCTGGTCAAAGTATTGGCTTGGTATGACAACGAGTGGGGGTATTCAGTGCAGATGCTCAATGCCGCTGAAGCATTGATGGCGGCTTAGGCAAAACAGCCAAACGGCAATTACCGTTGCTAAAAAAGGGGCTCTTTAGCCCCTTTTTGCATGTAACGGCTTATTTGCGCTTGTGGGCACAGTTTTTCTTTTGGCAATGCCCGTACATGGCTAGGGAATGCTCCTCAAGGGCAAAACCTAATGATTTAGCAATTTCCTTTTGGCGCCGCTCAATCGCAGCATCGACAAACTCCTCTACGTGACCACAGTCAAGGCAAACAAGGTGATCGTGATGCGTACCCTCATTGAGCTCATAAATCGCCCGGCTATCGCCTTTGCTGGACTCAAAATGACTGCGCAGCAAGAGGCCCGCCTGCTCAAACTGGGTGAGTACCCGATAGACCGTAGCCAGACCAATGTCTTTGTCTTCTTTGGCCATGGCCATGAAGATTTCTTCGGCACTGAAATGGGCGCCTGGATGCTGATGAAAAAAATCCAAGATCTGCATCCGGGGAGCCGTGGCTTTTAGGCCAATATCCCGTAAATCGGCTGGGGAGGGGTTTTGGTTCATGGGCATCGATTGAGGGCTAAAATCAAGACCTTAATGATACGGCTTACCATGCAAAATTGCCTTTTACCGACAAAGTACACCCAAATTGAGCACACTGCCTTGCCTAGGCCTTTTGCGCGCTGGTTCGTACTCGCATTGTTGGTAATGGGAGCGGCAATCTTGACCGGCTGCTCAACGAAGGTTGATGATACTCAGCGGACGATGATGAACAGTATTTTTCGGCCCTATGTGCCGGATGTTATTCAGGGGAACTTTATTTCCAGCGAGCAATACGCCAAGCTGGAGGTTGGCATGAGCCGGGAGCAGGTGCGCCAAATTTTGGGCACCCCATTATTAGCCAGTTACTTTCATGCCAATCGCTGGGATTACGTATTTGAATTTAAACGCCTCGGTGAAAAAATCAGCAAAGAGCGGCGCGTAACGGTATTCTTCGACGGCGATAAGGTAACAAAGTTCAATGGCGATGCATTGCCAACCGAAGTTGAGCTGGTTGCCGAAATCGATAACTATTCTAAGCATAAGCGCTCCTTTTGGGACATGCTCACGGGTAAAAACAAAAATCCAGTAACGCCGCCATTACAACAGCCTGAGATATTGATACCGAGTAAGCCGAGTCCACCCATTACTTCCGGTGGCCCCATCGTCACACCAGTAAAGTAAGCGACATTGATGTCAGCTCAGCAATGCCGAAGTGGAATTGAAAAAATTTGTTAAGCAAAGTTAATAAAGCAAAGAGTGAGATTATGAAAATCGCAATCGCAGGAGCGAGTGGCCGAATGGGCCGAATGCTAATTGAGGCAGTATTACAATTGCCCAATGCCACTTTGGTGGGCGCGCTGGATCACGCATCCTGCCCTGTTTTAGGAGAAGATGCTGGCGCATTCTTGGGTAAAAAAACAGGCGTGATGATTACGGCTGATTTAGCGCGCGGTTTACGCGATGCCGAGTATTTGATTGATTTCACGCGGCCCGAGGGCACGATGCTGCATTTAGCTGCCTGCACTACCCGCGGCGTCAAGATGATCATCGGCACTACGGGTTTAAGTACAGATCAAATCGCTCAACTGAAAACGGCATCAAGCAAGATTGCGATCGTGTTTGCCCCCAATATGAGCGTAGGCGTTAATGTCACTTTGAAGCTATTGGAAGTGGCCGCCAAGATGCTCGATACCGGTTACGACATTGAAATCATCGAAGCCCACCACCGCCATAAGGTGGACGCTCCATCCGGTACGGCACTGAAGATGGGTGAAGTGATTGCAGGTGCTTTGGGCCAATCGTTAAAGGACGTAGCGGTCTACGCGCGTGAAGGCCATACTGGCGAACGGAAGCCCGGATCGATTGGCTTTGCCACCATTCGGGGTGGCGATATTGTGGGCGATCACACGGTGTTATTTGCAGGCGAGGGTGAGCGCATCGAGATTAGCCATAAATCGTCTAGCCGTCAGTCATACGCCCAGGGATCGATTCGGGCGGCACGCTTTTTAGAGAAGAAAACGTCTGGCCTATTTGATATGCAAGACGTATTGGGTCTTCGGGCATAAGACATCTAAAAACACCAATCGATTACAGCGAAAAGAGTCTTACATAATGAGTATGGAATACGACTACCGCAGCATTGAAGCGGCAGCCCAAGCAGATTGGAATAGCAAAGACGTCTACCGCGTTACCGAAGCTGCGGTCAATGCAGAAGGCAAGCCTAAGCCCAAATACTATGCCTGCTCGATGTTGCCCTACCCATCGGGTAAATTGCACATGGGTCATGTGCGCAACTACACCATCAACGATGTGATGGCGCGCCAATTACGCATGCAAGGCTACAACGTACTGATGCCGATGGGTTGGGATGCGTTTGGTATGCCGGCTGAAAACGCTGCAATCCAGAATAAAGTGCCTCCGGCCGAGTGGACCTACCAAAACATTGCGTACATGAAAAAGCAAATGGTCGCTATGGGCCTGGCAATTGATTGGTCACGCGAAATTGCTACCTGCAAACCCGATTACTACCGCTGGAATCAGTGGCTCTTTTTAAAGATGCTGGAAAAAGGCGTAGCCTACCGCAAAACCCAAGTCGTTAATTGGGATCCAGAGGATCAAACGGTACTCGCAAATGAACAGGTAATTGAGGGGCGCGGTTGGCGCTCGGGTGCATTAGTGGAAAAGCGTGAGATTCCCGGTTACTACTTGAACATCACTGCCTACGCCGAGCAACTGCTCACGGGCCTAGATGATTTGGGCTGGCCCGAGCGCGTGAAGACCATGCAGCAAAACTGGATTGGCAAAAGCCGCGGCGTGCGCTTTGCCTTTGACCATGGGATTAAAAATAGCGCCGGTGAACTGATTCAGGATGGCAAGCTATACGTCTTCACCACGCGTGCTGACACCATCATGGGCGTGACTTTTTGCGCAGTCGCCGCAGAGCACCCGCTGGCGACCGAGGCTGCGCGTACAAATTCCGCGCTGGCTAGCTTCATCGAAAAATGCAAGACCGGTAGCGTGATTGAGGCCGACCTGGCTACCCAAGAAAAAGAAGGGATGTTCACGGGCTTATACGTCACCCATCCCTTGAGTAAAGAGCCTGTCCCCTTGTGGGTTGGAAACTATGTGCTGATGAGCTATGGCGATGGCGCGGTGATGGGCGTGCCGGCCCACGACGAGCGTGACTTTGCCTTTGCCCTTAAATACCATCTACCGATTAAACAGGTGATTGCACTCGCCGGTGAGTCGCCCATGTTTAATCCCACGCATTGGGATACCTGGTACGCGCAAAAAGAGAATGCACAGTGCATTAATAGTGGCAAATACGATGGCCTCTCGGTTAGCGATGCGGTGACTGCGGTTGCTGCTGATTTGGCTGCACTTGGTGTTGGTGAGATTAAAACTACCTATCGCTTGCGCGATTGGGGTATCTCACGGCAGCGCTATTGGGGTACGCCCATTCCGATCATTCATTGTGGCGATGAGGCCAATCCCGGTTGCGGCGCTGTCCCTGTCCCAGAAAAAGATTTACCGGTGGTGTTGCCCGAAGATTGTGTTCCCGATGGCAGTGGCAATCCCCTCAACAAGCGCGCTGACTTTTTAAATGTGGCGTGCCCAAAGTGCGGTAAGCCCGCACGGCGTGAGACTGACACCATGGACACCTTTGTGGATTCCTCGTGGTACTTCATGCGCTACACCGGAGCAGATGCCAAGACCATGGTCGATCAGCACAACGCATACTGGATGCCAATGGACCAATACATTGGCGGTATTGAGCATGCGATTTTGCATTTACTCTATGCGCGTTTTTGGACCAAGGTGATGCGTGATCTCGATCTAATTAGCTTTGATGAGCCCTTTGCCAACTTACTCACGCAAGGTATGGTGCTCAATGAAACGTACTACAGCGAAGACGCCAGCGGTAAAAAGACCTGGCTCAATCCACTCGATGTCGAGTTAACACTCGATGACAAAGGCAGACCTACCGGCGCTAAACTCAAGGAAGGAATAGGCATTGAGCTGAGCAGTAACCCCATCACGATCGGCGGGGTAGAAAAAATGTCGAAGAGTAAAAACAATGGCGTTGATCCACAAGCTTTAATTGATCAGTACGGTGCCGATACGGCCAGACTCTTTACGATGTTTGCAGCGCCACCCGAGCAACAACTCGAGTGGTCTGGCGCTGGCGTTGAGGGCGCTTCGCGCTTTTTACGTCGGGTGTGGTCCTACTCGACGAGTCAGGCCGCTGCCATTCGATCAATTGCAGAGTCCAATGCTGCTCTGCCAAGCGAGCTGAGCGAGGCTGAGCAAACCTTGCGCCGCGAAGTCCATACGATTTTGAAGCAAGCTAATTTTGATTACCAGCGCCGCCAGTACAACACCGTTGTATCGGCCGCGATGAAAATGCTCAATATCCTCGAGCCAGTCAAGCTGAATGAAGGCAAAGACAGTGGCGAGGCGATTCGTCCAGCGGTCTTGCGTGAATGCATCGGCATCTTGCTGCGCATACTCTACCCGGTCGTGCCGCATCTGACGCATCGCTTGTGGATCGAAATGGGTTATGCCGATGGCAATGGCAATAGCTTTATTTTGGATGCGCCCTGGCCGATAGTCGATGAAGCCGCCTTGGTGAAAACGGAGATTGATTTGGTATTGCAGGTTAATGGCAAATTGCGCGGTGCAATTACGGTCGCGGCCGATGCGAGTAAAGAGGCAATTGAGGCTGCTGCACTGCAAAGTGAAATCGTACTGAAGGCCTTAAATGGGGGATCACCCAAAAAAGTGATTGTGGTTCCAGGCCGCTTAGTTAATATTGTTGTTTAAGGAAATAGAGGCGCCATCATCAACTCCAAGATAAGCGATCCCGCATTGAGCCCTAGCGCAAAGAGCAAGAGTCAAGTCCCTAGCTTGGACCGCAGAACGTGGCTTGGGGTCTTGATTGCCTTGCCAGCCCTCTTCACTACGGCCTGCGGCTTTAAGCTGCGCGGCTCGGTATCGATTCCGTATAAGGTGATTGCGATTACCGGCAACCCATCGCCGCCGCTGCGAGCCGATTTAGAAATGATTATTCTGACGGGCAGCGACTCTAAGGTTGCCAATAATGCCAAAGATGCGGATCTGATTTTAGAGATCATCAGCGAAGTCAATAGCCGTGAGATTTTGGCCTACAACGCCTCCGGCCAGATTTCGGCCTATCGACTCAATTCTCGAGTGGAGTTCAGGGCGACTGATCAAAATGGCGTTGACGTTGTTCCAGAGGCTGAAATTTACGTTACTCGTGATATGGATTTTTCTGTTTCGACGGTGCTGGCTACCGACGTACAGATGGCGCAGTTTACAAATGAAATGCGGACCAATCTTGCCTTGCAAATCTTGCGCCGTGTTTCTGCAACAGCGAGACCAAGAGTGTCTGCGCCGAGCGGCGCTAAGCCTGTCATGGGCAAGCCCTAAGCATGGGATTGCCGCTCAAATGATCACGAGCGATGCGCTGCAAGCGCACATTAGTGGACTTAAATCCAGCCTAGCGCTCTCACCGGTGTATGTCTTTAGCGGGGATGAGCCCTTGTTGATGATGGAAGCTATGGACCAATTGCGTTCCGTCGCCCGAAAGCTGGGGTACACCGAGCGCGAGGTATTGATGCATGAGCGCTATTTTGATTGGTCATCATTACTGTCTGCTGGGCAAACCATGTCTTTGTTTGGCGACAAGCGCTGGCTGGAATTACGCATTCCCTCGGGCAAGCCGGGTCGTGATGGTGCAGAGGCGCTCAAGCAATTCGCGGCGCAAATGGAGTCTCAGTCACTTGGTCCTGATGGTCCCGACACCATCGTCTGCATTGTGCTGCCCAGGTTAGACAGCAAAACCAAGACCTCGGCCTGGTTTAGTGCCTTAGAGGATGTATCGATTGCGGTACAGATTGACTCGATTGATCGCAGTCATTTGCCGATGTGGATAGCGCAGCGCCTGAAAAAACAAGGGCAAGCTGTGGAGTCTGGCTCGGCCGGTCAAGAGGCTCTTGAATTTATCGCCAATCAAGTCGAAGGCAATCTGATTGCCGCCCATCAAGAAATCCAAAAACTGGGCTTGCTCTATCCTCAAGGCGCCCTAACGGAAGCGCAAATACGCGAATCGATCCTCAAGGTGGCACGCTACGATGTATTTCAGTTAACCGAATCGATCTTGGCCGGTGATTTAGCCCGTTTAAATCGCATGCTTGATGGCCTTAAAGGCGAGGGCGAGCCTTTGCCTCTTATTCTCTGGAGCGTGACCGAGGAGCTTCGGATACTATCGAAGTTACAGGCTGCGAGTCAGCGTGGTGAGTCCGTGCAGCAGTTGATGCGTGCGAATCGCATCTGGGGCAATAAGGAAAAGCTATACCCTGGAGCCCTGCGCCGCGTAAATCCCATCAAACTGCGGCGCGCAATGCAGGTGGCAGCCGGTTTAGATCGGCAGGCTAAAGGCTTATCGGCAGCAGACTTGCCTGCAGACCCATGGGATGGCTTGCGTTTAGTAGGCAGTTTGTTGCGATAAATAGACCAAATGAATACAGTGGCAGAGTAAATATGAGCACTTCAATTACCGAGATGATGCAGGCAGTGGGCAAAGAGGCGAGGCAGGCCTCGCGGGCGATGGCGCGCGCTACTACCGAGCAAAAGAATCAAGCCCTCACCCACATCGCGCGCTTGGTTCGCGAACAGGCCTCACGCATCTTAGAAACCAATGCAGTGGATGTAGAGCGCGCTAAAAAAGGTGGGCACGATGCGGCATTTATTGATCGCCTCACCATGACAGCCAAAACGGTTGAGTCAATGGCTTTGGGTTTAGAGCAAATCGTCAGCTTGGAAGATCCAATTGGCAAAATCAGTCCACTGAAACGCCAAGCTTCTGGAATTGAACTCGGGCAAATGCGCGTGCCACTCGGCGTCATCGGCATCATTTATGAATCCCGTCCCAACGTCACGATTGATGCTGCTGCGTTGTGTCTGAAGTCCGGCAATGCAGTCATTTTGCGTGGCGGTTCTGAAGCGATTGATTCGAATACGCTGTTGGCGGGGTTAATACAGCAGGGTTTAGCCGCAGCGGACTTACCCGCCAATGCAGTGCAAGTGGTCAGCACCACAGACCGTGCCGCTGTTGGTGAAATGATCACCATGACCGAGTACATCGATGTGATCGTGCCGCGCGGTGGTAAGAGCTTAATTGCGCGCCTGATGGCCGATGCTCGGGTACCCATGATTAAACACCTCGATGGCATTTGCCATACCTTTATCGACCGTGATGCCAATCTTGATTTAGCTATTACGGTTTGCGATAACGCCAAAACGCAGCGCTATGCGCCGTGCAATGCGATGGAGACTTTGTTGGTGCATGAGGCGGTTGCTGGCGCCGTATTGCCGCGCCTGTGCAAAATCTATCAAGACAAGGGCGTTGAGCTGCGAGTGGATAACAAAACCCGTGCCACGCTTGAGTCAGCTGGCTTTAAAGGCTTGGTAGATGTAACAGACGAAGACTGGACAACCGAATACCTTGCACCGATTTTGTCGATTAAGACGGTTGCATCGCTGGATGAGGCGATGGATCACATTGAATGCTATGGCAGTAAGCATACGGATGCCATCATTACAACCAATAGAGCGACTGCAGATCGTTTCTTGCGCGAAGTGGATAGCGCCAGCGTCATGGTCAACACCAGCACCCGCTTTGCGGATGGCTTTGAGTATGGCCTGGGCGCAGAGATTGGGATCTCCAATGACAAGCTGCATGCACGTGGCCCGGTTGGTTTAGATGGGCTGACCTCACTGAAGTACATTGTGATGGGCCATGGGGAAATTAGAACCTAATTAAATCGGTATAGTAGTTAGTATTGAACTAAGGCAATGCCGCTTTAGTAAACGAACAAAGGGGATAAAAATGGGTGACGCGTATCTTTGGACGAAAACATTTCACATTGTTTTAGTCGCTTCCTGGTTTGCCGGCCTCTTTTACTTGCCGCGCATTTTTGTCAATATGGCGCAAGAGACCAATCCCGAAGTCAATGCCCGTCTATTGGGTATGGCCGATCGCCTCTTTCGTTTTATGACTATTCTGATGGTGCCCGCTGTGGTACTAGGTATCGTACTTTGGCTTCACTTTGGCATTGGCCGAGGCGCAGGTTGGATGCACCCCAAACTTCTGTTCGTACTGATCATCTTGGGCTACCACCACTCCTGCTATACCTTGCTTAAGAAATTCAGGGCAGGTACAAATAAGCGCAGCCACATTTGGTTTCGTTGGTTTAATGAAGTACCGGTAGTCTTACTCGTCATCATTACTGCCATCGTCGTGATTAAGCCCTAAGCAAATCGCTATTCATCCCCCATTATTTTTTAGGTTTTCTTCATGCGATTTTTTGTGGTGTGTCCCGGCGGATTGGAAATGGTCTTAGCAACGGAGCTGCGGCAGATTGCCGAGCGCCCTGAAGTCAAAGCCCAAGGCGTCTGGGTGATTGACCCAACGCCAACGAGTCCGACGGGCGGTGTTGGTTTGGCTGGCCCCTTATCGGCTGCCATGGCACTTAATTTACATTCGCGCATTGCCAGTCGAGTACTCTTGCAAATGGCGGAGTCCACCTATCGTCAAGAAGACGATTTATATCGCTTAGCCCATGGCCTTGCCTGGGAGGAGTGGTTTACGCATAAACAAACCCTGCGGGTTGATGTGACTGCGCATCGTTCACCGCTGAAGAGTTTGAACTTTGCGACTTTAAAAATCAAAGACGCGATAGTCGATCGCTTGCGTGAAGTCTCGGGCGATCGCCCCTCGATCGATACTGCCTTTCCGGATGTACGCGTGCAAGCGCATTTAACTGCCACCCATGTATCGATCTATTTAGATACCTCAGGCGAGGCGTTGTTTAAGCGCGGCTGGCGTGATGAAAAAGGCGATGCCCCTTTAAAAGAAAACCTGGCTGCGGGTATTTTGGCGATCACGGGTTGGCAGCCGAAGCAGCCTTTGTTTGATCCGATGTGCGGTAGTGGCACCTTTCTAATCGAGGCAGCGCAGATCGCTATGGGTATTCCGTCGGGAGCAATTCGGGCGGGCTTGTATGATGAGGCAGGCAAAGAAACGACCCCTACACGTTTGGCGTATCGACCCCTAGTTACTTCTGTGCATGGCTTTGGCTTTTTACGTTTGAAGCCATTTTCGGTTGGTGCGGAACAGAAAAAATGGCAAGCCCTAAAGGATGCCGTCCTCACAGAAATACTGGAACGCCGGAAGGCCTTCCCCGATGCCCAGTCACTAAACATCAGTGGCAGCGACATTAATGAAAAACTGGTCTCGATGACCAAATCCAACTGGCAGCGCGCGCAGTTGCCGGGTTTGCCAGTGGTACGCCAGGTCGATGCCTTAGCGGCCAAGCCACCCTTGATTGCCGGCAATGCATCTGGCGACTCTGACTTGCCAGGACTGGCTTTGCTCAATCCCCCCTATGGACAACGTTTGGGTATTAAAGGTGGCTGGGGTGATGATCGCGATCAGGACCGCTACGACGATGAGGGTTATGTTACGGATGATGCCGATCCGTACAGTCACAATATTGAGACCGGACGGCAGAGTGCCAAGCGTTCGAGCCGTGAGTCATTAAAGCGCCTGCAGGCCGAAGAAGAAATCGACCCTGCCTTTTTAGAGTTCATGAAGCAATTTGGCCAGCATCTGAAAGATGCATTTGGTGGCTGGCATGTCTTTATTTTGACGGCTGATATGGCATTGCCAGGGCAGTTACGGATCAAAGAGTCGCGCCGCACCCCGCTCTTTAATGGCCCGCTTGAATGCCGTTTGTTCCGCTTTGAGATGCGCTCTAAAGCGGAGCGTTTGGAGTCTGCTAGTAAGCCCGTTTAATGATTGCATTAGCCCTTTACTTTAGCTAAAATAGCTAAAGTTAATCCGATGGGAGGTCATATGCAAGTTACCGCTACAGAAGCTAAGAACCGCTTTGGTGCTATCTGCGCTAGCGCGAAAAAGGAACCCGTTTTTGTAGAAAAAGATGGGCGTATTGATACCGTCATTATTTCTGCTCAGCAGTTTGAGTCAATGCGAACCTCCGACTCTGGTCATGATCAGAAGAAAAAGCAGTTTGAGTCGGATTACAAGCATTGGATCAATGAGCAAAACACACAGTTTGAGCGCCACGGACTGTGGTGTGATGATGTGAGGACATGGTAAATGCAGTTTGATGTCTTTCCGAATCCAAGTCCACGTATGCGCGACGTATACCCTCTGGTGTTGGATGTCCAGAGTAATTTGTTAAGCGTATTAGCCACCCGGATGGTAATACCCCTTGCTATTACGAAGTTAAGTGCAGACAAAATCCCGCGCAGACTTTGTCCTTTGATTCACATTGATGGGCAAAAGTTGATGCTGATGCCTCATCAGGCTGCTCCATTGGATAAAAAAAGTTTAAAACGGAAAGTGGGCTCAGCAAAAAGTCAGTCCAGTGAAATTTTGGCAGCGATGGATGTCGTGACCAGCGGAATCTAATTGGTATTCAGCAGTAAGATTGGATATGTAAAAAAACGATATAAGTAAACAAAGAAAGATAAAACGCAATGGAATTGAAAACTTATATGTGCCTGATTTGCGGTTGGGTGTATGACGAGGCTGCTGGTTTACCCGATGAAGGCATCGCGCCAGGAACGCTGTGGAAAGATGTCCCCATCAATTGGACCTGTCCTGAGTGCGGCGCGCGCAAAGACGATTTTGAAATGATGGCAATTTAAGTTCTAAAGCAAAATACACCTTAACAAATAAAACGAATGAGAATCACATGGGCTTAAACGAAACCATATTCGAGCGTGCACAAAAAACCATTCCGGGCGGCGTTAACTCCCCTGTAAGAGCGTTTCGTCAAGTGGGCGGCGCCCCGCGCTTTATTAAGAAAGCACTCGGTCCGCATTTTTGGGATATTGAAGACAAACGCTATGTAGATTTGATTATGTCTTGGGGTCCGATGATCGCTGGTCACGCCAATCCAGAAGTAGTAGAGGCAGTGCAGCGGGCAGCCACCCTGAGTTTTAGTTATGGTGCCCCTACCGTTGGCGAGATTGAATTGGCCGAGCGCATTTGCGCCATCATGCCCAGTGTTGAACAAATCCGCATGGTATCGAGCGGGACAGAGGCAACCATGAGCGCCCTACGTTTAGCGCGCGGCTATACCGGACGTGACTTGATCATTAAGTTTGAAGGCTGCTATCACGGCCATGCCGATAGCCTCTTGGTAAAAGCAGGCTCAGGCTTACTCACCTTTGCTGATTCAACTCAAAATGCGCCCTCATCGGGCGGCGTTCCGCAGGATTTAGTCAAACACACCTTAGTGCTGCCTTACAACGATACGGCTGCCATTGAAGAAACATTTAAATTACGCGGCGATCAGATTGCAGCCGTTATCATTGAGCCGATTGCTGGCAATATGAACCTGATTAAAGCCAAGCCCGAGTTTTTAGCAGCAATTCGGAAGTTAACGCAGCACCACGGCAGTGTCTTGATTTACGACGAAGTGATGACCGGATTTCGGGTGGCACTCGGCGGGGCGCAAAGCCTGCAAGGTATCACCCCAGACCTGACCTGCCTTGGCAAGGTGATGGGCGGGGGTATGCCGATGGCTGCTTTTGGCGGCAAAAAAGAGATCATGCAGAAGTTGGCCCCCTTGGGTAATGTTTATCAGGCGGGTACTTTGTCTGGCAATCCGGTTGCCGTTGCAGCCGGCATGAAAACCCTGGAAATCATCTCGCGGGACGGCTTCTTTGATTGCCTCGGCGGTCAAACCAGTAAGCTGATGACTGGGCTAAAACAGGCAGCGGATCAGGCAGGTATTCCATTCTCTACCGATAGCGTGGGCGGGATGTTTGGTTTTTACTTTACCGATCAGGTGCCGACATCATTTGATGCGGTCACCAAGAGCAATATTGATGCTTTTAAGGTGTTCTTTCATGCGATGCTGGATGAAGGCGTCTACTTGGCCCCATCCGCCTATGAGGCCGGCTTCACGTCGATAGCCCATGACAATGCGGTGCTCGATGAGATCATCACTGCATCGAAAAAAGCGTTTGCACAACTGAATACATCAATACGATAGGGTGATGCGCGTTTTCTTTACGGAATGGTTAAAACCTTAAAGCGGAATGCGCAGAAATGCATTGATTCCATCTTCTTTAATGTCAATGCCATCATCCTGTAATGTGTAGCTAAAGTACGCAGCATGACGTGGGCTGGACAGTACTTTTGAATTCAGAACAGCAATCGTATCTCCGCGCAAATACCGTGCAGAGCGGGTGATTAGACCTGGATGACCCTCGTGATGAATGCGTGCTCCCACTCCCTGACAATAACGATAGTCGTCTCGACTCAATAGTTCTGGAAAAGCCAATACTTTTTCTTTTAGGTTGATGAGGGCTGCATCACAGCGAACCCAAAACACGCGTCGCTCAGCAATAACACCTGCTTTATTAAATCCAGCATCGCTTAAGAGGCCCGTATACCAGTGGTGAGCAGACTCATAGATACTCGTTTTAATGGAGTCTGCTCCGTACCAAACACCATGCGACCCATCGGAATAACGACTTTTACCCCAGTTACTAAAGGGGTAGGCAATGGCGCTATCAACCAGTGCTCGCTCAAATGGCCTATCAATAATTGGCAAAAGCGAATCAAATCCCGGCAGCTTCATTTCGAGCTCGACTTGCTCCGCCATATGCCAATCATCCTCAGAGCCACTTAAGTCATCAAAGACGTGTTGACTCTCGATGAATCCAACAATATTTCGTGCCAAGTCATCATGAACGTCCATCAGCGCCAAGCCGGTAAACAAACGATCCATCAAATGCCTCTGCTGCGGTCAAGGTAGGAGCGAATCATGAGTAAGCCGATAAAACCAAATTCTTTGACAAGTTCAACTGGAGTCCGGCTCTCAAATGCTTTGTTTTTGGTTTTCATCCAGCCGTACAGATACTCTGGGTTACGCGGAAAGAGCAGCCGTAGGTTTTTATGTATTCCGAGTAAGTGGCCCACACGGTCATATTGATCTTGGCTGCCGCCAATCGGCTCCCCTTGTCTGTACCGGCTCAAGGCAGCGCGATTGGACGGGGCAAGCCCAAGTAAAGCCAATTGATCTTCTGTGGGCAAATCCCAATGATCCAGCAGTTGCATCACCATTTTGGCTAATGCGCCACGGTCGATGGGGCGGTCCTTTTTAGCATGGGCCAGCATGAGTAGTCCTATTAATTGTTTTTTAAGTAACTTATTATGTTTTAATTATAACAATTAATTGGAGAGGGATATGGATTTCTGCTAGACCCCTTACATCCGCAAAGGATGGTCGTAGCCCATTACCTGCACAATGCGTGGCTTATGCGTTCGACCACGCGCTGCAGAGTCGGGCACTTTA
This sequence comes from Polynucleobacter sp., assembly GCA_964203875.1. Classification (GTDB taxonomy): domain Bacteria; phylum Pseudomonadota; class Gammaproteobacteria; order Burkholderiales; family Burkholderiaceae; genus Polynucleobacter. Next base: position 675,521 of record CAXNNS010000001.1, read on the forward strand.
ATGGCGGTGAGTTTGCCGCCCCAGACGCAGCCGGTATCCAGCCCGCTGACATTGCGTTTCTGAATTAATCCGAGCGTAGACCAGTGACCAAAAATGACATGGGTATTTGCGGTTTTACGCTGTTTCACTTCAAACCAAGGTAAGTAGCCTTTTGGGCCCGCCTCTAATCCCTCTTTGGTATCAAATTCCATTTGGCCCTTGGGGGTACAAAAACGAAGGCGGGTTAGGGCGTTGGTAATGACACGCAGACGATCGTTTCCTTTGAGCGAGTTACTCCATTTGGTTGGCGTATTGCCGTACATCTCGGCTAAAAAGCGTTTGTACGATGATTTGCGTAGCGCTTTCTCTACTTCATGCGCGTATTCCAGGGTTTGGCTTACATCCCAATCGGGCAGCACACCCGCATGCACTAGTAAGGCATGGCCATTACTCAGCGCCATCGGACGGTGGCGCAGCCAATCGATCAGTTCTGCTCGGTCTTTGGCTTTTAAGATGCCATCAAGGGTATCGAGTGGGCGAGATCCCCGAAGGCCTGCATCGCGCGCCAGCAGATTGAGGTCATGGTTGCCGAGAATGCATTCGGCAATGCCTTGCTCCTGCAGTTTTTTGAGGCGCCGTAATGTTCCCAGGGAATTGGGGCCCCGATTAACGAGGTCACCCAAGCAAATGAGTTTTGATTTCTTGGGCAATTTGGCAATCAGTGCATCGAGCTGCACTAAACAGCCTTGCACATCGCCGATAGCGTAAACGGATGACATGGACAAAGTGTAGTGGATTAAGAGTAAATGGGTATAGCGTTAGTGCTTAAGCTGCTAGGCTATTGAGCCATTTTGCGGTATCGGTAATGGCGATACCATTTCGGAATTCCTCTTGCCTTAAATTAAAAACAAGCTGCACTGCTTTGGCTTGTGAAAACTGAGCTACAAACCGAGTTAATGCAGCGTGGGGCTTGGTATCACTTAATTTACATTCAATCAGATGGCTTAATTGCTGCCCATTACTGAGAGCAAAATCAACTTCAGCACCATCTTTGGTCCGCACGTAATGGAGGCCAACATCTTGGCCAGTACTATCCCGCAGAAAATCGGTTTGTTTGAGTAGCATGCCGGCAACCGCATTTTCTAAGCGAATCCCTGGATCGCCGCGTACCAGTCCCGTATCAAAAAAATAGACCTTTGGCATCTGCAGCATAGACCGAGCAATGTTGTGGTGCCAGGGCTGGATCGTGAAAACAATAAACAGGGCTTTTAGTATTTCAAGATAGTGTTTCAGAGTGATGGGAGAGACTGCTAAGTCACGTGCGATGGATGCAAGGGATAGGGGCGATCCAACCCGTTCACGTAACAATTCAATGAAGAGGCGCATTGTTGTAATTTCATGAAGGCGTGAGAACTCCAAAACGTCTTCGCGAATCAGATCGGTAAAGTATTGTGCGCGCCAGCGGTCTGCCTCTATTGCATTTGGAGCCAGACAGGGCTCCGGAAATCCACCTCGCTCCAGCAAATGATCCAGTGCAATCGCTGGACTTACTCCTTCTTGAGTGCACCATTCGCGCACTGAAATGGGATGCAGCCGAAATGAAAAATAGCGCCCTGCCAACGATTCACCGGATTGCCTAAAGGTATCCATTCGAGCACTGCCGGTAACGAGCAGCGCTTGGCCGTTAGGGCGCGCATCGATTACACCTTTTAGCCACGTTTTCCAGTTGGGCATTTTATGGATTTCATCCATTACCAAGAGATCAGCTGCCGGACTCCAGGATTGTTTTTGTAAAACCATGCGGTCCGCAAGCACGTCCCAATTGAGGTATTGGGCCTGATTAAACTTGCCCATCAACTGCCGGCTAAGGGTGGTTTTACCCACTTGCCGAGGGCCGGTCAGGACCACAGCCTTGCTGGCAAGGTCTTTGAGAACAATCTGGTCGAGATAGCGTTTCATTCGACTATTATATAGCCAATTGTATAAAAGTCGCGACTTTTATACAATTATATGTAAAAAAGTCGTAATTTAGCGAGATTAAACTCGATGGAGTGGTTACTGTGAAGAGAAGGCGGCGGCCCGTTTAGGCTGTGGAAGCCTTCTTCACCACGCTGTACCGCACCAAGGTTTCTTTGCGGGCTTCGTCGTGATTGACTATCGGCAAGGGGTAATCGCGGCCGAGCAAAATACCAGCGGCCTCTAATTCAATATGGCCTGCCTCCCATGGCGCGTGGATGGATTTGTCCGAGAGCTTTTCTAAAGCAGGAATGTAGCGCCGAATGAACTTGCCTTGCGGATCAAAGCGCTGCGATTGGGTGGTGGGATTAAAAATGCGGAAGTAGGGCTGCGCATCACAGCCAGAAGAAGAAGCCCACTGCCAGCCACCATTGTTCGACGAGAACTCAAAATCATTGAGGTGTTTTGCAAAGTAGGCCTCGCCCAGTCGCCAATCAATGCCCAGGTCTTTTGTTAAGAAGCTAGCCACAATCATGCGAAGGCGGTTATGCATATAGCCGCTTTGATTGAGCTGGTGCATAGCAGCGTCGACCAGGGGATAGCCAGTCTTGCCATCACACCATGCCTGAAAGCGTTTCTTGGCAATGGCGCCACTCTCCCAAATGATGTCATCGTAATCAGGCTTGAAGGCAGCACCGCTGGCGAGGCGAGGGTGATTTGCCAAAATCATAAAATAAAAGTCACGCCAAATCAGTTCGCTGAGCCAGATGGTGGCACCCATACTGCCAGCGAGCATCCGCCGATGAGCCTCGCGTACCAAACCCCGAATCGAGAGCATGCCAAATCGTAAGTGGGTGGATAAATAACTCACGCCTTTGATCGCTGGAAAATCCCGTCCAATTTGGTATTGATCGATGCGCTTTAAGAAATCTTCTAAAAAAGATTCGCCACCATCCGATCCCGGGGGTAGGTAGCTTTCAATACCGGTGGCACAAAAGCCCATTGACTCCAGTGACGGAATGCCTAAATCCAGTTTTTTGGGAATGGCTGCAAATTGCCCAGGCTTTGCCTTGCATGCACGGGGCGCAAGATCACCTTCGTTGAGGCGCTTAAGCCAGGCATTTTTATAGGGTGTAAATACGGAAAAGACCGTACTTGAGTTGGTGAGGACTTCTTTCTTTTCAAAGATCACTTGGTCTTTAAAGGACTCAAAGGCAATGCCTTGCTTTTCCAGGGAGGATGCAATCACAGCATCGCGCTCAATTGCGCTGGGCTCATAGTCATGATTTACCATCACGCAAGAAGCCCCCAGTTCACTCGCGATTTTGGGGATGCATTCAGTCGGTTTGCCATAGCGAACGATGAGGCCACCGCCTTGCTTGCGAAGGGTGGCATCAATTTGGTCAATCCCCTGCCAAATAAAGTCTACGCGCCGATCGGCTGTGAGCGCGCCACTCTTAGTATCTTTTAAGGGCTCCAAGATCGTGGTGTCGAACACAAAGGCCACCCAAACCGATTGGCTGGATGCAAGCGCATGGCTCAGTGCAGCATGGTCATAAAGGCGTAAATCGCGGCGTAGCCAAACCAGGCTTGCAGGATGAGAATGGGTAGGTAAAAAGGCAGGAGAAGGGGTATTCGATAGAGCCATAGCCGCTATCTTAGGGCTTTATTCAAATCAAGGTGAAACTCAAGCAAAGTAGCAGTTTAAAAACCCTGAATATTGATCCTGGGCTTGTTACAACATCCTATAACTTTTGCACATACGGCACTCAATCAATTAGCAGTACTTTACAAAGCGTACGTTTTAACGTACCATACTCGAAAGGAGTGATTTTATGACTACTATCACCGCAAGTGAAGCTAGAGCTGGGCTCTATCGGCTAATTGACCAGACAGCAGAAACACATAAGCCCGTACTGATATCGGGTAAACGGACAAATGCCGTTTTGGTTTCTGAAGAGGATTGGAGTGCAATTCAGGAAACGCTATATCTATTAGCAATTCCGGGGATGCGTGAGTCAATTAAAGAGTCGATGGCTGAGCCATTAGCTAAAAGTAAAAGGGTATTGAAGTGGTGACATGGAATGTCGCTTATTCCAAATTCGCTCTCAAAGATGCTAAAAAACTCTCAGCAGCCGGGCTGCGAGATAAGGCGCAGGCTTTATTAGATATCCTAGAAAAAGATCCGTTTCAAAATCCGCCGCCATATGAAAAGTTGGTTGGTGATTTGAGGGGAGCTTATTCTCGCCGAATTAATATTCAGCACCGTTTAGTTTATGAGGTTTTTCGGAAAGAAAAAACGGTGCGCGTATTAAGAATGTGGACGCATTATGAATAATCTACTATCGTGGCGCTACAAGATGGAACCAAAAGTAGTCTTATCAAGAGCGTATCTTTCATTGCATTTCTCTTATTCTTGAGTGCCTCAACCATGCGTGGAATCAATTAACAGAATGGATAGCATTTTTTTCGTTTTCTCTAAGCTGGTGCATATCTTGATTGAGCCCCTCAATTGGCTCATGATTCTGATTGCGCTGGCCTTGCTATTTTTATTGCTGCGCAAGAATCACCTGGTACGGCGAGTATTAGGCATTGCACTCTGTTTAGGGTTCTTCATTGGCTACATGCCGACTTCGCAGTTTGCTATGCGCATTTTGGAGGATGCGGTGCCGCAGACGTCACTGACCTCCGAGCGATTTGAGCAGATCGGCGGCGTTTTGATATTGGGTGGTGCAATCGAAGGCGGGCCCATTACTCGTGATCGTGGTGAAGTATCGATTGGCTCCGCCGCTGAGAGGGTAACAAAAGCATTTCAGTTGCTGCGCCAGTATCCGGAGCTACCTTTTATCTTTAGCGGCTATTCAGGCCGCTTATTGCCGCAAGGACTCTCAGAGGCCGATGCGTTTAAACAGTTGCTGCAAGAGCAGGGCTTAGGTAGTCATCCCGGCTATTACGAGAATCAATCGCGTAATACCTACGAGAATATGCTTTATTCCAAAAAAATCATCGATGGCATTGCAGAAAAAGAAGGCGCTCCAGTCAAGCCCTGGCTCTTAATCACATCGGCACGGCACATGCTGCGCTCGATGCAAGTAGCGCATAAACAGGGCCTGATTCTCTTGCCCGTATTGGTGGATTACCAAACCAGCCACTCTTACTCGTGGCATCGCTTTGATTTGGCCGAAGGCGGCGAGCAGTGGAAATGGTTGATCCATGAGCTGGTGGGAATCGTTGCTTATTGGATTACCGGTAAAGGGGCATTTTCGGTAAAATGAAATGACATGAGTTCTCCTAAGAAAACCTCCGGCAGCAATGGCCCAAGAGATGCAGAAGGCCCAGGTTCGGCCTCGGCTTTTCCTGATGCGCTGCCGCAGCCAACTAGCCAACTCGCTAATCAATTTTTACTGGCAATGCCTGGCATGCTGGATGAGCAGTTTGCAGGTTCAGTGGTCTACCTCTTTGAGCACAATGCTAAAGGGGCAATGGGGCTGGTTGTAAACCGCCCAACCGATGTCAGTTTATCGACCTTGCTCGATAAAATTGAACTTAAGCTTGAGATCACGCCGTTTGCCGATCAAGCCGTCTATTTTGGTGGCCCAGTCCAAACAGAGCGCGGCTTTGTATTGCATGAGCCGCCCCACTTCAGCGCTGTAGATGCACATGCCAGTATTGATCCTTCAGCGAATACGACTACCAGTTACAGCTCATCCTTAACGGTCCCGGGTGGCCTCACCATGACGACCTCTAAAGATGTGCTCGAAGCCGTAGCCAAAGGCAATGGCCCAAAACGTTTCATTATGACCCTGGGTTACGCGGGTTGGGGCGCTGGCCAGCTAGAAGAAGAAATTGCCTTGAATGGCTGGATTAATGCTGAGCTCAGTCGCGCACAAATGGCCGAGATCATCTTCAATACACCAGCAGCACAGCGCTATCAGCGCGCCATGCAAGCCCTGGGTTTTGATCCTGCGGATCTATCGGGGCAAGTGGGGCATGCGTAAAGCAGCTACTAGTCTGACCGCGGTCTGGTCGCAAAGTAATACGAGGCTGACTGGATGATGGGGGCGAAGGCTATTACTGCCCTTGCATTTGACTTTGGTACCCGCCGCATTGGTTTGGCAGTGGGCAATTCGATTACAGGCTCGAGTCAGGCATTGACGCCTATCACCGCCGACCAGGATGATGCCCGCTTTGCCCTGATTGCTGCTCACATTAAAGAATGGGCGCCCGATCAATTAGTCGTGGGCCTACCTTGCCATCCCGATGGTGCAGAACACGCCATGACGGTAAAAGCACGGCGCTTTGGTAATCAGCTGCATGGCCGTTTTGGTTTGCCTATCGCTTGGGTCGATGAACGCTATACCTCAGCCGTGCTTGAAAACGATCCTAGTTTTAAGAAAAGCCAAGCGAGCAAAAAAGATGGTGGCCTCGATTCTGAGTCGGCCAGATTAATTTTGGAGCAGTATTTTTTGGAGCGTTTGATTGGGAAATGAGGGTTAGTGATCCAGGCCTAGCTCTTTCCTTGCTTGGTTAGAGCTCAGCATCTTTTCACTGCCGTTGCGCACGCGCCTCATAGTTGCTTCGGCCAAATAAACCTCTTCAAGGTCATCAAGCCCATTCTGAATGAATTCGCGTAGGAAGTCAGACTTCGCCTTTCCTGTATTAGCGACAAGATGATCCAGCCTTTGCTCAATCTCAGGATCGAGTTGAATAGAAATAGCCATGTTCTTCCCCTTTATTTCAAGAACAGTTTATTGCGAAGCGAGCAAGGGATCGATTGCTGCCTGCACATTTACATCTGGAGCAGTAATTTTTGCCCATTTAGCAAAAAAATAGAGCAATCAAATGCTAGTGTTTAAATCAAAAATGCAGACCGCATTAATTCGATATCACCCCTTGGGATGGCTAGTGTTTTTGCTACTCCTTCCCATTGGCGAGTGACTTCCAAAACCTCATTCATAATCAGAGCCGCTTGATCGATGCTGAGTTCGTAATATGGGGCTGTGCTCATGACGCTTTCCAGTGAGGCGCGATTGTCGCTTATATCTAAATTGAGGGCATGCTCTGCTTTATCAATGTTTGGATTTAGATCAAAAGCGGGGGAGAGGCGCCAGCCATCTGGCATCAGCATAAAGCCATGATTTCGTAAGTGGTCGTCTCGATTACTGATAGCCACATTAAAAATCACCCTGCGAAACAGTTGCGCCAAATCATCCTTAATAAAGCCCATTGCACCGCGAGTCATGATGAATTGGGCGATATCAAGGTAGCTTGCATCATCACTGTTTACTTGTTTGAGCATGGTCATAACCGAGGCATAGTGAATGCGTCTGCCACCTTGGCGATCAAAGCGTTTGACAGCAAAGGTTCTGTAGTCATTACCCAGTTTGAGGAGTTTTGCTGCAGGCATTTGGATTTTGGCGCGCGTGGCGAGTGTATGAGCTAACATCTCCCAGGCACCAATATCCCGTTCATCGTCTTTTGCCGGAAATTTAGCAATCCAAAGTGACCCATCCTGCTCGGTAAAATTGGCTTTTGGCCTTGCGCCACCGAGAGAGGCTCCAGGCGCAACCAAAACTCGGAGCCATTTCCTTAGATTATCTAAATCATCTATTTTTTTATCGCTGAGTTGCCGGGCAATATTTTCTAGTTCTGCTAGCTCTGTTACGGGAGGTGCGGATAAGGCATGCGCAGCCAGAAACACATTGCTACCAGGATATTTAAATCGCAGTGCACCTTGCCTCGTTTGATCTTGTACTCCAATCAGATAGTCCCACGCATAGAGTGTACGAGCCTGACGTCCATCGTCTTTGGCCTCCATTGCTTCCCTGCGCTTCATTAAGGTTTGACCCCAACGATCGGGAGAGGAGTCTAAGAAAACACCAAAATTACCTTGTACAGGATTAGGATGAAAGACGGACTGATCGAGAGATAAATCGGGGTCAATATCAAAACGCTGCGGGTGCGCTAGCCATGCTTCGTCATACTGAAAGCGAACATTGCCCCGGTCGTGCTGTAGATAACCAATCTTGACGGGTTCGATTGCTATAAAGCCCACATCAATCCAAACCTCTAAGTCCGGATTAGCCATTTTGTACCCTTGCTTTTGACAGAGCTAAATCTTGAAGACGGCGCCCAAGCACATCATCTTTGGCAAGCAAATTGAAGTCATCTTGGAGTTGAAGGGCCGCCATGATTCTGAGGTAAGTTCCTATTGCTACCGCAGGAAACCCTTTTTCCGCCCGGTGCAAAGTCATTCGAGAGATGGAGGAGCGCTCAGCCAAGGCATCTGCTGATATGCCGCGGCGTAAACGGGCAAGCCTGATTCGCTCACCTAAATTGGCGAGAATTTTTTGTTCAGACGGAAAGATGGGCTGAGGTTTGCTGGGCATGTATCACATTATATATAAATAAATGCTAATTTGTAAATAATGTGATACAAAATATATGAAAAAGGTATTTTATGGCAATATGCCGGTGTCTTAGTTAGGAGTAATTATTCTTTCCTGGCCCCGAATCCCCGCAACAATGAGCTTTGCTGCATTTTTCCCTTAAGCGCCTTTAACGCGTAAACCGCCAGAGTAATAAAGGAAGGACTTTTAACCATACTCATGCAAAAAAACGCTTGGCGGGCAGCAAGGGCAATAAAATAAACACTCATCATCTTCTGTGCAGATTGACTAGCATGCGAGATAAACCCTTTCAGGACAATAGGATGGACGCCGAGTTACTGTATAAAAAGCTGCTAGCCCATCTGCAGGCCCGAACATCCAAAGCTAATCCACCATTTCTGCTCGCCGGTTTAGCAATTGGTGGCGCTTGGATTGCAGAGCGCTTGGCATGCGATTTAGGCCTCCCAAACTACGGGGTGATCAATGTCGCCTTTCACCGGGACGACTATGCCGAAAAAGGCTTGGCTGCAATACGATCGGCAGATAGTATGGCGACCCATCTCCCGTTTGAAGTGGCGGGCGCACACATCGTACTGATAGACGATGTACTACTGACGGGCAGAACGGTACGCGCCGCCTTAAATGAATTATTTGATTTTGGCAGGCCAGCCACTGTCGAGCTGATGGTGCTGGCGGATCGGGGTAAGCGGGAGCTGCCTATCGCCGCTGACTTTGTAGGTGAGCATGTGAGCGTACCAGACCACCAGATAATCGCATTAGAAAAGCACAGTTCAGATGCAAAAGACGATCAATACACATTCCGCTTTGTTCTGGAGGAGCGCGCATGAGTATTCAGACTAAGCAAGGCATGCAGACGAATCAGATTAATGAGGCAGGTGAACTCACCCATTTACTAACTTTAGAGGGCATGCCCAAAGAGCAGATCCTGCATATTCTGGATACGGCTCAACAGTTTGTTAGCGTGACGGATCCGGCGCGTGAAGTAAAAAAAGTGCCACTGCTACGCGGCAAAAGTGTATTCAACCTCTTTTTTGAAAACTCCACCCGTACCCGCACAACCTTTGAGATTGCTGCAAAGCGTTTGTCGGCCGATGTGATTAATTTAGATATCTCCACCTCGTCGACCACCAAAGGCGAGAGTCTGATTGACACCATCGATAATTTGATTGCGATGCAGGCGGACATTTTTGTCGTGCGCCACAGCGTATCGCGGGCACCGATTGAAATTGCTAATCACGTACCGCCCTATGTGCATGTGATTAATGCGGGGGATGGTAGCCATCAGCACCCGACGCAGGGCTTACTCGATATGTACACCATGCGCCACTTTAAGCAAGACTTCAGTAAGCTTAAGATCGCGATTGTGGGCGACATTGTTCATAGCCGAGTGGCCAAGTCCAATATTCATGCGCTGACGGCATTGGGTTGTACCGACATCCGTGCGATTGGGCCAGAAAGTCTATTACCTAATGACTTAGATATGCTGGGTGTGAAGGTCTTTCACAGCATGGAAGAGGGCTTACGCGGCGTAGATGTGGTGATGACCCTACGTATTCAGAAAGAGCGCATGGAAGCTGGCAAGGTTCCTGAAGGCGATGCCTTCTTTCAGCAGTTTGGTTTAACCGAAGAGCGTCTGGCACTTGCTAAACCCGATGCGATTGTCATGCACCCTGGCCCGATGAACCGCGGCGTTGAGATTGACTCCAAAGTAGCAGATGGCGCGCAGTCGGTCATTTTGAAGCAAGTTACGTTTGGCATTGCAGTGCGCATGGCAGTGATGTCGATTGTGGCAGGAAACTAAATGGATGTGGGTTTGCGGGAAGAGCCCAAGGTAACGATACCGACGCTGACTCAAAAGAAGCGCTGGCTGATTTTGTCGCACGCATTCAATATGGATGGACGGGCTGCAAGCCAAACCATTACCGACAAAATTCCTTATTTGCTAAAGGCAGGAGTGGAGCCCATTGTGCTGAGCGGAATTACGGGACTCAAAGACCAGCGCTTTCCACACCATCAGTATCTTGCCTGGGGCCCTGCTGGATTTCGCTTTGATTTTCGCCATTGGGTTGCCAATCGCTATGGCCGTGGTGTTTTATACAAAGTAAGCACAAGCTTGGTTTCGATTCTATTGGCGCCGTTTATTGCACTTGAGCGTGCCCTGCTAGGGTATTCAAGCCAGTGGTCTTGGGTTTTCCCCGCATTTTTCCATGGCCGAAAATTAATACGAGCAGGTAAGGTGGATGTGGTTTTTTCGGTGGGCAGTGCCTGGTCTGCGCATTTGGCGGGAGTGTGGTTAAAAAAAGCTACTGGTATTGAATTGATCTCTGAAGTGCACGACCCTATGGTGATTCGTAAGGATGAAAACGATCAGGGAATCGCAAAGCAAACAAATCGAGACGCGGCATTTCGGCATTATTTAGAAGCGCAGCTGACTCAGCATTCCAATTTGGTGTGGTGGTTTACGGACGGCGCACTTCACTATGCAGGCGTGCGCAACCCTAACCTCAACACCCCTGGAAATGCTTATGGATTTATGGTGTTGCCTGGAGCAGAGCCGCCTGGCGGCTTGTCAGCCGGTCAGCAACACGTGTATACAGAGCATCTCAATGTATGCCATTTCGGCTCATTGGCAAAAGACCGATCTTTGTCTACGATCCTCAAGGCATTGATTCCCCTGTTTCAGAAATACCCCGAGGCACGCCAGCATATTCGACTCCATGCCTATGGAGCCCCTTTGGATTCGTTCACCTTAGATGCACTCAAGCAGTGGGGATTTGAGGATGTGCTCATTGCCCATGGCCGCCTAGAAAAAGACCCCGTCACCGGAAAATTAGGCCGGGAGCGCGTCGTCGAGAAAATGCAAAAAGCAGATGTATTGCTTTTAATGTTAGGGCATGAAGAGTGGTGTACCGAATACATTCCATCCAAGTTTTATGAATACCTTTGGGCTGGCAGGCCAATTTGGGGTATTAGCCACCGCAATCCCCAATTGGATCAAATGCTGCAGGAGCGCGGCTCCTATATTTGTTACGACGACTCAGATGAGAAAGTGGCTAGTATGCTGGAAACAATATGGCTAGATTGGCGCAAGCAACAGCTGATCAATCCGATCTGGAAACCGATTGGCGTCGATCAAGCGGTAGCAAGCATCCTCAATGCAGTCCAAACCCATCAATAGGAACAGCCTTGAACGACATTGTTCTCTACTGTAAGTCGTATTCAAAAGACTTTTTACGACTGAAGAATCTCTTGGCTTCCATTCGGCAATTTAATGCCGATCAAATTGATTTTTATGTCTCTACGCCAGAGAGTCAGTATGCCGAACTCAAACGCTACATTGGCACCGAGGGGTATCAGTGGGTCTCGGACGAGTCGATTATTAAGTCCAATCCAAAGGCGCCCATTGGAATTGAGAAAACAAAACCGGGCGGGCTATCGCAGCAGGTGATTAAGTCTGAATTTTGGCGTTTGGGCATCGCACAAAATTATGTCTGCTTGGATTCTGATTGTATTTTTATTAAAGACTTTAAGAAAAGCAACTTTTTGGCAAGCGATGGAAGCCCCTATACGGTGATTTATCAGAATAAGGAATACCATCAGCTAGCGTTCAATCGCGGGTACGCTAAAGCCCCACGTAATTTGCAAATTGAGGCGGAAAATGTAAAAGCATTATTCGGCCGGGATGGGCCCAATTACTACTGTCCGTGCCCGCCTTTTATTTGGTCTGCAGCAGTATGGGCCTCTTTGGATACTAACTATCTCTCACCTCGTGGCCTCACCCTGTGGGATTTATGTACGCCCAAGCATCCCGAAACCTTTATTTATAACGAGGCTATGCTGAACTACCGCACCATTCCGCTCCACCCGATAGAGCAATTATTTCGGGTGTATTACTACGACTGGCATTACTTTCTCCTGCGAAGGCTGGGTGAGTCGATTCCCAAGCTCAAAGAAAATTACCTTGGACTGATTTACCAGTCCAGTTGGGATTTGAGCCTTGATCTGGGCCCAAGTAAAAAGTCGATCTTTTCGCGGGCCTTGAAAAAACTCAAGCGCGCAGGACGTTACTTGCAAAGCTGGCAATAGAATTTAATATCGCAATGACCCTATACCAAAATTCGTTGCCGCAAAATGTGCCTCTTAAACACCTGGCCTCAAAAGAAAAAATAGATCAAATAATTTGCGTTTGTTGTGCGCGCGATGCGATAGTCTGGAAGATTGCATCAATGTACATCACAAAAAATATAGATTCAGTGCAATACAAAGTCATTGTGCCGGATAATGAAGTTGAGCTTTTTAAGAAAATTTCCTCAAAGCCATTTGAAGCTCTTGGAGAATCAATTTACACGGAACGATTTGCAGACGAGATAAAAAAAAGGTTATCGAAAAAAATTTCAGGACAGTTTGGTTGGTATTTGCAGCAATTTATTAAGCTCTCTGCTGCTGCATGCGCTCAAAAAAATGAAGTTATTTTGATATGGGATGCCGATACAATCCCACTTAAAAAATTAGTCTTTATAGATAAGCAGGGGCACCTAAACTATTATCAAGGTACCGAACACCATCAGCCCTACTTTGAAACAATTGAGCGATTACTAGGCCTCTCTAAAAAGGTTAATTTTTCATTTATTGCCCAGTGTTTTGTGATGAAGGCCGCATGGATTCAAGAGTTGTTTCATAAAATTGAAAATAAACATGGTAAAAGATGGGAGCTAGCCCTATTAGATGCAATTAATTTTGAGGAAGGAAATAGTTTTTCAGAGTACGAAACATTAGGCGCTTACATATCTGAGTTTCACGCTAGCGAGATAACATATACCAAAAGCAAATGGCTGCGTTTAGGGAATTCAGAAATTGGCCACCCTGCTTTTTTGAGCCCCGACTTAATTGATAAAAAGTTATATCAATATGATTTTGTTAGTTTCGAAAAATGGGATAAAGCAAAACCTTATTTTTGGAGAGTTACATTGCCATATTTTCTAAAAGTCTACATACCTTCTTTTTTTAAGAAGTCATATTAATATCTGCCGCCCCCTATGAAAAACAAGTGCGCATCTATCGTATTTATACATTCAGGTAGTAGTGCGCCTCCAAGCTATCTAAAAAATGCATTGGTCATTGCCGCCAATATTGCATCGAAAAGCAAAGTCTATGTCTTACTAAATGAAGTTCATATTGATTCGATTCGTCAGGATTTAGTGGAGCCTAGTGAGGTTGGTTTGGCATCAAAGGTTTTAGATCGGATTATTTTTATTAAGATTGAAGATATTCCGCAAAGTGAACTTACAAAACAATTTCAGGTGAGCGCAGGGCTGGATCGAAGTTTTAGGAATGGATTTTGGTTTTCAGCGTCCTATCGCTTTTTCATACTGGCAGATTTTATGAATGCCTTAGAGATTGAAAACTGTGTTCATTTAGAAAATGACGTTGTTTTGTATTTTGACCCAACCGATAAGGTAGAGCAGTTTAGGGGGTTTGCTGAGTTTGCTGTGCCTTTAGACCGGGTTAGGGCAATTCCAGGCATAGTTTGGTTTAAAAATGCAGATATAGCGGTAAAGCTCATTCAATTCATTTCGAATCGATCCGATTCAAACGATATGGACACATTGGGCGCATTTGCCCTGCGGGGTGATCTCGGATCGAAACCGCTCCCTACTGTGCCGTTGGGCTACGCTCAGTCAAAAAACCTAGCATTGGATCGGCATTGTCAGGGCTTGGAAGTCTTTGGCGGTATTTTTGACGGCGCTGCAATCGGCCAGTACATTGGTGGTGTTCATTGGATGAATGATCCATCCGATACGCGTTTTTTTGAGAACGAAAGCAGTGATTTCCATATTGCCGATTGTGAATTTTCATGGAAGTATAGTGATCATCGATCGCCAGTCATTCGATTTGGGGGTATTGAGACACCAGTACTAAGTCTTCATGCCCATTCAAAGGATTTGCTCGGTGTTTCACCCTACAATAGTGCGAGCCCTATAAATAAGGATGAATATTTGACGGGGGAGCGATTACAGGCTTTGGCTGATTTAACAATTAGCTCTGAGCAAGTAACCACATTCCATGGGCGCGGCAAAATTCTTACTCCTGTTCTTCTAGAGATACCTGAGAAAGAGGAAAAGAAGTGGTTTAAAAAAACAAAAATACACGCAGCGCCAGATTTACCATTTTTAGAGGCCTGCCAAAGTGTAAAGATAATTTTTGTCTACACCCATCTTATTTGGTATTTTAAAAAATTCATTGCTCCACGAATGAATAAACCATTCATTTTGCTTACTCATAATTCAGATCATGCAGTTACGGTGGATGATTTAGATTTGTTAAATAACCCGTTTCTTCAATATTGGTATGCGCAGAATTGCGAGTTTAGTCATACAAAATTGAGGGCATTGCCAATAGGCTTGGCGAATAGTCAGTGGGGCAGTGAGCGCTTAGACGATATGCATCAGGTAAGTCAGCTCTATAGTAAGACTCACTTGCTTTATGTCAATTTCAGCTCTTCAACACATGAAGCTAGAAAAAAAATAATTGATACCATCGCTCAAGTGCCTGGAGTTACTTTGGGCGAGTCGGTTGATTTTAAAAGTTATTTAATGCAGATGGCAAAGCATCAATTTTGTCTTTGCCCCCGGGGAAATGGCATTGATACACATCGGTTTTGGGAGGCGCAATATTTAAATACCATTCCAGTGCTTCTTCGCAGCGATTGGACGCCAGCCTACTCCAATTTACCAATATTGTTAGTCGATTCCTGGGAGGGCTTGGCACAAATCGATTTAGAGAGGGCCTATATTGAAATCTCAAGTACTTTTCATTGCAGGGATTCTCTCAGCTTAAGTTTCCATGAAAGGGCGCTCAGAAATTTATAAAGCAATTAAATTCATTGTGGAAAAGATAACTGTATTAATATCTCAAAGAAAATCATATAACTTTTATAAATAGAATAAGAATATAAGTACACATAACTTTAATGATCAAAAATAGTACCAATCAATCCCAGTATTTTGGTGATTTCACGTTTCGACTTGTGTTGGAGTGGCTCACTTTGTTTTGTGGCGTTGTACTTCTATTGGTTTGGCCAATCGAGGAAACGATTGCGGCTCGTAATATTGCTTTGGTTTTGGGCTGTCTAACTAGTCTATTGTGGATCATTTTTTATAGGCCACAACTAAAGCTGCTGGCTTATTTACCTCAACTATGCTTACTAGCGGTGCCATTATGGCTATGGATTCGCTACTTTTTATTGCCAACGGATACGGCAGCGCAGCTTTATGACTTACAGGGCACCTGGCTAAGAGTCATCTTAGGAGTGGTGATGGCAACCGGCCTTGGATTAATGATATCGGGCCACATGCGGTATCAGTTTTGGCTATTGGCAGCCATGATTGGACTAGTTGTTGTGGCTCTAGGAATGTATCTAAATGGCGTTTTGACTACTGGACAATTTTTAATACCAGGATTTCGGGCCATGTTTAAGTACAAGAGTGCGGTTGTTTATTTTTTGATGTGGCCGTGCATGCTTGCTTACGCGCTATTGCATTTAAAGCTAATTGAGATTTTTGAAAATCAGCCGTTAAGTTGGCTTAGCGTGTTCAGTAGCTTTTTATTGCTAGGCTTTTGTTGGGCGATGTTTATTACGGCGCAAGCGTTAAATGGGGTTTTAATTGCTGCTTTTATGGGCGCAGTGCTTATTGCATTATTTTTAAAGCATTCTTTTATTAATCGCAAGGTAAGTGACCGCAGCAAATGGGTGTTGTTGTTGTTGTTGATGTTTCTCTCCCTGTTTGCAATCGCATTAAGCACTTTTTGGAATTACGATAAAAAACATGAAAAAAAACTGGTCAATTTAATTGGTGATGCACGTATTGCAATTCAGATTGATAAGCATAATGCATGGCAGAATGATCCAACTGTAATACAGCCTTCTACGCCAAGCAATGAATTGGGTAGGCCAATCCATGGAAGCACGTATGAGAGGGTGGCTTGGTTCAGTAAGGGCATCGAGTTACTGGCCGCCCATCCTGAAGGCGCAGGATTTAGTCATCGTGCTTTTCGTTATTTTATGCATCAAGAAAATACACGTTTTAATGTGAATAACACACACAGTGGGTGGCTCGATTTTGCCTTGGGGGTTGGTATTCCCGGATTAATGTTGACTTGGATTGCAATTGCATTGGTTATGCGGCGAGCATTGATAAATGCCACTAGAAATTATTCAAATCAAATAAGAGAAATGGCATTGATAACCCTATGGATGCTTGCTGGAATCTGGTTTTTGTGGTGGCCAACTGAGGTGAGTGAGCGCGAGTTTATTGAGTATTTTTATTTCATGATTGCATTACTGGCGGCCGTTAACTATACTAGTCCACAAAAAAATACCCAGTCCACCTAAAGGCGGCTAAACTAAATTCAGTTGACTTACTTGCGGCAGGTAGCAATCTGTTTTATTTTTTATCTTTCGAGTTATTGAATACAAAACCTTATTCTGGTTTATAGACTATGCAAGCAATACAAGTCCTTGTGATTTCCTTAGAGCGGTCGACCGATAGAAGAGAGCGTGTGCAGCATGAGCTGAAGAACTCTTCTCTTGAGTGGGGGTTTTTAAATGCTGTCGATGGATTCGCATTAAAAGTGCTGCCTAAGTCGTACGATCAGTCGAAGGTTAAGCGCTTACAAGGTTATGAGCTGACGCCAGGTGAAATTGGGTGCTATCTATCCCATATGAAAGCATGGGAGAAATGTGTCGAGCAGAATAAAATAACACTGGTATTAGAGGATGATTTCGTTATTGATGGGGATTTAAGTCGTGTGTTTGAATCGCTGATTCAAATGGAGCAGAAATGGTCTTTGGTAAGATTAGCTGCTTTATATGACGTGGAACATCGAGTGATTGATCACGTTGATGGCATTGAGTTACTCGAAAATAAGGGCGATCCAGTTGGTGCGGCCGCGTATTTAATAAAACCCAGTGCTGCCGCTCAGCTAATAAAATGCTCAAGTGCTATCTACGAGCCGGTTGACCATTATTTGGAGCATTACAGTAAACATGGCCTTCGAATGCTTGCTGTGAAGCCCTATCCCATATCGATTGTGGGTAAAGATTCAACGATTACCGATAGGCCAGGCAGGCTTCCTATAAAGGGTTTTCAGAAAACCAAGCGGTCAATTTACCGCTGGCTTGATCGCAAGTTTAGTGCGAGTCCATGGTTTCCGAAGCAGTAAAACCAGCCATGCGTTGATCGCGACAAAGAGCTGCTAGCTCAATACCCTTTTTGTTATTTCCGAAATAAAATGAACAAATGGCTGAATACTCGGCTTTTGCAGAAGCAGTGGTTCTTGGGAAAATCCAGCTAGCCTATCGTTTGAACTGAGAATGTCGCCAAGCTCGGTATAGTGGCTTGCCATCATTGGCGCAAGATTGATGAAGGCATTGGGGTTAAAGTCGACGGCAATATTACTATCTGCCCAGCTGATGGGTAAGCTGTCACCCATAAATGCCTCTGGGATTTTTTCGGTGTAATAGCCGGGATACATGCCATTTTCAGGGCATAAGTTGTAGCCAAAGTTACGCAAAACCTCTCGCTTCTGAAAGCCGCTCTGATGATGGCTTTTAATGCTCGGATCAAAGTGTTTGCCATACTCGACGACATCCATTTGCTTCTTGAGCGCTTCGAGTAAGGTCTTTCTGGGTTCGCGCAGGTGTGAGGCAAATAAGACGGCTTTTCTGGGCTTCTCTAAAAAAGCCTTGCCAAGGGGCTGACAGAGTCTATCAAGCGAGAGAAGGCTGCCATAGCGGGGGTTTGTGTTTCCCGTTACGCCCTCATGCGACCAGTCGACCATTTCCATCCAGTAAGGCAGGCGGAAATGGGAAGGAGTATTAACTGTTAGATCAAATGAAATAGAGTAATCGGTAGGAAACACGTTGTGGCGTATGTTTTCACCAGTTAAGAAAACCGTCATCGGTTTAGTGCGTCTGCCCCCTAAATGTTGCCAAAGAAAGTCATTCTCTACAGATGGGGAGGGCCGTAATGGTTTTGGAAGCCAGCGATAGCGTTTTGATTCGTGATAAAACGAGCCCAGAATCAAAATATCGCTCTGTGCTGGCTTAACCCACTCCAAGTGGATGCCTTTCGATTGAATAATGCAAGGCAATAACGAATCTTTAAAGTCAGATGCTGTTCCAAGGGCGGCTATGCGCAATGTTTTCCTAGAGTGCATGGACTAAAATCCCCAATACTGGGTAAATAGATGAAAAATGTGACTTTTGGGCCTCATGCATAATTCAGATGATAAACCGCATTCTTCATGGTGACTTTTAGATGATTCTCGTAACGGGTGGAGCAGGCTTTATTGGCGGCAATTTTGTCCTGGATTGGCTCAAAGACCCAAAAGCCGAAGGCATCATTAATTTAGATAAGTTAACCTACGCTGGTAATTTAGCCACCCTTGAGTCTGTAAAGGGCGACCCCCGCCATATTTTTGTGCATGGCGATATTGGCAATAAAGAACTTCTTACAAAACTATTAAACGAGCATCAACCCAGAGCGTTAGTGAACTTTGCTGCCGAGAGCCATGTCGACCGCTCAATCCATGGTCCCGCTGACTTTGTGCAAACCAATATTGTCGGCACCTTTAATTTGCTCGAGTGCGCAAGAAGCTATTGGAATACCTTAGATGAAAGCAAAAAAGTAGCTTTTCGCTTCCATCACGTTTCCACCGATGAGGTTTATGGCTCACTTTCCGCAACGGCACCCGCGTTTACTGAAACGCATCCCTATGAGCCCAATAGCCCCTATTCCGCTTCGAAAGCCGCCTCAGACCACTTAGTGCGGGCCTGGTTTCATACCTATGGTTTCCCAGTCGTGACCACCAATTGCTCGAATAACTACGGGCCGTATCACTTCCCAGAAAAGCTCATTCCACTCGTGATTCTGAATGCCTTAAACAGCAAGCCACTACCAATCTATGGTGATGGGCAGCAAGTGCGCGATTGGCTCTACGTTGGCGACCACTGCTCTGCGATTCGGGAAGTATTGGCAAAAGGCAAGCTCGGTGAAACCTATAACATCGGCGGCTGGAACGAAAAAGCCAATATCGATGTAGTCAAAGCCATTTGCCAAATCTTGGATGAACTCAAGCCAAGGACAGACAAAAAATCCTACGCTGAGCAAATTACCTTTGTAAAAGACCGCCCAGGCCATGATCGCCGTTATGCGATTGATGCCAGTAAGCTTAAGCGTGAACTGGGCTGGCGTCCGGCCGAGACCTTTGATACCGGCATTAAAAAAACGGTGCAATGGTATCTAGATAGCCCAGTGTGGGTTGAGGGCGTGGTGAGCGGCTCGTATCGCGAGTGGTTGCAAAAGCAATACAACTAAACACACATCCAACCGCAGAGCCCCATAGACTACTCAGATGAATATTCTCGTTTTTGGTAAAGATGGCCAACTCGGTAAAGCCTTTAAGGCCGTCTTTGACGCAAATAGGCTAGATGATTTACATCACATCAGCTATGTTGGCCGCGCTGAATGCGATCTGGCTAATTCCGATGCAATCACCGCTCTCTTAGATAAGCTGAAGCCAAACTTGATTGTTAATGCTGCTGCGTATACAGCGGTAGACAAAGCAGAAACCGAGATCGATTTAGCTTATGCGATTAATGCCAAAGCCCCAGAGGTAATGGCCATTTATGCCAAACAGCATGGCGCTACTTTCTTGCATTACTCCACCGACTACGTATTTGATGGCAGCAAGAAAGCGCCTTATCTAGAGAGTGATGCACGCAATCCCTTGAGCATCTATGGCAAAAGCAAGGCAGCCGGCGAAGAAGCAATTGAAGCAGCTTTTGAAGAGAGCAATAGCAGCGCTGGGCAGTACGCTATATTCAGAGCGAGTTGGGTCTATGGCGATGGGGGTAATTTCATTCGTACGATTTTGCGTTTAGCCAAAGAACGTGAAATTCTTAAGGTTATCGCTGATCAATATGGCGTTCCGACGAGCGCTACTTGGCTGGCAGAAGTCAGTTTGGCTTTAGCACTGGACGAGCATCACCAGTTAAAGCTATTTCTGTCCGGTATTTACCATGCCGTGCCCAGGGGGGCAACCACTTGGCATACTTTGGCATGTTATGCGGTTCAGGTAGCAATCGATGCAGGCGCAGAGCTAAAGCTGCGCCCAGAAGTAATTGAAGCAATTCCTGCTACTGACTACCCCTTACCAGCCCCCAGGCCCATGAACTCGCGGATGGTGAGGGGATCCAATGCTGCCCTAGATAAAGCACTTTATAAAGTAGCTGATAAAGCATCAGCGGGCTCAAGCAATATGACAAAATCACAGTTGTTAGAGCAATCGTGGGAGCAGCAGGTCGCAGCGTATGTGCAAGACTTGGTTCATCGAAAACTCATTTAAACAGTTTTAAAAGTATTTAAAGGCATTCATCCATGGCAGCAAATGAAATGAACTCAATTAAGCGCAAAGGCATTATTTTGGCCGGGGGCTCGGGTACGCGTTTGTATCCAGTGACACAAGCGGTCTCGAAGCAACTCATGCCGGTATACGACAAGCCCATGGTGTATTACCCACTAAGCACATTAATGTTGGCGGGTATTCGGGATATCTTGCTGATTTCTACGCCGCACGATACACCACGCTTTTCTGAATTGCTGGGCGATGGTTCGCAGTGGGGTTTAAACATCGAGTATTGCGTACAGCCTTCCCCCGATGGTTTAGCTCAAGCCTTTACGCTAGGTAAATCCTTTGTTGGCAATAGTCCCAGCGCCTTGGTGCTGGGCGACAATATTTTTTATGGCCATGAGTTAGTACAACAACTAAACAGTGCCAATGACAGAAGTGCTGGAGCTACGGTGTTCGCTTATCACGTGACCGATCCGGAGCGCTACGGCGTAGTGGAATTTGACAAAGATTACAAAGCCCTCTCGATTGAAGAAAAACCTCTAAAGCCACGCAGTAGTTATGCGGTAACGGGCCTCTATTTTTATGACAATCAGGTCTGTGATATTG
Organism: Polynucleobacter sp.; assembly: GCA_964203875.1. GTDB lineage: Bacteria > Pseudomonadota > Gammaproteobacteria > Burkholderiales > Burkholderiaceae > Polynucleobacter. Next base: position 696,886 of record CAXNNS010000001.1, read on the forward strand.
CGGCATCAATTAAACCCAGCGCTCGGGGTGAGCTCGAGATTACCGATATTAATCGGGTTTATCTCGAGAAGAGTGCCCTCAGTGTCGAGATTATGGGTCGCGGCTTTGCTTGGCTGGATACTGGTACGCACGACTCCTTGTTAGATGCCGCAGGCTTTATTGCCACACTGCAAAAGCGCCAAGGTTTGATGGTGGCTTGTCCGGAAGAGATTGCTTACCGCCAAGGTTGGATTGGTGCAGAAGCGGTTCAGAAGATTGCAAGCCAATTGAGTAAAAACAGTTATGGTCAGTACTTAAGCAAAATACTGAATGAACTCAATACCAGCCCGCAACCCATTAGCCTATCCAGTAAGCGATAAGACAAAAGATAACGCAATGACTACCGATTCCAATCCAAAGTTGCAAGTTACGCCAACCTCGATTCCAGAGGTTCTGATTATCGAGCCCAAAGTCTTTGGGGATAACCGCGGTTGGTTTACGGAATCTTTTAATGCCCATGATTTTGCCAAGGTAAGTAATTTAAACGTTGAGTTTGTGCAAGATAATCACTCCTTCTCGCGGCAGTGGACACTGCGGGGCATGCATTACCAGCTTAAGCATACCCAAGGCAAATTGGTACGAGTCACAGCGGGTTCGGTGTTTGATGCAGTGGTCGATATGAGAAAAGACTCCAGCACCTTTGGTCAATGGGTGGGAGAAGAGCTCAGCAGTGAAAACCACAAACAGCTCTGGGTACCTCCCGGATTTGCTCATGGTTTTTTGGTCTTGTCGGAGACTGCCGAGTTTTTATATAAAACGACGGATTACTATGATCCGCAAAGCGAAGCCTGCCTCTCCTGGTGCGATCCCACGATAAAGATTGATTGGCCCATTCCGCTGGGTAAGCAGGCACTGCTCAATGCCAAAGACGCTGCAGGGCTATCCTGGGATCAGGCGCCGAAGTTCTAGTTTTCTCAGGGCGGTGAACGCGCTACTGAGTTAGATAACAAACAATACGATAATGTGGGCATGACCAGTCAGCATCAAACCCCAGCTTCGGAACGAATGCAAACATCGCAAGCTACGCAAACATCGCAGGCAGCGCAGGTAGCCCAAGCACCAAAGATACTATTGGTGAAGCTTTCTTCATTGGGCGATGTTCTGCATAACTTACCCATTGTCTGGGATCTACGCAAGCGATTACCTCATGCCCAGATTGATTGGATTGTGGAAGAGGCCTATATGCATTTGCTGGAGCCTTTGAAAACAACTGATACATTCAAAGGCATTGATCGCATTATTCCAGTCGCCTTTCGGCGTTGGCGTAAGAATCTCTTTTCTATTCGTACTTGGCGTGAGTTCTTTGCCATGCGCAAGTCATTGCAGGCGACTACCTACGATGTTGTCTTAGAAACACAAGGTTTACTGAAGTCAGCCTTAGTGTGCGCGCTGGCAAAAAAATCAAATAATGCAGTTGTTGCTGGTCTTGGTAATGCAACTGAGCACTCGGGATATGAGCCAATGGCTCGAATGTTTTATACCGAGTCAGTGCATGTACCTGTGAAGTGCCATGCGATTGATCGTTCACGCTGGGTGATGTGCTCGGCATTTGATTGGCCGCTGATCAACCGCAATGACGAGCCCCCACGCTTTTACCCACAGGCGTTTGTGGAGCAACTGCCTCCACTGCTCTTTGAGGGCCTTAAGAGAAGTGATCAGGGTGCTCCAGCGCCCTATGTGGTGTGCTTTCATTCGACGGCGAGGGCAGCTAAGCGTTGGCCCAATGAATATTGGGTAGAACTTGGCAAAGTACTATCTAGTCAAGGCTACCAAGTAATTCTGCCGTGGGGCAGTGAATCGGAGATGAAAGTCAGCGCCCTCATTGCGAGCCAAATTCCGGGGGCGATTGTGCCCAGAGCCTTTTCGATCGAGGAAGCCTATTCCTTGGTAGCGCATGCTACGCTGACAATTGGCGTCGATACGGGTTTAACTCATTTATCCGCCGTATTAGGCAAGCCCACAGTGGAAATTTATTGCGATTCTCCGCGGTGGAAAACTGAAGGGTATTGGAGTGGGGCGATTGCCAATGTGGGGGATATGAAAACTATCCCTTCAGTGGATGAGGTCGTCTCGGCTGCAAAAGCAGTGCTAATAGCGCAATCAACCAAAGAGCACAGATAGCTTAATCAACCACCCTCCCTCTATAAGTTAGTAATTACTAACATTATGCGTTTTAAATAGGACTTATATGGCTGAAGCAGGGTCTAGACATATAAAATAGGGTCTTATTTATAAAAAGCATAAATGCTTTGCCCCCCCTTATTCAATGATAAAAGTTCTCCCTGTAATTTTGTGTGGCGGCTCCGGTACGCGGCTCTGGCCCCTATCCAGAGCAGGGTTTCCGAAGCAATTCTTAGCGCTCTCCGGAAATGATCAAAAGACGAGTTTGTTTCAGGAGGCAGTAGGGCGCCTCAATCAATTGGGCTCTCCATCGATATCGCTTGGTAGTACTTTGATTGTGACCAATGAAGACCATCGTTTCTTGGTCCTAGATCAATTGCGTGAGATGAAGGGGGTCGATGCAGCCTTATTACTCGAGCCTGCTGGCCGCAATACTGCTCCAGCACTGACATTGGCCGCACTTTATGCAGCAGAAAGCGGTATTGATAAAGAGTTAGATCCGATCTTAGTGATTACGCCCGCTGATCAAACCATTCAAAATAGTGCAGCATTTACAACAGCGCTTCAGCAGTGCATTTCGGTTGTTGCCGGCGATGTTAATAAGAAGACAATTGCGATTCTGGGTATTAAGCCAACAGCGCCTGAGACAGGCTATGGCTACATTAAGCGAGCAGACAGCAAAGGCAGTTTTGCTGAATATACGGTTGAACAGTTTGCTGAAAAGCCCAATTTAGAAACTGCCATGGCCTATTTAGAAGATGGCAATTATTGCTGGAATAGCGGTATGTTTGTGCTGCGCGCCAGTACCTGGCTTGCAGCCATGCAGGAATTTCGTCCTGACATTCTGGACGTTACTGAGAGGGCGTGGGCTCAAAAGACCGAAGATCTGGCAGACGGCACCAACTTTGTGCGGCCGGATAAAGCATTATTTAGCGCTATTCCGAGTGAGTCGATTGACTACGCCGTGATTGAAAAATGCCCAGGTAGCCAATATCACGTCAAGATGGTGGAGCTCACTGCAGGCTGGAATGATTTGGGCGCCTGGGATGCCGTGTGGCAGGTCGGCAATAAGGATGTACAAGGCAATGTCACGAGCGGCGATGTGTTGCTTAGTAATTCAACAAACTCATTAGTGCATGCTACTAGTCGTTTGGTGAGTACGGTTGGACTAGATAACGTGATTGTGATTGAAACAGCAGATGCAGTCTTGGTGGCGAGCCGCAGCCAGAGCCAAGATGTGAAGTTAATCGTAAGCCAATTAGAGGCTCAGCAGCGCGAAGAAAAAAACTTGCATCGTAAGGTAGCCCGCCCTTGGGGCTGGTACGACAGCGTGGATGAGGGTGAGCGTTTTAAAGTAAAGCGCATTCAGGTAAAGCCGGGCGCAAGCTTATCCCTACAGATGCACCACCACCGCGCCGAGCACTGGATTGTGGTGAAGGGGGTAGCTGAAATTACGAATGGCGATAAAGTCATTACGCTCACTGAGAATCAAAGTACCTATATTCCGCAAGGCCAAACCCATCGCCTAGCCAACCCTGGCGAGACTCCATTGGAAATCATTGAGGTCCAGTTGGGTAGCTATCTGGGTGAGGATGATATTGTGCGTTTTGAAGATACCTATGGCAGAAAATAAGAGCGCCTCGATGACCAAAAAAACAGCCCTCATTTGCGGCGTCAGCGGACAGGACGGCAGTTATTTAGCAGCGCTTTTACTTAGCAAAGGCTATACCGTTTTTGGTACTTCACGCGACGCCCAAGGCTCGTCTTTTTCAAACCTGCGAAAATTAGGTATTCAGAATCAGATTACCTTTTTATCGATGGTTCCGGAAGACTTTCGCAGCGTCTTGGTTGCGCTACGTAAAAGTAACCCAGATGAAATTTACTACCTAGCCGGGCAATCATCGGTCGGACTATCGTTTGAGCAGCCCGCCGAAACTATGCAAAGCATTACGATGGGCACCCTCAATGTATTGGAGGGCTGCCGTATGCTGGAGACGGAGAATAAGGTAGTCAAGGTCTATCACGCCGGCTCGGGCGAATGCTTTGGCAATACCCAAGGCAAGCCTGCAGATGAGAGCACCCCTTTTTATCCTATGAGCCCTTATGCGGTGGCTAAGTCTTCTGCTTATTGGTTAGTGAATAACTACCGTGAATCCTATGGCCTTTTTGCTTGCACAGGCATTTTGTTTAATCATGAGTCCGCATTGCGCCCCGAGCGCTTTGTTACGCAAAAGATTGTGCGCGCCGTAAAGCGGATTGCGCAAGGTAGTACTGAAAAACTTAAGCTCGGCCGTTTGGATATTGCTCGGGACTGGGGCTGGGCACCCGAGTATGTGGAGGCAATGTGGCTGATGCTCCAACAAGAAAAGCCGCAGGACTATGTGATCGCTACTGGCGTCACGATATCCTTGGAAGACTTTGTGCAAGCCGCGTTTGAGCAGGCAGATTTAAACTGGCGCGATTACGTTGAGCAGGACCCAGTCTTGTTTAGGCCAACTGACTTGGCAGTGGGTAGGGCAGATCCCGCCAAGGCCTATCGGGAGCTCGGCTGGAAAGCGACAACAACAGGCGTTGATGTGGTGAAAAAAATGTACGAACTGATTTAATCAACTGTAAAGAAATACGATGATGAAAAACAAAAAAGTCGCTCTCATTACTGGCATTACTGGCCAGGATGGCTCTTACCTTGCCGAGTTTTTATTAGAAAAGGGCTATATTGTTCACGGCATCAAGCGCCGCGCCTCATCCTTTAATACCGAGCGCATTGATCACCTTTACCAAGATCCCCACGTGAATCATCCAGATTTGATCTTGCATTATGGCGACTTAACGGATACCAGTAACTTGGTACGCATCATTCAAGAATGCCAGCCCGACGAGATCTATAACTTAGGCGCCCAGTCTCATGTCGCCGTCTCGTTTGAATCTCCTGAGTACACCGCGGACGTCGATGCGATTGGTCCGCTGCGTATGCTAGAAGCCATTCGTATCTTAGGCTTAGAAAAGAAAACCCGGTTTTATCAAGCTTCTACCTCAGAGCTCTATGGTTTAGTGCAAGAGATTCCCCAAAAGGAAACTACGCCTTTTTACCCAAGAAGCCCTTATGCCGTAGCCAAGATGTACGCCTACTGGATTACCGTAAACTACCGTGAAGCCTATGGCATTTATGCTTGCAATGGCATTCTATTTAATCATGAATCCAAGCGTCGCGGCGAGACCTTTGTCACCCGCAAAGTGACGCGTGGCTTAGCCAATATTGCCCAAGGTTTAGAGAAGTGCCTCTTCATGGGCAATATTGATGCCTTGCGTGACTGGGGTCATGCCAAAGACTACGTACGCATGCAGTGGCTGATGCTCCAGCAAGAAAAACCCGAAGACTTTGTGATTGCAACGGGCGTGCAATTTACCGTACGTGAATTTATCATCCGCAGTGCCAAACAATTGGGCATCACCCTAAAGTTTGAGGGTCAAGCCGAGAATGAAAAGGCAATTGTCGCTAGCATTGAAGGCGATAAGGCGCCTGCCTTAAAAGTAGGGGACGTGATTGTGCTAATTGACCCCCGCTACTACCGCCCAACCGAAGTCGAGACCCTCTTGGGCGATCCGACTAAAGCAAAAACAAAACTGGGCTGGGTCCCTGAAATCACCCTCGACGAAATGATTGTCGAGATGGTGGCTAGCGATTTGGAAAAAGCCAAGCAACATGCTCTTTTAGAAAAGCATGGCTTCTCAGTAGCAGTCGGCAAAGAAAACTAAAAATCTGAATAAAGAATAAACAAAGCATGAGCACAGACCTAAACCAAAAGATCTACGTGGCTGGCCATCGCGGTATGGTGGGTTCTGCCATTGTAAGAACACTGCAGGCTCAGGGCTACACTAATGTCATTGGGCGAATCCACGCAGAGCTCGATCTGACTAATCAAGCGCAAGTGGCGAGTTTTTTTAAGCAGGAAAATCCCGATCAGGTGTACCTTGCAGCTGCAAAAGTAGGTGGCATCCATGCCAACAACACCTATCCAGGGGAGTTCATTTATGACAACCTGATGGTGCAGAACAATGTCATTCACCAGGCGTTTTTGGCTGGAGTTAAAAAACTGCTCTTTTTAGGCTCCAGCTGCATTTATCCTAAGCTTGCCCCTCAGCCCATGAGTGAGGACGCCTTGCTCACTGGAAAATTAGAGCCCACCAATGAGCCCTACGCCATTGCCAAGATTGCCGGCATCAAAATGTGTGAGAGCTATAACCGTCAGTATGGCCAGTCTCATGGAGTCGATTACCGCTCCGTCATGCCAACGAATTTGTATGGCCCTGGCGATAATTACCATCCTGAAAATAGCCATGTGATTCCAGCGCTGATTCGGCGTTTTCATGAGGCAAAAGTGAGCAATGCTCCAGAAGTCGTGATTTGGGGGACTGGAACACCGAAGCGTGAGTTTTTGTATGTCGATGATATGGCTGCGGCCTCCGTCTTTGTCATGCAACTGGATAAAGCGGCCTACGATCAGCAAACGCAGCTTATGCAAAGCCACATTAATGTGGGCTCCGGTAGCGACGTCACGATTGCGGAGCTAGCAAAGGCAGTCGGTGAGGCAGTCGGTTATCAAGGCAAGATTGGATTTGACGCCACTAAGCCCGATGGGACCCCTAGGAAGTGGATGGATTCATCTCGGTTAAATGCGCTGGGTTGGAATGCAAAGACCCCGCTGCAGCAGGGCTTAGCCTTGGCATATTCCGATTTCATCAAAGCCCAATGACATTTCGCGACTCCAATCTGAAATTAGCAATTAAAAATTGCTTTAAGCCAAGTAATGACTCTATTGTCGTATTGGAGCCCCATTTGGGTCTTGGTGATAATTTGATTTGCCTGGGACTGGTGCGAGAGCTTTCAAAACGCGAGCCGAATACCCATTTTTACTATGCATGCTTACACCGCTGCTACCATTCCTTGGCCTGGATGTTTCAAGATCTCGATAATGTTTTCTTATTTGCAGTGCAGGGCGGCCGTCAAGCCCGTCAATTGGCTGGTTTTTTAAATGCCCGTTATGTGCCGATTGGGATTGAAGGTGTTGACCTGAAGCGATTTGATGCTTTTTTCTATGAGCAGCATCAGGTTGACTTTGAACAGCGCTGGAGCAATGCCCGTGTTGCTCCCGGACCCCAATCCGAAGCGCTCTATAAGATGCTCAATCCCAACAATGAACCCTATTTCTTGGTCTGCAATAGTGAGTCGGGACCTAGTCGGTATGCGCTACAGATTGCCAATCCGGAAAACATAAACATGATTGAGGTAGGTCCTGTCACAAATAATATTTTTGATTGGGCAGCATTAGTAGCTGGCGCTACAGAGATACATACCATCGACACCTTGATCTGCTGTCAATTTAGGTCCACTGCTTAAGAGAGTTTTTCTATAGTAAATCATTGCAACAACATGGGTTGATTCTGCAATAGTTTGGGTACTTGGGTTTGGGGTGCTGGTGGCCTATAACCTAATGCACTATGGGGCCTAACATGGTTATAGTGCTTGACCCACTCCCCCACGATGATCTGGGCTTCTTTTAGGCTATAAAAGATCTCCCCATCCAGTAAGTTATCCCTGAAGGTGCCGTTAAAGCTTTCACAAAAGCCATTCTCCCAAGGACTGCCTGGAGTAATGTAGGCAGTTTTGACGCCAATGCCGGCAAGCCACTTGCGCAGGTCTTTGGCAATAAATTCTGGACCGTTATCCGAGCGTATGTACTCTGGGATACCGTTTTCAATCATGGCATTAGCCAGTTGTTCAATGACTTGGATTGATCCAATTCTTCTGGCGCAGAAGATCGTTAAACACTTTCTACTGAACTCATCAATTATCGTGAGCATGCGGATCTTGCCACCATAGGCATCTCTGATAAAGACAAAATCGTAACTCCAAACATGATTGAGGTGAGTAGCCCTCAGGCGCATACAACTACCATCGGAGAGCCAGAGTCTGCCTCTAGGAGGCTGCTTTTGCGGGATCTTTAGACCTTCCTCTCGCCAGATGCGAGCTACTTTTGCGGTAGTTGCCTGACCCCAACCGCTATTACGCATCATGCCCGCAATAAATCGATAACCGTAACGGCCATAAGTGCTGGCCATGCGGATAACTTCAGCCCTCAGCGGCTTTTCATCATCTCTGGGCAGCGGCATGTACCGATACGCTGCTCTGGATAGCCCCACTAAACTGCAGGCAGCCCGCTCAGAGATGTTGTGCCGATCCATGAGTAGCTGCGCTGCATTTTTACGCCTAGTAGGGCTTAGAAGTTTCCCTTGATAACTTCCTTGAGCATCACCTCTCGGAGCGATAAGTCTGCAACGAGCTTCTTGAGTCGGGTATTTTCCTGCTCTAGCTCTTTGTACTTACGAGCCTGATCGACTTTCATGCCGCCATAGATCTTGCGCCAGCGATAGTAGCTTTGCTCTACCGTGCCCACTTCTTTACAAGCTTGGGCTAGGGTTTTGCCATTAGCGGTTAAAACATCGATTTGACGCAATAAGGTGACGATTTGCTCGGGTTTGAGACGTTGGCCTTTTGCCATATTTAGCACTCCTTTAGGGTGAAGATTATCAAAAATCCTCTCTTTTGGAGTGGTACTAAAAATCAGGTCAGTTCAATTGATGATGCCGTAGTGAGCCAAATCGCAAAAAACTCCTTATTGAGCAAAGACGAAATCAAACGCATCGCATCTCAGTTCGAATCAATTCACCTATACAGGCGCACGCGCTTGCCTGATTATTGCCACGACTGCGGTGCAAAGCACTTTGAGTACAGCAAACTGCAGTGCGCCTGTGGACAGAAAATATTTGGGGGTAATGAGTCGATGTCCTTTGCTATTATTAAGAAATGATAAAAAAATCGTTTCTACATCCTGATTAATGCCAATAAAGCTGTATTTGACACATAAACGAGAAACTATGCAAAACTCTACAGAAAATAATTATGATTCTGAGTCTGAAATATCCCTCTCTGACATCGTTGAGTTTGTCCAAGATAACTGGAAGCAACTGATAGCTGCTGGTATTGTTGGGGCTGTCTTGGGTTTTGGTGGCTGGTCTTTTCTGGGAAGTTATAAGGCAGAGTTGATCCTCCTCAACAACACCAACACCTATGGACTAGACCTGGTAACCTGGCGCACTTTACAAAAGAGTTTGCCTAACTTAGCTTCTCAGATGCTTGCAGATGAGAAGCTAAGTTCAGAAACAAGGGCAATGTATCGCCAAATGGACGATGCTGCATGGTGGTCCAAAGGGGTTGTTCCTACCTACGCCATTTCTAAAGCAGACGTAAAAGATTTAGCTGGCATTAGCAAAGGGCTTGATGGAGCAAGCACTACGATTTTGGCCCTTAATATTTATACTGGCGGTAATAGTAGTGACAGCTCTATTAATAATGCACGTTTGGCTGCTAAATTTATTAAATCCGGTGGCGCATATTTGCAAGTCAAAAGCATATTAAATGCATATGAAGGTGAGGTCATTGGCACGGCGGCCGACATTCAAAATCAAATCACCTCTACTGAAATTGAACAGTCGTATTTGAGTGCTCGCGTTAAAAGTTTAGAAGAGCTGCTTAAACGTTTTCCGGGTAACGCTGGGCTGAATCAACAGATGATTGACATAAAAGATGCAGATGCCAAGTACCTGCCTATAACTGACCCCCTCCCAATAAACTGGTAGACCTCAAAACTAGAGTAATGTCGTTTAGACCCATTTTAAAAAATAGGGAAAAACGATGAAAAGATCTAAATTTACTGAAGAACAAGTTACCTACGTTCTGCGCCAAGCCGAATCCGGAACTGCTGTTGAAGATGTCTGCCGCAGCATTGGAATATCGCAAGCTACCTTCTACATTTGGAAGAAAAAATATGGTGATTTAGGCGCCAGTGAAGTGCGTCGCCTGCGTCAACTGGAAGAGGAGAATCTCAGGCTCAAAAGATTAGTTGCAGATCTGACTTTAGATAAAAGCATTCTTCAGGAGGTGATTAAAAAAAAGATCTAAAACCTTCGCGTAGACGGATCCTGGCCCAATGGATCCGTCAAACCTATGGTGTCGCAATCGAGCGCGCTTGTGACTTGGCAAAGCTTTCACAAACAGCTTGGTACTACACCGCCAATCAAGATCAGCAAGAAGGGTTACGCATGCGGATTCGGGAGATTGCCAATGCTCGCCCTCGGTTTGGATACGAACGGATCCATGTATTGTTACGGCGCGAAGGTTGGCAAATTAACGTTAAACGGGTCTATCGCCTCTATTGCCTAGAAGGCTTGCAGGTTCGGATGCGAAGAAGGCGCAGAAAACGGCTTAGCCTGCACCGAGGTATGCCAGCGCCTGCAAACGGAGTTAACGAGCGCTGGAGCATGGACTTTGTCCATGATCAACTGGCCAATGGATTGGCGTTTCGGGTGCTGACAGTGATTGATAACTGGAGTCGCGAGAGTGTCTTACTAGAAGTCGGTTTTCGATTGACTGCGCAAAGTGTGATTGACGCCCTCAATCGCGTTAATAAATTCCGTAAGCTGCCGACCTCTATTACCGTCGATCATGGCCCAGAATTTACATCCTTGGTTATGGATGAGTGGGCTCATGTTAGTCGGGTAAATTTAGCCTTTACAAGGCCTGGAAAGCCCACAGATAATGGCCTTTGTGAATCTTTTAATGGTCGACTTAGAGATGAGTGTTTGAACGTGCATGAGTTCAAAACCATGGAGGAAGCCAAGCGGATTATTGAAGCCTGGAGATGTGATTACAATGAACAAAGGCCTCATAGCTCCTTAGGAAATCTGACCCCTAATGAGTTTGTAAAACAAGGTCAGAAAACTCGGTCATGAATGACAGGATTCTAGTTTTAAATCCTCCGGTTATTGGGGGGAGGTCAATGAATGACAGGATTCTAGTTTTAAATCCTCCGGTTATTGGGGGGAGGTCAGATTGAATACATTCTCAAACGCGTACGCCTATTTCGAATAGAGCTCAGCCTGATGGTGGTTACCTGTTTGGCGGTGTTGATATTTTTATGGCAGCTATTGGGTGTGTTGCGCATCTTCAAATAAAGCGTTTTTTGTTTTTTCTTTGCTTTGCTTTGATTAGTGCTTTACTTCAACAGCGCATTGACCGCCAATAAATCCTGATCTGTTAATGATGCTGCTTGCGCTTTAAGTTTGAGGGCATTCAGAATAGTGTCATACCTGGCTTTATACAGGGTTGCTCTCGTGGTAAAGAGGGCATCAAGTGCAATCAGTACATCCAGATTAATTAAGGTGCCCACATCAAAACCAAGTTGACTGGACGCGAGGGCAGTGGCACCGGATTTCTCAGCTGCCTCAAATGCCTTGACGGTGGCAAGGCCGCCATAAAAGCCCGTAAAAGCCTGACGTGTATTTTGCGCTGCGGCTCTACGCAAGCCATCGTAATCAGATTTGGCTTTGTCGAGCAAGGCTGCGTTTTGCCGAATCACCGAGTTATTAAACCCCCCTGAAAAGATGGGGATGTTCATTTGCAAGCCAACGGTATTGTTAAAGATGTTTTGCGTGGTCGATGGATTGAAATTGGTTTGCGAGCCATTGGCTGCATTAAAGCCAGTCGTGCCAACGAAGTTCACCGTTGGGACATTGGCTGCTAGGGCACTCCGGTAGGTACTTTGGGCGATATTGACGTTGAGCTGACTAGCAAGAACCCCATAGTTAGCGGCCTCAGCCTGCTTGACCCAATCATCCAGTGTTTGCCCTGGTGGCAGATTGGGATTAATGTTATTTGCATTTGCCGTGGCGCTCACGATGTCTTTACTGGCTTTACTTTGTACACGGGGATCAATCACGACCCCTGCAATCGTGGCATCTTTAGCAAGGGGCTTTAGGCTCGCAACCGGGCGACCAATGATTTGTTCGAGTACGCCGCGCCGCACCACTAGCTCGGCTTGCGCTGCAATCTCTTGGGCATTGGCTAAATCAAAGCGGGCTTGCGCATCATTCGTATCCACGATGGTGGCAGAGCCCACTTCAAATTTGGACTGGGCTGCTTGGAGTTGCTGCTTAATCAATCCTTTTTTGTTCTTAAAGAGCTCGACATTGTCTTGCGCTGTGAGTACATCAAAGTAGGCTTGGGAGACCCGGATCACTAAATCCTGCTGTGCTTGTAAGAACTGCAGATCCGATACCTTGGTAACGAGGTCACCTTGCCGAAAGACCTCAAGTGCCGCAGCATTAAAAATAGGCTGGGTCAGGGTCACTGTATAGCTGCGCTGATCATATACCCGGCTATTGCCCTCACCGTGCTGAAAAAATCGGGTTGCCGCTGGATTGGCTGACACTTGCGGCAATAAAGTGGATAGGCCCTGCCAGTAAAACTCTTTATTGGCGGCGTAATTAAAGCGGGCGCTGTTGAGAACCGGATCATTAAATGCCGCTTCTTGGTAGAGGCGCACTAAATCCATGTTTTGTGTCAGAGCAGCAGGATCTCCAGACTGCTGGCTAAAGTTACTAAATGCCGGAACGCTGCTCGAGGCCGGCGCTGTTAATGCAGGCGGTAAGGATAGATTCTGCGTTGGTGTACTCGGTGTTTTGATGGATGCATCGGGGAGTACAGTGACCTGGCCGGCTGCAGCTGCATTACGGCCTTGAATTGGATTGACTGCTTGCGCCAAACTGCTAGCGGGCATAGTCAAAGCCAGAGCACCCGAAATGCCGGCGCTCATCACGTCCTGGAGGCAGCGGCGCTTAAAGTGGGGGGGGACTGAACAAAACGGCAAAGTCATTCAAATTGGCATTAGCTGAAGTAGATGAAAAAGGAGTACTGAATAGCCTTCAGTTTAAGGCTAAACCGACTCTGAATGCCTAAGACCGCAGGCCTATAGCAGGAGGGCTATTTCCCCGGGCTGCAATATGGGCTTGGGATTGCCCGCAGGCCGTAAAATTAGACAATGGATCTATTACTACTGGGCAAAGCCCTCATTCTCGGGATTGTGGAAGGCCTCACGGAATTTCTGCCAATTTCTAGCACGGGACACCTCATTTTGGTGGGCGACTTATTGGGCTTTAATGATGAGCGCGGTAAAGCCTTTGAGGTGATTATTCAGTTTGGTGCCATCTTAGCGGTGTGCTGGGAATTTCGTAGCAAGCTGTGGTCCGTCGCTTCCACCATTAAGACGAGCAGCGCTTCGCAGCGCTTTGTAATCAATGTGCTGATTGCCTCCTTCCCGGCAATGACCCTGGCCCTCCTGTTTGGTAAATACATCAAGCAATTTTTATTCTCACCGGTACCGGTTGCCATGGCATTTATTGGCGGCGCCCTGATTATTTTCTGGGCAGAGTATCGCCAAACGCAAATGGCAAACGCCAGCAGTAGCGCAGATAAGCCAGCTAAAGCAGCTAAAGAAAATAAGAGGGTGATTGCATCGGTAGACGATCTAAGGCCGCTGGATGCCTTGAAGGTGGGTTTGGCGCAGTGCGCTGCTCTCATACCGGGAACCTCTCGCTCGGGTGCCACCATCATTGGTGGCATGCTGTTTGGGTTGCCGAGAGCAGTTGCAACTGAGTTCTCTTTTTTCTTAGCCATTCCGGTGATTGGCGGCGCTACCGCATATGAACTTTTAAAGCTGTGGATTAATCCCATTCAAGTGAGTGGTGCAGAAACCATGCATTTTGGCTGGGCGATTGTGGTGGGATTTATAGCAGCTTTCATCTCCGCCTTTATTTGTGTGCGCTGGCTCATTCAGTATGTGGCTTCCCATACCTTTGTGCCGTTTGCTTGGTACCGTATTGTGTTTGGGGTGGTGGTACTGATTACGGCTTATACCGGTTTGGTGGCGTGGTCTTAGCCAGCTTGCATTTGCTGAATAAAAAAGGTTGTAAAATGCAACTTTAGGTAATAAAATGAAACTAATTTATATCGGAGTAATTATTATGCCTATTGCAATTAAGTTATCAGACCTGTTGATTGAAGATGCAAAACCCTATGCCCAGGCAATGCATAGATCCGTTCCAAAGCAAATTGAGTATTGGGCTCGTTTAGGTAAGGTTGCTGAGGAAAATCCTGATCTACCAATTAACATGCTCCAAGACATGCTTGTGAGTATCGAAGAGGTAAAAGCTGGCAATCTCAATGAGTATCAATTTGGATGATTGTTCTAAGTACACCACGCTTTGATAGAGCGATTAAGAAGATATCACCCCCTGAAAAAAAGCCATCGATCAGGCTATTCGGCAGATTGTTGGCAACCCTCAAAAGTGCGAAATGAAAAAAGGTGATCTAGCTGGCACAAGAGTCTATAAGTTTAAGTTTAATAACCAACAAATGCTCTTAGCTTATTCTGTCAGTTTGGATAAAACTAAGCTGGTGCTGATGGGATACGGCGTGCATGAAAACTTCTATCGAGATCTAAAGCGCTAAATCAATGTGGGGGAAATAAAAGGCGATGAAACTATGCCATTTCTATAGTTTTATTTCACCCTTTTTTCACTTTAATCTTGTTCGCAATCCTTATCCCTGATTTTTTAATACCACATACGTCTTTAACAAAATTGATGAATTACTTTTTGAATTTATAAGAGACTTAAAGATGCTGATGAAGCTAGAGTTTGCAAGGTATTTTACAAAATTCCAGATAGCTATTCGTGGGCAGAGAATATCCTGTGTAGTCATTTGCCAAATAGATCGGAATGCGTACCAGTCCGCTCAAAGCGAACCTCATCTATTAGTGGGGTATAAATTAAGATCCAATCCGGTTCGATGTGAAGATCCCGATTAGGCTTCCAGTGACCTTTGAGAGGATGATCGTTCAGTTCTCGTGGCAGTGCTTGATTGTTTAGCAAAAGTTCGATGATGCTTTTGAGCTTGCCCATGTCTTTGCCGCGCTTTTGTGCCAACTTCACGTCTCGTTTAAATTGACCTGTATAACTAGGAATCCGCATTAAATCCCTAATTGCTCAAATAGTTGGGACGCACTTTTAGCTGTAAATACGTCCTCACCTTTGCGGCTTTGGGTAATGGTCTTGGCAGTTAATGCATTAGGCACTCTACTTTGGGCGATATAGAGGCGCATGAGATCTCGGATAATTTGCGCAGCAGGGCGATGGCGTTCAGTAGCGATCGCCATGAATTCATCGCGCAACTCACTTTCCATCTTGATCGACATTTGCACTTCTTTAGTCATGGCGGGGCACCTTTTTGTCTTAATGCTGCTATTTTATTAGGTATCTAATTAATATTCAATAGATACCTAATAGGTATCTATTAATGCGCTGGGAGGGCAGGGAATATGTAATCTCACTTAGTTAAATATAGCTATTTTTGTATAAAAAACGATATGTTCTCAGTAAATTCCAGCCATTTTTTCTTTCTGAGCAAAAGAAGATATATATTCGCTTTGTAATTCTTTTATATTTCCCGATCGGGAATATTTGCCTATAAAAGATGCATTTACCTAATAAATTGCCCGATCAGGAAATAATTATGAGCAGACAAATTCATAGCCCTCAAGACCTTGGTGGCATCGTGCGCGAGACACGTAAGCGCCTTAAATTGACTCAGCCGCAATTGGCCCTGGCTGCCAATGTGGGGGTTAGGTTCATTGTTGAGCTTGAAGCAGGCAAATCAACCCTCCGATTGGAAAACATTTTGAGGGTGCTCCAAGCTTTGGGTGGCGTATTAAGTGTGGAAGGCATGGATTCCCTTATAAAAAAAGAAGCAAAAAAGATTAGCCACGCCTAACTCTTAATAAACCACCTCATGATCGCCCACATTAATTGGAATAATCTCTCGTTCCGTAATGATTAGCTCCATGGTGATGCGGTATTTCAGATTAATGGAAACGCTATACAGGCCTTCCAGTTTGCCGCTTAGGGAATGGAGGCGCAATGAGGGGTGATGGGGGTTGTGCTCTAAGAGCTCCAGCGTTTTAACGTATTGGCTTTCGATCGCAGGGTTGCGTTTTAGAAACTTAGCGGCCCGTCGGTTGTATTGTTCGGTAAAAATGAACTGCCAAGTCATTTAGCTGCTTTATTGAGTTGCTTCAGGCGTTTGAGGTGCTCAGAGACGGTTTCTTTTACAAAATGCCCAGATTCCAAATTGGCCTTCGATTCAGCCAGAGCTGCCTCCAGCTCACACTCCCGTAGATAGTGATAGTGATCTTGGCTCATCACGACATACTTAATTTGGCCGCGCACGGAAACAGATGCCTCGGGCTCGGTAAGCAGGGCGTCCTCAATGGCTTTAATGCCTTTCGTTTTTAAATCGTTGGCAACAACCGTACCCATGAGGGTCTCCTTATTAACACTATTAATCGTACTATACAGAGTATTTTTAATATCCACAAGTGGGTAAACCATTTACACAAGGGCCTGCACCTGCCCGTATACCAAAGAGCATATTAGTTGGGCAGGTTTAAAATGCCTATATAAGCCTTAGAAAAAAAGCACAATTCTTCTTTAGCATCCGCAATCAGGATGGCCCCTACAACCCCAGCCCGCACAAACACTGACGTCTTACTACTGAAACACTGAATGCCCCTATGAACATAACCATTGATGCCCTCACTAGCAATATCCAACTCGCTTTAGCGCCAGTGTTCTTGCTCACTGCGGTAGCTACCTTGGTGGGTGCTATTTCAACACGCCTCGCCAGAACAGTAGATCGCATGCGCTTTGTGCAGAATGCATTGTATGGCGATCAAACAATCTCCGACAAACTACGCAGCCACTACGAAATCGAGTTGCGTGAGTTTAAGATGCGAGGCCGCTTGTGCACCGTTGCCATCTTCTTTAATGTGCTTAGTGGTGTATTGATTTCGCTCACGGTATTGGAGCTATTTTTCTTTCAGACTGGTTCAGTGCAACTCCTGCAGACAGGGTATGTCGTTGCCACTTTTGTATTGGGTTTAATTTCCTTTATGACCTCCCTGCTGATTGTGTTAGCCGAGGTGATGCATGCTTATCGCTCGGCAAGCTGGGATATGCCACCCTCATGAGGAGATCTAATCTTTTTAACGCCCTTAAACCCATGTACGCTCATTACGGTGTTTAATAACTTAACGCCATTATTTTCCTGGAATGCCCCATGATTAAGAACCCCGCCTCCATCAATACCGTCAGTACCAAAAAAATCCTCATCACCGGCGGTGCTGGTTTCTTGGGTTCGCACCTGACTGAAAGGCTCTTATCTGCGGGCAATGAAGTTTTGGTCGTGGACAACTTTTTTACCGGCAGTAAACAAAATATTGCCCACCTATTGAATAACCCCCGTCTGGAGGTGATGCGCCACGATGTCACCTTTCCGCTGTATGTGGAGGTAGATCAGATTTATAACTTAGCCTGCCCAGCATCGCCCGTCCATTACCAGTACGATCCGGTGCAAACCACCAAAACCAGCGTGCATGGTGCGATTAATATGCTGGGCCTGGCCAAGCGGACGCGGGCGCGCATTTTGCAAGCCTCGACCAGCGAAGTCTATGGCGATCCCGAAGTGCATCCCCAGCCCGAGTCCTACTGGGGAAGGGTCAATCCGATTGGTATTCGCTCGTGCTACGACGAAGGCAAGCGCTGCGCCGAAACCCTCTTTTTTGATTACCACCGCCAGCACCAGCTCGACATTAAGGTGGTGCGTATCTTTAATACCTATGGCCCGCGCATGCACCCCAATGATGGGAGGGTGGTGAGTAATTTCATTGTGCAGGCCTTGCAAGGCAAAGACATCACCATTTATGGCGATGGTCAGCAAACCCGCAGTTTTTGTTACGTCGACGACTTGATCGATGCCATGGTCAAAATGATGAACTCCGAAGCTGGCTTTACTGGCCCTGTCAATACGGGCAACCCAGGCGAGTTCACCATGCTGCAACTGGCCGAAACGATTCTGCGCCTATCCAATAGCAAATCTAAACTCGTTTTTGCGCCACTGCCATCGGATGACCCGAAGCAGCGCCAGCCTGATATCGCCTTAGCCAAAGCCAAGCTCGGCTGGGAGCCTAAAGTGAATTTGGAGGATGGCCTAAAAGAAACCATTGCCTACTTCAAAGCCCTCTTGGCAACTACTTAGTCGTTCGTACTATTGCATTCGGTGAAAACCAAATCAACGCCAGTCGACCAAACTAGCTCCGTAGGGCAAGCGGATCGCACGGATCGTATTCGGTCTTTTGTGCTGCGTGCAGGGCGTTTAACTGCAGGCCAGCAGCGCGCGCTCGATGATTTAGGTCCGCAGTTTTTAGTCCCCTTTGAGAAGCGGCCATTCGATTGGGCGAGTGCATTTATGCATCCCGGTATTAACAATGCAAGTAGGGCTCGCCCCCGTATATTGGAAATTGGTTTCGGTATGGGTGAAACCACGGCTGCCATTGCGCAGTTACGTCCGGAGGATGACTTTTTGGCGATCGAAGTGCATTTGCCGGGAGTGGGCGCATTACTCAAGCGCATTGGCGAAGTAGGCCTCACGAATTTGCGTTTAATTCGGCATGATGCAGTTGAAGTGCTCGAGCACATGATTGAAGCAAATTCCTTAGACGGTATCCACATTTACTTTGCTGACCCGTGGCATAAGAGGCGGCACCATAAGCGCCGCTTGATCCAAAAGCAGTTTGTCGAACTTTTAGCATCGCGTATTAAGTCGGGTGGGTACTTACACTTGGCAACCGATTGGCACAACTACGCTGAGCAAATGCTGCTGGTCCTCAATCGCCAAGCGAGTTTGCAAAACACCTCTACTGAATCCATCCGCATTGAAACGTTTACTAGTACCGATGTTGTTGATTCTGGCGCGGATGGCCCGAGTGAATCGAAAAACGAATTTACGCCAACCTTGGTAGATTTAGAGGTCGATCATCCCGGATATGCCGAGCGCCCCTCCTACAGACCCATTACCAAGTTTGAGAACCGCGGGATTCGCTTGGGGCATGGTGTTTGGGATTTGGTGTATCGCAAACGGCAACTCGGTTTGAAGTAAGGGGAAGTGCATGTTTAACTATCCGGTAACACTGACAAAAGATGGCGACACTATCTTGGTACGCTTTCGGGATATACCAGAAGCAATTACGTTTGGCGCCGATAAAGAAGAGGCATTACTAAATGCAGTAGATGCTTTAGAAACAGGATTATCTTTTTATGTAGAGTCTCGCAAGGCATTGCCATTGCCGAGTAAAGTAAAACGGGGAGAGCGAACAGTATCTCCGACCGCTTTGGAGTGTGCCAAATTAGGCGTTTACCAGGCAATGACGGAACAGGGCATAAAGAAGGCGGAATTAGCCAGACGTCTGGGTTGGCATATGCCGCAAGTCGATCGCTTATTTGATTTGCGTCACGCATCTAAGCTCGATCAAATTGAGGCGGCGGCATTGGCACTTGGACGTCATCTTGAGGTTCGGATCGCTGCTTAAGGTTGTATACGTAATCAAGACAGTAACTAATACGTCTAGAGTTCCTATTACGGATTGGGTAAAACGATGTTGACTACAAGTGTGTATTGCCGCATTGATGCCAAAACAAAAGCAGAGGCTGCGGAAGTGATTGAAGCAATGGGATTAACTATTTCAGATGCAATCCGAATTTTTTTGAGGCGGGTCGCGACGGATGGGGCAATTCCATTTGACTTACGTACGCCGAACAAGAAAACCCTACTAGCGATTCAGGAGTTAGAGTCGCCTAAAGCAAAGACTAAGTTAAAGAAGTACAAAACAGCAGATGCACTGCACAAGGATTTATTGCGTTGAATTTGTTAAAGCCTGTATAACTTCATATAAGCCAAGCCAGTTTTATTCCTAGAGGAACGCGAGCTTATTTACCTCGGATTGATTGAAATGCTGCTGCAGCAACCTTGACCATGCTGGGATGCAGAATGCCAAGCTTTGGATTCTGACCAAAAGGAGCCATCGGGGGTATGGAAAAATAAGCACCGTTGTATGGCAGCTCAATGTGATTATTTAGGTCAAATTTAGTGTCATAACTTAGTCCAGCACTTCGGTATGAAATGGGGTTTTGGCTATTCGCAATTAGAAATTCACCTCGAAAAAGTCGATTGGTTTTTTGGCTGGTGCCGTATGCAACGCAGACGAAAAGTTGACCATCTTCATCCTCAATAGTTGAGAGAACGAGTGCAGGCCGTGGTTTTGGTTTGGGTTGGGTTGAATTGGGGAAGTGGCACCAAACAATATCGCCTGCCAATGGCTCTGGCCAAAAGCGGATCAAGCCGTCTCTGTATTAAAGAGGCTGCTGCGAATTACACCATTTTTGACCTTTGGAGCAGACTTTTCTATTTGCTTTAACTGCGATTTGCTAAGCGCCCCATCATCCGCCTCATATTGGGGGAGTAATTTGCTGGCCATCTCATGAAGCGCAAGATGAATGACTTGAGTCTCATCCACTCCCAGCGCATCAGCAAGACGTTTTGCTGTTGAGCGGGTGACTCCCGTTGCACTGTCTTTCATACGGTACCGAAATGCAATTTGTGGAATGGCAGCAGGCATCATGTAATCCTAAAAAATATATCTTTAAGATATCAAGACAATCTGTTTATGTCAAGCGTTTTATAGTCTGCTTTATTGGGTAGTCCTGAAGCAATCACGCTCAAACCGGCTACTAAAAGCCCACGCACAGGTATTTCATCTCCCGACACTCATTCGTCCCCCAGAGGCTATCTTCGCGCCCAAGACCCGTTTGCAGACCCATTAACAAGTTTGAGAACCGCGGTGTAAGCTTGGGGCATGGCGTTTGGGATTTGCTGAAACTCAGCCAGGACATTGTGTAATCTGGGCACTAATTAAATTAATAATCGCTTTTGTAGTTTTTGGGTATTGCTGCAAACGTAGCTTTGCAGTCTCTCTACCATTGTGTTTTCACTACCGACAGAGGCAAGGGTTTGGCATTCGCTCGCAACGAGGCTACTATTTTTCAGGATGGCATTCGCAGTGGTCTGGGCTATCTGCATTACAAAGGCCGGCTTGTAACCCAGTTCAATTGCCATTTGTGCCAGATTATTTCTATTTAGATGCGATGGCCTAGATTCCCCTCCGATAGAAAACGCAAAGCGGTTAGATAAGCCTGGGTAAATGGTGGTACACAGTAGATCATAAAAGGGCGTTAAGCAAATATGCTGACCCGGTGGAAAGTAGACCGAAATGTTTTTTGCATGGCTGTCATTATTACCAACGAATAAGTTAAAAAAGATCCACTGCAAAAACCGTTTCATGTCATTGCCTGATATGCCATGCTGTTTTAATAGTTGGTGGCACTGCTTTAAGTTCGGTCCGCCATCCGCTTCATACTTAATAGTCGATGGCTTACCGGCCAATTGGCACAGATCGAGTTGATGAACTTTCTGAATTTGCCGGTCGCCATCCAGCCATCGATCGTAACGCTCAATCACACATGCTTTAGCAAGGGGCTCAAAGCGCGCTGCAGCAGCACCTAGATGTATTTTCTGCGCTAGGCGCATGATAAAGGTCTCGTTGATCGCAGACGACCACACCCTATCAATACCCTGAATGTCTGGCTTCACAATGTGAGTCGATGGTGTATTTTTGAGTGGGAGTAATAAAATCCCTGCATGATTTATCACAACCCCATTTTTTTTCTGAGCCCCTGCAAGGGAAATGCGCAAGCCATGCTCTTGGCAAGCTTCATGCATGAGGCCCTTGCCCTGGTAGACGTAATTTGCTACGTCCTTCCAGTCAATCAGAAGGTATTCATCACGCGCAGGCTCGGCGCCCTCCGGCAAAATACTCAGATCACCAGCGGTATCCCCACCAATGGCATTCAATAGCCCGAAGGTACTGGTGCATTGATGTTTGAGTTTAAGTAGATCCCGAATGCCTGCTTCTGGCAGAAGGTTTTCAAAATACGATTCAACGGATTCCCCGCTGTGTTTTTGTCGTGACACATCGAGTGTTGGCGTGATTGATCTGCCTTGAATTTGTAACCAAGTATCTGCATAGGTAAAGGACAAGGGATCTTCATCCGCAAGATATCCAACCAGCGACTTTCCTCGGTAGACCGCCAACCTTTTATTGATTGGCATTAAAAACTGCGCTTGGGTTGAATCACCATTTCGAGTCCCAATACCTCGAGCACATCAAATACCTTATTGAGTTGGACGGTTTCCTTGCCCCTCTCTAGCTCAATGACAAAGCGATTGCCCGTGTTCGCCAAACCAGAAATATCTGCTTGGGTTAAATCCAGGGTGCCTCTGAAGTGTTTCAACAGTAAACCCAAGTCACGGGTGCTATGAACAGGGGTCGAGGGGGTACTGAGTGGATGGCCGCCCATATTGCTTCCTAAAAGTTACCGATAGGTAATATAGTAGCAGATTAAGGTACAGAAAAGATAAAATAGTACCGAACGGTAATATTTAAAAAAGCTAAAAGGCGTGCAGGAGCCCGTTTGCTTTACTGTCTCCTACAAACCAACGCAAACGTATTTCATCTCGAGGTACTCATCCATCCCCCAGACGCTACCTTCTCGTCCAAGACCCGATTGCTTGACGCCTCCAAAGGGACCCACTTCATTGGAGACTGCGCCACTATTGACACCTACGATGCCGTACTCCAATGCTTCCGCCACGTTCCAGATCCGGCCAATGTCACGACTATAAAAATAAGAGGCTAGGCCAAAGGGTGATTGGTTGGCTAGGCGCACAACCTCGGCATCGTAATCAAAAGCCATGATGGGCGCTACTGGCCCAAAGGTTTCTTCGCTGCTGATGCGCATTGTTGTTGTGATGTGCGACAAAATCGTGGGCTCGTAAAAGTGCCCGCCGATGGCAGCTACCTTGCCACCGGTCACGAGCTTAGCGCCCTTGGCAAGTGCATCGGCCACATGCTCCTCCACTTTGGTGAGTGCTGCTTTATCAATCAAGGGGCCTTGCATCACGCCAGCATCTAAACCATTGCCAATCGTTAAGGTCTGTACTGCTTTAGCAAAGCGCTCGGTAAAGGTATCGATGACCTTGCTATGGACGTAAAAGCGGTTGGCACAGACGCAGGTCTGCCCGGCATTACGGTATTTAGAGGCCATGGCTCCGGCAACAGCGGCATCAATGTCAGCATCCTCAAACACAATGAAGGGGGCGTGACCACCCAACTCAAGACCTAGCTTTTTAATCGTTGGGGCGCACTGTGCCATCAAAATACGACCGACTTCAGTAGAGCCGGTAAAGGAGAGGTGGCGCACAACCGGCGAGCTGCACAGTGCCTTGCCAATCAGGACCGAATGTTCTGCATCCCCGGTCACCACATTAACGACTCCGGGGGGTATGCCGGCTTGGCGACTGAGTTCGGCTAAGGCTAGAGCCGATAGGGGGGTTTGCTCGGCAGGCTTAATCACAATCGTGCAGCCTGCCGCTAAAGCGGGAGCAATCTTACGGGTAATCATCGCAATCGGAAAGTTCCATGGGGTAATGGCGGCACACACGCCAATTGGCTGCTTGAGCACCAGCATGCGTTTATCGCTCCAGGTACTGGCCGGAATGCTGCCGGCTACCCGCTTGGCCTCTTCGGCAAACCACTCTAAAAAGCTGGCACCATAGGCAACTTCGCCTTTGGCCTCCGCCAAAGGCTTGCCCTGCTCTAAGGTCAGGATCCTGGCTAAATCATCGCTATTGGCGACAATCAAATCAAACCAGCGGCGCAAAATAACAGAGCGCTCTTTGGCGGTTTTGGCCCGCCACGCTGGCAGGGCTGCCTCGGCCGCCGCAATCGCTGCGTTGGTCTCCGTAGCGCCCAAATTACTCACCTTTGCAATCACGTCACCGCTTGCTGGGTTGTCCACTGCAAAGCGCGAACTCGCCACAATCCAATGGCCATTGATCCAGGCATCGGCTTGAAACAAGGCAGGGTTTTGTAAAGTGGATTGAATAGTGGAATTGGGCATAGCTAAGCTCGGTTGATGGTGGCAGAAGTATTCATGAATCGGAATTACGAAGTGTAGCAAGGGCCTAATGAGTCTGTTTAATACCAAGCAAATAAAGGACCATGCCAATGACAGAATGCCTTAAACAGATACTACCCCTAGGCAGCAAGATCGCTATCGATCACTAGATCTAGTGTTTTTATCTTCTACATCATGAAAAAAAGTACGTTTATGGGTAGATTTTCATATAACAAAATTAGTGCAGACTAACATCTATAAGTCCATGATTTATATCTACTTTTATTATCGTATTCGCTCTAGGACGAGGCTGATACCAGTCTATAGGTCTAAAAAGTTATAGAAAACTACTTTTATATACTTGACATGATATATAGGCTTACCTACTATGCATCATCTATGTTAAATGTTGCAATGCAATATGCAGGTGGTTGTAGTAGCAGATTGCAGTGTGGCTCGAGTAAATGAGAAAACCAGTAGACAACGTTACACCGCAATTAATCACCATACAGCCTGCCCTTGTTGCGCAGAACGTAATTCCATTCCTAAAGGCCCTCAGTAAAAATACCTGGCTGGGCATCGTCTTCCTAGCAATTGCCCTTTGGTTAACAGGTCCACGCACCAATGCCGGCGCCTTTGAGTTTGCGCGCATTTTGGTTCCGAGTGAAGCCCGGCAACTGCTCTTGGCCTACACCCAATTGGAATTTGCTAATACCGAATCCACATCGGCATTCCCATCGGTTGCGAGTGCCGCTGCAGCAATACCAGCCAGCAAGATTGACCTTGCTGCACTCGATGCCCAGTTTTTGAAGGGCGATAAAGAGCGCTATGCAGTAGCGAACCACTTGGCGGCGAAGTACCGGATTAGCATGGCCGAGAGCGAGCGTTATGTGACTCATGCTATCGAAGTGGCTAATGAGGTTAATTTAGATCCCGTGCTACTGCTGGCGATTATGGCTACCGAGTCCAGCTTTAACCCCAATGCGCAAAGTCGCGCAGGAGCACAGGGCTTAATGCAAGTACTCACCCGCGTTCATACCGAAAAATTTGAGCCTTACGGCGGCACTGTGGCCGCATTTGTGCCGGAAGCAAATATTCGGGTGGGCGCATTAATTCTCAAAGCATGCATAGCCAAAGCTGGATCACTTGAGGCGGGTTTGCGCAGTTACCTTGGCGCCCCCAATGCCAGCAGTGGGCCCAACAGCTATACCTACAAAGTGATCGCGGAGCGTGAAGAACTCAATGATGTAGCGCGTAATCGCTCGCGCAAGGCCTTGGGCAATTCCAACGCCTAAGCGTTATGACTAAGGCTAAGCCTTGAGCCTAGCCCGCTTGTGTCTCGGCTGTTCTGAGGGATTGCGCCAATAAATCAAGCACCCCATTGACGTACTTATGGCCATCCGTGCCGCCAAAGGTTTTGGCTAACTCCACTGCTTCATTAATAGCCACTTTATAGGGTACGGAAATATCCATGGCTAGTTCATAAGCTCCAATCAGCAAAGCGGCATGCTCAACGGGTGATAGCTCATTAGCAGGGCGATCGAGCGCCGGAGCAATCACACTATCCAATTGATCCGCATGATCGAGTACGCCATTAAACAAACCTTCAAATAAATCCAGTTTGCAGCGGGCAAAAGCAGGATCTTCAGCTAACTGTTTGCTAATGGCTGCGGCATTACCTAGGCTGCCAGCACGGCGCATCACCAGCCATTGATAGACTCCTTGCAGGGCGTATTCGCGGGCGCGGCGGCGGGGTGTCAGCGAACGCTTGGGTGCTGTTGCTTTGGAAACACCATCGTCCGATGGTTTCGGAGATTTAGTCGGCATTATTGATTTCAATATCGAGGTCGGGTGTCAGGGCTAAGGCGAGGTTGGCCATCTCGACTACGGCACGTGCGCAGTCTGCCCCCTTAATGTGAACACGCTCATCGGCCTGCTCATCGGTGTCGCAGGTTAATACGCCGTTAGCAATCGGCAGACCGGATTCCAAACAGACTCGAGAGATACCAGCAGCAGACTCATTGGAGACCAGCTCAAAATGATATGTCTCCCCCCGAATGACGGCGCCCAAAGCAACGAGGCCATCAAACTCGCCAGTCTCTGCTAGTTTTTGGAGTGCAAACGGGATTTCCAGCGCGCCAGGAACCGTCACTAGCCGAATGTCGTCTTGCGCCACACCCAAGCGAATTAACTCGGCGATGCAGGCTTCGCTTAAGGCATTGCAGTGGTCTTCATTAAAGCGCGCTTGCACAATACCAATGCGCATATCTTGCCCATTGAGGTCGGCCTCTAAGATACCAACGCCGCGGGCCTCAAAGTCATCGTCCATGGCAGAAGTGGAAGTTAGGCTTGTCATAGAAGTTCCGTTTGGTTAGCTATAAAAAAAGGTTTGGATTTATCTAAACTCAGGCGAATTTAGGCCGACTCAAACGGGATATGCCCGGTGATTTCGAGTTTGTAACCGGAGAGACTGGGTACGGGGGTAGGCTTCGCAAGCAAACGCATCTTGCCAACATGCAAGTCCTTCAGAATTTGCGCGCCAATACCGTAACTCCGAAAATCGGTTTTGTGGCCAACGGTTTTATTCTCGCTGGGCGAAACACTCTTATTGAGTTTATGGAACTGCGATAACCAGCTTGCTTCGGATGGTGCGGCAACGCCAGCGATATTGAGTAGGACTGCAACGCCAACTGGAGCGGCTGCGATCTTCTGCAGGGCATGGGCCAAAGGCCAAGAGTGGGTGCTCTCATTGCTTTCTAAAAAATCCAGTACTGTGGCGGGCTCGTGAACGCGCACTAAGGTTTCAATATTTTCCATTGGCTTGCCCTTGACAAGGGCCAGATGGACACAGGAGCTGGGGGTATCACGGTACACAATCCCCTGAAAGTCACCCCATGGTGTGGAGAAAGTGCGCTCACCTTCGCGTACAACAATGCTCTCGTTTTGACTGCGGTACTGAATCAGATCGGCAATGCTGCCAATCTTCAATTGATGTTCTTTGGCAAACTCCAGCAGGTCCGGCAGCCTTGCCATACTGCCATCATCTTTCATGATTTCGCAAATGACAGCGGTCGGCGAGCAGTGGGCCAGTGCGGCGAGATCGCAACCGGCTTCAGTATGGCCAGAGCGAATAAGCACCCCGCCCGGTTGTGCCATTAAAGGAAAAACATGGCCCGGCTGCACCAGGTCATTCGGTTTTGCATGCGTTGCCACAGCCGTTTTAATTGTGTGCGCTCGGTCTGCAGCCGAAATGCCCGTCGTGACGCCGCTAGCAGCTTCAATCGAGACTGTAAAGTTGGTACCCATCGATGTGCCGTTATCACGCACCATCAAAGGCAAGTTGAGTTGCTGGCAGCGTTCGCGCGTTAGGGTTAAGCAGATCAAACCCCGGCCATGCTTGGCCATAAAATTAATGGCTTCTGGCGTAACGTGATCCGCTGCTAAAACCAAGTCACCTTCGTTTTCACGATCCTCTTCGTCCACCAATATGATCATGCGACCTGATTGCATTTCAGCAATGATTTCCTGGGTCGAGGAGAGGCTGCCTTGCGGGACAGGAGAAATGGCGGATGAGGTTGTAGGCATAAGCCCCTATTTTAAGCGCAGGGGGCAAAAGCGGTAGGTCTGCAGCATTTTTACCCGACAAAAGCCGTATTACCTGATAGAAATTAGCCCTCATCCCTCGCAATATGGCTACATGCAAAAAACACAGCCAAGCCGATTGCGCCCATCCATACCGAAGTCCCATACGGCGCTACTTGCCAGTGACAGGGGGTTTGGGCTGATTGAGGTGGTCGTGGCGATGGCCTTGATCGCTGGAACATACATTACTGTGGTGGAGGCATACCAGCGAGTGCTCTTGCGCTACGGACAAATCGAGGTGAAGCGTATTGAGCTAAATCGAGCTCAGGATGAACACGAGCGGGGATCGTCTTGAGTCTTTTGGGATGTTTGGTGAGTATCAGTCTAGGCATTGCTGTGATTGCACCACTGCTCCAGTCGAGCTCGGTACTTGTGCGTAAACAAACCCAACTCGAAAAAGCGTGGCTAGTGGAACACGATGCGATTCGAGTGCTTGAACTCATGGCGCGCGCCATTCGCATGGCGGGTTACCGCAAGATTGATTCCTTGGGAGAATACCGGCAAGTTCAGCGTATGGCTAAAGTGGATTACATTGGTCTTGAGCATCGTACTGGGTGGAACCATTCGGATTTACTGTGGGTAAAGCACGAGCCTGCCGACAGTAGAGAGGGAGACTGCCTAGGTAATCGAGCAGAGCAAGTCAATCACGGAAAGTCCCCATCGAGAACCAAAAAGGGCTTACGGCACCAAGGATTTTTTGTACAAAAAGCGGTAGGCGATCATGCTGGATCCTTGATGTGCAGCTCACTCGATCGCCAAGGACGCCTACAAAACACCAGCTTGATGAATCACATTGACGCACTTCACTTTCAATGGGTCGAGCACAAAGCAGTCCAAGGTCAATTACCTTCTACAGCTCGCTCTGGGATACATATTGTGCTCAAGACCACATTGATGGAGCGTGAGTTCAGTCGCTTTGTGGCCCTCCGGAATACGCCATGATCATCGCGTGGATCCTCAGCATCATTGCGATCGTTACTACTTTGGTGATTCACTTAGAGCACAGCACTGCCCTGCAAATTCGATTACTCGCCATCGAGCAAGAAGCACACACCGCCTTCGTGGCAGCAGAGAAACAACTCGATCACTGCGAAGCACAATTGAACAGTACAACTTCACTTGCTGTTGTATATGAAGACGATGCCGCCACAACATGCGACATCACCATAGTGGATGCCAATACAACAGGCGAGCTCATCCGAGTCCGAGCGCTTGGGAGCGCCGTACTAAAACAGCCCACGCTATCCAAACCCAATCCTGCCAAACATACCCAACTGGAGTCCATGGTGTACCGCGATAAGCGAGATCACTCTATCAGGCGCCTGAATTGGCGCGTACTGTGGTCAGTAACTGGGTCGACAAGACTAGGGTTACCTTAATGCTGCGCTACTCGGTTCGAAAGACGGCGGATGGCACCGCGAACGGCTATACCTTACTGGAGATGATGGCGGTTGTAGCCATTGTTGCGATTATGGCCAGCATGGGCGCGCCACTCCTGCAGCAGCAATTGGCGCAGCGTGAAGTTGAAAACGTAGCGCGGCGTTTTATTCAGCATGCGCAATTTGCCCGCCAAGCCGCTTTATTGGGTGGCGGGGTTAGTATTCAAATCGTGCCGCTTAAGCAGCAGTGGTCGCGCGGCTGGAGGGTAATTCAAACCGAAATACAGCCGCAGACTGAGGCTTCAGTGGAGCAGGTATTGCTAAGTCAAGGCGTTATCAGCCCAGTTGAAGTTGACGAGCGGAGCTCGGGTTTTGCAGGTCCCAACGGACAACAGAAACTGATTCGCTTTGATGCTTTTGGGTCGGCAAAAAGCCAGTCTGGCGGTTTTGTGGCGAACCGAATGGTATTTCGGCATGAGAGCGCGCTCGGAATTGAGCGCCATGCCATTTTGAGTAGTGGGGGACGTTGGCGCTTATGTGATCCCCGCCAAGATAGTAGGGGCTGTCGATAAATCGGTTTTAATAGGGGTATGTTCACCAAAGACGATACCGACTTTATGCGCTTGGCCTTAGCCGCGGCGCAAAAGTCCCTATACCTTTCCAATCCCAACCCTCGGGTTGGCTGTGTGATTGTCAAGGCAGGGCACGTTATTGGCACTGGTTTTACGCAGCAAGTAGGCCTTGCCCATGCTGAAATCGAAGCCCTAGCCGATGCTCGTAAGCACAGTGCTGACCTAAGTGGCTCAACCATTTACGTCAGCCTAGAACCCTGTTGTCATGTGGGTAGAACGCCTCCATGTACCCACGCCATCATTGCCGCCAAACCAGCGCGTGTTGTGATCGGCATGCAAGATCCTAATCCGCTCGTTAGTGGTAATGGCATCAAGCAGATGATCGCCGCGGGCATTCAGGTGGAGTGTGGCTTGCTAGAAGAAGAGGCTGCAGCCTTAAACCCTGGCTTTGTATCGCGCATGACGCGGCAATTGCCTTGGGTACGCCTCAAGGCTGCTGCCAGCCTTGACGGTAAGACAGCGCTGCCCAATGGTCAAAGCCAGTGGATTACAGGCGCTGCTGCCCGTGATGATGGTCACCACTGGCGCGCTCAGACCTGCGCTATTCTGACTGGCGTTGGTACGGTCAAAGAAGATGATCCGAGTCTGACCGTCCGGGCCGTCGATACCTTGCGCCAACCCAAGCGCATCATCATCGACTCCAAGCTGGATATTGCGCTGACGGCGGCTGTACTTAAGCCGTTTCCAAGTAAGTCCGCCTCAATCCAAGATGGCGGCGCCATGGTGGTGTGCGGTGAAATCACAAGCGATGCCCAATTAGCAAAGCAGGCCCAGCTGCAGGCCCAAGGGGTTGAGGTGATTTCCATGCCCAACAGTATGGGTAAAGTCGATTTACCCGCGCTGATGCGCTACCTTGCGACCGAGTGTGAGGTGAATGAGATTCATGTGGAGGCGGGCTATAAACTGAACGGCTCCTTATTGCGTGAAGGCTGCGTGGATGAGTTGCTCGTCTATCTAGCGCCTACCTTGCTTGGTTCGGGTCTGGGTATCGCCAATTTACCGGAGCTAACGTCATTAACACAGCGCACCGATTGGAAGCGTATTGACTGCACGGTATTGGATCCGGATATTCGTTTACGCTTTGTACGGCAGTAAGGCCGTAAGATAAGCAAACGACAGAAGTAAACAACACCCAAACAAAAAACACCTACTGATAAAGCACCGATATGTTTACAGGAATCATTACTGCAGTTGGCCGCATTACAACAGCATCCCCTTTTGGTGATGGCATGCGTCTCACCATTGAGACGCCTGCAGGCTATCTAGATGATGTGGCGATTGGCGATAGTATTGCCATCCAAGGCGCTTGCATGACGGCCACCCAAATCCAAGGCAACCAATTTACTTTGGATATCTCGCGTGAGTCTTTGAACAAGACCATTGGCCTCGATTTACAAGCTCCCGTGAATTTAGAGAAGGCCTTGCGTCTATCGGATCGCCTCGGTGGGCATTTGGTGAGCGGCCATGTCGATGGCATTGGTCAGGTAGAGCGTTTTGCAGCAGTGGATCAATCTCCCGATGGGTCATGGCATTTGGTGATCCAAGCGCCAGCGGAGATTGCCCCATTTTTGGCCTACAAAGGATCGATTGTGGTGAATGGGGTTTCGCTCACCGTGAATGCTGCAAACAAAAGCAATGCAGGTGGCTGCACTATCGAAATCAATATCATCCCGCACACCATGCAACACACTACCTTGGGTCAACTTAAGGCCGGTGATGCAGTGAACTTAGAAGTTGATCTGATTGCACGCTATGTGGCGCGCTTGATGGATTTCAAAATCAAATAATGTAATTGGCAGGACTGCCGACAGCACATGCAGTAATCTACTTACGCAGATTGGCGGTAGTGCGTTGGATCAGCAAGACCAGCTTGTATAAATCCCGCCTTACGTAGCTTGCAGGATTCACACTCACCACAGGCTTGTCCCTGGACATCCGCTTGATAGCACGACACGGTTTGGCCGTAATCAATTCCCAGAGTCATACCAAGGTGAATGATGTCTGCCTTACTCATAGCGATGATGGGGGCATGGACCCGAACGCGCGCTGCATCGCTGTGCGCTTCGACCCCCGCTTTAGTAGCTAGGTTGGCCATACGCTCAAAGGAGGCGACGTATTCGGGGCGGCAGTCAGGGTAGCCAGAATAATCGACGCTATTTGCGCCATAAAAAATATCAGTGCCCCCTAATGCCTCTGCCCAGCCGAGTGCAAGTGAGAGCATGATGGTGTTGCGGGCCGGGACATAGGTAATCGGAATATCGGAGTCGGGATTAACGATGGCGTTCGAGGTCGTCGGTACATCCAGATTAGAGTCTGTTAAAGCAGAGCCACCAAAACGCGTGAGCGCCAGATCAATCACCTCATGCCGTACTACGCCAATGGATTGAGCGATCCGTTCTGCTGCAATTAACTCCGAGGAGTGACGCTGACCATAGCTAATTGAGAGGGCATAAGGCGCGTAACCCAAGCGCTTGGCCAGAGCCAAAATCGTCGTTGAGTCTAGCCCGCCTGAAAATAGGATAACTGCAGGGGTGCCAGACGTGCGGGGTGCAAAGTCAGAGAATGCAGAGAG
Source organism: Polynucleobacter sp. (assembly GCA_964203875.1). Classification (GTDB taxonomy): domain Bacteria; phylum Pseudomonadota; class Gammaproteobacteria; order Burkholderiales; family Burkholderiaceae; genus Polynucleobacter. The sequence goes on from CAXNNS010000001.1 coordinate 729,132, forward strand.
CGGATTCATGCTGGTCATGCTGGCAATCAGAAATAGAGGCGCTACTTATTTTGCGCGTGCCAGCATTTGGCGTGCCTCTACCGCCACTTCAGAGTCGGGATAGCTTGCAATCAGATCGCCATAGGTTTTGCGCGCAGCCGTTTTATTACCGCTCTCGAGTTGGCAATTACCAAGCGTCAGCATCGCTGCTGGAATGCGGGGGTGTTTCGGATAGGCCTTGATGAGGGTCTGCAATTGGGTGATGGCGCCGGGATATTCTTTAAGGGCGTATTTGGTATTGCCCAACCAATAGAGTGCGAGTGGCAAATAGGGACTGGCATTGTATTTGCGTACAAAAGCAGTAAAGCCTGCATCCGCTTTTTTGAGCTGACCTGCCTGAAAGGCAGCCAAGGCATCATCGTATGCCGCCTTTTCTCCTGGCTGAATGGTGCCCGTAACGCCTTCAATTTCAAGGGTTTGGGGTTCAAACTTGCTCAGGCGTAGGTCTAAGTCACGGTAGTTGGTTTTTTGACTTGTAATCAGCTCTTCGCTTTGCCGTTGAAGATTTTCAATCTGGCCACGTAACTGGGCATTCTCTGACTTGAGGCGCTCAATTTGACCTTGCAGTTCTAATTGAGTACTTGCTAATGTTTTACGGAGGTCCAGAATAGCCTTGCGCGCCTCATCATCCGAAAGAATCGCTAATGCAGGTGCGGGCAGAATAAAAAAAACAGCAAGGGCGCTAGTTGCCAGCGCCCTTGTTAAAGCAACATTCCATGTCATTGCAGGAATTCCAAATTACTTGAGAACGTAAACAATGTCAGCACGGCGATTTTCTGCGTACGCTGCTTCAGTAGCGCCTTCTGCTTTGGGTTTTTCTTTACCAAAGCTGACGGCTTCCATTTGTGCATCGGAGACGCCCATTAAAGCCAGCGATTTACGAACTGCATCAGAACGGCGTTGACCGAGTGCCAAGTTGTACTCGGTTGTGCCACGATCATCGGTATTGCCTTGAATGATAATTTTTTGGGCCGTATTTTGCTTCAAAAAGCTGGCATGGGCTGACAACATCTTTTGGTATTTGCCATCCACCGTGAACTCATCAAAACCAAAGTACACGCTACGCTCAAACAGAGGGCTTTTGGGATCATTCCAGGGTTGCGAGCCAAATTTACCTGCTCCATCGGCGCCACCGGCACCACCGGTACCATTAACATCATCCAACTTCACCCCAGAGGAGCAAGCGGTTAAGAGGGCAACGAAGCCTAAGATCGCGAATCCAGCAGAGCGCCGAGCAAGGGAAATCATGGTTGTAGTCCTTTTCAGAATGGGTGGTAGGCATTTATCACAATGCCGCTATGACTCTATTATGCCTTCTCGTCCCTGAATTGGAAAGGGACCCCTAATCCATGAAAGGCCCCCAGGAGGGCTGTCTGACGTCAGACCCTGGAATACTCAGCACTTGTTTTGATTGGCCATCGACCGACACTGCGGCCAGAACCCGCTTGCCACCGACCCGAGTGGAGTACAGGATGTAGCGGCCATTGGCAGCAAAGGAGGGAGATTCGTCATTGACAGTATTGGTCAAGGCACGGGTCTCGCCGGTTGCTAAATTGAGGGTATGCACCCGAAAACCACCACCCACGTTGGCGATGTACGCCATCAGTTTGCCATCCGGCGATATCCGGGGCGAGGTTGCAAAAGACTGTTTAAAGGTTACCCGCTTGGCGCCTTCTACCCGTTCACCATCGGCGCTCATGCGGTAGATTTGCGGATTACCGCCGCGATCGCTGGTGAAATAAATCGTACGACCATCCGGAGAATATTGTGGCTCAGTATCGATCGTATTGCCTTGGGTGAGGCGACGTAAATTGCTGCCATCGGCATTCATGGCATAAATCTGGGTGTTGCCATCGCGTGACAATGCGAGCGCTACTGTCTGCCCATTAGGCGACCAAGCAGGCGCACTGTTATTACCTTTTTGATTGGAGAGCGAAACGCGGCGACCGGTCGCTAGTTCATGCACATACACAACGGGTTTGCGATCCTCAAAGGAAACGTACGCTACTTTTTTGCCATCAGGAGACCAGGATGGGGAAATGATGGGTTCAGCACTATTCAGTGCATTGCGAATATTCTGGCCATCGGCATCTGAGATCACGAGGCGGTAGCGATTACCGTCTTTAATGACATAAGAGAGGCGTGTAGAGAAGATGCCACGTTCACCTAATAACTTAAAAATGATGTCATCGGAAATCTTATGCGCAGCTTGGCGCAGATTATCGCTACTAGCAGTGATTAAGAGCCCATCTAAGCTCTGCTGCTTACGAATATCAAACAGCTTGTAGCGGATTTCAAACTGGGTGGGGCCGGTTTGTTTTACCGAGCCCACGACCAAGGCATCAGCTCCACGCGCAGCCCAAGCGCTATAGTTTGGTGTGCCTTCATCACTCTCACTGGCATTACCACTCTCAGTATTTTTGAAGTAGCCACTGCGCGCTAAGTTTTGACGAATGATTTCCGTCACGCCGACGGGTAATTTTCCTTCGTCCTCAAAACGCATCACTGCAATGGGATAGAGGGATTGACCCACGCCCGTGATTTCAATATTCATTTGCGCGAGAGCCGGACTTAATGAGCCTAGGGTCGCAAGTAAAGCAAACAGGGAGCGCAGGAGGCGCAAGAGAGAGGTCCGCATGGCATTAATCCTTGGGTTTAAAAGTGAGTCTCATTTGACGCATGGGAATGATGCCATTGTCGTCTTTCGGAAAGGTTTCTGCACGATCCAGGGCTTGCAACACCGCCTGGTCCCAGCTCTGAATGCCGCTAGACGTCACCACGCTACGCTTTAAGATTGCCCCATCGGGCGCAAGATCGACCAAGACCACCACGGCTGGATTACCCGTGAGTGATTCGGGGTTAAACACAATCAAGGGCTTAATTTTACGCCGCACTTTGTCCGCATATGCTGGTGGTGCATTACCGCCACCACCGACACTGCTACCAACTTGACCACCACTACCGCCCTCGGCCCCTGCAGCAGCGCGTAGTCTTGCTAATTGATCAGCGCGGGCTTTTTCAGCAGCGGCGTTGGCTTTAATCTGAGCTGGTGTTAGTGCTTTTGCTTCTTCTGCTTTTTTGGGCTTCTCTGGCTCTTTGGTTTTTTCTTTGGGCGGCGTTACTTTGGCTGGTTTAGGCACTTCTTTCACCGCCTCTTTTTTGGGCGGTTCTTTTTCTACTGGTTTTTTCTTGACCGCAATATCGGCCGCCTCTTCTTTGATGGGTGGGGGTGGAGGCGTTTCAGTGCGCTGGGCTACAGGGGTGGAATCCCATAGCTCTACTTCCACTCCCCCAGGGGGGCTGGTACGCCAGTTAATGCCAATCGTGAACATCGCAATCAGCAGCAAGTGCGCCACCATCGAATACGAGAAGGCACGTGCAGTACTTTCTGTTTTGATGGGCTCTGCCCGTGAAAAAGGCGAGGGCCATTGCTGTGCAGTATTCATGGGATCAGCATGCGCTAGGAGACGCGTTCATGAAATTACTGGCTCTTAACAGCAAGACCAACCCGCTTGACGCCATTCTCTTTGAGTTTGGCCATTACATCCATGACGACTTCGTACTTAACGGATTTGTCGGCCGCCAATACAACGGGTTGATCGGCAGATTTTTCTGCTTGGGTGCGGGCAAATGCACCGAGCTCCAAACGGCTGAGGGTTTGTGATGCTTCACCCTCACGCTTGATGGTAATGTTTTCATTGGCATCGACCGATAAAAAGATCGGGGGTAAGGTTTGGATCTTTGCGCCACCAACCGTCGGTAAATTGACGATTCCGGGATTAACGGATGCTGCAGTCACCATAAAGATCACCAGCAGCACCAACATCACATCGATGTACGGAACGACATTGATGTCTGACATCGCACGGCGGCGATTAGACCGAAAGGAAGATCGACTGGATTGGGCCATTCGCTTAGTTATTCCTCAAGGAAATCAATTAACGATGGGCAGCTTGGCGCTGCAGGATGTTGGTGAACTCTTCCATAAAGGTTTCAAAGCGAATGGCTAAGCGATCGATCTCAGTGGCATTGCTGTTGTATGCAACGACCGCCGGAATCGCTGCAAATAAACCAATCGCGGTAGCGACTAGGGCTTCGGCAATGCCAGGCGCAACTGCTGCGAGAGTGGCATTCTGAACGTTAGCCAAACCCTTAAATGCGTGCATGATGCCCCAAACGGTGCCAAATAAGCCGATGTAAGGTGACACGGAGCCTACCGAGGCCAGGAAGGGGAGATTGGCCTCCAAGATATCCATCTCGCGCTGGTAGGTCGCTTTCATGGCGCGGCGCGCTGCATCGATTTCCCGTGCTTTAGAGAACTCCAGCATGCCACCTGCAAAGATACGTTCCATCACAGCGGAGCTGCGGTTATTGCGCTGTGCGGCCTCTAAGAGGGTATTGAGGTCCCCACCAGACCAAAAGTCACGCTCAAAGCGTTCGGTATCGCGGCGCACGCCTCTCAGGATCGATCCTTTCTTAAAAATCACGGTCCAAGATGCGATCGACATGGTGATGAGGATCAGCATGACCAGTTGGACGATCAAACTGGCATTGAGAATAAGGGATAAAAAGGAGAGGTCTTCGGTCGGGTTCATAGGTGTTTTGTATTATGTAGGTAGATTTTATCTAAGCAATCCAACTAACTCAGGATTATTACCATGTTTGACCGCCAAAACACCCTTGCCAAGACCGATTCCGAACTCTGGGCCGCGATTCAGAATGAAAATCGCCGCCAAGAAGACCACATTGAGCTAATTGCCTCTGAAAACTACACTTCACCCGCAGTCATGCAGGCGCAAGGGTCCCAGTTAACCAATAAGTACGCTGAGGGCTATCCAGGCAAGCGCTATTACGGTGGCTGTGAGTTTGTGGACGTGGCAGAGCAATTGGCAATCGATCGTGTCAAGACCTTATTTGGGGCTGAAGCGGCGAACGTGCAGCCCCATTGCGGGGCCTCCGCCAACCAAGCTGTCTTTTTGGCCTTTTTAAAGCCGGGAGACACCTTCATGGGTATGAGTTTGGCTGAAGGCGGTCACCTCACCCACGGCATGGCACTCAACCTGAGTGGCAAGTGGTTTAACCCCATTTCCTATGGACTCGATCAAAACGAAGCCATTGATTACGAGCAAATGGAGCGTTTGGCACGTGAGCATAAGCCAAAGTTAATCATTGCCGGCGCATCAGCGTATTCGCTCCACATCGATTTTGAGCGCTTTGCCAAAGTGGCAAAAGAAATCGGCGCCATCTTCATGGTGGACATGGCCCACTACTCTGGCTTAATTGCAGCCGGCGTCTACCCTAATCCCGTGCCGCATGCCGACATCGTTACTTCGACCACCCACAAGAGTTTGCGTGGCCCCCGCGGCGGCATCATTTTGATGAAAGCCGAGCATGAGAAAGCCATTAACTCTGCAGTCTTCCCAGGCTTGCAAGGCGGTCCATTAATGCATGTGATTGCTGCCAAAGCAACGGCATTTAAAGAAGCTCTAGAGCCTGGCTTTAAGGACTACCAAAAGCAGGTGATTGTCAATGCGCAAGCCTTGGCCAACACCCTGATCGAGCGTGGCTTACGGATTGTTTCAGGCCGCACCGAATCGCACGTGATGTTGGTTGATTTGCGGAGTAAAAATATGACGGGTAAAGAGGCCGAAAAAGTATTGGGTGATGCGCACATTACCTGCAATAAAAACGGCATCCCCAATGATCCGCAAAAACCAATGGTAACGAGTGGTATTCGCTTAGGTTCGCCGGCGATGACTACCCGCGGCTTTAAAGAGGCGGAATCGATTCAGGTGGGTCACTTTATTGCTGACGTGCTAGATAACCCAAATGACGCAGCGAACATTGAGAAAGTTAAAGCCCAGGTCCATGCCTTAACGAAGCGCTTCCCGGTTTACGGAGACTGATGCGTGCGCTGCCCTTTTTGCCACGGCGAGGACACCCAGGTGATGGATACCCGGGTGTCGGACGAGGGCGACACGACGCGCCGCCGCCGCCGTTGTGCCAGCTGTGACAAACGCTTTACCACCTATGAGCGTGCAGAGTTAACCTTTCCAGCGATCGTCAAAAAGAATGGCAGCCGGGTTGATTACAGTCACGAAAAGCTAGCTAGTTCACTCAAGTTAGCACTGCGTAAGCGCCCTGTTTCCTCAGATCTTGTCGATGAGGCGATTGCCAGCATTGAAGAAAAGCTGGTGGCAACGGGTGAGAAAGAAATTGCCAGCGACCGAGTTGGCGAGCTCGTGATGCGTGAGCTCAAGCGCCTCGATAAAGTGGCTTACATTCGGTTTGCATCGGTCTACCGCAGCTTTGCCGATATCGAATCGTTTGAGAGTGCGCTGAAGGAGTTGAAGTAGGCGCTAGCTTTACCCGCTCACCTTTTAACCCATGCATTGCCAGATCAATTTAATTTATTTGATTAAATTCTGGTTTAATGTATAAAATTTGATACAATTACTCGGAATGTTTGAAAAACCCATTGATTGGCGCGGGTCTGCTTTTAATGACATCAAAGACGATGGTATTTTTTCAGTAGAGGCTCGAAAGGAAGCTGGTCATCAATTGAATCAAGTCCAAATGGGCTTAAATCCGGATGATTGGAAGCCATTCGATGAAGTTGGCGCCGGCACCAAAGAAATACGAATTAATTTGGACGATGGATGGTTTCGGGTGATGTACGTAGCGAAATTTCCAGAGGCGGTGTATGTACTGCATTGTTTTAAAAAGAAATCGCGAGTAACCAGTAAGCAAAATAAAGAAATTGCAAGTAGTCGTTACAAGGCAGTTATAAAGGAAAGGATCAAAAAATGACACAGCACACTAAGTCGGGGCACATCACAGCTGCAGGCAAGAATGTCTTTGCTGATCTTGGATTCTCGCCGAAAGAAGCAGCAGCGTTACAAGCTAAATCGAAGCGCATCATTTCTGAAAAATTGGCCATTAAAGAGTCTCTAATGACTGAGCTATCAACATGGATTGATGAGAAAAAACTACGGCAGCAGGACGCAGCCCTTATTCTTGGGGTCACTAGGCCGCGGGTTTCAGATGTAGTGCACAAAAAGACCGTTAAATTTACGATCGATGCGCTTGTGGATATGTTGGCTAGAACAGGAAAGCGAGTAGAGCTAGCCGTTCGATAGTGCTTCATTCTTAAAATTGATGCACGAACTCAAGCTCGCATCAGGGCGCACGGCACTTAGTATTAACGCAGTACCCATTCTCCCGATTTGCGAATTGCCTCATGCATGGTATCTGGAGCCAAATCAATATCACCAGGCCAACTCACGGCCCCACCATTAATTCTGACTTGGTTAAAGAAGTTTGGATTTTGAAGAGGGGTAAATACGCCAGTCAGGTGAGTTGGCTCAAATACCACACGACCGCGGCTGCCGTCGGTAAAGACCACCTCTAGTTGTAGTGGACCGATAACTTTAATTTGGTTTACGTCGCAATGCACTTTATTTCGATACTGCGAATTATTTTAGTACGGCAAAGATCGAATTCGTAATGTCGTCCACCGTACCCGTGCCACTGACCTTGCGATAAGCAGGCGGTTTAACTTTTGTTGAGTCGCCGCTAGCGGCCCAGCTGGAGTAGTACTCCACCAAAGGGCGTGTTTGATCGGTGTAGACCTGCAGGCGCTTGCGCACCGTTTCTTCTTTATCGTCTTCCCGCTGAATTAAGGGCTCGCCCGTGACATCGTCTTTGCCTTCTACTTTGGGCGGATTAAATTTGATGTGGTAACTGCGGCCTGAAGCGGGATGAACACGGCGACCACTCATGCGATCAATGATGGCATCAAACGGCACATCGATTTCAAGTACAAAGTCGATTGGCACGGCGGCATCTTTCATGGCTTGCGCTTGAGGGATGGTACGCGGAAAGCCATCAAACAAATAGCCGTGCTTGCAGTCGGATTCTTTCAGGCGATCTTTTACAAGGCCAATAATGATGTCATCGGAAACGAGGCCGCCTGCATCCATAATCTTTTTTGCAGCAACACCAAGCGGCGTGCCTGCTTTCACGGCCGCGCGCAACATATCGCCAGTGGAAATTTGCGGAATACCAAACTTCTCACAAATAAACTGAGCTTGTGTTCCTTTGCCGGCGCCTGGTGCGCCCAATAGGATTAACCGCATTGTTGTTCTCCCCTCGATTTGCCATTGTCCCGTATTTTTTAGACCTAATTACGGGTACTTTCTAAGGATTATCCCCGAGATGCAAAAGCCAGTCTTACCCGCTCTAAATCGGCCTCGGTGTCGACTCCAGGCGGAGGTACATCGTCCGTAATATGAACCTGAATGCGGTAGCCATGCCAGAGGGCGCGAAGCTGCTCGAGTGACTCTGCCTGTTCTGGAGGGGCTGGATCGAGGCGCGCATAGGCCTCTAAAAAGCTGGCTCGGTAGGCATAAATCCCCAAGTGCCGCAGGTACGGCGGTTTAGTCGTTGCTGCATCGCGTTCAAACGGAATAACCGAACGCGAAAAGTACATGGCCTCATTGTGGCGATTAAGTACCACCTTCACCACATTGGGGTTATTGATTTCTGCTGGATCAAGGATGGGCGTTGCTACTGTAGCGATTGCGCATTGCGGATGGGCCGCCAATGCCATTGCAACCTGATTAATTAGATTTGGCGGAATGAGAGGCTCATCGCCTTGCACATTCACAATCAATGCATCAGCTGGTAACTTCAATAATTGGGCTACTTCAGCAATGCGATCGGTGCCGGTCGGGTGATCGGCTTGTGTGAGGAGGCACTCGATCCGATGGGCATCGCATACCGCCTGAATTTCCCCCGAATCGGTTGCCACAATCACACTCTGTGCGCCAGAGCGTTTTGCCTGCTCGGCAACCCTAACCACCATGGGCTTACCTGCGATATCCGCTAGGGGTTTGCGGGGAAGGCGAGTGGAGCCTAAGCGTGCCGGAATAACAACACTAAATTCGGGGAGAGTGAGTGCGTTCAAAATCGATTGACTTACAAAGCCTGCATTTCTTCAGGCGTTAAGGTGCGCGCTTCATCCACCAGCATCACCGGAATGCCATCCCGAATCGGGTAAGCGAGCTTATCAATGCGGCAGATTAATTCATGCTGCTGCTCATCGAGGCGCAAGCCGCTTTTACACAAAGGGCAAACCAAAATACTGAGTAAACGTTTATCCATCTTTTTTCCCTCTAGGCTCGCTGTGCATTACATTCGGATCTGGTCTTTGGAGGATCGACTCAATCCAATCCAGGAACTCATTGGGCAAAGTAAGTTGCATCGGCACGACCCAAATGCGCTGATCGTCAATATGAGCGCATTTTACGGCATCCTTTTCGGTGATCAAGATGCACTTGGCATCCAGTGTATTCAAAAGGGCAGTATCAATCTGTCCATGATCTGGTAAAGCAATACCCTTAAATGGCGCAGTAGGGTATGGGAGAAGAGATTGAATGCCATCAAAAAATCGCTGGGGGTTACCAATCGCAGCAATTGCGATGATCGGTGTATTGCTGTGTTCCGCTAACAGCGCTTCAAGCGACGTGACATGGCTAGGATCGCCTAGGGGGTAAGCAAACTCCAATATCGGTGCCAGCGTAAATGCAGGACGGTCAGCAATGTAATGCAACGCATCGCTCACGGCATCGGTAGTTTCAGTATTTTGATTGCTAGCAGTGACTAAGGTGATGTCACGATCCCGATCGGCAGGCTCACGCAAGGGACCAGCTGGCAACAAAAAGCCATTGCCTTCGCCGCGGTGATCGCGCACGATGATTTCAATATCACGACCACCTTCACGCGCTGCCCAGCGGGTCAGGCCTTGGTGTTGTAAGCCATCATCGCTGATGATGACATTGACTTCGGGGTTGGCATCGAGAAGCGCACGAATACTTTTACGGCGCTCTGGGCATACCCAAATGGGTATTGCATCTTGCGTGCGCTGTGCCATGAGCACAGGCTCATCACCAACTACAGCAGGATCTGATTTGCTGCTTACTTGCATCGGATTGGATTGTTTGGTTTGGCTACGACCGCCATAGCCTCGACTGATGATGCCCGGATAAAAACCACGGGCACGCAGGCGCTCAGCCAGCGCAATGACGATGGGGGTTTTGCCGGTGCCGCCCACGCGTAGATTGCCCACAATAATGATGGGTACTGAAAATGGTTTTCCGACTCCAATGCCGAGATCACGTAATGCGTTTTTGCTCGCCACAAAGAGACCAAACAGTTTGGATAGTGGCCACATAAGCCAACTGATGATGCCGCGCCGCTCCCAAAAAGCGGGCGCTGATCGACCTTGAATTGGCGCTTTACGCACGGGCAGCAGCATTATTTACTGCCTTGACTGCTAAAGACAACGTTGGGTAGATTCGCATCGCGTGCCGCCTCAAGGGCCCGCATCACCGCCTGGTGCGGTGCCTTGGCATCGGCGTCGATGTTGACTTGCGGACTATTTTCTAGACTGCTTGGTGCAGATGGATTGGCGAGTTTACCAAGGGACGCAGCCAATTGGCTCCGATCGATTACCTTACCGTTCAGGGCGTAGCGACCATCGCGGCTTACTGTAATGGTGATGGACTGGGGCTTTATCGAGGCATCAGAACCGCTGGCAGTCGGCAATGTAATCGCCAGTTCGTTATACCGCGTAAAGGTGGTTGAAACCATGAGGAAAATCAATACCACCAGCAACACATCAATAAATGCAATCAGATTAATTTCTGGTTCCGCGCGTGCAAAGCGATTGGCATTGCGTAGCGCGCCGAGATTGACTCGCTGACCGCTCAAGCGTTGTGCAATCCAGCTCATGTATTTTCGGGGTAGAGTTTTTTAAACAGCTGGCGTGCGAACTCTTCACACTCCCGCTGCCGTTGATCGGCCATAGCTCGTAAGCCACGCCAACCGGCATAGGCCGGTATTGCAATCAGCAATCCAAATGCCGTGTTGTAGAGCGCAATCGAAATCCCGTTCGCCAACTGCTGCGGGTTACCGCCGCTGCCGGTGACTATTCCTTGACTACCAAAAATTTCAATCATGCCAACTACGGTACCAAATAAACCGAGGAGTGGAGCAAGGGTTGCAATCGTAGCGAGGGCTCCGAGGTAGCGTTCTAACTTAATCCAGGATGTGTCCGCCAGCACTGCAAGCTCTTCAATCGCTTGGTTAGCGGAATGACCCGATTGCTTTTCAGAGAGAATGGAGGCGAGGAGTGTGCCGATCACCGAGTTTTGGCGCAAATCCTGAATTAATCCAGTCGGGGCTACTTTTCCGCTTGCTATTCCTTCGGCTAGGCCAAACGCAACTTCCAAGTCAGTCTGCGGGGCAATGTGCCCTTGGCGCAGGTACCAACTGCGCTCCATTAGGATGGCGAGGCCAAAAATGGAGAGGGCTAAGAGGGGCCAAATGGGCCAACCGGCAGATAGTAAGATGGTGTACATAAGATCAGTACTTTAGCTGAAATGAAATGGGCTTCTGGATGGACAGGGATTGCTAGAAGCTTGATATTTTTCAAAAAATTTAGCTTTGGCGGGGTTTTGCTTGGGCTGTGGATAACTCTGTGCAAAACTTTTAACCCTGTTTGCTGTAAGTCCTTGATTTGTAGCGTAGCGCACCAAACAATGGCAGTAAAATGAACCGAATATAAAAAAATTTCTGTATATGAATCAATACTTTGTGGTGCGAGTGTGAGATTTATACGACGTTATGGGTCAGCAAATACTTACTTCTTAATTGAGCCCCATAATCCGATTCAAGATTGTGGATATGTATTGGTCCAGACTAGTAAACCCCCTTAAATTCATCAAAATCGACCCCTAGAAAATGCCTGAAATACCGAACCCCATTCTGAGTGTTGGCGACCTAAACCGCGCCATTGCAAGCTCCTTGCAGGACCAGTTTGATTCTGTCTGGGTTAGCGGTGAGGTATCCAACTTTAAGGCTTATGACAGCGGGCATTGGTACTTCTCCTTAAAAGACGAGGAGGGGCAAATACGCTGCGTCATGTTTCGCGGCAAAAATGCCCAGGTAGGCTTTATGCCCCAATCGGGGGATTTGGTGGAGGTCGGGGCTAGTCTCGGCTTATATGTTCCGCGCGGGGATGTGCAATTAACGGTTCAGATCATGCGGCGTGCTGGCATGGGTGGGCTCTTTGAAGCCTTTTTAAAGCTCAAGGCCAAGCTCGCCAAAGAGGGGCTATTCGAAGCAGATCGAAAGCGCCCCATACCCACCCACCCCCGCGCGATCGGTATCGTCACCTCGCCTCAGGCGGCAGCATTAAAAGATGTGCTGAGCACCTTAAGTCGAAGAGCGCCACACATTCCGATTGTGATTTACCCCACCTTAGTGCAAGGCCCAGAAGCGCCCCTGAATATCATCGCCGCACTTGAGCGTGCCAATCGGGAGGCGGCAGTGGATGTGATTCTGCTCGTGCGGGGCGGCGGCAGCATCGAAGATTTGTGGGCATTCAATCATGAGCAGCTAGCGTACGCGATTGCAGAATCCACTTTGCCAATCGTCTGCGGCGTAGGGCACGAGACCGATACGACGATTGCCGATTTTGTTGCTGACTTACGCGCGCCAACACCGACTGGTGCAGCAGAGATGGCCGCGCCGCGCCGCGATCAATTACTAGCGGAGTTGGCGAGCATCCAGCAGGGCATGACCCAAGCCATAGAGCGGCGACTCGAGCGCGAGGCGCAGATGCTCGATCAATTTGCGCTGCGTTTAAATCATGCTTTGCCCAATCCCGAGCGGATGCGCGAGCAGATTCAAAATCTCCGGCAGCGCCTCGGTCAATCGTGGATGGTGCGGACACAATACTGGCAACGGCATCAGCAGCACCTCGCGGCGCAATTAGAAGCCTTGAGCCCGCAGCGCACTTTGGAGCGGGGTTATGCGGTGATTTTGCAAGAGGGTACGGGCGCAGTGCGCAAGCCAGATCAGTTGCTAGCTCAGCATGATTACCGCATTCAATTGGCAGAAGGCAGTGCTGAAGTCACACTAGCTAAGGTGAAGCCTCAGTAGCGAATCGGCTCAATCGAAAGAGCAACGCCAAAGGTATATTGCACTTTGTCCTGAATCGTTTTTGCTAGTGCTAAGACAGAATCGGCACTGCCGCCGCCGTGATTGACGATGACTAAGGCTTGGTGTTGATATACCCCGACAGCACCGGCGCGCAAGCCTTTAAAGCCGCAGTGATCAATCATCCAACCCGCAGCCAACTTTCGTTTGCCTGAGCCCTCATCCCCCTCGGGGTAGGACACCAATTCAGGAAACTGCTCCAGCAAGGCCAAGTACTGCGCTTGTTCCACAATCGGATTTTGAAAGAAGCTACCGGCGTTGCCAGTCAATTTAGGATCTGGCAATTTGCGATTACGAATCTTGCACACCGCAACCATCACTTCTTCCGCTGTTGGCGCATGACGGTTTGCAAATGCAGCAGCCAAATCGGCATAACCTAAATGGGGACTCCACGCAGCTGGTAAGTAAAAATGCACACGCGTAATGATGTAGCGCTTGGGGTGGGTTTTAAAAATACTGTTGCGATACGTGAATGCGCATTCGCTAGCCGGCAAATTAACCAAGGCGTTGGAATGGCAGTCGTAGGCTTCAATCGACTGGATGTATTCACCCACCTCAACGCCATAGGCACCAATGTTCTGAATTGGCGCAGCGCCCACCGTACCCGGAATCAGTGCAAGGTTCTCAAGGCCGGGCAAGTTATGGTCGAGGGTCCAAAGCACAAAGTCATGCCAGTTCACGCCAGCACCAACCGTAATTACCGCGCCGCCATCATCTTGATGCGTAATCGTTTGCCCAGCAATGTCCATGAGTAAGGTGACGCCGGATAGCGTTGGCGGCAAGACCACATTGCTTCCACCGCCCAGTACACGCCATGGCAGGCCTGCCGCCTCAATCGCTTCCATTACAACCCCAATTTGCTCAGCATCGGTAATGGAATAGGCTTGCTCAGCCAGGACTTCAAATCCAAAGCTATTACGCGACCTTAAAGAAAAGTCAGGCAGCATCTCTGGAATCCCGGAGGGCGGGACCGTTTTGGGCGAGGAAGGCGCATTTGGGGCGGAGTTCATGCCACAATCTTATTCGTCTTCCGTAATTTTGAGTAAATAGGAGCAATAAATGCCAACATTTGACGTAGTGTGCGAGCCAAATATGGTGGAATTAAAGAACGCCATTGAACAGGCTAATAAAGAGATCTCGACCCGCTTCGACTTTAAGGGATCGGATTCCAGGGTGGAACTCAAAGAAGAGATCCTCATTTTGTTTGCGGACGATGACTTTAAATTAGGTCAAGTACGCGATGTCCTGATTAACAAAATGGCCAAACGCAACGTCGATGTGCGCTACCTCAAAGACGACAAGCTGGAAACGATTGGTGGCGACAAGCGTAAACAAAGTATGAAGATTCAAAAAGGCGTGACCTCAGACCTATCGAAAAAAATTGTGCGCATCATTAAAGACAGCAAGATTAAGGTGCAAGCCAGCATTCAGGGTGACGCAGTACGCGTTACCGGTGGCAAGCGGGATGATCTGCAAGCAGTGATGGCCTTGCTGCGCAAAGACGTTAGCGAAGCGCCCTTGGGTTTTGATAACTTTAGGGACTGAGAAGTAGTAGCTTATTGATGAGTTGACTTTAGATCAAAAATGATCTAATATTAGATCATGCAAGTTCTTTACAAGCGACCATTCTTACAGTTTGTAAAGAAAGCCAAGTCTCCTTTGCAGCTCGCAATAGAGGACGCAGTTGTTGAGGCTTCAAAATCGCCAGAATTGGGTGAGCAAAAGAAGGGTGATTTACGGGACATTTTTGTTTACAAGTTTCGCTTTAACAAGCAAGAATATTTGATTGCGTATAGGTATGGATTGTCCGATAAGCTTCTTGAATTGATTTGGATCGATTTTTACAAAATCGGGACCCACGAAAATTTCTATGCAGAATTAAAGCGTTTCTTACGTGAAGAAGGTAATTTAGCCAGAAAAGGGGAAAGATGACATGACTCTTGCAATGACTGCCGAGGACATATTTTCTCATGTCCAGCAAATGCCAGCCAAAGAACGAATTCGCTTTTTTTCTTTAATTGCCACAAGTGCATTTAAGGAAGATAGTACCCATGAAGAAGTATTCGGCCATCTAAAAAATACCCGCTTCTCAGCAGAGCAAGCAGCGGAGTATCTAGAGGTATCTCTGCCAACCTTGCGCCGCTATGTCCAATCTGGCAGGCTTAAGCCGTCGCATATTGTGGGCCGTAGTCAGCTATTTTCAACCGCTGATCTCAGGCGATTAAAAATAAAGCGAGCTTAGTAGATTGAACGCATCGATATCGAATGCAATAGCAGATGCCGATTCTACGTTACGTGCTATTTCGCCGGCAACACAAGAAGCCATTGAGCGATTCTGCGATGCCTGCTGGCTAGAAGATGGCCTCGCTAAAAATAGCCTCGCCGCCTATCGCCGGGATTTACTGCTCTTAGCGCAATGGCTGCAACAGGAATACGGACTCGATTTGTATGCCGCTACTGACGTTGAATTAACAGCTTACATTGCACATCGTCGCGCAGATAAAGCCACCACAGCCAATCGACGCCTCACGGTATTTAAACGGTTTTATCGCCACGCCCTGCGTCACCAGTGGGTAAAGCGAGACCCTTGCATGACTTTGCGTGCCGCCAAACAGGCGCAGCGTTTTCCGAAGACCCTTAGTGAAGATCAAGTTACCCGCTTAATAAACATACCGGATACGGAAACCCCTCTGGGTTTGCGGGATCGCACTATGCTTGAACTGATGTACGCCAGTGGCCTACGCGTTTCTGAAATTGTCAGCCTGAAGACGGTCGCCATCAGCCTCAATGAAGGGGTAGTGCGCATCGTCAATGGCAAGGGCGGTAAAGAACGCCTCGTGCCTTTCGGGGGTGAAGCCGGGGAGTGGTTACGCAAGTACCTAGTAGAGGCAAGGGCAACCCTATTGGCCGGCAAAACATCCGATGCGGTATTCATTGGTCGGCATACCGGTGGCGCTCTGACCCGCCAAGCATTTTGGGCTTTAATTAAGCGCTATGCTGCAATCGCGCAAATTCCGGTAGCGCTCTCACCGCATACCCTGCGGCATGCTTTTGCCACGCATTTACTTAATCACGGCGCTGATTTACGGGTTGTGCAGTTGCTTCTTGGGCATGCTGATATATCGACTACGCAGATTTACACCCACGTTGCCCGAGAACGGCTCAAATCAATTCATCAACACCATCACCCGAGGGGCTAGTTACCCTCAGTGCTACTTATCCAGCAAGCAGCACCTGGATTTAAGGTAATTCATTAATAATGATTAAGATAGCGTTATGACCTGGCTGCTAATCCCCTTTGCTTACCTGATTGGCTCAATTTCCTTTGCAGTCGTCGTAAGTAAATGCATGCGCTTGCCTGATCCATACTCGTATGGATCCGGTAATCCTGGCGCAACCAATGTACTGCGCACGGGCAACAAGCGCGCTGCGGTGCTTACCTTGCTTGGTGATGCGCTTAAGGGATTTCTGGCAGTGATGATTGCTCGATTTGTTTTAGGTGAAGCTGCCCTAGCAAATGATGCAGGCGCCTGGATTATGTGTGGCGTCGTAATTGCCGTATTTCTCGGGCACCTTTATCCTGTATTTCATGGGTTTAAGGGCGGCAAAGGTGTTGCAACCGCTTGCGGAATTTTGTTTGGCATTAATTTGACGCTGGGTCTGGCAACTTTGGCTACGTGGCTCATCGTGGCTTTCTTTTTACGCTACTCCTCACTCGCTGCCTTGGCCGCCGCTGTCTTTGGCCCCGTTTATTTTATTTTCTTGTTTGGCTTTCAGCCGATGGCCATTGCCCTTAGTGTAGTTTGTGCTTTGCTTATTTGGCGCCACCGCAGCAACATTCGCAATTTAATGAATGGTACGGAGACGCGCATTGGTAAGAAAAAAACGACACCACCTAACGTAGCGGAGAAAACGGAATGACGATTGCATTTGCCTGTGTGTTAATTGCAGGTCTACTACCTATCATAGCGGCAGGCATTGCTAAGTTTGGCTTCAAAGATTTCGATAACAGCAATCCGCGTCAATGGCTGGAAAAGCAAACTGGCTTTCGGGCACGTGCCAATGCAGCGCAAGCTAATACCTTTGAATCGATACCCTTCTTTTTTGCGGCAATTGCGATAGCAGCTATTGCGCAAGCGCCGCAAGACCGCATTGATCTCTTGGCAGTCACTTATGTATTAGCACGCATGGCTTTCATTGTTTGCTATGTCGCTGACTGGCCTAAATTGCGCACTGCCGTTTGGACCATAGCGCTAGCAGCAATCATCACTATCTTTTTCCAGATTTAACCTTGGCCTGTGAAAGTAATCATTTTTGATTACTATCGATAAATTCATTAACGCACTCAAACACCCTATGCCCGCGACCAAAACCAGCAGCCGTAAGAGCAGTACCCCTCTAAAGGCTATAAAGAAGGCAGCAAAGACAGCCGTGGCACCAAAGCCGACTGCAAAGAAGGCGATCAAGTCCAAGGCCGAAGATGGCGTACCGCTGTCGACCATTATTCGTCGCCGCATTCAGGCAAAGAAAGCCCGCTTTCATGCCAATGACAATATTTCCCAGTTTATTGAGCCAGGTGATTTAGAGGGTTTGGTCGATGAGGTGGCGGTGAAGATGCAAGCCGTTTTGGAAAGCTTGGTGATCGATACTGAGAGTGACCACAATACGCATAACACCAGTCAGCGCGTTGCCAAAATGTTTGTCAACGAAGTATTTAATGGCCGCTACGTTGAGCAGCCGACGCTTACGAAATTTCCGAACGTCAGTCACCTCAATGAACTCATGATCATTGGCCCGATTACGGTCCGCAGCGCCTGCTCTCACCACCTCTGCCCGATCATGGGTCGGGTTTGGATTGGGGTATTGCCGAGCAAAGAATCGGCACTGATTGGTCTATCGAAATATTCGCGCATTACTGAGTGGGTGATGTGCCGCCCGCAAATTCAGGAAGAGGCAGTGGTCCACCTTGCTGACATGCTCGAGAAAAAAATTCGTCCCGTTGGGGTTGCGATTGTGATGGATGCGGACCATTTTTGTATGCAATGGCGCGGAGTAAAAGATCGCGATTCGAAGATGGTCAACAGCGTGATGCGTGGGGCATTTTTAAAGGACGCCAATTTACGCCGCGAGTTTCTGGCGCTAATGGATCGTCGCTAAAGGGCGCAGTGGGGCTGTTTTCAAATTGAGAACGGTTCTCAATAAAATAGTCATATAAATCAGTTACTTAAAGCTGTATTCCAGCATCAGGTACATCTGTTTTATGATTCATACAGAATTATTTGCATTGTTAATTGTTCCGCGTACCACCCTTTGGAGAATGTATGAAAACTAGTCGTCGCCAATTTATGATCATGTCCGCTGCCGGTGCTTGCAGCATTGCACTCAGCAATACCGTTCAGGCGCAAGCCATGGTTGCTGAAACCGATCCACAAGCTGCTGCCCTCGGTTATGTAGCTGATGCAACTAAAGTAAACAAAGCCAAGTTTCCCAAGTACGCAGCCGGTCAAGTTTGCTCTAGCTGCGCTCTTTATCAAGGCTCTGGCCCTGTTGGCGGTTGCAGCTTGTTTGGTGCGAAAAAAGTGGCTGGCCCAGGTTGGTGCTCTGCATGGGCTAAGAAGGCTTAATTTCTAGTCAGCAGTTTTCGAATCACGGTATGGCCATCTTCGGATGGCCATATTTCTTTTGGGGTATGCCCATAGCGAGAATCTCGATTGACCGCGGACTCTTAAATATTATTTAATAGATTAAGAAACAAGCGGGAAAAAAAATAAAAAAGAAAAAGGCTGCCGAGGCAGCCTTTTTCAATCACAGCAAATGCAATTACACGTTTGCTAAGTGTGCTTCCAAAGTCTTGGTGAACTTGTTTGCGTGGCTACGCTCAGCCTTCGCTAAAGTCTCAAACCAGTCAGCGATTTCGTCAAAGCCTTCGTCGCGTGCAGTCTTAGCCATGCCTGGGTACATGTCGGTGTACTCGTGTGTCTCGCCTGCGATAGCAGACTTGAGTGCATCTTCAACCGTCTTTGCTGGCAAGCCAGTTTCTGGATCGCCGCTACCACCAGCAATCAAATACTCCATGTGACCATGGGCGTGACCTGTTTCACCTTCAGCGGTGGAACGGAAAACAGCGGCTACGTCGTTTGCACCAGCAACGTCAGCCATGTTTGCGAAATACAAATAACGGCGGTTGGCTTTGGATTCGCCAGCGAATGCGGCCTTCAAGGACTCTTCAGTCTTTGTGCCTTTTACAGTTTTGCTCATTTAAGGGCTCCTTGTTTTCAGTTAAATCAAAATGGAGGGGACACAATTCAATCAAAGATTGAACCGATCACCACAAACAAATTATGCGGATCTTTGGGGCCTAAATAATCGTATTTTTGTATTGGGCTGATAGTTAAAACCAACCAAATTTGTCTTTCTGATTAACTTAATAAATGTGTAACCATATTAAGTAAGTAATTGCTAACTTATATATTAAGCAATAAAAAGATTCAAGCCATTGTTTTTATTATGTATTTTACTGCTTAAGGAATATTGGGGTTACTTTGCCTTCAGGGCTGCGATCGATGCAGCGCAATCCCGAATCCCATAGTTGTAAAACTTACCCGCATTTTCCTTTTTGAGGGACTGGGCGCATTCCGTAATGGAATTGCGTAAATTAATTGCAGGAACAGTGCTGGTGGCCATTTCAAACTCCTAAGAAGATAAACAAAAAGGACATCAAGCCAAAATCCCAGTTTGATGTTGCTTGGCTCATCCTACAGCATAAAATGCAGGCTGAACGTACTTAAAAGCAATCGAAAGACCCGTCGTTTTGTAAGTAAGTGGAGAGCCATTATTAACCTCCAGTTAATCCCTTTTAGTCAGTGAGCCTGGAAATCCCCCATGAAAAAAACAGACCTGTACAAAAATTTGGGGCTATCCGTGGCACACAAGATGAAAAATGCATCGAAAGTGAAAGGCCCCGGATCGGGAGCCCAGGCCAAAACCAAGCAACAACTGGCAGACGAGCTAGTAAAGGCTAATCCACTATTGGCTGCCTTCTCGGGCAAGCCCAAGTCAAAACCACCCAATGAATCCTGAACGATCCCAATATTGGCTGATTGATGTATTAAAGGTTCTGGCGGCACAAATTATTGTTTTGCACCACTGCGTTAGTTATGGTCCATTGGCTTTAGCAGCTTCTCTCCAGTTACCGAATGTCAGTAATGTCTTGTTTGATTACGGTAGGTATGCCGTTCAAGTATTTTTAGTGGTGGCAGGTTACCTCGCGGCCCAGTCAGCTGACAAGGTGATGGGGATAGGCCATGCGCATTCAAACGGATTCGGAACTCGCTTAGTGCTGCAACTGGCCATGCGTCGCTATTTGCGATTGGTGGGGCCATATGTAGTGGCCTTGCTGATTACCATCGTGTGTGCAACACTAGCGCGCCAGCGGTCTACAGACGAATACATTGGTCAAGCCGAGACCATCGCCCAAGTCTTTGCCCATCTTTTTCTATTGCAAGGCGTGTTGGGGTATGAGTCCATCTCAGCAGGGGTTTGGTATGTGGCAATCGATTGGCAGCTTTTTACGGCGCTGGCGGTGGTCTATGCGGTTTTTCAGCGGCAGATCGTACGCATCGGCATCATTTCGATTTTGATTCTGGCATCGCTCTTGTACTTTAATCGCCATGCCAGTTTTGAGGATAGCTTCATTTACTTCATCGGCGCTTATGGCTTAGGCATCCTTGCCTATTGGGCTGGCAGCCTGAATGCAATTCAGAAAAGCGTCAATCATGCCAGCGTAAAAAAGATATTGATGGCGATTGCCATGATTTTGATTGTTTCGGCTCTGCATTCAGTTTGGCTGCGCAATTACCTTGCGCTTAGCATTGCATTTTTATTGCTGTATGCAGGTAGTAAGCCCTACCCGCATCCGCAATCGTGGCTTGCCAGCGCAATGCAGTGGGCCAGCGCTCGGGCTTATTGCGCCTTCTTAATTCACTTTGCATTCATCTTGTTAGTCAACACCGCACTGATTGCATTGGGTGTGCAAAGCCCAGCAGTAGCTGTCGCTGCAATCGGGCTTGTATCTGTGCTCAGCTGGATTGCAGCAAACTATTTATACCGCTGGGTTGAATTACCCATCGGGCGCTGGCGGCCTGCTGCTTTATTTTCCTAATCCGTACTTTGCACAATAAGATAGGAAGTAGCCTAGATAATTACTAAGGTGTTTTGAGAACGGTATGCGAAGCGATTCCATGGCTTTCTAATTTAGCCCTGCCGCCCAAGCATTCAATTTCCAGAAGGCAGATCGAGGCAATGGCATTGGCACCGACTTGCTTGACCAGTTTAGAGGTGGCCAGCAGGGTACCGCCGGTTGCTAAAACATCATCAATTAATAGCACCCGTGAGCCAGCAGGTAAGGATATGCTTTGGATTTCCAGTGCGTCCGATCCGTATTCCAAGCCATAAGACTCTTGATGGCTAGCTAACGGTAACTTATTGGGTTTGCGTACTAGCACTAGGCTCTTTTTGACATGCAAGGCTAGCGCTGAGGCAAATATAAATCCACGTGATTCCACGCCCAGTAGGTGGGTGTAATCAAGCTGCTGCGCCAGGCTAGCCATACGCTCAATTGCATGTGCAAATGCAGCCGGATTGCCGAGTAAGGGGGAAATATCCCGAAACTGAATGCCTGGCTTTGGAAAGTCGGGAACGGTTGGCAGATAATCGAGTAATTGTATTTGCTGGGTATTCATTAATTAGAGTCACCATTGGTCTTTACTGCGTATTACTTTTAAGATAACTACTGTATAAGGTTTATTTTGCTATGAATCATCCGTTTGTCATTATCACTGCTTTAGAGAATGAGCTCGATCCCAAGCGCTTACCTTCGGGCGTCCAGGTGGTCTATTCCGGAATCGGCAAAATCAATGCTGCGATTGCGACATTTAAGGCAATTCAAGCCTATAGTCCGCGAGAGATCATTAATTTTGGTACCGTAGGGCGAATTAACCCAGCCGTGAGTGGCTTACTCGATATTGGTAAGGTAGTGCAACGGGATGTTTTTGCAGAGCCTTTAGCTCCGCGGGGAGAGGTACCATTTTCTACACGCCCGAATGAGTATGTATCCGATGGCGGAGTATATCGGTGTGGCTCTGGTGATAGTTTTGTAACGGATACTGACCCATGGCTAATTGCCCAAGCAATTGATGTGGTGGACATGGAGCTGTTTGCTATTGCCGCGGTAGCGCACGATGTTGCCATTCCATGGCGCTCATTCAAATACATTACGGACGATGCCGATGCCTCCGCTGGTACCGATTGGCATACAGGTGTGCAATATGGCGAAGAACTCTTTTTGGAACAGCTACGCAGGGTGATGGACTTATAAATCCAATACCTACCAATGCTGCTGATTAACGCATTCCAGGAAATACCTGATGCGATATCGGCTTGCCGTTGGATCCAATTTTGACGAGGACCATGTCACCAGAGCCAAGTACCACGCCCGTGAACGCCTCGATGTTGACGTGGTGACTAACCATGATGATGGGCGTTTTGGGAAATTGCTTGAGGCTCTTTTGTACTAGCTGATGCAGACTTTCCGTTTTTTGATTCGCCAGGCCCATGTTTTCAAAAAAAGAACCCAGCGATGGATCGACGATGACCGGCCCCTTTTTTAACAAGGCAGCAGTGTCAACACAGCGACACCAGGGACTACTAAAGACTTTCGCACTTTCAATGCCTTGCTGGCTAAGCCACTGCCCAGTACGCTCAGCCTGTTTTTTTCCAAACTCGCCCAAATTACGCTGCGTACTGCATTGATCCAGGCGATGGCCTGCAGGATCGCTAAAGCCGGGGGCGTCGGCATGGCGCATCAACAGAATGTGCTGACCGTCGGTCATTGGACTGGCCAAGTTAGCCGCCGCCGCAGTACTGAGGCAAAGCGTGATGACTAGCATAGCCATCATGCGTTGAAAAAATTGGCATCCTGCCCGAATCACCATGGCAATTTTTCCCCTGAGTAACTATAAAAGCTGCCTGATTCAGACAGCGGCAATTGATTGAGTACAGCCAGCATATCGCGCGCCGCATCGATTGCTGGTCGACCAATTTGCTCTCCTTTAAAAGGCTTAGAGAGTCGTGAGTTGACGGTACCCGGGTGGAGCGCAATTAATTTGGTATTGGGCTGTGTGCGTCGCAACTCAATCGCCGTCGTTTTGAGTAGCATGTTTAATGCTGCTTTGGATGCGCGATAACTGTACCAACCGCCTAAGCGATTGTCTTCAATGCTGCCTACTTTGGCGGAGATCACGGCCATCATGGCATTCTCTTTAGCAAGCAGGGCGCTGAACTTGGCAAGTGTGACAGCAGGACCAAATGCATTGATCTTAAAGATGGCTTCCAGTTGACCGAAACACAAATCAGCCCCTTTTTTTTCAGGGCTCCACGCATCGGTATGCAAGACCCCAATGGCATTGATGATGAGGTGAAACGGGCCGCTGGTCGCCAAGGCTTGCGCCGCCATTGCAATCGATGATTCATCTGCGTAGTTAATGGCTGGGCTGGAGTGGCGATGAATGCCAATCGCTTCGCCGCAACGGGGATCGTCCTGAAGCAACTCCAAAAAAGCAGACCCAATCGTTCCCGATGAGCCGATGATGAGGGCGCGATAGCCCTCGGGTAGTGTTGGCATCATTTAACCCAGCCCTGTTTCCAGATGGTGACGTCTGTCAATTCACGCCAATCAATTTGCCGCACCTCTTTACTAAAGACGGCTTCAATTTCCACGTGCTGAATGGCCTCGTGTGGCAGCTCTGGAAGAATGACTTTACTGACTAAAAAATGCTTTTGTTTTTTGATGGGATGAACAGCAGTCCACTTCGTCAGCAATAATTTTTTTGGGCTCAGTAAATTTTTATTCGGCATAGCGTATCCAGAAACAGATCAAAGGACAGCGCACTGCATCGTTTGAGTGCCAAGACGAAGCGCGCCCGATCCGGGCGTAAACCGAACTACTGCTGCTTGCGTATTGGCTGGGCAACGTACATCAAAATAACTGTCATGGCCTAAGCTACCGCAAAAACGCAAATCAGATTCGTTTTTATTGGACGGATTAACTGCAAATCCCTGCGGTGGGTCCAAGGTCATCAGCGAGCGACTAAGTACCATCGTTACTTTTGCTCCATCGGCCCCTGGAATACAACTCCAGGTGGTGTAGTCGTTTTTATCGCAAGCCACGAGGCCACCCAGCAGGCAGGCTAGCAAAGCAAGACGAGCGATAGGGAGGGCAGGGAGCTGCATGACAGATTGAATAAAGAAGGTATCACACCATTCTAGTGAATAAGCTCTACACTTGCTTGGTATGGCATCACCAGATCACCCCTCCCCGACCCCGGCAGAGCTGAGCTCGGCAGACGTATCGCGCATCATAGAAATGGCCTGGGAGGACCGCACTCCGTTTGAAGCCATTTTGCGCACCTATGGCCTAGCAGAGCCTGCGGTGATTCGTCTCATGCGCGCTAATTTGAAGTCGGGCTCTTTTCGTTTATGGCGTGCACGGGTGACTGGCCGAGCAACTAAACACAGCGCACTGCGCAGTCCTGAAATCGATCGTGCCTACTGCCCCACCCAATACAAGCAGTCCCACGGAAGATGAAGCCTTTTACCCTTTTTTACGACGGCGCCTGCCCCTTATGCCAGGCAGAAATCCTTTTTTTGCAAAACCGCAATCAAGCAGGTCTACTCCATTTTGTAGACATCAATACAGCGCAATACGATCCCCAAGCAGTAGGGGTGTCTTGCGAAGAGGCCTTAGCAAGTATGTATGGTCAGATCGAAGGCGACCCCCCCATTAATGGAGTAGCTGTATTTGGTGAGGCCTATCGTCGTGCCAATTTGCCATTCATGACCTGGCTTTTTACGCGCCGCTGGATGATGCCGATTTTGCGGCCTAGCTACCGTTTCTTTGCCAAGCACCGCCATGGTATTTCTGGGTTTTTCGGTCCGCCCTTACTGAAACTCGTGAATACCGTCTATCCGAAAAAATCGAACAAGGGCTAATTTCCCCCCCCCATATTTTTGCAATACCAGGGCCATGGGAATTATTTGTCCATACAATAGGATCAAGTCAAAAATCAAGCCCGAATCTTCATGACTACTAAGCCTAGCAAACCGCAGCACCACACCACGCCCTCCTTTAAAGAGCGGCTCTACGTCATCATTTTTGAATCCGATACAAAAATGGGCTTGCTGTTTGATCGCGTTTTAATTTGCGCCATCTTGGTCTCCGTGCTGGTGGTTGTTCTCGATAGCGTGGCGTCGATTTCAGAGCAGTTCCATAGTGAATTAGTCAGGCTGGAGTGGATGTTCACGATACTATTCAGCATTGAATACCTTGCACGTTTGTATTGCGCCAAGTATCGTTGGCGTTATGCAACCAGCTTTTACGGGATCATTGATTTTCTGGCAGTGGTGCCTACCTATTTAGCGCTTCTCTTTCCGGAGCTGCATGCGCTGATTGATGTCCGCGTGTTGCGTTTAATTCGAATGTTCCGCATCTTTAAGTTAACCGCATACATGTCGGAGTATCAGCATCTGGCGGAAGCCCTATCGGCTAGCAGACGCAAGATCCTGGTATTTTTATCGGTGGTGTTGATGGTAGTAACTGTGATGGGCTCCATCATGTATGTAGTGGAAGGCCCGCATAATGGGTTTACGAGCATTCCGATTGCAGTGTATTGGGCGATCACGACGATGACCACCGTTGGATTTGGCGACATTACTCCGCACACTGATTTGGGCAAACTCATTTCTTCAGCCATGATGCTGATGGGTTGGGGTACCTTGGCTGTGCCAACGGGGATTGTGACCGCCGAGTTTGCGCACCGCCGTAACCAAGAATTTGTCGCCAAAAAAAACTGCGATGCCTGTTGTACCGATGGTCACGAAATAACAAATCAATATTGCAGACATTGCGGTAGCCGCTTTCCGACTCCCGAAAACTAAAAAAGCCTTCCGCTGAGGGAAGGCTTTTTCGTATTGAGTAGCCTCAGTACTTTAGTTGACGCCAAGTAACTCCACATCAAATACTAGGGTAGCGTTGGGTGGAATCACGCCGCCAGCACCGCGCGCGCCATAGCCCATCTCCGCAGGTATGATTAAGGTGCGCTTGCCGCCAACGTTCATACCGGCAACGCCTTCATCCCAGCCTTTAATCACTCGACCACCGCCCAAGGGAAACTCAAATGCTTGGCCGCGATCGACCGAGCTATCAAATTTCTTGCCCTTGAGATCGGCTGCAGATGGATCATGTAGCCAGCCGGTGTAATGCACCGAAACATCGGATCCAGCCTTGGCTTCTACGCCATTGCCTACGACAGTATCAATTTTTTGGAATTCGCTCACGGTATTTGCCTTTGTAGAAGAGGGGGTGGATGATGCTGGTCTTGAGTCACCAGAATGCGGCATCAAGAATGCCACAGCCAGGCCTCCAGCCAGAATCAATAGACCGAGTTTGAGAGGGGTATTCATAAATTTCAGGACCTTAGCTGGAAAATGAATCTTAATTTGCACCAAATTAGTGCATATCAATCAATAATGCCGTGCACTATGCAATATGTTCTTCCAGTATATAAAACCAAGTCTAAGACTGCTAGAACGATGAATTAAAATAGCAAATTAGCATGCCGGCTTACCTTGTGCACTTGCAGCATAAATCGATGGCGGCATGAAAGCGGGTGTAATTCCGCAAAACCGTGCCCCTCCAATTTAAGGATTTGTTATGGCCTCAGGAAATTCAAAGATCATTTATACCTTCACAGATGAAGCCCCCGCACTTGCAACCTGTGCATTTTTGCCAGTCATTAGCGCGTTCGCAAAATCAGCTGGAATAGATATTGTTAAAAGTGACATCTCTGTAGCGGCACGAATCTTGGCTGAATTTCCAGACTACTTGAACGAGGTACAGCGCGTACCTAACAATTTGGCCGAGCTAGGAAAGATGACCTTGCAGCCCGATACCAACATCATTAAGTTGCCCAACATTAGCGCATCTGTACCCCAGCTTCAAGATGCCATCAAAGAGTTGCAAAGCAAAGGCTATGCCATTCCTGATTTTCCAGATGATCCCAAGAATGATGACGAGAATGCCATTCGGGCGCGTTATGCAAAATGCTTAGGCAGTGCTGTAAATCCAGTGTTGCGAGAGGGTAATTCCGATCGCCGCGCGCCTGCCGCAGTTAAGCGCTATGCGCGTAACAATCCCCACTCCATGGGCGTTTGGAGCCAAGCATCCCGTACCCATGTATCGCATATGCACGGTGGCGATTTTTACTCTAGCGAAAAGTCCATGACGATGACCAAGGCCTGCGATGTCAAAATGGATTTAGTCACCAAGAGCGGCAAGACTATTGTTTTAAAACCAAAGATTAGCCTGCAAGCAGGCGAAGTGATTGACAGCATGTACATGAGTAAAAAAGCCCTGTGTGCTTTTTATGAAGAAGAAATGGAAGATGCCTATAAGACTGGGCTCATGTTTTCCTTGCACGTGAAGGCAACCATGATGAAGATTTCGCATCCGATTGTCTTTGGCCACGCGGTCAAAATCTTTTATAAAGATGCTTTTGCAAAACATGAAAAATTGTTTGCAGAACTGGGTGTCAATGCCAACAATGGTCTGAGCAGTGTGTACGACAAGATTGCAAGCCTACCTGACTCTAAGCACCAAGAAGTGCTGAGGGATTTGCATGCTTGCCATGAACATCGCCCAGCATTAGCGATGGTAGATTCAGTCAAGGGTATTTCAAATTTGCACTCACCCAGCGACGTGATTGTGGACGCTTCCATGCCAGCCATGATTCGCATTGGCGGCAAGATGTGGGGGGCAGATGGTCGACCCCAAGACACCAAAGCGGTTATTCCCGAAAGTACCTTTGCGCGCATCTACCAAGAAATCATTAATTTCTGCAAAACCCACGGCAACTTTGATCCTAAAACAATGGGTACGGTACCCAACGTTGGCTTAATGGCACAACAAGCAGAAGAGTACGGCTCACACGATAAAACGTTTGAAATTGCTGAAGCCGGCACTGCCCGCATCGTTGCCGATGATGGTACTGTTTTGATTGAGCAGCAGGTAGAAGAGGGTGACATCTGGCGCATGTGCCAAGTGAAGGACGCGCCAATTCGAGATTGGGTCAAATTAGCTGTGAATCGTGCCCGTTTATCGAATACCCCGGCTGTATTTTGGCTGGATGAGTATCGTCCTCATGAAGCTGAGTTAATTAAAAAAGTAAAGACCTACTTGAATGACTATGACCTCACTGGGCTGGATATTCAGATCATGTCGCAAACACGAGCCATGCGATATACCTTGGAGCGCGTAATACGTGGCAAGGATACGATTTCAGTGACCGGTAATATCTTGCGTGACTACCTCACGGACTTGTTCCCCATTTTGGAATTAGGCACCAGCGCTAAGATGCTCTCCATTGTGCCTTTGATGGCAGGCGGCGGGCTGTTTGAAACTGGGGCAGGCGGCTCGGCTCCAAAACACGTCAAACAATTGGTCGAAGAAAATCATTTGCGCTGGGACTCTTTAGGTGAGTTCATGGCCCTGGCTGTCTCTTTGGAAGACATCGGCGACAAAACCGGTAATCAAAAAGCCAAAATTTTGGCGCGCACCTTGGATGAGGCAACCGGCGCACTGCTCGAGAATCGCAAGTCGCCGTCCACTAAAACGGGTGAGTTAGACAACCGCGGCAGTCAGTTTTACTTATCGATGTACTGGGCCCAGGCATTAGCCCAGCAAACGGAAGATAAAGCACTACAGGCCCACTTTGCGCCCATCGCAAAAGCGCTGGAGACGCAAGAAAAAACCATTGTGGATGAGCTCAGCACCGTTCAAGGTAAGCCAGTCGACATTGGTGGATATTATTTTGCTGAGCCAGCGAAGTGTGATGCCGTGATGCGTCCCAGCAAAACTTTTAACGCAATTATTGAGTCGGCATAGGTTCATTAATTTTTCTGTTTGATCGTAAGCCCTCCTTTTTCGTTAAAGAAATAGAAAAAGCCTCGTCAGAAATTCTACGAGGCTTTTTTGTTGGCCGATCATGGCCATTGTGGTGAATTACTTCACTAGAACAACCGGTTGTTTTGCGCCAGAAACAATCTTTTGTGCAATCGAGCCCATGATCATGTCGACAAAGCTACTACGACCTTTCGAGCCCATCACAATCATATCCATTTTTTCTTTATTGGCCAAGTCAATAATTTCTTTAGAAATATTACCGCGCCTAATCACCATTGAGTGTTTAATGCCAGCTGCATCCAATACTTTTTGTGCGGGTTTAAGCTCTTTCTCGCTGACTTCACGCAGGTAGTCATCGACTACACTCTTGGCTACAAATTGCTTTACATGATTAAGGCCAATATCGTCATGCACATTGATTAGGGTGACGGTGCACTTACTTTTTAGATCGGCCGATAGCTTAGCAACGTACTTGCAAGCATTAATGGCGGACTTTGAGCCGTCTACGGGCAACAATATTTTCATGTTTTCTCCTTAAGGATGTTTGTGTGTTCTGGGCGCAGTAACAATTGACGTTAATTCAGTTTACCACTCACAATGCCTATATTCTTGATCAAAAAAAGCCTAAGTGATTTGATGTGAATCAAATCCGGTGGGTCTTTTTACATCGATTGCTTAGCGAAAGATTTTTTCTTACTTAATTAGGTTCAAAGCATTTTTAAATCCAGGGTGCTTGCAGGTCTTGAGCCACTCAAATGCCAGCATTTCAACGGTCTTGAGTGTGGCGCCAGATTCCTTTAGGCGCAAAGTAGCTATGGTCTTATCGAGGGATTGGCGTGAGCCAATGGCATCTACCGCAATCGAGACTACAAAACCGTGTTCAAGCATCCCAAGCGCAGTTTGCATTAGGCAAACGTGGGCTTCGCAGCCAACCAGTACCAATTGCTTACGATCGGTAGGGATATGGCTGATGAGTCCATCGCTGCAGCCATCAAAGTGAAACTTCGTCACGGTTTTTTGGCACAGGGCCTTTAATTCAGGGTGGTTTTCCCCAAGACTTGCTGGATTTTCTTCGGTCCCAATGATGGGTATGCCAAGCTGCTGGGCAATTTTCGCCAGCCGAATGCATTGGCTGAGCACGTGCGCGTGGTCCTCAATCGCTGGCATGAGCTTGGACTGCATGTCGATGATGAGTAATGCAGTTTGATCGGGGGAGGCAAGCATGGCTTTAGTGCCTGATTGTGGTAATTTATCGTGAACGATTTCATTCTATTCCCACTTAGCAAAGGAGTACATCGGTATGCATTCACATATTCACTACACACGCCCTGATGGCCAATCCATTAACGCGTATCTTTCAGAGCCAGGGCAGAGCTCAAATAGGCCTGGGGTAGTCGTGATTCAAGAATGGTGGGGTTTAGATAATCAGATTAAGGCCGTTGCTGATCAATTGGCTGCAGCCGGATACCGCGCATTAGTGCCGGATTTGTATCGAGGCAAGCTGGCCTTAGAGGCGAAAGAAGCGGAGCACTTGATGGGCGACTTGAATTTCGGCGACGTTGCCTTGCAGGATATTCGCGGGGCAGTGCAGTACCTCAAGAAAACCGGTAGCTCCAAGGTTGCCGTCACCGGCTTTTGCATGGGTGGTGCGCTAACGCTGTTGTCAGCAGTCCACGTGCCTGAGCTGGATGCAAGCGTGGTTTGGTATGGTTATCCTCCGCTGGAATACGTAGATGCCAGCAAAATTCAGAAACCACTTCAGGGCCATTGGGCTCTGCACGATGAGTTTTTCCCAATTACTGGCGTTGATCAACTGGAAGTCAATCTCAAAGCTGCGAAAGTTTCTTACGACTTTTATCGTTATGACGCAAAGCATGCCTTCACCAATCCGGAAGCAGATGCGCGTCATTTGCCACCCTTGCAATACAACGCTGCAGCCACAAAAGAAGCATGGCAGCGTACCCACGCATTTTTAAAGGCGCATCTAGAGTAATGATTTAGTTGTTAGCGATTCATGAGGTGAAAAATCCACGGTATCGCGATTGCGCCTAAGATACCGTGCATCCCCATCGCTAGACTGGCATAGGCGCCTGCTTCAGGGCTCACACTAAAGGCCCGTGAGGCCCCAATGCCGTGGGATGCAACCCCAATCGCAAAGCCGCGCTGCCACCATAACTTCATGCCGAGTGCATCCAATATGAAGCGTGCCAGTACCGCGCCCAGAATGCCAGTCACCACTGCAAACACGGCCGTCAGCGTCGGCGAAATACCAATTTGTTCGGCAATACCCATCGCAATCGGCGCTGTGACGGACTTGGAATACAGTCCACCCACTAGGGTTTGATCGGCACCCAATGCAGTAGCAATACCGACGGCACTCAAAATAGAAACGAGGCCACCGCAGACCAAGGAAATAATCAGCGGCAGTGCCCGACTTTGCAAATGTTGTATACCGCGGTAAATCGGAATGGCTAAGGAGACCGTCGCTGAGCCCAGTAAAAAGTGGACAAATTGTGCGCCCTCAAAATAGGTTCGATATGGCATTTGCAGTAACTCGATGGCAACGGAAACCAAGACCACGGCGATGGCTACTGGATTAGCGATTGGATTTTGGGCGCTGCGCCGATAGAGCCACAGACCAATTTGATAAGCAGCCAATGTAATAAAGAGGGCGATTAAGGGACTGCCGGAGAGGTAGACCCAGATCTCGACGATCGAAGCAGACTCACGCATCGTTTTTAGGCTCGCGGTGCAGCAGCTTAAGGATGAGTGCGCTAGTGGTAATCGTGAGGACAACGCTCACTACTAAAGCGCTGATAAGTGCCCCAGCATGTTCTTTGAGTTGCGGCAAAAAGAGAACCACCCCAACGGCAGCGGGCACAAATAGCAGACCCAAGTATTGACTAAATCCATCCGCTACCAAAGCCAAGGAAGGATCAAGCCTGCCGCGCAGCATCAGCCATGCCAACAGTAAGACAAGGCCAATCACCGGTCCTGGGAGGGTGGTCAAGATAAACTTGGAAATCAGCTCACCTAAGCCTTGAAATAACAGTATTTGAACTAAACCAGCAATCATGGCAGTAGTGTATGTGAAGTGCTTCTCTTCTGAGTAGAATTAATGGCTGA
This sequence comes from Polynucleobacter sp., assembly GCA_964203875.1. Taxonomy (GTDB): domain Bacteria; phylum Pseudomonadota; class Gammaproteobacteria; order Burkholderiales; family Burkholderiaceae; genus Polynucleobacter. The sequence goes on from CAXNNS010000001.1 coordinate 761,377, forward strand.
ATGCAAACAAAAGAGGCATTGCAATTCATTTTTAGGTTCATTCTGTTTACTGTAAGGGTGTTATGAAGAAAACGATTCATGCCAATGGCATCACGATGGCCTATCAAATTGATGGTCCTGAGACTGCGCCGGTCGTAGTTATGAGTAATAGCTTGATGTCCAGCTTAGAAATGTGGGATGACACGATTGTGGCTTTGACCTCCCATTACCGCGTTGTGCGCTATGACACCCGTGGGCACGGGCAATCGGAAGTAACTCCTGGGCCGTACAGTATCGAGTTATTAGCGAATGATCTCGTCGGCCTGATGGATGCCTTGCAGATTAAGAAAGCCCATCTCGTCGGTTTATCGATGGGCGGAATGATTTGCCAGTTTGTTGGTGCTCATTTTCCAGATCGGGTTACTTCACTGAGTTTGTGTGACACCGCCAGTGAAATGCCGCCGCGCTCCCTTTGGGAGGAGCGTTTTGCGATTGCACGGCAACAAGGTTTAGCTGGCCTAGTGGACGGCACTATCAAACGCTGGTTTTTGGATGGATTTGTTGCCAGCGAGCCAGCAAAAATCGAGCGGGTCCGTACGATGATTTTAAGCACACCAGTAGATGGATACATTGCCTGTGCCAGCGCGGTACGGGATATGGCGCAGTCAACCATGTTACTTAAGATTACGGCGCCCACCATGGTCTTGCTAGGTAGACAAGATCCCGCATGTACCGTCGCCCAAGCAACGGTGCTGCATCGCTTAATTCAGCATTCGAGCATGCACATCATTGACGATGCGGCCCATTTATCCAATATTGAAAAGCCAGCCCAATTCAATGCAGCCCTGAAGCAATTTTTGGACTCGGTTCAATAAACTGGCTTAGTATTTCATAGCAACACAATAAAGATAAAAGGAGACGTACTGTGACGCAATTCAAGCAGATGCATAAAAAATGGCAAATCGGACTCATTGGCTTAGCTTTATTGGGCGCAGGCATCCATGTCCAGGCGCAGCCGGCAGTCGATAAATACCCATCCAAGACCGTCAAGATGGTTGTTCCGCTCACGCCTGGATCGGGCGCAGACATTGCCGGTAGATTGGTTTCAAAAAGTTTGGCTGAATTATGGAAGCAGCCGGTGATTATTGAAAACCGCCCAGGTGCTGGCGGACTGGTTGGCACAGGCGTAGTAGTCAATGCGGTGCCAGATGGTTACACCCTATTAGTGCAGTCTGCCTCGTATGCAGCCAACCCAGCGATTTATAAAAAATTACCCTACGACTTAAAAAGCCTGACGGATCTAAATATTCTGGGCACGACACCCTATCTCTTAATTGTCGGTGCTGAGAGTCCATATAAAACGATCAAAGATCTGGTAGCCGCTGCAAAAGCAAAACCAGGTGATCTGCCTTACGCTTCTGCTGGTATTGGCAGCTCTACGCACTTGGCTGCTGAGTACTTTAATCAGACCATGGGCATCAAGATGTTGCACATACCTTATAAGGGCTCACCCGAAGCAATTACATAAACGATTGCGGGCAGAACAGCGTTTTACATGGCTCCATTTGAAACAGCCATGGCGCAAGTCCGCGGCGGCAAAGCACGTGCACTGGGAATAACCAGCATGACACGAGCTTCTGTTGCACCGGAGATTCCAACCATTGCTGAGCAGGGTTATCCAAACTTTGATATCGGACTTTGGTTTGGTGTTTGGGCTCCATCTGCTACGCCAGAGAAGATTAAAGTGAAGATCAACGAAGATATTAATCGCGCACTGCAAGACGTGGATATCAAAATTGCCTACGCGAAAGCAGGCATTACATCTAAGCCGATGAATTTAGAGCAAACAGCCCAGTTTGTTAAGAATGAAATCGCCAAGTACACCAAGATTGCAAAAGACGCCGGTATTGAACCTCAATAAGGCGCCACTATGCCAGGCTCCAGATCGGGTGTTGCGTCAGCCCGATCTGCTTTTGCCGGCTGGTGCCACCGATTGCCATGAGCACATTTGCGGACCAGAAAGTAGCTTTCCGTATTTCAGTGAACGTATTTACACCCCACCCGATGCGTTGCTACCGGATTATTTCAATCTCTTATCGAACTTAGGGGTTGAGCGTGCCGTCCTAGTACAGCCAAGTATTTATGGCACGGATAACCGTGCCATGCTCGCCGCACTCAAGGCTTTCCCAAAAAAATTGCGTGGCGTTGCAGTGGTTGATAGCAGCATCACTGATTCTGAAATTGAGGCCTTGCATCAAGCGGGCGTTCGCGGACTACGCTGCAATATCGTTGATTTAGCCGATGCAACCGGGCAATTGCCAATGGCCATGCTCCGATCACTTGCCGAGCGCATCGCTCCCTTTGGCTGGCACCTGGAATTTTTAATGCATGTGGATGCGTTTCCGCAGTTGCAAAATGACTTTCATGATTTCCCAGTAGAGATTGTGATTGGTCATTTTGGTTACGTGAAAGCAACTCTTGGTATTGCCAATGCGGGCTTTCAGAACTTGTGTGCAATGACGCGGGAGGGCCGTGCCTGGGTTAAATTCACGGGCACCTATCGTATTTCGGACCAAGCTGCTCCGCCCTATTCGGATGTCGATCCATTTGCGGCGGCGCTAATAGAAGCAAATCCCCAGCAGATTGTTTGGGGTACGGACTGGCCGCACGTGATGGTGAAAGGGTTTATGCCTAACGATGCCGATCTATGCGATTTACTTGGAAATTGGATTCAAGAGCCTGCGCTGTTAAAGCAGATACTCGTAAGCAACCCAGAGCGACTCTATGACTTTAAGTAATCTTTGCTTCAGCGGTAGTTGGAATTCATTTCGTGTAATGCAGGCTTGGCTTCAGACTGGCCTTTTCCTCTCTCTTTTTCTAATTGGAGTACCCTTTGCCATGGCAACAGAAGAGCCGAGTTATCGTGTCACCCTGCAAGCCGAACCATTTGAAATTCGGCAATATGCACCATTGATTGTGGCGCAGGTTGAGGTGCCAGGCGATCTTAGTGAAGCTTCGAGCGCTGGCTTTCGTCTGATTGCCAATTACATCTTTGGCAACAACATTGCGGTACGGGACGGCGGACTCAATATGGCTGAACCAGTCCCAGAAAAGATTGCCATGACTATTCCAGTGATTGCTGAGGGCAAGGGCGATCAAAAAACCTGGCTTATCCAGTTTGTCATGCCAAAGCAGTACACCATGGATACCCTGCCCAAGCCAAATAACCCCCAAGTGAAATTATTACCCATTGGATCCCAGAAATTAGCGGTGGTCCGCTTTACTGGATTAGTTACTGACGATAAAGTGCAAGAAAAAACGGCTGAACTCTTGGCCTGGATTAAGTTAAGGAATGAACTGCCATTGGGCAATCCCCGCCTAGCCCGTTACAACCCGCCCTGGAGTATTCCGTGGATGCGGCGTAATGAGATCTTGATTCCAATCCAATAGTTCATGGGACTTAGCCCCACTAAAGAGAGGCTGTACCCATTCGTAGTATGCTTTCAGTGTCTATGACCTAAATTGAATTGAGATGGCTCTGAATTTCCCTTTTACTGCAATCGTTGCTCAAGATGAGATGAAGTTGGCAATTGCCCTCTCCACCATTGAGCCCAGTATTGGCGGTGTACTGATCTTTGGTGACCGCGGCACCGGTAAGTCAACCACGATTCGTTCATTGGCAGCACTCTTGCCACCCATGAAAGTGATTACGGGATGTCCTTATCACTGCGATCCCAGCGCTCCGACCTTGTGTTTTGCCTGTGAGGCGCGTAAGGCGGCCGGCGATAAATTAAAAACTGATTTGGTTCCCGTTCCTGTAGTGGATATGCCGCTGGGCGCGACAGAAGATCGGGTTGTAGGCGCGCTCGATATTGAAAAAGCCCTTTCCGAAGGCATTAAAGTATTTGAACCCGGTTTACTGGCTAAGGCCAATCGCGGCTATTTATACATTGACGAAGTGAATTTACTCGAAGACCATTTAGTCGATTTGCTGATTGATGTGTCCGCTTCCGGAGAAAACGTGGTTGAGCGTGAGGGCTTAAGCATTCGTCACCCTGCGCGCTTTGTGTTGATAGGTAGTGGTAACCCAGAAGAGGGTGAGTTACGCCCACAAATGCTCGATCGATTTGGTTTGTCGGTTGAGGTTAGAACCCCGCAAGACCTAGAGCAGCGCATCGATATCATTAAGCGCCGCGATGCGTTTGAGCGCGATCCCATTGCCTTTTTAGCGCAATACGAGGACAGCGAAAACGAGTTTAAAGAGAAGATACTCAGCTCTCGCAAGCGCTTGGCGAAGGTCACAATTGGCGATGATGTACTAACGCTTGCAACCAAGTTATGCGCTCAGCTGGGGACCGATGGCCTGCGTGGTGAATTAACCTTAATGCGCGGCATGCGCGCGCTTGCTGCTTTTGATGGCGCACGCAAAGCCACTGCAGAGCACCTAAAACGATTGGCGCCACTGGCACTGCGCCACCGTTTGCGCCGTAATCCATTAGATGACAGCAGCTCTACAACGCGAGTCGAGCGCGTATTGGCTGATTTTTTCTAAAGTGCCATGACCACACAACGCGGTCAATCTGCTTGGTTTGATGCACAGACGACGGCAGCATTATTAGCAATTGATCCCCATGGTTTAGGCGGCATTTGCGTTAAGAGTCAGTTTGGCCCTATTCGGGATGTATGGTTTGCCTTTCTAGAAACGCAGATTGCCCCGGGTGCGCGTTTCCAAAAAATCCCCCTTCAGATACAAGATGAGCAATTGCTCGGCGGACTCGATCTAGAAGCAACCCTGAGCTACGGTAAGCCGATCTATAGCTCGGGATTGTTAGCAAAAAGCCATGGTGGATTTATTGTGCTCCCCATGGCAGAACGCATATCACCACATACGATTGCGCACATTCTCCAAGTAGTTGATCGCGGCGAGGTGCGGCACCCTCAGCAGACTGCTGAATTTGCCTCATGCCTCTTTGGCATGATTGCATTGGATGAGGGTATTGGACCGGATGAGTCGATTCATCCCCGCTTGGCTGAGCACATGGCATTTGAAGTGCGCCTTGATCAGCTCAGCCTAAATGACTGCAAGGACTCCCTGGAGATTACGCCCGCCGTCATAGCGGAGGCAAAGCAGCGCCTGCCCGAGATCGAATGCGACGCCCGCTTTATTGAATCCTTAATGCAGTCAGCCGCTGCATTTGGAGTGGACTCCATACGGGCCGGTCTGTTTGCCATTCGAGCCGCAAAAGCCTTGGCAGCATTACGGAGCCAACAGGCTGTTACGGAAGATGAGGTAGTCGACGCAGCGCGTTTGGTGTTAACCCACCGTGCTACCCGTATGCCCAGTAGCCGAGAAGAGCAGGGGCCAGATGAGCCTGATGCTGAACCTGATTCAGCTGAAGATAAAGAGCGGCCGAATGAAGAGCAAAGTACATCAGAGCAAGAACCGCAAGCACAGGATGACTCCAATCAAGGTCAGGATACTGACGCAAATCAACCTCAAGAAAATAAAGATGAGCCAAGCGCAGATGATTTAGAGGAATTGCTCATCGAGGCGATACGCGCTGGCATTCCGCCGAACGCATTGGCGCAATTGAGTGCTGGATTGGGGCGCGCGAACAGTAAGCAAGGTTCTAAAGGCCAATTTGGTCAATTGCAAAAGAATGCAAACTCAGGGCGTCCAGCAGAGTCATGGCGTGGGTTACCTAAGGGCGGGAAGCGCTTGGATTTGCTGAAAACCATTCGTGCTGCCGTTCCATGGCAAACGATGCGCCAAGCAGAATCCAGGCTAAAACCACCCTCTGTGAGTAATCAACGCAGTCGAATTCAGATTCGTGCCGATGACTTGCACATTAAACGCTATCAACAGCGCCAAGGCGTAGTCACCATCTTTTTGGTGGATGCCTCAGGCTCTTCCGCCACTCAGCGCCTAGCTGAAGCTAAAGGTGCGGTGGAGCAATTGCTTGCGGATTGCTACATTCGACGTGATGAGGTTGCAATGATTGCCTTACGTGGTCGTACTGCAGAGGTAGTGTTGCCGCCAACGCGATCCTTAGTACGTGCCAAGCGCAATTTAGCGGCTTTACCTGGTGGCGGTGGAACACCATTAGCGACGGGTTTTGCTGCGGTTAATGCGATGGCCTTATCAATCCGTCGCAAAGGCATGACGCCCTTGATTGTGGTGATGACCGATGGCGTTGCGAATGTCACATTGGAAGGGGTTGGTGGTCGTGAGCGCGCACATCAAGATGCTTTGCATACCGCACGGCAGTTACGTGCAGCCGGGCATGCCATCTTATTTATTGATACTGCGAGTGCGCCGCAAGCATTAGCAGAAGCACTTGCCAACGAAATGGCTGCACAGTATTTGCCACTGCCGTATATCAATTCGGGTAAAGCCATTTCGCAACGCGCTGCCTATTTAGCACGGCAGTAATCCAATATCTTTTTATATTTTTGCTGGCTTACCAGCTCGTTTTCTTTTTCTTGGTAGAGAGCTTCTTTAGAGTTTGATTGCCTTTAATGTAGGCATTCATGAAAAAGCCTAGGCCAGCCACAATAATGATTCCGGCAATCGCATAGAGCGTGATCGAGTTCATGGCGTTTTTTCTCCTTAGTCGGTTGATTAATGACGGCCTTACTGTGCCAAGTCAAGTGCGGATTGAATAATAGCCAAAGCCGCCTCGGGGTTTGCTTCATGAAACAAATGACCGCCGTCTTTTTGTATCACAGTAGACCGTGGAAAGTAGCGATGGATCACAGCAAGTAACTCTTCTTTTTGCACCCAGCTGTCCTGATTGGCCACCAGAAAGATCAGTTCTGAAGTGATTTCATTTGCCTGCGCAAGCAAGTTGGGAATGTCGGTTGCTGCCATGAAATTGAGCGAGCCATTAATGTGGTTCTTTTGTTTGAATAGCAATTTGTAGCGCTCACGTTGAATGCCATTCAGTTTGGAATTAGTAGAGTCCAGCAACTTATCGATCATCGATGTAAACGGTAATAAATCGGCAATCATCGACGAAACAAAAGACGAGGTCGCAATCGGATTAATCAGCGGCGCCAAAAACGAATGGTAGAAGCTCGGTAGGCTGACTAAGGATGGATTGAGGCCAAGGATGCGTTTGGGTGCGGAATAGAGTAGGCTGTATTGCAAGCCGAGAGTGGCGCCGGCGGAGTGGCCGATGATGCTATCAATTTGTTCTACCCCCAATGCACGCAATAACTCAGCGAGCTTATGTGTGATCAGGGTTAAAGAGAGCTGTTCGGATTGGTGGCTGATCGTAAAACCATGGCCCGGCAGGTCAGGCGCAATCACCCAATGCGATTTAGCGAGCAGGGGCAGCAATTCTGCCCAGGAGTGAGCAGAGGAGCCTGTACCGTGGAGCAATAAGGCAACCGGCTTTTTTGCCCCATTTTCACTAAGTTCGCTACCCGCCATTTGCACATGCCATTCCATTTGACCGGCAGAAACGGAGTTACTGAGCTCGCGCAGGGGCCAGTTTTGCGGAATTCGGTCGATGGAGGGGGGGTTCATTCGTTCAAATTGAGGTGAAAAAGGGAAATTTGCCTATTTTTTAAGCAATAAAGCCAAAATAGGGGCAAATTGAGCCTGTTCATCATGGCACTAAGGGTTTCATAGGTTGACAGTAAGGATAAGAGTGTCTATATTTTTTTACATATTAGCAAGTAATTAAATATTTACACCACAAATCGTCTGCGCATTTAGACGATTCACCCTCGGGAGTGTGCCTTATGTCACCAATGAAGCATATCAATCGTGCATTAGAGACCGCATTGGCGCGGCATGAATCCGATTCTGGCCCCAAGTTATTGAGCGCGGCGATGCGCCATGCGGTATTTCCAGGAGGTGCACGCATTCGTCCGCAACTGACCTTGGCGGTTGCCCATGCCTGCGGTGATGATGATCCTGCGCTATCGATGGCAGCTGCGATTGCAATTGAGTTAATCCATTGCGCATCTTTAGTTCACGATGATTTACCGTGTTTTGATAATGCCGAATTACGTCGTGGTGTACCGTCAGTTCATCGTCAATATGGCGAACGCCTAGCGGTGTTATCGGGCGATGCCTTAATCGTGATGGCATATCAGGTGGTCGCATTGGCTGCACGTCATTCTGCCAATCGCATTGCACCTTTGATTAAAACCATCTCAGCCGGCGTTGGAGCCCCACACGGAATCATTGCAGGACAAGCTTGGGAATGCGAACCTCAAGCCATACTCGGCGACTACCAACGCGCAAAAACAGGAGCATTATTTGCCGCAGCAACGGCGTGTGGCGCGCAAGCAGCGGGCTCCGATGCCGACACCTGGCGAGCACTGGGTGAGTGGCTTGGTGAAGCATATCAAGTGGCCGATGACATTCGTGATGTCTTAGGTGATGCCGAGCTGTTAGGTAAGCCTGCCGGGCAAGATGTTGAACACAATCGACCCAGTTCGGCACGTGAACTGGGTCTCACTGGCGCAGTTCAATACTTTGATGAACTGGTTTCGAAAGCAATTGGCTCGATCCCCAATTGCAAAGGTGATGCCGCACTCAAGATGCTGGTTGCCCATGAGGCAGAGCGCTTGTTGCCAGCAGCATGGTTTGCAAACGATGCGCGCTTAATTACGGCTGGCATTAGTCGTATGGCCGCGTAGGTTCTGCCAAGGCACACATGTCCTCTGTTGTAGACGAATCCGTTACTCCGCAAACGCCATTGGCGTTGACGCCAGAGTATGGATTGTGGGATCGCATATTAATAATGCGCGATCAGTTGATTGCCACAAAACGCTTTCAACGTCTTGCTGCAAGCTTACCTATTTTTCGCTCTATCTCGCGATCACGTGCAAGCAATTTATTTGATGTGATGGCTGGATTTGTGTATTCACAAATCCTATTGGCTTGTGTGCGACTCAATGTATTTAATCATTTGAAAAACGGTCCGCTGAATCTTGAAGAGCTAAGCCGTCTAACGCATTTTCCAATGAAGGGTTTGCAAACATTGGTCGATGCTGCAGTAGCAATTCAGTTACTAGAGCGCCGCTCGAAGGGGCGTTATGGTTTAGGTACGCTGGGCGCTCCTTTGGTTGGTAACGATGCCATCGCGGCGATGGTGGAGCATCACACCGCTTTCTATGCTGACATGCGCGATCCGCTAGCACTCTTATCCGGATCCTTGGGTGAGCGCAACTTAGGAAAATATTGGCCTTACGTTTCCGATAAAGACGAGGATCAAGATTCACTCAAACACCAAGAGAGTGTGGCTGAGTATTCCGCACTGATGTCAGCATCGTTACCCTTGGTTGCCGATGAAATTGTCGACGCTTACAACTTTAGTAAACACCAGTGCATGCTCGATGTTGGCGGCGGTCAAGGAACTTTTCTAAAGCGAGTGCACGCGGTAAGTCCCCAACTTAAAAAAATGCTCTTTGATTTGCCCGGAGTGGCGAAATTAGCAGCCCAGCAATTGGCGTCCAATCCAGCGACACGGGAAATTCAGACCCATGGCGGTAATTTTTTTACCGACGCACTGCCTACGGGCGCGGATTTAATTACGCTGGTGCGCGTGATTTTTGACCACGATGATGAGCGCGTATTGACTTTGCTTGCCTCAATTTATGCCGCATTGCCTAGTGGCGGAACACTATTAATTGCAGAGCCCATGGCGGATGCGCCAGATGCACAGGCAATGGGGCATGCCTATTTTGGATTTTATTTGTTAGCTATGGGTCGGGGAAGACCAAGAACTATCAACGAAATCAATAATTTACTGAAAAAAGTCGGGTTTAAATCAGTTCAAACCGTGGCGACCAAGATGCCAATTAATACGCAAATCGTGCTGGCTAGCCGTTAATCCTAGGGTAAATACTGATGCTGAACCTAAATTAAATGTATAAATTAGTTTACATATAACAAAGTAAAAAAAATATTACATATGAGTACCATCCATTCCACTGCCGTCGTGATTGAGTCCCCTAAAGAGCTCAAACTCAGCAGACTTGTGCTTGATGAGCCCAAAGCAGATGACCTTGTGGTGGAAATCGAATGGAGCGGCATTAGTACCGGCACTGAAAAATTACTTTGGAATGGCACCATGCCCCATTTTCCAGGGATGGGCTATCCCCTCGTGCCTGGATATGAGTCTGTAGGCAGGGTAATCGAAGCAGGCCCCAAAGCCACCATTCCAGTTGGGCAGCGTGTATTTGTACCTGGAGCGAAATGCTTTGGGGACGTTAAAGGATTATTTGGCGGCGCCGCATCCCATGTGGTTGTTCCTTCGGAGCGCGTGACACCGCTGTCAGAGCAAATTGGTAGAGAGGGCGTACTACTTGCACTCGCTGCTACGGCGTATCACGTTACGCAGGGCAATGTACATAAGCAACCCGACTTAATTATTGGACACGGCGTAGTAGGGCGCTTGATTGCACGCATCGCTGTGATGCTCGGACATCAGCCGGTGGTTTGGGAAGTCAATGCCGACCGCATGAGTGGCGCCAAAGGATATCAAGTGATTCATCCTGATGGCGATGCAAGGAAAGACTATGCGCGCATTTGTGATGCGAGCGGCCAGGCGCAGGTCTTAAACCAATTAATTTCACGCCTTAAGCACGGCGGTGAAATTATTCTCGCTGGCTTTTATGACAACGACATAGCCTTTCAATTTGCGCCTGCATTCATGCGGGAAGCGAAGTTGCGCATTGCATCGCAATGGGATCCAAGTGATTTAAGTGCCGTAAAGAATTGCATTGATGCAGGTCTTCTGAGTTTGGATGACTTGATTACTCACAACCGTTCATTAACCCAAATAGATGATGTCTACCGTACAGCGTTTGAAGATGCGCGCTGCTTAAAAATGATTGTTGATTGGAGAAGTGCAAAATGAATGCCCCAGTAAACCCAAAAGAAATCACCATTCAGTTTACGAACTTAAAAAAAGAAGCGGCGGTCGAGCCCGATCCAGTGCACACGGGTAAAGTAACCAAAAAAACCCAGATTATTGCGATCTACGGCAAAGGCGGAATCGGTAAAAGTTTTACCTTGGCTAATTTGTCGTACATGATGGCGCAGCAAGGTAAAAAAGTATTGCTGATTGGCTGCGATCCTAAGAGCGATACCACCTCTTTACTCTTTGGCGGCAAAGCTTGCCCAACCATCATTGAAACCTCATCTAAGAAAAAACTCGCTGGTGAAGAAGTCAAAATTGGCGATGTTTGCTTCAAGCGCGATGGCGTCTTTGCGATGGAGTTGGGTGGACCCGAAGTTGGCCGTGGCTGCGGTGGACGCGGAATCATTCATGGTTTTGAAACTCTCGAAAAGCTTGGCTTTCATGACTGGGGTTTTGATTACGTCTTGCTCGACTTTTTGGGGGATGTGGTCTGCGGTGGCTTTGGTTTGCCAATCGCTCGCGACATGTGCCAAAAAGTCATTGTGGTTGCCAGTAATGACTTGCAGTCGCTTTACGTTGCCAATAATGTCTGCTCAGCGGTGGAATACTTCCGCAAGCTCGGCGGTAATGTCGGTGTAGCTGGCATGGTGATTAATAAAGACGATGGTACCGGCGAAGCGAAAGCCTTTGCAGAAAAAGTCGGTATCCCTGTTCTGTCCGCAATCCCTGCAAATGAAGACATTCGTCGCAAGAGCGCCAGTTACGAAATTATCGGCAAGCCCGCTAGTCAGTGGGCATCGGTCTTTGAAGAATTGGCTCTTAATGTGGCAGAGGCGCCACCAGTCAGACCAAAGCCAATGACATCCGATGATTTATTGGGCCTATTCTCAGCAGATCAAGTTGGCCGTAATGTCATTCTAGAGCCAGCAACTATTTTTGACATGGTTGGCAAAGATGAGGTGATCAAGCCAACTCTCGAAGTGATCTACGACAAAGTCTAACGGTCAATACGCCATGAGCCAATCCAAAATAATTCCAATTCAGAGCGAGGCACTGACCCAAGATGGGTTGGGCTGCCACTCTGGCGCAGAAAAATTATTAGCAGCAGCTCACGCATCGAACAAAAGTGAGATCCTAGGACAGTACGCAAAAGATTATCCAAAAGGCCCACACGACCAACCTCAGAGTATGTGCCCCGCATTTGGATCATTGCGCGTGGGCTTGCGTATGCGCCGGACAGCCACCATCCTTTCGGGATCGGCATGCTGTGTCTATGGATTAACGTTTACTTCCCATTTTTATGGCGCACGGCGCAGTGTCGGTTATGTTCCATTTAACTCGGAAAGTTTAGTAACAGGCAAGCTATTTGAGGACATTCGGGATGCCGTTTACAAAGAGGCTAATCCCGAACTGTATGACGCGATTGTGATTATTAACCTTTGTGTACCAACCGCTAGTGGCGTACCTTTACAACTGCTACCAAAAGAAATCAATGGCGTGCGCATCATTGGTATCGATGTACCTGGATTTGGCGTGCCAACCCATGCGGAAGCAAAAGACGTATTAGCCAGTGCCATGCTGCGTTACGCTCGGGGCGAGGCCGAGTCCGGTCCTGTATCGGCGCCGCGCAACGGCATATCGGACAAGCCAACCATCACTTTGTTGGGTGAAATGTTCCCGGTCGATCCGGTTGGAATTGGCATGATGCTCGAGCCCATGGGCTTAGCAGTAGGGCCAGTTGTGCCAACCCGCGAATGGCGTGAGCTGTATCAGGCACTGGACTCCAAAGTAGTGGCAGCGATCCATCCGTTTTATACCGCGAGTATTCGGGAGTTTGAAGCCGCTGGCAGAACCATTGTTGGCTCAGCACCAATCGGTTACGAAGGCACTGCAGCCTGGCTAGATTCGATTGGTGAGGCTTGCGGCATTCCAAAGTCGAAGGTGGGCGAATCAAAAGATAAATTCTTACCTATGATCAAGGCGGCATTGGCAGCTAAACCGATCAAGGGCCGTATCACGATGAGCGGTTACGAGGGCTCCGAGCTCTTGGTAGCACGCTTATTAATTGAAAGCGGCGCTGAAGTGAAATACGTCGGCACAGCTTGTCCAAAGACGATCTGGAGTAGTGCTGATCAAGACTGGCTTGAGTCACGTGGCGTACATGTGCAGTACCGTGCTTCGCTCGAGCAAGATGAGGCCGCGATGCATGAGTTCAAGCCCGATTTAGTGATTGGTACAACACCGATTGTGCAAAAAGCAAAAGAGGCAGCAATACCATCGCTGTATTTCACCAACTTAATTTCAGCACGGCCGCTGATGGGTGCGGCTGGAGCGGGTTCTTTAGCGCAAGTCATTAATTCAGCCCTTGGCAATCAAGCCCGTTTTGATGTTATGAAAGATTTCTTTGAGGGTGTTGGTACAGGCTACTCCGCTGGTGTATGGGATGCCCTACCGGTTGATCACCCTGATTTCCGCGCAGAGACGCGTCGCCGTAATGAAAAGGCGCAGAAGAAACGCAAAGCGGAGGAGATGGGCTAATGCTAGTACTAGACCACGATCGTGCTGGCGGCTACTGGGGCGCTGTCTATGTGTTCACTGCAATCAAGGGTTTGCAAGTGGTGATTGACGGTCCGGTTGGTTGTGAAAACCTGCCAGTGACATCGGTATTGCATTACACCGATGCCTTGCCACCCCATGAGCTGCCAATCGTTGTGACTGGGCTGGCCGAAGAGCAATTGGGTCGAGAAGGTACCGAAGAATCAATGAAGCGAGCACATAAAGTGCTTGATCCCGATTTACCTGCGGTAGTAGTAACGGGCTCAATCGCTGAAATGATTGGCGGCGGCGTTACTCCAGAAGGAACCGGAATTAAACGCTTTTTACCGAGAACCATTGATGAAGATCAGTGGCAGTGCGCTAACCGGGCGATGAACTGGTTGTGGACTGAATACGGTTTAAAGAAAATACCAGCACGTCCAGCGCGAAAAGACGGCGAAAAGCCAATGGTAAATATCATTGGACCTGCTTATGGCACATTCAATCTATACAGCGACCTGGCAGAAATAAAGCGCTTGGTTGAAGGCATTGGCGCCCAAATCAATATGGTGTTTCCGCTGAGCAGCCATTTAGCGGATGTGGAGAAGTTAGCTGATTCGGATGTGAATATTTGCATGTACCGCGAGTTTGGCCGCCTCCTCTGCGAAACATTAGAGCGGCCTTATTTGCAAGCGCCAATAGGCATGCATTCAACTACGGCATTTTTGCGTAAATTAGGTGAATTAACCGGTCTTGATCCAGAGCCATTCATAGCGCTGGAAAAGAATACGACCTTAAAGCCAGTATGGGACTTGTGGCGCTCGGTGACCCAGGACTTTTTTGGTACCGCCAGCTTTGCAATTGTGGCAAATGAAACCTACACACGTGGCGTCAGCCATTTCTTGGAAACCGAAATGGGTCTGCCATGTAACTTTGCAGTCTCTAGAATGCCAGGCCAAAAAACAGATAACATCGAAATCCGCAATTTAGTCCAAAAGAAAACGCCACTCGTTTTGTTTGGAAGTTACAACGAGCGCATGTATGCCAGCGAAGTCAATGCACGCTGCTCTTACATTCCCGCATCCTTCCCAGGAGCAATTATTCGTCGGCATACCGGGACCCCGTATATGGGTTATTCCGGCGCAGCTTACTTAATTCAAGAAGTATGCAATGCACTGTTTGATGCACTCTTTCATATTCTGCCTTTGGGCACAGAGATGGATAAGGTTGATCCCACTCCAGCCCGTTTGCAAACCGCAATTCATGCGATGCCATGGGATGTCGAGGCGCAATTGCTGCTCAATCGCTTAATTAGTGGCCAGCCTGTGTTGACACAGATTTCCGTTGCAAAACGCCTGCGCGATATGTCCGAGCGCGAGGCGCGTAGCGGAAATTTAGAACGCGTCACAGTTGATTGTGTGCATAAATCCAAAACGTCTTTAGGGGTGATGGAAACCGTATGAGAGCACACCAAACAATTAGCCTGCAGTTAGGGCAAACCGAATATGGCACCACCATGCCATGTCCCCAAATCTACAGGGGTGATGTAGAAAAGACCGCAAGGTCAGTCTTAAGGAGTATTCATCATGAGTGAAAACAGATCTATATCTGGGCTTACCGATGCAGAGGCACAAGAATTCCATGCATTTTATGTGCAAGGTCTTCTCGGATTTTCTGCTGTCGCCGTCGTTGCGCACATCCTCGTATGGGCGTGGCGTCCATGGTTTTTTTAAGTAGCAGCAATTAAGTTTTAGAAAATAAAGTGAAGAGGTGAATCATGAAGATAAATACAGAAGTTTTGAATAAAAATTTGGTGAACGACAGAATGTCTTTCAAACTTATTTTTATAATTAGTTATGTAGTGATCTTTGGGGTTGCCTTGCTAACGATTGCTTTGCCGGCATCTCAAAAAAGCTGGCTGTTTGGAAGCTCAGACAGCGCATCATTTTTTAAGTCTGTCGAAAGTGGCGTTTATAGCTTTATGTCTTACTTAAATTAGGAGAAACATTATGTGGAGAATTTGGAAACTATACGACCCACTACGCGCGATGGTTGCGCAGGGCGTTTTTCTCTTTGCTTTGGCCGCAATGATTCATTTGATTCTATTGAGTACCACTCAATACAAATGGCTCGATGGCTTGAGTCAAGCGGAGTATCAAGCTGCAGTTGCAGCTTCCAAGAAGTAATTGTTGTACCGGCGTAAGCAGGTATCTAGCGATAGCTACCTGCTTACGGCAGATTAATTAAAGATGAGAGTGATCTCGTTTTGTAAGGAGTGCATAAATGGCTATGCTCAATTTTGAAAAGAAATACCGCGTACGCGGTGGCACCTTAATCGGCGGGGATCTATTTGATTTCTGGGTTGGGCCATTCTATGTTGGTTTTTTTGGCGTAACGACGATCTTCTTTAGCTTTTTAGGTACCGCGCTCATACTGTGGGGCGCTGCCCAATCCGGCGTTTGGAATATCTGGCAAATTAATATTGCGCCGCCCGATATCAGTTACGGGCTAGGACCTGCGCCGATGATGGAAGGCGGTTTATGGCAAATCATCACCATCTGTGCTCTCGGCGCTTTTATATCCTGGGCACTCCGTGAGGTAGAGATTTGCCGCAAACTGGGCATGGGGCTCCACGTTCCTGTCGCCTTCAGCATGGCAATTTTTGCCTACTTCACCTTAGTGGTTATACGTCCAGTCTTGATGGGCGCTTGGGGACATGGCTTCCCCTACGGCATCTTGAGTCATTTGGATTGGGTATCGAATACCGGGTATCAGTACCTGCACTTCCATTACAACCCTGCACATATGCTAGCGGTGACTTTCTTCTTCACTACGACCTTGGCATTGTCCTTGCACGGCGCTTTGATCTTGTCATCAACGAATCCGCAGCCTGGCCATAATGTAAAAACGCCCGAGCATGAAGATACCTTTTTCAGGGACATTATCGGTTACTCCGTGGGTACTTTAGGTATCCATCGGGTTGGTTTATTTTTAGCCTTATCAGCAGGCTTTTGGAGTGCTGTTTGTATTGTGATTAGCGGCCCATTCTGGACAAAGGGATGGCCTGAATGGTGGACATGGTGGCTTAACTTGCCCATCTGGAGCTAATAGGGGAGAACATGATGGAATATCAAAATTTATTTACCCAAACTCAAGTAACCGGCCCCGCCAGTCATGGCGTACCGATCAATGCCTACGATATGCGGGAGCGTACTAAGCCATTTGGTTTTAGTTACCTCATGGGCGTCATCGGTAATGCGCAGCTTGGACCCATTTATTTAGGCCGACTTGGTGTTGCCTCATTGATGTTTGGCATCACTGCGTTTGTCTTAATTGGCTTAAACATGCTGGCCCAGGTAGATTGGAACCCAATTCAGTTTGTACGCCAATTGTTTTGGTTATCGCTGGATCCGCCTGCGCCTAAATATGGCCTGACCTTTCCGCCCATGAATGAAGGCGGCTGGTGGCTAATTGTAGGTCTCTTTACTACCATCTCGATTATGTTGTGGTGGTATCGAACCTATCGACGTGCCATTGCACTGGGTATGGGAACCCATGTTCCTTGGGCATTTGCGGCTGCTATTTGGTTGTTCCTTGTATTGGGTTTAATTCGTCCTGTGCTGATGGGTAGCTGGGCTGAGGCAGTGCCATTTGGCATCTTCTCGCACCTGGACTGGACTGCAGCCTTTTCTATTCGTTACGGTAATTTGTTCTACAACCCCTTCCATATGCTGTCGATTGTGTTCTTGTATGGATCGGTATTGCTCTTTGCGATGCACGGCGCAACCATCTTGGCTGTAAGCCGTTTTGGTGGCGAGCGTGAGATTGAGCAAATTGTTGATCGTGGAACGGCATCCGAACGCGCCGGCCTTTTCTGGCGCTGGACCATGGGCTTTAATGCCACGATGGAATCGATTCACCGTTGGGCTTGGTGGTTTGCAGTATTAACTCCAATCACAGGTGGTATTGGCATCTTGTTAACGGGTACCGTGGTTGATAACTGGTATCTGTGGGGAGTTAAGCACGGTATTGCTCCGGCATACCCTGCCTACTTTGAAGTAGTTGCCGATCCTGCACTGAGTGCACCAATGGCACCTGCCGCTATTCAGGGAGCAAAATAATGAAAGCCGGATTGAATAAATTACTGATTATTTTAGGTCTCGCCTCGGCGACCCTGTTAACGGGTTGTGAGCGACCACCGATTGATGCTGTGCAAACTGGTTTTCGTGGCACTGCAATGGTGGAAATCAATAATCCCCGTACACAGGAAAAGTTAGCGGCTGAAAATATCGTTCCTGCGAGCGTAGCTGCATCGCCAGACGGCCCCAAGGCAAGTGCGGTATACAAAAACGTCAAAGTGCTGGGTAACTTAAGTGAGGCTCAGTTCACCAGTTTCATGGTGGCAATGACGGCTTGGATTGCGCCAAATGAAGGCTGCGGCTATTGCCACAATGTGCAGAACTTTGCAGACGATTCGGTTTATACCAAAAATGTTTCGCGAACAATGATTCAGATGACACAAAACATTAATTCCAATTGGAATGCCCACGTCAAAGATACGGGTGTAACGTGCTACACCTGCCATCGTGGTAATGCCGTGCCAAAAGAAATTTGGTTTGATACAGCAGAGAAAAAGAAAGGTGGCATGCTGGGTAATCGCAATGGACAGAATGCACCTTCGCCAGTGGTCGGCTATTCCGATTTACCGAATCAGCCTTTCTCGAGTTACTTTTTGGCTGGTAAAGATGCTGCTCGTGTAACAGGACCCACGGCTTTACCGAACGGGCATGTGAAATCGATCCAAGAAACCGAATCAGTGTTCGCGATAATGATTCATCAATCGAATGCCTTGGGCGTCAATTGTACGTATTGCCATAACTCCAGAGCCTTTGCCGATTGGGAGCAAAGCCCACCGCAGCGAGTTCAAGCATGGCATGGCATACAGATGGTAAAGGACGTGAACAGTAATTACATCGTGCCCATCACATCGATTTTTCCGCCGAACCGCTTAGGGCCTGACGGGGATGTTGCAAAGGCAAATTGTGCAACTTGCCATCAAGGAGTGAATAAACCGCTATTGGGTAAAAGCATGCTAAAAGATTACCCTTACTTGGTTGGGCCACCAGCGGTAAAGCCAGTAACCGTAGCGCAACAGAAGTAAGTGGGACTTGGTTTTCAAGCACTGCTAATCATTGGGAGTAGTGATGGACCAAAAGGTCGATCGATTTAAATTACCCGAGCTGGCTGTTTTAGGCGGCGCTAAAAAGACAGGCGCTCGGGCCATTGTGATTGGCAGTGGCTTTGGCGGCTTGGCCGCAGCAATTCGGCTAGCAGTGAAGGGTTATGAGGTAACGGTGCTTGAGCGCCTCGATTCACCCGGCGGCCGTGCCTATGTGCATCGCCGCAATGGCTATACCTTTGATGCTGGCCCCACCATCATCACCGCCCCATTTCTACTGGAAGAATTGTGGACCTTATGTGGTCGCGACATGAAAGACGACGTCGATCTGCGTTTAATGGATCCGTTTTATCAAGTCCGCTTTGCAGACGGTCGCATTTTTCATTACACCGGCGACCCAGAAAAAATGCGCGCAGAAGTGGCTAGATTTGAGCCATCCGACTTACCAGGATATGAGCGCTTTTTAAAAGAGGCGGAAAAATGCTACAAGTTAGGCTTTGAAGAGTTGGGCGATTTCTGTTTTCAGAATCTGATCGACCTAGCAAAAGCCTTTCCAAGTCTTGTCAAGATGCGCGCGTGGAATAATTTGTATTCCTTGGTCGCGAAGCACATTAAAAATCCACAGTTGCGTGAAGTAATGAGCTTTCATCCGCTGCTGATTGGGGGAAATCCTTTCTCGGTGACAGCAGTCTATTCCCTGATCAATGCCTTAGAGCGTAAGTGGGGCGTGCACTCGGTGATGGGCGGTACAGGCAAACTGATTCAGGGATTAGTTAAGTTACTGGGCGAGCAGGGTGTTGAGGTTCGTTATAACTCCACTGTCCGTAAAATAAATATTGAAGACAATCAAGTTACTGGTGTCACGCTTGAAAATGGCCAGGTGCTCTACTCTGATTTAGTAGTCTCCAATGCGGATACCGCCTGGACCTATAAGAATCTAGTCGATGCTAAATATCGCAAAGTGTGGACGGATAAAAAAGTCGATAACGGCAAGTACTCCATGAGCTTATTTGTTTGGTACTTTGGAACCAAGAAAAAATACCCTGAATTACCGCACCACATGATGCTGCTGGGTGAGCGCTATAAAACCCTGCTGGATGATATTTTCAAAAAGCATCACCTGGCAAAAGACTTTAGTTTGTACTTGCATCGTCCAACGGCAACGGATCCATCGATGGCGCCAGAGGGCTGCGATACGTTTTATGTTTTGTCTCCAGTACCCCATTTGGATAGCGGAACGGACTGGCAGGCGGTGGCAGAGTCGTATCGTCAGGCCATAGCCAATATGCTGGAAAGTACCGTGATGCCGGATTTGCAAGCCAATATTACTGAGTCATTCATGATGACGCCGCAAGACTTTAAAGACCGATTGCTGTCACATAAAGGTGCTGCATTTGGTCTTGAGCCCTTGCTAACGCAGAGTGCTTGGTTTAGGCCACACAACCGCAGCGAAGATATTGCTGGTTTGTATATGGTTGGTGCCAGCACCCACCCTGGAGCTGGTATTCCGGGGGTACTATCTTCAGCAAAAGCATTTGATTCTGTCATTGAGCCAGTTAGCAATGCGTATTTGAAGCAGGGTGCGTATGCAGCAACTTAATACCGTCCGCGCTATTACTGCTGAATTTGGCTTTCAGCTGGATTTGCGTACTTGTACTGAACTCATGAAAGACGGATCTAAATCGTTCTTTGCTGCCTCTAAAATTTTGCCAAGTAATATTCGGAGCTCGGCAACCGCGTTGTATGCCTTTTGCCGCCTATTGGATGACTTGGTCGATGATCAGAATGCCAGCGCTGATGTGATTCCCCAAATTCAAGAGCGACTCGCTCGAATTTACAAGCAAGAGCCGATTGATGTGCCTGCAGATCGTGCCCTTGCATTGGTAGTGGAGCGATTTGGCATCCCAAAGATTTTGCTTGAAGCCTTAATTGAGGGATTCGAGTGGGATCGCGATGGCCGTCGCTATGAAACCATCGAAGATTTACAGGCTTATGGCGCCCGAGTTGCCTCTACGGTTGGGGTCATGATGACCCTCATCATGGGTGTGCGTGATCCAGTCGTACTGCAACGTGCTTGTGAGTTGGGTTTGGCCATGCAATTAACCAATATTGCACGTGATGTGGGTGAGGATGCCCGCAATGGCCGCCTGTATTTGCCCCGAAGCTGGATGCGTGAGGTTGGAATTGATCCCGATGCCTGGCTCAAAGATCCCGTATTCAGTGAAGCGCTTGGTTCCATTGTGTCGCGTTTATTAAAGACTGCCGATGCCATGTATCAGCGCTCCATTGCCGGAGTTGCTGGACTACCTCGCAATTGCCGTGCGGCTATTTCAGCAGCGCGTTTGATTTATTGTGAAATCGGTCGTGAAGTCGAGCGACGCGGTATGAATTCAATCAATCACCGTGCAGTGGTGCCATTCTCCAAAAAATTACTATTGATGGGTCAGGCCTTTATGGCTGGTATTTACAGCCCTAAATTACACACAACCCAAGAGCCCATAGCCGAATTGCAGTTTTTGGTGGAAGCAGTACTTCCCAATGATCCGCATGCCCATTACGAAGGTTCGATTGAGGATCGCATGATTTGGGTGATTAATTTAATGGAGCGCGTAGAGCGCCGCCGCATTCAAAACTATGATGCCTTTATGCAGCCAGAAAAGGCTGCTGCTTAAATCAGCTAGATAACTAAAGTAGTAACTTTAGGAAAATATCTTGGGTATGCGTGGCATGCGCCATGGCAACATTAACTGGGTACTCGTTGCCACAAGGCGTGGTACGTTGAGTGTTTCATGCATCGACGTTACCTTTTCTCCGAGCAGAGTGGATTGCAAAATCGAGCGCGCATAAAAAGGCGTATCTTCGAGGAGTTGGCTGGTGGCGGCCAGAGTATTGGCATCGGTGCGCATGTGGCGCTGAATGCGCCAGCCGGTTTTCTTGAGGGCTTGGCGAGCTGGAGCCTCAAATGGCTCAACACTCCCATCGGGCTTGAAGCGCATTGCAATTAGCCGCTCAACCCCTGATTTTTGGCGGACATCGTATATCACGGCAGTACTACCGTCTTTCATCGAAGCGCGCGACCAATCCCATTCTGTAAATGGGACACTGATCGCCTCGTCTCCTTCGTTCGAATCAAAGTAGGCATGGCCTTGCCAACTTAGTTTAGGGTGATGCATATTGACCTCGACGCGGGCCGATGGCGCAATCGGACCCCAGCGGTGTTTTTCTGCGTCATCCAATGGCGTTGTGAACTGAAATAGCTGTTCTGGATAGACTTTGATCGTGCCAGCGACCTTTTGGCCAAACGGAATCGCACGCTCAGCAATCTCAATAGTGAGGCAGTTGCCATTCCAGTGGAGGGCGCTAGGGCCAATCTGAAAGGTATGTTGATCGCGTTGCACCCATTTGCCACCGCGCTCGGTCATGGTCCAGCGTTTATTACCGGGGCTGTAGATTGCCACATTGAGTGCGCAGTAGTCATTGGCATCGGCTGGCTGTGAACGATTAGCCCACGCATAGTAGGGTGAGAAGACACTACCAACAAAGGCAATGATGCTGATCCCATGCTGTCCATCATCGCTCAGCGCATCAACATACCACCAGAGGTAATTGCCAGGATCTACCGCTTGGTTGAATTGCGGCGCGCCATCAGCGCTGCGACCGCCTGTCGACCGGACAAAGCCGCCATTGGCACTCCCGGGCCCGGATGTACGCTGCCGCCCACCAGAAAGAGATTCTCGATTTGCGTCAGCGCATTGGAGCGCTGGAATGAACTCATCCAACCGTGGGTTGCTTGGCCATACAGCGCTCCCCCGCGACCCGGAAACAGGCGATTGAATTCCGTTGGCGATGTTCGGATGGTTGAATGGCTGGACTCCTGAATCTCCAGGCCACATTGCTTGAGTAGGGTAAATGCGGTTTGCTCGCATCGGTCGATTTCCTTCTGGTTAATTTCATGGTCACCAATGGCGGGTGCATTGACAAGGCACAGTAGTCGCTCTTCTTGCTTTAAGTCAGCACCGCTATCGTTTCTATCTTGGGCGCAGACGTAGACGGTGGGCTCATTGGGGTAGGCTTTGTTTTGAAAAATATCAGTGAATTCGCGAGAATAATTGCGATTAAAAAAGACGTTATGACGTACCAATGGAAAGCCGCTGGTCTTGACTTTCATCGACCAGGTTAGCGCCGAGAGTGATCTGCTGGTTGGAATGGAATTGGATACGGCCGAGCGCATGGATGTGCCCATTAATCCCTGTCGCAGTACATTGATATCGCCATTAAAAACAACATAGTCTGCCGGTATACGCTCGCCGTCGGCTAGTTCAATCGACTCAATGCGATTGTGCTGCTGATGAATCGCATGCACGGCTGCATTCGTTCGAATGCGAGCTCCTTTACTTTGCGCCAAGCGTGCAATGGCTTTCGGGATTTCAGCCATGCCGCCGCGTACCGACCAAACTCCATCCATTTCAACCTGGGCAATCAGCATTAAGGTTGCCGGGGCCAAAAAGGGCGAGGAACCGCAATAGGTGGCGTAGCGACCAAAGAGTTGGTGTAGGCGATGGTCTTTAAAGTATTTTCCCAGCGAGGACCAGAGATCACTAAAGGGTCCGATTGCCATTAGTGGCATGGATTTCATGATGCCCAGTGACCCCATCATCCCTGCCATCGACGGCCTAGCAGACTGAATAAAAGGTTTCTCCAGCGACTCATAGACTTTCTTAGCCATTGCGCAGAACTCTAAAAATGCTTTTGCTTCAGCTGGGCTAGAAAATGCGGCAATCGCATCGGCACTTTGCTGGCGATCAGCGAAGAGATCCAAATAATGCTCGCCCCAAGTGTGCCGCGCTAAGATCGTCAATGGGTCGGTTTGCACATGCGAGGAGAATGACTCGCCACAGGCATCAAAGAGTTGCTCAAATACCCAGCGCATCGTAAATACGGTGGGGCCTGAATCAACCAACCCTAGATCATTAGGAGCGCCAACAGCAACCTGGCGAATTTTTCCGCCAAGCGCCTGTTCTTTTTCAAGCAGAGTCACGTCAAAGCCGAGGTGGGCAAGTTCAAGGCAGGCGCACAAACCGCCAATACCCCCGCCAATAACCACGACGCGTTCGCTACTCATATCCTAGCCATAGTGTTTACCTCGCCAAGTACCTTCCATATCAGATGGGGTAAAGCGCGTGAACATCGATTCTGAAAAGTACTGCTGCCCATAGGCTGCTTTGATTGCAGCGAGGTGCGCACCTTGCTGTGCATAGGTATTGAGCGCAGTCTCATCTTCCCAGATCGTAAACGTTGCTTGCCGTAGGTAAGGCGCTTCACCAAGACCGGCGCTCAGAATCACCCCTTCCGACTGATTAATCGAGACCTCAGCAGGCTGAGCCTTTTTCCAAAACGCATTGGCCTTCAGGGGTTTGATGGATGCACGCGTTAATGAAGCAATCGGTCCAGATACTGGGGCTTTGGCTGTAATGTCCAATTGGGTATTGGCCCAGGAGCCGCGTGTACTGAATGCATTTAAGCTTACTGCAAAGAATTCACGCGAGTGGTTCATATAGGCCTGAACGAGTTTTGAATGCGCTCGGAATTGCTTGGCATGATGCTCGCTATCGAATACGCAAAACAAACCTTGTTTATGAAGGCTAGGCTTGGTACTAAAGCCGCCTTCAAACCCAGAACCCAACACTTTAAAAAACTGTAGCCCCGGAATGTTGTACAGAGAAAAGCGTCCAATCACATAGCGGGATAGCCCCCAGAGGAATGAATCGGGCGCAATATCGACTAACACTAATACTGCGGTTTGATTGCGCATACTGACGTAATCTAGGAGTCGTTGTCTTCGAGGGCGCTATTCTCAATAATGCCAAAACGACGCATCTTAATGTAGAGACCCTGACGGGATAGGCCTAATAATTCTGCGGCAGAAGCACGATTCGACATGGTCAGCTCTAAAGCAGAAATAATGCACAGCTTTTCGATGATGTCGGTTGTCTCCGTCACAATTCCTTTAAGGGGAACTTTACCAACGAGCTCAGTGAGGTGTCGTGCGTTTTTTTCGATATTGCTGGGGGTTGGGCCAGGTTGTTTAGCACGTTTAGAGATGCTGCGGATGCTAAATGCAAAGGCACGGGGATTATGGGAGCGAACATCAACCCCGGATATTTCCGCTTCTAAAGGCGAACCGCCATCATAGCTGGTAATGGTAGTGGCATAGTTCTTAATTACACCATGCTCACGTAATGTATTTAAGAGAATTCGTAAATCAATGGTGGAGCGTCCAAGCCACTGCTCGAGTGACTTGCCAATCACATATTCTGCTTGTGCAGAATGGGTCATTTGTGTAAATGCTTTATTGGAGGACAGAATTAAGCCCTGCAAATTAGTTACCACAAACGCATCACTCGATTCTTCAATTGCTTTTAATACCAAGGCACTTTGCTCGCCATAATTAATAGCGGCAGTATTAATAGATAGTGTATTGAGGCTAACGAGATAAACACTTTGCCGACCCTCACGCAGTAAGGCGCTTGTAATTTCAATCTCAGCCGCTGTATTAAGTAAGTGAACTACTCGGTTTTGCTGCAAATTGCTAATCTTAAAATCGGCAAAATAGTCCTGAATGACCTCTTGATCCGCCTTCGAGAACAAGTCGCCAATGGCCTTTCCAACCAATTTTTTGGGGTCACCCAGTAAGGTGCCGGCTGCCTTATTGGCTTCCATAATTCGGAGCGTTTGGCTGTCGATCAGCAAATAGGCCTGATCAGTAATGTTAAATAACTGCGAGTAACGATTTTCAATGGCTTGCAGACGCGTGTAGTCACGCTCAATTTCCTGCTGTGCCTCTACTAGTCGCTGCTGTAAGGTTGAAATATTTCGAAGGTCGCGCCCGATGGCTAAAACTGATTTTTGTTTAGGAAGGCGTACCGTGCTGAATAAAATGGGTAAGGATTTTCCATCCGGCAGGAGTTGATTAATTTGCCGCCATTTTTGAGTGCCTTCCATCGCATTAGTGTCCATCAAGGCATGCACTTTAGGATGGCTGTCGATTGCAGTTGTATCCATCCATTTTTTATTCACCAGACCGCTACTGTCTTCGATACCAATTTTTTCAGCATTCACCACATCGCGAATAGTTCCGTTGGCATCGAGAACAAAAACAACATCGGCAGAATAGGCTACTAAAGAGACGGCGGTCTTAATGTCTACTGCGTCTATACTGTGATTGGTGTCTACGTCTAGAGCCATTTATTATTTTAATTATTTAAGGCTGAAATCGATGAACGGACTTCAGTTGTAATGTTCAAGATTCGATTGATCTGATGCAATGCTTCTTCGGGTGTGCTGGATTTAATGTCTGCTTTAATATGCCCAAAGGACATTGCATCCGAAATATATAGTGATCCCCCGGTGAGTACGATGATTGCAGGGTTGAGCGACTTACTACGGATCGATTGAATGAGTTTGGGTAGCCGATCCAATTGATCGTAATCGGCAATGCTAACCGCAATAGCGGTAAGGGATTTACTAGCAACCGTCGTTTCAATAAAGTTCTCACTTGGCGCACTTTGGCTCAGCACACTCCATCCGGCCCAGGTAAAGTAATTCGATAAAATCAGCGGCCCTAATGTGTGGTGTGAGCCTGGTGCAGCACTAATTAAGATCGTATGCGTAGTAGCTGCGTGCGTTCGCGTCTCTTGAAATAAATGATCTAAGCTGTAGATTAATTTCTGCAAACGACCAGTAGCAATCGTGACTTCCGCAAAGCTGAGAGTATCACTTGCCCATTGATTGCCGAGCTTCCGTGCTATGCATGGTATTAGCTCCAGTACAATTAAATCAATACCCATTCCCAAGTTCAATAGCTCGGCAATGTATTGCTCCGTTTTTTGTGGGCCATCGCGTGTAATCAGCGCGACAAACCCATCTGCATGATCTTCAATAATTTGCCAGGTGAGGCGTGATGAATGCGGTTTTAATTCGAGCGCGCCGACATCCAGAATGGTATTGAGTAGACGGTCTTCAATCCAATCCCGCTTGCCCGTTTGATTTACGCGGCCAATTTCCTTAACCATAGCAAGCACTTTGCCAGTGTCTAGGGCGGGCACATCAACGGATGGTTTCTGTGTTTCTTTTTTTGCCAACATAACAGGCTCGTTTAAAGGTAGGCGTCATAAAATAAAATAAATTACAACGTAAATTAATTATTACATTATTGACAGAATAATGCCTAAATAAACACCATAATTAAGGGTAAACCCTATTAAGTAAGGGTAAATACGGTATTTTGTAAAGTAAATTAGTCGTAAAGTTTTGTTTACACATTCAATGAAATAAACAAAGCAAAAACGTGAGTAATTTGACTAAACCCCTCTACACACCAGATCAGCGCAAACGGCGCAATGAATCTGTGTGGACCTTGGTACAAGGGATTCTTGCTCCCGTTCAATTTCTTATCTTTATTGTCAGTTTTTGTTTAGTCATTCGCTACCTCTTTACCGGCGATGGCTATGAAATAGCGACGGTATCGATCGTGATTAAAACGATTGCCCTGTATCTCATCATGATTACTGGATCGATTTGGGAAAAGGTTGTTTTTGGTAAATACCTATTTGCCGAGAGTTTCTTTTGGGAAGATGTCTTTAGCATGCTGGTTCTAGCGCTCCATACTGCTTACCTCTATTTCTTGTGGAACGGCACACTCAGCGCAAACGAATTAATTTACTTGGCTTTGGCTGCATACGTCGCTTACCTTATAAATGCAGCTCAGTTTCTATGGAAGCTGAGGGTGGCGCGGTATGAGGGCGTGTCTGACGAGACAGTTTTGGAAGAAGAACGCAATATCAGTGGAGGAATGGCTACATGAACGCCATTACGACACCTAATCTAAGCCCTGTGCGTGACGCGAGTCGCGACATTCCAATCATGAAAGAAAAGGGCCAGCGTGAGGTTTTTTGTGGCCTCACTGGCATTATCTGGCTGCATCGCAAAATACAAGATGCGTTTTTCTTGGTAGTGGGATCCCGTACATGCGCCCATCTGATTCAGTCGGCTGCTGGCGTGATGATTTTTGCAGAACCCCGTTTTGCAACGGCCATTATTGATGACCGTGATTTAGCCGGAATTGCTGATGCCAACGAAGAGCTCGATAAGGTAGTAACTAAATTACTTAGCCGTCGGCCAGATATCAAGTTACTATTTTTAGTTGGATCATGCCCATCCGAAGTCATCAAACTGGATCTTTCGCGCGCTGCTGAGCGCCTGGGTAAGCAGTTTATTCAGCAATGTCGGATCTTAAGTTACTCCGGTAGCGGTATCGAAACTACCTTTACGCAGGGCGAAGATGCCTGCTTGGCAGCGTTGGTAAAAGAGCTACCTAATTCCAATGGAAGCAATACTAGTTCAGTAAATTCAGATACGAAGAACCTAGTGATCGTCGGTTGCTTGCCCGATGTTGTAGAAGATCAATTTCGGCGGGTCTTTAATGAGCTTGGCATCGATGCAGTGTCATTCTTTCCGCCACGCCACAGCGGCGATCTGATTACGGTGGATGCCAACACACGCTATTTACTAGCCCAGCCTTTCCTGGCTGAAACAGGACGCTTATTTGATGAGCGTGGCGCCCAGCGCCTCGATGCGCCATTCCCATTTGGTGTAGAGGGAACAAGCCACTGGTTGGCAGCTGCTGCCAAAGAATGGGGCATCTCAGACGCTGATTTTGAGCGCGTAACAGCCCCCAGAAGGGCTCGCGCACAATCGGCTTTAGAGCGCTACAAAGCAATCCTAAATCAAAAAACCATTTCCTTTTTCCCCGATTCGCAGTTGGAAATTCCTTTAGCTCGTTTCTTGCACAACGAGATGGGTATGACCTTATTAGAGGTCGGTACACCGTATTTGCATCGCCAGCATTTAGCCCAAGAGTTAGCACTCCTACCAAGCGATGTTCGCCTAGTAGAAGGGCAGGATGTTGAAAAGCAACTCGATCGTTGCCGTGAAGATAGCCCCGACATTGTTGTGTGTGGTTTGGGTTTAGCCAATCCCCTAGAGGCAGAAGGCATCACCACCAAATGGTCGATTGAGTTGGTATTTAGTCCAGTCCACGGTTACGAGCAAGCAGCTGACCTAGCTGAATTGTTTGCCCGCCCATTGCAACGTCGTATGAAATTGGCGGCCTAATATGCAACTGACACTCTGGACCTATGAAGGACCTCCACATGTGGGCGCAATGCGCATTGCAACAGCGCTGAAAGATGTGCATTACGTACTGCATTCCCCTCAAGGCGATACCTACGCCGATCTGCTGTTCACGATGATTGAGCGTTCCAAAAAGCGTCCTCCCGTGACATACACCACCTTCCAGGCGCGCGACTTGGGCGGCGATACCGCAGAACTCTTTAAGAATGCAACCCGTGAGGCTTATGCGCGTTTTCAGCCCAAGGCCATGTTGGTTGGCGCTTCTTGTACAGCAGAACTCATTCAAGATGATCCTGCTGGTCTTGCAAGGGCGCTGAACTTACCAATTCCAGTTATTCCACTGGAATTGCCTTCGTATCAGAAAAAAGAAAATTGGGGCGCTGCAGAAACGTTTTATCAGTTGGTGCGCACGCTCTCAGCACCGACCAACAAAGCGCCAGCAGCTAGCTTTGTAGCAGAGCGGGCCGCTGCACGCGCTGCGGGTAAAGCGCCAAGCTGTAATATTTTGGGCGCTACCGCACTCGGATTTCGGCACCGCGATGATGTGCATGAGATTCAGAAGTTATTAGGTGAGTTGGGTATTACGGTCAATGTCACGGCTCCCCTGAACGCTAGCGTTGCAGACATGCAGCGTTTGGGCGAGGCAGACTTCAATGTGGTTCTATATCCTGAAATCGCCGGTGTAGCCGCATCCTGGCTAACGCGGACTTTTGGTCAGCCTGTAACTAAAGTCATTCCAATTGGAGTCAATGCCACTACCGAATTTATTGCTGAAGTCGTGGCCCTCGCAGGACTGGATGCCAGCATGGTCGATCGCTACCAGAATAGTCGTGCGCAGTGGTATGCCAAATCAGTGGATTCAACTTACTTAACCGGGAAGCGAGTCTTCATTTTTGGTGATGCCACTCACGTGATTGCCGCTGCCCGTGTTGCTAGCCAAGAAATTGGCTTTGAGGTGGTTGGGCTTGGCACCTATAGCCGCGAGTTTGCCCGCGACGTACGTGAGGCTGCAGCGCTTTACGGTGTAGAGGCCTTAATTACGGATGATTATTTGGAAGTAGAGCAAAAGGCCAGTGAACTCACTCCCGATTTAATGCTCGGTACGCAAATGGAGCGCCACATTGCCAAGCGCCTGGGTATTCCATGTGCCGTGATTTCGGCGCCGATTCATGTTCAGGATTTTCCAGCGCGCTACTCCCCACAAATGGGTTTTGAAGGCGCAAACGTCTTGTTTGATACCTGGATTCATCCTTTGATGATGGGCTTAGAAGAGCACCTCATCATGATGTTCCGTGAAGACTTTGAGTTTGATGCCAGTGCCGCCGGATCGCACCTGGGTCATCGTGCTGTCAATCATGCTCCAGCAGCTCCGACCAAAACAGAAATACCAGCAGAGCAAATCAGCGTTACCGCAAGTGCAGTAGTTGATGCCGTAGCAGGCGAAGCAGCATGGGCACCCGATGCCATGAAAGAGCTTGGAAAAATTCCTTTCTTTGTGCGTGGAAAGGCCCGTCGCAATACAGAGCGTTTTGCTATAGAGCAGGGGCTGTCGATGATCACGATTGAAACCTTATACGATGCAAAGGCACACTATGGCCGCTAATCACACACCAATTCGGGTAGTGATCGTGACCATGGATACCCATTTGGTCAGCGCTACCGAGCGCGCTCGTTTTGCTTTGCAAAAGAAAATGCCCGGCTTAGCACTAACGATTCATGCGGCCTCGAGTTGGACGGTTGATGCCAAAGCCCTCAAAGCCTGTATCGACGACATTGCTCGGGCGGATATTGTGGTTTCCATGATGTTGTTCATGGAAGATCACTTTTTGCCCGTGATTGAGGCGTTAAGAGCAAGGCGTCTAGAGTGTGACGCGATGGTCTGTGCGATGTCTGCCGGAGAAATCGTGACATTAACCCGCATGGGCAGTTTTGATATGGGCAAGCCTGCTACTGGCTTAATGGCTTTACTCAAGCGTTTGCGCGGCAATAAAGAAAAAGCACAAACCGGTGGCGCCGCCCAAATGCGGATGTTGCGCCGTTTACCGAAGATCCTGAAATTCATTCCTGGTAGCGCCCAGGATGTCCGTGCTTATTTCCTAACATTGCAATATTGGCTGGGCGGCTCAGAAGAAAATATGTACCACATGGTACGTAGCCTGATTAATCGCTATGCCCAAGGCGAGCGGGCGGTATTGCGTAGCCAAGAAAAAAGTGTTGAGCCACTGATTTACCCCGAGACCGGAATCTATCACCCACGCCTCAAAGGCCGCATGAGTGAAGAGCTGCGTGACTTACCTAAATTAGTGTCTGATCAAAAATCACGCGGCCGTGTTGGATTGTTATTGCTGCGTTCCTATATTTTGGCTGGCAATACACTGCATTACGACTCGGTAATTGCTGCGATGGAAGCCCAAGGCTTGCAAGTGGTGCCTATTTTTGCAGTGGGCCTTGATGCTAGACCTGCGATTGATGCCTTCTTAATGAATGGTGACGCATGTGCGGTCGATGCCGTGGTTTCCTTAACGGGATTCTCCTTGGTTGGTGGCCCTGCTTATAACGATGCCAAAGCAGCCGAAGAAGTTTTATCCAAAATGGATGTTCCTTACTTGGCGGCGCACCCTCTCGAGTTCCAAACGCTTAGCGATTGGGGCAAATCAGACCAGGGCTTAATGCCGGTTGAAAACACCTTGATGATTGCGATTCCGGAGCTCGATGGCGCTACGAATCCAATGGTCTTCGGCGGTCGTGCTGGCGCAGCAGGGGTTGCCTGTACTGGCTGCCACAAAGCCTGCACCTTTGAAGTCAATACCAATGCCCATGACATGTTCACCTGCATTGAGCGTACCGCCATGCTGGCCGCGCGCGTCACCAAGTTAATTGCAATGCGTAAAACGGTAAAACATGACCGTAAGGTAGCGCTGGTTATATTTAATTTCCCACCCAATGCCGGTCGCATTGGTACGGCAGCGCATTTAAGTGTCTTTGAGTCGGTATTCAATACGCTCAAGGGCTTGCGCGATGAGGGATATGCTGTCGATGTTCCAGCCTCGGTAGATGATTTGCGTGAGCAAATGCTGACCGGTAATGCACAGCAATTCAGTATGGATGCCAATGTGCACACGCAAATTGGTTTGGATGATTACGTCAAGCGCGAGCCTTGGTTAAACGAGATTGAGGCGCAGTGGGGCCCAGCTCCAGGACGCATGCTAACCAACGGCAGCGCTTTATTTGTGCTCGGTAAGCAATTTGGTAATGTACTTGTAGCAATTCAGCCTGGCTTTGGCTACGAGGGTGATCCCATGCGCCTCTTGTATGAAAAAGGCTTTGCACCAACCCATGCCTTCTCTGCCTTCTATCGTTACATTCGCGAAGACTTTAATGCCAATGCCGTATTGCATTTTGGTACCCATGGCGCACTCGAATTTATGCCAGGCAAGCAGTCCGGCATGTCAGGCGCTTGCTGGCCAGATCGCTTGATTAGTGATTTACCTAATATTTACATCTACGCCTCGAATAATCCATCGGAAGGTGCGATTGCTAAACGCCGTGCCGGAGCTACTTTAGTTAGCTATCTAACCCCTCCAGTAGCGCAAGCCGGTTTGTATCGTGGTTTGGTTGACCTCAAAGCATCGCTTGATCGGTGGCGTACTCTGGCGCCAGCAACCCAAACGGATGATGTACCAGTCAGCATCGATACCAACGAGCAATTGGATTTGATCGAGATGATTCAGGTTCAAGCCGCTGAACTCAATTTAGTAGACCTAGAGCCCAATTGGAAATCCATGGATCGTCAAATCGTTATGGCTAGTTTGAATAAACTGACCGAGCAAATCCTGGAAATGGAATACGCCTTGATTCCCCATGGGCTGCATGTGCTTGGCAATGCGCTGAGCAAAGAAGAGCGGATTGATATGCTGATGAGCTCGGCTCAAGCCGGCGATGGCCCAGCGAAGATACTCGATCGCGCCATTATTGCCGGATTGGTAGAGGGCGCCACCGTTGATCGCTCCATTACCGAAAACAACTTGTCGCTCTCCGATGCAATGCGTGAACAGTTGGATGGCCTAGTCAAGATGGATCGGCTCATGCAAGAAGACAGCGAGCTGCAAGGCATCTACCGCGCCTTGGATGGTCGTTACATTCGGCCTGCACCCGGTGGTGATGTGCTGCGCAATCCCGATGTATTGCCAACCGGTCGCAATGTGCATGGCTTTGATCCATTCCGCATTCCCAGCAAATTTGCCGTACGTGATGGGCAAATGCAGGCCAATAAATTACTCGAGCGCTATCAGGCGGATGGCAATGCTTTGCCAGAATCCATTGCCCTCGTATTGTGGGGAACCGATAACCTCAAAACCGAAGGCGGCCCGATTGCCCAAATTTTGGCCTTGATGGGAACCTTGCCACGCTTTGATAGCTTTGGCCGAGTTGCAGGCGCAAGCTTAATTCCATTGGTAGAGCTGGGACGTCCCCGGATTGATGTGATGGTATCCATTTCAGGAATCTTTAGGGACTTGATGCCTTTGCAGGTCAAAGTGCTTGCTGAAGCAGCATATTTGGCAGCAGCAGCCGACGAGCCGCTGGATCAGAATTTCGTTCGCAAGCATGCACTCGATTACCAAGCAAAAACCGGTTGCGATTTAGAGACAGCCGCTTTGCGTGTGTATGGCAATGCCGAGAGCGCCTATGGTGCCAATGTCAACATGATGGTGGATAACGGCTTATGGGAAGACGAAGATGAGTTGGCTGAGACCTATACCAGCCGCAAGAGTTTTGCTTATGGCCGTAATGGTCGTCCCCAAGCACAAAAAGAATTACTCCAGCGCATTTTGGCGGATGTGGAGTTGACCTATCAAAACCTCGACTCAATCGAGCTCGGCGTCACCACCATTGACACCTACTTCGATACCTTGGGCGGAATTAGTCGTGCCGTGAAGCGCGCCAAAGGTGGTAAAGCGCCACCGGTTTACATCGGCGATCAAACCAAAGGTGAGAGCGTGGTCCGTACCTTAAACGAGCAAGTGGCATTAGAGACACGGTCGCGCATGCTTAATCCAAAGTGGTACGAGGGCATGCTCAAGCACGGTTACGAGGGTGTACGTCAAATTGAATCGCACCTCACGAATACCATTGGTTGGTCAGCCACCACCGGCCAAGTCGAGCCTTGGGTTTACCAGCAGCTCACCCAAACGTTTATCTTGGATGCCGATATGCGCGAGCGTCTTATGCGCCTTAATCCAGCCGCCTCAGTCAAAGTAGCAAACCGCCTTTTAGAAGCCTCTGAAAGGCAATATTGGAAGCCCGAACCATCTGTACTAGAAACCTTGCGCCGCGTTGCACAAGATTTTGAAGATAGATTAGAAGGTGTTTACGAAGGAGTAGCAATTTAATGAATACCGTCAGCGTACCCATCTCTGAAATTACAACCCGCAAACCACCCGATGGTGAGGGCAGCGTCCAGGTCCACTTGGATCCCCTAGAGAAAATTGGCAACGCCAAAGTATTT
Organism: Polynucleobacter sp.; assembly: GCA_964203875.1. Lineage (GTDB taxonomy): Bacteria > Pseudomonadota > Gammaproteobacteria > Burkholderiales > Burkholderiaceae > Polynucleobacter. Next base: position 795,650 of record CAXNNS010000001.1, read on the forward strand.
GCCATTTATGGCAAAGGCGGTATTGGCAAAAGCACAACCTCTTCAAACCTATCGGCAGCGTTTTCCATGCTGGGTAAAAAAGTCATTCAAATTGGCTGCGATCCCAAGCATGACTCGACCTTCACCTTGACCGGTAAGTTAGTGCCAACCGTGATTGATATTTTGGAGACCGTGGACTTTCACTCAGAAGAATTAAAGGTGGAAGACTTTGTCTACGAAGGCTTTAATGGCGTGATGTGCGTAGAGGCAGGCGGCCCTCCCGCTGGAACCGGCTGCGGCGGCTATGTGGTTGGCCAGACTGTGAAATTACTCAAAGAACATCACCTCTTAGAAGATACCGATGTGGTTATCTTTGATGTCTTGGGCGACGTTGTTTGCGGTGGCTTTGCTGCCCCATTGCAGCATGCTGACCGGGCATTGATTGTGGCTGCCAATGATTTCGATTCGATCTTTGCGATGAATCGCATCGTTCAGGCGATTAGCGCAAAAGCAAAAAACTACAACGTCCGTTTGGGTGGTGTGATCGCGAACCGCAGTAAAGACACCGATCAAATTGATAAGTTCAATACGCGGGTTGGCCTCAAGACCATGGCACATTTTCCGGATTTGGATGCTATTCGTCGTAGTCGCCTCAAGAAGTGCACCATTTTTGAAATGGAATCGACTCCTGAGATTGAGGCAGTGAAAGCAGAGTACTTACGCTTGGCTGCCAGCTTATTGCTTGACGATGATCCAATATTGACGGAATCATTAAAAGATCGTGAAATTTTTGACTTACTGGGATTTGATTAAACATGGCTGAAATGTCATACCAAGATCGCCGTACGAAGCTGAAGAACTACTTCGACCGGACCGCAGTCGATGCGTGGGCTAAGCTCACCTCCGATGCACCGGTGAGCGGCATTCGGGCGACGGTCCGTGCGGGCAGGGACCAAACCCGCCAACGCATTTTGAACCGCTTGCCAGAAGACTTAAGCGGTAAGCGGATCTTGGATGCGGGTTGCGGTACCGGCGCGTTGGCTTTAGAAATGGCAAAGCGCGGTGCCAAGGTGGTTGCAGTGGATTTATCACCCAAGTTAGTTGAGTTGGCGCAGGAGCGTATTCCTGCGGAAGAGCGCCAGAATATTGCCTTTCACTCGGGCGACATGCTTGATGAGGCTTTCGGGGAGTTTGATTATGTTGTGGGCATGGATTCGATGATCCATTACCAGTCAGATGACATGGTCAATGTGCTGGAGCGTTTGGCAGAGCGCACCCATCAGAAGATTATCTTCACCTTCGCACCCAGCTCTGCTCTGCTCGAAATCATGATTCGAGTAGGGCGCCTATTTCCACGCAAAGACCGCGCACCCTTTATTGAACCCGTGAGCGAACAAAAATTACGGGATCTAGTTGGTCAGTCCAAACTGCTGCACAGCTGGCGCGTGAGCTTTACCTTGCGCATTTCCAGTGGCTTTTACCAATCGCAAATCATGGAGCTTCGTCGTTTCTCATGATGCAATTTTTTAAAACGGCCAAAGCATGGACGCGGATTAATCCGCGCTTCTTGCCGTTTGCGGATGTCGCTACAGCCGACTTACCGCTGAGCCGTTTATTGCGTTTGTCTTTATTCCAAGTGACGGTAGGCATGGCTGCGACCTTGCTCATCGGCACCCTGAACCGCGTGATGATTGTTGAAATGGGTATGAGCGCTTGGATGGTGGCGTTAATGGTTGCCTTACCGTTGATCTTTGCGCCGTTTCGGGCGCTGATTGGTTATCGCTCAGATACCCATCGCTCGATTTTGGGCTGGAAACGCGTGCCCTATATTTGGATCGGTACCTGGTTGCAATTTGGTGGCTTGGCGATCATGCCATTTGCTCTGATCTTGATGTCTGGCGATACCCACTGGCCAATTTGGTTTAGTTATATTGCGAGTGCGCTTGCCTTTTTGCTGGTTGGCGCCGGGATGCAGACAACCCAAACTGCAGGCTTAGCATTAGCAACGGATTTGGCCGAACCAAAAAATCGCCCCCGTGTCGTTGCCCTGATGTATGTGATGCTACTGGTTGGTATGGTGGTGAGCGGTATTGTTTTTAGTTTGCTATTAAAGCCCTTTACTCAAATTCAATTAATCCAGGTGATTCAGGGGGCGGCATCGGTCACTTTAATTCTGAATCTCATTGCCTTGTGGAAACAAGAGGTGCGCCAGCCGCACAAAACCCACCCTAGTATTGAGCGGCCCGCATTTTCAGAGTCATGGAAAGCATTTATGGCGATGCACCAAGTGAAGCGCTTTCTAATTATGCTGGGCTTGGGAACTATGGCGTTTAGCATGCAAGACGTTATCTTAGAGCCTTACGGTGGCGAGATTTTGGGCTTAAGTGTGTCGGCAACGAGCTTATTAACGGCTTTGATTTCAGGTGGATCGCTACTCGCCTTTATCCTGTCCGCCCGCTGGCTAGTGAAGGGCATTAATGCTTACCGAATTGCCTCGATTGGCTTGTTGGTTGGTCTACTGGCATTTACGTCGGTGATTTTTTCAGAGCCCCTCAATTCTGCTAGTTTGTTTCGGGTCGGTGCATTTTTAATTGGATTTGGCGGTGGATTGTTTGCAGTGAGTACGCTGACGATTGCCATGAGCATCGACCAAGACAATATGACCGGGATGGTGATTGGTGCCTGGGGCGCTGTCACGGCAACCTGTTCCGGTATCGGCATGTCGATTGGCGGCGTGATTCGGGATGGCGTTTCCACCTTAGCGACCAGTGGCGCAATTGGGCCTGTATTGAATGGTGCGGGCACCGGATATAGCGTGGTGTATCACATTGAGATTTATTTGTTGTTTGCAACACTAGTGGCATTAGGGCCTTTGGTGGCAAGTCGCCATCAGCGCTCTGTTTCAGGTATCAAAAAGTTTGGTTTAGCTGATTTTCCAGGCTAGTTAATTTTGTAAAGGAGTAGAAAATGGGAACCGGAGCAATAACGCAATACATTGATGTAGCACAAATCGCTTTTTATATCTTTTTGCTTTTTTTCATTGGGCTGGTAATTTACTTGACCCTTGAAGGTAAGCGTGAAGGCTTTCCGCTCGAGACTGAGCGTTATGGCAAAGTACGCCGCGAGGATGGTATTTTGGGCATGCCGCGGCCAGTGACGTATAAAACCGAATTCGGTAAAACCTATACAGCACCGTTGCCTACGCCGCCCGAGGTGGAACGCATTGCCGCTGAGCCAGCGCATCCCTGGAATGGCGCGCCGTTGCAGCCGACCGGTAATCCCATGCTGGCTGGGGTAGGTCCAGGATCGTATGCGCAGCGCGCCGATCATGTTGACTATGACTTAGAGGGCCATGCCCGCATTCGGCCACTGCGTTTATTGCCCGAGTTTGGTTTATCGAGCAAAGACCGTAACCCCATTGGTATGAAAGTGGTGGGCGCCGACGGTAATTTGGCCGGTACTGTTGCGGATGCTTGGGTCGATCATATGGAAGTGACGATTCGGTACTTGGAAGTTAAGTTGGGCAGCGGTAAAACGGTATTACTGCCAATGAACTTCAGCCGAATTGGCAAAGAGCAAATTACGGTGCAATCGATTTTATCGACCCAGTTTGCCCATGTGCCTACAACGAAGCATCCAGAGCAAATTACCTTATTGGAAGAAGAGAAGGTCATGGCGTACTACGGCGGCGGTACTTTATACGCTACGCCAGATCGCCAGGAGCCAATCCTATGAATCCTAATCTGCATACAAGTCCGGAGCATGAGTTTGAGGCTCAGCTCGGTTTGCCCGAGAAATTGCCAAAGGGGGAATCCATCCTTTGGCAGGGTGCGCCTGACTTTAAGGCAGTAGCACTACGGGTCTTCCACATGCGGGCGCTGGTAATTTACTTTGGAATTTTGCTGGCCTACCGCTTGTTCTCGGGAATCTATGATGGCGATGCATTTGCCAGCTTGGCCATGTCGATGGTCTGGATGACTTTGTTGTCCGCTACGTGCTTAGGACTAGTTGCTTATTTTGCCTATTTAATATGCTCCACTACCCTTTACACCGTGACGGATCGCCGCATTGTGATGCGCATTGGTATTGTGCTCAATATGACCTTCAACTTGCCCTTGAAGAAAATTCAGGGTGCGGGTTTAAATGTAGGCCAACAAGGCATCGGTGATATTCCATTAAAGCTCGATTCGAGTTCCAAGATTGCTTTATTTCATTTATGGCCGCATGCCAAGCCCGGCGCCTGGGCCAATCCTGAGCCCATGTTGCGTTGCATCCCGGATAGCCAGAAGGTAGCAGCCTTATTGTCGGAGGCATGGGCCAATGAAAATCAAGTGGATTTAGCCGAGCAGACCCTGCGTCCAGCAAAGACCGATGGCTCACTGTATGCTGATGTACAAAGCAGTCACCGTTCTGGATTAAATGGAGAAATCAAAGTCGCATGAGCTCAGCACAATCCGCCCATCACGGTATGCGTATACCCAAACCACTGGCACTCATTGCAGTCAGTAGCTTGGCTGCCTTGATTTTATTTGTGGCGAACTACGTGAATACGGGTAAGTTGACGCGTGAGGCGGATGCGAAAGCGGTAATTACCAAGCAGTTGCGCTTTGAAGATCGCAGTGACGGCTCGATTGCTGTCATTTCAGCGCCCGACGGTCAGATAGTCAAAGTGATTGAGGGTGAGGCTGGGTTTGTGCGGGGAATCTTGCGTGCTATGGCGCGTGAGCGGCGCATCAAAGAAGTAAATCAATCGATTCCATTTGAGTTAATTGCGCGAGCAGACGGTCGGCTGACTTTGTTCGATCCCGCTACGGGCAATCGGATTGATTTAGAGTCATTTGGCAAAGACAATGTGATTGAGTTTGCAGTATTACTTAAGCCACAAGGGGCGCGGTAATGAATAAAGAGATCGTCGATTGTCAAATTCAGCTATCGAATACCGCTGAATTTCTATACGCCCATGCGGAACTGAGCGGGGTTGAGATTGGTCCTGGCGATCAGGTCTTGATTCATGACCCGCTCACGCACATTGAATTCGGTCAGCAAATGGAATTTACCCGTAAGGCGACGATTTCGAGGGCCGGTTTACTGAGCCGTTTGTGGACCTATTGCACTGCACGCCTTGAGCTCACCATGTTGTATGAGGTAAGTTTTTCCACTACCCGCTTTTCGCATACGAAAAAGTACCCTAGGCAAAAGCCAGCCCAGCAGCAGGCAGACAACACAACCGCAATGAATCTGAATTTAGGAAAGAGGGTAGAAGTATGACCACCGCAACCATGCACGCAAACACGATCAGCGAGTCAACCGATCGTGCTCTAGAGAACACGATGTTAAGTCCTCGTTTTTATACGACCGACTTTAAAGAAATGGATAGCTTTGATATCGAGTCGGTGCGTCCTGAGTGGAATCGCTTGATGAAGGAGTTTGATAAAGACATTAATCAAACGCACTTTCAGCGTCCGGACGATATGGTGAAAGACTATTCGCAATTGCCAGAAGGCTTATATCAAGAGTTTCTGGATTTCTTAATTAGCTCGATTACCTCGGAGTTTTCGGGCTGCGTGCTGTATGCAGAAATCAAAAAGCGCGTGCAGAACCCTGATTTAAAAGACCTGTTCTCCTATATGGCTAGAGATGAAAGCCGTCATGCCGGTTTTATTAACCAGTGGCTAAAAGACTTTGGCATCGGCGTCGATTTGGGATTCTTGGCGCGCGAGAAAAAATACACCTTCTTTAAGCCCAAATTTATTTTCTACGCAACCTACTTATCCGAGAAGATTGGCTACGCGCGTTACATCACGATTTTCCGTATCATTGAAAAACACCCAGAACTCCGCTTTCATCCGATCTTTACCTGGTTTGAAAAGTGGTGTAATGATGAGTTTCGCCATGGCGAAGCATTTGCCCTCATGATGCGCGCCAATCCCTCTTTGCTCGAAGGCCGTAATAAATTGTGGATTCGCTTCTTCTTGATTGCGGTCTATGCCACTATGTATGTACGGGATCATTCGCGGCCAGAGTTTCATGCAGCCTTGGGTGTATCAGTTGCCGACTACGATCGCAAAGTACTACAGATCACATCGGATATATCCAAGCAGGTATTTCCATTCACGATTAATTTGGACGATGATCGCTTGTGGGCTGGCTTTGAGCGTCTGCGGGAAATCTCCGATGAAGTTGAGGCTGCCAAAGTACAAGGCGGCTTGTTTTCTTATGTGAAGCGCGGCTACTTAGCGGCGAATGCCGCATTGGTATTTGCACGCATCTACATGCTCCCCGTCGTGCCCAACGAATTGCCTGCGGACATTCGCATGGCTCCAGCATGGTAGTTCTGGGGAAGGGGTTCGCTACGTAATGTCAGCATGGATCGTTCCACTTGCTTTTGCCATCTTGGTTTGGTGGTTTAGCACGGGCGCGATTCTGTGGCTCGACGGGTTCTCTAAAAAATTCTTCAGACCGATCTTCTTTGCATCGTGCGTACTGTTGTTCTTTGCCTTTTGGGGTATCAGCATTTCCAGTACGCATGATACGGTGCTGGGGGCGTACTGTGCATTCACTTGCGCCATCTTGATTTGGGGTTGGCAAGAATTGGCTTTCTTGCTGGGTTACATTACCGGCTCACGCCGCGTACTCTGTCCGGCGGACGCGAAGGGTTGGCAGCGCGCCTGGTATGCATTTCAAACCATCAATCACCATGAACTTGCTCTGCTCGTACTTGGCATCGTGTTAGCCGTATTGCATGTCGATGCCGTTAATACCACGGGTCTTTGGGCTTTCGTGATTTTGTGGGTGATGCGCCAAAGCGCCAAGATTAATATCTTCTTGGGCGTACTCAATTTAAATGAACGCTTCTTGCCAGACCACCTCAAGTATTTACAGACTTACTTTCGCCGCCGGCCGATGAACTACCTGATGCCGTTTTCGCTTGTGCTGGCGGTTATCGTAGTAACGCCGCTATGGATTGATATTTTTACAGCAACGGAGAGTGCATTTGCTCTTACGTCCAAAACCTTGCTTGCGACCCTCTTGTCGCTGGGCATTTTGGAGCACATCTTGCTGGTCTTGCCGTTTTCGAGCGAAGGCCTATGGAAATGGGGATTTCGGGAGGGGCGTTAAGCTCTTGTTTTAAGCATTGCCACTCTCTGCGGCAATCTAATGGTAAACCCGTATAATAGGGTAACTCCCAAGCCCTAAACGGGTAAATAGTGTCAAATTTATTTGACAGTCTGATATGTAAATGTAAAAATTATTTACATGAATATGCCTCAGATCAGTGCTGTCGCAACGCTGCTCAAACCCATTACGTGGTTTCCGCCGATGTGGGCGTTTGCTTGCGGCGCAATCTCATCTGGATATTCCATTACTGCCAATTGGCAGATTATGCTGATTGGATTATTGCTCACAGGACCTTTGGTCTGCGCATCGAGTCAAGCTACGAACGATTGGTTTGATCGCCATGTGGATGCGATTAACGAACCGAACCGACCCATTCCATCGGGGCGCATTCCAGGTCACTGGGGTTTATACATTGCCATCGCGTGGTCACTCTTGTCATTACTCATTGCGAGTGCCTTGGGTCACTGGGGATTTATTGCAACGATGGTGGCCTTAGTTCTAGCGTGGGCCTACAGCATGCCGCCAGTCAGACTAAAACAAAATGGTTGGTGGGGAAACTTAGCCTGCGGATTAAGTTACGAAGGCTTAGCGTGGATTACAGGTGCAGCATTGCTTGCAGGCGGGATGGCACCAAGCATGCCTTCATTGACCTTTGCGATTTTGTATAGCCTGAGTGCACACGGCATCATGACGCTCAATGACTTTAAGGCGATCGAGGGTGATCGCAGAATGGGCGTGCGCTCCTTACCAGTTCAGCTCGGCGTCGATCGCGCAGCCCACTTGGCGTGTTGGGTCATGATCGTGCCCCAAGTGATTGTTCTGATATTGCTCTTGTATTGGGATCGCAGTAACTACGCACTTGCCATTGCTGGCTTAATTGTGTGTCAGCTTGTTTTGATGCGAAAGTTTTTATCGGATCCCGTACGCTACGCACTCTTCTATAGCGGCTTTGGTGTGCCACTCTTAGTGAGTGGCATGATGGTTTCCGCATTTGCCATTCACGCATTCGGAGTTCGCTAATGAGTATCGCACTCACTCCGACATTTATCCGTACGAGCGGTTTTGGCTGGCTCGATATTGTGCGTTTGGGTTTAGTGCAAACGGCCATTGGCGGTATTGTGGTGATGACCACCTCGACCCTGAATCGCATCATGGTGGTGGAGTTGGCGCTACCCGCGATTTTGCCGGGTTTATTAGTGGCATTTCATTACTTCATTCAAGTGATTCGGCCACGCATGGGTCACGCCTCTGATAGCGGTGCTAAAAAGACCCCTTGGATTATTGGCGGTATTTGTGTGTTGGCCTTGGGTGGATTTGGGGCGGCACTCTCCACTGCATTAATGGCAAGCTACCTCCTTCTCGGAATTGCATGCGCTGCAGTGGCTTTCTTCTTAATTGGGATTGGGGTGAGCATTAGCGGTACCTCGCTACTGGCACTCCTTGCTAAGGGCGTGAACGATGAGCGTCGCGCTGCAGCGGCAACCATCGTGTGGCTGATGATGATTTTTGGATTTGCCTTTACTAGCATCATGGCCGGTAAGTTTTTGGACCCCTATGAGCCATATAAGGTGGTGGTGATCTCGGGGATCATTTCAATCATTGCTGTGCTGGTAACCATCGCTGCCCTCTATCGACTAGAAACCCCTGAGTTACAAAATAGCCCTGTGCATGCAGAACGTAAAACACCTTTCCGTCAGGCATTGGCTGAAGTGTGGGCGGATGGGGATGCCCGTCGCTTCTCGATCTTTATCTTTATCTCCATGTTTGCTTTTAGCTCACAAGATTTAATCTTGGAGCCATTTGCAGGCATCGTCTTTGGTTATAGCTTAGGCGAAACCACGAGCCTGTCGGGAGTGCAGCACTCCGGCGTGCTGATGGGCATGCTGCTGGTGGCGATTTGCGGTTCGAGTCGATTGCGGGTGTACTGCGGTTCTTTGCGCCTGTGGATGATTTATGGCTGCGTTGCTTCCGGTATCGCGATGTTTGGACTAGCCGTTGGCAGCATGGTGGGACCCGAGTGGCCATTGCGTTTCAATGTTTTTGCCCTAGGCTTGGCTAATGGCGCATTTTCAATCGCCGCGATTGCATCGATGATGCGCTTAGCTGTTGCTGGCGGGGCCGGAAAAGAGGGTGTCCGTATTGGGCTTTGGGGCGGCGCGCAAGCGATTGCCTTTGGTGTGGGCGGACTCCTTGGCGCTGCAGCGAGCGATGTGGCCAGAGCGCTGATGGAGAGCCAATCCGTTGCCTACGCCAGTGTATTCAGTATTGAGTCCGGATTATTTATCGCATCAGCCTATTTAGCTTCGAAAGTGGAGAAGTGATTATGCAAACAAACCAAGATTCCCTTATCTATGACGTCGTCGTTGTCGGCGGCGGTCCAGCTGGCGCTACTGCGGCAGAGACGCTTGCTAAAAAAGGTAAGAAAGTATTGCTGCTAGACAGACGGGGACGTATTAAGCCCTGTGGAGGCGCAGTACCGCCACGCTTAATTAAAGACTTTGCCATTCCTGATGAACTGCTCGTTGCTAAGTCCACTTCGGCGCGGATGATTTCTCCAGCGGGTAAGAAGGTTGATATCCAGATTGAAAATGGCTTTGTCGGCATGGTTGACCGTTCACAATTTGATGAATGGTTACGCAATCGCGCAGTTAAGCATGGCGCAGAGCGTCGTGATGGTATTTTTGAGAAGTTAACGCGAGAAGGCGACTTGGCGCGGATTCACTTTAAGGTGCGCGATAACAAATCCACCGTAGATGGTCCAATGGATAGCATCCTGGCAAGGGCGGTGATTGGTGCGGATGGCGCTAAATCGCAAGTGGGCCGCAGCGCCGGCGTGAAGGGATGCGCTGAAGCCAACTACGTCTTTGCCTATCATGAGATTGTGAAGACACCCGCAGTTAAGCCTGCGTCATACAACCCGGATCGCTGCGATGTGTTTTACCAAAAACCCCTGTCCCCCGATTTTTATGGCTGGGTATTCCCCCACGGCGATACCTTAAGTATTGGCACGGGCAGTGCGGATAAAGGTTTCTCGCTGCGCCATGCGGTTGGTAAGCTCCGTAAAGAAATTGGCCTGGAAAATGCCGAGCTGGTTCGCCACGAGGGCGCACCGCTACCAATGAAGCCCCTTAAAAAATGGGACGACGGTAAACAGGTTGTCTTGGCAGGCGATGCCGCTGGGGTTGTTGCTCCGGCATCCGGTGAAGGCATTTATTACGCCATGCTTGGTGGTCAACTGGCTGGCGAAGCGGTTATGGAATTTTTAGAGAGCAAGAATCCCGCCTGCTTGCAATTAGCGCGTAAGCGTTTCATGAAAGAGCACCGCTTAACCTTCATCGTGCTCGGCATCATGCAGTACTTTTGGTACACCACCAATAAGCGCCGTGAGAGCTTTGTAAAGATGTGCGAAGACAAGGATGTGCAAAAGCTAACCTTTGAGTCGTACATGCATAAAAAACTGGTGCGCAAGAAGCCACTGGCGCATGTCAAGATTTTCTTTAAAGACATGGGGCACCTGCTAGGGATCGCCAAAGCCTAAAACATGAGCACCACTGACTTCCTTTTTCAAAAGCATGTGCTCGCTGCTGCGGCCTGGGTTTTGATTGTGGCCATTGCAGGTGGGCTTGCAACTGAAGTAGGGACTTGGTACAAAGCCTTATTACAGCCAGCATGGAAACCACCCGATTGGGCCTTTGGCGTGGTGTGGACTTGCATCTTTATTGCTTCGGCATTTGCCTGGCTCGAGTTTTGGAGTCGTCATCCGAGTGCTGATAAAAAATTCATGGTGAGCGTTTTATTCCTTTTGAATGGCGCTTTCAACATTCTGTGGAGTGTCTTGTATTTCAAGATGCACCGCCCTGATTGGTCGATGATCGAAGCCGTCTTTTTATGGGGATCAGTCGCTGCCATTATTGCGGCGATGAGTTCAGTATCGAGCCTGGCAGCATGGTTGATGGTGCCCTACTTGGTGTGGGTCTCGATTGCGATGACCCTCAATTGGGAAACGATTCGCCTCAATGGACCGTTTACCTAAGCGGATATCACGATGAAACTACTCAACCTAGGCGTTAACCACCACACCGCACCGATTGATATTCGGGAGAGTGTGGCTGTTGCGCCTGAAGTGTTGCGCGACGCCTTACTCGATTTACGGGCCTATTTAAAAGGCACCAATGCAGCCAGCTCGCCCGAAGTGGCAATTTTGTCGACCTGCAATCGCATGGAAATTTATTGCGCCGCTAATGATTTGGATTACACCGACAATCACCTCGAAGCTAAAGCGATTGATTGGCTCCTAGCGCAAAAAAACATGCACCGCCATGAACTGAAGCCCTACATCTATTCAGCTAAAGAGAATATGGCTGTAAAGCACGCTTTCCGAGTTGGCTGTGGTTTAGATTCAATGGTCTTGGGCGAAACCCAAATTCTAGGGCAGATGAAACAAGCAGTGCATCATGCTGATGAAGTTGGCACATTAGGTTCTTACTTAAAGCCGCTATTTAATAAAACCTTCTCGATTGCGAAAGCAGTACGGGGCAATACAAAGATTGGTAGCCAGTCGGTATCGATGGCGAGTGCCGCTGTGCGCTTAAGTGAGCGTATTTTTGGTGACATCACTAATAGCAAAGTACTCTTTATTGGTGCCGGTGAAATGATCTCCTTGTGCGCCAATCATTTTGCAACCCGCAAGCCCAAGCAAATCACGATTGCTAATCGAACCCTTGATAAGGGCCATGAATTGGCCGCTGTGTTTACACAGCAAGGCATCGCTACCGAGGTGTTTGCCTTGCAGGACCTGCCAAGCCAATTGCATCAATTTGATATTGTGGTCTCGTGTACTGCAAGCTCCTTGCCCATCATCGGCATGGGCATGATTAATACCGCATTGAAAGCACGTAATCGCCGGCCGATGGTTTTAATTGATTTGGCTGTGCCACGCGATGTCGAGCCAGAAATAAAATCGATTCGGGATGTGTACTTGTATTCCGTAGATGATTTGGGTGAGGTGGTGCAAGCCGGACAAGAAAGCCGTTTGCAAGCAGTGACCGAAGCAGAGTCGATCATTGATCAGGGCGTGAGTGAGTTTTATGAATCCCTTGAGCGTCGTACCGTCGTGCCGATTATTCAGTCGCTGCAAGAATCAACCGAGCAGTTTAAGCAAATTGAATTGGAAAAGGCGCGCCGGCGTTTAGCGAAGGGTGATGATCCGATGGAAGTTATGGCTACTATGGCCCAAGCCTTGGCGAATAAATTAATGCACGCTCCGATTCATGCCTTAAAAACATCCCCTGCAAATGAATTGGATGATTACAAAAAAATGATTTCCAGCATGTATGGACACAAATAGGACAGTGAGGTCGCTATGCTCAAAGTAACCAACCTTCTCGAAACTATTCGATCGCCACAGGACTTGCGGGATTGCGATCCAGGTCAACTGCCGCAACTCGCCCATGATCTGCGGGAATACATCTTAAAGTCGGTCGCTAAAACGGGTGGGCATTTGTCGTCCAATTTAGGTACGGTGGAACTTAGCCTAGCATTGCACTATGTGCTCAATACCCCAGAAGACCGGATTATTTGGGATGTAGGTCACCAGAGTTATGCACACAAGATTTTGACCGGTCGCCGCGAAGGCATGGCCAGCTTGCGCAAATTCAATGGCATCTCGGGATTCCCACGGCGCTCGGAGAGTGAGTACGATGCCTTTGGTACAGCGCATTCGTCGACCAGTATTTCAGCAGCATTGGGTATGGCGGTTGCGGCCAAGACCAAAGGGGAAGACCGTACTGTTGTGGCCGTGATTGGCGATGGTTCGATGAGTGCGGGTATGGCCTTTGAGGCGATGAATAACGCTGGCGTGCGCAAAGACGTGCCGCTGATTGTGATTCTGAATGACAACGAGATGTCAATCTCACCAGCGGTAGGGGCACTCAATCGCTACTTTGCAAAACTCATTAGCAGTTCAGCCTATGCCGTAACCAAGCGGGGTCTGGATAAAGTATTGTCGTATGCGCCGCCACTACGGGAGTTTGCCAAGCGACTCGAAGGCCATGCCAAAGGCATGGTGGGTCCAGCCACCATCTTTGAAGAGTTTGGTTTTGATTATTACGGACCGATTGATGGGCACGATATTGATGCCTTGGTTGCGACCCTGGAAAATATCAACAAGCTCGCCAAGACCGAGGGCCCCCAGTTTTTACACATTGTGACTAAAAAAGGGAAGGGCTACGATCGCGCTGAAGCTGATCCGATTACCTATCATGGCCCTAGCCCATTTGATATTGAAGCCGGAATACAAGCCAGTAAACCATCCAAACAAACATTCACCCAAGTATTTGGACATTGGTTGTGCGATATGGCAGCAGCCGACGAGCGCTTGATTGGAATAACACCGGCAATGCGCGAAGGCTCTGGCCTAGTGGAATTTGAGCGTCGCTTTCCAGAGCGTTACCACGATGTCGGTATTGCCGAGCAGCATGCTGTGACATTTGCCGCTGGTATTGCCTGTGAGGGATTAAAGCCGGTCGTTGCGATTTATTCCACCTTCTTGCAGCGCGGCTACGATCAATTGGTACACGATGTGGCTCTGCAAAATTTACCCGTGGTCTTTGCAATTGATCGCGCTGGTATGGTGGGCGCTGATGGCGCGACGCATGCAGGTGCTTATGATATTGCCTACTTACGTTGCTTGCCCAATATGCTGGTGATGACGCCTGCCAATGCGCAAGAGTGTCGCGATATGCTCACGACCGGCTTTGCTTTTGATGGACCATCGGCGATCCGCTATCCTCGTGGCAGTGGTCAGGGCCCGGATGCAGGTACTGCACTTGAGGCGATGGCCATTGGCAAGGGCCAAGTGGAGCGCAGCATTCAAGGTAAACCTGCTAAACGTATTGCCTTCATTTGCTTTGGGCCGATGCTTTATCCCGCCATGGACGTTGCTGAGGCAATCGATGCGACGGTGGTCAATATGCGCTTTGTAAAGCCACTCGATGAGGCTTTACTCCAGTCGATTGCAACAAGCCACGATGGTATTGTGCTGGTCGAAGACAGTTGTCTGATGGGCGGTGCGGGCAGCGCCTGTTTAGAATATTTAGCGGAGCAAGACATTCAGGTATCGGCTTTGCAAATTGGTTTACCCGATCAATTTACCGAGCATGGCGATATTCCGTCGCTGATGGAGCTGTATGGCATCTCAGCCAAGCAGATTGAAGCTCGGGTACGCGCCCGTTTTGCGATTGAGGCATGCACGACAGCGCCGTAAATCAAGTCGCTGCACCCTATCGGGATTTATGCACTGACTGCGGCGTATCGCGCAGCAGTGATCCTAAGCGCTGTGGCTCAGCCTGCCAATTTATTCAGCCCGACTATCCTGGTTTCGAAACCGTAGTGCATGGTCGCCCACGCAATCTGATTGAATCCGATGAGGTCTTTTTCGGCCCTTACCTCAGCATGGCGCGGGCACAAATGAAGCAGCCATTAGCTGGAGCGCAGTGGACCGGCATCATTACGCGTATTGGCGAGCTGCTCCTTGAAAAAGGGATTGTGGATGCCGTGGTGACGGTAACGGGTGATGCCCATGATCGCTGGAAACCCGTGCCGATCATTATCACCAAGGCAGCAGATATGGCGCAGTGCCGCGGTATGCGTATGGGCTATGCGCCCGTAGTGCAGTACCTCGAATTAGCCAAACAAGCCGGCCATAAAAAAGTGGCGATGATCGGCATTCCATGTCAGGTGTATGCTGCGCGCGCGCTCGAGCGGGAACTGGGTTTTGAAAAACTCTTGATCGTGGGTTCGCCTTGTTCAGACAATACGACGACTGAACACTTTCATCACTTTCTGAGTTTGTTAAGCAAAGATCCCGATAGCATTACCTACTTGGAGTTTCGGGCAGACTACAAAGTGGAATTGCGTTTTAACAATGGCACGAAACAAGAGATTCCGTTTCTGAATTTGCCCTTATCTGATTTACCCAGTGATTTTTTTCCGCTGACGTGCAAAACTTGCGTGGATTACGTCAATGCCTTATCGGATATCACAGTGGGCTACATGGCGGGCACGGGAGCGCAGTGGGTGATTGTGCGCAATCCGCGCGGACAAGCCGCGCTGGATTTGATTGCTCCTGAGTTAACGCTCGAGCCAGTCACTACCGCGGGTAAACGCATCTCGGCAGTGCAAGGTTTTATGAAAAACGTCACATTAGCTGCGGGGGGATTACCTGTAAACCGTATGCCTAATTTTTTGCGCCCCATCATGGCCTGGGTAATGCCCCGATTTGGTCCTCGCGGACTAGAATTTGCTAAAGCCCGCGTTGAGATGAAGGGTATAGAGTCGGTTTTGCACTTACGGCAAATGGCGCCCCACAAAATCAAGAATATGGTCCCCCAACACATCTGGACTTTGGTGAAGCGTTACGGCTTACACCCTGAATCTACTGAGCAAAGTAAATCCAGCAATGGAACTTAATTGCATATTTGCTAGCTATTCTGCGGCGCACTATTTTTTATGATGTGAAAGTGCCTATTAAGGTAATCCCTTAGTGGTATTGGAGACCGTGCGGGAAAGAAAAAAACCCTTTATAACGTAAGTTCTTTCACTCACTTGGACCTCTTAACTGCCCTCAACCATTAACGTAAATTAATTCTTTCTGCGTACAAATGATCTGGTGGGACCATTTAACCGAATACCATGAAGCTTCTTAGCTTAGTTGACTTAGCGCGCGAGAAACTGGTTGTTAAGACCAAGCCTGTCTCCGGTGCTCCCGCTGCAATCGACGCTGACCAACGCAATGCGTGGGCAGATTGCTTGACCAACGATGCGCCGATGGACTCGGGTGGGAATAGCCCGATTGAGTCGCATCCCTTGTCGAAAGCATGTACCCCGGAAGAGTATTTAAGTTCCCTGGTGAAGACCATCGAAGGCAATATCCTGCCGCACATCGTTGAGCACCATTTGCAAGCCGACCGATTGGCAAACGGCCAACTCAATGTACCGGCACACCCCGGCATTGATGGTGCGCACATTGATCAGCTTTTAGTTTTGCTTTTGAAAGAAGATGCAGCGCCCTCAGCAAGCTACGTTAAAGAATTATTTGCGAATGGTATTGAACTGGAAGAGGCCTACCTCAATCTACTCACTCCAGTGGCACGCAAACTCGGTGAAATGTGGGAAAGTGATGATGCTGACTTTACGCAAGTCACCGTGGCTTTATGGCGTATTAAGCAATTGATGTATGACTTAAGCCCGATGTTCCAAGAGTACGCCGAGTACAAGCAGCAAGGCAAGAGTGTGATGTTAGTACCTCTGCCTGGATCGCAGCATACCTTAGGCCTCTTTATGGTCTCGGAATTCTTTGCCCGTGCCGGTTGGCGCGTGTGGGGTGAGCTAGCTGCAACCGAAGCCGATATTTTGCGCATGGCCAAGACCCAGTGGTTTGATGTGGTTGGTTTATCGGCCAGCGTCCGTGAGCAATTTCCGGACTTAAAGCGAATGATTGACGAAGTGCGATCAGTATCCTTAAATCCCCATGTGGGAATCATGATTGGCAGTCCGGTATTTAATCTTAACCCTGAATTGGTTGAGGATTTAGGTGCCGATATGGTTGGCGTTGATGCCGTAGATGCCTTAGAAAAAGCGACCTTTCATGTGGAGCAGCATAAAAAGTAAAGGCGCGCTGTGCCGGTAGTAGGTTGATCGGTGTATTCTGCTAAGCAGATATTCACTGAACTCAATCCGACTGCATGGCCAAACCCCTCTCGCTCGAAAAAATACTCTTTAGCCAAGGCTTTGGCACTCGGCGCTATTGCAGTGATCTAGTTTATGCCGATTTAGTCGAGATCAACGGCATCTTGGCCGACGATCCGGAAATCAAAATAGACCCAGAAGGCCTGGTATTACGGGTTGAAGGCATCGATTGGGCGTATCACGAAAAAGCCTACATCGCATTTAACAAGCCTGCCAATTACGAATGCTCCCACAAGACCAAGCATCACCCCAGCGTCTACAGTTTGTTACCAAGACCTTTGATTGAGCGAGCAGTGCAATGCGTTGGACGCCTTGATCAAGACACGACGGGTTTATTGCTGCTCTCGGATGACGGTCAATTTATTCACCGTATGACTACCCCCAAGAAAAACATTGGTAAGGTTTATGAAATCACTACGGCTGAGCCAGTTACCCAAAAGCAAATCGACCACTTACTCAGCGGTGTTGTCTTGGATGATGATCCCAGTCCCTGTTTTGCCAAAGTATGTGTTCTGATGGATGAGCGGCGTTTAGCAATGACGATTGTGGAAGGACGCTACCATCAAGTAAAGCGCATGTTGGCGGCAGTAGGTAATCACGTAGTGCAATTGCATCGGTCCTCGATCGGAAGCTACACGATGTCAGCTGACTTAAAAGAGGGGCAATGGTGCTGGCTTTCAGCAAGCGATCGAGAGCAGCTCAGTAAGGCGATTGAGTAAATAAACTCCCACAGCACAAACGCTTACCGTATGAATGCACGCCTGGATTTCGAATTAAACTAAAGTAGTGCCCCATTGTGAAGCAATATTTCATAATGGGGAGTTAAACTCGATAAAATAGAATCCTTCAATTTTGTATTGCACAATTTCTTTCTTAACTTTAATTAAGGAGCAGCAGCATGAATCGCCGTACTATCTTTAGTAGTTTTCTATGTCTAGTAAGCGTGTTGATCATAGGTTGCTCCAAGCAGGATGAGGCAAAAGTGGTGCGTGTCGCAGTGTCTCCTAACTCGCCACCGATGTTATTTGACGATAAAGGCAAAATTGTGGGTGCTGATATGGCTATTTTTGAAGGCTATTGCCAATCACGGGGCTGCACCTTGAAGGTAACCCCATACGATTGGCAAGGAATGCTCGGCGCTGTCTCTAGCGGCCAGGCTGACGTAGCCTTTTCTGGAATATCGATTACCGATAAACGCAAAGAGGTAATGGATTTTTCGCAGCCATACTATGACAATGCGTGGCATTTAGTCAGCACTACCAAAAAGAATATTGTGATCACTGACTTAAGCCAGCTTAAAAAATACTCGATTGGTTACCCGCGGGGCATGGCGTATGATGATTTAATTAAAAATGAGCTGGAGCCAGAAGGCTATTACAGCTTAAAAAACGTGAAGCTTTATCCATCCTATGCAGAGGTGGTGACGGACCTGCAGAACGGCAATCTCGATTTAGCATTTATCGAAGAGCCCGTATTTGCGAATTACAAATACAAAATGAAACTGCCTATCGAAAGCGCCTATGTATTTAAAGGATTTGACCAGCTAGGCTTTGCCTTTGCTAAGGGCTCCAAAATGCGCGACGACTTCAATGCCTATTTAACCGAGCTTGGCCCCGAGAAGATTAAAGCAATTCTTGATGGCTGGATGAAATAATTCATTAGTTCACTGGTGAGCTTTTTAGACATTCTTTCGCAGCTAGGGTGGGGCGTTGCGTACACCATCCTAGTTACCTTTGCCTGTAGCGTAACCGGCGTTGTAGCTGGGCTAGTGATCACTGGCCTACGGTCTTTGGCAGTTCCCGGCTTGGCGTACGCTCTTAATGCCTACACCTACATCTTTCGCGGGGTACCGGTACTGGTATTGCTCTTCTTGGTGTATTTTGGTTTGCCGTCGATTGGGATTCGGATTTCTCCGCTCGTAGCGATGATGTGCAGTTTAGGATTGATTGCGGGCGCTTACTTATCCGAGGTTTTTCGTGGCGCCCTTGCCTCCGTTGACCCTGCTGAGATCTTGGCTGCAGAAGCAATGGGTATGAGTCGCCTGCAGATATTTCGCTACATTCAGTTTCCGCAAATGATCCGATTTTCTGTGCCGGGCATGGTAAATGAATTTACCTCAGTCCTGAAGAGCTCACCATTTGCTTACACCGTTGGTATACCCGAAATCACCAAGCAGGCAATGGCACTGACAGCAACAACCTTGCGTGGTATTGAGGTGTATTTGGCTGTTGGCATCTTGTATTTTGTGATTTATCGGCTGTTTCTGTTTGCGGTGAACCAGGCTGAAAAGCGCTTTCGGGTACCGGGTATGGACCCTATTTAAATGCGATTACACCATGACCTTCTCTAAAAAAACAGATCAAATACCGCTGATTCAGGTGCGTAATTTAGTCAAGCAGTTTGACGCCCAAACCGTATTAAACGGCGTTGATTTAGACATAGTGGAGGGCGATTTAAGAGTCATTATGGGGCCGTCAGGCTGCGGAAAATCGACGCTATTACGGTGCTTTAATCGGCTAGTTGAACCAACATCGGGCTCTATTGTGTTTAAGGGTCAAAATATTATGGATGCTGATGTAGACGTTCGGGCCTTGCGCCAAAGCATTGGTTTTGTATTCCAGCAATTTGCTTTATACCGTCACTTGAATGTGGTGGCTAACATTACGCTAGCACTACGCAAGTTAAAGGGGATGGGTAAGGTGGCAGCAGAGGAAAAAGCCATGTATGAGCTGGAGCGTTTTGATATGGCTGCGCACCGAGATAAATACCCTGCACAATTATCTGGCGGACAAATGCAGCGGGTTGCGATTGCACGGGCATTAGCAATGGATCCCGCAATATTAGTGTTGGATGAGCCGACCTCGGCCTTGGACCCGGTCATGTCAAGGGAGGTAGGTGACTTGATTCAGACTTTGCATCACGATCAAATTACCATGGTTCTCGTGACACATGATCTCACCCTAGCAGAGCACATCGCCCCAGAGGTAAGCTTTTTAGATCAAGGCAAGATAATGGCTAGAGACTCGATTGCCAATCTATCAGCAGAGCATCAACCCGCAGTCATTCGTTCTTTTTTTAGCGCAAGGTCCTAGATCTTATGAGTTCCTGGACGACCTTTAATCGCGATCTGTTGGAGCAAATGCCGCTGATTCTGGCTGGCTTGCAAGATACAATTTTATTGGCTGTCAGCATCAGTATCTCCGGCATTCTTTTAGGTATCTTGGTTTTTTACCTCACCCTTAGTCAGTATCGCTGGGTGCGTTATGCCACCAATGCCTACATCTCTTTTTTTATTGGGATGCCTTTAATTGTTTTACTCTTTTTAATGTATTACGGTTTGCCGCAATGGGATGTTCGATTAACGCCATTTACAGTCGCTTTTATTGGCTTTACATTCAATGTAGCGGCATATAACGCAGCCTACCTGACAACTGCGCTAAATGGTTTGAATAAAACCGAAATTGAAGCGGGCAGAGCGCAGGGCTTTAGTTATCCTCAAGTATTTCGCTTTTTGATTTTGCCTCAGACCTTGCGGCTATCGGTACCGGCACTGACCAATCAGGTAATCAATAATTTAAAAGATACGTCGGTTGCGTTTCTAATTCAGTACACCGAGTTCTTTGCTCGAGTGCAAGAGCTAGCCTCTACGAATTTTCAGTTTTTCAAGGCCTATCTGTTTGCTGCACTTATTTACCTGGCGCTAGTGTCAATCATTGTGATTGCAGCACGCAGGCTTGAGCGAAGCATAGTACTTCCCGGTTTCGGGACGCAAGTCATGCGTGATCATGAGTAGCACCACGGTGTTTTTAGGCCTAACTTCGCTTCGCCAGTACCTTATCGATGGTCTTGCCGTCCATGTCAACAATCTCCAGTTTCCAGCCCGCCCACTCGACGATATCGCCCGTATTGGGGATCTTGCCGCTGAGTAGCATCATCAAGCCGCTGAGGGTGTGATAACGCCCTAAATCCTCTTCGGGAACCGAGTCCAGTTCGAGCGAGTCTTTGAACTCTGGAATCGGAATATGGCCATCAAATAGCCACGAGCCATCCTCGCGTTTAATTGCCCACGACTCTTCTGGATCATTGGTTGAGAACTCGCCGGTGATGGATTCGATTAAGTCCTGTAGGGTGATTAGGCCCATCACCTCGCCGTACTCATCAATCACAAAGGCCATTTGATTGTGCGAAGACTTAAAGTTCTCCAGTAACTCGAGGCCAGTGAGCGTTTCGGGTACGTATAGGGGTGCTTGCAAACCATTTTCAAGGGTTTGCTGACCTCCTTTGGCAACGGATGCCAACATCTTGCGTGCATTCAGTATGCCAAGGATGTTGTCGAGACCACCCTTAACGACCGGAAAGCGGGCATGCTCGGATGAATCGATTAAATCAATCGATTCTGCAAAGGTATTTTCGACATCGAGATAGACAATATCAGCCCGCGGTACCATCAGCGACACAATTTGACGGTCATCGAGACGAAAGACGTTGCGTAGCATATTGTGCTCATTCACTTCGATCAGGCCGGCAGTGGTGCCCTCTTCGAGCACGGCATGGATCTCTTCTTCGGTTACCTCATTGTTGGTCCGGTCCTTAATGCCAAAAATCTTTAATATGAAGTTGGTTGATCCGGTCAGCAAAAGTACAAACGGCTTGGAGATAAAGGCAAGGGCAGAGATGGGTTTGGCGATATAACGCGCAATCCGCTCCGGATTATTTTGTGCAATGCGTTTGGGAACCAGTTCACCAATCACAATTGAGAGGTAGGTAATCACTGCAACCACCACGCCCAGGGACAGCCATTCGGCATACTTGGCATCCATGCCTTCCGACACCAGCAGCTGCGACATGGGTATGGCGACAGCAGATTCACCCACGACACCGCTCAGAACGCCAATCGATGTAATACCAATCTGAATCGTCGACAGAAATTTGGTTGGATTTTCGCCAAACTCGACAGCCACTTTGGCCTCATCGTCACCGCGATCAATTAACTTTTGGAGTTTTGCTTTTCTGCTCGTAACCAGAGCAATTTCAGACATGGCGAATAGGCCATTGAGGAGGATTAGTCCAATTAGTATTACGACTTCCATATAGTGGTGCAGAAGCACCTGGGCTGTTGAGAAGCAACCATCATATCAAAAAAGAAGGGAGTAATGATGACCGCCCCTTTTGAGAGCCTAATCGCACTATTTGAGGAAATGGAGGCGAGTAATTGCCGTTTAGGCCTTAAAGGCAAAAAGATCAACATGGCCAATCTCGCACTGCATCGCGTTACGCCTCGTTTGCTCCCATTGATTCACTAAGGCATTGGGTAGGGCGCCGATTTCCCGTACGGCCCTAGCAGCCCCAATCGCTAACTGCTCAATTAAGGCGCGGTCATGTTGATCCATTACCCAAGGACTGGGCGCGCAGACCGTTGTGAAGCCTTGAGTCTGCAGCAGCGATTGCAAGCGTTCTCCCCCAGTCGGTCCCACTGCGGCACCAAAACCCTTGTCGGTAGATTGATGCGCATGAAAAACGCGCAGCACATCGGCATCGATGGCCTCGGGAGGATTCCACTTTTCAATGCCGTCGTAGGTGAGTACGGTGTAGAGGGGGTGAGTTAGAGCGGCGCAAAATTGCGCCAGCCAAGGCTCAGCTACTAAATCAAAGAAAGCGGCAGCCGTAATCAGGTCGGCCGGCTTATCAAGAATAGTGCGGTAATCATGGACTAAATCGGTACAACGAAATTCAATCGCAATCGTGTTGCTATTTTTTGTAATCGTCAATGGCTGAATCAACCCCGAAGCAGTGAGCGTCGATTTGCGTTTGTTTGCGCTCACGACGCTGTCAGCCCAGGCAATTAAGCTAGCGCGTGCCGACCGTAAAAGATCCGTGTCGTAGTCAACCAAAGTCCACGATTGCTTAAAGCCAAGGTAGGGTGCTAGCGCGCGTAGATTTGATCCCGTGCCCGATCCCAGATCAGTGATGTGAATGGAGCCAGGATCTATTGCCTTAATCTGCCCGAGGAATTGAATGACCTGGGCTTGCAGTGCCAAGTTACGCGATCGGTGATCTACCGGTTCACGCAGTGCTAACCATTCTGCTGAAAATCCACTCATGGGCATTCCATTTATATTTGCTATTGCGAAAGTTAAGGATTATTTGATTTGCGGCGCAAGGCCATACTGCTGTTGCATGATCTCAGTAAATCGCCCGCCTTGCTCGTAGAGCGCAATAAAGCTACCGGATTCAATTACCTTGCCTGCATCCATCACTAAAATATGATCTGCTTGGCGAATCGTGCTTAATCGATGGGCAATGACGAGGGTGCTGCGGGTTTGCGTCACCGCCTCTAAAGCGCTCAGCAGGCTTGCTTCGGTTGGGGAATCCAAGGCGCTGGTGGCCTCATCCAAAATCAGGATAGGGGCATCTTTGAGCAACACCCGGGCAATGGATAAGCGCTGGCGCTCGCCGCCAGACAAGGTACGCCCGCGTTCGCCAATAATCGTATTGAAACCATCTGGCTGCTGCTCAATAAAATCCAAGGCTTGGGCCTTAGCACAGGCCTCACGCAGCGCCTCATCCGATGCCTCTGGCGAACCAATGCGTAGATTATCGGCAATCGAGCGATTGAACAAAAGCGGTTCCTGAAAGACCACGCCAATATTTCGCCGCAGTGCGGTGAGCTGAAATTGCCGAATATCAACTCCATCTATCATAATGAAGCCCGACTGCGGATCAAAGGCGCGGTAGAGCAGACTCAGTGCAGTCGATTTACCAGCGCCCGATGCACCTACCAGCGCGATCGTTTGCCCAGGCTGAATCGCAAAACTCAAATCATCAACGGCTCGGTGCGGCGCATGATACGAAAAGCTAACTCCATGAAACTCCACCAGACCTGCGCACCTGCCGGGGTCAATGGCATCTGGACGGTCTTTGATATCCGGGGCCATATCGAGGACTTCAAAAAATTCCCTTAGGCGTGGGGCATCGCCAGCTAATTTATTTGCAAATGCAACTACCTGATCTAAGCGGGCAATGATGATGCCTGCAAAGGCAACAAAGGTAACGATCTCACCTATCGTAATCAGAGACTGCGCGTATAGCCAAACCCCGAGAACAATAATGCAGAGAATGCTGATGGTCGTGGCTGAGCGGGTGAGCACCGTTACCAATGCCCACCACGATAGAACTGGAAATTGCGCTCCCAAAACACGCTGGCTAACTTGCTGCAGGGATTGCATTTCGATCTGAATGCGCGCAAAGCTTTGCACTAAAGCGATATTACTAAGCGTATCGGCAGTGAGCTCAGCTAAGTCGGAGTGGTGCCCCTCGATTTGTTGTTGGAGCACCTGGGTTTTACGCAAAATAAAGTGGGTTAAAAAACCAAACACGAGACAGAGCACAATCAGCACACAGGCTAATCGCCAGTTGATATAGAGTGCGACGGGGACCAAAATGATGAGCGAAACGATTGCAGCTAGATGATCACGAAAGAAGCTGAGCCATAGCCACCAAAGGGCATCCGTACCCTGTAGCATGATTTTCATCAACCTTCCGGAATGGGTTTTACTATGCTGCGCTAATGGCAAATGCAGCACATGCTCAACGTAGGTAGTTAAGACGGCATGCCGCCTACGGTGGGCAAGCCGATCCGAGAATAAGGCCACTGCAGTAGAGCAGGCAATCGTAAAGAGACCAAAGCCAATCCAGAGAAGCAATAAGGGCCACACGGCACTCCAAGTCACATACTCATCAGTGCTTGACGCATCCGATAAGGCATCAATGACTCGCCCAAACAGAATAGGCTCTGCAAAAATGGCGCATGCGAGTGTAACGTTGGCAAACGCTAATACCCACCCCAGGCGCCGATCTGTGCCGAGTAAATCGAGTGCGCGGGTATAGAGATGAAAAATGCCCATCAGCTATTGTCTGCGCTCAGTCGATTGATTTCAAGGGCGCTGAGTTGCAAGGGTAGTAGCACGGCCGGTGGCGTAATTTCCTCAGGTAGCGCTAACAATTGGCGATCGATCATCCAACGCCCGAGCCAAGCCTGTGAAGTGAGAACAACCAGTGGAATAGAAAAGAGGAGGCCGCCAAAAAATAGCATGCCATACCAAAGGGTTGCAGGGTGGGTGAAGTACAGGAGGCTAGCAAGTCCAATACCAATCAGGGTGTGCGGCCAAAATTGCTGCAATGCGTTGGCAATGGAGACAGAGTGATCGTCGCGTGTCTGCCCGGTCCACCCACCTTTTTTCCCCAATACTAAGCCGATGATGAAGATAGTGTGATTCAACCAGGTAATTGGTGTCATTAAAAGAGAGAAAAACAGTTCCAGCATCAGGCTGAAACAAAAACGCCAGCGCCCTCCAAAGCGTTTACTCTCTGATGTACGCAAGAGAACATCCAGTGCGCCAGCAATCTTTGGCAAGTACCACATGATTAATGTGACCACCAATAAAGCAGAGAAATAATTGGGATTCACCAAGGCTGATGGCGTTGCGCTTACCCCAATGGCCAGCGTGCAACTGAAAATCAGCGCAATCCAAGCGGGTGATCCAAAAAACATCGCAATCGCTAGGATGAGTTGAGCGCGACTTACTGGCTGGAGATTTTTTAAGGTAAGTAAATGCAGGTATTGCAAATTACCTTCACACCAGCGTAAGTCACGTCGGATATATTCCGTGAGGGTGGGAGGATTTTCTTCCCAGCTGGCATCTTCGCTTGGGTAAATACGGACTTCATAGCCTGCGCGGCGCATCAAGATGGCCTCAATTAAGTCATGACTCAAAATCGGCTTGGGAAGACCAGAGCGGCTACTTAAAGAGGGTAATTCACAATACGCAATAAAGGGAGCCAATCGAATTAAAGCGTTATGCCCCCAATACGGTCCACAATCTGCCTGCCACCATGCAGAACCCATGGTATAGGAGCGCATACCAAGACGCATGCCGTATTGGAATAGACGCGTAAATGCGCTGCTGGATGGTAGACCAATAACAAGGCCCTGCAAAATGCCTAAGCGCGGATTGGCTTGCATCATCCGTACTAAACGCGCGATTGCTGAACTGGCCATGAAACTATCGGCATCGAGTACTAATGCAAAGCTATGATTTTTGCCCCAGCGCTGGCAAAAATCAGCAATGTTACCCGCCTTGTAGCCAGTGTTGTCTGTACGGCAACGGTAGGTGATTGGAATGGTCTTCGACCACTCTGCGCACATCGCCTCAAAGCAGTCACGCTCTTCTCGGGCGATACGTGCATCATTAGTATCGCTTAGGACGTATACATGAAAAAATCCAGCCAGTTGATCTGCCGCCAAGCCGTTCAATATCACTTGTAGATTGCGAATGAAGCGCGCGGGTGACTCATTTCGAATGCAGAGCAAAATTGCAGTAGATTGCGTCAAGGGCTCATTACCATTGGCCTGCATACTACTTGGCAAGACAAGGCTAGCAGGGTCTTTGCTGCATTGGCACAGAATCAAGCCAATAATGGCATTCCAAAAGCCCACCACCATCCAGGGTAGGGTGAGCGCAAAGAGGGCAAGCAAAAGAATGCGGAGTAACAAGGGGATATCGCTTGCTAAGGCCTGGTGCACGAGGAAGAGCATTAGCGCTGCAGTGGTCAACGACAGCGCGGCAAAAATCAGGCGCCGCAGGCGAATGACCGGATCAACGGTTATATTGAGAGGGGGATTCAAATGACGTGCTCGAGCTCACTTATACTGTGCAAAATGCATATGCAGTATAGGGTAGAGCGCAATTTTTCACTGAATGCTAGGATTTATTTGTGCCACACACCGTTACTAATCCGTCGAAACTAAACCAGAGTCAGTCGCTTTGGTATGTCGCGCCAGAACGCGCTGAAATTCGCTCTGAATACCTTGATCCTTTGCCTAGCCAAGGCATTCGAGTGCGCGCACTGTTTGGATCTCTGAGTCGGGGCACTGAATCACTGGTCTACCGTGGACTTGTGCCTGAGTCAGAATATAGCCGTATGGCTGCTCCATCGATGGGGGGCAATTTTCCGTTTCCAGTGCAATACGGCTATGCCAATGTGGGGCAAATTGAAGATGGTCCAGCGGATTTGATTGGGCTAAGGGTGTTTGCACTCAAGCCCCACCAAACCCGGTATCAAGCTGGCATCGACGATGTGGTTGTACTGCCCGATAGCCTCAGTAGCGAACGTGCTGTTTTAGCTGCGAACATGGAAACTGCCCTCAATGCAGTATGGGATGCGGCTCCCGGGCCAGGTGACCGAATTGCGGTGGTAGGTGGCGGCGTTGTCGGCTGTTTAGTCGCTTATTTGTGTGGGCATTTACCCGGTGCCGAGGTGACCTTAATTGATATCAACCCCGATCGAGCTCGTATTGCAGGCGCCCTGGGTATCGTTTTTTCTTTACCAGGAGAAGCGCCACAAAACTGCGATGTTGTATTTCACTGCAGTGCCAGTGCAGCTGGTTTAGCCACTGCGATGGCCGCTGCCGGCGACGAAGCAACGGTATTGGAATTAAGTTGGTATGGTGCTACTGCGATTCAGGCGCCATTGGGCGGGGCATTTCATAGTCGTCAGATTCGGTTGCAATCGAGTCAGGTGGGGCACATTGCTACATCGCATCGACCACGCTGGACGCACCGCCGCCGTTTGCATGCTGCCGTGCAATTATTGAGCGATGCGCGATTGGACTGTTTGTTAAGCCCTGCCATTGATTTTGCGCAATTGCCCGATCGCTTGCCTGATCTGCTGGGCGCTCGCAGTGATGCGCTGTGTTGTTTAATTCGTTACCCTTAAGGAGTTACCGTGTTTACAGTTGAAGTTCGCGATCACATTATGATTGCCCACTCGTTTCGGGGGGCAGTGTTTGGACCAGCGCAGGCTTTACATGGTGCTACCTTTGTAGTCGATGCAGCCTTCATTGCCAAAGAGCTCGATACCAATGGCATCGTGATTGATATTGGTCGCGCGCTCGATGTCTTAAAGGCAACATTGCAACCCATTAACTATTGCAATTTAGATGATCGTCCGGAATTCAAGGGCGTCAACACTACAACAGAGTTCTTAACGAAGTACATCTTTGATCAGTTGGCAGCGGCTGCACGCGCCGATCGGCTGGGTCGACCAGGAAGTGAGCTGCACGCCATTCGCGTCACGATTTCAGAATCCCATATTGCGCGCGCCTGGTACGAGGCTGAGATTCATTGAGCGTTGCTAGTGATGGCATGCAGCAGCTGATTTTTGTTTATCCGGGTGATTTAGATTTGCCTACTGGCGGATATGCCTATGATCGACGCATCACTCATGGCCTCAGGGACTTAGGCTGGCAGATTCAATTGATTGGCTTGGGTGATGGCTATCCTTTTCCAAGCCCTGCTCAATTAGAAAAGGCTGAGCAACTATTACTGAGCCTCACCCCCGGGGTGCCGATGGTGGTCGATGGTTTGGCACTAGGGGCGCTGCCAAACCTTGCTGCTGCGATTGCAGAGCGCTATCCCCTGATTGCTTTAGTGCATCACCCCCTGGCATTTGAGTTCGGATTAAGTGATTCACAAATAGCCCTGCTCAAGCAGAGCGAGACGCAGGCACTGTATCACGCAGTCAAGGTAATTGCCAATAGCCCTGCAACAGCACGTGATCTTAATCAGCACTATGGCGTACATCTGGACAAGATTGAAGTGGTCTTGCCTGGTACCGACCGTGTTCATGCTTTGGCAGCAAAGACTCAAGGTAATTTAGGTAGACTAAATGAAGTGCGTTTGTTATCGGTCGGCTCGATTATTCCGCGTAAAGGATTTCATTATTTGATCGAGGCGCTTGCGCCATTAGCCGATTTGCCTTGGACTTTATCCATTGCTGGCGACACCACACGACACCCTAGTGCATATGAGGACCTTATGGCCGACATCAATCACTTTCATTTAGAAGGCCGAGTAAAGGTGTTAGGCGCTGTGAGCAATGAGGAGTTAAAAAGTCTTTATTCCCAAGCTGATGTATTTGTATTGGCTTCGCTCTTTGAGGGGTATGGCATGGTGTACGCCGAAGCTATGGCTTATGGCTTACCCATTATTGCGACTAAGGGCGGCGCTATTGCAGATACAGTACCACCTGAGGCCGGTTTACTGCTTACGCCTGGGGATGTTCCAGGCTTAAGCCATGCGATCCTAACGCTAATCAATGACCCATCCTACCGAGCTCGGCTAGCAAGCGGAGCGCTATACGCAGCAGCACAGCAGCCCACTTGGGAGCAGGCTGTTCAGCGATTTGCGTCTGTGCTAAGCCGCTGACTGCGTAACGCGCAGTCAAATACGATTTCATTGTCTAGAAGGTGGGTTTGGACAGGCAAACGCAAGGCCTGATCCATATGCTCAATTGGGGGCAAGTTAAAACTAGGCCTACCCGACCCCAAGATGATTGGTGCCACAATCAGGTGCAGACGATCAAGGCAGTTAGCCCTGATAAAGCCCGATACCGTCTCCGCGCCACCCTCTATTAAGATGCGCTTAAGCCCGTGCGTAGATAAGCGTTGTAAAAGGTGGATTGGATTAATCGCACCGTCAATTGCAGGTAGGCTAAGGACTTCAACCTGGGGCGGGGGACTGGCAACCACTCCGTCGGCCACAACCCATATTTTTTGAACGCCGTCATCGCACCAGACGTGGGAATCCGAGGCCAGTCGTGCTGTTGGGTCAAGAATTACGCGTGCCGGGCTGTTGCCATTGACAAGTCGAACGGTTAGCTGGGGGTTGTCAGCCACTGCAGTTCCAACCCCGATAAGCACAGCATCTACCAATGCCCGCAATTGGTGGAGGTGGGTCAGGCCTGCTGGGCCGTTGACATATTTCGATTGACCCGTAACCGTTGCAATGCGGCCATCCATGGTTTGACCGATTTGACCGACCACGACCATGCCATCGGCGCCAGGCTGGCGTAAGGGCTCAAAAATAGCCTGCAGGGGTGACTGGGGCAGGGGGCGAGAGGCAAAAAAATCGATTAAAAATTGATCCCACTGCAGGTTTGATGGGGCCGACGGACTCTCAGGTGAAGTAGCTGGCTGCGATGGGGGAGGGGTCACAATGGGAAGACCTTATTTACGGTTTTTGAAAAAAACGCCTCGCTGAAGAATTTACCATAGGGTGGGATAATATATTTTTAGAATGTTGCCCAATAACAGGTTGTTCAAGAAATGGTGATGCCGGACCCCCTCATTGAAGTTGACCGCGCTATTTCAGAATTGCGCCGCGGCGCAGTAGTTCGTGTTTACGATGATCACACCAGTCTATTGATGCTGGCAGTGGATGCTTTGACTGAAGACTACCTGAGCTTATTAACTCAGTCGGGTAGTACGGCGCCTAAACTAGTCATGACGGGCACACGCGTTAATGTTCTGGGTATTGATAAATCTGATCGTCCGGTCAGCGTGCTATCCCGCCCTCAGGGTTTATCGCTTGACCTGATTGAATACCTAGCCAACCCTCTCTCAGTATTGATGACGCCACCCAGCATGGCAAGCTTGGTGGTGAGCGACGCAGATGCCTTGGAGCAATCGTGCGTTACCTTGGCAAAATTATCTCGACTCTTGCCATCCGCACTGATCGTTGAAGGTGATGGCAATGCTGATATCCCCGCAGTGCAGGCAAGCTCGATTCGTTCATACATGACGATTGCAGCCCACTCACTGACGATGGTGAGTGAGGCGCGTGTTCCTTTAGAGAATGCTGAAAATGCGCGTGTCGTTGCCTTTCGTCCACGCGATGGCGGCATTGAGCACTTGGCTATTATTGTTGGCGATATCAATACGGCAGAGCCTGTATTGGTTAGGCTTCACTCGGAATGCTTTACGGGGGACCTAGTAGGCTCTTTGCGCTGTGACTGCGGCAATCAATTACGCGGCGCCATTGGTGAAATGGCCCTAGCGGGCAGCGGCATCTTGTTGTACTTGGCGCAAGAGGGGCGCGGCATTGGGCTGGTTAATAAACTACGTGCCTATCAATTGCAGGATGCCGGCTTTGATACTGTTGATGCCAACTTGCAATTGGGCTTTGATTCAGATGAACGAAATTATTTACCGGCAGCGCAGATGCTACGGATGCTCGGCGTTGATCGCGTGAAGTTAATGACGAATAATCCAGCAAAAGTTACCGCACTCGGTAATTGCAATATTGAGGTAGTGGAGCGCGTGCCTCACGTTTACCCATCCAATCAACACAATGATGCGTATTTAAAAGTAAAAGCCAAAAAAAGCGGCCATTTGTTTTAACTCCTAATCGACCAATTGCTTGGCTCAGCGCTTAAACCACATGCGCTCAAATACCCCATCTTTCTTGAACCACAGATGACTTAGTCCAGCCGCAATATGGGCTGATGCGACTGCAATTAAGGCAAGTGCTAAGTAACCATGAATTTCGAAGATTTGCGTTGCCAAGGCTTGATCTTTAGGAATGCCGGGCATCGCTGGTAGGTGATAACCACCAACGGTGATGAGTGCTGGGTAGGCAGTAACCCCGGCCCAGCCAAATAAAGGGACTAATACGAGTAGCAAATACAAAGCGCCCTGAACCGATTGCGCTATCTGAATTTGCCCCGGAGAAACGCTACTGGGATAGGGCGGTCTCGTAGATCGCAGTTTATTTAAAATGCGCAGTCCCGTGATGAGCAGAATTAGAAACCCAATGAGCTTATGCCAGGAATACAGCGTATTGGTTAGCTCGTCCCACAGATTGGCTGCCGAACGGTCGGTCATCCAAAATCCCAGCACAAACGACGCTACGAGGAGTACGGCGGTAAGCCAATGGATCAGTCGAGTTGTTAGTGAATACATTGGGTTCATGGCTTATCTCCCTGAGGGATTGGAACTAAGGTCAGCAATTAAAGAGAAT
This sequence comes from Polynucleobacter sp., assembly GCA_964203875.1. Classification (GTDB taxonomy): domain Bacteria; phylum Pseudomonadota; class Gammaproteobacteria; order Burkholderiales; family Burkholderiaceae; genus Polynucleobacter. Next base: position 827,353 of record CAXNNS010000001.1, read on the forward strand.
GCATTAATTATGCATGGGCAAATTTAAGATGGGCAACGATTTCTTTTATTTAGGGAGTGAAGTGAGGGCTAGCTATACGCAAGCTGGGGAAATAATTCAAAATAGGGCATGCAATGCGTGATTAAATACTCGGATGTGCTTAATTAACTACCTTCTAAGCTGTAAAAAACGTTTTATGCGGTGTATTGATGACATCGATAGTTTTATTCGCGCCCATTTGCGCTAATAACTCAGATCGCCTAATTGCTCTTTATTTCTCGGGCGATAATGACCGACAAACTAAATATGTATTTTTACCGGAATTATCCCCATGGAAATCAAGGTCAACTTTCTCGATAAGCTTCGGCTTGAAGCCAAGTTTGACGACTTTACCGTCATTGCTGATCAGTCAATCCGCTATAAGGGCGATGGTTCAGCGCCAGGCCCATTTGATTATTTTCTCGCCTCCTCGGCTCTGTGCGCAGCGTATTTTGTGAAGTTGTATTGTGATGCGCGTGGTATCTCCACTGAGAATATCCGCCTCTCACAAAACAATATCGTGGATCCGGAGAATCGCTATCAGCAGATCTTCAAGATTCAGATTGAATTACCTGCAGACATGTCTGCCAAAGATCGGCAAGGTATTTTGCGATCGATTGACCGGTGCACTGTGAAGAAAGTAGTGCAAGCCGGCCCTGAGTTTGTGATTGAGGAAGTCGAAAGCCTGGACGCCGATGCGCAGGCATTATTAATTCCTAATTCTGGAGTGGGAGGCGAGACCTATATTGCAGGTAAAGACTTGCCGCTGGAGCAAACCATTGCCAATATGTCGACGACGCTTGCCAACCTAGGAATCAAGATCGAGATTGCCTCTTGGCGCAACCTCATCCCGAATGTCTGGTCTTTGCATATTCGTGATGCGCACTCGCCCATGTGTTTTACCAACGGTAAGGGGGCTAGCAAAGAAAGTGCTCTGGCTTCCGCCTTGGGTGAGTACATTGAGCGACTCAGTAATAATCATTTCTATGCAGGTGCATATTGGGGTGAGGCGATTGCCAATGCGGCATTTGTGCATTATCCCAATGAGCGTTGGTTTAAGCCTGGCAAGAAAGATGCTCTGCCATCCGAAATACTCGATGAGTACACTCGGCAGATTTATGACCCCGATGGTGAGCTACGCGCATCCCATCTCATTGATACCAACTCCGGCAATGTGGAGCGTGGTATTTGCGCTCTGCCATTCGTACGCCAGTCGGATAAAGAAGTAGTGTACTTTCCGGTGAATTTGATTGAGAACCTCTTTGTCAGCAATGGCATGAGTGCCGGCAATACCTTGGCTGAGGCGCAGGTACAGTGCTTATCTGAAATTTTTGAGAGGGCAGTGAAACGAGAAATCATTGAGCGTGAAATTGCCTTGCCTGATGTCCCTCAAACAGTATTGGATCAATATCCGCGCATTATGGCCGGTATACAGAGCTTAGAAGAGCAGGGCTTTCCAGTTTTAGTCAAAGATGCCTCGCTGGGCGGAGTCTATCCAGTGATGTGCGTGACCTTAATGAACCCCCGTACGGGAGGCGTTTTTGCTTCATTTGGCGCTCATCCCAGTTTTGAGGTCGCGCTGGAGCGGAGTTTGACTGAGTTACTGCAGGGCCGCAGTTTTGAGGGCTTGAATGATTTGCCGCCCCCCACCTTTGTGAGTGAGGCAGTGACTGAGCCGAATAATTTTGTAGAGCATTTTATTGACTCCAGTGGCATCGTGTCGTGGCGTTTCTTTAGCGCCAAATCAGGCTACGCCTTTGTGGAGTGGGACTTCACCAGTAAAGGCACCAAGACCAATGCAGAAGAGGCTGAATCCTTATTTGGCATCCTGAAGACCATGAATAAAGAGTCCTATGTAGCAGTGTATGACCAGCTTGGCGCAACCGCATGCAGAATCGTGGTGCCTGGCTATTCCGAGGTCTACCCCATTGAAGACCTGATTTGGGACAACACTAATAAGGCACTCTTATTCCGTGCGGATATCTTAAATCTATTGTGCCTGAACGATGCTAGCCTAGCGGCCTTACTAGATCGCCTAGAAAACAATGAGCTCGATGAGTACGGTGATATCGCAACTCTGATTGGTATTGAATTTGATGAGAATACCGTCTGGGGACAGTTGACGGTATTGGAGTTAAAGCTATTAATTCATCTGGCGTTGAAACAATGGGAGGAAGCCTATGAGTTAGTTGGCGCCTTTTTGCAATACAACGACAATACTGCCGAGCGTAAGCTGTTTTATCAAGCCCTCGATGCCGCGCTGGCTATCCATTTGGATGACGAATTAGCAATGAGCAACTACACCCAAAATCTGCGCCGAATGTTTGGTGATGCTCGAATGGATGCGGTATTAGGCTCCATCGATGGCAGCGTACGCTTCTATGGCTTGACACCCACCAGCCTGAAATTAGAAGGGCTCGATCGCCACCAGCGTTTACTGGATAGCTATACTAAATTGCACACCGCAAGAGGAAAGACAAGGGCTTAAAAGTGTTTAGCAATACAGTATGTAATGGCTTTTTTGCCCTATAGGAGATTAGTTCGGGCTTAAACTTATAAGAGTTATATCAGGTTATTTTTTAGTGCCTATTAAGATGGATGGGTTTGGCGGGAAAATTATGCATGTACGCTAATTTTTAAGCCAAGTGCATTAATCACTTTGGAGATGGTATCAAAGCGCGGTTGAGATCCGGCTGATAATGCTTTGTAGAGACTTTCACGGCCCAAGCCAGAGTCTTTGGCAACGGTAGCCATACCTTTGGCTTTTGCAATATGACCAAGCGCTCGAATCAGTTCGTCATTGTCGCCACCCTCTAAGACTTGTGACAAATATTCAGCCATCGCCTCTTCACTATCTAGATGGCGTGTAATATCAAAAGCTTTTAGTTTTTGTCCTTTTTTCATGACTTAAAACTCCTTAGCTAACTCAATAGCTTTTTTAATGTCCGACTGTTGTGAACTCTTCGTTCCTCCAGCTAATAAAATAACAACGACTTTTCCACGCACGGTAAAGTAAACTCTGTATCCAGCTCCGATATCAATTCTCATCTCCGATATGCCATTACCAAGCGTTTTGGTATCTCCTAAGTTGCCATGCTCCGCTCTTTCAATGCGACGCGCAATAGCAATTTTAGCTTTTTGATCTTTTACAGACTCATGCCACTTTTCAAATAACTCGGTTTGTTCAACAACATAAGGCATTTGCTTATTGTATCCAATTAGATACAAAAGTCAACTTTTTTTAAGCATAATTACTCAAAAGAGGTTATTCAAAGTGATTGAACGTAGAAAATAAAAAGCCCCGCAAGAAGCGAGGCTTAGTGATGCTTGGTGGGTCGGGCGAGATTCCAACTCGCGACCAACGGGCTTAAAGAGGTTTAATTGGCTTAAACAGAGTTACAAATTGCTCAAGCCTATTGGCTTTTCTCCAGTCGCTCCAAAATGAGATCGGCAAGAATGGATTCATCGCCATTAAAGGCTAGTTCCATTGCTTGATAAATTTGTTCCTGCTCCAGGTCGGAGTAGTCGAGTTGATAGCCAGCTGATTGACTAAGTTGGGAGATGAATATTCGTTGTACGCGACCATTCCCCTCTCGAAAAGGGTGAAGGGCGTTGATCTCTGATAAGTAGTGAGCTAGTCGTTTTGATAGGGAGTTTGAATCTAGCCCCTTAAGCCAGTTTTCACGAGCCAGTTTGTTAAAGATGTCGTTTGCCGCAGATTCAATAAAGCGCACATTAGCAAAACGACTATTGCCACGGCTAATATCTACTGTGCGAATCTTCCCAGCCCAGTCATATACATCCTGAAAGAGTGCTAAATGAATGCGCTGAAGATGGGTAAGATCAAATTGACCTGCTATGGGACTTTCTAGAATCTCAATTGATCGCAAAGTAGATAGCTCACCTTCGTAGGCGTCTAAATCTTGTGCGTTAGTTATTTCTGCTTTGTTTCGAAGTACATCTGTACTTGGGTAGCAGTAAGTGTCATCCGCGTCGTAGCGTGACATAACGTTGTTTGGTTTCTTCCAATATTTGCGCAATACTCTTTTTGCCGGAAACGTAATCAGTGAGGTTTTGCTCTAACTGCTTGGTTGGAACAATGCCTTCAATCCGAGCAGATGCCACAGCGTTAGAAACGTTGTATTGGCGGGCTTGGGTTTGGGTGGCAAATTTAGTTAGCATGTACCTATTTTAGTGGATTTGGGGCTGATTTCCTAGTCAATAAATAGCCCTAAAACAGGGTTTAAAGAGCTATTTTGGAGGATGATGCAGGCAATAAAAAAGCCACCCGAAGGTGGCTTTTGTATAACTGGTGGGTCGGGCGAGATTCGAACTCGCGACCAACGGATTAAAAGTCCGCTGCTCTACCGACTGAGCTACCGACCCAGTAAAGACTGAAATTATAGCAATTATTTTGTTTTGGCCTTGAAAACCCCAGGCACCTATTCTTAAGCCGCAGAGCGCCTTGCTACGGGGGGATTCTTGGCAAAGTAGTCCTTGATTCCAAGCAAAATCGCCTCTGCAATCTGCTCCTGATAAGCCTCATCATTGAGCTTTGCCTCTTCTTTTGGGTTACTAATAAAGGCAGTTTCCACGAGGATGGATGGAATATCTGGAGCCCTGAGTACTGCAAAGCCAGCTTGCTCTACTTTAGGCTTATGAAGCGCTGCAAATCCGCCAATGCGCTGCAATACTGCGCTGCCAACCTGCACTGAATCCTTGATTTGCGCAGTGGTCGACATATCGAGAAGGAGGTGCGCTACTTGGGTATCGGTTGTTTTGATATTGATTCCACCAATCAAATCGGATGCATTTTCTTTATTGGCCATCCAGCGCGCAGTGGTGCTGGTTGCGCCTTGTTGCGATAGGGCAAAAACAGAAGCGCCTTTTGCATGTGGCTGGATAAACGCATCCGCATGAATCGAGACAAAGAGATCGGCGCCCACTTGGCGGGCTTTGCGCACCCGGGTATGGAGCGGTACAAAGTAATCGCCATCGCGCGTCATAAACGCCCGCATATTGGGCTCATTTTCGATCTTGGTATTGAGGCGCTTAGCAATCGACAGCACAATGTTTTTCTCATGACTACCCCGAGCGCCAATGGCTCCAGGATCTTCGCCGCCATGCCCCGGATCTAAGGCGATGGTAATCAGCCGCTTAAAGCGTGGGCTAGCAGTGCTGTCTTTGGGTGCTGGAATCGCTTGCGCAACCGGCGCATCTTGGCGATGGGCAAACTGCGCAATTAAATCTTCTTCATTCTTTTTTTCGAGCGCCTGCTCTTTTTTTGCACTGCTGCGAACCAATTGCATGAGCGGATCAGGCGGTGTTGTGGGGTAAAGATCAAAAACAGAGCGGAATTTGTATTCAGCAACGGGCTCAAGAGTGAAGAGCTGTGGCTTAATCGGCTCTTTCAGATCAAACACCAAGCGCACCACATTGGGCTGAAATTGCCCCACCCGAATTTGTGACACGTAGGGATCGTTGGGCTTCACTTTGGCAACCAGATCACGCAGAGTCGGGTTGAGTTGCAATCCAGTGACATCAACAACCAAGCGATCGGGCCCCGTCAGAATTTGGTGACTGACTTTAAGGGCGGTATCGGCTTCAAGGGTGATGCGGGTGTAGTCTTCGGATGGCCAAATGCGTACCCCCAGAATCGTCGCTCCCCATGCGATGTCAGCCTTACCTAATAGCAGTATTAAGCCCAGCGTCGTTGCCGATGCCTTGAGGTGCTTACGCCGTGTTGGGTTGGGGTTGGCTGCCATTGGCCCTAATTTTAGGGGAGATCGCCTTGCAGCTGGGTCAGAATTCTTAAGCCCAAATCGCTCAGGGCTTTGAGCTCAAATTGCCGTTCGGTTTCTAGCTGGCCTGCAGTAATCGTAATTTGCAGATCAAGTGTGGGTAGGGTGCCTTCGGCTTTTTCTGGCCACTCGATCAGGCACATACCGGGCGCATCAAAATGCTCTGCCAAACCCGCTTCTTGCCACTCAAGGGGGGTGTGCATGCGGTACAAATCAAAGTGAAAGGCATGGGTAGTTTGCTTACCGCATGTAATCGGATAAGACTCGCAAAGCGAGTAGGTTGGGCTTTTGACCTTACCGGCATAGCCCATGCCCTGAATCAGGTAGCGCGCAAAGGCAGTCTTGCCGGCGCCTAAATTGCCTTCTAGAGCAATATTGATATGCTGTTCTGGTGATGTGGCGTCTGCGAAAAAATGCACCAGTACGCTGCCCAGCCTCACAGCCAGATCAGCGGTCTCTGTTTCTTGCCTACAATGTCTTTTAATCGATTTCAAATGGGAATCAGCTTGTGTGTCTAACGTGTAGCGTAGTTTATTCAGTAAATGCCATTCGTGCCTAAAACGACTCCTGCTGTCGACCCATCGGCTACCTTTGATGCTGTCACCGGCCCCGACTTTAGAGCTTGGCTCGATCACGAAGCAGTGGCATTGGGTTTTGACCGCCTGCGGATTGCAGATACCGATTTAGGGCAGGCGCCTGAACGCTTGCAGGCCTGGTTGGCGGCGGGCTACCATTGCGAAATGGGGTATATGGAGCGCCACGCCGCCTTACGCTCCAGTCCAGAGCTGCTTCAGCCCGGCACCTTGCGTGTTGTCTGCGTCTCCATGAATTACGCTCCTAATCTTGATATTGATGCGGAGTGGAATCGCATTGCTAGTCCCGGTGAGGCGGTGATATCGGTTTACGCACGTGGCCGGGATTACCACAAAGTATTGCGCCAGCGCCTCCAGGATTTAGCCACGCGCATTGAAGCGCGCATCGGTCCATTTGGCTACCGCGTGTTCACGGATTCAGCGCCATTGATGGAAGTGGAGTTGGCACAAAAAGCGGGATTGGGGTGGCGCGGCAAACACACCCTCTTGCTTAATCGCGAATCGGGCTCGGTTTTCTTTTTGGGGGAGATATTGCTCGACTTGCCATTGCCGGTGGATGCGCCAGTCGAGCCGCACTGTGGCACGTGCAGCGCCTGCATCGATGTGTGCCCAACCGCAGCGATTACTGCACCCTACGTTGTCGATGCGCGCCGTTGCATCTCCTACCTCACGATTGAAAACTCAGGCCCCATTCCGCTGGAGTTTCGTGCCGCCATGGGTAATCGCGTTTATGGCTGCGATGATTGCCAATTGGCTTGTCCCTGGAATAAGTTTGCTCAAGCGACGGCCTTACCGGATTTTGCTGAGCGTAATGGCATGGGTGGAAGTTCTTTATTAGAGCTGTGGTCGTGGACCGCAATCGATTTTGAGCGCCGCCATGAAGGCAGTGCGATTCGCCGCATTGGCTACAGCCGCTGGCGTCGCAATCTCGCAGTGGCGATCGGCAATGCCTTGCGTTCAGATAAGAGTCCGCCTGAGCTGAAGTCAGCCCTGCGTAGCGCCTTGCAAGCAGAGCAAGGTACAGCCGATGCCTTGGTGCAGGAACATATTGATTGGGCTTTGGAAGCCCTGTCTACCTCCTAAAACTACGGTTGATCATCCGGACTCTTACAATCCCTATATGCCATCCGATCGTGACCCCGTTTTAGAACCCACCCAAAGCACTAAATTAAATCGCTTTGCCAATCGCAAAGATGCGTTTCGGTGCGGCCTCAAGGATGCGAGCGGCGCTCCTGCAATGGTCCTCTTTGCCGGTATGGTGGGTTTTGGGGCGATGGGTAAAACCAGCGGCTTTGATCTCAGCTTTACTACCTTAAGTAGCCTTTTGATGTTTGCGCTACCAGGCCAAGTGGTGTTGATGGAGATGATGGTTGACGGCGCGTCATTGCTTGCGATTGCTCTGGCTGTAACCTTGACCTCAACGCGCTTTATTACGATGACCATCACCTTGTTTCCGCAATTGGACCGGCGTGATCAAAATAAGCGGTTGTATGCGTCCGTTCATTTGCTCGCGATGACGGCGTGGGCTGTGTCGATGCGGGAATTTCAGCGCATAGAACCGCAACACCGTTTAAGTTATTTTGCTGGCTTAGGTTTATTGTGCTGGATGATTTCAGTACCGGGGACGATTCTGGGTTATTTGCTGGCAGGAGTGGTGCCGGTTTTTATTACGCTTGGATTGATTTTTATTAACCCCTTATTTTTCTTGCTGACCTTTGCTGAGGTTAAGCCATGGATTAATCGGATCGCGATTGCTTTAGGCTGTGTGATGGGCCCTTTCTTCTATTTACTGGATCGCGACACTAGCTTGCTGACGACCGGTATTGTGGGCGGTACTTTAGCGTATTGGATTGACCGTCAGTATTTGCGTAAGCGCAGGTCAAGATCAGACGGAGGCATGTTGTGATGGCTGCGCACTTACAGGGATGGGGCGTATGGATTGCCCTCGCAAGCGCCTGCATTGGTACCTACTTGTGCCGTGCGATCGGCGTGATGCTGGCAGGCAAAATCAACCAAGACAGTGAGATCTTTCGCTGGTTATCTGCCGTCACCTATGCCATGGTGGCAGCCTTAACCGTTCGCTTAATTGTGTTGCCAATTGGTTTACTCGATACCGTGCCGCTATGGATACGCATTTTGATTTGCGTCATTAGCGTCAGCATCATGCTGTCCAAACCCCAGCAGCGTCTTGTCCCGGCCTTACTGATTGGCACTCTACTAATGGTCTCGTACGGCGTGATTCGCTAAGGCCGTACGAGCACCTCAGTTGTATTGGGAGGGGGTTATTGCAAGTGGGCTGCCAAGATGCGAGCGATATGCACGGCCTCACGCTGCGTGCCATCGTGAATCTGATGACGGCAACTGGTGCCATCGGCAACCACCCAGCTATCGGGCGCTTGCCGTATTGCTGGCAATAAACTCAGTTCTGCCATTTGCTTTGACACCGTAATGTGCTCGACTTCATAACCAAAACTACCGGCCATGCCGCAGCAGGAGGATTCAATCAGCGTCGGCTTTGCATTGGGAATGAGTTGGAGAAGTTCGAGTGCTGGCGTCACAGCAGCAAATGCTTTTTGATGGCAATGGCCATGAAAAAGCACAGCGCGATCGGCTGGTTTGAGATTGAGCTTGAGTTTGCCGGACTTGGATTCATCCACCAGAAACTCTTCTAAGAGTTGCGCCTTTTGACTGACGGCCACCGCCTTTTGTCCAAAGCCCATCACTAAGGCCTCATCTTTTAAAGTAAAGAGGCAAGAGGGTTCCAGACCAACGATGGCAATGCCGCGCTCGGCATACGGTGCCAAGTGATCTACCAAAGCACCTAAGCGGGCTTTGGCTTCATCCACCATACCGGCAGCAAGGTAAGTACGACCACAACAGAATTGCTTTGAGCATTTCTTCTCTGGGGTGGAGGCACTGTTTGCGGTATCCATTTGCGGAATATGAATTTGATACCCAGCGGAGCGCAGTACGGCAATCGCTGCGTGGACGTTCTCATTCTCAAAGTAGGCATTGAAGGTATCCACTAACAGTACAACTGCTTTACTTTCTTCTTGCAGCTGCTCGGGTGTGAAACGGTATTGCGCTGAGCTCACAGCAGAATCGATTGGCGCATTCCAAAAAGTATCGCTACGCCAGACGGGTAGGGTGCGCTCCGCCGAAATGCCGGTGAACCACTCTTGTATCTTGGCAATGGCGGGGATGCGGTTACGAATATTGAGCAAGGCTGGTAGACCTGGAATACGGCTAACCATGGGCGCATAGTTCGGCAAGTGCGCCACTAGGCGATCACGCAGCGTGTGGCCATGGCGTTTTTTATAATGACTTAGATACTCGACTTTCATCTTGGCCATATCCACACCCGTTGGGCACTCGCGGCGACAGGCTTTGCAGCTAACGCATAAGTCCATGGCTTCTTTAACGGCGGCGGTGGTCAGCGGATCTTCACCGGGCGCGGCATCAAGTTGCCCAGATAAAGCGAGACGCAAGGTGTTGGCACGGCCACGGGTAAGGTGTTTTTCATCGCGGGTCACGCGGAAGCTCGGGCACATCGTGCCAGCATCAAATTTACGGCAATGACCATTGTTATTGCACATCTCGACTGCTTTGGAAAAGCCATGCGCTGGATCGCCGCCACTACCGGGCGCGCTCGTCTCTTCGGTGACGGGATTGTTTTGTACGTTCCATGCCGACCAATCTAAATTGGTTTTGAGGGGAATGATTTTGTATTCCCGCGGAAAACGGAAGTAACTTGAATCATCCATTTTTGGTGGATCAATGATTTTTCCGGGGTTGAATAAGCCGTCCGGATCAAATGCATGTTTGATCTCACGCAGGGCATCGGTAATCTTGGGACCAAATTGCCAGCTAATCCATTCACCACGGCACAGGCCGTCACCGTGCTCGCCGCTGTACGCGCCTTTGTAGCGACGCACGAGTTCAGATGCTTCTTCTGCCATGGCGCGCATTTTTTGCGCGCCATCGCGGCGCATATCCAAGATCGGCCGTACGTGCAAGGTGCCTACCGATGCGTGCGCATACCAGGTGCCGCGGGAGCCGTATTTGGAAAAGACGTCAGTGAGTGCACTGGTGTATTCGGCGAGATGCTCTAGTGGTACGGCGCAATCTTCAATAAAACTCACAGGCTTGCCATCACCTTTGAGGCTCATCATGATGTTCAGACCCGCTTTACGAACCTCCCACAGATTTTTTTGCAGACCTGCATCCGGCATCGATACCACGGTATTGGGTAAGCCCAAGTCGCTCATCAATTCATTGAGCGCTGCAACGCGCTCTAACAGCGGCGCATGCGCTTCACCTGAAAACTCCACGAGTAAGATCGCTTCCGGCGTTGGACCGGCCGCATCAATCAGTGCGCTCTCAATGGTCTTTTTAAAGCTGGGGTTGTACCGCGCCAAATCAATCATGGTGCGGTCGACTAATTCAACGGCGGTAGGACCTAATTTGACAATGTGCTGCGCACTATCCATCGCGCGGTAGAAGCTGGAGAAATTCACAATGCCGAGCACTTTGTGCTGCGGCAATGGCGATAATTTCAGTTGCAGTGATTTGAAGTAGGCCAGCGTTCCTTCGCTGCCCACCAACAAGTGCGCTAAGTTAACGCTACCATCTTTGGTGTAAGGCAATTCACTTTGCGGATGAAATACATCCAAGTTGTAGCCGGCGACACGGCGCATGACTTTCGGAAACATCGCTTCAATTTCCGGTTGCAAGCGATTGGCTAAGCCTTTGACAAAATCACCAAGTTGTTTAGCGGTGCCAGTGCTCTGACCATAGTTCGCAAATTGCGCGAGTTGGCCATCGGCCAGCCATGCATCGATGCCCAAGACGTTGTGCACCATATTGCCGTACGCCAGAGACCGACTGCCGCAGGAATTGTTTCCGGCCATGCCGCCAATCGTGGCTTGCGCTCCGGTAGAAACGTCAACGGGATACCACAAGCCGTGTTTTTTTAGATTGGCGTTGAGGTGATCCAAAACTAAGCCCGGCTCTACTTCAGCAGTGGCTTTTTCAGGATCGACATGGAGGATCTTGCGAAAGGCCTTGCTGTTATCAATGACCAGTGCAACCCCAGTGGTTTGACCACATTGGCTCGTGCCGCCCCCGCGGGGCAATACCGGAATCGAATGCTCCCGCGCGACCGCTAAAGCCGTTTCGATGTCAGCCGCATCTTCAGGGATGACAACCCCCAGCGGAAATTGCTGGTAAATCGATGCATCCGTAGCGTAGCGACCCCGATTTGGGGTATCGGTCAGCACCTGCCCACGAATGTGCTTTTGCAATTGGGAGCTGATTTCAGGGGGCAGGGCGGTTTTTGTTGGCATGGCTCAAGGTATGGGAAAATAGCAAATACATTCAGAATCGAGTGAAATTCTACAAAAGACCGACTATTTCAGCTTGATCCCCCTGTTTTTTTTACAGAAGTTTGATTTTACGTGGCAATTGGCTTTTGGAGAATTGACCCGCGTCGGATTGAGCAAGGGATTTTGAGCCTCAACAGCGACCGTTGCGGTATTCCACCGAATTCAGACTAAAACACCATTAGGAGAACACTATGTTGGCAAACAAACCATACCTGACCCAAGCAAACGTGCAAGCCATTCTGGATGCGGCTAATGCCCATGCTGCTGCAAACAACTGGGCAGTGACGATTGCGGTTTGCGATGATGGTGGCCATATGCTCGGCATGATTCGCCGCGATGGCTGCGCACCAGTCTCTGTTTATATTGCTCAAGAGAAAGCCCGTACGGCAGCAATGGGTAAGCGCGAGACTCGCGTATATGAAGAGATTATTAACAACGGCCGCACCTCCTTTTTATCTGCACCCCACATTCAAGGGATGCTGGAGGGCGGCGTCAATATCGATGTAAATGGATTTACCATCGGCGCAGTCGGCGTTTCCGGCGTGAAGGCTTCCGAAGATGCTAGCACTGCTAAGGCTGGAATCGCGGCCATTATTTAAGTTACCTTGACCAATACCACTGTAGATACAAATATCCCCGCAGAGTCTTCCGACTCTCCAGTTAGCATTACCTTCGCCGATTTTGGCCTTGACCCACGCGTTCAAAAGGCAATCGGCGAACAAGGCTACACCATTCCAACCCCAATTCAAGCGCAAGCCATTCCGCATGTGCTTGCTGGCAAGGATTTAATGGGTGCAGCCCAAACGGGTACTGGTAAGACTGCTGCATTTATCCTACCTATCATTCAAAAGTTACTTCCTGGTTCGAGCAGCAGTGCATCGCCAGCGCGCCATCCCATTCGTGCCTTGGTCTTAACGCCTACCCGCGAACTCGCCGTGCAGGTTTCAGAAAACGCGGCCAACTATTCACGGCATACGGATTTACGCTCGACCGTCGTTTTTGGTGGTGTGGATATGCAGCCCCAAGTAGCGCAGCTGCGCAGTGGCATTGAGATACTGATTGCCACACCCGGACGTTTGCTGGATCACCTCGGCTCTAAAACAGCGAACCTGTCGCAAGTCGAGATCTTGGTCTTGGATGAAGCCGATCGCATGCTTGATATGGGCTTTTTGCCTGATCTCCAGCGCATCATTAATTTGATCCCAGCGCAGCGCCAAACCTTACTGTTCTCAGCAACCTTCTCTCCTGAGATTAAAAAGTTAGCCCAAAGTTATTTGCGTAATCCCGTTACGGTTGAGGTGGCGCGCCAAAATGCGGCTGCTGATACTGTTAGTCAAGTGGTACACATGGTCTCTGCAGCAGATAAACAGCGCGCCATCACCACGATTTTGGAGGCACGCACGCGCCAGGGTTTATCGCGTCAGTGCATCATCTTTACCAATAGCCGTTTAGGCTGCGCCAAATTATCCCGAGCCTTAGAGCGCGACGGCATTAAGGCAGGCGCAATCCACGGCGATAAGAGTCAGGGTGAACGTACGCTGACTTTGGATGCATTTAAGTCGGGCGCCATTGAGGCTTTAGTCGCAACCGATGTGGCAGCACGCGGCCTGGATATTCCAGCGATGCCTTGCGTGATTAACCACGAGTTACCCTACAACGCGGAGGACTTCATTCACCGCATTGGTCGTACGGGACGTGCAGGCAGTACGGGAGATGCCATTGCCTTAGTGGACGATGGCGAAAAGCGCTTATTAGACGACATCGAAAAATTGATGAAGCGTAAATTACCGGTGATGCCGCTTCCAGAAATCAAGGGCGGTAAAACGGCAGACCCATTTTTCTATAAGCCCTATCAAGCCGGTGCAGCTCCAGCTAGCACAGCTCCAGCGGGGGCTCTGCAAGCAGCGCCCAAAGCCAGTATTGACGATGGCAATCCCGATCAGCCGATCGCCAACCCCATCAAAAAAGCAGGCATTACGCCAGCAAAATCACCGGTGGGCGCTTTACTTGGCGGCATGAAAAAAAAGACCGGCTAATTATTTGTACGGCTGAGCTCTTTGGTCCGATCGACCCAAGCGTGCTTAGCCTGCAGTAACCACTCTACAATTGTTTGACCTTGCCCATTGCTGATTCCGTTTAAGCCCAGATGCAATGCAGCCGCCTGCAGTGCTTGTAAAACAGTTGCGGTATTAGTCGTGTTGATCTCGGTGGCTTGCGTTTGCTTACTCAACTTCTCCCCATGCGGATCTAACACGAGTGGCAAGTGCCGGTATTGCGGCCTTGGGTAGCCCAAAACCCCTTGCAGGTAAATTTGCCGCGCAGTGTTGCTGAGTAAATCGGCGCCCCGCACAATGTGCGTAATGCCTTGTCTTGCATCATCAACCACCACTGCGAGTTGATACGCAAAAATCCCATCGGCCCTGCACAGCACAAAATCCCCTACATCCCCATTGAGGTTTTGCTCTTGCTGCCCGAACTCCGCATCGGTAAAGCAAATCTGTTGATCGGGCTTGAGGGCAAGGCGCCAAGCAGATGCGGAATTGCTATTGGGAAGCTGCGCTTGCCAAACATGCCCATGCCGGCAGGTGCCAGGATAGATCTGCTCTTGATTACGGGCCCTAAGTAGGCCTTGGCTGCTCAGCACACTGGTAATCTGCTGGCGTGAGCAAGAGCAGGGGTAAATCTGCCGATCGCTATAAAGCGTTTCTAAGGCGTTTTGGTAGGCCTGGAGTTGCTGGGATTGCCAAATCACTTCCTCGTCCCAGCTAAGCCCACAGGCCTGTAGCTGAGCCAAAATACGCTGGTCCATGCCGGCAATGCAGCGCGGCGTATCCAAATCCTCGATGCGGACCAGCCAAGCACCTTGATTTGCGCGGGCATCTAGCCAGCTTCCCAGAGCACTGGCCAGGGAGCCGGCATGCAACGGCCCAGTCGGCGAGGGCGCAAAGCGCCCGCGGTAGTGGGGATGGGGTGGTTTTAAGCTAGACACAGCTAAAATCATCTCATGGCCGTACCCCGTTTTGTTCATCTGCGCGTTCATTCCGAGTTTTCAATTACGGATGGAGTCGTGCGCATTGATGATGCGGTTGCTGCAGCCAGTAAAGACGGCATGGGCGCCTTGGCTATTACCGACCTAAGCAACCTGTTTGGTCTGGTGAAGTTTTACATGGCTGCCCGTGAAGGTGGGGTCAAACCGATAGCGGGAGCCGATGTGTGGCTCTCGAATTTACAAGACCCTGACCAGCCGCACCGCCTATTACTTTTGGTTCAAAACCATTCGGGCTATCTGAACCTATGCCAGTTACTCAGCCGGGCATCGCTGGATAACCAATCGCGGGGGCGCGCGGAAGTCGATCCTCGGTGGTTTAATGAGCCGGCCGCAAAAAAAGAAGATCAGGCGCTTGGCCGTACCCTGTCCTACGGCTTAATTGCGCTATCGGGCGCGCATCTGGGTGATGTGGGGACCGCACTTTTAGCTGGCCAAGAAGAGCAGGCTAAAGCGGCTGCCGAGCGCTGGAAAACACTCTTTCCAGGGGCTTACTTTATTGAGGTGCAGCGCGCCGGACACCCACAAGATGAACAGCACCTGCAGTTGGCTTGCCAACTTGCCAGCAAGCTGGGATTGCCAGTAGTGGCGACCCATGCAGTGCAGTTTATGCACCGGGATGATTTCAATGCGCATGAAGCGCGGGTGTGTATTGCGGAGGGCGAGTTACTCGGTAATCCGCGCCGCCAGAAAAAATTCAATCCCGAGCAATATTTTTTAAGCCAAGCCGAGATGGAAAAGCGCTTTACTGATTTACCAAGCGCACTCGCCAACTCGGTTGAGATTGCCAAACGCTGTAATCTCTCCTTGGTATTAGGTCAACCGCGTTTACCGGAGTTTCCGATTCCGGCCGGCATCTCGCTCGGCGATTATTTGTTTAAGCAGGCCGAGGTAGGATTGGTTCGGCATATGGCGCGTAACTTTCCAGATCCAGATAAGCGCGCTGCAGAAGAGCCGCGCTACCGCGAGCGTTTAAGCTTTGAAGTCAAGACCATTGAGCAAATGGGATTCCCGGGTTATTTTTTGATCGTTGCCGACTTTATTAATTGGGCAAAGAATAATGGTGTACCCGTTGGTCCTGGCCGCGGCTCTGGTGCCGGTTCTTTAGTGGCCTATTCACTTGGGATTACGGATCTCGATCCCCTCAAATACAACTTGCTGTTTGAGCGTTTTTTAAATCCAGAGCGGGTATCGATGCCCGACTTTGATATCGACTTTTGCCAGCATGGGCGTGACCGTGTGATTCAGTACGTTAAAGACAAATATGGCAAAGATGCCGTTAGTCAAATTGCGACCTTTGGCACCATGGCAGCCAAAGCGGCGATTCGGGATGTGGGCCGCGTCTTAGAGCAGGGCTATGGTTTTGTCGATAGCATCGCCAAGCTCGTGCCATTTAAGCCCGGCCAACTCGTCACGATCGAGATGGCCAAAAAAGAAGAAAAGCAGTTGGCTGAGCGCGAGCGTAATGAAGATGAGGTGCGGCAACTCTTAGCACTGGCCCAGCAACTAGAGGGCATGACCCGTAACGTGGGCATGCATGCCGGTGGTGTACTCATTGCCCCAGGAAAACTGACGGATTTTTGTCCGCTGTACACGCAAGACTCCAAAGATCAAGATAGCAGTTCCGTTATTAGTCAGTTTGATAAAGATGACGTTGAAGCTATTGGGCTTGTTAAGTTTGACTTCTTGGGCTTAACCACACTGACCATCTTAGCTGCAGCAGAGCGTTGGATCAAAGCGCTGCATGCCGATCGTAAAGATTGGAGCATTGGCGACATCACTTTAGAAGATCCTGCTGCATTTGAGGTTCTGAAATCCGCTAATACCGTTGCAGTCTTCCAGCTGGAAAGCCGCGGTATGCAGGGCATGCTCCGCGATGCGAAGCCCGATCGCTTTGAGGACATCATTGCGCTCGTAGCGCTCTATCGCCCTGGCCCGATGGATCTGATTCCGGACTTCATTGCGCGTAAGCATGGTCGCCAACAGGTTGAGTATCCCGATCCCCGCATTGAGCCCGTTCTGCGCGAAACCTACGGCATCATGGTTTACCAAGAGCAGGTGATGCAGATGGCTCAAATGATTGGCGGTTACTCCCTAGGTGGCGCTGATTTATTACGCCGCGCGATGGGTAAGAAAAAGCCAGAAGAGATGGCGCAGCACCGCAAAATCTTTAGTGAGGGCGCAAAAAAAGGCGGTATTACCGAATTCAAGGCCAATGAGATTTACGACTTGATGGAGCGCTTTGCGGGTTATGGATTTAATAAATCCCATGCGGCTGCCTACGCTTTGCTGGCCTATCAAACAGCATGGCTCAAAGCACATTACCCTGCTGAATTCATGGCGGGCAACTTATCGCTCGCAATGGACGATACCGATAAGATCAAAATTCTGTATGACGATTGCCTGCACAACCGTCTGCGCGTATTACCTCCTGATATCAATACCGGCACCTATGAATTTACCCCCCTGCGTACGCAAGGGGCACCGCTTGAGCAGTCCTTGACTGATATTCGTTATGGCCTGGGCGCAGTCCGTGGCACCGGCGAAGCAGCGATTGAGGCGATCGTGAAGGCGAGAGAAACGGGCGGACCGTTTATCGATCTGTTTGACTTTTGTGCTCGGGTTGATCGGCGCCAAGTCAATCGCCGGGCAATTGAGGCGCTAATGCGTGCTGGCGCGTTTGATGGTTTGTATGCAGCGGGATCCAATCAAAAAGGCAAGCCATACGACATTCGCTCTACCTTGCTGGCTTCATTGGCGCGGGCGATTGAGGCAGCAGAGCAGGCCGAAGCATCGATTCATCAGGTGAGCTTGTTTGAAACTGCGGGTGAATCCGATCGCCACTTGCCTGAGCTCGTGAGCGAGCCACCTTGGCCTGAAAAGAAACGGCTACAAGAAGAAAAAACTGCCTTGGGCTTGTGCCTTACAGGCCATTTGTTTGATGCGTACCGCAACGAGGTAGCGCATTTTGTACGACAACCCTTAATCAAGGTGACCGAAGGAAAAGACCAATTGCTCGCCGGCATTATTACTTCAGCACGCATGCTGACGGGGCAGCGAGGCAGAATGATGGTGGCCACCATCGATGATGGTACGGCGGCAGTGGAGGTCATGCTCTACAGCGAAGTGTATGAGCCCAATCGATCCTGGCTAAAAGAGGATGAGCTGGTCATCGCTAAAGTGAATGTCACGCCCGATAAGTTTTCAGGCGGCACACGCATCGTGGCTGAAGCAGTGATGGATATCGCGGGCGCGCGTTTGCGCTTTGGTCGCAACGTGCATGTGCGGATGGATTCTGCGATTGATCTGAAACTCTTCCGTAGCCAAATAAATCCGTACTTAATCAGTAATCGCCAGCAACAAGCTAAACCGGGTATGCCGCCCAATCTGGCGCCTAGCCCATTAGATGGGCTGAAGGGATTACCACTGACTGCGGTGGTCACTGCCAGTGGCAGTGCTTGCTTGGTGCAGTTTCCGGATGAGTTACGGCTGTATCCCGATGATGCTTGCCTGCATAGTCTGCATCAATTGCTGGCCTCAACGCAGACGGATCCAGTGATGGTGCAGTACGCGTAAAAATACTGGATTTACTGCGATGCTTTTAACGCCGCATGCGCACGAATTTTTTCATGAAGACGTTCTCTACTGCTTTTGTCATTGGATTGATCGCGTACTTTATGAAAAATATGAATGACTTCGGTCGCCCAGGCACCTGATTTACGAATAACACCATTGGCTTGCAGCCTAAAGACAAAGTCGGCATCTTCATGGCCCCAGCCCAGCAGCGTTTCATCAAACCCGCCAATTGCGAGGGCGTCGCTGCGCCAACAGGCCATATTGCAACCCTTAATGCGCCGCCAAACAAACGTGCTGTAAAGCCTGCGTGAGTGATCACCAAACTTGATTAACAGGGGCAGTAATTTATTGAGACCGCCGCGTAATCGATAGCCAAGTGCGTGCTGCTTAAAGCGCTCAAAACTCCACTGTGGCCATGACAGTATTTCTTGGGCTAAATTGGTGTCGGATAAAATACGGCTGCCCGTGACTATATGGCCGGGCTCTGCCAGTTTTCTGTGCTGGGCAATAAAATCGGGCTGCACAATGCAGTCGCCATCTATAAAAATAAGGTAATCGCCTTTTGAAGCGGCAATGGCTAAGTTACCAACCACGGTCTTACGGCAGCCGTCGTCTTCGATCCAAACGTGCTCCATTGGCACGGGAAAATCGGCGCGCATCCCATCAATCAGTTCCCGGGTATCGGGGCGTGAGCCATCGTCAGCGATGATGACCTCAAAATTGCGATCGGTCTGGGTTTTTAAAGACTCCAGCGATAGTCGCAAGGCTTGCGGCCAGTTGTAGGTTGCCACAATGACTGAAATCATTCCTATAAACCCTTGTCCGCCTTGGAAGCTTTTATAAGCTCACAGATTTTCATATAACGGTAATACGATCCTTGGGCATTGGCGAGCGCCAGTGAAAAGCCCTGAGGCCCATCCAGAAAGCCCAAGCGAATAACGTACGTTCTAAAAAATGACCAAGCCCCATGGCCAATCGCTGCCAGAGGACTGCTGCGCTTGCCTTTGGCAAAGGCTTGCTCGGCAGAGGCGCTGGAATAGCGATCAATTTTTTGTAGTACTTGTGAATAGTTCATAAAGCTGTAGTGCAGCATGTGGTTTTTCAGCTTCACAACGGAGCCACTTGGAATAAGCCGTTCATGCACCAAGTCATTCGAAAACCGAGCGGTACCGCGCTGAAATAATCGATCGACGTAGTCCGGATTCCAGCCTGAATGGCGAATGAAGCGACCGCAATACCAAGACAGCCTGGGGATCGCAAAACAAGTGGCATTGCCCGGTTTTTCTAAAACCCCGGCAATTTCCGCTCGCAGTTCAGGCGTTAGGCGCTCGTCGGCGTCCAGGGAAAGGACCCAATCGCCGGTAGCGAGGTCCAGCGCCCGGTTCTTTTGAGGGCCAAAACCGGGCCAATCGGCTGGCTGGGCAATGGTGGCGCCAAATTCCTGAGCGATCGCAATAGTCCCATCGGTACTGGCCGTATCGACAATAACCACTTGCTGGGCAAGCCCCCCCAGGGAGGTTAGGCAGTCCCGAAGATTGGCCTCTTCATTGCGAGTAATGAGGATCACGGATAAGGTGGGCATAATTCATTATATGAATGCCGACGACAGAATTGCCCTAAACCGCCTAATTCAATATCTAAAACCCCATACCAAGACGATTATTGGGTCGATTTTGGCTATGGCGCTGGTGGCTGGGGCAGAAACATCGATACCGGCCTTGATGAAACCGCTTTTGGATCGCGGTTTTACAGGCGAGCTCGATGGCAAGTTATGGTTAGTCCCCATCTTTTTAGTCGGGCTCGCGTTTATTCGGGGCGGCGCTCAATTTTTATCGAATTATTTGTTATCCAGAGTCATCAACGCAGTGCTACTCAAACTGCGGGAGCAGATGTTCCAAACCTTGCTGCATGCCAAGACCGAGTTTTATCAAAAAAGCTCTGCATCGAGCCTAATCAATGCGGTTGTGTTTGAGGTCAATAATGTCCTGAGCATTATGGGGTCGATGCTCATTAGTTTGGTGCGTGACTCGTTAACGGTGCTAGGTTTATTGGGCTACCTAATTTACCTCAATTGGAAACTAACTTTAGTTGTCTTGATCATTTTTCCGATCATTGCTTACACCATGAGTCTGATTAATCGCCGTTTGCGTGGCCTCAATCGGGAGCAACAGGCCATGACGAGCGACCTCGCCTATATCGTTGAAGAGTCGGTCTCGGGGCATAAGATTGTTAAAGTCCATGGTGGTGAAGCCTACGAGATGAGCCGGTTTATCGAAAAGGCAGATCGCTTAAGGCGCTTTGCGCTCAAGACGGCGGTAGTAGGTGGGCTAAATCAGCCGATTACCCAGCTCATCGCCTCGATGGCACTCTCCGTCGTGCTCGTCATTGCCCTGATGCAATCGTCTACCGAAGGGACTACCGTGGGTGGCTTCGCTGCCTTTATTACAGCCATGATGCTGATCATTTCGCCGATCAAGCACTTGGCTGACATCAATCAGCCACTGCAGCGTGGTCTCACGGCAGCCGAAATGATTTTTGGTTTGATGGATCAGCCGATCGAGGAAGACGATTCGCGTAAAGCGGGTGTACAGCGGATAGAAAAAGCAAAAGGCACGATTGCCTTTAAAGATGTCACATTCGCATACCAGCAAGATACGGATCGGCAAGATGCACTAAAGCACGTCAGCCTATCGATTCAGGCAGGCGAGGTGGTTGCCTTTGTGGGGCCTTCTGGTGGCGGTAAGTCGACGCTAGTGAGCTTGTTGCCGCGCTTTTTTAGACCTACTTCGGGCGCGATTGAGCTCGACGGCATCAATCTGGAAGAGCTATCTTTATCCGATTTGCGACGCCAAATTGCCTTTGTTAGCCAAGACGTCATTTTATTTAATGACTCGATCGCCGCAAACGTGGCCTACGGTAGCGATGATGTTAGCGGCATCGATCGGGGTCGCGTGATTGAGGCGCTAGAGGCAGCCAATCTCACCAATCTAATGAGTGAGTTGCCACAAGGCATCGATACCCTAATTGGCGATAACGGCAACCGACTCTCCGGTGGCCAGCGCCAGCGCTTAGCGATTGCCAGAGCCATTTATAAAGATGCCCCGATCTTGATCTTAGATGAGGCCACATCGGCTCTTGATTCTGAATCCGAGCGTCAAGTACAAGAAGCATTGGATCGACTGATGGCTGGCCGCACTACTTTAGTGATTGCGCATCGCTTATCGACGATTGAGCATGCGAGCCGCATTGTGGTGCTAGAGCATGGGCAGGTGGTTGAAAACGGATCCCATGCTGAATTGATTGCAAAAGGCGGCTTGTATAGCAATCTGCATCGGCTCCAGTTTGCCAATGCGTAAGCACAAGATCGAGCCTTAACTCAAGACAATATCGTATTGCTCTTGTTTGAACGAGCCTTCTGCTTGCAGGCGAATGGGCTTGGCAACAAAATCCCCCAGCATGGCTAAAAACTGATTTTCTTCTTCCAAGAAGAGATCAATGACGTCGGGCGCTGCCACAATACGGAACTCTCTGGGATTAAATTGGCGATGTTCACGAACAATCTCCCGTAGGATTTCATAGCAAATGGTTTGCGCGGTTTTAATTTCACCTTTACCGCTGCAGGTGGCGCAAGGCTCACACAAAATATGCGCTAGCGATTCACGTGTGCGTTTGCGCGTCATTTCGACCAAACCCAAAGCAGAAAACTGGCTGACTGAGCTACGGGCATGATCGCGCTCTAAGTTCCGCTTAAGCTCACCAAGCACAGCATCTTGGTGCTCGCGGGTGAGCATGTCAATAAAATCAATGATGATGATGCCGCCTAAGTTGCGCAGGCGCAATTGCCGAGCAATGGCTTGCGCTGCCTCCAGATTCGTCTTAAAGACCGTGTCATCCAAATTACGCGCCCCAACGTAACTGCCCGTATTGACATCAACAGTTGTCATAGATTCAGTTTGATCGATCATCAGGTATCCGCCCGATTTGAGATCGACGCGCCGGCCCAAGGCCTTATTAATTTCTGCATCAACATCAAATAAATCAAACAAGGCACGCTCGCCGCGATGCAGGGTTAACTTGCCAACGAGGTTGGGCGTGTAGGTCTCCGCAAAGCGATTTAAGCGCTCAAAGTTCTCTGCCGAATCGATTCGTATTTGTGTGGTCTTATCGCTAGCCAGATCACGCAATACACGCTCTGCCAAACTTAAGTCCTGAAAGAGCAGGGCGGGTGCCGCTTTTTGATTGACCGAGGCCAAAATGGTTTCCCAAGTTGTTTTAAGGTAAAGGAGATCGAGCGTCAATTCCGCGTCTGTAGCATCTTGCGCAATGGTACGCACAATAATTCCGCCGGTTTGATTGCTTGGTAGTAGTCCAGCGATGCGGGCTTTGATTACGTCACGCTCATCTTGATTTTCAATCCGTTGTGAGACACCGATGTAGGGTGCGTCACCGGATTCCTTTTGGGATTGCGGTAAGTAGACCAGGTTGCGACCCGCAATACTAATTTGGGTTGTGAGCCGAGCACCTTTCGTGCCAAGCGGGTCTTTTAACACTTGCACAATGACGGTTTGGCCTTCGTAGAGGACTTTTTCAATTTGGGTTTGCTGATTCTGCTGGGCAATATCGGCCACGTGCATGAATGCGGTGCGCTCGAGACCCATCTCAATAAAAGCCGATTGCATCCCGGGCAGAACCCGAACCACTTTCGCCAAGTAAATATTGCCCACAATTCCGCGCTGGCGGGTGCGCTCAATTTGCAGTTCTTGCACTGCTGCTTGCTGAATCAATGCCACCCGTGTTTCTTGGGGTGTGATGTTGATTAGGATTTCTTCATTCATATTGGGTTTGGTTTGCAATTTCTGGCGTGAGCGTAAAGGATACGCCAGCCTGTTGCAATAGGGTGGCCATTTCAAATAGGGGTAGCCCCATGATGCCGCTATAACTTCCATTGATACTGCGGATAAAGGCGCTGCCAAGCCCTTGGATGCCGTAGGCACCGGCCTTGCCATAGGGCTCTTGGCTGGCAATGTAGGCCTTCATTTGGGCATCGCTGATCTCCATAAATTCCACTTGCGATACCTGTACTAAGCTAATGGGCTTTGCTGATTGATGTGGTAGCAGCGCAATCGCCGTCAGCACCTCATGGGTTTGACCGCTGAGTAAGCGCAGAATTCGCTCCGCATCCGCAGCATCTACGGGCTTACCCAGGATCTGGGCAGCATCGCTATTGGGAAGACTTACGGTCGTGTCGGCGCATAAAATGGGCGCCCAAGGCAGGCTTCTCTTTACCCAGCGCTGTAGTGCCGCAGCACATTTTGCTAGCGTCACGCGCTGAACATAGGCTCTTGCATTTTCATTGGGAAGCGGCGTCTCGATCGCTTCAGTATCTTCATCGCCGTCCGCCAAGAGCAATTCAAAACGTACGCCTAATTGTGTCAACAATTCCTGGCGACGCGGACTCTGGGATGCGAGGTAGAGAAACGAATGCATTATTAATTAAAGGGTGCTTATTCGCGGTGGTAGGGATGACCTTGCAAAATCGTCCATGCCCGGTAGAGTTGTTCGGTCAATAAGACCCGCGCCATTGCATGCGGCAAGGTTAGGCTGGATAAACGCCAAATGACATCGGCTTTTTGCTTGAGACTGGCATCTAAACCATCCGCGCCACCAATCAGAAAGGCGACATCGCCCCCATCTTGGCGCCATTGCGCTAATTGCTCGGCAATGCCTTGGGTGCTGAGGTCTTTGCCGCGCTCATCCAGCGCAATCAGGCGAATGCCTTTGGGTATGGCTGCAGTGATTTTGATTGCCTCCTTCGCAGGGGAAAGATCCGGCTTGATTTCTTTAAGTTCGATGCTGCAATCGGAGGGCATGCGCTTGAGGTAGTCGTTGCAAGCGCTTGATACCCAGTCTGGCATCTTATGGCCCACTGCAATGATGATGAGTCGCATGCTTGGCTAGAGGACGGATATGCAGCTAGACGTACTGACTTAGTCCTCGTCCTCGTCGGAAAATTCACTGGCTTTCGCAAGGCCTTTAGCGCCCGCTAATTTAACGCGGACTGGCTTAGCGCCCCACATGCCTTCCAGCTGGTAGTAGGAACGTAACATAGGCTGCAAAATATGCACAACGATGTCGCCGCAATCGACGAGGACCCATTCACCCGTCTCCAGCCCTTCGATGGAAATCACCTCACCACCTTTGCTATTCACTTCTTCCTTCACCGACATTGCCAGCGAGCGGGTTTGGCGGTTGCTCGAGCCGGTTGCGATAATGACGCGGTCGAATAACTCACTGAGTTTGGTGGTGTCATAGACGCGGATATCTTGTGCCTTGACATCTTCCAGTGCATCAATAATGGTGCGTTGCAGTTTACGTAGGTCCATAGCTTCTTTTAATAAATAGAGGGAGATCTTATCTCGATTGGGAATAAAGACCTAACTTCTCAACCAGATCCAAGACTTCACTGGGGATTTGCTCAACCAAAGGGGTATTTGGATTAATGCCGCCAGCAGCCAATTGCTTGCGGATAGCAATCGATGAGAGGTACATGTCTAGCTTTTGATCCAAGTAAATTAAGCCGCAGGGCGATTGATCCAGTTGCTTGGCGTCGCTGGTCTGGTGAGTTTGGATAAAGCGACCTAACTCCGATTGGGGGTCAATCGTTAAAGCAAACTCGGGGCGCCTTGCCACAGCTAAGTGGACTTCTTTGAGCAAATGCTGCCAGTCTTGCCAGGTATCGATTTGCATCAAACTATCAGCCCCCATCAGCCAAATGAGGTGGGTTGCTTTGCCATAACGCTTCCGCAGGGCAATCGTTGTATCGATGGTGTAGCTTGGCCCTTGGCGGTCCAGTTCAATGCGATCTACTTCAATTGGAATCTGAATACCCTCATCGCCCAATAATCGGTTAAGGGCGATGGCCGCCGCTTGCGTTAATTGATAGCGCGTTTCAGGCGGAGTAATAAAAGCGGATTTTTGCCATGGGTTGCCACTCGGGATGAGTAGAAGGCGATCGAGCTGAAATAACCTTGCAAAATGCGCAGCAACCCGCAAATGCGCCCAATGGGGAGGATCAAAGGTGCCGCCTAAGATGCCAATTTTTTCTGGTGTAGTCAATTAGGCTAACCAGTCGCGGGGCTTGAGGTAGTAATCGTAGAGTTTTGCTTCTGGGGTGTTGGGTTCGGGTGTCCAGTTGTAGCGCCACGTTACAACGGGCGGCATCGACATCAGAATGGATTCCGAGCGGCCGCCCGACTGCAGGCCAAAAATGGTGCCACGGTCAAAAATGAGGTTGTATTCGACATAACGGCCACGGCGGTATTCCTGAAAATCCCGCTCAGCTTGGGTATATGGCTCTTGGTAGCGACGCTCCAAGATTGGCAAATAGGCGTCAATGAATGCATCACCTACGGCCTTAGTCATTGCAAAGCTGCGCTCAAACCCGAGCTCATTGAAGTCATCAAAAAAGACACCGCCAATACCCCGTGGTTCATCGCGGTGTTTCAAATAAAAATACTCGTCACACCATTTTTTAAAGCGGGGATGCAGATCGCTGCCAAACGGCTCAAGTGCGTTCTTCGCAGTTTGGTGAAAGTGTTTGCAGTCCTCGTCAACGCCATAGTAGGGGGTGAGGTCAAAGCCGCCGCCAAACCACCATACCGGATCCTTATCTGGCGCTTGCGCAATAAAACAGCGCACATTCATATGGGCGGTGGGCGCTTTTGGATTGCGCGGATGAAACACCAAGGAGACACCCATGGCCTCAAAACTCCGGCCTGCCATCTCAGGGCGATTTTGGGTGGCAGTGCTGGGCATTTTGTCGCCACGGACATGTGAAAAACCAACACCGCCTTTTTCCAGGATGTTGCCATTTTCTAAAATGCAGGTGCGCCCCGATCCCCGCAAGGGACTGTCTTCTGGTTTTTGCCAGCTATCCACAACAAATGCCTTGCCATCCAAAGCGCTAGTAGCAGCAACGATACGGTCCTGCAGGCCTAGGAAATAGTCTTTTAGTACTTGTATGTCGATTTGCAAAATGGTGCTCACTCGTGGGTAATTGGATGCCAAGCTTATTTTAGAGCGCGATGGCCAATATCCTGGCGATATTGCATGCCATCAAACTGGATTTGCTCAATTGCTTGGTAAGCCTCTTTTTGGGCTCCCCGTACCGTATCGGCAAGGCCGACAACGCAGAGTACTCGGCCGCCATTGGTGCGCAATACGCCGTCGGTCATGGTGGTGCCCGCATGAAAGGTAATGGCGCTAGCGGTATCTTCGGGAATGCCAGTAATGGCATCGCCTTTACGTGGTGTATCGGGGTATAGGTGCGCTGCCAGCACAACCCCTAGGGCGGTGCGGCGATCCCATTCCAGCTCGACTTCATCTAACTTGCCGTCTACCGCTTTATCTAAAGCATGAACTAAGTCGCTGCGCAGGCGCGCCATGATTGGCTGGGTCTCTGGATCGCCCATGCGGCAGTTGAATTCCAAGGTCTTGATCTGGCCATCGGGGCTAATCATGAGGCCGGCATACAAAAAGCCCGTGTACGGAATGCCATCGGCTTTCATGCCCTGAATGGTCGGCATGATGACTTCACGCATGGCTTTGGCATGGATTTCAGGGGTGACTACGGGTGCCGGAGAATAGGCGCCCATGCCGCCCGTATTGGGACCTTGGTCGCCATCCCGTAAACGTTTGTGATCTTGACTGGTAGCGAGTGCTAACGCAGTTTTACCGTCTACCAACACAATGAAACTCGCCTCTTCGCCGGTTAAAAATTCTTCAATCACAACGCGTGCACCGGCATTGCCGAGCTTATTGTCGGCCAGCATCATATCAACGGCAGCGTGGGCCTCCGTTAAATCCATCGCCACTACTACTCCTTTGCCAGCAGCGAGGCCATCGGCCTTAATCACAATCGGCGCACCCTTGAGATCAATATAGGCATGCGCCTCTTGGATATTGGAAAAGGTTTGGTAATCCGCAGTCGGAATACCGTGGCGTTTCATGAAGGCTTTGGAAAAGTCTTTGGATGATTCGAGTTGCGCAGCTAACTGAGTGGGTCCAAAAATGCGTAAGCCGGCATTGCGAAAGACATCGACGATGCCTGCAGCTAGGGGCGCTTCTGGACCTACTACCGTTAAATGAATCTGTTCGCGCTTGGCAAAATCAGCAAGCTCTTGCAAATCGCCGATGGGAAGATTTTCAATACCAGCATGGGTTTGCTTTGCGCTAGCGGTACCGCCATTGCCGGGCGCGACATAGACTTTTTGAACCTGCGGGGATTGGGCCATCTTCCATGCCAGAGCATGTTCGCGGCCACCGGAGCCAATAAGGAGAATCTTCATGGGATTATTTTCTAAATGGAGTGCGTATGTTTATTGAATGGAAGCATTTGTAAATACATCTTGAACGTCGTCCAGATTTTCTAAGACATCCAAGAGTTTTTGCATGCTTTCGGCTTGGTCGCCTTCAAGGCTAATGTCGGTCTCAGGTCGCATCGTGACGGTGGCCAGTTCAGCCTTAAAGCCTACTGCGCGCAAGGCATCTTGTACCCTAGAAAAATCAGGTACCGCAGTGAGTACTTCAATCGCACCATCGTCATGGGTGATCACGTCAATCGCTCCTGCATCGAGTGCACATTCCATTAATTGATCTTCATTGGTACCGGGGGCAAACAGCAACTGACCGCAGTGCTGAAACAAAAATGCGACCGATCCTTCGGTACCCATATTGCCACCGTATTTTGTGAAGGCGTGGCGCACTTCGGCAACGGTGCGTGTGCGGTTATCGGTCATGCAATCCACAATGACTGCAGCACCATTGATGCCGTAGCCTTCGTAGCGAATCTCCTCGTAGTTCACGCCTTCAAGCGAGCCAGTGCCGCGCTGGATAGCGCGTTGCACGTTGTCATTGGGCATATTCGAGTCTTTGGCTTTATCAATCGCTAAGCGCAAGCGGGGATTGGTAGCCAGGTCTCCGCCACCCAATTTAGCGGCAACGGTAATTTCTTTAATGAGCTTGGTCCAAATCTTGCCGCGCTTTTCGTCCTGACGACCCTTGCGATGCTGAATATTGGCCCATTTTGAGTGACCGGCCATGCGGATTGATCCTTTTTGAGTAATTTTGCCTACAGCCCCCAATTTTAGGCAAAATACGGGTCTAAAGCCAAAAAGTGCAATTAATTTTATGGATTTAGCTTTGTAAGCCCAGTAAACGCTGTAAAACGAAAAAAACGACCTCACGCAATGGGGCACTGAACTACCAAGACAACACACACTATTAGGAATCAATATGAGTAAGGAAATCGTCAAAGCAATCCGCATTACCGAAACAGGCCCCCCCGAGGTTATGAAATGGGTCGATGTGGAGCTCGGCGAACCCGGTCCAGGTGAGGTATTGATCCGTCACCATGCATGTGGCCTGAACTACATTGATGTGTACTTTCGCTCGGGCTACTATGCCCAGCCGCTGCCCGGTGGAATTGGTATGGAAGGCGCCGGCGTGATTGAAAAGGTAGGGCCTGATGTTACTCACGTCAAAGTGGGCGATCGGGTGGCGTATGCGGGTCGTCCTAACGGCGCTTATGCACAAGCCCGCATCATGCCTGCCGACATCTTAGTGAAGTTGCCCGATTCGATTTCCTTTGAGCAGGGCGCGGCCATGATGTTGCAAGGCCTGACCGTTCAATATCTTTTAACCGATAGCTACAAGGTACAAAAGGGCGATACCGTGTTGTTTCATGCGATTGCTGGCGGTGTAGGTCTTATTGCGTGCCAGTGGCTTAAAGCGATTGGCGCTACCGTGATTGGTACGGTAGGTAGCCCCGAAAAAGCGGAGATTGCTAAAGCCTATGGTTGCGACCATGTGATCTTGTATCGCGAGGAAGACTTTGTAAAACGCGTCAAGGAAATTACGAACGGCAAAGGCGTTCCTGTTGCTTATGATGCGGTGGGTAAAGATACCTTTATGCAAACCTTAGATTGCATCTCGCCCCGCGGTATGGCGGTTTCCTTCGGCGGCGCTTCAGGCTCGCCTCCCTTGCTTGACCTCGGCATCCTCGCCAGCAAGGGCTCGCTCAAGGTCACTAGACCCACCGTCAGCACCTATGTGCTCAATCGCAGCTTGCTAGAACCAATGGCCGCGGATTTATTCGATAAAGTCAGTTCGGGTAAGGTCAAGATTGAGATCAAGCAGCGCTATGCTCTAAAAGATGCAGTGCAGGCGCACCGCGATCTAGAAGGCCGCAAAACCACGGGGTCGACGATTCTGTTGCCATAATCGGATAGCAGCGCAGTATTTGTTACACTCTCACCTCTCAGCGGTTCTCTACCGCTGAGTTCACCTGCCTCGGTGATGGAATTGGTAGACGTGCCGGACTCAAAATCCGGTGCCGCAAGGCGTGTCGGTTCGAGTCCGACCCGAGGCACCACAGCGCTTACATGCGCTATTCTTTTTAGATCTGATAATTCTCTGGCGTGTTGGACATTGCCTGCTCAACGATCTTTTTCGTCAAGGTAGGCGAGAACAACTCAATGAAGGTAAAGACAAATGAGCGCAAGTAGGCGCCTTGCTTGACTCCCAAGTGGGTGACGTTATTGCCAAATAAATGCCCCACCGGGATAGCGCGTAGATTGCGATCGCGCTCTGCATCAAAAGCAACCCCCGCAACAATACCAATACCCATACCAACCTCAACATAGGTCTTAATCACATCGGCATCAATGGCTTCTAGAATGATGTCCGCTTTTACATTGCGCTGGGCAAATGCGGCATCAATTTTATTGCGCCCAGCAAATGCTTTGTCATAGGTAATCAATGGGTACTTGCCGAGATCTTCGATCGTAATCGAGCGTGAGCTGAGCAAAGGATGATTAACCGGCACGATCAAGAGATGCTGCCATTGGTAACCTGGTAGCGCGATAACGCCTTCACAATTGGCAATGCCTTCGGTTGCGATTGCAATATCCGCTGCGTCATGCAGGAGCATATCGGCGATTTGTGAAGGGCTGCCTTGGGCAATGCTGACGCGGACTTTCGGGAAGCGTTTGGTAAATTCGGTCAAGACTTTGGGCAGTGCATAGCGGGCTTGGGTGTGGGTGGTTGCAATCACGAAGTTGCCTTGGTCCTGTGTTGCAAAATCCTGGCCAACCCGTTTTAAGGTTTCGACTTCATCTAAGATCCGCTCGATCGAGAGTAGGATACGCTTGCCGGGCTCGGTGAGGGAGCGGATACGCTTGCCGTGGCGACGAAAGATCTCGACGCCCAACTCATCTTCCAGTTCAATAATTGCCTTAGAAACCCCGGGCTGCGATGTGAATAAGGCTTTTGCAGCGGAGGTCAGGTTAAATTGCTGGCGAACAGCCTCGCGTACAAAGCGAAATTGATGCAAATTCATGAAAAGGCTTCCTTATATATCTTGATCGATATAGGAACTCAATTCTAAATTATCTTTGGGTATTTAAGACCGCGACACCCATTTCAGGCCGATCAGGGCCAGCAGAAAATACGCCAAGGGGGGAGTTAGGGCGGTAAGGTAGGCAGGCCATGCCCCCAGTAGACCAACGTTGGAAAAAAGGGCATTGAATAGTTGAAAGCTCATACCCAGCATGATCCCACCAAAAATCTTAATGCCAATGCCGCCTGCCCGCACCTTTAAATAGGCAAACGGTAAGGCAAGCGCCAGCATGACAAAGATGATGAAGGGATAGATAAGCTTCTTCCAGAATGCAATGGCATGGCGCTGCACATCTTGCTTGTTCTCGTTTAGGTGCGTAATGAATTGCCCCAAACTGAAGATCGACATACGTTCAGGGTTGATGAGTAACACACCCAGAATTTCTGGGGTGACTTTGGATGTCAAGGTCATCGATGGCTTGATGGAGGTGCTGGCAGAGTACACGGGGTCCAAGGCATTCTTACTTTGCGCTTCCTTGAAACGAGTCTCAGTCACATTATTGAGTTCCCACGAACCAGTCTCATTAAATCGACCCGACTCGGCGCTGCGGATCGAGAGCAGGCGGTAGGCATCATCAAACTCATACATACGAACTTGCCTCACTTGCTTATCCGGCTCAATTTTTCCAATATTGATGTAGCGCACACCCGGACGAACGGATCCCACTCCCTCCTCGTTGCGAAGTTGGTCTTTGACCCATACCCCTGTACGAAACTGCGAGGAAAAACTCGAGCCCAAGGCTTTCATTTTGACGCGCTCAGAGAAGGACTCTGCTATCGGACCCAGCCACTCACTCAGTAATAGGGTAACCGCCACAATCGGTAAGGAAATTTTCCCTAGCATGACAAGGCCGCGGCGGATATCTAAGCCAGCAATGCGCAGGATGGTGAATTCAGATTGGCTGGCCAGCATTGCAAATACATAAATACTGCCAATCAATCCGGCAATCGGAATAATTTCAACAATGCGACTCGGTGCCTTGAGGAGAACATGACCCAGCGCGAGCAAGAGGGTGTATTGCTCATTGACCGAGCCCAGCTCTGCTAACACATCAAAAAATAAAAAGAGGGCAACGAGCGCAAACAGAATAAAGCCAAACGCAGCATATATCTGCTTGGCTAAGTAGCGCTCATAAATGTAAGGAAAGAAAAAATTCATGGGCGCGTCAGAAAAGATGGTAACTGCCGCTGCCACCATTTAAGGGATGGATTAACGCGATTACGAATCAATACTGCGGCTATGAGTAAGGCAAGTAGATGAATCGGCCAGATGGCCGCAAAAAAATCAAGACGACTTTGCGAGACAAAATTTTGGGCTAGATTAAGTAGGTTGCTATAAATCAAATAGACTAATACGGCATAAAACATGGCAGTGTAATTGCCTAGACGTGGATTAACGTAGGCTAGCGGAATCGCAATAAAGACTAAGCCTAAGGCCATGAGCGGCAAGCCTAGGCGCCACAGCAGCTCGCCGAGGTTGGAGGGCGATGGGTCTTTTAGAAGCTCTTGAACGCTACGCTCGCGATCGCGTGGTGTGGGCTCAGTTAACTCTTTATTACGCAACTTAGTTTCGTATTCGTCAAACTCCAGAATGCGAAAGTCGGGCTGAGTCGGCAGGCCCTCATAGCGCCGCCCGTCTTTGAGAATGACGTTCTTTTCGCCGTTTGGGGTATTTTCAATAAACCCGGTTGCCGCTACGGCGATACTCAGGCGTTGATTTCTGGTATCGGCTACAAAGATATTTTTGACTTCACGATTATCAACATCCAACTCTTCAATAAAGAAGACCCGTTCGGCTTTGGCCGACTCTCGAAACTGGCCAGCTGTGACCATCGATACATCATCGCGTTGCTGAAAGCGCTGGCTGATTAGGGCGGATTCGCGATTGGCCCAGGGCCAAGCAAAGAGGGCGAGCAGGGCAATAATGATGACGAGTGGAATGGCAAACCGCAAAATAGGCCGAATTAAACTCATGATGCTTAGGCCACTTGCAAACCAAACAATCATTTCAGAGTCTTTGTACCAGCGCACTAATACGATCAGAACCGCAATAAAGAGGGAGACTGTGAGTAGGACAGCCAAGTAGCCGATTGTTGCCAAGGCGATTAATACCAGCGCATCCTCTGGGTTGACGACGCCGTTTGCAGCAAAGCCCAAAATTCGGATGACCAAGGTGGTGACCATGATGGTCACCAACACCAAAAATACCCCTCCAGTGGTGAAGCTCAGTTCGCGGCGAAGCGCTTGGTCAAAAATCATGTGTTCTATGCAGGGGCGTTGGCAGAAAAGTCTAGTTTAGTAGGGAAATGCGGCACGAATCGGAGGGAATTCCACAGCTCGGAGGATAATATATAAAAACCACTACAAATGACTTCCTTATGCCAATTCAATTTAGCACGAAAACATTGCCCCAAGCCGACTTTGATTCTGTCAAGCAGGTAAAGCCGGCGATTGCCAGTCTCATCGCCATCGCCACCGATTGCCTTATTTTGGGCTACAGCAAAGCCGATTTAAATAAGAAAACACCAGGTAGCCTTTTGTTTGAATTGGATGCCGTATTGGGCGGCTCAGTTACTCGGGCCAAACTCGCCGGCGATCTGAATGGAAAAGAGGCCAGTCAGTGCCTGTTAAGGGCAGAGGCGAGCTGGGTAAAGGCGGGCGTAAAGGCAAAGCGGGTGTTGCTCGTTGGCCTAGGCGATCCAAGCCCAAAAGAGGGTATGTCCTTACAGTCCTATGCCAAGTTAGCCAAGGCTACCCTGAAAAACCTAAGTGGGGGCGCCATTGAGTCGGCATCGTGGTTTGTGCCGAGCTTTGGGGCAAATGCAGATGCCGTGGTGAAGCAAGTCCGCTTAACGACACAATTGGCAGGCGAACAAACCTATCGCTTTGGGGTGCGTCAGCCCGCCATGAAGTTCAAGGCAGTGGAGCATCTCGATCCGTTTCAACAACTTCGTTTTGTGGTTTGCAAGGATGGCGCAAAGGCAGTCCAGGCAGCAGTGCAACAGGGCGAGGCTTTAGTCGAGGGCATGAATCTTGCTAAGGATCTTGGTAATTTGCCACCCAATGTCTGCACTCCAACCTACCTTGCAAAAACAGCACAGGGTTTGATGAAAAAAACCAAGCTGAAGGTGGAACTGCTAAGTAAAAAGCAAATGGAAACATTGGGCATGGGATCTTTTCTTTCTGTAGCACAGGGTTCAGAAACGCCACCGCAATTCATCATCATGCGCCACAACGGCGGCAAAGCGAATGAGGCCCCAACGGCACTGGTAGGCAAGGGCATCACCTTTGATACTGGCGGCATCTCCCTAAAGCCCGGCGAGGCAATGGATGAGATGAAGTATGACATGTGCGGCGCCGCATCCGTTATCGGCACGATGCTCTCGGCATCATTGCTGGGCCTCAAGCAGAATGTTATCGGCGTCATTCCGACCTGCGAAAACATGCCTTCAGGTAAAGCAACCCGACCAGGTGACATTGTGAAAAGCATGTCAGGTCAGACCATTGAGATCTTAAATACCGATGCCGAAGGCCGTTTGATTCTGTGTGATGCACTCACCTACGTAGAGCGTTTCAAGCCCAAGGCAGTGATTGATATTGCGACCTTGACGGGCGCCTGTGTGATTGCGCTGGGCGCGGTTCATAGCGGTATGTTCTCGGACGACAGTCACTTGCTTGCGGATTTAACTCAAGCCGGTCATGACTCCTTGGATACCGTGTGGCGCATGCCGCTCGATGCCGCTTATCAAGAGCAGCTCAAATCAAACTTTGCTGATATGGCCAATATCGGTGGACGCCCTGCTGGTAGCGTGACGGCCGCTTGCTTTTTAAAGCGCTTTACTGAAAAGTACCCTTGGGCACATTTGGATATTGCGGGCACCGCATGGAAAGGTGGAGCAGCCAAGGGATCGACTGGTAGACCAGTACCGCTCTTGGTGAACTACTTGCTTGCACAATCCTAAGTTGATATGGCACGCATCGACTTTCACAGTAATGTTAGTGATAAGCTGGAATATGCCTGCAGGCTGACGCGCAAGATTTGGAGTGCGACAGACGAAGGTGAGCCTGTTCGCAACATTGTGATAGTGGCAGAAAAGGTCGACCTTAAGCGCCTCGATGAATTGCTATGGACCTTTACTAAGACGGATTTTTTACCCCATTGCTATGGCGATCATGAGGCTGCGTTTGAAACGCCGATTGTTCTTCTGGACGATACCGCAGCGCCAGTGCTGGCGAACTTGCCGCATGCCGATGTACTGATTCATTTGAGTATGCGGATGCCAAGCGATGTCGCAGCCTTGGTGGGCCGATTTCCGCGGATTGTGGAGGTAGTTACGGTCAATGATGCAGAGCGTCTTGCCGGGCGCGAGCGTTACAAGGCCTACCGCGATCTGGGCCACGAGCTCCATAATTTTGATCAAGCAAAAAGTTAAACCGTCATGCTGATTCACCCACAAATCGATCCAGTAGCCCTGCAGATTGGGTCCTTTGGAATTCACTGGTATGGGCTAATGTATTTGCTGGCCTTTGCCCAATTTGTTGTGCTGGGTCGACTGTGCATCAAGCGGCCCTATTACCAAGCCTTGGGGTGGACTACTAAAGATTTAGAGGACTTACTGTTTGCGGGTGTGCTGGGCGTGGTGCTCGGCGGGCGAATCGGCCATGTCCTGTTTTATATGCCTGAATTCTACTTGGCCAATCCGCTCAACATCTTTAAGGTATGGCAAGGCGGAATGTCCTTCCATGGCGGACTGCTGGGTGTCATTTTGGCCATGGTGTGGTTTGCACGCCGCCAAAAAACGTCTTTTTGGACAGTCAGTGATTTGGTTGCCCCCTTGGTTCCCTTTGGTTTGGCTTTTGGGCGCTTAGGTAACTTTATTAATGCTGAATTATGGGGTAGGCCAACGGATGTACCTTGGGCTATGGTTTTCCCATTGGTCGACGCCATTCCCCGCCACCCATCGCAAATTTATCAATTGCTCTTCGAGGGCGTCCTTCTTGGTCTAGTCTTATGGGTCTATGCCCGAAAACCGCGTCGCCTCGGTCAAGTTTCAGGCTTATTTTTGCTGGGTTACGGCATTTGCCGTTTTTCGGTTGAGTTTGCGATCGAGCCCGATGTTTTCTTAGGCCCACTTGCATTTGGCTTTTCAATGGGGCAATGGCTAACTATCCCCATGATTTTATTCGGTATTTATTTATTGAATCGTAAATAAGTCAATAATTTTCACTAACTGCATCTAAAAATATCTTTTTTTCGATCATTTGTTGCTAACATCTTAGAAATTCGCCTATTTCGCCTAAAAGCCTTCTGCTTAAGCGAATTAATCCGAAAAATTCATTTTTTTGACCTTGTGTAACCGAAGGATGCTTCATGCTGGAGTTAATCACCAAAACCCGCCATTTATCCAAAGCGCTGAGTGCAGTACAGCGTTTAACGTCTGAGCGTGGGGAATCCAATGCGGTGAGTATGGCTAACGACGTGATCGATAACTACCGCAAGCTCACTAAAGACCAGCACCTTAAATTCTTTACCGCCTTGATTGAAAAACTCAGCCCCAATCCGGCGGAGGTGATGGCGGCATCGCAAGCCTTTGCGGCAGAGGCCAATGCCCGTAATTACATTCGCTTACAAAAAGTAACAGAGTCGCCTCGCCAAGAGTTTATGCGCCGTCTAAATCGCGGTCTGAATGGCACGGCTGCCGTTGTCGAAATGCGCCGTGATTTGTTGCAGCTGTTAGACAAAAAACCGGAACTGGCGGCAGTGGATTTTGATATGCGCCACTTGCTGTCCTCTTGGTTTAATCCCGGTTTTTTAAAAATGCACCGGGTCGATTGGAAGTCGCCTGCCGAGATTTTAGAAAAACTAATCCAGCACGAGGCAGTCCATGCGATTGATGGCTGGGATGACTTGCGCCGCCGTTTGCTGCCTGACCGTCGCTGCTTTGCCTTCTTTCATCCGCAGTTACCCAATGAGCCGTTGATCTTTGTGGAGGTAGCGCTGCTACCAGAAGTGCCACTGGCCATTGCTCCCTTGGTAGATAAAAAAGCCGAGACAGTGACCCAAGCGCAGCAGTACAAGGTGGCTGTTTTTTACTCCATTAGTAACTGCGAGCCTGGTCTGCGCGGTGTCTCGATGGGTAACTTTTTGATCAAGCGGGTTGCCGAGCAACTGCACCAGGAGTTTCCAAGCCTAAAAACCTTTATTACACTCTCGCCCGTTCCCGGATTAATTGAATGGATTGCTGCGGGAGCGAATCTAGGTGATGGCGTGCCGCCTGATCGCCTCAAGCCCGCTTTAAAGATCAAGCGAGACCAGGCGTTACAGGCTCTGGGCCTGGACGCGAAATCCTGGGCCGAGCATCTAAGCAGTGGCTGGCATCCTGACGATGCCCCCAAAAAGGAGAAAGAGGCATTGCTCTGCCTTACCGCCATATACTTGGGGCTCGCCTCTACTGGGCGCGAAGGTAATCCCGTTGCCAAGTTCCACTTGGGCAATGGTGCCAAGTTGCATCTGATTAATTGGGCCGGGGATTTATCGCGCAAGGGCTTACGTCAATCTGCCGGCATTATGGTCAATTACCTGTATGACCTATCTAGCGTAGAAGAGAATCATGAGCGTTTTGTGAACGGGGAAATCATGTATTCCAGGACGGTAGCCAAGCTCATGAGTGTTTAGGCTCGGCACCATCCGCTAGACCGTAAAATGGAGTTTTAGCTGCCCAGAAAATCCTGGGTTAACGCGTTTTAGTAATCAATTGTTTGTTGTGGGGTTGTCATGAATTTGTATTCGGTATTAGAAAACGGGTTTCCAAACGATCGCCAGTCTTGCGCCTTAGAAACGCATGATGGTTTGTATTACTCGTGGAGCGATCTAGAGCGTGCCACGGCGATGATGGCGAACTTACTCCACGGATTGGGCATACCGAAGGGCTCCCGCGTTGCGGTCCAGGTTGAAAAATCGCCTGAGGCTCTGTTTTTATATTTGGCCACCCTCAAGGCCGGCTATGTCTACCTGCCGCTGAACACCGCCTATCAAGCTGCCGAGATCGAATACTTTATACAAAATGCCGAACCCGCAGTGATGATTTGCAGCAGCAAGAATTTTGCTTGGGTATCGAAGATTGCCTTTAAGTCTGGCACCCGCCACGTCTTTACGCTTGATGACAACCGCACCGGCACTCTTTTAGATCGTGCCGCCGTGCAAAGTGATCGTTTTAAAACCGTTGCTTGTGGGGACGATGATCTGGCTGCGATTCTATATACCTCAGGCACCACCGGCCGCAGTAAAGGCGCCATGCTCACACATAAAAACCTGTGTAGCAATGCCCTCGTCTTGCAGAAGTTTTGGGGCTGGATAAAAGGCGACGTGTTGTTGCACGCTTTGCCGATCTTTCATGTGCACGGACTATTTGTTGCAGCCCATGGTGCTTTAATTAACGGTAGCAAAATGATTTGGCTGCCGCGCCTGGATACCGCGGCATTGATTCAGAACATGCCGCGTTCGACCGTGATGATGGGTGTGCCCACCTTCTATGTTCGTCTCTTGGCCGATAAAAACTTTACCAAGGCCGTATGCCGTAATATGCGCCTCTTTGTATCTGGATCGGCACCACTCCTCACGGAGACATTTAATACCTTTAAAGAGTTAACCGGCGAAACCATTCTTGAGCGTTATGGCATGAGTGAAACCGTGATGTTGGTTTCGAATCCGTACAAAGGTGCGCGGGTTGGAGGTTCGGTTGGTTTGCCACTCACAGACGTGAAAGTCCGCGTGGTCGATGAAAACAATAAGCCATGTCCAGTCAATACGATTGGCAGCATTCAGGTAAAAGGGCCTAATGTATTTAAGGGTTACTGGCGCATGCCAGAAAAAACGGCGGAGGAATTTACTGCCGATGGCTGGTTTAAAACCGGCGATGTTGGCCGTTTCGGCGGTATGGCCAACGGGGCTAAAGTGCCAGATGATTATTTGTGTATCGTCGGTCGCAGCAAAGATTTAATTATCTCGGGTGGATACAACGTTTATCCAAAAGAAATTGAAAGTTTTATTGACGACATGGATGGCGTTGATGAGAGTGCTGTCATTGGCGTACCCCATCCTGATTTTGGTGAGGCAGTCATGGCCATTGTGGTTGCAAAGCCAGGCGCTAAGCTGGATTCGAAAGCCATGATTGATGTACTGAAGGGGCAAATTGCGAACTTCAAAGTGCCCAAGCGCATTGAAATCGTTTCAGATTTGCCACGCAATGCGATGGGCAAGGTACAAAAAAATATTCTGCGTCAGCAATATACTGCGTAAGTTAATTACATGCCAAAGGCCTTGCGACTTTCATTAAACATGAAGGCTGCAAGGAAAAATAGCATGACGCCAAACACCCGCTTGAGGTTTGCGGTATTCATGCTCCGAGCCATTTTGGCGCCAAGCGGCGCGGTAAATATGCTCGCCGCAACAATGCAAGCAACGGCTGGTAAGTAGATATAGCCAAGCGAGCCTGGGGGTAGGCCTGCGTGGTTCCAACTACCCACTATGTAACCAATAGTGGCGGCAACTGCGATTGGAAAGCCCAGACCCGAGGCAGATGCCATCGCTGTATGCGTAG
The DNA here is from genome assembly GCA_964203875.1 of Polynucleobacter sp. GTDB lineage: Bacteria > Pseudomonadota > Gammaproteobacteria > Burkholderiales > Burkholderiaceae > Polynucleobacter. The sequence continues at coordinate 866,827 of CAXNNS010000001.1, forward strand.
TAATGTTGCACCAAATCATGAAGGGGACTGTGACAAATGCGCCGCCTGCGCCCAGAAGACTCGATAAAGCTCCCGCAAAAGCACCAAATGAAAAAAGACCAACTTTGCCGGGTAGTTGGCGACCGGGCTTGGGTTTTTTATTGATAAACATCTGTATTGATGTGTAAACAATAAAGAGGGCAAAAAACAAAGAAAGCCAGCTGGTTGGAAAGGCATCAAACAATTCGCTGCCACCAATGAGGCCGCCTACAACAATGCCTGGGCTTAGCGCAATGACGAGTTTCCAGTCAATCGTGCCGTGTTTGTGATGGGCACGAATCGCCGATAGCGAGGTAAATAAAATAGAAGCCATGCCGGTAGCAATGGCCATATGAACAATAATGCTCTGATCAAATTGCTGGCGATTAAAGACAATAATCATGAAGGGCACGAGGATCATGCCGCCGCCAATGCCCAGCATGCCAGCCAATACGCCAGACACAGCTCCACATGCAAGCAAAATGAATATGTCAATTAATTCCAAACTGAATTCCCCGCCTTAGCCGCTAGGCCCTTATCCTGAACCCTCGGGTTCAAGGTGGAGCGGCCGCCATGCTTCGGGTGCACTAAGCAGCGCAGGGAGTGAACAGCTCGAGGCTGCCACTGTACGGTTGCGAAACGCTCACGCCCACATTGCAAAGATCGCTCCGTATGCTTGCGCATCGGTTCAAAGATCTATTGGCCTTGGCGAGCCAGGCAGGGAAAGGGTTTGTAGTAATGCATCTACTTGTAACTCAAGGCCTTTGATTTCAGCTTCGAGCCGCGCTACTTCATCCGGATGGATTGCTGCGGACTGCGTTGTTAACTGCGCTGCGGTATCTGCAGCCAGACGTTTACTTGAAATCAGATCGCCAGCAAGCTTAAGGGCTGCCATCATAGTGGCGCGCTCGATGCTACGGTTACCTCCGGTAATCGCTAGCTGGATTTGTTCGTCAACCAGGGTGCAGGCCTCGCGCAACAGGGGCTCATGCTCGGTAGTAGTAGCAAGCGTGATTTTTTGGCCTGCGAGCGTGACCTCAATGCGTTGTTGGCTCATGATCATCGCCTGAAATAGTGGGGTTAGTTTCGTCAGTAGCGAGCAAGTTCAGTTGCCGTGTGTCACTTTGCTCGGGTAGTCGACTCAGAATATGCTGAATGCGATTTTGCGCATCTGCTATCTTGGTTTCGAGCCGCGTGCGATCTTGGCGTGCCTCTTCCATGGCTTTTGTAGCCAGGGTGAGTTTGTCTTTTAGCCGAGCTATCGCTTGGTTTAAATTGCTTAAGGAAGACTCGGGGGAGTGGGATGCATCGCTCATTGCTCCATTGTAGCCTCTGAATTTAGCCGTGAGCAGTGCGCAAATGCCAGGTTTACTAGCGAGCCAGGGCGACCCAGCGATTGCCTAGCTTGGCTAGCTCAATGCGACCGTCAAATAGATCAATCAGGGCCTGATGGGTTAGTGGATCATCACTTTTACCTTGGTGATGGACCCCTTTATTACCCAAAAGAATCAGGTTTTCGGCCTGCAAGGCGAACTGAATTTCATGCAAAACAGTGATGCTGGTTTTGCCCTGACCAGAGAGTGCGCTTTGCCATTGCAGCCAATCAGCCTGATGCGGTGGATCTAGACTAGCAATCGGCTCATCCATTAGGAGTATGGCGGCTTGAGTAGCAAAAAGCCTGGCCAGTAAAACGCGCTGACGCTCGCCCCCCGAGAGCTGACTAAAAAAGCGCTCGCGTAACTCCCACACAGCCGTTTGACGCATCGCTTGTTCAACGACACGGTGATCTTCGGTACTTTGAATAGAAAGCCAGCTTTGATGAGGCAATCGACCTAGCATGGCAATGTTGTATACCCGCAGACCAAAATCAAGGCCATCTGGTATCGACGTTGCCTGCTCAAGCCAGGCAATTTGTTGCGCGCGCGCCTTGATTGCAATCGAGCGAAGCTCTGCTCCCCCAATCTGAATCGAGCCTTCATAAGGCAAGAGTCCAGCAAGGGCTTGAACGAGGGTGGATTTGCCTGCTCCATTGGGGCCCACAATGCTAGTCCACTCACCCCCAGGAATAGCAAGATCGATGTTTTGCAAAATAACGGCGTTATTTCGGGACAAAGACACATTGCGAAGCACTATTTGGTTCATGTACTGATCCCCAAAGTCTGACGCCGAAGCAATAGCAATAAATAAGAACCCCCTAGTACTGCAGTAACAATTCCAACGGGAAGCTCCAGGGGTGCTAAGACCGTACGCGCCAGTAAATCAGAGGCTAGCAATAGAATGCCGCCAGCCAAGCTAGACATCAGTAGATGCATGCGTTGGGATCCGCACGCAAAGCGCCGAACCAGATGGGGCGCTGCAAGGCCGATGAATGCGATCAGCCCAGTTTGCGCAACGGCAGCACCTGTAGCTAGTGCGAGAATGGCAATTAAACCCAGGCGCATTTGATCAATCGGCAGGCCAAGTGTTTTAGCAGTGCTTTCGCCAAGACTCAGGGCATTTAAGGCTACGCTTAAGAGTAGCGCGATTACGATGCAGGCAAGCCAAACCAAGAGCATGAGGTAGACGCCATGCCAATCCAGTAGGCTGGTATTGCCCAGCATGAATGCCTGAAAGCGCTGATAGAGGTCGGGGCGAACAAAAGTAAAGAGCGCGTTGCCCGCACCAAGGATGACGCTAATCACGACGCCCGATAGCAAAAGTCGTAAGGAGCTGCGATATCCGCCAGCCAGAATCAGTGCCGCAACAACACCCAGGAGTGCGCCAATAAAAGCGCCACTGTTCAGTCCAATCAAATCAAAGCCAGAGCCTGTCATCGCATGGGAAAAGCCCAAAACAAGCGCGACACCCATTAAGGCCCCGGATGCACTGCCCAGCAAATACGGATCGGCCAATGGATTACGAAAAACACCTTGCGCAATTGCGCCAGCTAAGCCGAGTAGAGCGCCTGCCAGCCAAGCCCCTGCTGAGCGCGGTAGGCGGATGTCAAATGTGATTGCAGAGTCAGTACTCCAGGCAATTCCACCGCTCCCCAGCAGGGTGCCCAAGCATAGCAATGCAATGCTGATCAGGAGCAGAGCAAGAACGCGAGGAAATAAAGTAGGGCGCATATCGCAGACTATCACTTTGGCAGTGACTTCATAGCGCAATCAGCGATAAGACCTGCTGCTTCACCCATGCGCGGGCCAGGGCGAACCAGTACATCACTTTGCGCTGCCGAAAAGAAGCAGACGCGATTCGCTTCTATCGCCGGAATGGATTTCCAGCCGGGCCGCTGCGCTAACTGTTTAAGCGATGCTTCAGTAGTCATAATCAAATCGGGCCTCGATTGCACTACAAATTCTGGGTTGATCTTCGGATAAGCACCCATTTTTTCCGTAGCAATGTTTTGCATGCCCAATCGATCGAGTAATTCACCAATGAATGAGGTTTTGCCAGCCGCAAAGGGCGCCGGATTTACCTCAAAATAAACTCGGGCTGCTTTTTGTGAAGGCGATAAGGCGCGACTCGCCCGAGCAATATCCAGTTGGATGCGCTCCCATACTGCTCCTGATTCGGTAGAACCTAAAACTGCATCCAATTGCCGTAAGGCACGCCGCACATCGGCCATCGACTGCACATCAAATGCCATTACTGCAATACCCAAGGACTGCAAGCGCGCAATCAGAGGAGATGATTTTTCAAGCAATACTAAGTCTGGCTTTAAGCGAACAATCCCCTCAATATTGGCGTCAGCAATGCCGCCCAAGCGTGGCAACGCATCAACCGACTTGGGAAAATTTGAAAATCGGTCGACCCCCACTAAAACCGAACACTTGCCCAAAGCACATACAGACTCCGTCAATGAAGGCAGCATGCTAATTACCCGCTGGGCTGGACCGGCGAGGCGAACCTCAATACTCCGATCGTCTTTGATAGCAATGTTTGCTGATGCGTAAGCGCTAATAAATGAAAAACACACTGCAATACTAAGTAGTAAATTTTTGTGTGCAGCCTTACTTGGCTGTTGTTGTGTGCTGTTCATGTGCAAAAATTACTTCATGGCATAACGTAGGCCAACAAATACATTAGATCCTGCGTTAGCATATCCATAACTTGTTTGGTAACTTGTGTTGAATACGTTATTCCACCTTAAAAATGTAGATAAGTTTTTTTCTATTTGGTAACTACCGTATAAGCCAACTAAGGTATAGCTTTCTAAACTATTAATATTTGCAGTTTGTGTTGAATTTACCGCACCCCATCTTGAACCAGTCATTGTAATATTGGTGCCAAAATTAAATTTCTGAAATTTATAGTCAGCAAGAATATTGCCTACCCAGTTTGCACGATTGGGTACGCTAAGTCCTGTTGTTTGGTCTACGGTACTCATGACATCTGCTGATGCTTTCAGTGTTAAATCATTTACTCTTCCGTCAACACCCAAGGTTACTCCTCTAATCTGTACTAGAGAGAAGTTTGATGGGTAAGATCCAGAATAGTAGAGCGGATTTGTGCAACCAGAGTATCCGCAGATTATTGGAACAATAAAGTTGTCAATGCGGTTTTGATATGCAGTTAACCGAGTACCAAAACTTCGAGTTTCATATTGAATACCAGTTTCAAAGTTCTTATTTGATTCTGGTTTTATATTTGCGTTTCCATAACCTGGATAGTAGAGGTCATTAAACGATGGTGCCCTAAATCCGGTCCCATAGTTTGCATTGAACCGTAATTCTTTTGTAAGAAAGTATCCGTAAGCAGCGCTGTAAGTTGCTTTTGAACCATATTGCGAAATTTCATCATTTCTTACTGCAACTGTGGCAAGGTGACTGCCACGTCTTAGTTCATATGATCCTGCTACTGAGTTAGTTGTTCTTAATTGGTTAATATTAATTCCATTGCATGCACCAGAATAACCATAATTACAGTAGGTAGTGTATGCAGTATTGTCCATTTTTGCGTACTGCATGTTTCGCTCTAATAAGACCTGTAATTTATCTGTACCAATCTTAAAGTCGTTTTGAAGCAAAAAATTATAGGTTGGAGTGACTAATTTATCGTTACTATTTGAAGTCAAACTCTGGGTTGCATTCGATGAACTGGATACTTGAAAAAAACTATTCCAATTTGTTGTGATCTCATTTTTTGAATAAGCAGAGAATATTGATAGTTGATTAACTCCTATATTTGTTTCTGGAGTACCGCTCAAGTAATCGTTTCCAGGATATTGCCATTGATTTCTGCTTGTAAAAATTTGTAAACCAACTTCCTGCCCTCTTGACCATTTATTTGAGAGTGATCCGTTTGCTGCCAATCTTGTATAACCCGTTGATGTAGTCGGATATGCCCCAAAACCTCGATAATTTGAACCGTTTTGATTTGCTGTGTTGTTATTTGCAACAGTATTAAATCCTGCTGAGTTTTCCTGACTTACCCCAACTGAATAGTTGATCGAGTTCTCTTTTCCAAGCGAACCGTACATCGCAGCATTTGTAATACTGGTGTTATAAGTTCCATATCCTGCTGAGGCAGTAAATTGTGCTGGACCACCCCCTTTTTTTGTAAATATTTGAATAACACCGCCCATTGCGTCTGAGCCGTAGAATGTACTTTGTGGCCCATAGATAATTTCAATGTGGTCAATCAATGCAAGTGGTATGGCACTCCAAATCGCACCGCCACCAACTGAGTCAACTTTTACACCGTCTATTAGAACTAAACTTTGCGCATTACTTGTACCTCTTAAGTAAACACTTGCGATATTTCCTGCTCCACCGTTAGTAGATATTTGAACGCCACGTTGCTGTTGAAGTAAATCTGGAAGACTAGACTGCGCAGAGTTTTCGATTTCCTCTCGACTGATATAAGTGTAGTCTGCCAAAACATCATTCCCTGACTTCGGGGTACGTGTTGCAGTAACAATGATTGGATTAAGTGGATCAACTGTGTTGGATACAGAGACCGATGGTGTTTGTGCTACTGCGTTTGTGAATGGAATGACGCTAGATAAAAGCGCTGCTAACAGTGCAGATGCGCACTGTTTATTGCTGAACTGCTGCTTCATGATGAACCTTCTGTCGTCGAATCACCAAGCCAACTTCCCCGTTAGCCGAGTCGAACAGAACTTCGCGGGCGTGAGTCCAGAACGTCAATATGTACGGCGCATAGAATCCATGCGAACGCTTCTATCGGCGCGCGAAGGATCCCCGTCCGCAAAATTCCACCTGTTTTGGCCGGTATCCGGGCTGGCAAATTTAAGAACTTGACCTTCCCATGCGATTGACGCGCACAGTGGCTATATCCAAGTTCTCCGTACCCAGTTGCAGGCACATTTGCTTACCGTTGCGGGGGCAGCACACGTTTGAGTAGTGTTTCCCGTTTAACTTCATTGCATTGCAATAAAGCACCATAACCTTTCGATACTACTGCATTTAAGACCCCTAAATATTGGGGTTTTTACTGATTGAGCCTACAATGGGGTGGTGAAAAAACAATAAACATGACAGTCCTAGACAAACATCCCGAAAAGAACCTGATTCGCTTGCAGCTGAGTCAAAACGTGGTTTTGCAGCATTTGGACCAGGAGAGCATGGCTGAGCTAGAGCGCCACTTGATCATCTCAGACCTCAAGAAATCCGAGATTTTGCTGCACCAGGGCGATCACCAAATGGAACAGTATTTTGTTCTCGATGGCATTTTGAAGCGCATCGTATCGAGTTCGGATGCAAAGGAAATGATCTTGCGCTTCACGATCGAAAAGGACATTGAGACCAGTTATGCTGCGTGGCGCCTTAAGAAATCGGCCCCTTACAGCATTGCCTGCGTGACTAAGGCTAGGGTTGCGCGCCTGCCCATGAAAAAGTGGACTGAGTTCTTGGAGAGCCATCCCCCCTTAAAAGAGAGTTTTGAGTTTGAGGTCATGCGCCTCATGAGTGAAATCATGGCCCATACCATTACCTTGCATATGCTTGATGCACCAGGCCGCGTGGAGCGCTTTTTGCGTAAGTACGAGAGCCTATTTGGGCTTTTGCCCAAAAAAGAGCTTGCAGCCTATTTGAATTTATCACCCGAGACCCTAAGTCGCCTAAAAACAAAGCACAAGGACCTTTTTGTCTAGTTTTTTAGGGACTTGAGTTTGCTTCTAGCAGACTCTAAGCCTTGTTTTTATTGGAATTAAAGGGAAATTGACGCAAGTCAATGCTGATCTACACCCCCAAGCCTAAGATGCATCACCTAAATGCAGTTTGTTAATTCCCTGGGTTTAGGTGCATTTTTAACTGGAGATACAAGATACTCGCTAAATTGCCTTGCCAACGGAGTAAAGCAATCTAACCAATATAACTTTTATGACAAACGACAATCAAAACCAAGAACTTACTGACGGATTCCATCTCGTTATCGACGCCCTCAAGGCCAATGACATTGATACTATTTTTGGTTTAGTGGGTATTCCCATTACGGACTTGTGCCGCTTAGCTCAAGCGGAAGGCATGCGCTTTATTGGCTTCCGCCATGAGCAGCACGCAGGAAATGCGGCAGCCATTGCCGGTTACATGACGCAAAAGCCGGGTATCTGCATGACTGTGTCTGCACCGGGTTTCTTGAATGGTTTAACTGCCTTAGCCAATGCAACGGTGAACTGCTTCCCAATGATCCTGATTAGCGGCTCGAGTGAGCGCGAGATCGTTGACTTGCAGCAGGGCGATTACGAAGAGATGGATCAGCTTAATGCAGCCAAACCCTATGCCAAAGCTGCTTACCGGATCAATCACGCAGAAGACATTGGTATTGGTATTGCGCGCGCGATTCGTGCCGCAGTATCTGGCCGTCCCGGTGGCGTGTACCTGGACTTACCAGCACAACTCTTGTCACAGACTCTGTCGGTAGCGGATGCCAAGAAATCCATTTTCAAAGTAATTGACCCAGTACCCCGTCAGATCCCAGCAGCCGATGCTGTAGCTCGCGCATTAGACGTACTCAAGAACGCAAAACGTCCATTGATTCTGCTGGGCAAAGGCGCTGCATATGCGCAAGCGGATGCCGACATCAAGGCTTTGATTGAAAAATCGGGCATCCCTTATTTGCCGATGTCGATGGCAAAAGGGTTGTTACCAGATGATCATCCGCAAACGGCATCCCCAGCCCGTTCGTTTGTTTTGGCAGAGGCCGACACAGTCTTGTTAATTGGCGCTCGCTTGAACTGGTTGCTTGCCCATGGCAAGGGTAAGACTTGGGGCAAGGAGCCGAAGAAGTTTATTCAGATCGATATTCAGGCAAACGAAGTGGATAGCAACGTACAAATTGCCGCACCATTGATTGGTGATATTGGCTCCTGCGTTGGTGAACTCCTGAAAGGCATTGCTTCTGTTCCCAAGCCAAGCGCCGAATGGATTTCAGCAATCAACGAGAGAAAAGACAAGAACATGGTGAAGATGGCAGAAACACTTGCCAAAGATACTGTGCCCATGAACTTCCATAGCGCATTGCGCGTGATTCGCGATGTGGTGAAGAAAAACCCTGATATCAACCTCGTTAACGAAGGCGCTAATACCCTCGACTATTGCCGTGCGATTGTGAATATGTATAAACCCCGTAAGCGTTTTGACTCCGGCACATGGGGCATTATGGGTATTGGCATGGGCTATGCGATTGGCGCTGCAGTTACTAGTGGTTTGCCCGTTATCGCAGTGGAGGGTGATAGTGCGTTTGGTTTCAGTGGCATGGAACTCGAGACCATTTGCCGTTACAACTTGCCAATCACCACTGTGATTTTCAATAACAATGGCGTTTACCGTGGCACTGACGTAAACCCAACTGGCGGCGCTGATGTTGCCCCAACCGTATTCGTAAAAAACGCACGCTATGACAAGATGATGGAAGCGTTTGGTGGAATCGGCTACAACGTCACCACCCCACAGGAATTAGAGAAGGCGTTGACTGAGGCAATAGCCGCAGGCAAGCCAGCACTAATCAATGCTGTCATTGATGAAGCGGCAGGTACCGAAAGTGGTCGCCTGACGAACCTCAACCCAGCAAGTACTGCCACAAAGAAGTAATTGACGAGTTAAGTCATACGTAACCCTAAGGAGATTTAATATGAGCAAGCCATTAGACGGAATCCGCATCATCGATTTCACCCACGTACAAGCAGGTCCTGCCTGTACCCAGTTGTTGGCATGGTATGGCGCGGACGTAATCAAAGTAGAGCGTCCTGGATCTGGCGACGTAACCCGTAGCCAGTTACGCGATATTCCGGATGCTGATGCCTTGTATTTCACGATGCTCAACGGCAATAAGCGTTCGTTGACCTTGGATACCAAGACAGCAGAAGGCAAGGAAGTATTGGAGAAGTTAATCAAAGTATCCGATGTGATGGTTGAAAACTTTGGACCAGGCGCCTTGGATCGTATGGGCTTCTCATGGGAGCGCATCGTGGAACTCAACCCACGCATGATCATGGCGTCGGTAAAGGGCTTCAGCGATGGCCACTCCTATGAAGATTTAAAAGTGTATGAGAACGTAGCCCAGTGTGCTGGCGGCGCAGCCTCCACCACCGGTTTCTGGGATGGTCCTCCAACCGTATCCGCTGCTGCTTTGGGCGATAGCAATACTGGTATGCACTTGGCAATTGGTATTTTGACCGCGCTGATGCACCGTGAGAAAACTGGCCGTGGTCAGAAGGTTGCTTGCTCGATGCAAGATGCCGTATTGAACCTGTGCCGCGTGAAGTTACGTGACCAACAGCGCCTGGATCGCGTTGGTTATTTGGAAGAGTATCCACAGTATCCCCATGGCACATTCTCGGACGTTGTACCTCGCGGCGGTAATGCTGGCGGCGGCGGTCAGCCAGGCTGGGTCTTAAAGTGTAAGGGCTGGGAAACCGATCCAAATGCGTACATTTATTTCACCATCCAAGGCCACGCCTGGAAGCCAATTACTGAAGCTTTAGGTCGTCCAGAGTGGGCAACCGATCCTGCTTACATGACTGCAGAAGCACGTCAAGACAAGATTTTTGACATCTTCGCAACGATTGAAGATTGGCTCAAAGACAAGACTAAGTACGAAGCCGTGGACATCTTGCGTAAGTTCGATATTCCATGCGCACCGGTACTTTCGATGAAAGAACTCGCCGCATCGCCAGACTTACGTGCCAGCGGTTCGATTGTGGAAGTCGATCACAAGGTACGCGGTAAATACCTGACGATTGGTAGCCCAATCAAGTTCTCTGATCTCAAAGTTGAAGTGAAGCCATCCCCCGTTTTAGGTGAGCACACCGATGAAGTATTGGCTGATCTAGGATACGGAAAAGACGATATTGCTAAGTTACACGCGGCAAAAGCAGTTTAATAACACTAAATTAGTTTGATCCTTCAAGGTGCTCCGAGTGAGCGCCTTTTTTATTAAGGGGAATGGGGTGAGCAATCAGATCGATTATGAGCAGCTCGTTCGTGGCATGGGCGATGCAGTGGTTGTTTCAAATGCGCAAGGCGACATCATCCTTTGGAATAAAGCCGCTGAACGTATTTTTGGGTACACCGAAGCGGAGGCCTTGGGCAAACGTTTAGATCTAATAACGCCAGATCGATTTCGCCACCGCCATTGGGAGGGGTATGAGAAATCCATGGAAACGGGTACAACCCGTTACGGTACGCAGCTTTTAAAAGTACCAGCACTCCATAAGGACGGTAGAACCCTCTCGATTGCCTTTACTGTAACGATGCTCTTTGATGCGGCGCATCGCGCTACTGGGGTGGCGGCTACGATTCGGGATGAAACCGAGCGTTTTCACTCGGATCGCGCATTACGAAATCGACTATCAGAGCTTGAGAACGCCGGCGATCCAAAAGCACCAAAATAGTACGTAAAAAGGGGAATCAGCCTAGCCTAGGCGCCTAAAGGGCAGTAAATCAGCCTGCGCCGACTGGTAGAATTTGACTAATTCAAAATTTCAATTTTTATTAGGACTACTGTCATGGCAAAAGCACTGGAGGGGGTGAAAATCCTCGATTTCACCCACGTTCAATCAGGGCCAACCTGTACCCAATTATTAGCTTGGTTTGGTGCGGATGTAATTAAGGTGGAGCGCTCGGGTGAGGGCGATGCTACCCGCGGTCAATTACGCGACATACCCGATGCGGATAGCTTGTATTTCACGATGCTCAACCACAACAAGCGTTCAATAACAGTGAACACCAAAACACCAGAGGGCAAAGACATTCTCGAGCGTTTGATTAAAGAATGTGATGTCTTGGTTGAGAACTTTGCACCTGGCGCGCTAGATCGTATGGGTTTTACGTGGGAGCACATTCAGCATCTCAATCCACGCATGATCATGGCATCGATCAAGGGCTTTGGCCCAGGACCCTATGAAGATTGCAAGGTATATGAAAACGTCGCGCAGTGCGCAGGCGGCTCAGCATCCACCACCGGTTTTGATGATGGCCCGCCGATGGTGACGGGCGCGCAGATTGGCGACAGTGGAACCGGTTTGCATTTGGCCTTGGGCATTGTCACTGCTTTGTATCATCGCACCCACTCGGGTCGCGGTCAGCGGGTGCAAGCAGCGATGCAAGACGCCGTACTGAATCTATGCCGTGTGAAGTTGCGCGACCAGCAGCGCCTTGATCGTAACGGCACCATGCAAGAGTATCCGCAGTATCCGAATGGCCATTTCGGCGAAGCAGTACCCCGCGCCGGCAATGCCTCTGGTGGCGGTCAACCCGGCTGGATTTTGAAATGCAAAGGCTGGGAAACCGATCCTAATTCCTACATTTATGTTGTCGTCCAGGCGGCAGTATGGGAAGCCATTTGCAAGGTGATTGGTAAAGAAGAGTGGATTACCGACCATGACTTTTCATCACCCATGGCGCGCTTACCGAGACTCATGCACATCTTTGGCGAGATCGAAAAATGGACCATGACCAAAACCAAGTTTGAGGTAATGGACATATTAAATAAGTACGACGTGCCATGCGGCCCGATTCTATCGATGAAAGAAATTGCGGAAGAGCCAGCATTACGCGCTACGGGCACGATTGTCGAGGTAGACCATCCGGTTCGTGGAAAGTATCTGACGGTTGGTAACCCAATCAAGTTGTCCGATAGCGAAACTGAGGTCACGCGCTCACCATTACTGGGCGAGCACACCGATGAGATCATGCAAGAACTGGGATTTAACATCGACGATCTGATCGATTTACGCCACCGGAAAGTCATCTAAATGAAGGTCGCGCTGATTGGTAGTCAAGACTTTGGTAAGGCGGCACTTGAGGCTTTCTTAGAGCGCGGCGATGAGATTGTTGCGGTATTTTGTCCTCCGGACAATCCCAAGGCTACTAAGCCTGAGATTCTGAAAGAGGCAACCCTGGCAAAAGGCCTCGTGCCCTTGCAGTTTGCCTCACTTAAGAGTCCCGAGGCAGCCGATGCCATGCGCAATAGCGGCGCAGACATATGCGTGATGGCCTATGTCCTGCAATTCGTACCCCAAGAATTCGCCAAGATACCGCGCTTGGGCACGATTCAATACCATCCTTCATTGTTGCCGAAGTACCGCGGCCCCAGTGCCATTAGCTGGGCTATTGCCTTGGGCGAGGCCAAGACAGGCCTCACTATTTTCCGACCGTCGGATGGCCTAGATGAAGGTGAAGTGATTTTGCAAAAAGAAGTAGTGATTGGCGCAAACGATACCCTGGGGTCGGTTTACTTTGACCACCTGTTTCCGCTTGGGGTAAAGGCACTGTTAGAGGCGGCTGATCTGGTTGCTGCAGGCAAGCACCAGGAGATAGTGCAAGACGAGGCACTAGCCAATTACGAAGGCTGGTTCGATCAAGCGGCCGCTCGCATCCATTGGTCAAGCCACATTACGCAGATCCATAACTTGATTCGGGCCTGCAATCCAGCGCCTGGTGCTTGGACCATGGTGGGCGGACAGAAGGTGCAGATATACGACGTCAAAAAGCACATTGCTGCAACCTATGGTGCCGTGAAAGGCAAGCCTGGTCAAATCACAGCAATCGGCTCCGAATCCTTCTTTGTGACCTGCCACGGCGGACAGATCGAGGTGTTAAAAGCCAAAGGACCTGCTGGCAAAGTGAGTGGCGCTGAGCTGGCTAAAAGCCTTGGCTTAGCGGTAGATCAATTTTTTGATGCCTAGAAAAAGTGGAATGAGCCCGGAGTATTGGGCTTAGATTTCGAGGTTATCAATCAGACGTGTTTTACCCAGCTTGGCGGCAGTCACAATCACCAGTGGCTGACCTGCGTCTAAATCAGCTTGCGTTGGTTTGGCTAGGTCGCGCTGCTGGCGAATGGCCATGTAGTCTGGCTTCCATCCCCGAGTCTGCATTTGCGTCAAAGCCTTCGCCTCGATATCCATTAGCGAACCTAGCGTCTTTTCTTGTAAGCCAAGGACTTGCTCCCGCATCGCGCTTAACTGGCGTTGCAGTGCTGGCGCTTCGGCGCGCTCACTTTCCGAAAGATAGATGTTGCGCGAGGACAGGGCTAATCCATCTTCAGCGCGAATGGTTTCAGCTGGAACAATATCAACCGGCAAAGCAAATTGACTGGCCATCTGCCGAATAATCATCAACTGTTGATAATCTTTTTTTCCGAAGACTGCGACCCGTGGCTGAACACAGGAAAAGAGTTTTAATACAACCGTACAGACACCCTTAAAAAAACCGGGTCTGAATTCTCCTTCAAGAATATCGCCGAGCTGTTGGGGCGGATCTACGCGGTATTCTTGGGGCTGTGGATAGAGGTCTTTTTCCGTGGGGGCAAACAAAATGTAGACCCCTTCTTTTTCCAGTTTATCGATATCAGCCTGCATGGTTCGAGGGTAACTATCAAAATCTTCATTGGGACCAAATTGCAGGCGGTTGACAAAAATACTCGCAACAACGGGATCGCCATGTTGGCGCGCTAGGCGCATTAAAGACAAATGACCTTCATGCAGATTGCCCATGGTGGGCACAAACGAGGTGCGATTTTGACCCCGCAGATGATCGCGCAACTCATTGATATCACTAATTATTTTCATGCGCTGGGGGTATATGCCAGGCGTACGTAAATCGGTGCATAAGGCTCTGCTTGGGTAATCTCCACCAAGGCCTCTCGCGACAGTTCGAGCATGGCAATGAAATTCACAATCACCACGGGTACGCCATTGCCGGAGGCAATCGCGTCTTCAAATAATTCACTGAACTCGACAAAGCGCGTGCTTTGCAGGCGACGCAAAATGCGCGTCATAAAATCACGCACCGATAGGGTTTCGCGGGTGATGGTGTGGTGCTGATTTAACTTTGCGCGGTGCAGCACATCACGCCACGCCATTTGCAAGTCTTCTAAATTGACCTCAGGCCAGGTGACTGCTACGGTTGTATCAACGTAGCCATGTGCAATTTGGAAGTCACGCCCTTGCTGGGGAATCTGGTCTAACTCTTGCGCTGCTAATTTCATACGCTCGTATTCAAGCAGTCGACGCACTAACTCAGCACGTGGGTCTTCAACCTCTTCTTCGCTATCGGCCTTTTTCATTGGCAGAAGCATGCGCGATTTGATTTCAATCAACATCGCTGCCATCAGCAGATACTCTGCAGCCAGTTCTAAATTGGTATGGCGGATTTGATCAACGTAGGTCAAATACTGGGACGTAACCTGTGCCATCGGAATATCCAGCACATTGAAGTTCTGTTTGCGAATCAGGTAGAGCAGTAAATCGAGCGGACCTTCGAAGGCTTCTAGAAAAACCTCGAGCGCATCCGGCGGAATGTACAGGTCGGTTGGGAGCTTAAAAAGGGGCTCACCATAGAGTTTGGCAAAAGCCTCCGACATACCATCGGTAACGGAGGGCGTGCTATCCAGCAGGCTCTCGACAGGCTGAACCAGCGGGTCATTCATTGGAATAAACGTAGGCCCGTTGTTTGACTTTGGCCGCATTTAAGCGGCGCTGCTCATCAATGCTAATCGGCTCTTTGTCCCAAAGGAGGGCGCGTCCAGCTTGTTGGTCTTGCTCCAAGGTGGGTTTAGCTGCTTTGAGTTTTTCAAGAAATACGGTGACGTCAGACTGGTATTTACGCATATCGATACTTAATTCTCAATAAATTCAATAACTTATAAAATCCCATGGAACTGGGCAACCCTCATTATTAACGATTTTGCATGGCCTAAGTCAGATTTGTGTCGGTATCCCGTTTTTAGCTATTGGCTGCTAACAGGAGGTCAATTTGAGCCGGCTCAACGCGGCTCATGAGATGGGTATAGGGCGCAATCGGTTGTTGACTAGAGAGGGGTGTATTGATGTCGCTCCAAGCCATCGGCGCTATACATAAAAAGCGCTCAACACCGGCAGCAACCTGGGGCAACACGGGTTTGAGGTACAAGCTTAAGCACCGGAATGCTTCCAATGTCACGCTACATATCGCCTGAAGATCGGCTGTACGCTCAGGATCTTTAGCGATGTCCCATGGTTTGTTTTCATCGACAAAGGCATTGACTTGATCTGCCAATTCCATGATGGTGCGGACGGCTTTTGCAAACTCGCGGCCTTCATACAATTCCGCTATTTTGGTATTGGCTGCGCGAATTGAAAGCAGCAAGGGATGTTGCATGGCATCGTCGGCAACCACGCCGCCAAAACGCTTCACCAAAAAGCCGGCGCTGCGACTTGCAATATTGATGTACTTACCAATCAAGTCGCTGTTGACCCGCGCAACAAAGTCGCTCAGATTGAGGTCAAGGTCCTCCATGCTGTCGTTGAGCTTAGTCGCAAAATAGTAGCGGAACCACTCAGGATTAAAGCCCGACTCAATCACGCTGTTGGCTGAGATCAGGGTGCCGCGTGACTTACTCATCTTTTCACCATCGACCGTGAGAAAGCCATGTGCAAAAACATTGGTGGGGGTACGGTAGCCAGCAAAATGCAAGGTAGCAGGCCAAAATAACGTGTGGAAATACAAAATGTCTTTGCCGATGAAATGGTATTGTTCAGTGGTGCTGTCTGGCTTTACCCACTCATCAAAATCCAGACCCTGATCGGCGCAGTACTTTAAGAAACTGGCGTAATAGCCAATCGGCGCGTCGAGCCAAACATAAAAATACTTGCCGGGGGCATCAGGGATCTCAAAGCCAAAGTAGGGGGCATCGCGCGAAATATCCCAATCGCCCAATTTACTTTCGCCAGGCTGCCCAACCCACTCTTTCATTTTGTTGCGGGCTTCAGGTTGCAGCGGCGTACGAACCTGAGTCCAGTCGCGTAAAAAGGTTTCGCAGCGGGGATCCGATAACTTGAAGAAATAGTGATCCGACACTTTACGAGTCGGTGTCGCGCCGCTGACGACCGAGAAGGGATCAATTAAATCGGTTGGCACATAGGTGGCGCCGCATTTTTCACAGGAGTCACCATACTGATCTGGCGCTTTGCATTTAGGGCACTTGCCTTTAATAAAGCGATCCGGGAGGAACATTTCTTTTACGGGATCATAAGCCTGCTCGATGGCACGCTTTTCAATCAGACCGGCATCGCGCAGCTTGCAGTAAATGTCCCCCGCTAGCTTTTCATTTTCAGGGCTATCGGTGGTGTAGTAGTGGTCAAAGGAAATTAGAAAGGCATCAAAGTCGCGCTTATGTTCTTGCCAGACCTTGGCGATTAGCTCTTTGGGGGTCACCCCCTCTTTCTCCGCGCGCAGCATGATGGGGGTGCCATGGGTATCGTCCGCCCCCATGTAATGCACTTCGTGACCCTGCATCCGTTGATAGCGAACCCAAATATCGGTTTGAATGTATTCCACCAAATGGCCAATGTGAATCTGCCCATTAGCATAGGGCAGCGCAGAGGTAACTAAAAGGCGGCGTGGTGAGCTACTCATGCAGTTGGCGGGGTTCGGTTTTGATAAAAAGGCAAAATTGGGCTTCTAAAGTGAATTATGCTGGTAGAGCATGGATTTTAGACTGCGGTTAAAGTAAGGCTCGCATTTAAAATAGTCAGAATGAATCAAGGAACGCGTGTATGGCAGTAAATCCCCGAATTGCGATGTCCAATGCTTCTGTACCCCTTATCCATGAGGTCCAAATCATTGATGAGGCCGGACGCCATAAAACCGTCCATGTTCCGGGTGAGCGCTCGCTGACGATTTATTTGGATAAGCGTGAGCTTGTCACGCTCATGACCCTCGGTAGCGCCCCTGAGGCGCTGGTACTGGGCTATTTGCGCAATCAGCGCTTGGTCGAATCCCCAGACGACATTGAGAGCATTCAGGTCGACTGGGAAACGGATTCGGCCGCAGTCAAAACCCGGCGCAGCACCGTCGACATCGATCACATGACCAGCAAGCGTATTGTGACCACGGGCTGCGGCCAAGGCACCATGTTTGGCGGCTTAATTGAGGAAATGGAACAGATTCGTTTGGCGGAAGGTCCCGCCCTAAACCAGGCGGCGATTGTGGACCTCATCGACCAAATTCGACAACACGACACCATTTACAAAAAATCAGGCTCGGTACATGCCTGCGCCGTCTTTGAGCGCCAAGGCGAGGATCGGGTTGAATTACTTCACTTTATTGAGGACGTGGGTCGCCACAATGCCGTGGACTCGATTTCTGGACTGATGTGGCTGGCCGATAAGGCAGGTCGGGATTTAGTGTTTTTTACGACCGGGCGATTAACCTCGGAGATGGTGATTAAGGGCGCGCAAATGGGCATTCCCTTTTTGCTAACGCGTTCCGGTGTAACCCAGATGGGCTTGGAGCTGGCCCGAAAGACCCGCCTGACGCTTCTGTCGCGCTGCTCGGGAACCCATTTTGAGATTTACAACGCCCCCGAGCGGGTTGTTTTTAGTCCGCCTAAGCAGTAAATAGATGGTCTTCGGGGCCGGGTTGGTTTTACAATTCCGCCATGACAATTAAATCCGACCACTGGATCCGCCGCATGGCTCAAGAGGGCATGATCAGCCCGTTTGAGCCCGGCCAAATCCGCCAAGACGCCACTGGACAAAAAATCGTGAGCTACGGTACCTCGAGCTACGGTTACGACATTCGTTGTGCAAACGAATTCAAGATCTTCACCAACATCAACAGCACGATTGTGGATCCGAAGCATTTCGATGAAAAATCCTTTGTGGATTTTCAGGGGGATGTGTGCATTATTCCGCCCAACTCCTTCGCCTTAGCACGTACGGTGGAATACTTCAAAATCCCACGCAGTGTGCTGACGATTTGCGTTGGCAAGAGCACGTATGCGCGCTGCGGCATTATTGTCAACGTTACGCCATTTGAGCCCGAGTGGGAAGGCTATGTCACCCTCGAGTTTTCAAACACCACTCCGTTGCCAGCAAAAATCTATGCCGGTGAAGGCTGTGCTCAAGTCCTCTTTTTTGAAAGCGATGAAGTTTGCGGCACCTCGTACAAGGATCGCGGCGGTAAGTACCAAGGGCAGCAGGGCGTTACGCTACCCAAAACCTAATTGCATTCGGCAATTTTCCAAAGGCACACATGAAATTTCGTTTCCCAATCATCATTATTGATGAGGACTTTCGCTCTGAAAATATTTCGGGCTCAGGCATCCGCGACCTCGCTTTAGCGATCGAGGGCGAGGGCATCGAAGTAATTGGCCTGACCAGCTACGGCGACTTAACATCATTTGCGCAGCAAGCCTCGCGTGCTTCCTGTTTTGTTTTATCGATTGACGATGAGGAGTTCATCAGCGATACCGAAGACAATGATTTGCCCGCCTTGAATAACCTCCGTGCTTTTGTCGCCGAAGTGCGTAAACGCAATGAAGACATACCGATTTTCTTGTACGGTGAGACTCGTACTTCGCGCCATATGCCCAATGACATCTTGCGCGAGTTACACGGCTTCATTCATATGAACGAAGACACGCCGGAGTTTGTGGCGCGCCACATTATTCGTGAAGCGAAGGTCTACCTCGATTCATTAGCACCTCCCTTCTTTCGTGCCCTGACGCATTACGCCTCAGAAGGTTCGTATTCCTGGCATTGTCCTGGCCACTCAGGCGGCGTTGCTTTCCTCAAAAGCCCAGTAGGCCGCATGTTCCATCAATTCTTTGGTGAGAATATGCTACGCGCCGACGTATGCAATGCCGTTGAAGAATTAGGTCAGTTACTCGACCACACCGGCCCAGTTCTAGCCAGCGAACGCAATGCCGCGCGAATTTTCAATGCCGATCACTTGTTTTTTGTGACCAATGGCACGTCCACGTCCAATAAGATTGTTTGGCACTCGACGGTTGCTCCGGGCGACATTGTGATCGTTGATCGCAATTGCCATAAATCGGTGATTCATTCCATCACGATGATGGGGGCGATTCCGATTTTCCTGATGCCAACGCGTAACCACTTGGGTATCATTGGCCCCATTCCAAAAGAAGAGTTTGAGTGGGCGAACATCAAAAAGAAAATCGACGCCAATCCCTTCATTCAAGATAAAAATGCCATCCCTCGCGTGATGACCCTCACGCAAAGTACCTACGATGGCATCATCTACAACGTCGAGATGATTAAAGAAATGCTCGACGGTAAGGTAGATTCTTTGCATTTCGATGAGGCATGGTTGCCGCATGCGGCCTTCCACCCCTTCTATAAAGACATGCATGCGATTGGCGCAGACCGCAAGCGCACTAAGAAAAGCTTGATGTTCGCAACCCAATCCACCCACAAACTCTTGGCTGGCTTATCGCAAGCATCGCAAGTCTTGGTGCAAGATGCAGATGAGCATAAATTGGATCGCGATTGCTTTAATGAAGCGTATTTGATGCACACCTCCACCAGCCCGCAGTACGCCATCATCGCATCGTGCGATGTATCGGCGGCGATGATGGAAGCCCCAGGCGGAACTACCTTAGTGGAAGAGTCGATTGCCGAGGCGATGGATTTCCGCAGAGCGATGCGTGAAGTCGATGAGCAATTTGGTGCCGACTGGTGGTTTAAGGTGTGGGGCCCCGATCATTTGGCCGAAGACGGTATTGGTGAGCGCAGTGACTGGGTTTTAGAGCCCAATGCCAGCTGGCATGACTTTGGTAACTTGGCTAATGACTTTAATATGCTGGACCCCATCAAGGCGACTATTGTTACCCCTGGCCTTGATATTGAAGGCAACTTTGGCGCAACCGGTATACCCGCGAGCATCGTTACCAAATATTTAGCTGAGCACGGCATTATTGTTGAAAAATGCGGACTGTATTCTTTCTTCATCATGTTCACCATTGGTATTACCAAGGGCCGCTGGAATACCTTAGTCACTGAGCTGCAGCAATTTAAAGACCACTTTGATAAAAACGCGCCGCTCTGGAAAGTGTTGCCGGAGTTTGTGGCCAAGCACCCAAGATACGAGCGCGTTGGCCTCAATGACATTTGCCAGCAAATCCATGCCTTCTATAAAGGCCGTGATGTTGCGCGCATGACGACCGAGATGTATACCTCTGATATGGTTCCAGCCATGATGCCTTCGGATGCATGGGCGCAAATGGCGCACAAAAAAGTCGATCGCGTACCCTTGGATCAGCTCGAAGGTCGCGTTACCGCGATGTTGGTTACGCCCTATCCACCTGGCATTCCCTTGCTGATTCCGGGCGAGCGCTTTAATAAACGCATCATCGATTATCTGTACTTTGCACGCGACTTCAATGCGCAATTCCCAGGCTTTGAGACCGATATCCATGGCCTGGTAAAGACCGAGGTAGACGGTCGTAGCGAATACTACGTCGATTGCGTGCGCTCAGAAAAATAAGATTATCGGCTCGGCTTCTCAAGCTCAAAGCGAACTGGCGCATCCTCATCTACTTTGGGTGAGGCTTTATCTCCCTCATTACCTTGCCCTTTTGTAAAGTCAAACTCCGAATTGATTGCGACCGGCGCAGGTTTATCCAAGAACGTCGTAACCAGTGCCGGAAAGGCAATGACCAAACCAACCATGATGAGTTGTAAACCAACCCACGGTAGAGCGCCCCAGTAGATGTCACTGCTCTTGACCTCTTTCGGGGCGACCCCACGAAGATAAAACAGGGCAAAGCCAAACGGTGGATGCATAAAAGATGTCTGCATATTGACGCAGAGCATGACGCCAAACCACACCAGGGCTGCATTACCCGCAGCCTGTAAATTACCGCCCATGGCCTCGAGCAAAACCGGCGTGAGCATTTTTTCAGCAACGGGCGCTAGCAAGGGGACGATGATGAAGGCAATCTCAAAGAAGTCTAAAAAGAAGGCTAAGAAAAAAACCAAGATATTGACCACAATCAAAAATCCAATCCAGCCGCCAGGGATATCGGCAAAGAGATGCTCTACCCACACGCCGCCATCTACCCCTTGAAATACCACCGAGAAACAGGTGGAGCCGATCAAGATAAAGATCACCATCGATGTCAGGCGCATGGTGTTTTGATAGGACTCGGTAATTTGTTTTTTGAGATTGGCAATTTTGGCGCGCCGCAGCCAAGCCAACAATAGAGCCCCCATAGCGCCCATGGCGCCGGACTCGGTTGGGGTGGCAATGCCGAGCAAAATAGTGCCTAAGACCAGAAAGATTAAAACCGCAGATGGAATAATGCCAAGTAGGCATTTTTTCCACAGTACCCAGCCATTGGTTTGCACATCACCGAGAGGCGCTGCTGGTAGCCAATCTGGTTTTAGGCGGGTAAGTACAAAGGTATACAGCGCAAAAAGGCCAATCTGAATCAATGACGGCCCCCATGCCCCAAGATACATGCTCCCCACATCCGCACTGCCCGTTTGCGTTTTCAGTTGATCGGCGAGCACAATTAATACGAGAGAGGGCGGTACCAATTGGGTAATCGTGCCAGAAGCGGCTAATACGCCAGTGGCGTAGCGCATGTTGTAGCCGTAGCGGATCATGATTGGCAGAGAAATCATGGCCATCGCAATGACTTGAGCGGCTACGGTTCCGGTGATAGCGCCAAGCACAAAGCCCACAATGATGACCGAATAACCTAGCCCGCCGCGTATCCGTCCAAACAATTGACTCATGGATTCGAGCATTTCTTCCGCGAGGCCACAGCGCTCCAGAATGGCGCCCATAAAGGTGAAGAAGGGAATAGCCAGCAATAAGTCGTTTGCTAGTACGCCACCAAAAATACGCTGCGGTATGGCTTGTAAAAAGACCAGATCAAAAAAGCCTTGGCTGATCGCAATGGCAGCAAAGAAAAGTCCGGCAGCCATCAAGGAAAACGCCACCGGAAAGCCGACCAACATAAAAACAATCAGGCCAGCAAACATCAAGGGCGGCATCCACTCTACGGAGATCATTGTTTGGGTTTCTCGTAAGCGGCAATGGTAGGGCTATCAGGTGTATTAGCTTGCAGTAATGCAATGCGCTTGATGATTTCGGAGAGGCCTTGCAAGCACAGCATAAAAAACCCCATCGGCACGACAAACTTAATCGGGTAGCGCAGAAGCCCACCCGAATTAATCGAATGTTCTAGAGATAAGAGTGAAGGGTAGAACAGGGAGGTCCAGGACAGCCAGGTAAACAAGATGCAGGCTGGCATTAAAAAGAAGCTCAGACCAAATAGATCCACCCAGATACGGCCGCGTTCCGAGAGCCGAGCGTAAATCAGGTCGACCCGGACATGCTCATTGCGTTTTAGGGTGTAGGAGGCGCCCAGCATCACAGCCGCAGCAAATAAATACCATTGCAATTCCAAAGGCCAGTTATCGCTCAGATCAAAGCCGTAGCGCATGATCGCATTGCCTGCTGAAATCACACAGGAAAGCAAAATGAAAATGCTCGCCGCCTTCCCAAACCACGCATTGATGCTGTCGATACTAGAGGAGATGCGCTGCCAGAAAGCCATCACCGTTCCTGAAAAAAAGGGGTAACTAGAGTTTGAGTTCGGCGCGGCCACGCTGAACAGCCGCCAAGACTTGCTGAGGTGCTGTGCCGCCGGAATGTTGGCGCGACTGTACCGATCCAGTCACTGTGAGTAAGGGAAATACATCCTCGCTGATGAGGTCCGGTCTGGCATCGAGACCGCAAGCAAAGCGGAGCTCCGATAGGCTCAGGTCAGTTAAGGCACATTTACGACCCACGCAGGCTTTGACGGCATGGGCTACGGCCTCATGCGCATCCCGAAACGCTAAGCCCTTCTTGACCAAATAGTCGGCTAAGTCAGTGGCAGTAGCAAAGCCTTCCTCCGCTGCTGCTTGCATGACTGATTTTTGAACCACGATGTGCGGAATCATGTCGGCAAAAATACGCAAGGTATCTTGCACCGTATCGACTGCATCGAACAGCGGTTCTTTGTCTTCTTGATTGTCTTTGTTGTAAGCCAAGGGCTGGCTTTTCATGAGGGTTAGTAATGCAATCAAATCGCCGTACACACGACCCGTTTTACCGCGGGCTAGTTCAGGGACGTCGGGGTTTTTCTTTTGCGGCATGATCGAGCTGCCTGTACAGAACCGATCGGGTAAATCAATAAAACCAAAGCGTGGGCTAAGCCACAAGATCAGCTCTTCCGATAGGCGCGAGATATGCATCATCAGCGTCGCTGAAAAGGCACAAAACTCAATCGCAAAATCGCGATCGGATACGGCATCCAGGGAGTTGGTGCAGATACCATCAAAGCCTAGCTTCTGAGCCACCCACTCGCGGTCAATCGGGTAGCTGGTTCCAGCTAAGGCAGCAGCGCCCAGCGGCAGGCGATTCATGCGCTTGCGGCAATCGGCTAGGCGGCTAGCATCGCGACTAAACATTTCAAAATAGGCCATGAGATGATGGCCAAAGGTGATCGGCTGAGCCACTTGCAAATGGGTGTGGCCCGGCATGATAGTGGCTGCATGCGTCTCTGCCAGATTCAGTAAGGCAGTGCGCAATGCGGTTAATGAGCCTTGAATCTCGTCGATATTGCTGCGAAGCCATAAACGTAAGTCGGTCGCCACTTGATCATTGCGTGAACGGCCCGTATGCAGGCGCTTACCCGCATCGCCAATCAAAGCAGTCAGGCGCGCTTCGATGTTGAGGTGAACATCCTCGAGTGCTAGCTGCCATTCAAACTGCCCCGCTTCAATTTCCCCTTTGATTTGGGCCATCCCTTTTTGAATATCCGCTAAATCGGCAACACTAATAATTTTTTGCTTGGCGAGCATTTCGGCATGAGCCAAAGAGCCCTCGATATCGACCAGGGCAAAGCGGTGGTCAAACCCAATGGAGGCGGTATAGCGCTGGACCAGTTCATCGACCGGTTCGGCAAAGCGCGCCGACCACGCTTGGGCCTTGTTGGCCAGGGAATTTTTAGAGGAGCTCATAAAGGCAGTATATTGGTGTCAGTCATCTCTATTTTAAATGTTATGTCCCAACACCCGAATTCTGCCCCTTTCCCCCTCGCCCCAGCGCGTTTAGTGATTGCTTCCCGAGAAAGTCGCCTGGCCATGTGGCAGGCTGAGCACCTGCGTGATTGCCTAAAAAGCCTTTATCCCGACTGCCAGGTCGAGATTTTAGGAATGACCACCCGCGGTGACCAAATCCTCGATCGCACCCTATCGAAAGTGGGCGGTAAGGGATTATTTGTGAAGGAATTGGAGGCGGCTTTGGCTGATGGGCGGGCCGATTTGGCAGTCCACTCTCTCAAAGACGTACCGATGATCATGCCGGACGGCTTTGCTTTAACGTGCGTGATGAGCCGTGAAGACGCGCGCGATGCCTTTGTTTCCAATGATTACGCTTCGCTTGCGGAGCTGCCACAGGGTGCCGTTGTCGGTACATCCAGCCTGCGCCGTGAGGCTATCCTGCGCAAGCATTTCCCGCACCTACAGATCCAACCCTTGCGTGGCAACTTAGACACCCGCATGGGCAAATTGGATCGTGGCGAGTACCAAGCGATTATTTTGGCCGCTGCTGGCTTAAAACGCCTGGGACTGGCGAGTCGGATTAAAGCTTTCTTGCCGCTCGATCCCTACACGCCGGCAGCAGGTCAGGGCGCCCTCGGTATTGAAACTTTGAGTGATCGTGCAGATATGCATGCCTGGCTCGCGCCCCTCAATGACATGCCTACTTTGCTTGCTGTTTCGGCCGAGCGGATGGTGTCGCGGCAGTTGGGTGGTTCGTGTGAAGTTCCGCTGGCAGCCCACGGCGAGTGGAATGGCCCGCAATTAGGTATTCGTTCCTTTGTAGCGAGCGTCGATGGCACGCAGATTTGTTTGGCCAGTGCTGCTGGGGCGATTAAGACGGTTGCCGATGCAGAAGCCCTGGGGCTCTCTGTGGCGCAGGACCTGATGGCCCAAGGCGCGAGCGCTTTACTGCCTTAGTCATCATGAAATCCACTGCGCTGGTTGTCACTCGGCCAAGTGGTCAATCAAGTGCCCTAACCGAGGCGCTTCAAGCAGCAATAGCGAGCATAGCGGCATCATACCCTGAGCAGGATTGGCAAACGCCACAGATCCTTGCTTTACCGCTCTTAACCATTGTTCCAAAATCTGACCCGAAGGTCGCCGCATCAATACGAAGCGCTATGCAGACAGCCGACTTGGCGGTGTTTGTTAGTCCGAACGCCATCGAGTGTGCCATGCGATTGTTAGGCGACGATTGGCAGTCGATCGCGCAGCGCCCCATTCCGATTGGGGTAGTGGGTCAAAGCAGTTACCATGCCCTCGAGCGCCACGGTATTGGCACTGAAGCCAAGCTACCCACCCCGATTTGGATGCCAGGCAATCCCGCGCAGTGGGATTCGGAAGGGCTGTGGGAGGCAATTCAGAATCGCTTTCCGAGCTGGGCAGGCCGCCGGGTGGTGGTATTTCGGGGGGACGGTGGTCGTGAGTGGCTCGCTGATCAATTGCAGTCGGTCGGAGCGCAGGTTGAAGCGATTGCGGTGTACTCGCGCATACCGCTAAGTGAGTCTAGTCCGCAGTGGGAGAATGTCCTCAATGCGAATACCGATGATGCCCTGTGGATCCTCACCTCATCGGAAGCAGTTCGGCATTTAGGCGCTGTTTTAAAGCAGCAGGGCCGCCAAGATTATTTAGCCAGCGCGAGCGCGCTATGCCCACATCACAATATAGCCAGCAGCGCCAACGAGATTGGATTTAGATCTGTGCTGGATTGCCACTCGGGCGATGCTGCTTTAGTTAAGGCTGCGGTGACTTGGTTGGAGGCAGCGTTAAAAAAACCTCGTTAACCAATAAGGGATGTCCTTTGAGGTGATACAGGGTTCTTCTGGCCCATGAGCCGGTTGGCATCTCAGCGTAACGACGCTCACAGTTTTTCCATAAAGGGTGATGACGATCCAATTGGGTAATCTCGCGATGGGCTTTGAGCCGATTGCGATTGCGGTTATGACCTTGAAACAAAACAGCACCCAGCGGCTTTTTACCTAATTTCAAGATGGCATGATTACTACCACTTGAAGTGAGTATTGGGATGATGCTACGGGCGATGACGACGGGCTCTTGGTTGATGAGTAAGAGTACTTCGCGAACACGACACCGTTTGGTACGCCCATGAAAAAAGCGACTTTCGTCGCTATGGATGGTTTGCAGGCAGTCCGCTAAAACCCGCACCTCGATGCGACTTTCAAAAGCCGCTTCGAGTTTACGCGTTAAAGAACCAGTGTCACCGAGCCACGTTTGCCACTGCCGTGGGGCAAGGTGAATTCCACCGGAACCGACTCGATTCCAAACAGAACGGAGGCGATTTCGGTGTTGCATGCTTAGTTACCGCCGAAGGATCTCCGTTGGCTTCCTGCTGCTTTTGGTTTGCCAAAGCGGGGACCCGTTGGGCGTGAATCACCCGAACGAGCACCTGCTGGTTTGGAATCAAAGCGACCGGTCGGACGTGAATCACCCGAACGTGCGCCTGCTGGTTTGGAATCAAAACGATTGGCAGGACGGGAGTCGCCTGAGAAACCGGCTGGCTTGGAATCAAAGCGACCAGTTGGACGTGAGTCACCTGAGTAGCCACCCGCTGGTTTTGCATCGAAGCGCGGCGCTGGACGGGAATCACCACCACTGCGCTGCTCAAAATGACTACCACCGGAGCGCGATTCAAAACGACCACCCGAACGGTTGCCTGGACGGGAATCCGAGCGCGCGCCAGGACGACCACCGGAGCGGCTACCAGGACGTCCGCCACCACCACCAAAGCTAGGCTTGGCTTGTGGCTCCAAACCGGGAATCACGGAGGCAACGATGTCTTGCTGGGTAAAGCGTTCGATGTTCCGAATCTTGGCACGATCGCGATGCTCAACCAAGGTAATGGCAATGCCGTTACGACCAGCACGACCCGTACGACCGATTCGGTGGGTGTAGTCTTCCGGTTTCATTGGCAAGCCAAAGTTAATTACGTGACTGATGCGGGGCACATCAATGCCGCGCGCAGCAACGTCAGTGGCAACTAAAATCTTGGTGTGGCCTTTGCGCAAAGACTCGAGGCGACGCATGCGAACGGCTTGTGGCATTGCGCCGTGCAGTGCAGTTGCTTCGTAACCATTCGCACGCAAGGTATCCGCAATCTTTTCGCTTTCCACTTGGGTGCTGGCAAACACTACCGCTTGGTCTACTGAAGGATCGGTTAAGAGGTGCTCTAACAAGCGATGCTTATGCGCCATGTTGTCGGCCCAATGCAATTTTTGCTCAATGTTGGAATGCACATCGCCTGCTTGCGCCAGCTCAATGCGCTTCGCATCATTGGTCAATTGGGTTGCCAAGGACATCACTTTAGGTGCAAAGGTGGCCGAGAACATCAGGGTTTGATTACGCTGCTTGCAACGCTGATCAATGGCCTCGAGGTCATCTGCAAAACCCATGTCTAACATGCGGTCGGCTTCATCAATCACGAGTTGCTTAACGTCATCCAGGCGAATGGCACGGCTGTCGCTCAGATCGAGTAAACGACCTGGAGTTGCAACGACGAGCAATGCACCTTTGAGCGCTTGGATTTGCTTGCCATAGGGCATGCCGCCCATCACGGTTGCAATCCGAATGCCTTTAAGACCACGGGCTAGGTTAATCGCATCGGCAGCTACTTGTTGCGCCAGTTCACGGGTTGGGCACAACACCAATACTTTAGGTTGTGCGCGGCCAGGAACAGGTGAGTTGCTAGGGTTGCTAGCCAGCAATTGATTCAATAAGGGGAGTAAAAAAGCAGCGGTTTTGCCGCTACCGGTTTGGCTGCTGACCAAGAGGTCGCCGCCAGCCATAGCCGCAGGAATAACCTGTACTTGTACTGGAGTGGCTTGGGTAAAACCCAATTCAGCTACGTTTTGTAAGAGTGGGGCTGCTAAGCCAAACGATGCAAATGCATTGGCGCTGGATGTAACGACAGATACCGTTACTTTTTCGCCTGCAGGAACATCGGTGTGCGAGTCAGTTGACTCGGTGTGGTTTTCATTTAAAAAAGTCATGCAAATCTCATCCCTATCGGGGATGTCTCCGGTTGTGCGCCTCAGTGTTTTAAAGGGCGCGATGGTCTAGGGCATCGACCATCAGACAAGCGGCAGCGGTGTGTTTATTGCTACTAAACTGATTCGCTGAATATGTATATTGCTGGGGACGATGTTTCAAAAAGCCCTCCATTATGACATGGTTCCTCCCTAAGGGCAATCCCTAGGGTGTTTAATCTGTTTATCATCGTTTTATGGGCTTTATACCGCATTGGGCAGACTTCGGCATCATCCACTTCCCCAGTTATCTGCTGGGGGCGATCCTCATTGTTTTGCTGCCAGGGCCTAATTCACTCTATGTTTTAGCCTTATCCGCAGAGCAAGGTTGGCGTAGAGGCATTTGGGCATCGGCTGGGATTGTGGTGGGCGATGCCATCATCATGCTCAGCGTTGCCCTCGGCGCGGCAACCGTACTCGGATCATCGCCGCTAATCTACGGCGCACTGCGCCTTCTGGGCGCGGGGTATTTAGCGTGGCTGGGTCTTGGCATTATCCGAGTCGGCTTAGCCCGTTTGCAAACCAAAGGACCAACTACCAATGCATCTAGCCTGACACAAGCGGACGCAATCATGCGCCTTCATCCTTTTTTGGCAGCATTGCTACTGTCACTGACGAACCCCAAGGCCATTTTCTTTTTCATTTCGTTTTTTTCGCAATTCGTTGACCCCGATTTTCCTCGGCCGGCACTGGGTTTTTTCTATCTCGCGCTGGTAACCCAATGCATCAGCATGGCGTATTTGGCTACTCTGGTTACAGCGGGACAGCATTGCTTAGGCTGGATCAAGGTGCACCCCCGGATTGCAGCCAGTCTGTGGCTGGCAACTGGAGTGCTCTTTATTGCCTTTAGTCTGCGCTTACTACTTGAGTTGCTTTAGTAGGCGCGCTACTTTTTTTCCATAGGGTGGATGGACTGCGCTAGTGCCGCGCAACCAATTGAGTCCAAACAAACCGCGAACCTGAAGCACTGGCTTGTAGTGACTGAAGGCATCAAATCCGGCTTTGCCGTGGTAGGAGCCCATACCGCTAGACCCAATACCACCGAAGGGGATGCTATCGCATACGGCATGCAATAGCACGTCATTGACGGTGATGCCGCCGGAGCGCGTATCGGCAATTACGTGATTCAGATTCACCTTATTTTTTCCAAACCAGTAGAGCGCCAATGGCGTAGGTGAACTTCCCCCGTTGATGAAATCAATCATCGCTGTTGTACTCGCTGCACCATCACTCACTGTGATGATCGGCAGAATGGGGCCGAAGATTTCTTCTTTCATCACCGCGGATTCCGGAGAAACCTTACTCAGCGCCACGGGTTCAAAAACCCGCCCTGACTCGCTACTAGCCTCTAGTAATGGCGTCGCTATTGCGCCATGGGCAATCGCATCCTCAACTAAAAAATGCCAGCGCGCCGTTTGCTCCGGATCAATTGGACCTGTGAGCATTTCAGGTTTGGCAAATTGAGCTTGTGCCGCTTTCATGAGTTCGGCCAGGAGCGCATCGTGTTGTTGCTCGCCAACCAGAACATAGTCCGGCGCAATGCAGGTCTGTCCGCTATTGAGTAATTTGCCATACACAATGCTGCTTGCCGCATTCCGTAAATTGGCTGAGGCATCCACCAGGGCAGGGGACTTACCGCCCAACTCTAAGGTGACTGGCACCAGATTGTCGGCTGCGGCGCGCATGACTTTTTTGCCGATGGCAGTGCTGCCACTAAAGAACAGGTGATCAAAAGGTAGTGCAGCAAAATCGGCTGCGGTGTTGGCATCGCCCGTCGTTACATTGAATTCGGTGAAATGAAAATACTCCTGAATCAAGCTTGCCAAAAATCCCGAGGTACGGCTGCTGCGCTCCGATGGTTTAAGCCAAACCCGATTACCGGCAGCTAACGCTGCAATGGCAGGGGCGAGTGCCAGCAAGATGGGGTAGTTCCATGGACTCATGATGCCCACAACGCCTTTGGGCTGGGCTTGCATCCAAGCAGTCGAGCTCGACAGGTAAGGTGGCGTTTCTAAATGAACGGGCTTGAGCCATTCTTTGAGATGTTTTTTGGTATACCGGCAGGCCTGATAAATTTGACTCAGTTCTGC
Source organism: Polynucleobacter sp. (assembly GCA_964203875.1). GTDB lineage: Bacteria > Pseudomonadota > Gammaproteobacteria > Burkholderiales > Burkholderiaceae > Polynucleobacter. The sequence continues at coordinate 897,309 of CAXNNS010000001.1, forward strand.
CAGTTGGGTTTCCATCGGATGGCGGTGACCAAAGTCAGCAGCTATTGCTTTGCAGAGCTTTTCTTCATTGGCACGCAGCATCGCCTCCACTTGGCCAATCCGCTCCAGGCGCTTCTCCATCGTGGAGTGCGGTTCGGCTGCATACGCTGCGCGGATTTCATCAAGCTGGATGGGAAGGCGATTCATAGAGGGAGAATATCAGTTTGAAGGGTCAAATTGGGTTGGTGCAAATAAGGCAATAAGGCATTAGCATAAAGCCATGAATGAAAAACAAATAACTTTTGAGACAGCAACCCTTGGGGGCGGCTGCTTTTGGTGCCTAGAGGCGGTCTATCAGCAAGTGCGCGGTGTGCATTCGGTTGTCTCTGGCTATGCTGGCGGCCATGACACAAACCCAAACTACGAAGCCGTGTGTTCAGAAACCACCGGCCATGCTGAGGTTGTGCAAATCCGGTTTGATCCAGCGATCGTTTCCTATCGGGAAATTCTCACCATCTTTTTTGTGATTCACGATCCCACTACTCTTAATTACCAGGGTCATGATGTGGGCGCACGCTACCGTTCCGTTATCTTCACGCACTCCGATGCGCAAATGGCTTGTGCGCAGGCGATGGTAACTGAGCTAAGTAATGAAAAAATCTTTCCAAGGCCGATTGTCACCATCATTGCGCCGGCCCCAATCTTTTATCCAGCAGAGGATTACCACCAGAATTATTTTGTCCAGCACCCGGGGCAAGGGTATTGCATGGCAGTTGTGGCTCCAAAGCTAGCTAAGTTCCGTGCTACCTTAAAAAGCTTGATCAATCCTGCTTTTAATTAAGGTGCTAGTCGCGTAATCGACCAGCCGCTATCGCTGCGGCTATAGCAAATGCGATCGTGCAAGCGCGAAGGTCTGCCTTGCCAAAATTCAATTTGAGTTGGTGTCAAGCGATACCCGCCCCAGTGGGGTGGGCGAGGTGGGTTGTCACCGTGCTTGGCCTTGAACTGTCGCTCCTGCTCTTCTAGAAACGTGCGACTGGGAATGGCAGCACTTTGCGGAGAAGCCCATGCACCAATGCGCGATGCAGCTGGCCTGGAATGAAAGTAGGTATCGCTTTCTTCAGCGCTCACGCGTTCAACGGTGCCGCTAATGCGTACCTGCCGCTCCAGCTCGTGCCAATGAAAGAGTAAGGATGCGTGCGGCTGCGCAGCCAGCTCCTTGCCTTTTTGACTGTCGTAATTGGTGAAGAAAGTAAAACTACCGTGGTCTGCTGCTTTTAATAGGACAATACGTACAGAGGGAATGCCGGCTTGATTTGCGGTTGCCAATGCCATTGCATTGGGTTCTGGGCACTGTGCCTGCACTGCTTGCTCGAACCAAGTCTGAAAAAGACGAAAGGGTTCCTGCGGTACGTCTTGCTCCGACAGTTCGCCGCGGGTGTAGTTTTTACGTAATTCAGCAATGGATTCCATGTTTTAAGTATAAAGAGATGCGATGACGATGGAAAACTTTCAAATACCGCCGCCGGATCAGGAGTTAGGCTCACCAGAGCGCCGTTTTGGTGGGGTGGCCCGTTTGTATGGCGATGCTGCTTTAGCCCAGTTTCAAAGGGCTACCGTAGTGGTTGCCGGTTTGGGAGGCGTCGGCTCTTGGGCTGCTGAAGCCCTTGCACGATCCGCAATTGGCCATTTAGTCTTAATTGATTTTGACCACATTGCTGAGAGCAATACTAATCGCCAACTGCATGCACTGGATGGTGAGTATGGCAAGGCCAAAGTGGCTGCCATGGCGCAGCGCATTTCCCAAATCAATCCCCATATTCAGCTAACCTGCCACGATGCTTTTTTAGAGCCCGATACGCTCGATGTATTGATTCCTGTGGACGCCATTGTGCTCGATGCAACCGATTCAGTGCCAGTCAAAATTGCACTTGCTGCGTGGGCAGTGGCGAATCAACGCTTACTCGTCATGTGTGGTGCCTCTGGCGGCAAAGCGGACCCAACCCAACTGCGCTGCGATGATTTATCTAGAGCAGAGCAAGATGCACTCCTCGCTAAGGTGCGTGTTGGACTACGAACCGATCATGGTTTCTCACGGGATTTAAAAAAGAAGATGGGTATTCGGGCAGTGTATTCGAAAGAACCCCGCGCCGGTGCTGCTACCGGAGGTTTGGCGTGCTCTGGTTACGGCTCAGCGGTAACCGTCACGGCAGCGGCAGGTTTGGTTGCTGCCGCTGAAGTTCTCTCGTTGATACGGATGCAGCACAGCATATCCGAGTAAACCCATTCCATTTCCTTCCTGAATGGCTTAAATAAGCCTAGGGAATGCCCTGTAAGAAAATTCGTATTTTGTTGTAGGACGCAATATTTATTTTGCTATCCACCTCCTGATTTAAGGGCTCTCCCTTTTTATTCCTTTGGCATTTTTTTAGCTTTGCATATTTAATGAATTTTTAAGGGCTAGTGCTGCGCCCAACTCCTGCCTAGACTTCGTTGCGTTGGTGCATGACCAACATCAAAACGAAAAGGAGGTTTCTCTTGCAGACAGAACAAACGGGCTTAAAACGCCATCTGAAAGTACGGCACATTCGCCTTATGGCATTGGGTTCGACCATTGGTGTTGGACTTTTTCTTGGCTCCGCTAGTGCGATTCAACTCGCAGGCCCTTCGATTCTCTTAGGGTATTTATTAGCCGGGATTGTGGCCTTCATCGTACTGCGTACGCTCGGTGAAATGGCCGTGCATGAACCCGTCGCTGGCTCCTTTGCTGCGTATGCCAATTCCTATGTAGGACCACTTGCGGGATACATGGTGGGCTGGGGTTATTGGACCTACTGGATTGTGGTGAGTATTGCAGAGGTCACTGCCGTTGGGATCTACATGGGTATCTGGTTTCCGGAAATGCCGCAATGGGTCTGGGCGCTTTCATCGATCATTTTGATGGGGCTGATCAACATGATTGCGGTTCGGCTCTTTGGGGAATTTGAGTTTTGGTTCTCCTTAATTAAAGTCGTCGCCATCATTGCCTTAATTGCGATGGGAGCCGCAGTTGTGTTCTTTGGTTTTACCAATGACTGGGTACCACTGGGTTTTGATAATTTGTGGATTCATGGGGGATTCTTTCCGAATGGAATAGGCGGCCTCTTGATGTCCTTGCAAATGGTGCTGTTTGCCTACGTTGGTATTGAAATGATTGGCCTCTCCGCTGGCGAAGCCGAGAATCCGAAGAAAACCATACCGATGGCAATCGACTCGCTCGCATGGCGAATCTTGATCTTTTACATGGGCGCCATCTTGGTTATCTTGGCGATCTTTCCATGGAATGAGGTGGGTCAACAGGGCAGTCCCTTTGTGGTGATGTTCGAACGTTTGGGTTTGCGCGAAGCCGCGGGCATTGTCAATTTCGTGGTGATTACGGCAGCGCTGTCCTCATGCAATGCTGGCATTTTCAGTGGCGGACGTTTGCTGTATTCCTTATCGATCAATGGCTATGCCCCCGAAAAGTTTGCCCACCTCTCTGAGAATGGCGTACCACACCGGGCCGTGATGGCTGCTGTCATGGTGCCAATGGTTGGTGTGGTCCTGAACTACTTTGTTCCAGATAAGGCATTCCAGTATGTGATGGCAGCAGTGACCTTTATCGGACTGATGGTCTGGATTGCCATTCTCTATACCCAAATGCGTTTCAGAAAATCACTGACTCCAGCGCAAGCCGCGAGTCTTAGTTATCGCACGCCATGGTGGCCTTACTCCTCCTGGTTTGCTCTAGCCTTCATTGCACTCGTCATTGTCCTGATGGGCTTGCATGAGGATGCACGCGCTGCCTTAATTTTGGGTCCGTGCTTATTGGTGGTCTATGTCGCTATGTATTACGTCTTAGGCCTGCATCGTAAAAATAAACTGAAATAAGGAGCATCACATGATTATTGGCGTACCAAGCGAAGTAAAAGACAATGAATTTCGGGTCGGCTTGACCCCGGGCAATGTCAGCGGGTTAGTAGCTCAAGGCCATGCTGTATTGATTCAGCGTGGCGCAGGACAGCAGATTGGACTGACGGATGAACTGTATCGCTCTGCCGGCGCTTCTTTAGTGGAGAGCGCAACCGAGGTGTATGCAAAATCCCAATTGGTCGTAAAAGTAAAAGAGCCGCAGCCGCAAGAATGCGCGATGTTACGTGAAGATCAAATCCTCTTTACTTACTTGCATTTGGCGCCAGACCCAATACAGACCAAAGCACTCCTGAGCTCTGGATCAACTTGCATTGCCTACGAAACCGTGACTTCACGCGCTGGTACTCTGCCTTTGCTGGCGCCCATGAGCGAAGTAGCGGGGCGCATGTCCATTCAAGCAGCAGCAGCGCAAATGGAAAAGAGCCATGGTGGACCCGGCATCTTGTTGGCAGGGATTCCGGGGGTGGCAGCGGCCAAGGTAGTGATTTTAGGCGCGGGTGTAGTAGGTCGAAACGCATTGCAGATGGCCGTTGGCATTGGAGCAGATGTCTGCATCATCGATAAAGATCTGGATCGTCTGCGTCAAATCGATGCCGCTTACGGCAATCGGGTTCGGACCTACTATTCTGATCCCCTATCGATCGAGCGTGAAGTCTATGCGGCCGATGTCGTAATTGGTGCAGTACTTCTACCAGGAGGCGCGGCACCGAAATTAGTCAGTGCCAGCATGGTGGCCAAGATGAAGCCAGGAGCAGTTGTGGTGGATGTTGCAATTGATCAGGGCGGTTGCTTTGAAACGTCACGGCCAACGACGCACAGCGATCCGAGTTATTTGGTAGACGGCGTGATTCATTATTGCGTCGCCAATATGCCTGGGGCGGTCGCACGCACCTCGACCTTTGGTTTGACGAATGCAACCTATCCGTTTGTAGAGGCTTTAGCGAATCGGGGTTTAGTCGCCGCACTGAATCACGATGTGCATTTGCGCAATGGCCTGAATGTGCATCGTGGCCAACTGGCCTCGGAGCCCGTTGCGAGTGCTCAACAGCTGGATTTTGTACCAGCCGTTGAGTTATTAGCAGCGTAAAAAAGTATCACTTGTCATGCGCAGACAGTGGTTTAGTTCAAGTCAGTAATGAGCGAAGCCAATGTCTCGTGTGGCAAGGTTTTGACGTGCATCGGGTACTCTTTGTGATCGCAGCCCACCATCATTTGCGCACCTGCTTTGAGAGCCTTAATCATGTCGGGTGTGAGCTCAAAACGCATGAAATGCACTGCGGATGTTTTTTCCGCAGTCGAGCGCTCCAGGTCTTCATCCGCCAGGCCATAAACACGAGGCTGACCTTCGACTTCTAGAAAGATCTTATCCTCAACGCCAACCAACTTCGCTAAGGCAACTTTACGATCACCTTCATTGGGGTACTCGAGCATCATGGTGGCTTTGAAGTTGGTGCCATCGGGTACGAGTGGATTGTAGGCATCGAGCTCATCCTGAATGCCTTCTTCTTCAAAGGTTTTCTCCACGCGCAGCATCTCTTGAATTTGATAACGCATTAAGAATTCGTTTTCAAAAATCATGGTGAGGTGTTCGCCTAAATGCACGGTGCGCATACGGCGCTCTTGAATCGCTTTCTCCCGAATTTCTGGGCGATCCTTGTGGTACGCCTCCAAACTTAAGAGACTATTGCGGGTAATTTTTGCCATGGTACGTATATTCCTGTATTCAGTTTGTATTAATCGGTCCGTTTAGAGACCGTAGGCTTTTGCCATTAAGGTGAGTGGATGTGCCATCGCCGACTTAGGCAAGCCGAGCTCTTCCATGCCTTGCGCAATGTGGTGACCAGCGAGCTGGCAATCGGAGCTGATGTAGTCGGGCTCGTTCTCGGCCATGCTCTTAAACACCGGCTTACCAATCTTCATGGCCATGGCATGGAACTCTTTCTTCACGCCCCAGGTGCCGGAGTGGCCTGAGCAACGCTCGACTACATGCACTTCGGTTCCCGGAATCATCTTCAGGGCTTCAGCGGTCTTTTGCCCGACGTTTTGTACGCGCGAGTGGCAGGCAACGTGGTAGCTCACATGACCCAATTCGGTTTTGTAATCGGTCTTGAGTAAACCATCGGAGTTGCGTGCAACTAAATACTCGAAGGGATCCCACATCGCTTGCTTGACCAGTTGAACGTCCGCATCATCTGGGAACATCAGTGGCAGCTCTTGCTTAAACATCAAGGTGCATGATGGAATGGGGGTCAAAATGGCATAGCCTTCCTTTGCTAATTTAGCCAGCTTTGGAATGTTCTTGTTCTTGTTTTCTTCAACCGACTCCAAGTCACCTAATTCCAATTTCGGCATACCGCAGCAGGCTTCTTTGTCGACCAGCTCATACGGAATCTGGTTGTGTTGCAGAATTTTGATTAAGTCTTGACCAATGCCGGGCTCGTTGTAGTTCACATAGCAGGTCGCATAAATCGCCACTTTGCCTGGCGTCTTATTGCCGTCCTTGACGGGGAATGCAGTGGATTTCTTAGCCAATTGAGGGAAAGTTTTTGCTGCGTATTCTGGAATCCATGCCTTTTTATCGACCCCAAGTGCGCCTTCCATCATTAAGCGAGCAAGCCCAGTTTGGTTGACGGCATTGACGGTTTGCGTGACGATTGGAATGCCGGCAAAGTGACCTAATTTATCGGTCGATGACAAGAGCTTGTCGCGGAACGTGGTTTTGTCTTCTTTAAACGCAACTGCTTTTGCCCGCAGCATCAGGTGTGGGAAATCCAAGTTCCAAGGGTGTGGTGGAACGTAGGGGCACTTGGTCATGTAGCAGACGTCGCACAAATAACATTGGTCGACAACTGCTTGGTAGTCTGCCTTTTGTACTTGTTCGACTTCGCCATCTTCAGTGGCATCGATCAGATCAAAGAGGGTGGGGAAGGAGCCGCATAAGCTTAAGCAACGTCGGCAGCCATGGCATAAATCAAATACCCGCTCCATTTCTGCTTCGAGGTTCTCGCGGTCATAAAATTCTGGATTTTTCCAGTCCAAGGCGTGCCGGGTTGGGGCCTCTAAACTACCTTCGCGTGTGCTCATTTACTTCCTCATTGATATTGATTGGTCTACTTGGCAAGTTGTTATGCTTACCGCTTGTATTTGGGATTACCCTAAGTTTAGGGGCTTGTTTCTCAATAGCCAAATTGTATTAATTAACGTTATCGATAGTAATTAACTAAATAACTGGGCCAAATGGACTTTTCTGCCGTATTTCTCTCCACTGGGGTGGTTCTACTTGCTGAAATGGGGGACAAAACACAGCTTTTGTCCTTGATGCTGGCGGCACGCTATCCCCGGCAGGCAATGCCCATTATTGCAGGAATACTCGTCGCCACCTTAGCCAATCATGCCTGCGCAGCCTATTTTGGCCATCTAATTGCGGCTTTTTTGAGTCCGGATGCGATGCGCTGGATATTGGGTGTGGGCTTTTTGGCGATTGGTTTTTGGCTCTTAATTCCAGACCGGCTTGATGAAGCGGGGGGTACGCGGGTTAAAAATGCGGCTTGGCCGGTTTTTCTGCTCACCATCAGTTTGTTTTTTATGGCAGAGATGGGCGATAAGACCCAAATTGCGACGATTGCACTGGGCGCACGCTACGACGATGTCATTGCCGTCACCATTGGCACTACCTTGGGGATGATGCTTGCCAATGCGCCCGCCGTATGGATTGGCACTAAATTTACGAATCGCGTTCCAATCAAATGGGTGCATACCGTGGCAGCAGTTGTGTTTATTGCGATCGGTATTCTGACCCTGCTAACGGGTTAATGCAATTCGTCGCAAGGGCATAAAATCAGATCATGAAAACCGACCTCGCCCCATCTTTTCAGCGCCTTGCGTATTGCCCGCCCCCATTTTTATTTGGGCAAGTCGATTTAGACATTGCTCTTGATCCCGCCAAGACGATTGTTAAAAGCCGCATTGAGGTATTGCCAAATCCTGCCAGTCCCTTGGCGCAAGCATCCTCCCTAATCTTGCAGGGCATTGATCTCGAGTTCATGAGTTTACGCATCAACGGCACGCCACACCGCCATTTTGAATTAACGCCCGAGACCCTCACGATTCACTCCTTACCTGGTAATGGGGCTGAGCCATTTACGCTGGAAGTGATTTCGATCTGTGTGCCCGCAAAAAATACCTCTCTGATGGGTTTGTATGTATCGAATGGTAATTTTTTTACCCAATGCGAAGCAGAGGGTTTTCGGAAGATCACCTACTTTTTAGATCGTCCCGATGTGATGGCTCGCTATCGCGTCACGCTGCGTGCGATTAAGGCGGACTTCCCCGTTTTGCTGGCGAACGGTAATCTGGTTGCCACAGAAGAATTGCCCAACGGTTGGCATAGCGCAGTATGGGAGGATCCGTTTCCGAAGCCATCGTATTTGTTTGCCTTGGTCGCTGGGAAGTTGGCTTGCGTTGAGGAGAGCATTACAACCGGCAGTGGAGCTTCGAAGTTATTACAAATATGGGTCGAGCCACAGGATTTGCCCAAAACCCGCCATGCCATGGATTCCTTGATTCATTCGATCCGGTGGGATGAAGCACGCTATGGCTTGGAGCTGGATTTGGATCGCTTCATGATTGTGGCGGTGGGTGATTTCAATATGGGCGCAATGGAGAACAAGGGCCTCAATATTTTTAACACCAAGTATGTACTCGCTCAGCCCGAGACGGCAACCGATAGCGATTTTGCCAATATCGAGAGCGTCGTAGCACACGAGTACTTTCACAATTGGACTGGTAACCGTGTGACCTGCCGCGATTGGTTTCAGCTTTCGCTCAAAGAGGGCTTGACGGTATTTCGGGATCAAGAATTTTCAGCCGATCAAATGGGCAGTGACTCGGGTAGGGCAGTGAAGCGGATTGAAGATGTGCGCCTGTTACGCCAACTCCAATTCCCGGAAGATGCGGGTCCGATGGCCCATCCGATTCGCCCCGATGCCTATCAAGAGATCAATAATTTTTATACCGTCACCGTCTATGAAAAAGGCGCTGAGGTCGTGCGCATGTATCAAACGCTATTGGGGGTTGAGGGCTTTCGTAAAGGGATGGATTTGTACTTTGCGCGTCACGACGGTCAGGCGGTGACATGCGATGATTTTCGAATGGCGATGGCCGATGCTAACGCCAGAGACCTGAGTCAATTTCAGCACTGGTATAGTCAAGCGGGCACGCCACGGGTTCGGGTGCACACCCATTTCGATGGCAAGGCGCAGCGGTATACCTTGACCTTAAGCCAGTCCTGCCCAGATACCCCGGGCCAGAAAAATAAAAAGCCGTTTCACATTCCACTGCGAACCCAGCTTGTCTTTGCCAATGGCGAATCGGTGGATCAGTCACTGCGTACTGAACGCTTGCTGGAACTCACTGATGTCACGCAGACTTGGGTCTTTGATCATGTGCCCAGTGAGCCGGTGCTGTCGATCAATCGTGGATTCTCGGCGCCGATTGTGCTGGAGTTTGACCAAAGCGAAGCCGACTTATTAACCCTATTTACTAAAGACGACGATGCCTTCAATCGCTGGGAAGCGGGGCAGAAGTTAGCGATGCAATGGATCTTAGCTGGGCGAACTCCAGATGAAGCTATGCTCCAAACCTACCGCTTAATTTTGCAAGATCCCAAACTGGATCCCGCCTTCAAAGAACTGGCTCTGACCTTGCCAGCCGAGACCTATCTATACGAGCAATGCGCTAGCGTCGAGCCACAAACGATCCATGCCAACCGCAAGGCATTTCGGGAGGCGATTGCGCAGCATTTACAGCCGGAATGGCAGCGCCTCTATGAGGCAATGCAAACGCCCGGTGCGTTTGCGCCAGATGCAGTTAGCGCAGGTAAGCGCGGCTTAAAGAACCTCGCTTTAGGAATGCTCTTGATTGCCAATCCGGCGGCGTGGGCAGGACGAGCTCAGCACCAGTACAAGCTAGCAAATAACATGACGGACCGCTACGCGGCACTAGCCCATTTGGTTCAAAACAATGTGCCGGAAGGTATTGCCTGTTTAGCCGATTTTTATGAGCGCTTTGCAGATGACCCCTTAGTCGTTGATAAATGGTTTGGTTTACAGGCCACTTGCCCGCCCACACCACACAATCCTGCTGCAAGTCTTGAGCGGGTCACTGCTCTACTGTCGCATCCAGCATTTTCATTCACGAACCCCAATCGGGTTCGTAGTGTGATTCATTCGTATTGCATGGGTAATCCGGCGGGATTTCATATGCGGGATGGGCGCGGCTACCAGTTTTGGGCGCAGAGCGTACTTAAGCTGGATGGGATTAATCCGCAAATTGCCGCGCGGCTTGCACGGGCGCTTGATCGCTGGACTGTTTTTGCAGAGCCTTACCAGGAGCAGATGCATCTTGCTTTACAAGCGGTTGCCGATGCGAAGACGCTATCGGCTGATGTGCGCGAGGTGATCGTCAAAGCCTTAGGCAATGCCGAGTCGTAGGATGCGTGGTGCAAAAAACCCGTGCTTGATTTTGAAACAGGCAAAATAAAGCCATTCGGATTGCAAGACCCTATTTGGAGAATGTGTTGACCGCCCCTATTCAGTTAAAGACACCCTTTGCGCAGTACCTTGGCCAGTTGCAATTGCGCGGTACATCGGTTCCACCGGGACTGCAGGATCTTTTGGTGTCACTCACCAATACCTGCGTGACACTAAGTGATGAAGTTGCGCAAGGTGCCCTCATTGGCATTTTAGGATCTGCTGGAACCGGCAATGTCCAGGGTGAAGTGCAACAAAAATTGGATGTCATCGCCAATGACTTGCTGATTGCGGGTGTGCAGTCCTGCCAATCATTGGCTGGCATTGCTTCGGAAGAAATTGAGGACCCCTTACCAGTGGGCAAGGGAGTAGGCGACTACCTATTGCTCTTTGATCCCCTGGATGGCTCTTCCAATATTGACGTCAATGTATCGATTGGCACTATTTTTTCGATTCTGAAAAAACCCGATCCCAATGCGCCGCTGACGACCGCCGATTTTTTACAGGCCGGTCGAACACAAGTGGCTGCTGGCTATGTAGTCTATGGGCCACAAACGACTCTGGCCATCAGCTTGGGCGAGGGCGTGGATTTATTTACGTTGGATGCGGTCTCGGGCGAATTTTTACTCATCAAGCAGGGTGTGCGGATTTCAGAATCGACTAGTGAATTCGCGATCAATATGTCGAATATGCGGCATTGGGCTGCCCCAGTAAAACGCTATGTCGATGAATGCTTGGCTGGTAGTGGCGGCATCCGTAAGAAGGACTTTAATATGCGCTGGATTGCATCGATGGTCGCTGATGTGCACCGGGTGCTCTCGCGCGGTGGGGTGTTTATGTACCCGTGGGATCAGCGTGATCCGAAGAAGCCAGGCAAGCTGCGCTTGATGTACGAAGCCAATCCGATGGGCTTTTTAGTGGAGCAGGCTGGTGGCGCAGTGATTAATGGCGTGGACACTATTTTAGATTTACAACCGCAGGGCTTGCACGAGCGCGTATCCGTGATGCTGGGCTCAAAAGAGGAAGTCAATTTACTGCGCCAGTACCACGCCGCAAAGTAAAAAGTTTAAGCTTTGACCTTGCTGGCGAGGTAGGCCAATGCCTCTTCAACTTGGTCAATCAAAATCAGGCATACATCACCGGGCTCGAGTTGCGCCAGTGCAGTATCAATCGCCAAGAACTCGCCCCGAATCTCTTGAACGTGTTTTGCTTTGGTAGTGCCAACCAAACCTTCTTGCAACAGCTTTAACACTTCACCATCTTCACGGCCACGCTGGCATTGGTCTTGATACAAGATAACGTGATCAAACGCATTGCCAAGGACTTTAGTTAGGGCGCGGATGTCATCATCGCGGCGATCGCCGGCGCCGCTGATCACCACATGGCTGCGCTTGGGTTTCATGGCATGAATGCCATCGACTAAGGCGCGCATTGCATCTGGATTGTGGCCATAGTCAGCTACTACGGTTGCGCCGCGGTGCTTAAAGAGATTAAAGCGGCCTGGGGCAGAATTTGCGCTGGAGTCAAACGAAGCTAGTCCTGAACTCACGGCGCTCCACGGCAATCCAAGGGCCCAGACAGCGCCTACTGAGGCCATCGCATTGTCAATCTGGAAGGGGAGGAGGCCATCGCTCGTCATCGGAATGCGTTTGACTGGAATGCGGTGGATTTCTTCCATCCCTTTGGCAGCAACAATGTCCATCCCATCAAAAAATACAACCCGTTTATCTTGAGCGCGGTGCGCCACAATCACGGGGTGGGTTGGATCATAGGAAAAGAACGTAATGTCACCCGGGCAGCTCTCGCGCATCTTCACTACCAGTGGATCCATTGCATTGAGAACCGCAACCCCGGTAGCGGACACATTTTGCACAATCACCCGCTTCACAGTCACTAAGTCATCAACGCTGTGAATAAAATTCATGCCTAAGTGATCGCCTTCACCAATATTGGTAACCACAGCTACGTCACAGCGATCAAATCCCAGGCCTTCGCGCAAAATACCGCCGCGGGCAGTTTCCAGAACGGCGGCGTCGACATCGGGGTGCATGAGTACATTGCGCGCGCTTTTAGGGCCGCTACAGTCGCCCGTATCAATGCGCCGACCTTCGATATAAACGCCATCGGTGGTAGTCATGCCAATGCGCAGACCAGTTTCATGAATCAGATGGGCGATTAAGCGAACCGTAGTGGTTTTTCCATTGGTGCCAGTTACTGCTACTGTCGGAATGCGGCCATTGTCACCGCCCGGGAACATCATGTTGATGATGTACTCGCCAACAGGGCGGCCTTTTCCGTAGGATGGTTGTAAATGCATCCGTAAGCCCGGCGCGGCATTGACTTCGACAATGCCACCACCTTGCGGCTCTAAGGGTTTATAAATTGCTTCGCACAGAATATCCACGCCAGCAATATCCAGCCCAATCATCTGTGCCGCAGCGACAGCACTGGCGGCCACATCGGGGTGGACATCATCGGTTACATCGGTTGCAGTACCGCCCGTACTTAAATTGGCATTATTGCGTAGCAAAATGCGCTCACCCATTTTAGGTATGTAGGTGATATCTAAATTGACTGCAGCTAATGTTGCAATCGCAATCGCATCTAAACGAATCTTGGTTAAGGCGGTAGCGTGACCATCCCCACGCAAGGGATTTTTATTTTCAAGTGCAATCAATTGCTCAATGGTATGCACGCCATCGCCAATCACTTGGGCTGGCTCACGCCGCGCAGCTGCAACCAACTGATTGCCTACCACTAATAAACGGTAATCTTGACCGGGTAAGTAGCGCTCAACGATGGTTTGGCTGCCGTAGGCTTGGGTTGCTTCAAAACCAGCGCGCACTTGTTCTTCGCTACGAATGTTAGCAACCACACCTTTACCTTGGTTGCCGTCTTTTGGCTTTAATACGATGGGCCCGCCAATCGCTTGAGCTGCGCGCCAAGCTTCATCGGCGCTGGTAACCACTTCGCCGTGGGGAACCGACACTCCCGCAGCATGCAGCAGATTTTTAGTGAGTTCTTTGTCTTGCGCAATCGATTCCGCAATCGCGCTGGTGTCGCTGGTTTCAGCTGCTTGAATGCGCTTTTGTTTGCTGCCCCAACCAAACTGAACCATGCTGCCTTCCGTCATGCGCCGATACGGAATGTGGTGCGCAATGGCCGCATCGACAATGGAGCCAGTACTTGGCCCTAAACGAACCTCTTCGTATAAGGAGGCCAATTCACGTAATGCGGTTACCAGATCAAACGGCGCTTCATCGCGAGCCGCCTGAATTAAGGCAAGTGCAAAGTCAAAGGCCATTCGGCCAACTGCTTCTTCGGTGTACTCAACCACCACTTGGTAAACACCCACATCAGATGTTGGTATGGTTCGACTAAAAGTGACAGGACAGCCTGCTTGTGCCTGTAGGTCTAAGGCAGCATGTTCAATCACGTGTGCCAAAGAAACCACCTCAGTTTTGCCACTAAAGCGCATAAAGCCGAGCTGGGGAAAGCGCTCTCGCAGCTTGACTTCAAATGCAGGTAGCTGATCGATAGCGCGCTCTAAGGGGTCGCAATCGACAATTGCCTCTAGGGCAGTGTGTCTGCTCCACAAATTGGGTCCACGCAACATACGAATCCGAGATACCTTCAATTACGCCTCTGTCTGGGTTGCGGTAGTGGAGTAAAACGTCTCTGTGCCAGCAAGAATAATATTAAATGGAATGCCCAATGCCCAAGCTGCTGCGATCGCCGCAGCTAAATTAATGGACTTCCATTGCATGCTGTTGGGGGTGCTCTTTGGATTTTTGGGTATGGGCAGTACTTGCTCATCCCGCCGTGCAGTCTTTAAAACTATCTCTTGGCCACGCACCACCACAGCACGGCCGCCTTGTTTCAAGTGATCTTCGATTAAAGGATTGGCCTCATTGTGGGAAAAGAAAATCACTTCGCCGTCACTCAGCTCGGCCATCTTCGCAACCAAGGGATCATCGGCATTGAGAATGGCAGCGCCATTGGGTAAGACCACATCGACTTGGGTACGCACAATACTAAAGAGCTGATCTTCATCGTAGATTGCGTACTCTGGAAATGTCGCGCTCGGATCAATATTGAGAACGACGCCTACCTGACAGCGATCATAGGCAAGGCCTTCAATTAGCATCGATCGATGGTTATTTTCGATGACCGCCGCTTCAACCGCCCGATTGAGGAGGGTGCGGCGGGCGTTTTCCCAATCGGATGGCTGCTCTGTTTTAATGATGCGATTACCAAAATACAGCTGATTGCCGCACGACACACCAACATACTGATTGGTTAACCTAAGAAAGTGACCCACCATTTCAGCGACCACGGTTTTACCTTTGGATCCAGTGATGCCGACCAGCGGAATTCTGAAATCGACATTGGCCGGGAAAAGGTGATCGGCGATCGCCTTGCCAACTGGCTGCGGGGTTCCGCTGGCTGGTTTTAAGTGCATCAATAGACCAGGACCGGCATTGACTTCCACAATTGCAGCCCCCTGCGCTTCAAAGGGCTTGCTAATATCTTGCGCCACTAGATCAACACCAGCAATTTCAAGACCAACCACCCGCGCTGCCAATGCCACTTGCCGCGCCACGTCGGGATGAACTTGATCGGTGACATCAAAGGCGACGTTACCATTACTTTGAATAAATACCCGTTGGCCTTCTGTAGGAATCGCTTTTGCACTGAGTTTTTGCCGAGTGAGTTCGAGCTCGACAGCGGAGTCAACACGCACCGGATTTAAGGGACATTCTTCCGCAGTTCCACGGCGCGGATCTGAATTAATCTGGATATCGATGAGCTCAGTCACGCTATGCTTGCCATCGCCGATGATCCAAACGGTTTCACCTTTGGCTGCAGCAACGACCCGACTGCCAACCACGAGAAGGCGATGCTCATCGCCCAAAATATGGCGCTCGACTAATACCGCACTGCCTTCCTGCACGGCAACAGCATAGGCTGCTTCCACTTCCTCTTGGGTGTATAGATTAATAAAAACACCCCGGCCATGATTGCCATCAATCGGCTTGACCACAACTGGTAAGCCGATGTCTTCTGCTGCATCCCAAGCATCGAGTGCAGTTGCGACAATGCGGCCTTCGGGAGTAGGTAACCCTGCGCTATTTAATAAACTTTTGGTGAGGTCTTTATCGCGCGATACACTCTCTGCAATTGCGCTGGTGCGATCGGTTTCTGCAGTCCAAATCCGGCGTTGTTTTGCGCCGTACCCCAGTTGCACCAGATTACCACTCGATAAACGAATCCATGGAACGCCTTTCTCCTCAGCCGCGTAGACAATGCTTGCCGTGCTGGGGCCCAGTAAGAGGTCATCGCTCAGGTCACGCAGTTGGCCAACCAATTGCTTCATTAGGATCGAGGCATCCTGTGTATCTTGGGCTAGAGTCAAGTACAAGTCCCGCGCGCACTCCAAGGCAGTTAAAGTTACTTTTTCGTTAATCGCGCTGACAATCACTTTGTAAGCGCCCCGGCGATCGCCATCACGTGCTTTGCCAAAGCCGCCAGGGATACCGGCCATGTTTTGCAGCTCAAGCGTGAGGTGTTCGAGGATATGAGCAGGCCAAGTGCCTTCCTGAATTCGCTTTAAAAATCCACCGTGCTCACCATAGCTGCAGCGGTGCTCAACTAAGGCAGGCATACATGCCACCAGCCGCTCATAAAATCCAGGGATGAGGTTGGATGGATAGTCTTCCAGATCACCAATATCGACCCAAACCTCAATCACGGGGTGATAGGTCCACATATTGGGGCCACGGAGATGCTTGACGCTCAGAATCTCAATGGTTTTATCGAGTAATTGGGGCATAAAAACGGGATCGTTTCACTTCAGGCTAGGTTGCGCTTCGCAGCATCGGATGGGCAGAGAATAGGGCTTGATTCAGGGCGATGGCCAAAAGGAAAAGGGTCAGAAGTGAAAAGAATGACAGATTCATGCTTAAACGCCGCACCAGCTCCATAAGTTGACAAATTCAATAAATTGAAAAGATCTGCGCTCCACTATACTTTGAGTACCCATGGAACCCGATTTTCCCGCACTTTCGCCGCCGCTTCCAGCGCATTGGCAAGATAGCTTGGCGGCCCAATCCCTCCCAGCATTACAGCCTTTGTCGCCCCGAGCCTGGATCGAACTCGATCTGGATGCCGGGCTGCGTTTTAATAAAACCCTCTTGGTTCTCAATGGTGATGCCGTAGTTTGGACGGACGGTAATCAGTGCCAGTCATGGCCCATTCAGAACGGACTGAACTTAACACAATCCGATCATGCTGGCGTCGGCTGCTTGCGTTTGGAGCAGGGCGGTATTCTGCTCGCGACATGGCACTATACCCTCGCTGTGAATCCCAAAGCACTTCGACTGCAAGCCGCTTTCAGAAATCAGCTCAAGGCTTCGCAGAATCAATTCGGCCTGCTGAGTGATGACGAGTCGACGGAAGACAAGCCGCCATCGACATGGACGCTATTAAAGTTGTGGCGCTTTGCCAAACCCTATAAAAAAGAACTGCTACTTGGTTTTGTTTTGACCTTAGCATCAACTGGCGCTACCTTGGTTCCACCATACCTCACCATGCCGCTGATGGATAACATCTTGATTCCGTATGAGCGTGGTCAGCCCATCGATTTTGATCTGGCACGCCTGTACTTAGGCGCGCTACTGGCAGCTGCTGTGTTAGCCTGGGGCCTAGGCTGGTGGCGTACCTATCTCTTGGCTCTCGTGAGCGAGCGCATTGGCGCCGATTTACGCAATACCACCTTTGAGCACTTATTAAAACTATCGCTGGAGTATTTTGGTGGCAAGCGTACCGGTGATTTAATCGCGCGCATTGGCGTAGAAACCGATCGGATTTGTGTTTTTCTGTCGCTCTACCTACTCGATTTTTTAACCGACCTGATCATGATCATCATGACTGCGGCTATTTTGGCGTCGATCGATCCGCTGCTCGCATTGGTGACCTTGGCACCACTGCCATTCATTGCTTGGATGATTCATGTGGTGCGCGATAAATTACGCTACGGCTTTGAAAAAATTGATCGCATTTGGGGTGAGGTCACCAATGTGCTGACGGACACCATTCCAGGAATTCGGGTGGTGAAAGCCTTTGCCCAAGAAAAGCGCGAGCTCAAACGCTTTGTCGACGCCAATCGCCATAATTTACAAATCAATGATCGGGTCAATCGCGTGTGGGGCTTGTTTACCCCAACAGTAACCCTCTTAACCGAAGTTGGTCTCTTGGTGGTATGGGCCTTCGGCATTTGGCAAGTGGCTAATCGCAATGTATCGGTTGGCGTACTGATTGCCTTCTTAGCCTATATTGGGCGCTTTTACATTCGCCTAGATTCGATGAGCCGCATTGTGTCCCATACCCAACAGGCTGCTGCTGGCGCCAAACGAATTTTTGATATCTTGGATCACGTCTCTAGTGTTCCCGAGCCGGTAAACTCATTGCCGCTCGGCCCAGTCAAGGGCGCAATTGATTTACGCAACGTTGGATTTCGGTATGGTAACCGAGCGGTGACCAAAGCCATTAATTTGCACATAGCTCCCGGTGAAATGATTGGGCTCGTGGGTCACAGCGGCTCTGGAAAAAGCACCTTGGTAAACTTAATTTGCCGCTTCTATGATGTGAGCGAGGGCAGCATTACATTGGATGGGCGCGATATTCGCAGCATTGGCATCGCCGATTACCGCAGGTGCATTGGCCTGGTACTGCAAGAGCCCTTCTTATTTTTTGGAACCATCGCCGATAATATTGCCTATGGCAAGCCCGAGGCATCGCGTGAGGAAATCATTGAGGCGGCAAGGGCGGCACACGCCCATGAATTTATCTTACGCCTTCCCTTAGGTTACGACTCGCTGGTCGGTGAGCGCGGCCAATCGCTATCGGGTGGCGAGCGCCAACGTATTTCGATTGCGCGCGCTTTATTGATTAACCCCAGCATTCTGATTTTGGATGAGGCTACTTCATCAGTTGATACCACCACCGAAAAAGAAATTCAGCGGGCCTTAGATAATTTGGTGAAGGGCCGCACGACGATTGCGATCGCGCACCGCCTCTCCACCTTACGCAAAGCCGATCGCTTGGTGGTGTTAGATAAGGGCGAGATTGTGGAGATCGGTTCGCACGATGAACTGATGGCAGCGCAAGGCGCCTACTATCAGTTGTATCAAGCACAAATTCGCCATGCCACGGAATTGGTTGAGGGCGGCGCGATTGGAGAGACACTTGAAAAAGCCTAGCTTGTTTCGTGATTCACTCGGGCGCCTTGTCTTCATCGACGATGCGGGTACCGAGCACGTGGATGTTCATGCGGTTCGTGCTTTTCCGATTACCGCTCCGAGTGCCGGCATCTCGCTGATGGATTCGGCTGGCAAAGAGTTGTTCTGGTTCGCATCTTTGGCAGCCATACCGGAAGAGGATCGCGTGCTGCTGATGAAGGGCTTGGCTGCCCGTGAGTTCATGCCCGTCATTGAGCAAATCAGCAGCGTATCGAGCTATGCCACCCCGAGCATTTGGCTGGTGCAGACGGACCGCGGTGAGACGCGACTGCGCCTCAATGGCGAAGAAAATATCCGCCGCGTTGCTGGGAATACCTTGCTGATATCAGACGCCAATGGCGTGCAATATTTGGTGCGCGATTCAAGTCAATTGGACAAACAAAGCCGCAAGCTATTGGATCGTTTTTTATAAGCAGCATAGTTTTGCAAAACAACCGCCACTCTTAGGCATGTTTTAAAATAAGATTTTCGCCGGAATAGCTCAGTTGGTAGAGCAGCGCATTCGTAATGCGAAGGTCGGAGGTTCGATTCCTCTTTCCGGCACCACATTGCAGTCAATATATACCGTTCTCATGCGGGTTTCTACTAGTACTGCTGATGCTTATTGAGTAGACGGCCTAAGTCTTTAGTGAGATTTTCTTGTTTATTGATGGGAATCAAGACTTACCCGCATGAATTGTTTAAAAATCCTGTCTGTATTGTTGTAGATAAAAAAACCAGATTCATAATTGGTAAACCATTCTTCCGGAGGAGCATTCATGAACCATTCGATTAATCGCACCGCACTGTCCACTGCCATTGCTTTGGGCATTGCCGGCTTTGCTGCTAGCCCCGCTTTGGCGTGGGAGCCCACTAAACCCGTAGAACTCGTGATTCCAGCCGGTCCTGGCGGCGGCGCTGACCAGATGGCCCGCATGATTCAGGGCATCGTCACCAAAAACAACCTGATGAAGCAGTCCATCATCCCCATTAATAAAGCGGCTGGCGCAGGCGCAGAAGGCTTTCTCTCCGTTAAAGAAGCCAAGGGCGACCCCCATAAGCTCGTGATTAGCTTATCCAACCTCTTTACCACCCCTTTAGCCACTGGCGTGCCTTTTTCGTATAAGGACATGACCCCTGTAGCGATGCTGGCCCTAGACCAGTTCGTCCTGTGGACCAATGCCGATAAGCCCTATAAAACGGCTAAAGAGTACATTGACGCGGCTAAAGCCGCTGGCCCCAATAAGTTCAAGATGGGCGGTACCGGCTCACGCCAAGAAGACCAGATCATTACCGTGGCCCTGGAAAAAGCCACTGGCACCAAGTTCATCTACGTTCCCTTTGCAGGGGGCGGTGCTGTCGCCGTCCAGCTCGTCGGTAACCACCTTGATTCTTCAGTGAACAACCCCATCGAAGCGATCGCCCAGTGGCGCGCCGGTAAACTCCGTGCCCAGTGCGTATTTGACGATACCCGCATGCCTTACAAAGAGAAGATCACCGCAACCCAGTCCTGGAATGACATCCCCACCTGTAAAGAAGTGGGCGTACCCACCGACTACGTGATGCTACGTGGCATCTTCATGGCCCCAGGCGTAACCCAAGATCAAGTCAATTACTACGTGGACCTCTTTAAAAAGGTGATTGCCACCCCAGAATGGAAGAAGTTCATGGCCGATGGCGCTTTTAACCAAACCTTCATGACCGGCAAAGAGTTTGATAAGTGGCTCGATGCCAACGCTGCATTGCACAAGCAACTCATGCAAGAAGCAGGCTTTATTGCGAAGTAAGTTAGGATGAACAGGGTTAGCGAATAGCGAACCCTGTTTAACTGCTGTTTTAACCCTTTTTTAGTGAGTAAAGCAATGTCGGAAAACGCAAATAATTCAAAATCAGAGGCATCCGTTGGCATGCGTGCCATGGAGATAATTACCGCCCTTTTATTTTTAGTGTTTGGTTTGGTGGTGATGGTCGCAAGTATTAAGTTAGGTGCATCGTGGGGCAGTGATGGTCCTCAGGCCGGTTATTTTCCCTTTTACATCAGCCTAATCATTTTGATTTCCAGCTCAGTCACCCTCTATCAGGCCGCCATTGTTGATCGCAAGAAAGAAGACGAGCCCTTTGTAGAGAAGGAGCCATTTAGGCAAGTTCTGGCAGTTTTATTACCTGCATTTGTATTCGTGCTATTCATGCAGCTCATCGGTATTTATGTTTCTGCCGCCGCTTATATTA
The DNA here is from genome assembly GCA_964203875.1 of Polynucleobacter sp. Classification (GTDB taxonomy): domain Bacteria; phylum Pseudomonadota; class Gammaproteobacteria; order Burkholderiales; family Burkholderiaceae; genus Polynucleobacter. The sequence goes on from CAXNNS010000001.1 coordinate 918,277, forward strand.
TTGTTTTCATGGTCTGGCTGGGTAAGTACTCATTATTGAAATCCGTTGCCGTTGGCGTTGGCGTCAGCATTGCTCTCTACATGATGTTCGAGTTCTGGTTTCAGGTTCCATTGCCACACGGCTCTTGGTTTAATCCGCTCGAGTTCATCGGCATTCACTAAAAATACTATAAAAGCTTAGAAAAAAAGGAGCTCCAGTTGGACGAAATTAACGCGCTATTTAATGGCTTTGCCATTGCGATGACCCCCTTTAATCTGATGTTGATGCTGATTGGCGTTGTTCTTGGTGTCATCATTGGTGTATTGCCTGGTTTAGGCGGCGCCAACGGCATTGCAATTTTGCTGCCATTGACATTCACCATGGAGCCTACCTCAGCCATCATCATGCTCTCCTGTATTTATTGGGGTGCTTTGTTTGGTGGGGCGATCACATCAATCCTATTTAACATTCCGGGCGAGCCTTGGTCGGTTGCAACCACCTTTGATGGTTACCCCATGGCGCGCAGCGGTAAAGCGGGTGAGGCATTAACTGCCGCATTTACATCATCCTGTATTGGTGCTGTTTTTGCGATCGTGATGATTACCTTCTTGGCACCATTGGTAGCCCGGTTTGCCTTGCAGTTTGGCCCTCCCGAGTTTTTTGCGGTCTATCTCTTAACCTTCTGTAGTTTCGTGGGTATGAATAAGGGCTCGCCGTTTAAAGTAATCTCAGCGATGATGCTCGGCTTTGCCTTGGCTTGCGTTGGTATGGACACGGTTACCGGTCAATTGCGTCTGACCTTTGGTAGCACTGAATTAATGCGCGGCTTTGACTTCCTGATCGCGGTTATTGGCCTCTTCGGTATTGGTGAAATTCTGCTCTCAATGGAAGAGGGGCTGAAGTTCTCTGGTGCAGCGGCCAAGATTAAGGGCACCATCGTATGGCAGACCTGGAAGCAGTTACCTAAGTATTGGTCTACCTCCTTGCGTAGCTGCTTGATTGGTTGCTGGATGGGTATTACTCCAGGTGGTGCGACTCCCGCCTCCTTTATGGCGTACGGCGTTGCCAAGCGTGTTTCCAAGAACCCTTCTGAATTTGGTAAGGGCGCAATGGAGGGCATTGTTGCTCCTGAGACCGCGGCTCACGCTGCTGGAACAGCGGCATTGTTACCCATGCTCTCGCTCGGTATTCCAGGATCGCCTACTGCAGCAGTATTACTTGGCGGTTTGCTGATTTGGGGCCTACAGCCAGGCCCATTGCTTTTCGTTGAAAAGCCAGACTTTGTTTGGGGCTTGATCGCCAGTATGTACCTTGGTAACATCGCCGGCCTGTTCGTGGTCTTGACCTGCGTACCACTGTTCGCATCGATTCTACGAATTCCGTTCTCAATCATTGCACCAGTCATTATTGTGATTTGCGCGGTTGGCGCCTACACAGTTCACAACGCCACCTTTGACGTTTGGTTGATGCTGGGCTTCGGTGTGGTCGGATATGTCTTTAAGAAACTCGATTACCCAATGGCACCAATGGTCTTGGCTTTGGTTCTTGGTGACCGTGCTGAAGACTCCTTCCGCCAGTCGATGTTGATTTCACAAGGTAGTGTCGATGTATTCTTCTCGAACTATTTAGTGGGCGGCATCTCCACCTTGGCTTTAGTCCTGCTGTTCTGGCCATTGATTGGTAAGTTCACCAGCAAGAAGGCCAAAGCAGCATAAGCCTGTCTTGTAGGACGCATGATCCAAATGGGGGCGCAAGCCCCCATTTGCATTGCAGCTCAGACCAATCTTGCACTTAGGCTTAAAATAATCTTATGTCACGCATTGCACACCCATGGATTCATTGGCTTACTGCTACCGCAGTATTGCTTGGCTCTATCGCCCCAATGGCCACGCATGCGCGTCCAATCATTTCAGATGCCAGTGACCTTACGATGGCGATCTGCGCCCCTAGTGGTCAGCAGATCGATTTACGGGTTGATCTGGGTCTGCCCGAGACGCATCAAGCACAAACGGGTTGTGCATACTGCCTGATTCAAGATAGTTATGTACCCAGCATTGAGCTCGATTTACAGTTTGCAGAGCCAGTATCGATTTCAAAGATCCACGCGGCTTTCCAAGCCATTGCATTACCCACGATTGCGTGGATGCAATTGCCTTCACGGGCACCCCCAATCCTTTCCTAAAGCAACAGGGTAGGTGCGCTTACCCAATACCTTGAGCGGCGAAGAAGCTAACCGGCTAATTTCGCTCGCCCCCTTGATTCGCTAAACGGAAAAAAACATGTTGAAACGTTTAAAACAAAGCCTCCTGCTGGCTTGCTTGTCACTCTTTGTAATGACTTCGTACGCCGCCAACCCGGACCCTCTTTTTGTTAGCCTTACCAGCGATGAACCTCATCGAGTCACGATGGCGCTGAACTTTAGTAAACACCATGCAGCAAACGGACACCCATTGAGTATCTTTTTGAGCGATAAGGGCGTTTATCTCGGGGTTAAGGCCAGTAGCTCAAACTACCCAGAGCAGCAAAAATTGCTAGCGGAGATGATCGCAAGCGGTAGCACGGTGATTATGTGCCCACCCTGTTTGCGGCATTATGGATTTACTGAGGCAGATCTATTGCCGGGCATCAAATTAGGGGGCGCTAAGGTTACTGGCGAAGCCTTATTTAAGCCAAATACAAAGACCTTGAGCTGGTAGTACAGTATTGCCATGCGCGTTTGGCTTATGAAACGAAACTGTTCTTTTTCACCGAAGCAGGTGGGGTATTTCTACGCCTCCATTGTCTTTTTTTCGCTCTTGGTGGCAGGCTCGTTTTTGCTCATGGGTATTTGGATGGTTTTGATTTTTACTTGCATTGAAATCGCCGCCTTAACCATCGCCCTCTATGTGTATAGCCGCCATGCCCTCGATTATGAAAAGATTACGATCGATGGGCAAAGCATCACGATTGAAAAAAGCTGGGGCGGTAAAGTAGAAAAAAAAGAACTCAATACCGTATGGACTCGCATTGGCCGAACCGAAAAACATTTGTATCGATTAGTACTTCAACATGCCGATCAAGAAATGCCGATTGGTATTTTTGTAAACCGAGATGATCTCCCGCAATTTGAACGGGAACTCAAGATGCATCTCCATTAAATTTATTCAAAGGAAATCATGAAAAGAATGACGCTCACACTACCCACATTCATTGCTAGTGCTGTATTGACATGTGTGCTTTCATCGGCTGCTTATGCCCAAGATGCAAAAGTAGGCAGCATTGCCGTCAACGGCGCTTACACCCGCGCCACTGTCCCAGGCCAAGCGGCAGCCGGTGGTTTTATGAAAATTACGAGCAATGGCGCTGCTGATCAATTGATCTCTGCGAGCTCCACTGTCTCGGATGACGTGCAGTTGCACACCATGACCATGGATGGCAATGTAATGCGCATGCGTGAAGTAAAGCAAATTGATGTGCCTGCCAATGGTGCGGTTGAACTAAAGCCAGGTGGTTTGCATTTGATGTTTATGAACATCAAGGCACCCCTAAAGGCCGGCGAGCTTGTGCCTGTGAAACTCAAGTTTGCGAAGGCGGGTGAAGTGGAAGTCAAAATGCCAGTCAATGCGCCTGGAGGCCATGGGCATGGTTCTAAGCACTAAATAAAGAGAATGCCAAAGGAGGTTCGTCTTTCGGCGGACCCCTTTTCTTAATTTTGAAGATTTTCGCTTATTTGGCCATCCCTATCCTCCTTTGTGATAAATTTGATACAAATGCTTTAATAATTTCTATATCTTATATTTGGAGTTGCAATGGCTGAAAGTAATCAACAGGGTTGCTTGTTCGTGGGTGAAGGCGTTGTTTTAAAAGGGAGCTTTAATATCCCAGATATTGCATCCGTTTCAGGGGTTATTGAAGGCGATCTGACTGCAAAGCAAGTCATTGTCGAGGCTTCTGGTGTTGTTCGTGGAAAAGTCATTGGTGAGTCCGTTGATGTGCGCGGGGAGATTGCGGAGCATCTGACGGCAACGCGCTCATTAATTATTCGACCCAGCGGTAAGGTAAGCGGCGCAATTAGCTATGCTGAAATTGAGATTGAGAAGGGCGGCCAAATTTATGGCGACCTTAATTTGCTTAGCCAAAGCCATTCCTAGACCTAACTTAAGTTAATACCATGTTCTCTAAAAAGCAAACCGCAGATGCGAGCAATCCAGATCAGTCTGATCTTGAGTCCGATGGAGTATTTTTTTCCTCAGATTCAAGTCAGGATGCAGAGATCTCGAACGATGCAAATCCCTATGCAGATAACCAAACCTTAAATTCGGTCAGGCCCACAAAGCCATCGATCATTAGTGAGGGCTTTGAATTTATTGGCAACATTACATCTGAAGGGACCTTAAATATTGCCGGTATTGTGAGAGGAAAGGTGTCGGCACAATCCATCCTAGTCGACGTGGAGGGCTATGTGGAGGGTGAACTATCCTCTGATATTTTGGTAGTCAAGGGTAAGATTGTGGGTGATGTAACTTGCCGAGAATTGAATATAGGCCCCCGCGCTTTGATCGAGGGAACAATCTCCTATCAGCATATTCATGTTCAGCGTGGCGGTAAGATTACCGGTAAATTTAATAAGGTATAGTGATCGCTTTTCTCCGTATGTTTAAACAGAAAAAACCGAATGGTTTTCTTCAGGCTACGGTCGAGCATTTTGAAACCATTATTGGGTCGAATACCGAGGTTCATGGCCGCATCGTAATTGATAAAGGCATGCGAGTAGACGGTAAGGTTATCGGAAACATTGAAGCTCAACCAAATAGCACCGTTAGCGTTGCATTGGGGGCTGCTGGCCAGGTCTTAGGCGATATTAGTGCCTATCGGGTTTTAGTGGCAGGCAAGGTTGAGGGTAATATTTATGCAGCCGAGCGCGTCGAGCTGCATGATGGATCCGAAGTACGTGGCGATATTACTTACGGCCAAATTGGAATTGAGCCAGGGGCTAAGCTGTTTGGGTTGATGATTGCAAGAGATTCTGAAATTTCAGACCCAGCAGCTAAATCGAAAAAGTAAACTTATTGCGATTGTTGCGCGACTAATACATCCCTAGCAACTAAGATTTGCATTGGATTGATGATATTGCCATTGCGGCTAATCTCATAATGCAGGTGAGGCCCGGTTGATCTGCCGGTACTACCTACCTCAGCGATCACTTGACCACGCTTTACATCTTGCCCAGCTTTCACACTTAATTTTCGTGCATGGGCATATTTTGATATGAAGTTATCTGCATGCTCAATCTCAATAAAGTTTCCATACGCACTGTCAAACTCGGCTCTAATTACCTTGCCATCGCCGGATGCCAAAATGGGTGTTCCGGGCGGAGCAGAAAAGTCAATTCCTGGATGCTGCGCCAATTGCCGTGTAAATGGATCGATTCGGGTTCCATAGTTGCTCGATAGTCCGACGCGATTGGCGATTGGGGACCCAGTTGGCAGTTGACTGAGCCATTCATAGTGGGCTCGCCAAGTTTTTTCTAGGTTTTGTACGCCTTCACGCAAATATAGGGTGCTTTCCAGGGTTTTTTCCAAATCAATTGCCAAGGTATTTTTAGAATTAGGCAGCAATACAATGGGCTGATATGGACCGCCTTTGCCCTTTTCTTCAAATGCCTTATTTCGAACAGCGGATGGGGTGGCCAGGCTTGCAAAGCGGTCTTTTAGGGTTTTGATTTCAGTAATGCGCTCGCTGAGATGGCTTAGCTCTGAGCGCAGTTCTTGCAAATGCTCGCGGTAGCTTGATTCAATCGCCTCTTTCTCTTGAACGGTGATAACTCCGCCCATGTCGCGCGCTAGCTCTGGTCTGTATTGAATTGCTATGCGAAAACCCAAAAAGTGAACACCAACACCAATTAGAATGCAGGCCAGGGAAGCAAGGCTGCCAAATTTGATGAGATCACGTTTGCTAATCGCGATCTTTTTTACGCTCGAAGTCGATCCAGGAATCCAAATTAATTGCATATGATGAAAATGTGAATGAAAGTCGTTATTTTACTACTTATCCCTATAGCTAATAACAAATCATGAAAGTAGCACTTTCGGCTAGATAAATTCCTAAATTTCCAGATCCAAATCCGTAACGGCGCCTTTGCTGGCGCTGCTAGCAAGACTGGCATATTTAGCAAGCAGGCCGCGGGTATACCGGGGTTTAGGCTGCACCCAGTTCGCCCGGCGTTTTGCAATCTCTTCATCTGAAATATTGAGTTGAATCAATAGTTTATGAGCGTCAATCGTGACTGAATCACCTTCGTGAATGAGGGCGATGGTGCCGCCCACATAGGCCTCAGGCGCAACGTGACCCACGACCATACCCCAAGTACCGCCGGAAAAGCGACCATCCGTAATCAGGCCCACGCTCTCGCCAAGGCCCTGTCCAACTAGGGCCGAAGTAGGTGCTAACATCTCGCGCATTCCGGGCCCCCCTTTGGGGCCTTCATAGCGAATCACCACAATATCACCTGCTTTAATTTTATTGGCCATGATGGCTTCCATTGCCAGATCTTCCGAGTCAAAGACGCGTGCTGGACCGGTAATCGATGGATTTTTAAGGCCCGTGATTTTGGCGACGCAACCCTCTGGCGAAATGTTGCCCTTCAGGATGGCCAGATGCCCTTCGGCATACATGGGGTTATCTAAGGTTCGAATGACTTTTTGGTCTGCCCGAGGCACAGAAGGGACGTCTTTTAGGACCTCTGCAATGGTCTTGCCGGTGATGGTCATGCAATCACCGTGCAATAAGCCGCCATCGAGCAAGATTTTCATGATCTGCGGAATGCCACCAGCCTGATGCAAATCGGTTGCTAAATAAGTGCCCGATGGTTTCATATCAGCAATCACGGGAACGCGTTTGCGAATCCGTTCAAAGTCATCAATCGTCCAATCAATATCAGCAGCGCTCGTGATAGCCAAGAAATGCAATACCGCATTCGTAGAGCCGCCAACCGCCATGATCACGCTCACGGCATTCTCAATCGATTTTTTGGTAACAATGTCGCGGGGGCGCAAATTGTTTTTAACTGCCTCAACTACTGCCCGCGCTGAATCCGCAGCGCTGGCGACTTTTTCAGCATCGATGTTGGACATGGTTGACGAGTAGGGCAGGCTCATACCTAAGGCTTCAAAAGACGAGCTCATGGTGTTAGCGGTATACATCCCACCGCATGAACCACTGCTTGGGCAGGCGTTCTGCTCGATGCTTTTGAAGTCTTCTTCACTTAAACGACCAGACGTAAACTCGCCCACTGCTTCAAAAGCAGACACAATATTGAGTTCTTTGCCTTTGTAGTGACCCGGCTGAATTGTGCCGCCATACACATAGATACTAGGCACATTTGTGCGCACCATGGCCATCATGCCACCCGGCATATTTTTATCGCAGCCACCAATCACCACCACGCCGTCTTGCCATAAGCCGTTTACGCAGCATTCAATGCTGTCTGCAATCACTTCGCGCGATACCAAGGAGTACTTCATGCCTTCGGTACCCATACCAATGCCATCTGAAACGGTCGGGGTACCAAACACTTGGGCCTTAGCGCCAGCCGCTTCGAGTGCTTCAATCGCAGCATCAGCGAGCTTTTGCAAACCGCTATTGCAAGGGGTTATGGTCGAGTGGCCATTGGCGACGCCCACCATGGGTTTGGTGAAATCGCCTTCCTCATAGCCCATGGCGTAATACATGGAGCGGTTTGGGGCGCGTGCAACGCCCTCAGTGACCTTACGTGAGCGTTCATTTAGGCGTTTCATGCGGCAGACTCCATCTCTAATTGGGGAAAAGCCTCTATTGTGCAATGCGCGGAGCCGTTTCGAAGCAATGCCATTCCGAAGGGAAATAAATTGCTGCAATGCAATACAAAAAAAGCATAATAAAACCAGTACGTTAGACTTAAAAAGTTAGCTATTAGGCTAATATCTAAAGGGCAGCACTTCTATTACATTTGCTCTATTAGGAATTTAGGATGGATGTATGAATAAATCAGGGCACGTGTATTTGGTTGACGATGACGAGTCAATGCGCACATCTTTGAGCCGAATGTTGCAAGAATTAGATTACAACGTGCATGATTTTGCGAGCGCGAAAGCCTTTATTGAGCATTCGGTCCCTATTTCACCGGCAGTCATTCTGCTTGATATGCAGATGCCGGACATGACAGGTCTCGACTTGCAGGAAGAGTTGGTTCGAATCGGTCGTAAGACCCCCATCATTTTTGTGAGCGGTCAAAGTCACCCCCAGCAGATCGTCAAAAGTCTAAAAAAAGGGGCTTTGGATTTTTTGTTTAAGCCATTTAATTTAGAAGATTTATTAAATTCTGTAGCCGATGCAATCGAGTTTGATCGTCGCCAGCTGAAGCGGGTCTCGAAAGACGTTGAGGTTAAGCGCTACTTCGCTACTCTGACCCCCCGTGAAAAAGAGGTTTGCCATCTGTTAGTGCAGGGCCTTTTGAACAAAGACATCGCCGTGCAGCTCGGCACCACCGATGCCACCATTAAAGTGCATAAGGCGCGGGTAATGGAAAAAATGCGCGCAGACTCATTGCAAGGCTTAGTGAAATCCTACTTGGAGGCATCCCTTGATCCATCATTACCAACCCAGTAAGCGTATTAGCCTTGCAGCGACTTCAAATCGTCATGCTAATCGCTTAAAGTAGCCTCATTTACTGTAGATAAACTCCAAAAACATGGCCAGCAAGCAATCCCCCCCTGAAATACGCGGCGCAGCATTTAGCGCAGCACGGGAAAAATGCGCCATGTCGGTTGAGGAGTTGGCGCATCTCGCTTGCCTTACCAAAAAACAAATTCAGCAAATTGAAAACGGTGGCCGTAATGCGTTTTATTCCCTTGAGATTAAATACGTTGCTGCAAAAAAAGTAGCCAAATTAATCCAGCTGGATGAAAAAGACGCATTTGATTTTGGCCCGCAAGAGGAGTTACCTTTAAGCCTAGTAGGCGAATTAGCTCAGAGCGAGTTAATAAGCGCCGAGCAAGAGTCGTTATTGGATTTAAAAAAGCAAGCACCCCAGGCCGACGAAGGTAATATAAAAGAAGCAAGGAATAGGGCAGTTAGTCAGCTGGAAGCGAAACCTATTTTGGTTGAGGCCTTTAAGCCAGAGCCTAGTATGCGGACGCACTTTGGTGTGCGCGAACCAAAGTCGGCTGGAAAAAAATGGCTGTGGCTACTGCCGGTAGGCGCACTTGTATTGGCGCTAGTACAGTTTCAGCCCCTATTGGAAGACCAGCTCGATGCGTTGATGGTTAAGCCAAAGCCATTACAGGAAACGGTGTTAACTGAAGCGCCGGTGGATGCAGCACCCGCCAGCCCTCCGGCTGAGCCAGCCAGCACTTCTGCGGCAGTGACACCGCCAGTCACTCCTGCAATTACCCCAAGCCCTGCAGTAGCAGTGGCTGCCAATCCAGCCTGCCCTGTGCCAGATGCATCGATTGAAAACTACAAATCACCTAGTCCAAGCAAGCCCGGCAATATGGTTTATGTCAAAATGCCGACGGCACAAATTGTCTGTGTGGAAGATGGGGATGGAAAAGTACAAAGTAAAAGGATGGAGCCCGGCCTTGGGTACTCTTTTTACGGTAAGCCGCCATTCAAGCTGCTGTCTTCCGGACTGTCGTCCGCAGAGATATTCTTTCAAGGCTTTCGAGTGCGACCAAGTAATGCCGATTCAAAAAGCATACTGCTAATTCAGGTTGACTAGCAGCACCTTAGTAGTTGTTTTGGCGCAAGCCTAAACCGCATCCTCATTGGCTTCGCCGGTTCGGATGCGAATGGCTTGCTCGATCGGGCTAACAAAAATCTTCCCATCACCAATCTTGCCCGTGCGCGCGGCTTTGGTGATGGCTTCGATCACGCTTTCAACGCGATCACTCGCTACCACGACCTCTACTTTGACCTTGGGTAAAAAATCCACCACATACTCTGCGCCACGGTAGAGCTCGGTGTGGCCTTTTTGGCGACCAAAGCCTTTGACCTCAGTAACCGTGAGGCCGGTAACGCCGACTTCGGCCAGCGCTTCTCGTACTTCATCGAGTTTGAACGGCTTAATGATGGATGTGATTAATTTCATAAATTTCCTCTGTTGGAGTAATCATACCCAAAAGCCATGGACTCGTCTCAGCAAAGCAAAACACCCTTGCTTTTAGGTTTTAAGCCAAAAACCGAGAGGTAATGGGATAACGCCAATCCCGGCCAAATGCCCGGGTAGTCACACGGACACCGGGTGGCGCCTGGCGCCGCTTGTATTCATTGAGTTTGATTAGGCGGGTTATCTTACGCACGCTGGCTTCATCAAAGCCGCGCTCAATTAAGGATGCAATCGACTGATTCTGCTCCATATAGCCCTCGACGATGGCGTCTAAGAGTTCATAGGCAGGAAGGCTATCTTGATCGGTTTGGTCGGGGCGTAATTCAGCTGAAGGGGGGCGGGTTAAGATCCGTTCAGGAATGACCGGCGCCAAGCTATTGCGATAAGCGCAGAGTTTGTAGACCAGCGTTTTGGGGATGTCTTTAATCACTGCAAAGCCACCGGCCATATCGCCATAAAGCGTACAGTAGCCTACGGCCATTTCACTTTTGTTACCGGTGGTTAAAACCAGGCGACCGGTTTTATTCGACAGTGCCATGAGTAAGGTGCCACGCACGCGGGCCTGAATATTCTCTTCGGTGGTGTCTAGCGCAAGGCCAGCAAACTGATTTGCAAGCGCACCCTCTAAGGCCGCTACTGGGGTACCAATCGGAATTTCATCGTATTGCACGCCCAAATTGTTTGCTAAGGCTTGGGCATCAAGCCACGATATTTCGGCGGTGTAGGGCGACTGCATCATCACTGCGCGCACCTGCTCGGCGCCTAGGGCATCAACTGCGATGGCAAGCACCAAAGCAGAATCCACTCCGCCCGATAAACCAATAATCACGCCCGGAAATCCGTTCTTATGCACATAGTCGCGCACGCCCAGTACTAGGGCAGAATAGGCTTGTGACTCCATATTGGCTGAGGGTGCAATCGCCCCAAGCTCAGGCTCTCCGTTTTGATCAATCATAACGAGACCAATACCGCTTTCAAATTGGGGCATTGCAGTGGCGACTAAGCCATTGGCATCGAGCGCAAAAGAGCCGCCATCAAAAACCAGTTCATCTTGACCGCCAACGGCGTTCACATAAATAAAAGGTAAGCCGGTTGCGCCGATGACATGACGCAGTACCTCTAGTCGTAAATCTTCTTTGTGCAAATGGTACGGCGATGCATTGAGCGAAATTAAAACCTGAGCACCTGCGGCTTTAGCCTGGGTCGCAGGACCGGCATGCCAAGCGTCTTCGCAAATGATTACGCCGATGGCGCAGCCCTCAAGATCAAATACACAGGGCGCATTGCCCGGCGTGAAGTAGCGCACTTCATCAAAGACTTCGTTGTTAGGTAATTCATGTTTGGCATAGCTTGCAATGCACTTCCCATCGCGCAATACCGATGCTGCATTGTGCAGCCCCTGCGGGGTTTTTTGTGGGTGGCCTATTACCACCGTTAAACCTGGATGCGCTGCCAAAGTAGTGCGCAATTGGTCTAAGGCATCGGCCGCCGCCTCAATAAATGCCGGGCGTAGCAATAAGTCTTCTGGGGGGTAGCCGGTAAGGGCAAGCTCTGGGGTGACTAGTAATTTAGCGCCAGCGCGGTGGGCGACTGCAGCCGCATCACTAATTAGCTTCGCATTGCCGCTCAAATCGCCCACTACAGGGTTGATTTGAGCCAGGGCAATGTGAAACGGGGTCAAAGCTTATGCCTTTTCCTTGTTGTAGCGTTCAATGCCTTCGAGGATTTCTTGATGGGCATCGGCAATGCCACCCCAACCGCGAACCTTCACCCACTTTCCGGGCTCCAGGTCTTTGTAGTGTTCAAAGAAGTGTTGGATCTGATTGCGGCGCAGCGGATTAATGTCCTCTATTTTTTGCCAGTGGGTGTAGATGGACAAAATACGATCTTCGGGGACGGCCAACAATTTAGCATCTTGACCACCTTCATCTTCCATTTGTAAAACACCAATGGCACGGCAACTGACTACTACCCCTGGTATGAGAGGAAAGGGAGTGACAACCAACACATCGACAGGGTCACCATCGCCAGCAATGGTTCGCGGAATGTAACCGTAATTACAGGGATAGTGCATGGCTGTGCCCATAAAGCGGTCCACAAAAATGGCCCCCGTTTCTTTATCAACCTCATACTTTATTGGGTCCGCATTCATCGGAATTTCAATAATGACGTTGAAATGCACGGGTGCATTTTTACCGGGTTTTACATTGTCAAGACTCATAGCAACTCCGAATAATTATTAGTGGATACCCTAATCTTAACAAAGAGACAAAGCACTCTTTCTGTTACATACTATTTGTTGTGCATTTTGATTGGATGATTCTACGAATTTAGAGCGCATCGGGTAATTAAAAGTGCAAATTAACGACGTATAAACAAAAGGATTTCAGGATGGATAATGCAACACTCGGTCTCTACTTTGCCTTGGCTTGCGGCCTAGTCGCCGTAATTTATGGCTTCGGTGTGCGCAGTTGGATTTTAAAGCAAAGCACTGGGAATGCCAAAATGGTCGAAATTGCTCAGGCAATTGAGCAGGGGGCAGCCGCTTATTTATCTCGCCAGTACAAAACAATCGCGGTAGTCGGTTTAATCCTGACTGTATTAATTGGCCTCTTTTTGGATATCGCAACGGCTGTTGGTTTTGTGATTGGGTCGGTTTTGTCTGGCGCTTGCGGCTTTATTGGCATGAATGTCTCGGTCAAGGCCAATGTGCGCACCGCACAAGCCGCCACCATTGGTATGAATGAAGCGCTGAATGTGGCATTTAAAGGTGGCGCCATTACCGGAATGCTGGTCGTTGGCTTGAGCCTGCTTGGTGTTGGGGTCTTTTTCTGGGTTTTAGCGTCGACCGGCAATGTTCGTGAACTTTCTGATGTCCTGCATCCACTCATTGGCTTGGCTTTTGGCTCCTCTTTGATTTCCATTTTTGCTCGCCTTGGCGGTGGTATTTTCACTAAAGGGGCTGATGTGGGTGCCGACTTGGTCGGTAAGGTGGAGGCAGGTATTCCTGAGGACGATCCCAGAAATCCTGCAGTGATCGCAGATAACGTGGGTGATAACGTGGGCGATTGCGCCGGTATGGCGGCCGACTTATTTGAGACCTATGCAGTCACATTAATTGCGACGATGGTGCTTGGTGCCATCGTAGTTACAGGCGCTCCCCTTGAGGCAGTGATCTATCCATTGGTGCTTGGTGGTATCTCCATTCTGGCATCGATTGTGGGTTGCTCGTTTGTCAAAGCCACGCCTGGCATGAAAAATGTCATGCCGGCCTTGTATAAGGGATTAGTGATTGCAGGCGGACTTTCTTTAGTAGCGTTTTACTTTGCGACAAACTGGATTATTCCAGACGATGCCTTGGGAATGCCAGGTAGTCAGTGGCGCTTATTCGCATCAACCGTAGTGGGACTTGCCTTAACGGCGGGTTTAGTTTGGATTACTGAGTACTACACCGGTACGCAATTTGCGCCCGTGAAGCATATTGCAGAGGCCTCAACAAAGGGCCATGGCACGAATATCATCGCTGGCTTGGGCGTTTCGATGCGCTCCACCGCGTATCCGGTCTTGTTCGTTTGCGCCGCTATTTACCTTGCCTATTGGTTTGCTGGTATTTACGGAATTGCCGTCGCTGCGACTGCAATGCTTTCCATGGCCGGCATTGTGGTGGCGCTGGATGCATACGGCCCCATTACAGACAATGCGGGTGGTATTGCTGAGATGGCCGGTATGCCACAGTCGGTTCGCGACATTACCGATCCATTGGATGCGGTGGGCAATACAACGAAAGCAGTGACTAAGGGATATGCAATTGGTTCAGCTGGTTTAGCTGCACTCGTGCTCTTTGCCGATTACACCAATGCACTTGCCTTAAGTGGCCAAAGAGTGAGTTTTGATCTTTCCAATCACATGGTCATTATTGGATTGTTTATTGGAGGCATGATTCCATTTCTGTTTGGTGCAATGGCAATGGAAGCCGTCGGCCGCTGCGCAGGAGCAGTGGTGGAAGAGGTGCGTCGTCAGTTCCGCGATATTCCAGGAATCATGGATGGTACCGGTAAGCCGGAATACGGAACAGCAGTAGACATGCTGACCACAGCCGCAATTAAGGAAATGATTATTCCTTCCTTGCTGCCGGTGATTATTCCGATCTTGGTGGGATTATTGCTGGGCCCAGCTGCGCTGGGCGGCTTGCTCATGGGCACGATTGTGACCGGCTTGTTTGTAGCCATTTCGATGTGTACCGGCGGCGGCGCTTGGGATAACGCCAAAAAGTACATTGAGGAAGGCCATCATGGCGGCAAAGGATCTGAGGCTCATAAAGCTGCAGTAACGGGCGATACAGTGGGAGATCCTTACAAAGATACCGCTGGACCAGCGATTAATCCACTCATTAAGATTATTAACATCGTCGCTTTGTTAATTGTTCCATTGCTCCCGGTGGTGAGTTAACGATTTGCATGATTAGCGAATAAAAAGTCGAAATGAAAAAGTCGACATAAAAAAGTAGACAAGAAAAAACGCCCATGATGTGGGCGTTTTTTTTGATCGACCGTTTGCGGTCTATTCGAGCGTCTCTAAATAGCGCTGAGCATCGAGCGCTGCCATACAGCCCGTACCCGCACTGGTAATCGCCTGGCGGTAGATGTGGTCTTGTACATCACCCGCAGCAAAGACACCTGGAATGTTGGTTGCCGTTGCGTTTCCAACTAATCCGGACTGGGTCTTGATGTAACCACCTTCCATGTCTAGCTGACCAACAAACAATTCGGTATTAGGCTTATGACCAATCGCAATGAATGCACCCATTACAGGAATGTCTTCTTTGCTGCCGTCCTGCTTAGCAATGCGCACACCGGTAACGCCTTTTTCATCACCCAAGACTTCATCTAAGGTGGCGTTGAGTTTGAGCTCGACTTTGCCTTCGGCAACTTTGGCCATGAGGCGATCAATCAAAATCGGTTCGGAGCGGAATTTATCGCGCCGGTGAATCACCGTGACCTTACTAGCAATGCCAGTAAGGTAGAGCGCTTCTTCTACTGCGGTGTTGCCGCCGCCAACCACGCACACGTCTTGGTTGCGATAAAAGAAACCATCGCAGGTAGCGCAACCCGAAACGCCGCGACCCATAAAGGCCTCTTCGCTGGGCAAGCCAAGGTATTGCGCCGATGCTCCGGTAGCAATGATTAAGGCATCGCAGGTGTAGGTCCCTGAATCGCCAACAAGGCGAATGGGTTTTTCAGAGAGGGCTGCGGTATGGATGTGGTCGAAAATGATTTCGGTATTGAAGCGCTCCGCGTGTTTTAAGAAGCGCTCCATGAGTTCAGGTCCTTGAACCCCATCCGGGTCAGCAGGCCAGTTTTCCACATCGGTGGTAGTCATCAATTGACCGCCTTGGGCCATACCGGTGATGAGGGTAGGTTGTAAATTGGCGCGGGCAGCATAGACTGCGGCACTGTAGCCTGCTGGGCCAGAGCCCAGAATCAGGACTTTGCTGTGTTTTAGAGTAGTAGTCATGCCCTAATTATAGGATTGCTTGATTACAATCAGGGAACATGGCTAAATCGACCCAATCCCCTAGCAAATCCAAGCTACCACCCCAGGATGGCGGGCAGGGACGAATGCCCCGCCTTTTCTTAGAAATCCGTTGGTTTTTGACCTTAGGTTTATGCCTTGGCTTGACCGCGATTCTGGTGACCTATTCCAAGTCCGATCCGGCCTGGTCGCATGCCAGTTTTGAGGCACCAAGCAATATCGGCGGTCGCTTTGGGGCGTGGACTGCCGATTTATTACTCTATATTTTTGGAGTGTCCGCTTTCTGGTGGATTGTGCTCTTTGGGCGCCGCGTGATTGCGGGTTGGCGTGAGCTGTGGAGCGTGCCCTTGCCACCTGACCCCGATGCCAAGCCCGATTCACTGTTTGTGCGTTGGCTCGGTTTTGGATTAACCCTGTGTTCGAGTATGGGCCTTGAGTCGATTCGCTTACATTCCTTGGCGATTGCCTTGCCGAGGCCTCCTGGCGGCATCTTGGGCGAGTTAATTGGCGATCCCTTGGTGATGGCCCTCGGCTTTACCGGTTCAACTATATTGCTGCTGTTCGGCCTCTTTGCTGGCCTCTCTTTATTTTTACGCTTCTCCTGGCTAAACGTTGCCGAGCAGGTGGGCCGATCTTTGGAGATTGCTTATCGCCGCCTGCGCGAGCGCCGTGAGCGCGTTGAGGACTTGAAGATCGGCGAGCAAGCCGCGGAAGAGCGTGAAGAGTTTGTTGAAGAAGTGCGCGGCCGGGTTGAAATTGCCCCCGCCGTCCAAATTGTGCGAGCACCCTTGCAGATTGCTAAGAGTGTGCGAGTCGAGCGCGAGAAACAACGACCCTTGTTTGTGGATATTCCCGATTCAGAATTGCCGCCCTTATCTTTATTGGATGAGGTACCCGAAGTAAAAGAAACCATTTCAGCCGACATCTTGGAATTTACATCGCGTCTAATTGAGCGCAAGCTGGATGAGTTTGGCGTTGAAGTGAAAGTGATTGCAGCCTACCCGGGCCCGGTTGTGACGCGCTACGAGATTGAGCCAGCCATTGGCGTCAAAGGCAGTCAGATTGTCAATTTGTCGCGTGATCTATCGCGATCATTGGGCTTAGTTAGCTTACGTGTCGTAGAGACCATCCCTGGCAAAACCTGTATGGCTTTGGAGTTGCCCAACCCCAGCCGCCAATCGGTTTACCTTTCAGAAATTCTCAGTTCGCAGGTCTACAACGACAACCATTCCTTGTTGACTCTGGCCTTAGGTAAAGACATTTCAGGCAGCCCGATGGTGGCGGATTTGGCTAAGATGCCGCATTGCTTGGTGGCGGGTACCACGGGCGCCGGTAAATCGGTTGGTATTAATGCGATGATTTTATCGATTCTGTTTAAAGCCAAGCCCGATGAAGTGCGTTTGATCTTGATCGATCCCAAGATGTTAGAAATGGCGATGTATGACAAGATTCCGCATTTGCTGTGCCCCGTTGTGACCGACATGAAGCAGGCTTACAACGCCCTCAATTGGGCCGTGAATGAGATGGAGCGCCGCTACAAACTCATGAGTAAGTTTGGCGTGCGCAATTTAGCGGGCTTTAATAAAAAGATTCTCGAGGCAGAGGAGAAGGGTGAAAAACTCACCAACCCATTTAGCTTGACCCCAGATGATCCTGAGCCGATCTACAAAGCCCCCGTGATTATGATTGTGATCGATGAGCTGGCCGACCTGATGATGGTCTCTGGCAAAAAGATCGAAGAACTCATCGCGCGTATCGCCCAAAAGGCTAGAGCGGCCGGCATCCATTTGGTGCTCGCGACACAGCGGCCCAGCGTGGATGTGATTACCGGTTTGATCAAAGCCAACGTACCGACAAGAATTTCATTTCAGGTGAGCAGCAAAATTGACAGCCGCACCATCCTCGATCAACAGGGTGCCGAAGCGCTGCTGGGCATGGGCGACATGCTTTACATGGCACCCGGCACCGGTCTTCCAGTACGGGTACATGGCGCTTTTGTATCAGACGATGAAGTGCACCGCGTGGTGGAGTGGCTCAAAGAAAAAAGCGAAGCCAACTACATCGAGGGCGTTCTCGAGGGTGCCGATGAGTCGAATATGGATGTGCTCAGTGGGGGCGGTAGTGGTGAAGCCGATCCACTCTACGATCAGGCGGTCGCAGTCGTGCTCGAGCACAAGCGCGCTTCTATCTCCTTAGTACAGCGCCACCTGCGCATTGGCTATAACCGCGCGGCCCGCCTATTAGAGGATATGGAAAAGGCCGGCATGGTCTCGAAGATGAGCGGCAGCGGTAACCGTGAAATCCTTGTCCGCGGTTCTCAATAAGTTCATTTATGACGACGCGTTTTTTAAGTAGCGCCTTTTGCGCTCTACTATTTTCAATACCCAACCCTTCTTTTGCGCAAGATACGCAAAGTGGCGTTGAGCAATTGCGGCAATTTGTACGCATCTCCAAAACAGCCGAAGGAGAGTTTGTGCAGCAGCAGTTGCGTGCCCCCAAGCCCAATGAGCCGCAAGATAAGGGCCTCAAAGTTATTCGCAAAACGGAAGGGCGTTTTATATTCCAGCGCCCTGGCCGCTTTGTGTGGGATACCAAAAAGCCCTTTGAGCAGCGTTTGATTGCCGATGGCAAACAGCTCATCATGTGGGACAAGGATTTAAATCAAGCAACCTTTCGGCCTGCTGGACAGGTTTTAGCATCGACCCCGGCCGCCATCTTGTTTGGTGAAGGGGCTCTGGAACAACACTTTGATTTGGAAGAGGGTGCTGAGCGCTCAGGTCTACGCTGGGCAAATCTCAAGCCAAAAGTGAAGCCATCGGCTGGCGGCAATGACTTGCCCTATACCTCGATTGCGATTGGCATGAGCGGCGGATTGCCAAGAGCCTTAGAGCTGATGGATGGCTTGGGGAGCGTTGTACAGCTGAGCCTAACGCAAATTCAGCTCAATATTCCCTTGCCTGCAGGCACCTTTACCTTCACGCCACCCGCCGGCGCGGAAGTCTTACGCTTAAACTAACGATTTGCACTAAAGCAAAACACCATGATTGATCCACAACTCCTTCGCAAAGACATCGCTGCGGTAGCGGCGCGCCTATCTACCCGTAAATTTATTCTGCCGGTTGAGCAATTCAACGCGCTAGAGGCAGAGCGCAAGCAATTGCAGTCCCGCACTGAAGAGTTGCAAGCCAAACGCAATCAACTCTCCAAAACGGTTGGTATGAAAAAGGCCAAAGGTGAGGATGCTGCTGCAGAAATGGCGCAGGCCATCCAAGTCAATCGCGATATGGAAGCGGGTGCGGCCCGGCTGTCTGTTTTGCAAACGGAGATCGCTGATTTTGTGGCAGGTATTCCGAATCTGCCTGATGAATCCGTGCCTGTCGGCAAAGATGAAAAAGACAATCTCGAGATCAAGCAGTGGGGCACTATTCCAACTTTTACATTCACCGTGAAAGACCACGTTGATTTGGGCGCCCCCCTTGGACTAGATTTTGAATCCGCCGCCAAGATCAGTGGCTCACGTTTTGTAGTACTCAAAGGACAGCTTGCCAAGCTCCACCGCGCCTTGGCTCAATTTATGCTCGACGTGCACACAGGGCAGCATGCCTACGAAGAGCTGTACGTTCCCTTTATGGTCAATGCCGCCTCGATGCGCGGCACAGGCCAGTTACCTAAGTTTGAAGAAGATCTCTTTAAGGTCCCACGCAAAATGGGTGAGGGCGAAGAGGGTAGCGAAGAGCGCATTGAAAACTTTTATTTAATTCCGACGGCGGAAGTGCCGGTCACGAATTTAGTACGCGACACCATTACTGCAGCAGAAGCCTTACCCCTCAAGTACGTTGCGCATACGCCGTGCTTTCGGTCGGAGGCAGGCAGTTACGGGCGCGATGTGCGCGGTATGATTCGCCAACATCAGTTTGAAAAAGTCGAGCTGGTGCAAATTACAAAACCCGAAGAGTCAATGCAGCGCCTGGAAGAATTAACGCGGAATGCTGAAACGATTCTGGAGATGCTGGAGCTCCCATACCGTCGTGTATTGCTATGCACTGGCGATATGGGTTTTGGCAGCACCAAAACTTATGATTTGGAAGTCTGGATTCCATCACAAAATGCCTACCGTGAAATCAGCTCGTGCTCCAATATGGGCGACTTTCAGGCTAGACGAATGCAGGCAAGATACAAAGTTGGCAATAACAAACCCGAGTTACTGCATACCTTAAATGGCTCAGGTTTGGCGGTCGGTAGAACCAGCGTTGCTCTTCTTGAGAACTTCCAACAAGCAGATGGCAGTATCCGCATACCAAAAGCCTTACAGCCCTATATGGGCGGTATCACTAGCCTAAAGCCCAAGGCATAAGTATCCCAGCGCTATAATTGCAGTTCGATTCGGAGAGGTGGCAGAGTGGTCGAATGTACCTGACTCGAAATCAGGCGTACTGTCAAAGGTACCGTGGGTTCGAATCCCACCCTCTCCGCCAGATACATATATAAAATAAGCCTTAAATGGCTTTTTTTATTCCTACATACCTAAAAACATACCTATCAATCCTCGAACCGTTCTCTGGTGAGCGGCAAGTTCTTTAGCTTATCTTTTGGTGCTGGGGCGGTAGTTTTGCGGTGACGTACCTCATCAATACAGGATTCCTCAAAGTCTCTGCTGCGTTGCAACTCTAGATCCTTGGCTTCGGCTAGCTTCGAGGCTGGGATGACACTAGATTTCAATAGCCTCTCTTGAGCTATTTCTTTTTTAGTCTTGCCTATGACTTTTCCTAAATACTCAAGATCGCTCAAATATGCACCTTTAATTAATCGGGTGCTGTTGCCGTGCAGGCATTGCCCTTGAACTTCCAGTTAGTGATGACACCATTTGTAACTGTAAAGGTTGTAGAGCAGTTTTTGTTATACATATATCCCTGAGTTCCGCCCACGGTATTTGTGTATGCCTTCCCATTGATATAGGTGGTTGAAGTCTGTGGAGGGGTCCCTGGAACATAACGAGTGTTATTTGAGCTGTAGGTTAGATATCTAACTCCATCTGCTTCATAGAAGCTATCAGGAGTACCCCATGAGGCTACTAAAGAGCTTTCCTTAGACCCCATCCAAGTATCAAGACGTTTGCCATAGTTCTCCGATGTTGCACATCCAGCAATAACTAGAGTCCATGCAAGTAGGGTGAGTAGACGATTCTTCATAAATAGCGTTCTGTTATGCACTTTATAACTATACCTTTCAGGGTCTCTAAGGGCTACCCCTTGTTGATTTCCCAGAATCCAGACCCCACCGTACCCCCACCCCCTAAATAGGCCCTTTTGTTATAGCTAGGGCTATACATAGTATTTTGGACATCCGATAGGTGATTTTTAGGAAACACCCCCCTTATGTTTTTCTATAAAAGAGGGGTGGGGGTATATATTTTTTTAACGTCTTCTTTCGGCCTTGAATTCAACTGATCGATGCAACACACTACTAACTGCGTAAGCAAAAGGAGTGTTGCTCATGAAACAACGACCTCGAATCTATTACACGGCTACCCAAAAGGCTTTAATGTGGGAACGCTGGCAAAAAGGCGATAACCTGCATCAGATAGCGCAGTTATTTGATCGGGGCCACTCCTCTATCCAGCGTATTTTGGCTGAGAGTGGCGGTATTAGACCACCAGAGCGATCTCGATCCGTTTTAGCGCTGACTTTGGCTGAGCGAGAAGAGATCTCCCGTGGCCTGGCAACGGGACAATCCCTTCGTTCTATCGCACAGCTTTTAGGCAGATCGCCCTCTACGGTTAGTCGCGAAGTGAAGCGTAATGGTGGCACCAAAGACTACCGATCAGCTCGGGCTGATAGTTCAGCCTGGGATCGAGCACTTCGCCCTAAGACTTGTAAACTGGTCTTGAACAAGCCCTTGGCAACTATCGTGACAGATAAGCTACAGCTCTTGCAGTGGTCGCCACAACAGATTGCCGGATGGTTAAAGCAAACGTATCCAGATCAGGAGCGCTATCAGGTGTCACACGAGACAATTTATCGCAGCCTCTTTATCCAAGCCCGTGGAGCCTTAAAGAAAGAGCTCGTGGCGCACTTACGACGCACTCGGGTGATGCGCCGCTCACGCCATCACACGCTCAAAGATCGAGCTTTGGGCAGTATTAAAGGCGCCATATCCATTAGAGAGCGACCAGCAGAAGCAGAAGATCGTGCGGTCCCTGGACATTGGGAAGGGGATCTTTTGTATGGAGATGCTAATAGCCAGATTGCTACTTTGGTAGAACGGCAAACTCGCTATGTGATGCTAGTCAAGGTTGCCCGCAAAGATAGTCAAACGGTTGTCAATGCCTTGATTAAGCATGCCAGAAAATTACCAGACGAGTTGTATAAGTCGCTCACTTGGGATCGAGGCAAAGAGATGTCTGAGCACAAACGTTTTACCTTAGCCACGGATGTTCAGGTTTACTTTTGTGATCCCCAGCATCCTTGGCAACGAGGCTCGAATGAAAATACCAATGGGTTATTAAGACAATACTTCCCTAAAGGAATGAGCCTGGCCAATTACTCACAGGCTAAGCTCAATGCCATAGCCAGGAAACTCAATGAACGCCCTAGAAAAACACTAAACTATCAAACACCGGCAGAACGTTTTGCCCAATCTGTTGCGTTGACCGGTTGAATCCAAGGCCAATAACTGTCATTGCCTAAAGCAGATTAATTCCAAAACCTTTCATCAGTAAAGCAAATAAGCTAAAGCAGATAAAAGTTGCCACTACGCAAGCTCCCATAGTCATCCAAAACCCCAGCCTTGGAAGTAGGCATGGAAACAATAGAAACATAGGCAGGTTGGAAGCACATGCCAAAATGTGTAATAGGCATGATTGGCTATCTTTTCCTCAGGCTGGTTTTCTACGTATAGCCATACCAAAGTTAAAACGGCCATTAGTGGCAATGCCGCAATAAAGCCGCCCAGCCTATCGCTTCTCTTGGCAACTTCAGAAATGAATACAACCATTCCTGCGGTTAGGAGATATTTGGTGATGATCCAAGCCATGGAAGCCTTTATTCTGTGGGCCTACTTCAGTATAGGAATGTCGTTTAAAACGACATTACACATATATGCGTATATACGTATGTATGTGAACTACTTTCTTTGATTCAGATTGTTTGATCCCCATTGATCTAGCTGTCTCTTGCTATGAGCGGCCACACCTTCAATGGAATCATGCGGTCATTGCTTAAGACATTCAGCTAGAGCTTCGGGACTAAGTTTTTCAGCGGGTTTATTTTGCTTCATCGATTGTGGTGATTTGCCATCAGTATTTACTGACTTGCCCTTTTATTAATGTGAATTTTAGGGGGTGTAATTAGTTTGGTTGTGGGGTAGTGATTTTTGGTATTTAAAAACTAAATGCAATAGTCCGGGAGGCCTTTTTACTTGTAATTTTTCCATAATATTAGATCTATGCTGCTCAACTGTTTTAATTGATATTTTTAGTTCTAAGCCAATTTGTTTATTGCTTCTACCTGCAACAACAAGCTCTAAAATTTGCATTTCTCTTGATGTGAGAGTTTTAAATAATGCCTTTATGGTACTGGCCTCTGAGAATTTCTGTCTATCTAAATGGGCTTTTGAAAGCATCTCAGCAACCAGGTTGCATAAGACATCTTTCTGAATAGGCTTTTGAATATAGTCAAATGCACCTTGTTTTAGGGCTTCTACTGCTGTTGCAACCTCACTGCTGCCTGTAACAAAGGCAAGTGGAAGGTTGATGCCTTTATCAATTAGCATCCTTTGCAAATCAATACCCGATAAATTCCTTAGATTGACATCTAAAAGGGCGCAGCTGATAGAGAGTTGCTTGGTTGCGCCTAGAGAATTTAAGAAAGATTCTGCATTTTCATGGCAACTTACTGCATAGCCATTTTCACCTAATAAAAGGGAGAATGATTCGCGAATAGCCTGGTCATTATCGATCACATAAACGACTGATTTATTTTTCAATATTTCTGTTGCTAGCATGGCATCACCATTATTTACTTAGGCGCTCAATGCCCAATAATTTCAATACATACTTCTCATAAATGGGCTCTGAGTTACCGGTTTTCATTTTTCGAATAAAGTATTTCTCAAAGGCAATCTTGGCTAAATGAACCCATTTCCCCTTTTTGAACCAGTTCACATTACGAGGTGGAATTTGAGGTAATGCTACAAATGCTGCGCCTGTATCACCCATATCCGCCAAACAAATTGCATGCCAAGTGCCTTTTGCGGTAGCTGGTTCTCCGGCGATATCGGAGGCAATATTATGGGTAATAGCAGTAACCATCGTTTCAATCATATAGCCAGTTTTTGGAGCCCCCGTAGCTACTGGCGTCACCTCCACAGGCGGAATGGCAACGCATACTCCGGCTGCATAGATATTTTGATAGGTCTTACTTCTTTGATGATCGTCAATAAAAACAAACCCGCGAGGGTTGCATAAATTGGGTACTGCTGCCACCGCATCTATCCCTTTAAATGCTGGCAACATCATTGATAATTTGAATGGAAGCTCATGCTCTTTATAGGGGGTGCCCAAATCATCTAATTGCGTTGTAAACAGCTTACCTTCTTCAATCTTATGCGTTTTAGCATTGGTGATCCACTTGATGTCATGATTGCGCATTTCGGATTCGAGCATAGACTTGCTATCGCCAACACCGCCAAGACCGAGGTGGCCAATATAGGGTTCGCTAGTGACATAGGTCATAGGCACCTTGTGACGTAACTTGCGCTTACGTAAATCGGCATCAACAATAAATGCAAATTCATAAGCAGGCCCAAAGCAGCTGGCTCCTGGCATGGCGCCAATTACTATCGGCCCCGGATTTTTGAGAAATTCTTGGTAGTCTTTCCAAAAACTCTCGGCATGATCAACCGTGCAAATCGAGTGGGTATGGCCACCATGAGGCCCAGCCCCCGGAACTTCATCGAAGCTCAGTTTGGGCCCAGTTGTGATGATTAGATAGTCATAGGGTAGAGATTGTTCCTCTGGCGTTCCGCCAGACAATATCAAGATATTGTTCTCAGCTTCAATTTTTGAGACGGGCTTAGAAATAAATTCAATACCTTTACGTTCAAGCAAAGGTTTAATTTTTAAAGTAATACTGTCTCGATCTCGCCATCCGACGGCAACCCAAGGATTAGAGGGGGTGAATTGAAAGTAGTCAACAGCACTGACTACTGTGATGCGATGATCTTTAGAGAGAAGTGCTCTTAGTTCATATGCTGCAGGCATGCCGCCCACGCCAGCTCCAATAATTGCTATATGGGCCATAAAAACATTCTCCCTATTATTTAATGGGTAAGCGCCATAAACAATCGTGGCAATTGCTCGGGTAGTTTTTCAATATGATCAATCACTGTAAATTGCTTGCCGAAAATACTCCCTACATATTGATCGGCATTTTGGTCTAAGTTTATGCAGTAAGTGAATATACCCATGTGATCTAGCTCAATAACTGCTTGCCGTGCATCTTGAATTAGTACATTCTCATTACTTACATCTATATCTGAAGGCTCTCCATCAGTTAGAACAATCATCAATTTTTTATCTGCGGATTGACCATTGAGATAGTGCGCCGCATGTCTCATAGCCGCACCCATGCGAGTGGAGTGCTTGGCGTTTAAGTTAGCAAGCCTTCCTTTTACATCGTCATTCCAGGATTCACTATAGCCTTTGATGTGGAGGTAGTTGACATCATGTCGTGAGTTAGAGTGAAATCCAGCGATAGCAAATGGATCGCCCAATGTATCAATGGAGCTAGCAAAGAGGGCGACTGCTTCTTGACTCAGCTCTAATATGGATTGATTGGAGGACTCAATTTTCGCATTCAAAGATTCTGATAAGTCCAGCAAGAGCATAACGGCAATACTTCGTCCATTTGTCTTATGGCTCATATTGATGCGTAAGTCAGGTTGATTGCTGCTCTTTAGATCAATTAATGATCGTAGAGCAACATCTAAATCCAATTCATCACCTTCTTCTTGATAACGAATGCGAACTTGATTCTGTGGTTTCAATAAATCAAAAAGACGCTTAAGTCGTTTCGCTAAGGCTGAATGTTTCTCCAGAATTTGGTCAATCTCACGTGGATCACCTGCAGGATGCAATCCCTCATATAGACTGACCCAATCAGGCCTGTAGGTTTGACTGGTGTAATCCCATTCAGAGTAGTGTCGTGGCGGTAGTGCTTGAATTTCTTCTGCCGAGTCCGCAGTAGTCTTTAAGTCAAATTGTTCCTCGTCGTCACTGAGTTCATAAAATTTCCACAGATGTCGGTTATCGTCTCGATAGCTAATTTCAGTATCTTTAAAGTAAGTCTGAGGCAGCTGATCACTTTGCAATCTGGTTTTTGCTACATAAGAAAGGGCAATATTAAGAACTTCTTGAGTGCTCAAATCCTCTTTTGCCAATAACTTTCGAATTTTTTCTGAATAGTGCCGTATCTCAGCATCTTGGTAGCCATGGTTTATATCAATAATTGCTCGCGAAAGCATTGCTAAGCGATGACGAATACAGGAGTGCGCTTGTGGGTCGCATTCACCTTCAATTGGTTTGGGGTGTAGGGATAGTAATAAATTTTCTAATCCTGGATATTGCTTAATGATCAGAAAATCAATTCGTGCGTCCTCAATAAACTCAACTGCTAGTCTTTGAAGAGGGCTAAAGTTATCCGCAAAAATGGGGGTGCTCCAGGTGCGATGCCCCGCCATATGTGCCAGCGTTGCTCGATAGCGATCAATTCCTGGGATTTCGTTTAAATCTTCGTATACATCAGGCAACCGAATGCCCGCGTGGTCATAATAGGGCGCATGTATGAGGGATTCGTTTAACCCCGTTGGGTAGGGCACCAACAATTCTGTTTCATTCCAAAGGCCCAATAGATAGAGATCAAGTTTGCGGGTGTTATCAACAAGCAAGGTTCCGCTTCGCTCACGCTGCATCACTGCCTTGCTATCAGAAGATTTGAGTTGAAAAAATGCTCTTTGGTTTTCTGGATGGTGATGGTAATTACGGACACCATAATCAACCCATTTTTTTATTCCAGAAATACTCATCACGCCTAACAACTGATGTGAGTGTTGAATAAAGTCTACCAAGCTGGGGCTTGCATAGGTTTTATGTATCCCATGTATAGATGTGCTGGTGCGGTTCATAAGATCAACCGTTACTGCAAGATATTCCTTTAGAAGATCTTCTGAAGGTAGTCGCCTCGATATTGCAGGTAAAGACTCTAAAAATGCCGTAATTGCACTACCATTTGGAGATTTCCAAATTGCATGGATAGTTTCTTTGATGCATTCAAGAGACTTTTCGCCTAGGATGTTCGCTGCTTGAGGCCACTCTTGTAAGAAAATTATCATCGGCTCAACGCCTCTACCCATCTTGCCAAGAAAACGGGCTTGCTCAATATACTGCTCTATTCCCAAGGGGCTTAGTACTGCTTTAGCTTCTTTAATACACTCCTCAAAGACATCATCTACTTGTGGAAAGCGACTGTCCAATTTCTCCCTGAGTTGATGCAACTCAAGAGATGAATTTGAGGGAAGCGCTTCCATGATTTAACTATGCAAAGATTGCATCAATGGCATGCTCTAGAGTTGCGCCAATATCTTCATCGTCCGTGACTGGACGCACCATTGCCATGATGCTGGCATCACGAGGATTAATGCCCAATTTAATGAGGCTAGCAGCGTAGACCAGTAGCCGCGTAGAAATCCCTTCATCTAAACCATGGCCTTTCAATTTGCGAGCAACCATCGCAATTTGACTAAGTTTTTGTGCGGTTTCCAAATCGATGCCGGTTTCGGAGGAGATGATATTTGCCTCTACATCTTGCGTGGGGTAATCAAAATTAAAGCCAACAAAGCGTTGTTTGGTAGATTGCTTTAGATCCTTCATTAAGCTTTGATAGCCCGGATTGTAGGAAATCACTAATTGAAAATCGGGGTGCGCATCGATTAACTCCCCGCGTTTATCAAGGGGTAATTGTCTACGGTGATCTGTTAAAGGGTGAATAACAACCGTAGTGTCTTGTCTAGCCTCAACCACTTCATCGAGATAGCAAATAGCACCCATTCTGACTGCGCTTGTGAGTGGGCCATCAAGCCAGCGAGTGCCATTGGATTCAAGTAAATAACGCCCTAGCAAATCAGAGGCCGTCATATCCTCGTTGCAGGCTACAGTGATTAATGGCTTATTCAATTTCCAAGCCATGTATTCCACAAATCGAGATTTGCCGCAACCTGTAGGACCTTTCAGCATTACAGGTAAGCGTGCCTGATATGCAGCCTCATAGAGCGCAATTTCATTTGCCTGGGGCTGGTAAAAAGGCTGGGTTTTGATGCGGTACTGTTGCGCTTCTGACATGGTGATCTTTCTAGTTCACAAAGCCTAAGGAGGCTTTGTGATTGGTTATAGAAAAGAACTGATAGCGTGAACTAATTAAAACGGATTACTTATGTGTACCCAATTTCTCACGCCATCCTGGATAAATCTTATCGGCATCACCAGGGAATGATTCAAAAGCTCTTGCAAACTCTTTATGTTCTTTTGCAAATTGAATCGGATCTGCGCCAGACTTCCAGCACTCGTAAGATTGGCGCAATGAAATAGCGCCTGCAGCTGGCGAATCAATATGTCCATAAGCACCACCACCGGCTGTATTAATGACGTTACCGTGACCTAAGTTCTTGAAGAAAGCGGGGAGGCGTAATGCATTCATACCCCCAGAAATAATAGGGGTGGTCGGCTTCATGCCATACCATTTTTGGAAGTAAACAGGCCCTTGAGCCTCATCACGTTCAATCATGTAAGCAATGATCTTGTCATCATTCTCGCCTTCCATCTTGCCAAAGCCCATCGTACCTACGTGGATACCTGATGCACCTTGTAGGCGTGACATTTTCGCCAATACAAAAGCGGTATAACCCCTTTTTGCAGAAGGCGAAGTAACGGCTCCGTGACCTGCACGATGGTAGTGAAGATATTGGTTTGGGTATTGACGTCGTGCTGTAGTAATCATGCCTGGTCCGCCAACATAGCCATCTACTAAGAAAGCAACCTTATCGGCATCTGGCCCAAAAGTCTCTAGAATGTAATCTGCGCGAGCGCACATTTCGTAATGATCATCGGCGGTGATGTTTGCAGAAAATAATTTGGCTTCGCCAGTCTCATCTTGAGCGCGCTTCATTGCATCTGCAACTAGCGGCATTACCTTTTTCAAAGGACAGAAAACTTGATTACCTTGCGGCTCATCATTCTTAATGAAATCGCCACCAAGCCAAAATTGATAGGCAGCCTGAGCAAATGGTTCAGGGCGCAAGCCAAGCTTAGGTTTAATAATAGTGCCGGCAATATAGCCGCCATCTTTAATTGGCCGACCTAAGATGCGCCATAAGTCAGAGATATCTTTTGCGGGACCGTCAAATAATTGAATTACGCGCTCAGGTACATAAAAGTCATGGATCTTTGCGTGCTCAATATCACCCATGCCTTGGTTGTTACCAATGGCTAGAGTGAGGAATGACACTAGCATCATGCGGCCATCGGTAATATTGCGATCGAAGAGATCAATTGGGTATGCAATGCGCATATCTTCAGTGGCTTCATCGATGTGATACACCAAAGCATCTACGCCTCTAGTGAAGTCGTCAGTTGTGCTGACTTCAACGTTGGTTCCGGTAGAGGATTCTGCCGCGAAGTGCGCTGCAGCCTCTAGGTAGCCATGGCCAGATTTCGGCTTCATTTTGTAGGCGACGAGGATATGCTTCCCGTTTTTGATTAAGTCCTCTTCTTTGAGGCTTAGGTCAGCATAGCGATTCGATTGATCCATTTCTTATCTCCATTCATTTGGTTTGATATGGGCAGGTAAGCCCCTTGATCAAACTATACGAAGGAAATAACATAAGAAATATTCATTTATTTTTAATAAAGCATAAGAAAAAACTTATATTAAGCCCAGACATTAATTCTTGGACCCCCTTGCTCAATAACAAATTCTTTAAAAGCTTTGGCAGCCGGGGAAAGCTTTTTTTGTACCCTGTGCGTGATGTACCAATGACCCACATGAGGAAGGCCAACGATATCTAAAAGGGCTATATGCCCAGTACCCATTTCATGTCTTACTGTTCTCAGGGATAGAAAACTCATCCCCATACCAGCCATGACCGCTTGTTTAATGGTTTCATTACTGGGCATTTCCATGGCAATTGTCAATTCAGTCTGATTTTCCCGAAACAGTCTTTCCATGGCCTGGCGAGTGCCTGAGCCTAACTCCCTGACAACAAACTCCTGCCCTTCGAGATCTTTAAACGCCAATTGCTTGCGCCGAGAAAAAGGATGGCTAGGGCTGGAGACGATGGCCATTGGATTGGTAACAAATGGAACTGCCTCGCAATCCATTTCTTGGGGGACCCTACCCATAATGACTAGGTCCACTTCATTTCTGGCCAGCATGCTGAGGATATTTTCCCGGTTATCGATCTTCAAGATGACTTCAATGCCGGGGAAAAGTTTACGGAATTCGACCAAAAGCATGGGTACAAAGTATTTTGTAGTGCTCACAATTCCTAGGTAAATGACGCCACCTCCTAGGTTTCGATGCCCGGCCATGAGTGCTTCCAGATCTTTTAGTTCAGATGCAACTGTTAAGACTTGCTCTAAAAAGGCCTTGCCAGCGCTGGTTAGCTGAATATTTCTGCCTACTGGCTCTAGTAATGGGAGGCCAAAAACATCTTCCAACTGCTTAATTTGCATGGAAATGGCTGGCTGCGTGACATAAAGGTTATCAGCTGCCTTGGAAATAGACTTTTCCTTGGCAACCTCAATGAATGTATTGATTTGTTTTAGGGTGTATGGTCGCATTTGCCAATTATCAGCCAAACCTGATGAATAAGTAAATATTAGTGATTGGATTTTATGGTTTTCTATCACTACATTGAATTCATGACCACGTTATAGCAAGGGGAATTGGCATGCATTTAGGCCGGACTACATTATCAAAATTCTTAATCCAGCAGCTGCAGGCTGAAGGAAAAAGCGATTTAGCAGCTTTATTGGTAGACGTCGCGGCAGCTGTCAAGGCGATTTCCTCAATGACGGCCAAAGGTGGGTTGGCTGATATTTTGGGCAGCCTGGAAACTGAAAATATTCAAGGTGAGACCCAGAAAAAATTGGACGTTTTGTCTGATCAGGCTTTTATCAATACATTCCAATATGGAGGTTTGATTGCTGGATTGGCATCCGAAGAGAATGATGAGCCAATTACGGTCAGCGATCCAGAAAAACGCGGTCCATTTTTAGCTGTCTTCGATCCATTGGATGGTTCATCCAATATTGATGTGAATGTATCAGTGGGATCCATCTTTTCAATTCTTGAGGCACCAAAGGGAAGAGTGCCCGAGATGGCTGATTACCTTCAGCCAGGCACAAAGCAATTGGCAGCAGGTTATGCAATTTATGGTCCATCAACTATGCTGGTGATTACCGTTGGTAAAGGTACTCATGGATTTACGCTGGATCGTGAAGTCGGAAATTTTGTGTTGACGCACGCCAATATTCAGATTCCAGAAGAGACTAGCGAGTTTGCAATCAATACCAGTAACGAGCGTTTCTGGGAGCCGCCTATTCATCGCTACGTAGCTGAATGTAAGGCTGGGAAAACGGATATTCGCGGTCGCGACTTTAATATGCGCTGGATTGCGAGCATGGTCGCCGACGTGCATCGCATATTAATGCGAGGTGGCGTTTTTATGTACCCCAAAGATACTAAAGATTTATCTCGTCCTGGCCGCTTGCGCTTGATGTATGAAGCCAACCCCATGAGTTTTGTGATTGAGCAGGCTGGTGGACTGGGCTCCACGGGAAGGGTGCGAATTATGGATGTGCAACCCGAAAACATTCACCAGCGTATCCCTGTTGTTGTGGGATCTCGTAATGAAGTTGAGCGTATTGAGAAGTATCACCGTGAATACGATAGCGGTTCTGATGACAAATACTCATCACCACTATTTAGTGATCGATCTTTATACCGTTAATTTTTTCGCCAGGGGTTTTACATGTCCATTAAATTTCCAATTGTTGCTGTAACAGGGTCATCGGGTGCTGGAACTACGACTGTGATGAAAAGCTTTCAACACATTTTCAGGCGTGATGGCATTAAAGCGCAGGTCTTAGAGGGCGATTCAATGCACCGCTACGATCGCATGTCAATGCGCGAGCAAATGAAGAATGAACTTGCTAGCGGCAATAATCACTTCAGCCATTTTGGCCCAGAGGCCAATCTATTGGCAGAGCTTGAAGAAATCTTTAAGACTTTTGGTGAAACTGGACTAGGTAAATATCGTAAATATATTCACGATGCTGCCGAAGGAGCCGAATTCAAGCAAGAGCCAGGCACTTTTACACCCTGGAAAGACATGGATGCCGGCTCAGATCTACTTTTTTATGAAGGTCTGCATGGCGCCTATGTAGGAGAAGGTGTCAATGTTGCAAAACACGTAGACCTATTGGTGGGCGTTGTGCCAATTATCAATTTGGAATGGATTCAAAAACTCCATCGCGATCAAAATATGCGAGGATATTCACAAGATGCAGTTGTAGATACCATCTTGCGCCGCATGCCAGATTACATGAAACATATCTGCCCGCAATTTTCTAAAACGCATGTCAATTTTCAACGCGTTCCTACTGTTGATACATCCAACCCTTTTATTGCTAAAGATATTCCGAGTGCCGATGAAAGCATGGTGGTCATTCGTTTTGCTAATCCCAAGGGGATTGATTTCCCATATTTAATTTCTATGCTTGGCGGCTCAATGATGACGCGGCCTAATACTTTAGTTATTCCTGGTGGAAAGATGGGTTTAGCAATGCAATTGATATTTACGCCAATGATTTTGCGTTTAATGGATTTAAAGCGTAGAGCATAACTTCACAATATAGAAAGCAAATATGGCCTCCACCATCCAAGATAAAACCTTAGCTAATGCGATCCGCTTTTTATCAATTGACGCGGTAGAAAAGTCTAAATCAGGCCATCCTGGTGCACCGATGGGTATGGCTGATATTGCTGAAGTGTTGTGGCGAAAGCATTTAAAACACAATCCCGCAGATCCTCGTTGGCCTAACCGTGATCGCTTCATTCTCTCTAATGGTCACGGATCAATGCTGTTGTATTCCTTGCTCCATTTAACTGGCTATGCAGTCAGCATTGAAGATATTAAGAATTTTCGCCAATTGCATAGCATTACTGCAGGCCATCCAGAAGTTGATATGACACCTGGCGTAGAGACTACTACTGGTCCTTTAGGGCAAGGTATAGCTAACGCAATTGGTATGGCATTAGCGGAAAAGATCCTAGCCAAACGGTTTAATAAACCTCAGCATGAAATTATCGATCACCGAACATATGCTTTTATGGGTGATGGTTGCTTGATGGAGGGAATTAGCCATGAGGCATGTTCCCTGGCAGGTGTATGGGGCCTTAATAAGCTCATCTGCTTCTATGACGACAATGGTATTTCAATCGACGGGCATGTAGAGGGCTGGTTCAAAGACGATACAGTTATGCGCTTTAAGTCATACGGCTGGAATGTGATTGGCCCAATCGATGGACATGATTCTGAACAAATTCATAAGGCAATCATTCAAGCGCAGCAACAATCAAAGCAGCCGACTCTGATTATTTGTAAGACAACAATTGGTTGGGGTTCGCCTAATATGGCCGGCACACATGATGTGCACGGTGCACCTTTGGGTGAAAAAGAGACTGCAGCAACTAGGGAGAAGCTTGCTTGGCCTCACGCTGCTTTTGAAATTCCGGAAGATATTCGTTCTGCATGGAGTGCAGTTAAGGATGGACAAGAATCGCAAGCAGCTTGGAGTCAGAAATTGAGTGCCTATGCAAGTGCATTTCCAGAGCTGGCCGCTGAATTTACTAGGACAATGCAAGAGGAGCTACCACTTGATTGGCCTCAGACTAAAGCTGCTCTTTTGGAATTGGCTGAATCAATTA
This sequence comes from Polynucleobacter sp., assembly GCA_964203875.1. Lineage (GTDB taxonomy): Bacteria > Pseudomonadota > Gammaproteobacteria > Burkholderiales > Burkholderiaceae > Polynucleobacter. The sequence goes on from CAXNNS010000001.1 coordinate 951,952, forward strand.
CCGCTCCAACTGCTAGTCGAAAATCATCACAGCAGGCATTGGATATTCTAGTTGCTGGCGTTCCAGAACTTTTGGGTGGGTCAGCGGATTTGACTGGGTCAAATTTAACTGCTGGAAAAACCAGTAAGGCTTGGCATAACCATCAAGACGAAGATATTAATTACCTCTCTTATGGCGTCCGAGAGTTTGGCATGAGCGCCATTATGAATGGCATCGCATTACACCGCGGTTTAATTCCTTATGGTGGTACCTTTGCTGTTTTTTCTGACTATGCCAGAAATGGCATGCGCATGAGTGCGCTCATGAAGCAACGGGTCATTTATGTATTAACCCATGATTCGATTGGATTGGGGGAAGATGGACCAACGCATCAACCTATTGAACATGCTTCCAGCCTGCGTTTAATTCCGGGCCTCCATTTATGGCGTCCATGTGACGGTTTTGAGACTGCAGTTGCTTGGATTGAAGCGGTGGAGCGCAAGAACGGTCCTGCAGCATTATTTTTATCGCGCCAAAACCTTCCTCAGTACTCGAGCACTCGTGCTCAAGCCCAAGATATCTTGAAGGGGGGGTATGTACTCTCTGATTGTGCGGGTGCGCCAGAAGCCGTTTTTATTGCTACTGGTTCCGAAGTGAGTCTGGCAATGCAGGCCCAAGAAAGCTTACAGGCAATGGGCCGTCATGTTCGAGTGGTATCTATGCCATGCACCGCTTTATTTGACGAGCAAGACGCTGCCTGGAAGGAGCATGTTTTGCCAAAAGGAATTAAGCGAATTGCAATAGAAGCTGGTCATCCTGATTTTTGGCGTAAGTATGTAGGTCTAGAGGGTGAAGTCATTGGGATTAATCGTTTTGGCGAGTCGGCTCCTGCACCAGCGGTATATGAGCTACTAGGCATTACTGTTGATCGATTAGTCGCTAGCGTATAAGAAATAGGAGTCCACATGTCTTTAGTGATGTATGACCTTGATGGCACGCTGTTAGATACCGCCACTGAAATTACTCAAGCGGTCAATCTAACTCTAGAAGATTTTTCTTGCAGACATGTTGATGAGGCAGATGTGCGACGCTGGATTGGGCATGGAACAGGCTGGCTAATGGAGCAAGCTTGGGCTGCTAATGCGATTCATATTGCCAATAAATCAGTGCCTTGGTCTGAGGTAATGCATCGATTTATGATTCATTATGGAGATACCGCTGGAACTTCTAGTCAGTTTTTCCCCAAAGTAATAGAGACGCTTCAGAAGGTCAAATCTATAGGGATCAAGCAGGCAATCATAACCAATAAAGAAACGAAATTTACAGAGCGTATTTTGCAAAAATACGAACTTAATCAATATTTCGATATGGTGATCTGTGGCGATACCCTACCCTTTAAAAAACCCCACCCCGGCGTCATCGAACATTGCATTCATACTCTTCGATCTTCCCCGGGTAATAGTCTTTTTGTCGGTGATTCAGAGATTGACGTCGCTACAGCTAAAGCTGCAGGCGTAGTTTGCTGGGCAGTCCCATACGGTTATAACCATGGCCGTCCGATTTCAATGGCTGACCCAGATCGGTTGGTCCCTGATATATCTGATGTTCCTAATTACTTCCGAGGAATCCAATGAAATTTCTTAGGATGTCGGATGTTGATTTAAAGGGTAAGCGTGTATTTATCCGGGCTGATCTCAATGTGCCCCAAAATGATGTCGGCGTCATCATGGATGACACTCGTATCAAGGCATCTATTCCTGCGATTGAATACGCGCTATCCCAAGGCGCTGCTGTGATGGTCACATCTCATTTAGGTAGGCCTGTCGAGGGTGAGCTGAATGCAGAAGAAACCTTGGGCCCAATTGCATTAAGAATCGCTGATTTGTTGGGGCGTAAAGTTTCGCTAATTAGTAACTGGGTCGAAAATAGTGTCAAAGTGAACCCAGGTGAAGTGGTGTTACTAGAAAACTGTCGAATCAATATCGGCGAAAAAAAGAATGATGATGGCTTAGCTAAAAAAATGGCAGCCTTGTGTGATGTTTATGTGAATGATGCGTTTGGTACTGCACATCGCGCTGAGGCAACTACCTATGGGCTTGCGCAATATGCACCAATTGCTTGTGCTGGCCCCTTAATGGCGGCTGAACTTGATGCCTTAACTCATGCCTTTCAAAGCCCAAAACGCCCTTTAGTAGCAATTGTGGCGGGATCAAAAGTCTCCACTAAACTCACCATTCTCAAGTCCCTTGCAGAAAAAGTTGATCAACTTATTGTCGGCGGTGGAATTGCCAACACCTTTATGTTGGCCAAGGGCTTGCCGATTGGCAAATCACTAGCAGAGCCTGATTTACTAGATGAAGCTCGCGAGATTATGGAGATCATGGCTAGGCGTGGTGCCGAAGTACCTATTCCTACGGATGTGATTGTTGCTAATGAATTCTCTTCACATGCACGAGCCAATAAGGTGATGGCAGAGGAGGTTCAATCTGACGACATGATTTTAGATATTGGACCTCGAACTGCAGCAAAGTTAGCGATGATTATTTCAAACGCAGGAACGATTGTTTGGAATGGTCCTGTAGGTGTATTTGAGATTGAGCAGTTTGGAGGAGGAACCAAAATGCTAGCTGCTGCAATTGCTCATTCACCAGCTTTTACAGTTGGTGGTGGTGGCGATACCTTAGCAGCGATTAGTAAGTATCAAATTGCTAATCAAATCGATTACATATCAACAGGTGGAGGTGCTTTTCTAGAGTTTCTAGAGGGGAAGACTTTGCCGGCGGTAGATATCTTGGTTAAAAGAGCAACACAATAAATTAATAGAGGTGTAATTATGGCGTTAATTTCTTTAAGACAATTGCTAGATCATGCAGCGGAGCATCAATATGGAATCGCTGCATTTAATGTTAATAATATGGAGCAGATTCATGCAATCATGCAGGCTGCTGATGAGCTCGACAGCCCTGTGATTTTGCAGGCTTCAGCAGGCGCTAGGAAGTATGCTGGTGAAGCATTCTTGCGTTTAATGGTTCAGGCTGCTGCTGAGCAATATCCTCATATTCCAGTATGTCTGCACCAGGATCACGGCTCTTCCCCTGATGTATGCCAAATGTCTATTCGTAGTGGTTTTTCTAGTGTAATGATGGATGGCTCTTTAATGGCTGATGCTAAAACTCCAGCGACTTATGATTACAACGTAGGGGTAACACGTCGTGTTGTTGAAATGGCCCATGCAGTTGGCGTGTCAGTTGAAGGTGAGCTTGGATGTTTAGGATCCTTAGAGACTGGTACCGCTGGCGAAGAGGATGGGGTAGGTGCAGAGGGTGTTTTAGATCATTCTCAATTACTGACGGATCCTGATGAGGCTGCTCAATTTGTTAAAGAAACCCAAGTGGATGCTTTGGCAATTGCTATTGGCACTAGTCACGGCGCCTATAAATTTAGTCGTCCACCTACAGGCGATATATTGGCAATTGATCGCATCAAGGCCATTCATCAACGGATTCCAAATACGCATCTTGTGATGCATGGCTCGTCAAGTGTTCCGCAAGAATGGTTAGCAACTATTCGTCAATATGGCGGCGCTATTAAAGAGACCTATGGTGTGCCCGTGGAAGAAATTGTTCAAGGCATCAAAAATGGTGTTCGCAAAGTCAATATTGATACTGATATTCGCTTAGCAATGACAGGCGCAATGCGTAAATTAATGGCAGAAAAACCAGAAGAATTTGATCCAAGAGCCTTCTTTAAAGTAGCTACTGCTGCAGCTAAAGGAATTTGCTGTGATCGATTTATTGCATTTGGCAGTGCAGGTCAGGCTTCCAAAATCAAAACTATCTCCTTGGACAATATGGCTATTCAATACGCCAAAGGCGAGCTTGCTGCGGTTGTGAAATAAGCTAGCCATTTAAATACTGGTGTCGATAGATGAAGTTTGACTTAAGATCTTATGAGCTGTTCTTATTTGATGTTGATGGAACTATTGCTGAAACTGAAGGTTTAGGACATCTACCAGCTTTTAATGCTGCATTTGAGAAGCATGCAATTCCGTGGCGATGGGATGCCCAGGTTTATCGAGAGCTATTGAAAATTACAGGCGGTTTTGAGCGTTTGAAAAGCTATCGATTAGCTCAAGGGACCAATCCTGGCGATGATCAATTTCCCAGCGATGAACTCCTTAAAAGTGTGCATTTGACCAAAAATCAAATCTATGGCGAACTGATGCAAACTGGTAAGGTCATGGCCCGACCGGGCTTAATCAACTTTATCAATCAGATCTCAGAACACGGTAAGTCATGGGGTGTTGTTACCACTACAAGTTATTCAAATTGGAATAGCTTATGGCGTTCTGTATTAAAAAATGAAATTCAACAAAACCCCTTAGTGGTGATCTGTGGTGAGGATGTCATCAAGAAAAAACCACATCCAGAAGCCTATCTTCTTGCAATTGAAAAGATGGGTGTACAACCCAATATTTGCTTGGCTATAGAAGATTCTGACAATGGACTTTTGTCGGCGAGACAGGCTGGATTGGAGGTTTTAGCCGTGAGGAGCCAATTTTTTTTCGATGCTCAGTTTTCTGGTGCAAAACTTATCGCAAATGAATTTTCTGAATTACATCCAATTTTTTAGAAATTCCCAATTCAATTTAAAACCTTTTTATCATTTAAGGAGTTTTATGACTATCAAAGTCGCAATTAATGGTTATGGCCGTATTGGACGCATGATGTTGCGTGCCATCTACGAAGAAAAATTCGATGATATTAAGGTTGTGGCTATTAATGGATTAGGTGGAATTGAGATGAATGCCCATCTTACGCAGTACGATTCTGCACATAGTCGTTTTCCTGGAACAGTTACAGTTGATGGCGACAATATGGTCATCAATGGTGATCGAATAAAAATGTTTTCAACCCGTAACCCCCAAGAAACACCATGGGGGGATTACGATGTGGATGTGGTTCTTGAGTGTTCTGGCGTCTTCACTTCAAAAGAAAAGGCTATGGTGCATATCCAGCAAGGCGCAAAAAAAGTATTGATTTCCGCCCCGGGAGAAAATGATGTAGATGCCACAATTGTTTACGGCGTCAACCATCAATCATTAAAGCCTACCGATATTGTTGTCTCTAATGCTAGTTGCACAACTAATTGCCTAGCTCCAATTGTTAAGCCCCTGTTAGATAGCATTGGCATTGAATCTGGCCTCATGACTACCATCCATGCTTATACCAATGACCAAGTATTAACCGATGTGTATCACAAGGATATGCGCCGAGCTCGATCTGCAACGATGAGTATGATTCCCACCAAAACGGGTGCTGCCAAAGCTGTAGGTTTGGTACTACCAGAATTGCAGGGTAAGTTCGATGGCTTCGCAATGCGAGTCCCCGTCATTAATGTCTCAGTAGTTGATTTAACTTTTGTACCGTCCCGCACTACCAGCGTAGATGAGGTAAATGAAATTCTAAAGAAAGCCAGCGAGGGAGCTCTAAAGGGGGTATTGGCTTACAACACTTTACCTTTGGTTTCTGTAGACTTTAACCATAATCCTTTGCCCAGTATTTTTGATAGCACTCAAACTCGTGTCTCTAAGGATGGCAAGTTGGTAAAGGTACTTTCTTGGTATGACAATGAATGGGGTTATAGCTGTCAAATGCTTCGTGCCACACAGGCTTTGATGGCTGTTTAGTGCATTATTGTGCATCTTGGAAATTATATGAATAATCAATACATTATTGCTCCATCAATTTTATCGGCAGACTTTGCGCGACTGGGAGAAGAGGTCAGTAGCGTGTTGGCTGCTGGTGCGGACTGGATTCATTTTGATGTAATGGATAATCATTACGTACCAAACTTGACCATTGGACCTTTGGTATGCGAAGCGATACGATCTTATGCTGTCAAAGATGGCCAGCCAGCATGTATAGATGTTCATCTCATGGTTCAGCCCGTTGATCGCATCATTCCAGACTTTGCTAAAGCGGGTGCAAATTTAATTAGCTTTCATCCTGAGGCTAGCGCCCATATTGATCGCACCTTAGGTCTCATCAGGGATAGTGGTTGTCAGGCTGGTATCACCTTAAATCCCGCAACTCCTTTAAGTTGCTTGGATTACATTCTTGATAAAGTTGATTTGATTTTGTTAATGTCTGTTAATCCTGGCTTTGGGGGTCAATCATTTATTCCATCAACCCTAGATAAGTTGAGATCAGTTAGAAAGATTTTGAATGCTCATGAAGCCAATAGCGGCAAAAAAATTCGGCTTGAGGTAGATGGTGGTGTAAACGTAAGTAATATTGCACAAATTGCGCAAGCTGGAGCGGATACTTTTGTGGCAGGCTCTGCAATTTATTCAAAGCCTAACTATCAAGAGGTTATTGCATCGATGCGTTCTGCCCTTAAATCCGTATAAAGTCATCGTGCCCCCTGTAATTATTGATATCGGCTAGTTAAAGCCCGATCTCAGTGGTACGCTAGATCATTATTCCAAAAAAACTAAATGGCAATCAAGGGAAATTCTGAAATACCTTTAACCGAGGATATTCGCCTGCTAGGCAAGATTCTTGGTGATGTTGTTCGGGAGCAAGATGGCGATGCCGTTTATGGCTTAGTGGAACAAATCAGAAAGCTATCCGTTTCCTTTCATCGAGATGCCAATCAAAAGGCAAATCAAGAATTAACGAAGTTGCTCAAAGGATTGAGCAGCGACAGCGCAATGAAGGTCCTCAGAGCCTTTACTTACTTCAGTCATTTGGCCAATTTGGCCGAAGATCGTCGCCATATTCGCCGCCGCGTAGCTTATGAGCGCATGGGTAGTTATCAAGATGGCAGCATTCCAGTAGCCATGAAAAAGCTTCGGCTAATCTGAAAAAACACGGCATTTCGTTTGAGGAGGCGAAATCCGTGTTTTATGATGAAAGTGCTAAGTTAATTTCCGATCCAGATCATTCGGAGGATGAAGACAGATTTATCTTGCTGGGAGTAAGTCATTCTCTTCGCGTAATTTTGGTTTGCCATTGTTATCGAAGCGAGGGTAATGTCGTTCGTATTATTTCGGCTCGTAAGGCAACCCCCAAAGAGTCAAAAGCTTATTAAAGGTGACGAAGATGCGTAAAGAATATGATTTCTCAAAAGCACGTAAAAACCCATATGCTTCAATGCTCAAGAAGCCCATCACCATTAGACTGGATGAGGATTCGGTGAGCTACTTTAAATCGGTATCAGAAGAGGTGGGTATTCCTTATCAAAGCCTTATCAACCTCTATTTAAGAGATTGTGCGGCTACGCACAAGAAGCTAAATCTTAGCTGGAAATAGTCTAAGGGCAGGAATCTTGACCCAGGTTTTTGTTTGTTTAATGATGCCGCCATCAATCCTTGGTGCTACGCTCAGAAAACTACCCAATTTAGATAACTTTCTTACGTCATCTCTTACTTAAAATTGTGTAGGAGATTACAGATTTTTATGTGGGATAGTATCCGAATGCTCGTCTAAAAATCCTATTTTTTAGAAGATTTAGCGAATTTTGAGCAAGCGTAATTTAGCTTATTTAGATTTAATTGGATAAACTCACTATCAATTTTGCCGGATACTCATTGCAATGATTGACGATCGAAGCGGGATTTCAATAAATAATCGTGTTCGTGAAATGAAAATAAACGTAGACTGAAATTGTTTTCGTTGAGGCGACCATACAAAAAAATGTTTTTTGAGTTGCTGCATTTTTAGGCTTGCACATCACCCAATCTCAGATCAACTGCATTGCATAGGCAGGATGGCTAGTGCTCTGATGGCCAAATGGCAAAGATGGTGATTTTAAAATGCCGCAGTTTGGGTGATGCGTTCGCAATGCGAACGCAATGCTAGCGCATCGTTCCTAGCAATGCGTCCGCATTGCTCCCAGACACCAGTCACCAGACTCCGTACTCCAGTCACCAATCAATCAATACGATGGTGGTAAAGCGTGTAGGATAATTTTCGGCGTAGGCCCCATGTCCCTCAGCTTTTTACCGTGCTGGGCTCTTGCGCTTGCGAAGCGGAATCGGGTACGATTCGGTTCATGATCAATTATTTCAATATCGCATCCTCTACTGCCAAAGTCATTCTGACTACGCTTTTTGTCAAATGCCGCGCTGTAATTTTGTTGATTACAGTTACTGTTGGTTTCGGAGTTGCCCATGCAGATAGCCGATCAGATCTCGACCGGAGCGCACGGACCGTACTCAATCAATTGATTGCCAGCAATGCCAATGCAAAAAAGCTGAGTGAAAAAGCCGTTGCAAGCCTGGTATTTCCAGTGGTTACCAAGGCCGGCTTTATTGTGGGTGGCCAATATGGTGACGGTGTTTTATTTCGGGAGGGAAGGCCGGCAGCTTATTACAACACTGCGGGCGGCTCCTATGGTTTACAGGCAGGAGCCCAACAATTTGCATACGTATTATTTTTCATGAAAAACACCGCTTTAAACGCGCTCGACTCAACCCAAGGTTTTGAGGTGGGCGTTGGGCCAAGCGTTGTATTAGTTGATCAGGGCATGGCAACCTCAACCACCACAATTACTACACAAGACGATATCTATGCCTTCATCACTGACCAAAAAGGCGCCATGGCAGGTATTGGTATTCAGGGTAACAAGATTACGAAGCTAACGAAGTAAGAGCATCTGTTGCGGGCCGCATTAAAGGTCCACGTTATCCAGGGCTAGGGTACTGAGGTGATCGGTATCGGCCCAGCGCTCAACCGACCAAGCCTTTCCATCAAAGGCGATCCAATTTAAGGATGTATTGGGGACTACAGCAACCCGTGCCTGATCCAACGCTTGTTTAGTAGCAATACGGTACATCATGTCGAGGGTTCCGCCGTGACTCACGACCAAAACGGTTTGACCTGGATGTGCAGCTACTAGCATTGCCAAGGCCTGCTGCGCGCGTTCATGAAACTGCTGGATACTTTCGCCACCACCTAAGTCATGCTCGATATTTCGTGCTAGGTGCGCTTGCCACACTTCTGGTACTGCATACGGTGCATCATCTAAGAGCAGGCCCTGCAAAACCCCAACATGCCGTTCGCGGAAGATGGGATTAATAGTGATGCCAAGCCCTAATGCAATCGATACCTGTTTAGCTGTATCGGCAGCGCGCTCTAAATCGCTGGAGTACAGGTGATCGAAGGCATGGCCTGCATGCCGCAACGATTGCGCTAAGCGCTGTGCCTGCGCTTGCCCATGGCTATTGAGTGGGATATCAATATGGCCTTGCATGCGGCGTTCGGCGTTCCAGTCGGTTTCACCATGACGGGCAAAACAAATTCGGGTGATCGTACTCATGGCTTATTGCGTGATGGGTTTTGCTGTCGTTTGTTTTGAGATTTCAATTGCATCGAGATTAAACCCTTTTTCCTTTAAGCGCTGCAATAAGGCGTCATAGGCTTTGGATTCAACGGTTTGCGTGCGCGACAAAATCCACAGGTATTTGCGGCTTGGCTCACTGACTGCTGCAAGCTGATACTGCGGGTCTAAGTCAATCACCCAGTAATTGCCCCAAACAAAGGGCAGAAAAGAGAGCCAGGCTGGTGCAAAACGGACTTCCAATTTGGGTGAGTTGGCATCGCCTACTTGTTTGGCTGCGCCGAGCGCTTCGCTCATGGTGCCATCTTCTTTTTGGCAGCGATTGAGTACTTGCAGCATGCCATCGGGCTGAATAGCATACGTTGCGCTGGTGTTCGCAATGCAGCGCTTCTGAAACCAGTTGGGATACTTGGCCACTTCGTACCATGTGCCCATGTATCGAGCTACGTCCAGTGAGGCAATCGCATCGAGTGGCACAGGCAATGGCTCGCTGGATGGAGCTTGAGCTGATGCCAGCGGCACCCATGCAGTAAGAATGCAGCAAAGCGCAGTAATCAGCCATCGACTAATGGGTTGGGTAATGGTATTTGATATGTTCATTCCAATACTTTATACCTTTCGATTGTGACCATGCCAAGGCGATTGCGCTATATTGAGATATGGGCAAAAGAATATGTAAAGTAAGATGAGCAGACCATTAAAAAGAGCACTGATTGGGCTTGGCGCGCTTATGGTTGCCTTGCTGATTGGGCTTGCTTATCTAGGCACTCTCATTAGCCCCGCTAAGTTAACGCAGATGCTGGTACTGGAGGTGCGTGAAGCAACCGGGCGTGAGCTGACAATCGCAGGGCCTGTGCGTTTGGGATTTTTTCCGAAGATCGCGGTATCGGCAGAGCAAGTGAGTTTTAGTAATGCGGCTTGGACCAAGAACCCACAAATGGCAAGCCTAGAAAAAGTAGCTTTAGAAATCAGTCTTTTGCCATTGCTAAGTCGCCGGATTGAAATAAGCAGCATTCAATTAGCTGGATTGACTTTGAATCTAGAAACCAATGCAAAGGGTGATGGCAATTGGCTGATGGGTGATCTTGCTATACCGAGTAGTGCAGCAGCAGCATCCTCCTCGTCCGGCGTGGCACAAGCCGATGCAAAAAAATTAGCCAGTGATGCTGATGCCACAGATCTTAATTTAGTGTTAATTGAAAACCTCAACTTGACCAATGGCCAGATTAATTATCAGCCGAGTGGCGCTGCCGTCAGTAGCTATGGGATTTCACGTTTGTCGCTGCAAAAAAGTGGCGCTGAGACAGCGATCAATGCCGACCTAAAGCAGGGTACGTTTACGATTGCGATCAAAGGTAAGATGACCTCGATTCGAGAGGTTTTGCGCAGCATAGGGACAGAGGCAATTGATGTTAATTTCGATTTTGAGGTGGCGCTGGGTGGCAAGCCAACGCAACTCAAGGGAACGGCGGCACTCAATCCAAGCAAGCCTAGTCAGTTTGATCTTTCGTTTAAAGCAGACGAGCTCGATTTGTCGGCTATACCAGCGTTCACCTCGCCGACATCACCTATAAAGCCCATATCTGGAGCATCTAGCGCCAATACGGCCGCCACTAAAGAGTTCAATACTATTGCGCCATCCAGCCAGACTCCGGCTGCAGAGCGTTTCTTTGGCGATACCCCATTACCGCTAGATTACCTACCCAATGGTAATGGCACGCTGAATGTTGACATTGCTCAGTTGGTTCTCCCCAGCAAAGTGGTGCTCAAAAAAGTAGCCATACTGGCGCGCCTCAGTCCGCAGCAGATCGATATTCCCAAGGCGGAATTTCAGTTGGGGAATGGCCAGTTTGAAGGCTCTGCCCGCGTTAATAATCTGCAGGGTTTACCTAACTGGACATTGAAAGGTCAGGCTAGTGGCTTTACCTTAGAGCAATTATTGGCCTCAACCAATTCTAGGGAAAAGGTGAATGGCGGTGACATGCGCGCTGCATTTAATCTCACCAGTAGCGGTAAAAGCCTGCACCAAATTGCTTCGAACTTAAATGGCCAAAGCCAGATCACGATTGGTAGTGCACGCCTTGCGTCGAGCCTCATGAACCAAGGTGGTGATGTATTGATTAGCTTATTTGATGCGATTAATCCGATGCGAAAAAAGACCAATGAAACAACCCTCGAGTGTGCGGTTGCTTATTTACCAGTCAAGAATGGACTAGTGACGGTTCGGGATTCCATCGGCGTTGAAACAGACCGTTTAAATATTGTTTTGGCTGGAGCCGTTAATTTGAGCAGCGAACAGATTAATTTAGCTTTTTACCCCAAAGAAAAATCAGGGCTAACGGCGGGCGTTGATCTGGCTAATTTAGTACGCTTGCAGGGTACGTTAGCAAAGCCCCAGGTTGGTATTAACAAAGAGGCGGCAGTACATCAAGCGTTGGCACTGGGCCTCGGATTTTTAACAGGCGGCGCATCGATCATCGCTCAGAATGCCGAAGGGGTTATGAATAAACCCCATCCCTGCCGTGCTGCCATGCACAGTTGGGATCGGATTTAATGACGCTCGTAACGTACTTCGGTTTTAAAAACGCTGGCGCCAATAAAAAGACTAAATACAGAAATAAAGATGCCTGCAAAGAAGGCAGTCCAAAAGCCAGAGATCGTAAAACCACTCACCACGGTTGAGACCAGCATTAAGACCAAGGCATTAATGACCAGCAAGAAGAGGCCCATCGTCAAGGCCGTTAGTGGGAGCGTGAGCAAAATGAGGATGGGTTTCACAATCGCATTGGCAAAACCCAATACCAGGGCAGCAACAATGAGGGCCGCTGCGCCATCAAACTGAATGCCATCAAAAACAAAACTCGTAACCCACAGGGAGAGGGCAGTGAGACCCCATTGCGCGAAAAAGGGGAGGAGGTTTGGCATGGCGAAGTGCTTTCTGAAGAAGTATGCGTTTGATCTTACCAGCCGAGGACGCCTGAATTCACGCCCAGGAGCATTAAAAAGCCAATTCCTTTAGTAAATTTGGCATTTTTAGGATGGGGTGTTTATACTGTGTTTTTATACAGTACTTTAACGAAAACCACCATGAATTCCCCCGTTTTAAGGCCGATTCAGGCTGTTTCTGAGTTGGGCCTTAGCCAAACCCCCGAACGCCTTGCCTTCGAGGCTCCACCTGCCGAGTTGCGCCTACTGGTGCATGGCTTATCTGCCGGCTTTCCTTCGCCTGCAGGGGATTATGTTGAGGATGCGCTCGATCTGAATCAGTACTTGATTCAGAATAAGCCCGCCACCTTTTTGTTTACGGTGCGCGGCGATTCAATGATGGGCGCCAGCATTGAAGACGGCGATAAGGTGGTAGTAGACCGAGCCCTCAAGCCTAAGCACCAAGACATCATCGTCGCCGTTGTCAATGGCGACTACACCATCAAGCGCTTATACAAATACCGCGGCACGATCGAGCTGCGCCCTGAAAATCCCAGCTACCCAGTAATCACCTTTACGGATGGCGCTGAGTTGCAAGTCTGGGGCGTCGTGATTGGTGTGGTGCGTAAATACATTAATAAAGCGGCGCCGCATGCCCAGCAGCGCCACGTCACCCATTCTTGATCATGGAGGCAGCGATGGGGGTAACGTCGCGCGCCGCGCATTTTGCTTTGGTGGATGTCAATAACTTTTACGTTTCATGCGAGCGGGTATTTCAGCCGCGCCTAGAGGGTGTGCCGCTGGTAGTGTTATCCAACAATGATGGCTGCGCTGTAGCGCGCAGCAGCGAAGTGAAGGCATTGGGCGTGAAGATGGCGACGCCTTGGTTTTTACTCAAGGACTTAGCTGCGCAGCATGGCATACAGGCGCTGTCGTCAAACTACACCTTGTACGGCGATATGAGTGATCGCGTAGTTTCCATCTTGCGCGACTTTTCGCCAGACATGGAGGTCTATAGCATTGACGAAAGCTTCTTACGTATTGATGCCGTCACCCATCTTTATCCGAGCTCAATTGCAATGGGCGAGACCATGCGCAGTCGTATTCGGCAATGGACTGGATTGCCGGTGTGCGTGGGTATGGGCGCTTCTAAAACCTTGGCCAAGTTAGCCAATCATCTGGCTAAAAAACATCCGACATTTAATGGGGTGTGTGACCTCAATGCATTAACGGATGCAGAGCTCGAACATTGGCTATCGATCACCGAGGTGGGCGAGGTATGGGGAGTAGGCCGCCAACTCACCTTACGACTGCAGGCCATGGGGATTGAGACGGTATGGAATCTGCGTTGTACCTCGCCCAAAATGCTTCGAACTCATTTTGGTGTGGTGATGGAGCGTACATGCAGTGAGCTCAGTGGCATTTCCTGTTTGGAGCTGGAGCAGGTAGTGCCTGCTAAGCAGCAAATTATTGCATCGCGTAGTTTTGGTAGGGCGGTGATTAGCCGCGAGGAGCTTGAGGAATCGGTAGCGACCCACATAGCCAGGGCCTGCGAAAAGTTGCGTGCGCAATCATCGATGGCAGCGATGATTCAGGTATTTGTGCGGACCAATCGCTTTAAGCCGAGTGAGCCGCAATACAGTCCAAGCATTGCAATTGGATTAGTGGAGGCGTGTGATGACACCCTGGTATTAACGGATGCTGCACTGACCGGTTTGCGACGCATTTTTAAAGCTGGATATCGCTATAAAAAAGCCGGTGTTGTACTGAGTGGCATTTCAGAAAAAGCGCAGCAACAACACAGCTTATTTGATGACCGTAGCTGGAATCACAAATCAGCCGAGTTAATGAAGGTAATGGACTCCCTTAATACCCGTTTTGGAAAAAAGACCGTGCATTCGGCGGCAATGGGAAATACCGTGGGCTGGGCCATGCGCTCTGAAAATCGCTCACCCCACTACACCACCTGCTGGGATGAATTGCCGTTTGTCAGATAAGCCAGCGGGGTTTGCTAAGATTCAGGCTTATTTCCTGTCCTAGTCAATCTTTGACCCTCAATTTATGTCCATTCTCGCCATTGCTTTAGCCATTTTATTGGGTCTGTATCTCTTAATTAAGATCTTGGGCCGCCGTAGCGCCATTCGCTTGATGGTGGAAAACTACGGTTTAATCCCCGAAAAACTCGCCCCTTTGAGCGACCGGGAGATTAAGGAGCTTTTAGCTAAACTTCACCATATGGCGGAAAAAGGCCAATCGGTTGCCCTGGAAACGGCTACGCGGCCTTATCGCTAGGCGATATCCCTAGAAACACGTAGTTTCCCGATGACCAGTATCATTGTGGGTTATTGCTTACATTATTAAGGAGATAGCATGCCTGGCTTGCTTCCAAACGTTGATCCCGATGGGTTGTTGGAGTTTTCAGTGGTCTATACCGACCGCTCGCTCAACCATATGTCCGAAGAGTTCAAAAGAGTCATGGTGGACATCTCTAGCGTACTGAAAGATGCCTATCAGGCGAGCTCGGCGATTGTAGTTCCTGGTAGCGGCACGTTTGGCATGGAAGCAGTGGCACGTCAATTTGCAAACCAAGAAAAAATCTTGGTCTTGCGCAACGGCTGGTTTAGCTACCGCTGGACGCAAATTTTCGATATGGCCAACATTACCCAAGACATTCATGTGATCAAGGGCAAGCAAGTCGAAAATACCACGCAGGCGCCATATGCACCAGCCCCGATTGAAGAAGTAGTGGCCTACATTAAAAAAGAGAAGCCAGCCGTCGTCTTTGCGCCCCACGTTGAAACCTCAGCCGGCATTATTTTGCCAGCAGACTATCTGCGTGCAGTAGGTGATGCGGTGGAATCGGTTGGTGGCTTGTTTGTACTCGATTGCATTGCGTCTGGCGCAATGTGGGTTGACATGAAGGCGTGCAAGGTAGACGTTGTCATTAGCGCGCCACAAAAGGGCTGGAGCAGCTCGCCATGCTGCGCCTTAATTGGTCTGAGCGCACGTGCCCGCACCAAGATCGACAGCACACAGAGCACCAGCTTTTCAACCGATCTGAAAAAGTGGTTACAGATCATGGAAACCTATGAAAAAGGTGGTCACGTGTATCACACTACGATGCCAACCGACGCTTTGAAAATTTTACGTAATGTGATGCAAGAAACGCAAGCCTTGGGTTTTGATCACTTGCGTAATCAGCAAATCGAATTAGGTAAAAAAGTACGTGCGATGTTGGTTGAGCGTGGCTACCCTTCAGTAGCTGCTCCCGGATTTCAGGCAGCTGGTGTGGTGGTGAGCTATACCGAAGACCCAGACATTCAGACGGGTAAGAAATTCATTGCTTTGGGCTTACAAACGGCTGCCGGCGTACCTTTGCAGTGCGATGAGCGCCCTGACTTTAGAACCTTCCGTATTGGATTGTTTGGTCTGGAGAAGCTGACGCACGTTGATCGTACGGTGGCCCATCTGGAAAAAGCCATGGATCAGATTCAGTCAGTGGCCGCAGTAGCAGCCTAATTGCAGTTTAGTAGTGGGGCGGTATTTCGTCGCGTAAGTCTCTAGTGTCGCTACCGCCACCCAGCCCTTCAGAGCCGCTCGCGCTCATCTGTTCCTTCAGTGACTTGATCTCGCGGTACAAATATTCAATTTGCTGCTGTTGTTTGTAGATCGTTTGATTGAGGTTCTCAATCAAGTCCTCTGTAAAACTGAGCTTCACTTCTAAGGTAGTAATGCGTTCTTCACTTGACATGGCAGCGCCTCCTAATTAGTTTTAGCCACTACTACAAAGCGACCATCTTCCATTTCAGCTTGGGGCCGAATCCAAAAATCATGGGTTTGCAGTGATTCGTATACATACGCGGGCGCTAGGTCGGCTTCGATATTGGCCAAGCAAACCACCCGATAGAGGCCGCCAGTCTTCACATGCTGCAGTTGGGTATTGGGTGCAAAGCGTCCATCGGATGCTTGCGCCATACGGGGTTTTTGTGTCATTGAATACCTTCAGTTGATTGGGTAGAAAAGTGTCGCACACGCTCGTAATCCCGACTAATTTCGACGCTATGGCGCTGAGCAATGCCTTGCAATTCTAAGACGCGTAGGTCTTTGCTCAATAGTAAGGCCGGTCGAACACTGTAGGCCATATCAAGAAAGACTTGATCATCAATGTCGCGGCAAGTCAACGGAGCCAGCTCAATCGCAGTGTTCTCCAGCAGCCGAGTAACACTTTCCCATGCCTGCAGAATGAATTCTTGCTCTTCTTGACTTAGCTTAAACATCGGGCGCTGAATTACATCGATGAGCTCTAGCATCGATGCTTCACTTCGAACTGCATCCACGAGCTTGGCATCAAGCAGTTGCCGAATGGGTTCAGTAGTCTGATCTTTAAACACCAGCAAATCTAAAATGACATTGGTATCCAGAACTAAGCGAGGTTTCATATCAATCAACGCAGTGTTCGCTTCTGAGGACAAATGCCTTAGTTAGCAGGCGCTTTCCAGATCTCCGGAACCACGGTGACTTGACCTTGGTCTGCAGAGACCAGCATTTCACCATCTTGAATATTGATGTGAATAATCATGCTGCGCTCCACCAGCGCAATTAAAGCCTTGGACTGCTCTTCGGGTATGGCGACAATGCGTAGATTGCGCGCGCGCTCCAGTTTATTTTTGATGCCATCCCACCATAATTTACTGGTGTTGCCGGCATAGCAATAGACTGCCACCTGATCAGATCGGCCGCAGGCTTTTAGAATGCGCCGCTCATCAGGCTGACCGATATCAATCCATAGATTGATCGCGCCAGTCAGGTCTTTCACCCAAATATCAGGCTCATCGGTATCGCTTAATCCTTTGGTAAAGACTAAATGTTCTTGTGCATTGAGTGCAAAGGCAATAATGCGAATCATCATGCGCTCATCGGTCTCGGACGGATGCTTTGCAATCGTTAAGGGGTGGCTGGCATAGTAGTAGCGATCCCCATCGGAGATGTGGAGCTCTGCTTTATGAATGGTTGCGCGCAATGCCATGAAAAGATCCCTAGATTAATCTGCTATTTGCCCTGATTGGCCGCAGAAAACAGACCATCATAATCCCCTTGGGGTATTAGGGCGCTGGAGCGCCCAGAACCAGCCGCATGCATTGATGGGGAATACCCACTTCGTCAAAGATGGCACCATCGGGCTTAAATTGTAGTTTGGCATAGAAAGGCACCGCACTTTGCTGCGCATGGAGCTCAAATACGCTTGCACCTCGCATCATGCCGGCGCGGATTGATTCGCCGAGTAAGGCCGTTCCAATGCCTTGGCCACGAAAGTCCTTTAGCACTGCCATGCGCCCAATCTTGGCTTTACTGGGATTCTGCTGATCCAGATAGACTCTGGCTGTGGCAACGCACTGACCATCGACGAAGGCCAGCGCATGCTCGGCAATGGGGTCGTAGTCATCGATTTCCAATTCGACTGGAATACCTTGTTCTTTCACAAAAACAGCGTAACGAATGGCATATGCAGCATCGCGCGCTTCTAACCAAGGCCGGGTTTCAATTGCAATCATGTCTCTGCAAATTTAAATGATGGCTAATCGGCTAGCGCGCGTCGGCACTGGAAAGAGGGCGTCCAATTGACTCAACACAGCAGCGCTCAATTGAATTTGATTTGCTTGCCAGTTTTCTTCAATACGAGTGAAGTGGGTGGATTTCGGGATGGCGACCGCATGGGGGTGGCGCAAAATCCATGCCAGTGCTAACTGGGCAGCAGTCAGACCATGTTCAGCGGCCAGTAGTGATAGACCAGGGTGCTGTGCAAGATTTCCGGTGCCAAGTGGCGAGTACGCCATGAGTGCGATATCAAGATGATTCATGGCGGGCAGTAAATCAAAGTCAACGCCACGTTCATTCAGGGCGTAATACACCTGATTGCTTTGGCAGCGAGAGGGGGATCCTACATTCACTTCGGCTTTGCGCCAGGACTGGAGCGCTACTTGATTGAAGTTACTCACACCAAAATGGCGGATCAGCCCGCGCTCCTGAAGCGTTAAAAATCCCTCAATGGTGCTTTCAAAGGAATGACTGCCTTGCCAGTGTAAGAGGTAGTGATCCAGGTAATCGCATTGCATGCGCCGCAAACTGGTTTCGCAGGCTTTAATCGTGCCATTCTTACTGGCGTTGTGTGGCAGCACCTTGGAGACTAAAGTCACTTCAGTACGACGACTGGAAGCGAAAGCGCCTAGCGCCTTGCCAACCAGCGATTCAGCAATGCCGCCGGCATACATTTCTGCGGTATCGATGAGCCGATATCCCACCTCAAGAGAATGTGCAATGGCTGCGCATTCGGCCTTTACTTGGCTGGGGTCTTCACCTATCTGCCATGTGCCTAGGCCGATACGAGACTGAAATAGGGATAGGGATTGCATGGCGTCTAATATAACCAAAAAACAGGAGTAGCTGCAGATGATTACGTCTTGCCCAAGACTGTGTATCGTATAGCCCTATGATTCGAATTACCGAACTGCGCCTGGCGATTGACCATGCCCCAGAAGCATTGGAGGCGGCCATTGTGCGTTTTCTTAAAATTGCCCCAAAAGATATGATTTCCTTTGAGGTATTTAAGCGCAGCTATGACGCACGCAAAAATGTGGCTCTTGCTTTTATTTATACCGTCGACGTTTCCGTCAAGGACGAAGCGCAGGTATTCACTCGCTTTGCTGGCGACGTTCATGTCCGACCATCGCCCGATACGCGCTATCACTTTATTGCGAAAGCACCACAAAAAATAGAGCAGCGGCCAGTCGTCATTGGTTTTGGCCCCTGCGGTATTTTTGCAGCCCTGCTGCTTGCGCAAATGGGCTTTAAGCCGATTGTCCTCGAGCGTGGAAAAGCAGTGCGCGAGCGCACCCAAGATACCTGGGGCCTGTGGCGCAAGAGCACCCTCAATCCCGAGTCCAATGTGCAATTTGGGGAGGGTGGTGCAGGCACCTTTTCCGATGGCAAATTATGGAGCCAAGTAAAGGACCCGAAGTTTTATGGCCGCAAGGTATTGCATGAGTTCGTTAAGGCTGGTGCCCCTGAAGAAATTTTGTACGTAGCTAAGCCGCACATTGGTACCTTTCGCTTAGTGGGTGTAGTTGAAAAAATGCGCCAAGAAATTATTGCGCTAGGCGGTGAAATTCGCTTCTCCCAAAAAGTAACGGGCTTTGATATTGAGGATCAGGCGATACGGGGGCTTGTATTGGAGAACGGTGAACGCATTGTTGCCGACCAGGTTGTATTGGCCTTGGGGCATAGTGCGCGCGATACTTTTCAGGCGCTTCACGATGCTGGCGTGTATTTAGAGGCAAAGCCATTTTCAATTGGGTTTCGGATAGAGCATCCGCAGTCGATGATCGATCGGGCGCGCCTGGGACCGCATGCGGGCAACCCCTTAATTGGGGCGGCCGATTACAAATTAGTACATCACGCCAAAAATGGGCGCTCGGTCTATAGCTTTTGTATGTGTCCGGGTGGCACGGTGGTGGCCGCTACTTCAGAGCCGAACCGCGTGGTCACCAATGGCATGAGTCAGTATTCGCGTAATGAACGTAATGCCAATGCCGGCATTGTGGTTGGCATTAACCCAGAAGATTATCCGGGCGGCCCAATGGCTGGAATTGAATTTCAGCGTGCCATTGAATCCAAGGCATTTGAGCTCGGCGGCAAAAATTACGAAGCACCCGGTCAATTGGTTGGGGATTTTTTAGCGCAGAGGCCATCGACTGACTTTGGTAGCGTGTTGCCATCCTATAAACCCGGCGTGCATTTAACGGATCTCGCCAGCAGCTTGCCCGACTACGCTATTGAGGCGATTCGCGAGGCTATTCCTGCATTTGAAAAACAGATACCGGGTTTTTCCATGAATGATGCCGTATTGACCGGGGTTGAGACGCGCACTTCATCGCCATTGCGGATTACGCGTGGTGCCAATTACCAAAGTTTGAATATCAAAGGCCTTTACCCCGCAGGTGAGGGCGCAGGTTACGCTGGCGGCATTATGTCCGCCGGAATCGATGGCATTAAAGTCGCCGAGGCCCTTGCATTGGAGTATTTGGCCGAGCACCCCCAATAGGGGAAGCCTTAACCATGCTGTTTATCGGCCTGAGTTTTCAGAACAGACGATAATGCGGCATGGCTTTAATCGTACTTACTGATGCAAAACTGGCCTTTGGCCACGTTGACTTACTGGCGAACACCGCTTTTTCCCTGGAATCAGGCGAGCGCATCGGCTTAATTGGTCGTAATGGCACTGGTAAGTCATCTCTGCTTAAAATTCTGGCTGGCCTTGAAAAGCTAGACGATGGGCTATTGCAATACCAACAAGGTTTGCGTATTGCCTATGTGCCCCAAGAGCCGATTTTTGAGGCGACGGAGACCGTATTCGATGCAGTCGCGAAAGGCGTATCTCAGGCGAAGTCCTTAAGGGAAGAATACGAGGCTCTCAGTGTGGGAGATTGGGATGATGCATCCCATCAGCGCCTCGATGAACTGCAATCCGCCTTAGAGGCAGTTAGTGGTTGGAATTGGGAGCAGCGCGTACACGAAACCCTAGATCGATTGCATTTGCAAGCCGAGATGAAAATCACGGCGCTATCGGGTGGCACGAAAAAGAGAGTCGCCTTGGCGCAAGCCTTGGTTGCGGTTCCAGACGTACTGCTGCTGGATGAGCCAACCAATCACTTAGACCTCGACTCCATTACGTGGTTAGAAGAGTTACTACGTGAGTATCAAGGCTCGGTAGTTTTGATTACCCATGACCGCGCATTCTTGGATGCCGTTTGCACCCAAATCGTCGAACTGGATCGCGGCATTCTGCGCAGTTACCCCGGTAACTTTTCAGCGTATGAGGTCTTAAAAGACCAAGAGCTCAATGCCGAATCCTTAGCCAATGCAAGGGCAGATAAACTGCTCGCCCAAGAAGAGGTTTGGATTCGCAAAGGGGTTGAGGCAAGGCGTACGCGTAGCGTTGGCCGTATCGCTCGTTTGGAAAAATTACGCGCCAGTCGTGCACAGCGCCGCGATGAAATGGGTCAGGTGAAATTAGCTGTCTCTGCGGGAGATCGTAGCGGTAAGATCGTCGCGGACTTGCAAAACGTATCTAAATCATATGACCGTCCGATCGTTCAGGACTTTACGGCTACCATCTTGCGTGGTGATAAGGTTGGTCTCCTTGGTCCCAATGGCGCAGGGAAGACAACCTTATTAAAACTCATTCTTGGCACCATTACTCCAGACTCGGGAACCGCCGTAATGGGGACGCGCATTGAAGTAGCTTATTTTGATCAAATGCGCGAGGGCCTTGACTTGAACGCATCCCTGGAAGATTACATTAGCCCTGGAAGTGAGTGGATTGAAATCAATGGCAATCGCAAGCACGTCAAGAGTTACTTAAGTGATTTTTTATTCGCGCCAGAACGAACCAATTCACCGGTTAGCACCTTATCCGGTGGCGAGCGCAATCGCTTGTTACTTGCTCGCCTATTTGCAAGGCCAGCGAACGTCTTGGTACTCGATGAGCCCACCAATGACTTGGATATCGATACCCTGGATCTCTTGGAGCAATTGCTTCAGGACTACAAGGGCACCGTCTTTTTAGTTAGTCACGACCGTTACTTTTTAGATAATGTGGTGACTAGCATTATTGCCAATGAGGGCGATGGATTTTGGCGTGAATACGAAGGCGGCTATGAAGACTGGAAAATTCAGAAGGCACGTTCCGATCAAATTCGCGCAGAAAACGGCAGTCTGAAAACGGAGCCTGCTGCAAAAGTAAGCATCAAGCCAGCAGAAAAAGAAAGCAAGGACGCAAAGCCAGTGGCCGCTAAAGCTAGCGTTCAAAAACTCAATAGCAAAGAGCGCCAAGAGTTAGAGGCATTGCCTTTGCAGATTGAAGTGCTTGAGACAGAGCAGGCTGAGATTGGCCTCGCGATGAGCAATCCTGATTTATACAAAAATGAGCCAGAACTGGCCGCGAGTATGCAAGCCCGCTTAACTGAGCTTACCAATCAGATCGATGCGATGCTTCAGCGCTGGGAATTGTTGCTGAGCCGTTCAGAAGCGTAGCCTGAGATTTTCTTATTCTTTGCCCGAACCGGTATTGGCAAGGTGGAGTTGACTGCGCAGCTGATCAAGCTCTTCCAGCAAATTTAGAGCCAATGCTACACCCGGTAGATTTAGCTCTAAGTCGTGCATGAGGCGCACAGCTGTTTTAGCGCGCTGCAGGGAATTCCCACTAAAGCGCCAATCCTGCGGTGATGCTCCAGCTGGGCTTAAAACGCCTTCGGAAACCCAGGCCATGATGAGATCTTCTGGGGTCTGAGTCGCTTGAGCCAGTTCCACCATGGTCATATGTACATCGTGTTCAACAATGCTGCCTTCAATCCAGGTAATGTGAGTTTGTGCCATACCATTTATCCCTTTAAGTGACTTCTGGGCTTGAAATCAAATGCCCCTTGCAGTGTGCGATAGGCTTCTTTTTGCGCCTCGGTTTCTGCTTTGGGTAAAACAATGTTGGGGACAACATAGAGATCGCCGGGCTCTTTGCTGGGGATGCCTTTGCCTTTAAGGCGCATCTTACGTCCAGTAGCAGTGCCCGCTGGAATAGTAAGTTCAAGCAAAGCTCCGGTTGGCATCGGTATATTGACGGTAGTGCCCAGGGCTGCTTCCCATGGGCTCAGTGGTAAATCTAAAAACACATCCTTGCCATCGACTCGGTAGGTCGGATCAGGATGAATGCCAATCTCTAGATAAAGATCGCCTGCTGGGCCACCACCAAAGCCAGGGCCGGCTTGGCCCGCTAGGCGTAAATTCTGACCCGCTCGAATGCCCTGCGGAATGCTCACATCCAATTTGCGCTCTTGCATGAACAACTGACCCTGATCATCATACGCTGGCATGCTTAATCCAATAGTACGTTTAGCACCCTGGTAAGCATCCATTAAATCAATCATGATCTTGGCGTGCTGATCTTGGCCTTTGGCAGATCGCGCTTGCGATTGCCGGCCAGCTTGGGGGCGAGCACCTCGGCCAAACAGGGATTCAAAAAAGTCACTCTGGTCGCCGCTAAATTCACCATCTGTAAAGGCGCCACCATTCCAATCGGGTGGGGGATTAAAGTCTTGCCCAGTTTTCCAATTGCTGCCCATTTGATCGTAGGCTGCGCGCTTCTCTGGGTCTTTTAATACCGCAAATGCTTCGCCTACTTCTTTAAAGCGCTCCTCTGCGCCTGCCTCTTTACTGACATCGGGGTGGTATTTGCGCGCTAGCTTGCGATAGGCTTGTTTAATCTCATCCGGGCTTGCAGTGCGGGCAACGCCGAGCGTTTCGTAATAGTCTTTGAATTTCATCAGGCGAAAGCAACTCCTGTAGTGGTATTGATTTGTCCGTCAATCCATTTTACAGATCTTTATGGCGTCTGAATAAAGAAAAAAGGCTGGTCAAAATCCCAGCCTTTTGGGTCAACTTGAACTGACCTGATTTTTAGTACCACTCCAAAAGAGAGGATTTTTGATAATCTTCACCCTAAAGGAGTGCTAAATATGGCAAAAGGCCAACGTCTCAAACCCGAGCAAATCGTCACCTTATTGCGTCAAATCGATGTTTTAACCGCTAATGGCAAAACCCTAGCCCAAGCTTGTAAAGAAGTGGGCACGGTAGAGCAAAGCTACTATCGCTGGCGCAAGATCTATGGCGGCATGAAAGTCGATCAGGCTCGTAAGTACAAAGAGCTAGAGCAGGAAAATACCCGACTCAAGAAGCTCGTTGCAGACTTATCGCTCCGAGAGGTGATGCTCAAGGAAGTTATCAAGGGAAACTTCTAAGCCCTACTAGGCGTAAAAATGCAGCGCAGCTACTCATGGATCGGCACAACATCTCTGAGCGGGCTGCCTGCAGTTTAGTGGGGCTATCCAGAGCAGCGTATCGGTACATGCCGCTGCCCAGAGATGATGAAAAGCCGCTGAGGGCTGAAGTTATCCGCATGGCCAGCACTTATGGCCGTTACGGTTATCGATTTATTGCGGGCATGATGCGTAATAGCGGTTGGGGTCAGGCAACTACCGCAAAAGTAGCTCGCATCTGGCGAGAGGAAGGTCTAAAGATCCCGCAAAAGCAGCCTCCTAGAGGCAGACTCTGGCTCTCCGATGGTAGTTGTATGCGCCTGAGGGCTACTCACCTCAATCATGTTTGGAGTTACGATTTTGTCTTTATCAGAGATGCCTATGGTGGCAAGATCCGCATGCTCACGATAATTGATGAGTTCAGTAGAAAGTGTTTAACGATCTTCTGCGCCAGAAGAATTGGATCAATCCAAGTCATTGAACAACTGGCTAATGCCATGATTGAAAACGGTATCCCAGAGTACATACGCTCGGATAACGGTCCAGAATTTATTGCCAAAGACCTGCGCAAGTGGCTTGCCGGCATTGGCGTCAAAACTGCCTACATTACTCCAGGCAGTCCTTGGGAGAATGGCTTTTGTGAAAGCTTTAACGGCACCTTCAGGGATAACTTACTGGATGGGGAGATCTTTTATAGCCTAAAAGAAGCCCAGATCATCGTGGGGGAGTGGGTCAAGCACTATAACCATGTTAGGCCCCATAGTGCATTAGGTTATAGGCCACCAGCACCCCAAACCCAAGTACCCAAACTATTGCAGAATCAACCCATGTTGTTGCAATGATTTACTATAGAAAAACTCTCTTAAGCAGTGGACCTAAATTGACAGCAGATCACCGGTACAAACGCGTACAAGCTCGGATTAACAAAATGTATGGTGACTTATGGACTTTTGAACAGGAGTTAGCAGCTAATTTTGATCCCAGCCAATGCGACGTATACCTTAGCAAGATAAATCAAATGGAAGCCGATGCGCTCAGCATCAAGGTGCCTAAAAAAATGGCCAGTGATTATTACAGCTTACGCAGCAGCATGGACTATGTTCGTAATTGCCTTGTCCGCGGCGAACGTCCTTACCTTGCTGTAGCAACAACTCCACCGTCAACTAAGACAGATGCGTAGCTGTAAGGCACTACTTTTTATCACTCCACAGAGCGCCACCAGTAGCCCAATTCTCTTTGGTGACATCCGTCAAGATGATGTCAACCGATTCAGCTGAGCAGTTGAGGGTCTCGCAGGTGACGCGCGTTACCGCTTCAACGAATTGACGTTTTTGCTCATAGGTACGACCAGCAAAGATCTGAACATTAATCGTGGGCATGGCATTTTCCTTTCAGGTGAAAATTAAGACGAAGATACTGGTTTACTTTACTGTTTGTAGCTAGGGTCAATTCGGTCGAGCTTGCGTAGTAAAGCAGGCCATTCCAATATGCCTTCCTCCGCGCCAAAATCGTGCAGATCGGCTGCCGCTTTCTCAATAATCCTAGGTTCGGGCATGATCAGATTGGGGCTACTTAATGCCGCCACCTGAATTTCACAGGCTTTAATCAGGGTGGCCATCACTACATATGCTTCAGCAATGGTGCGGCCTACCGTGAGCGTGCCATGGTTGCGCAAGAGCATGGCGGGATGACTTCCCAGGTGAGCAACTAAACGCGCTCCTTCGGATTCGGTTAGTGCCAGACCCTCATAATCATGGTAGCCAAGGTGCCCCATAAAACGCATAGCATGTTGCGATAAAGGCAGCAGACCATCGCGCTGAACCGAGACTGCGATGCCGGCGGTGTTATGCAAATGCATCACGCATTGGGCATCGGCGCGTGCTCGGTGGATGGCGCCATGAATAGCAAAGCCGGTTGGATTTACCATGCCAGATTGATTGGGAAGCAATTCACCTTGCAGACTGACTTTGAGCAAACTCGAGGCGGTGATTTCGTCAAACTGCATGCCAAAGGGATTGATTAAATAGTGATCAGGCTCTCCCGGAATTGCTGCCGAAATATGCGTATAAATCAGATCATCCCATTGATTGAGTGCGCACAAGCGATAGCATGCGGCTAAATGAACTCGGACTATCTGCTCGGAGTTGAAGGGGTGATCAAGCGACATACGGTATTTTTGGTCCATAAGGGCAAATGAAGTTCTATTTTATAGGGGCGCCTTCTTTTGCCGCCCGAAGCTCTTTTTGGGTCAAAATTTAGCGGTATCATTTAAGAATTCAATACGACCATGAATGGGATGTGCGCAACATGAAACCCTATGATCACCCCTTACGGCAGGTGCTGCACGAAGAAGTGCATTCTAGGCCGCCCGTTGCGCAGTGGCCAAAAGAACGTATTTTGTCGCAGGCATTCTTATTGGATGGACAGTCGCGTCAATTGCAGATCGATTGGATTGAATGCCTCTCTAAAGCCTTTCAAAGTAAAGGCAATAGTAGTCAAGATCACTTCTTTCGATCAATCGAATTATCTGCCGCTCCTGAGCGCATCATTATTAAGTGGGAGCTGCATGGCGAGTTTGCGACCATTGCTGCGATTGTTCAGCAAAGTACTCCAGTAGATAAGCCGCTTATTCAAACGCGCCATGCCATTTTGGATCGCCTCAATGCACTATTGAAAAAAATGGCTTGCCCATCGATTGAGGCAGCTGGAGGTCAGCGTATTACGGCGATTGATATTGCCTTTGAAGACCGCAGCCTCTTTAATGATGCAGAAGAAGTGGCCGCTATTTTTAGTGGCAATACGCTACTGGGTAGTTACATCATGTCGAACCGACGTGCGCAGCTTTGGACTGACCTCAACTTAAATGAGGATGGCTTTATTTCGTATTACGTGCCGCACAATACCTTGGGCTCGCGTCAAGCTGGCCGGGTAGCGCGGCGTATTACCGAAGTCGAAACCTACCGCATGGCAGCGATGCTGGCCTTTCCGGTAGCCAAGGGGCTGTCCTTACCCCTACGCAACGCCGAGTCGGATTTGGCGCAGATGTCGAAAGAAATTGCCTTGTTGCAATCAGACACCAGCATTCAGCTAAAAAAGAACGGAGAATTTTTAGCAGAACTCTCGCAGCTTGCATCGAAGACGGAGCAATGGATTTCGGAGTTTGGCCTGCGCTTTACTGCCGCAGAAGCCTATAGTCAGCTGGTGAATAAAAATCTGGCTGAGCTGAATGAAGAGCCGATTCCAGGTGTTCAGACCTTGGTTGAATTTATGGATCGGCGCTTTCAGCCGGCCATGGGTACTTGCCTATGGACACAGCGCCGCCTCAAAGAGTTATCGGATCGCGTATCGCGAACTACCCAAACCTTGCGTACGCGGATTGAGTTCGTCAATGAAGAGCAAACACAGGCTTTATTAGCCAGCATGGATAAGCGAGCAAAACTGCAATTGCGTATGCAAGAGACGGTGGATAGCTTATCTGTACTGGTCTTGACCTATTACTTAGTTGGCCTCTTGTTCTATGTGGCCAAAGGCGGTAAAGAGGCGGGCTTGCCGATTTATCCTGAGATTAGTGCTGCCATTGCCGCGCCGATTGTGGCTGCAGCATTTTTTGTTATTAGTAAACGCCGCCGGGCGCGCAATGCGCGTAATGCCATTTCGTCTTAACACTAGCCGCGCCCAATAAAAAAGGAGCTTACGAATAAGCTCCTTTTTTCGTTCGGCGTAACGCCGGCTAAAAAACTACTAGGCCAAGCTGTCCGCCCAGATATTACGAGCCCAACCCCAGGCATACACACCTTCAAGGGTGGTTGGCCCTGGTGATAGGCCACCCGAACCCGGAACGGTTTTGAAGGTCTTCTCGGCGGCATTGTACTGGTGTACGCTAGCGACGTGAACCACTTCCCTGGCATTCACAAAGCTGTAGCAGGTATTGGTGAGAACCGGTGCTGGATTGACTTCCCAGCCACTGAGTTCAGCAACAATTGCGGCAGCCGTTACTTTGGCATGCTGGTTTGCCATGTGGCCAGATTTTGGCATGAGTGGTGCAACCTGGATCGCATCGCCAATGACGTGAACGTTCTTAGCAGCAGTGGACTCAAAATTAATGTAGTTCACATTAGCCCAGCGTCCGTTGGAGTTAGCAATACCCGATTTAACCGCGACATCGCCGGCACGCATTGCAGGAAGAATGTTTAAGACGTCGGCTTTCACGTCATCTTGCACATCAAATTTGATGGTTTTGGTTTTCGCATCGACTGCAACCGCATTGTGCTTCGGACGGTATTCGATCATGCCAGCGTATTGCTCAGCCCATACCTTCTTAAAGAGTCCAGTTTTGGAGATCACATCCTGATTGGCATCCAAAATCAATACCTTGCCTTTTGGGTTGTTGGCCTTCAAGTAGGAGGCTACCTGGCAAGCTCGCTCGTAGGGGCCAGGAGGGCAGCGATAGGGTGCCTCGGGGATGGTAATGGCATACACACCACCCTCGCGCATCGCAGCGATTTGATTATGTAGGGCCACAGTCTCGGGGCCTGCTTTCCAGGCTTGCAAAGTCACGCCATCTTGATTGGCTTGCGCTAAACCCTGCACGCTATCCATCATCAAGCCAATTCCGGGCGAGAGCACCACTTTATCAAAGCGCATCGTCTTACCGGAAGCCAGTTGTACGGTTTGCTTCGCGGCATCAATATTAATCACGCTATCTTTGACGATCTTGATGCCATGGCGTTTGCTCAGACCATCATAGGAAACCGTTAATTCGGATAACTTTCGCGAGCCGCCCACAACGAGGTTAGACATTGGGCAGGAAATAAACTCAGGATTGGGTTCAATGATGGTGACGCGTGCAGTGTTGTTTGAGAATAAGCGCAGGTACTTTGCTGCCGTAGCACCACCGTATCCGCCACCAATCACGAGGATTTCGGCTTTTTGTAAATTGGCTGCACGGGCAGGGCCGGATAAACCGGTCAATAAACCCAGGGCCGCAGCACTTTGGCCCATAAAATGTCGACGATTCATAGTCATCTCCTTATTTCTTACCAAGTTGGTTGGCAATGATTTGCAATTGTTCGTCGCTGTAGCCTTTAGCTAACTGCGGCATGATCGTACCTTCCCGTGCGCCTGACTTGTAGGCCTTCATGGCGTCTAGCAATTGCTGACTGGACAGATTATTAATCAGCGGCATGCCTGCCTCTGGTACACCTTTGCCATCGGTGCCGTGGCAGTTGGCGCAGGTAGCAGCAAGACTGCGGTGGTAAAGCTTGGTGGCGTCGGCATTTTGCGCGGCAGCGAATATGCTGACCTGCGATAAGCCTAAAAAGACTGTAAGTCCTAAGCTTAGTTTGCGTAGGGTAATGTGCATTTGAATGCTCTCCATTATTAAATAATTAAAGCAACTACTATTTTTATCAAGAGCACCATCTTAGTGCTGACTTACCTAAAGAAAACACTGCTTATAGACTCTCTTGCCATATTGTTGCAATTAATTAATCTAAGCGCCTGCAGGTTTACCCTAATTTTTGGGGGATTTTCCTAAGCCTTATAAAATAGTGTGATGCGTAGCCAGACCCCCATTCGTTTTCTGCTTCTGATTCTGGTCTTAGCAATCCTCACCTATTGTTTTGCCCTCGATAGCCGCTTTGCCCCAAAAAATGGCGATGAGTACGTCTATATGCACATTGCCCGCATCACGGCTGACTTGGGGCAGTGGCTACCCTTGCAATCCGAGATGGAGGCCATGCGCAATACCAAGCCACCACTGGTCTTTTGGCAGGGGATTGCCAGCACTGACTGGGCTGCCAACTGGGGCTTGCTGGAGTTACGTTGGCCGAGCGTTCTGTATACCGGCTTCACGGCACTATTTCTGTTCTTAGCGGTGGCGCGCTTTTCTGGGAGGCCGCAGACCGGTTTACTTGCTGCTCTCGTTTGGCTGTCTTTCTTTGCAACCTACCGCTATGGGCGTCCTTATCTCACTGATCCGCCCGAAGTCTTTTTCTTAAGCCTGCCATTTTTTGCATTGCTTTATTGGGGTCGCGCTGCATTTGACTCGCGCATCCTCTTTCCCTTGTTTGCTGCAATCAGCATCGGCTTAGGTCTTTTATATAAATCCTTTGCCTATGTCTTGCCTGCCTGCTTTGCATTACTCCTCTGGTACGGGTGCTGGCGGGAGTGGCTTTTCATTGATGTACTTAAGCGCGACTTATATAAGCTCATCCTGATTGGTTTACTGTCGCTGGGTATTTTTGGCTTGTGGTTTGCCCTGGATCCCAACCCAGAAGCGATATGGCGTGAGTTTGTTTTGGGTGAGAACGCAGGAAAGTTTGGTGCGCGCACCAGCAATTATTTTCTGGACATGATTCGCGGCGGCGACAGTATTTGGCTCCTACTACTAACAACCATCACCAATGCCGGCCTCTTTACTTTTGTGTTGCTATCGCTGGGTTGGCAATCGTGGCGTGAACGTGCCGTTACCGATATCGAAGAACGTCTTTTGTGGCTTTTGGTCCTTGCCTTTTTGATTGTATTTAGCTTTCCTAGCCAGCGTTCAGGCCGCTATCTGCTCCCAGTCATGCCTGCCCTTGCTGCATTGATTGCGCTGCATTGGCAGCGTTTGCCCCTGTGGGGATTCCGATTGGCATTATTGCTGCAACTTATTTTCTTGCTAGCGCTTACTTGGGTCAGCATTCATTTAGAGGATGGAGACTGGGCCAGCCCGCTGTTATGGCAATACTCGGGTTGGCATTGGCTATTGCTTGGCTCGGGTATAGCGCTAGTGGTATGGGGATTTGTCCAGACCAATGCAACGAAGCTCATGGCGTTAACCACATGCTTCATTTGCTATTTGGTCTTGAATACCGGACTTGCGCCACTCGAAGGGCAAGTTGGCCGTTACGATGCACAGGCAATTACCCGTGTGCACGATCAGCTGGTTGCAGTGCCCTGCGATTTTCGGGCTAAGGATGAGGAATATCGACTGTTATTGCCGGGCGCGCGTTTACAGGGCTATCCCGCCAGCGAAGCTGCTAACGGGATTGAGTTAGCCAAACGCTATCGGTATTTTACAGCCTATGCGCCTCAAGGCGTGCCACCGGTATTTTGTGATGACTGCCAAGTATTGGGCAAACGCATGGAGATGCGTGCACGCCATAGCCAAGAGGAAATTTTGGCCATCATTCGTGGCGAGATGGGACAATATCTCTTCGTGAACGAATACCTTATCCATTCCCCCTCCGCTATACCAAGCAACGCACCGGATGCCTGCCGATGATGCGCATTGCGAGTTTATGCATCCTAGCTTTAGCTGGAGTTGCCGGTTACATTCAGATAGATAGTCGCTTGCCCTGGGCCCCATTTGCAATCCCAGCGGTGCTGGAATCGGAATTGCCGGTAGCCGAGTCTGCCCCGGTAGCGGTAGGAAAAAAAACGCCAGCGACTGCGCCAGTCAGCATTCCTGAGCCGCGTGCCCAATTTATTCCAGAGACTGCGGCGCCATCCGTGCACGCAGGCGCAGCGATTCTATTAAATGATGGCAATCTGCGAGCATTTTGGTTTGCTGGATCCAGGGAGGGCGCCAAGGACGTCGTAATTCAAACAGCGGTATTTGATACCAAGGCTGCTACCTGGGCCAGCCCTGAGGTAGTGATTGATCGGGTTACCGCCGAAAAGGGTTTATCGCGCTACATAAAAAAACTGGGCAACCCATTGCCAGTGCGCTCAAGCCAAGGCAAATTGCAACTGTACTTTGTCACGGTTTCAGTTGGTGGCTGGGCTGGCAGCTCGATCAGTTGGATGGAGTCAAGCGATGAGGGTATCAGCTGGTCGCGTCCGCAGCGCCTCATCACCTCACCCGCGCTCAATTTAAGTACCTTGATCAAGGCGCCCGGATTTGACTTTACCGACGGCACTCTGGGTTTGCCGGTATATCACGAGTGGATGGGTAAGTTTGGAGAGCTCATTCGGGTAGATGGTGGGCGTGTGATCGATAAGCGCCGCATGAGTTCGGGCCGTGCTTTGTTGCAACCCATTGTCTTCATTGATGCTCCTGAAAAGGCCATCGCCTACTTTCGGCAGGCAAGGTCCGCAGGTCCGCCCCGCATTGCCAGTGCGCTGACCGACAACGCCGGTCAATCCTGGGTCAGTGGAGCTGATTTGGATTTAACCAATCCCAACGCAGCGATTGCGGGCCTGCAGTTACCCAACGGTGATCGCCTCATCGCATTGAATGACTTGGAGTCGGCGCGCCATCGCCTCGTATTAGCAATCGCACCTGCCGGAACCAGTAATTGGAATGTGATTGCGGAGGTGGAGAGCGACCAAACGCTGATCAATGGGCTCTACCGCGAATTTTCCTATCCCTCTTTATTGCTGGGCGCGAATGGGGAAGTACATCTCATCTATACATACGATCGCAAAAAGATGAAGCATATTCTGTTTGACCCCCGCTGGATTGAAAGTAAAAAGAATCAGAAAGGAAACTCCTGATGGTTCCGAACTCGGTGATGCAAATCGTGGCGCTCATGGAACTTGCAATCAGTTCTGCAATCGTATTGATATGCTTGATGCAGGCATTGTTTTTCAAAGAGAAAAATAATGTACGCATGATAGGCCTGCACGTATTGATTTGCTTCGTACTTGCCAACCTCATGTTCTGGCCAGTATTTACCTTATTTTTGCCACTGGAGTTGCCCCTGGCCGCTTATGTGCGTGGCTTTACGGGTGAGCTCAGCATTACCTCGATGCTACTCTTATGGACGGCTTATTTTTCGCCAAAACAAATCCACGTACCTCTAGTTATGAAGGCATGGATTGCACTCGTAGCGATTGCCTTTTATCCATTTGCCTTGGGTGTTGGGATGCTTGATCCCTATGCTTGGGGATATGGTTCCATTGTCTTATTGGCCGCGGTGATTGCTACGGCCTTGATTGCGTGGCTCGCTGGCTCCAATCGGATTGCGATCATTTTGGCGCTGGCTATTTTGGCTTGGGCAGCGCAGTGGCATGAATCTACCAATCTATGGGACTACATTCTGGATCCATTTTTGGGCTTCTGGGCAATCGGCTCACTGATTCAGTCAGCATTGCGCTCCCGTAAGGCGCGTGCTCAAACGGGTTACCTCTTTCGTAAGGGCTGAGTCGACTGACCTAAGAGCGCTTACTGAGGGGTATAAAAAAACCAGCGACGCATCGCTGGTTTTGCTTTTATTCCGCGGAACGAATTCCGCTGACTAGATAAAGTTTAGTCTGGAATATTGGCTTTACGAATCACAGGACCCCATTTATTGATCTCGCTCTCAAGATAAGTTTTGAGACCGCTGGCGCTGACTTTGTCCATTGACGCAACATCAATATTCGAATCAGCCAAACGCTTCTTCACATCGGGATCGTTCAAGGCTGCTTTGAGGGCAGTGTTGAGTTTAGTTTGGATAGCCTGTGGAACATTCTTTGGTGTGTACAGACCATGCCATACCTTAACGTCAAAGTTCTTTAAGCCTTCCTGATCAAGCGTAGGAACATTAGGCAATGCAGACAAACGTTTTGGTGTGGTGGTGCCGTACACCTTAACCCGATTGTCTTTGACAATGTTAATCGTTTGGGTAGTTTGGTCACACAACATGTCGACTTGGCCACCCATTAGATCGGTCAATGCGGGGCCAGTACCTTTATAAGGTACGTTGGTTAAGCGAACGCCTAAACGGCTTTGCAATAAAAGTCCACACAACTGCGATACCGCACCAGGACCGGCATTAGCCATCGTTACTTTATTACCGTTGGCTTTGATGTAAGCCTCGAGCTCTTTAAAGTTGTTTGGCGGGAAGTTTTTACGTGCGAGTAAGAGCATTGGAACGTCCACTACTTGACCAATGTATTCAAAATCGACGAGTGGGTCGTATGGCAACTTGTCATACAAGGCTTGCGCAGTAGCCATACCCATGTGGTGCAAATAAATGGTGTAACCGTCTGGTGTAGCTCGCGCAACTTTTGCAGAAGCAACCGTACCGCCGGCACCCGGTACATTCTCAACCACTACGGTGGTGCCCAAGGACTTGCCCATTGGAATGGCGATTAAACGGGCCACAGAATCAGTTGGGCCGCCTGCTGCGAAGGGAACGATCAGCGAAACAGGCTTATTGTTTGGCCAGTTCGTTTGTGCAGTAGCAACGTTACTACCAATTAAGGCGCTGGCGCTGACGATGGCAGCAAATCCAGCTAATACGGTTTTCTTCAATTTCATTATGGTCTCCAATTTTTTAATGCCCTGTGATTTTGCCATTTTTGCTGCCTACCGGGGCATTAGTGTTTACCAGCAAGCACCAATAGACGTTTAGCCAAAAGAACGACGGGACGGTCAATCATACGGCTGTTTAGCTTAACTACCCCACCTTTTGATGCTTTGTCAGCCTCAATCACTTGATTTGCCCAGTGCAATTCCGCCTCGGTGGGCGTAAATGCCTTAGAAACGATGGGCACTTGCGCCGGATGGATGCAGAGCTTTGCGCCAAAACCGAGCCTTTTCCCTCGCAGTGCATCGGCAGTAATGCGGTCGATGTCATCGGTTGTTGTAGTAACACCATCCACTGGCGGGGCTATTTCAGCCAGGCGCGAGGCCAAGACCAGCCCAAAGCGCGCTACTTGCAATTCCGTTTCTTGTGCATCGCACACCATACCCAGGTCGGCTTGCAAATCAAGATTGCCGAGTGCCAGGCGAATGACTTGCTGCGCATTGGCGATCGCATCAATCTGCTGGAGTCCGCGTGCCGTTTCAATCATAGGGATGATGGCCGTATCGGGTAGGACCTCTGCCGCACCATTAATCTGGTCAAGCGATTCGCTTTTGGGAATAAGTAAACAAGCAATCGCCAGTTCTTCAGCCAACATTAAGTCTTCACCGTAAAAGCGCGTGCCGGGGGCGTTCGAGCGAATCACAATGCGCCGGTGCTCTTCAGATGAAAAACCAGGCCATGCCTGCCTAATCGCCGAGCGCGCTGCCGCTTTATCCTCTTCCGCAACGGCATCTTCTAAATCAATGATGATGGCGTGGGCGCCACTACCCAAGGCTTTTGCAAATCGCTCGGGCCGATTACCCGGAACAAATAAAAAAGTACTGGCATAGCCAATAGGATTGTCGATCGGGTTCATGGCGTTCCTGTTTGTGGACTCAGTAAAAAACCGACCTTGGTTTGATTGCGGATATTCCACAGTGCATCGATGGCATTCGTCATCTCAAGCGGGGTAGCGCCGCCACTGAAGGCTGCTAAGCGCAGTGCCTTATCGGTAATTTCAGTACGCGATAGTGTATTGCCAGGATCGCCCTTGGGCTCATCAACACGACCGTGCAATTGGCGACCGTCTTTCAGAATCACGGTTACCTTGCCAATCCAGCGCTTGGGGTAAGCGGCATCAATCTCCGGATCCAGCTCCATCGTGACCCGATCGCGCAAAGCACTGATTTCAGGATCGCTAAAGTGATCGGCAAATTCTTGGAGGCCCGCAAACTGGTAGTGCGCGATGATCGCCAATACGGTGCCCATCGAGAACTTCGATTGGTGCACGGTTGTAGGGTTTGTAACGGGCCCTAAGACATCAATCGCCCCTTGGTGAACATGCGTCACGATGCGATCAATGTCCTGAGCCTGAATGCGATTCGTTTGCATCGTATGCAAAAGGGCATCGGCAGCCGGGTGGGTATGACGGCAAGAGGCATGGTACTTAAAACTGGTTTCTGCACTTGCCCAGCGAACGCCAAGGCGATCGATCAAGAAATCAGGATCGGCATCGCTTGACATTCCAGCGGCCAAACCTTGTTTGCCTTCCAGAATATGCTGCGCTCCAGTAAATCCGCCTTGCGCCAAGTAGGCGGCCATCAATCCGGTTCCGGCAGCATGCGCGGTGTGCAGTTGCTTCGAGTCTGCAGCGTCGCGCAAGAATTCCCAAAGGCCAGCAGATTGCGTTCCGGCAGAACCAAATGCATGCAACATGTGCTCCGGGCTGAGTTTCAGAAGATGACCTACTGCAGCAGCCGATGCTAAGGAGCCGGCCGTACCCGTCGTATGAAATATTTTGTAGTGGGAGCGACCTAAAAACTCGCCCACACGAATACCGACTTCATAGCCCACGATGGCCGCCGTCAGAAACTCAGTCCCCGAGCGGCCCAGCGCTTGGGCGCAAGCGAGTGCAGGGGAGAACACCACTGTCGCTGGATGGAATACCGAACTGTTGTGTAAATCGTCTTGCTCAACCACATGCGATGCCGCTGCATTGGACATCGCTGCCAAATAGGGACTGCTGCTGCAGCGGTGAACCAAGATTTCGGACGGCCCGCTACTCGGACCCATTTGTTCTACAAAGCGGGTCAGGATTTCTACTGGGGCAGCGCCTTTGCCAGCGACGGCAGAGCCAAACCAATCCACCAGCA
Source organism: Polynucleobacter sp. (assembly GCA_964203875.1). Taxonomy (GTDB): domain Bacteria; phylum Pseudomonadota; class Gammaproteobacteria; order Burkholderiales; family Burkholderiaceae; genus Polynucleobacter. The sequence continues at coordinate 988,477 of CAXNNS010000001.1, forward strand.
AGTCTTCGCCGCGGCGCATAACCTCCTCGGGAATATCGGCTGGCTTGAGTGTTGCCGCAAAGTCGGCCAATACCTTGGAGTAATGAATTGCGCTCATTTTAATTTAGCACCGCGGTTGCTTGCATGGTTAACCACCCTTCGTGATCCTGCGCCCAGACACGAATGGTCTTGCCGCTAGGATCAAGCGCTAAGTCGGGGGTTGCTGAAAGTGAGAAGGGATTGATGTCAAAGGTCGGCCGAATAGCCCGAAACTCAAAGCGTTTTAAGGCTGCCCCTGGAATGGATTGACGAACCAAGTCAACTAAGAGGGTGGCAATCAAAGGACCATGAACGATTAGGCCTGGATAGCCTTCCACTTCGGTGACATAGCGCCGATCGTAATGAATGCGATGGCCATTAAAGGTGAGAGCAGAATAACGGAACAACAACACATCATCCGGATTAATGGTCTTAGTCCAGGCGGCATCGGTTGGCGCTGCAGTGGGTGCGACGGGTTTGTCATCCGGCGCAGGCGCATCGCGATACACAATGTCGTGCTCTTCCGTGAGTGCAATGCCCGCTGCGTTGTTAATTTCATGGCGCACTAAGACGAAAATGAGGTCGCCAGTGCGCCCCGATTTATGCGTAACCGATTGGATCGTGGAGGTGCGTTCAATTGCATCGCCAACTACCAATGGCTTAATCCACTCAAGGCGTCCACCAGCCCACATGCGGCGCGGCAGCGGTATGGGCGGTAAAAAACCACCGCGCTTGGGGTGACCATCTGGGCCAATTTCAGATTGGCGGGCATGGGGTAAAAAATACAGCCAGTGCCACAGTTCCGGCAAAAAACTGCCTTGAGTTGGCGCTGGGTCAGATCGATCAAGCGTGGCTGAGAGCGCCCTAACTGGCGCAGCAGTAACCGTATCCGAGATGGATTCGGATTTACCAATCCACTCCTGCAGGTGTTGAATAGTTTGATCTTCGATTCGCATCACCCTATTATGCAATGGGCGATTCAGGTGGGATAAGCTTTTACCCCAACCAGCCCAAGAAAAGCCCAGTCAATGCGGCGCCAGCTAGGACAGTCATAATCCCCAGCTGAAAGCGAATCAGGGCAAGGGCTGCTGCTGCGCAAATGAATACCGACGGTATGGATACCGATCCAGCAAAGCCAGCAGGAAAGAATACGTGGTACGCAAAAAATAGACCCAGGTTCACAATCACGCCGACCACAGCAGCGGTGATCGCGGTGAGGGGCGCCGTAAAGCCTAACTTGCCATGCGTGGACTCAATTAATGGTCCGCCAATGAGGATGAATAAAAAAGAAGGTAAAAAAGTAAACCAGGTGGCAATGCACGCCGCTACCGCGCCACTCCAAAAAGCTAAATCGGGTCCGAGCGTTGCTTGTACGTGCCCGGTAATATAAGCAACAAAGGCAAGCACCATGATGAGTGGCCCTGGCGTGGCCTCTCCTAATGCAAGTCCATCGATCATTTGGCTGGCGGTGACCCACTGGTAATGTTCGACTGCGCCCTGATAGACATAGGGCAGCACGGCATATGCACCACCAAAGGTGAGCAAGGCAGCTTTGGTGAAAAACCAAGCCAGCTGGGGGTAGAGGGTCTTCCAGCCAAAAAAGACAATCAGTGCTGCAATCGGCAGAATCCATAAGAGCGCACCCACCACACCTTTTTTCACCGTGCTTTGAACGCTAAAAATGGCATGCTCCGGCGTTGGTGTGTTGTCGCCAATGATGGCTTCACTACTTCCCTGCGAGCTGACCGTGTCAACGCTGTGCGACTTCGGACTAAAGATGGCGGGGTAATTTTTTCCACCCCAAACGCCAATCAGGGCGGCGCAGATCACAATGATGGGAAAGGGAATATTAAAAACAAATATGGCAATAAATGAGAGGCCGCTGATGAGCCATAGGGCGCGGTGCGCAAGTGCCCGCCGACCAATCTTGAGGGCGGCGTATAAGACGATTGCGGTGACTGCAGGTTTGATACCAAAAAAGAGGGCGGCGATCCAAGGAGTCTGACCAAAAGTTAGATAGACCCAGCCCAGCCCAATGAGGATCAATAAGGAAGGTAATACGAAAAGGACCCCAGCCAAAATACCGCCAATACTGCGGTGCATTAGCCAGCCGATGTAAGTCACTAATTGCTGCGCTTCTGGTCCGGGCAGCAGCATGCAATAGTTCAGCGCATGCAAAAAGCGCCGTTCGGAAATCCAGCGGCGCTTTTCAACTAACTCGGTATGTAAAACCGCAATTTGACCGGCAGGCCCACCAAAACTAATAAAGCCGAGCTTTGCCCAAAACTTCAGGGCTTCGGTGAGCGTAACTTTCAAGCCTCGTCCATGCCACCAACAACTTGGCTAAAGCCATTGTCTACATAAATGATTTCTGCGGTAATGCCATTGGCAAGATCGGACATCAAGAAGGACGCTGCATTACCCACGTCATCAATCGAGACGTTGCGGCGCAGGGGCGCAGTTGCCTCGACCGCACTCAAAATTTTGCCAAAGCCTTTGATGCCGGAAGCGGCCAAGGTTTTGATTGGTCCAGCTGAAATGCCATTGACCCGAATGCCTTTGGGGCCGAGCGATCCAGCAAGGTAGCGTACCGATGCTTCGAGGGAGGCCTTCGCTAAACCCATCGTGTTGTAGTTGGGGACATTGCGCATCGAGCCTAAATAGGTCAAGGTCAGTAGTGCGCCATTCGCTTTGAGCATGGGCAAGGCTGCTTTTGCCATGGCTGGAAAACTATAGGCAGAGATGTCATGGGCAATCTTGAAGCCTTCGCGACTGAGGCCGTCTAAAAAATCACCCGCAATGGCTTCGCGCGGAGCAAAGCCAATCGCATGCACAAAGCCGTCAAACTGGGGCCAGGTTTTGGCCAGATCGGTAAATAGGGCCGCAATCTGCTCATCGCTGCCAACATCGCAGTCAAAAATTAGCTTGGAGTTGAACTCATTAGCGAAGTCGACGGTACGCTCCTTAAAGCGATCGCCAACATAGGTAAAGGCCAATTCAGCCCCTTCGCGGTGGCAGGCCTTGGCAATGCCATAGGCAATGGAGCGGTTTGAGAGGAGGCCGGTGATTAAAATCCGTTTGCCCGATAAAAAGCCCATGATGAGATCCTTTGCTTCAAATGTGATTTGCTATCTACAATTGTTGCATATGGTTCACTTGCCCCCCTTTCTCACGCCTTTTGCTCGGACCTATTCAGGTCGAATAGCAATCCTACTGGTATTAGGAGTAATTGGCTTTGGGGGCAAGGCTGATGCAGCCCAAGGTATAGCCCAGTACGGTAAGCCGAAGTATGCCGATGGCTTTGCCCATTTTGATTACGTCAATCCCAATGCACCCCGGGGCGGCACTTTAACCCTGCCTAATCCGGATCGCCGCACCAGTTTTGATAAGTTCAACCCATTTACTTTGCGTGGCGTGACCGCTCCTGGCGTATCCCAGTTGATGTTTGAGTCCTTAGCAGTAGGGAGTGCCGATGAGGTATCGAGTGCATATGGCTTGATCGCAGAAGATATTGCCGTTGCGGCTGACAAGATGTCAGTGACGTTTCGAATTCGACCTGAAGCCCGTTTTTCAGACGATAGTCCGATCTTAGCTGCAGACGTCAAGCATAGCTTTGATACCTTGATGAGTAAATTGGCTAATCCACAGTTTCGGACGGTCTACGCAGATGTGAAGCAAGCGGTCGTGGTGTCAGAGCGCGTAATTCGCTTTGACTTTAAAGAGCCCAATAGCGAGTTGCCGGTGATGGTCGGCGGCTTACCCATCTTTTCTCGCAGCTGGGGTAAAAAACCCGATGGCACGATCACCCCATTTGATAAGTTGGCCTTTGAACATCCCATCGGGAGTGGCCCCTATGTGATTGAGTCTTATCGTGCTGGCAAGACCATGGTGTTTAAACGTAATCCCAAGTACTGGGGTGATCACGATGGCAAAACCGTCAATGTCCGGGTCGGCTTTTTTAATTTTGATCGCATTCATTACAAACTCTATGCTGATGATGCAGTGCGCTTAGAGGCATTTAAAGCGGGTGAGTTTGATGCCTTGGTTGAGTACCGTGCTAAAAATTGGGCCAAAAGTTATGTTGGACCTAAATTCAATAACGGCAGCTTATTGAAAAAGGCCTTTATCAATCACAATGGCGCTGGCATGCAGGGCTTTGCCGTCAATATTCGCAGACCCTTGTTTCAGGATGAGCGCGTTCGTCAGGCCCTAGGTTATGCGCTGGATTTTCAGTGGCTCAATCGCCAACTGTTTTACGATCAATATGGCCGCATCAGTAGTTACTTCATGAATAGCGACCTCAGCTCTAATTTTGATGGGCCCGCCAAACCCGAAGGGGATGAGTTAAAGCTATTGCAAAAGCTCAAAGCGCAGTTCCCGCAAGCGGTGCCGGATGCCGTGTTTATGCCCATGCCGCCGCCCCCCACCACAGTAGAACCCAGTAGCCTGCGCCAAAATTTACTCAAAGCCCGTGACTTATTCGCGCAAGCCGGGTGGACGTACCGCGATGGCGCCCTGCGCAATGCCAAAGGTGAACCCTTTCGTTTTGAGATGGTTGAGGATGGCCCTTTCTTTTTGCGAGTAATCTCATCCTATGTCCGCAATTTAGAAAAATTAGGTATCAAGGTGGATGTGCGTACCAGTGACTTTGCCTTGCATCAAAAGCGCATGAATGAATACGACTTTGATATGACGACGATTCGCTTCCCGGATTCGCAAAGCCCTGGTAACGAGCTCTATGACCGCTTTGGCAGTAAAGCCGCTGAAGAAAAGGGATCAGATAACGTTATTGGTGTGCGCTCGCCGGCAGTCGATGCCTTGATCGATGCGATTGTTCGCGCAGAGACGCGCGCGCAGCTGCAAACGGCCACGCGCGCACTCGATCGGGTGCTGTGGAATAGTTACTATGTGATTCCGCAGTGGTACAACCCAACGCATCGCGTGGCTTTTAAGAAAGAAATGCGTTATCCCGAGCCGCCGCTTTACTACACCGCTGAATCGTGGATCTTATTGAACTGGTGGAAGGCGGATAAATCGCAATGAACGGTCAACTACTCTCCTACGTCATCAAACGCATTTTGCTGATGATTCCAACCTTGCTTGGCGTCCTCACCTTGACGTTTGCCGTAGTGCAGTTTGTTCCTGGCGGCCCAGTAGAGCAGTTAATGCTCGAGCTTAAAGGCAAGGGCGATGCGGCTGTGAGTGGTGCCGAGTCTTCGGGCGGCGGCAGTACCTACCGTGGCCGTCAAGGGATTGATGCAGAGCGCCTAGCTGAAGTCAAAGCCTTATACGGTTTTGATAAGCCGCCATTGGAACGCTACTTTGCAATGCTCAAACGCTTTGCCCAGTTTGATTTGGGGCAGAGCTACTACCAACATCAAAGCGTTTGGCAGTTGATCGTATCGAAGCTACCGGTCTCGATCAGCATTGGCCTCTGGACCTTTTTTATTAGCTACCTGATATCCATTCCTTTAGGTGTTGCCAAAGCAGTACGCGAGGGCAGTCGCTTTGATGCAATCACTAGCACCATGGTATTGATCGGGTATGCCATTCCGGGGTTTGTGCTGGGTGTTTTGCTCTTGGTTATTTTTGGTGGCGGTAGTTTTCTGCAAATCTTTCCATTGCGAGGGCTGACATCCGACAACTGGAATGATCTCACCATGATGGGCAAGGTTCTTGATTACCTCTGGCATTTAGTGCTGCCAATTACAGCATCGGTACTCGGTAGTTTTGCTGTCATCACGATGCTAACTAAAAACTCTTTTTTAGAAGAGATTCGTAAGCAGTATGTATTGACGGCGCGAGCCAAAGGGTTAAGTGAAAAACAAGTGCTCTGGAAGCACGTTTTCCGCAACGCCTTATTACCCTTGGTGACGGGCTTTCCGGCGGCTTTTGTGGGCGCTTTTTTTACCGGTTCACTGCTGATCGAAACCCTATTCACACTGGATGGACTTGGTTTATTAGCCTATGAGTCCGTTATGCGCCGTGATTATCCGGTGGTCTTTGGTACCTTATATCTCTTTACTTTAATAGGTCTTTTTACCAAACTCATTTCGGATATTTGCTATGTCTTGGTTGACCCACGCATTCAGTTTGGTGCAGGGGGCGGTTCATGAATCGGTGGCAGCGCTTCAAAGCCAATCGTTTGGGCTATAGCAGTTTGTGGATCTTTCTGATTCTCTTTGGTCTGAGCGTATGCGCAGAGCTCATCGCCAATGACAAACCGCTAGTCGTGCGCTACCAGGGCCAGTTTTATTTTCCGATTTTGCAAAGCCAGCCAGAAACCGTTTTTGGCGGTGACTTTGCGACGCCGACGGATTTTTTGGATCCGGATATTCGGCGTAGCATCACGAGCAAAGGGAACTGGGCAGTCTATCCACCGATTCCCTACAGCTTTGAGACACTCAACTATTTTGCGAAGTCGCCCAATCCGGCTGCGCCTTCCTTAGATAACTGGCTCGGCACCGATGATCGCGGGCGCGATGTGTTGGCGCGTTTAATTTACGGCTTTCGTTTATCCATCTTGTTTGGTCTTGCTTTGACTATCGTGGGCGTGACGGTCGGCATTATTACGGGCGCGCTAATGGGATTTTTTGGCGGTAAGTTCGATTTAATTACCCAGCGCGCCATCGAGATTTGGTCTGCAATGCCGGAGTTGTACTTGCTGATTATTTTTGCGTCAATTTTTACCCCGAGCATTTGGCTCTTGGTGGTGTTATTGGCCGCATTTAGTTGGATGGGCTTATCCGATTATGTGCGCGCGGAATTTTTCCGCAATCGCGCTTTGGAATACGTGCGCGCAGCGCGTGCCTTGGGCTTAACCAATATGCAAATCATGCGGCGCCATATTCTGCCCAATAGCTTAACGCCTGTCATTACCTTTTTACCATTTCGTATGAGTGCGGCAATCCTATCCCTCACGAGCCTTGACTTTCTCGGTCTGGGAGTCCCGCCGGGTACACCGAGCTTGGGCGAGTTGTTGGCGCAAGGAAAAGGCAATCTCGATGCATGGTGGATCTCCTTATCCACCTTTGTTGTATTAGTTTCCACTTTGCTATTGCTCACCTTTATGGGCGAAGCCCTGCGCGATGCATTTGATTCCCGTAAGAGTGGCGCAGTATTGGGGGCGCGCTGATGAGCGAACAGTCAACATTAGTTACCCCTTTGCTGCGTTACGACAATCTTTCGATTTCCTTTGGATCCGGGCGACGTGAAAAGTTTGCCGTCAAAAATCTGAACTTGGATATTGGTGTGGGCGAGCGCGTGGCGCTGGTTGGTGAATCGGGCTCTGGAAAAACCCTCTCTGCCTTAGCTCCGCTGCGCCTCTTACCGGAGGGTGCCAAAGTAGAAGGAACGTTAATTTGGACCCCCGTGAGTGCAAAGCAATCTCAATTAACGCCTTCATTCACGCCGCAGTCGACCGATCTGCTCGCACTCTCAGAGCCTGCCATTCGGGAAATTCGGGGGCGCGACATTGCCATGATTTTTCAGGAGCCGATGACGGCTTTAAATCCGCTGTTTACGATTGGCAATCAAATCGTCGAAGCGGTCTTGGTGCATGAGCCCCTCACATCAAAAGCGGAATGCATGGAAAAAGCGATTGCACTCCTGCGTAAGACCGGCATTCCTGAACCAGAGCGCCGTTTTTATTCATATCCGCACCAACTCTCCGGCGGGCAGCGTCAGCGCGCCATGATTGCCATGGCCTTAGCATGCAAACCCCGCTTACTCATTGCCGATGAGCCAACCACGGCACTCGATGTCAGCTTACGGATGCAAATATTGGAACTCCTGATTGAGCTACAAGCTGAGGCGAAGGGCGATCAGGGAATGAGTATTTTGCTGATTACCCATGACCTGAATTTAGTGCGCCATTTTGCTGAGCGTGTCGCGGTATTAAATCAAGGTAATTTGATGGAGTGCGGTGCTACCCGGCAGGTTTTTGAGCATCCTGAAAATACCTATACCGAAGCCTTAGTGAACAGCAAGCCGGTACGTGCGCTCTTGCCCGTAATGCCATTAGCTCCCGTGTTACTCAGCACCGAAAATCTCCACGTATCCTATCCCGGATCGAAGTCAGGGAATCCGTTGCAGCTCCTGTCCTTTTTTAAAAAATCACCGCGCCATACCGTGCTTAAAAAAGTGCAGTTTGAATTACGCCAAGGCCAGACGATTGGGGTGATTGGAGAATCCGGATCCGGTAAAACGACATTGGGTATGGCGATTTTGGGTTTGCTGGGTGATTCTGCTGCCCAGGTTGGTGGCACGGTTAATGTACTCGGTAGTGATTGGCAAACGCTGGACTCTGCCGCCAGACGTAATCTGCGTTCGAGCTTGCAGGTGATTTTTCAGGATCCATTTGGATCGCTCTCGCCGCGCATGACCGTCTTGCAAATTGTGTCTGAAGGACTGGATGTTCATTTTCCGAATCTATCGGCGACGGAGCGCGAGGGCAGGGTGCTCGATATGCTCAAAGAAGTTGGTTTGGATCGCTCGGCTTTGCAGCGTTACCCCCATGAATTTTCAGGTGGGCAGCGCCAACGGATTGCAATTGCTCGCGCCTTAGTATTACGGCCGCAAATTTTGGTCTTGGATGAGCCTACCTCAGCCTTGGATGTATCGATTCAGAAGCAGGTGTTGGCGCTGCTGACTGAGCTACAGAAAAAGTACAACCTGGCTTACGTGATGATCAGCCATGATCTGGCTGTGATTCGGGCGATGTCGCACGAAATCATGGTTTTAAAAGAAGGCAAGGTCGTGGAGTTTGGTGAAACCGAGGCTTTGATAGCGCATCCCAAGCAGGCCTATACCAAGCAACTGTTTACTGCCGCGGAAATGACCTAATGCGCCATTGCGGTGCAATTCTGCCTATAAAAGAGGCAGTTTACCCCTACTTTAGTCCTAAATATTCAATTTAAACAATGACTTAAGTTAAATAAGCCTGTTTCGTGGATTGAAAAAAGTTTGATACACTCCGGCAATGCCTATGTCTTTTAATTCTTCCTGCTCTGCACGCCAACTTGCGCGATCGTTCGCGCTGGTTTGTTCGCTCGTGGTTTGCTCGGCTGCTGGAGCAAATGAGCAGACTAAAGAAGCGCCAACCGAATCGTTTACGCAGGCGGGTAAGGCGTATTTCATTCGCGCCGCAGACAAGCTGGTGGATTCGGTATCGGGTCGTTCAGAGAATTTGATTAATCAAGCCATGGAACTCATTGGTGTGCGGTATCGCTGGAACATGGATATTCCACAATCGGGATTGGATGGCAGCGGTTTCGTTGCCTACGTTTTTAAAGATAAGTTGAGCTTTTTAATTCCACGCAAATCATCGCAGATGAGTAAAGTAGGGAAGTCAATTACGCGCGATGATTTACAGCCTGGCGATTTAGTATTCTTTAATACTATGCGCATGACCTTCTCGCATGTGGGAATTTATGTAGGTGAGAATAAATTCATTCACTCGCCTTCCAAGGGTGCCAGCATTCGAGTCGATGACATGACGAGTGTGTATTGGGACAAGCGTTTTGATGGCGCCCGTCGCCTCGACGGCAGCGATGAGTTTTCCGAGCAGGAACGCAAAAATCTCATGAATGAGATGAAGAAGTTTAAAAAACAAACCCAAATGTTTTAAGCGCCGATTAGCGCTTTTATCTGAGCCATTTTTTCTTGAGTGGCAATCTCCCCAGCCAGTATTGCCGCGCTTCTCGCCTTAAAGTCAGCGCCACCCATTTGCTGGAGTTTTGGCTGAATCACAATCTCTGCGCCTTGTAGCTCGTAGCTATTAATGCTTTGCTGCATGATGCTAATGGTTTGCTGGAGCACCCCTAAAGTGCCACTCGCATTTTGTTGGCCAGGTTCATTCGAAATGGAAACGGCAATCACTACGGTAGCGCCCATTTGCCTCGCGTATTGCACCGGTACAGGCGCTACAAGACCTCCATCGACATACTCGCGACCCTGAATGGAGGTGGGCTGAAATACACCCGGAATACTGCAGGAGGCGCGTACTGCGATGCCGGTATCGCCACGCTGAAATAAAACCCCTTTACCGGATTGCAAATCGGTGGCAACCACACCCAAAGGCATGCGCATCTGTTCAATGGGCCGGTTTTTTACTTCCCGATTAATCATGTCTTGAAGTGCATCCCCCTTAATCAGGCCGCCAAATCGACCGGCAAACGGGAGCCCCCAATCGGCTATCGCTGCCTCATCCAGGGTGAGGGCAATGCGATTCAGGTCGTTCCCGCTTAGGCCTGAGGCATAGAGAGAGGCAATCACGCTGCCTGCACTGCTGCCAACCACCAAATTGGGTGAAATGCCTTGGGCTTCCAGGGCTTTAATCACGCCGATGTGGGCAAAGCCCCGTGCGGCGCCAGCACCCAGAACTAAGCCAACAACCGGTTTTTTAGGGCTAACGGTTGCACAAGCGCTTAATCCAAGGGTGCTGGCCCCTGCTAATGCCGATGCAAGGCCTAAAAAATGACGCCGTTGGGAGTTGGGGATGAGGGGTAGGGCAAATAATTCCATTTGGCTATTGTAGGCAGCCTCCCCTATAATGGCGCAACTAGTGAGCGAATTGTGAGAATTGCCTGATAGGTTCCTCCCATACCGTATCCGCCCAGACAATAGCGTCCCAACTTAACTCCTGACCCACGAAGTCACCTTGGACGATTGCCTGAAGCAGCTAGAGAACACCCCAACCCATGACGGATAGCTCTTTTTATGCCACTCAGGCTTTGACCTGTTAGGCCGAATTTTATGGATGATCACAAAAAACGCATTATTGAAACAGCCCTCTTGTGCGCGCAAGAGCCCATCACAGCGATGGATCTCACGCGCCTATTCACGGATGACACCAGCCCAGCTGATATTGAAGCAGTGTTGACAGTAATTCAGGAGGACTGGCAAGACAAAGGCATGGAGCTCCTGCACATCGCTACCGGTTGGCGCTTTCAGAGTCGCTTGTCGATGCGCGAGTACTTGGATCGACTTACCCCAGAAAAGCCGCCGCGCTATTCCCGTGCAGTGATGGAAACTTTAGCCATCATCGCCTATCGCCAGCCTGTTACCCGTGGTGAGATTGAAGAGATTCGCGGCGTTGCTGTTAGTAGCAATGTGATGAAACAACTCGAGGATCGCGGCTGGGTTGAGGTCATTGGCCATAAGGAAACGATTGGTCGTCCTGGTCTCTATGCGACCACGAAACAATTTCTCGATGATTTAAGTCTGCCTAATTTACAAAGCCTGCCTTTGCTAGAAGATGCCGCACCGACGTTTGAGTCCTTGGCCCAAGGTGTGATTGAGTTTGATCAAGCAGCTACAGTCGAGACCGTCATCACCATGGAAGAGGGCAGCAATTCTGATGTTCAGCCAGAAGCCGGGTCAGAGCCCAAGTTAGATAACACACCAAACCATTAATGACCTCTTCCAACGAAACCAATTCTGCAGCACCCCATTTGAATACCGCACCTGTTGGCAGCGACAGCAGTTCAGGTACTACTAATTCAGAGAATAAAAGCGAAGCGCCTAGTGGTGCGCCGAGTAGCGACCAGGGCGAACGCCGCCCTCGCCGCTTTGGCAAGCACCCGTTTAAGAACCGTAAACCCCGCGGTGATAGGCCGCCACGCCAAGATGGTGGCGAGCGTACCTCGCACACACCGGGCGAACAAAAAGTAAAACCCACATTTGATCCCGCTCAAAGTGATGCCTTATTTGCTTCGGTCGTGTCGGGTGAATTTGATGCGGCTTTGGATTCGCCTGAAGCTGAAACCGGCAACCCTGATTTAGCCAACTCCTCGGATGAAATTGCAGTCTCCCATCACGCTGGGGTTGAGCGTAATGCTAATCGCCAGCACGATCACGATGACCTAGACGGGCCCACCGACGATGAAATGAGTAGTTTGCAATTTACGAACGTCGATGAATTGCCGCTCAGTTTGCGCGATGAAGTGTGGTCTGATTTAGATGGCCTTGATGATGACGCGGACGATGAAGACACCGTCAAGCTCCACAAGGTCTTGGCTGATGTGGGTATGGGCTCGCGCCGCGAGATGGAAGATCTAATTGTGCAAGGCCGAGTATCGGTCAATGGCATGCCAGCGCACATTGGCCAGCGGGTTGGTCCCACCGACCAAGTGCGCATTAATGGCAAGGCAGTGCACCGCAAAATTCAGACCAAACCACCGCGTGTGATTTTGTACCACAAGCCTTCTGGTGAAATCGTCAGTCAAGCCGATCCCGAAGGCCGTCCTACCGTATTTGATCGATTGCCCAAGCCACGCCAAGGGCGCTGGATTGCAGTCGGTCGACTCGACTTTAATACCGAAGGCTTGTTGTTGTTTACAACCTCCGGCGAATTGGCAAATCGACTGATGCATCCCCGTTACGGCGTTGAGCGTGAATACGCTGTACGCATTTTGGGTGAGCTTAGCGATGAGCAGCAGTCGCAATTAAAGACGGGTATTCAGTTGGACGATGGGCAGGCTCGTTTTCTGCGCCTGTCCTCTGGCGGTGGCGATGGAGCAAACCGCTGGTATCACGTGGCCTTAACCGAAGGGCGTAACCGCGAGGTGCGCCGGATGTTTGAGGCCAGCGGCCATACGGTTTCGAGGTTAATTCGCACGCGCTATGGAATCTTTTTACTGCCTCCGCGCTTACGGCGTGGCAAATGGGAAGAAATTCCAAATGAAGGTGTTGCCCAGCTCATGAAAGCGGCTGGCCTTAAAGTGCCCCAAGCTACTGAGAAAGGGCGTTCCAATCAATCGGGTCGCAGCGATTCCAATCCATCCAGAGGGGACGATTTCCAGCCAGATCCAATGCAGACTTCGGTTTCCTATTGGGGCTCCCGTGAAGCATTAACCATGGCCAATCAACACCATGGACTGACGCATCAAGGTAAAAACGCGAAGCCTGGAACTGGCGGTCAAGGGCAAGCAGGTCGAGGTCGTGGCCAGGGCCAGGGCCAAGGAGCCAGATCAGGCGGTCAAGGGGCCGGCGCCGGTGGAAGAGGCAAAAAAGTCCATCATGGGCATGCTTTTAACCCACAATCCCCTCAAGGACCAGGGGCTGGTGGACCAAAGCGGGGCGCCCCTAAGGGACGCAAACCCTTCAATAAAGGACCCAGAAAACCCCGAAATCCGAGCGAAAGCTTCTGATTTCACTCAAGATTTGGCGTAATCAGCTATAATTCTTCCCGTAGTTACGCTGTTGTAATTTGCAGTACTTGTTTTACCGGCTGATGTTGCGATCAACGTAAGCTGGCCTGTTCTGTAGTTCGGAATATGGGCTTTGAAGCCCATTTTTTTTTGCCATTTTTGCAGCAAGGGGCGTTGTGCGAGAGCAGCAGATTATTTCTGCCGAGTTGGGAAATCTGGGTTACGCGTTGGTTGATATTGAGCGCGAAGCCGGAGGCTTGCTACGTGTAACGATTGAGAACCAAGACTACGAGCGTTTAATTACGGTCGAGGATTGCGAAAAAGTAAGTCACCAGTTGAGTTACTCCTTGCCGGTAGAAAACATTCCGTATGAACGACTGGAGGTCTCGTCCCCAGGACTGGATCGCCCGGTGAAAAGTGCAGCTGATTTTGTGCGGTTTACGGGTTTCGAAGTTGATCTGAAATTGCGCGTTGCAGTTTCTGGTCGTAAGAATTTTCGTGGGGTATTGGAGGGGCTCATCGCTGGTAGCGTTGATTCACCCGATGCCAAGTTTGGTTTGTTGTTTGAGGCGAGCGATGGTGCAGAGTCTCAGTTGGAGTTTTCCCTTGCCGAGGTCGATAAGACTCGGCTTGTCCCTGTCATTGATTTCAAAGGAAGAAAATCATGAGTCGTGAAGTTCTCATGTTGGCCGACGCCCTTGCGCGTGAAAAAAACGTTGATCGTGAAATTGTTTTCGAGGCGCTCGAGCTTGCGCTCGCATCGGCTACAAAAAAACGCTATGAAGAGGATGTCGATATTCGCGTCGGCATCGACCGTGAGTCCGGTGAGTACGAAAGCTTTCGCCGCTGGTTGGTCGTTCCTAACGAAGCGGGTTTACAAGAGCCTGATAAAGAAATCCTGCTGTTTGAGGCTCAAGAGCAATTTCAGGACATGGAAGTCGGTGAGTTCATTGAAGAGCAGATCGAGTCCTTGGCATTTGGCCGCATTGGTGCACAAGCTGCCAAGCAAGTCATTCTGCAGCGCATTCGGGATGCCGAGCGCGAGCAAATTCTGAACGATTACCTTGAGCGTGGTGAGTTAGTCATGACCGGTACGGTCAAGCGCGCTGATAAAAATGGCCTCATCATTGAGTCCGGTCGCGTAGAAGCCCTATTGCGCCGTGATCAGATGATTCCAAAAGAGAATTTACGTTCCGGTGATCGCGTACGCGCCTACATTTTGAAAGTGGATCGCGAAGTACGCGGCCCCCAAATCGAACTGTCACGTACCTGCCCTGAATTCCTGATCAAGCTATTTGAGAATGAAGTGCCTGAGATCGAGCAAGGCTTGCTCGAGCTCAAAGGGGCTGCTCGTGACCCTGGCGTACGCGCCAAGATTGCGGTTGTCACCTATGACAAGCGCATTGATCCGATCGGCACCTGCGTTGGCGTTCGCGGAACCCGCGTTACAGCGGTTCGCAATGAAGTCGCTGGCGAAGCAGTGGATATTGTTTTGTGGTCTGAAGATCCAGCGCAATTTGTGATTGGCGCCCTTGCTCCAGCGCAAGTCTCATCGATCGTGGTGGATGAAGAGCGTCACGCAATGGATGTGGTGGTGGATGAAGAAAATTTGGCCATCGCCATTGGTCGTAGTGGTCAAAACGTACGCTTAGCCAGTGAGCTAACTGGCTGGCAGATCAACATCATGACGCCAGAAGAGTCGGCCGATAAGACCGAGAAAGAAGTGGCCATCGTGCGCCAAATCTTCATGGATAAGCTCGACGTTGATCAAGAAGTAGCTGATATTTTGATTGAAGAAGGTTTTAACACCCTCGAGGAAGTTGCTTACGTTCCGCTGAGCGAAATGCTTGAGATCGATGCCTTTGATGAAGATACCGTGAACGAACTGCGGACCCGTGCCCGTGATTCCCTGCTAACGATGGAGTTAGCAAAAGAAGAGCGCGTTGGCGAAGTGTCTCAAGATTTACGTTCCCTTGAGGGAATGACGACGGAGTTGATTGCAAAGCTGGCTGACAATCAAGTTCACACCCGTGACGACCTTGCTGAACTAGCTGTTGATGAGCTAGTTGAGGCGACACAAATTGACGAAGAAACAGCGAAAACGCTCATCATGAAAGCGCGCGAACATTGGTTTACTTCATGAGAGGAAGTGCATGGCAACGACCACAATAAAAGAACTTGCTCAGGAGCTTAAACGCACCTCGGCCGACCTCTTAGATCAATTGAAAGCAGCCGGAATCAATAAAGATTCTGAGGACGCCAAGATTACCGAGAAGGATAAAACCGCACTGCTCGAGCATTTGCAAAAAGAGCATGGCAGTGCTGATACGGGCGCGCGTAAAAAGATCACCTTAACTAAGCGTGAGACTTCCGAGATCCGCCAGGCTGACTCCACCGGGAAAACGCGCACCGTACAAATTGAGGTCCGTAAAAAACGGGTACTTGTCAAACGGGGCGATGAGGCGGCCAAGGTGGAAGAGGCTCCAGTAGAAGAAAAGCCAGCGAAAGCAGCTGTAAAGAAGCCCCTCCTGTCTGAAGAAGAGTTAGAAAAGCGAGCCGTAGAAGCAACCCGTCAAGCCGAATTATTGGCTCGCCAAGAAGCAGAAATGAAGGCGGCAGAAGAGACTCGTCAAAAAGAGGTTGCCAAGTCGATCGTTGAGAGTGATCAAGATGCGCCTGCAGCAGCGGCTGAGAAAAAAGCCAAGACTGAAAAGGTCTCCAAAGATTTAGCAGCAAGCAAAGAAAAAGAGTTGGCTGAGATTCGGGTTCGCCGTGCTGCTGCCGAAGCCGAAGCCTTAGCGATTCGGGACATGATGAGTGCGCCTGCGCGCGTTCTCAAAGCCCCAAGCGAAGTAGCTGCCGAGGATGCGAAAAAGGGCACCTTACACAAGCCATTAAAAGCAGAAGGCGCCGACGACAAGAAAAAAACCCCGACGAAGGTTGGCGGAAAACTGATTAAGTCATCCGAAACTTCCTCCACGTGGCAAGAGGAAGGCGCTAAGCGCGCTGGTGGATTAAAAACCCGTGGCGATAGCTCTGGTGGTGTTGGCGGAGGTTGGCGGGCGGGTGGTGGACGTAACAAGCGTCAGCGCCAAAGCTCTGAAAGTAACGCCGATACGAATTTTCAGGTACCAACCGAGCCAGTGGTTCGTGATGTGCATGTACCCGAAACCATTACGGTTGCGGATTTAGCACACAGCATGTCGGTCAAGAGCGCTGAAGTGATTAAGCTCTTGATGGGTATGGGTCAGATGGTCACCATCAACCAAGTGCTGGATCAAGATACCGCCATGATTTTGGTCGAAGAAATGGGCCATAAGGCATTTGCGGCCAAATTAGATGATCCTGATTTGGATCTTGGCATTACTGGGCATGATGCAGAACTGCTTGGCCGCCCACCAGTAGTAACTGTGATGGGTCACGTTGACCACGGAAAAACATCGCTACTGGATAAGATTCGTCTAGCAAAAGTGGCCTCTGGCGAGGCTGGTGGAATTACCCAGCACATTGGTGCATACCACGTTGAAACACCGCGCGGCGTCATTACCTTCTTGGATACGCCAGGTCACGAGGCATTTACTGCCATGCGTGCACGTGGTGCTAAGGCAACCGACATTGTTATTTTGGTGGTGGCTGCCGACGACGGTGTGATGCCGCAAACCAAAGAGGCGATTGCCCATGCTAGGGCTGCCGGGGTGCCAATTGTGGTGGCGATTAATAAGATCGATAAGCCAGAAGCCAATCCAGAGCGCGTTAAGCAAGAGCTGGTGGCTGAGCAGGTCGTGCCAGAAGAGTACGGCGGCGACATTCCATTCATTCCAGTGTCTGCGAAAAGCGGTGAGGGCATTGATTCCCTCTTGGAAAACGTCTTACTGCAGGCTGAAGTTCTTGAGCTAAAAGCCCCGAAAGATGCACCAGCCCATGGCTTAGTGATTGAAGCGCGCCTGGATAAAGGTAAGGGACCGGTTGCAACTGTATTGGTTCAGTCTGGAACGCTGAGGCGTGGCGATATGATTTTGGCGGGCTCTTCCTTTGGCCGTGTGCGTGCCATGCTCGATGAAAACGGCAAGCCATGCAACGAAGCAGGCCCTTCCATTCCGGTGGAAATTCAAGGTCTGTCGGAAGTGCCGGCCGCAGGTGAATCGGTGCAAGTGGTGCCAGATGAGCGTAAGGCGCGTGAAATTGCGCTCTTCCGCCAAGGCAAGTTCCGCGATGTGAAGTTGGCAAAACAGCAGGCCGTCAAACTCGAAACCATGATGGAAACCATGGGCGAAGGTGCAATTGAAGCCAAGCTGCTGCCCATCATCATTAAGGCCGATGTACAAGGTTCACAAGAGGCCTTATCGCAATCTTTGCAAAAGCTATCTACCCCTGAAGTCAAGGTGCAGGTTGTCCATGCTGGTGTGGGCGGTATCACCGAGACCGACGTCAACTTAGCCGTTGCTTCGAAAGCTGTCATCATTGGTTTCAATTCCCGTGCCGATGCGTTAGCGCGTAAGTTAGCTGAAAACAATGGCGTCGACATCCGTTACCACAACATTATTTATGACGCTGTTGATGAGGTGAAGTTGGCTCTGAGCGGCATGTTGACTCCCGATAAGAAAGAAGAAATTACCGGCATGGTTGAGATTCGCCAAGTCTTCTTGGTATCTAAAGTTGGCGCGATTGCAGGTTGCTTGGTCGTTGACGGCTTAGTTAAGCGTACGTCAAGCGTACGCTTGCTGCGCGATAACGTCGTTATCTGGACTGGCGAGCTCGACTCACTCAAGCGCTTTAAAGATGACGCTAAAGAAGTGCGTGCCGGTGTTGAGTGTGGTCTGTCATTGAAGGGCTATAACGAGATTCAAGAGGGCGATCAGCTCGAAGTGTTTGAAGTGACTGAAGTAGCGCGTTCGCTCTAATTCGGATTGCGCTCTTTATGCACAAAACCAGCCCCCATCGTAATCAACGCCTAGCTGATCAAATTCAGCGCGATTTAGCTGAGTTGATTCCGCGCGAATTGCGCAGCACTAGTTTGGGACTCATTACCCTGCAAGGGGTTGAGCTATCACCGGATTTAGCGCATGCCAAAGTCTTCTTCACGGTACTGGGCGCTGAACCCGATCACGCCCTAACTGCCTTACAAGAAAAAGCCGGCTATTTGCACTCCTTACTTTTTAAGCGCTTGCATATTCATACCGTTCCTACCCTGCATTTTGTGCACGACGTATCGGTTGAGCGCGGCATGGAAATGTCCCGATTAATTGATCAAGCGGTCGACAGTGACCGTAAAGACTGAGGCATTTGATGCGCCAACGCCTTGATGGGGTCGTGTTACTGGATAAGCCCCTTGGCATGAGTTCACAGGGTGCTGTGACTGCGGTTAAGCGCGCACTCAATGCCGATAAAGCAGGGCATACCGGGACCTTAGACCCCATGGCCACCGGCTTATTGCCGATTTGCTTGGGCGAGGCAACCAAATACTCACAAGATTTATTGGATGCAGACAAGCGCTACATTGCGCGTGTCCGTTTTGGTGCCAATACCGATACAGGCGATGCGGAAGGACAGATTGTGACGTCCTTTCCTTTGCCGCAGTTTGCCGATGATGCTGCGATTCAGATTGCCTTGAATGCCTTACTGCCCGCGTTTACCGGTCCGATTATGCAGGTGCCGCCAATGTACTCGGCACTCAAACGTGACGGTAAGCCTTTGTATGAGTACGCCCGCGCCGGTGTCGAACTCGAGCGCGAGGCGCGCTCGGTCGTCATTCATGCTATTACGTGGACAGAGGTGCAATGGCCTGAGGCGACTTTAGAAGTGAGTTGCAGTAAGGGAACCTACATTCGGGTATTGGCAGAAGATTTAGGTACGGCACTGGGCTGTGGCGCCCATTTGGTTGGCCTTCGTCGCAGCGAAGTGGGGCATTTGAGCCTGGCACAGTCGATCTCCTTGGATGATCTCTTGCGGACAACCGCAGACCACGCTGATTTTATCTTGCCAGTAGATGCTCTATTACAAACCTTGCCTCACCTCACTGTAGATGAGCAACAAGCTAAGCGCTTAGAGATGGGTCAGCGCGTTCCCTTAATGGGAGGCGTTAAGTTTCCATTGGCAGAAGCCTTGGTGCGGATTTATCGCGCGACCGCAGCGCCCCACAATTTTATTGGTACTGCCGATTGCCGTTCCGGCGTACTGCACCCTAAACGCTTGATTTCACAAGCCCCTTAACCTTATTTTTAACTTTAGAAGCTTCACATGACTAAACGCGCACTTCGTAACATCGCCATCATCGCCCACGTTGACCACGGTAAAACGACTCTGGTTGACCAACTCTTACGCCAATCAGGCACATTCCGCTCGAATGAAAAAATGACCGAACGCGTCATGGATTCAAATGACTTGGAAAAAGAGCGTGGCATTACTATTTTGTCCAAGAACTGCTCAGTAGAGTACAACGGTACCCATATCAATATTGTTGATACCCCAGGACATGCTGACTTTGGTGGTGAAGTGGAGCGTGTACTTTCGATGGTCGATGGTGTATTGCTCTTGGTTGACGCAGTGGAAGGCCCAATGCCGCAAACCCGTTTCGTAACCAAGAAAGCATTAGCACTTGGTTTGAAGCCAATCGTGGTGATCAACAAAGTTGATCGTCCCGGTGCGCGCTGTGATTATGTGATCAACGCCACCTTTGAGCTATTTGACAAACTGGGTGCATCTGAAGAGCAGCTCGATTTCCCAATCATTTACGCATCTGGCTTAAATGGCTACGCAGGCGAGACAGAAGATGTGCGTGAGGGTGATATGCGCCCTCTGTTCGATGCTGTCTTAAAGCATGTTCCTGTCCGTGACGATAATCCCGATGGTCCTTTGCAGTTCCAAATCTCCTCGATTGATTACAACAGTTACGTCGGCAAAATTGGTATTGGTCGTGTGAACCGTGGCCGCGTTAAGCCGGGCATGGAAGTAATTTGCATGAATGGCCCAGAGGGTGTGCCATTCAAAGGGCGCGTCAACCAAGTATTGAAATTCAAAGGCTTAGAGCGAGAGGTTGTTGATGAAGCCTTTGCTGGTGATATCGCATTGATTAACGGTATTGAAGAGTTGGCTATTGGTACCACTGTCTGTGCCGTTGATACGCCTGAAGCATTACCGATGCTGAAGATCGATGAACCCACCTTAACCATGAATTTTATGGTGAACACTAGCCCATTTGCAGGTCGTGAAGGTAAGTTTGTGACTAGCCGTCAGATCCGCGAACGCTTAGATCGTGAATTAAAGTCCAACATGGCGCTCCGTGTAAAAGAAACGGATGACGATACGGTGTTTGAAGTATCCGGTCGCGGTGAATTGCACCTCACTATTCTTGTGGAGACGATGCGCCGCGAAGGCTACGAAATGGCAGTATCACGTCCACGCGTCGTTTTCCATGAAGAGAATGGTGTGAAGATGGAGCCGTATGAGAATTTAACGGTTGACGTCGAAGATGCTACCCAAGGTGCCGTGATGGAAGATTTAGGCAAGCGCAAAGGGGAGTTGCAAGATATGGTGAGCGACGGAAAAGGGCGTACGCGTCTGGAATACCGTATTCCTGCCCGTGGCTTAATTGGTTTTCAGGGCGACTTTATGACCATGACCCGCGGCAATGGTTTGATGAGCCATACTTTTGATTCTTACGCACCTGCGAAAGACGGTATTTTGGGTGAGCGTCATAATGGCGTGCTGATCAGTCAAGATGATGGCGAAGCAGTGGCTTATGCGATTTGGAAGTTACAAGACCGTGGCCGCATGTTTGTGAAGCATGGTGACCCCGTATACGAAGGCATGGTCATTGGTATTCACAGTCGCGATAACGACTTAGTGGTTAATCCGATTAAAGGGAAGCAGCTGACTAACGTACGCTCTTCGGGTACCGATGAGGCCGTTCGCTTAGTCACGCCAATCGACCTAACTTTAGAGTACGCAGTAGAGTTTATTAGTGACGATGAGTTGGTTGAAGTAACCCCCAAAAGCGTTCGCGTGCGCAAACGTTACTTAAAAGAGCATGATCGCAAGAAGGCTTCACGCGAGTAGGCCCCTCAAGCTGGATCAGAAAAGCCACCTCTGGGTGGCTTTTTCTCTCTGCATGGAGCAACAGTGCTGGATAATGGCATGAAGCGAATGATAGAAATCCAATGGATTCAGATGCAATGACGCAATCCGACAACGAACACCAAGCTAATCCAGGAGGTAAGCGCCTAGCCGTTGCGCCGATGATGGAGTGGACCGATCGGCACTGCCGTTCTTTCCATCGGCAACTGTCTAAGCAGGCTGTTCTCTATACTGAAATGGTGACTACGGGCGCATTACTGCACGGTAATGTGCCGCGTCATCTGGATTACTCGAGCGAGCAGCACCCGGTAGTGCTGCAACTGGGTGGCAGTGAGCCAGCGGATCTGGCAAAAGCAGCAGCTTTAGCAGCCCAATGGGGCTATGACGAAATCGATCTTAATTGTGGCTGTCCTTCAGAGCGGGTGCAGCGCGGCGCCTTTGGTGCTTGCCTGATGGCAGAACCCCAGTTAGTTGCCGATTGCGTGCGAGCAATGCGCGCAGCATGCGACTTACCCATTTCAGTAAAACATCGCCTGGGTCTGGACCATATGGACGCCAGTAGACATCAGGCAGACTACCAATTTGCACTGGATTTTATGTTGGCCGTTGCCGATGCAGGTGCCCATCAAGTCACCATTCATGCACGTAACGCCGTATTGAAGGGCCTTTCGCCCAAAGAAAACCGCAGTAAGCCCCCATTGCACTATGGCGTGGCGGCACAATTGCGCTTGGATCTCCAAAAGCAGTTTCCAAATGTGGCCGTACTGCTGAATGGCGGCCTAGAGAACAACGACCAAATCGCGGGCAACTGGCATGACTTTGATGGCTTTATGGTGGGGCGCGCTGCGTACCACTTTCCAGCGTTGTTACTCGGCTGGGATGACTTGCTCGAGACTAATGGCGAGGCTGCAGGTTATCTCTTTAGCGAGTCGGAATGGCATCGCGTACAAATTGGCTTGGTGCATCAGGTCTGGCGCTGGCTGGATGAATGCCAGGCTAAGGGAAAGCCGTTTTATATCGGCGCCTTTACACGCCACATCTTAGGCTTAGCCCATGGCAGGGCAGGGTCGCGCTATTGGCGCCAGCGCCTATCGGATCACCATGCCTTAGCAAAAGTACAGAGTAAAGAAGCAATTGCTGAATTTTTTCTTGAGGCGAGTTTGGAGCTGGGGGATTGGGCGGCATTTGAGATGGATGCTGACTTGATAGAAAATTCATGAACGCAGTGCAAAACCAGGGCGCTGATCTTGAGCTGGAGATTACCCCAGATTACCAATTAGCACTGGATGCAGTTGAGCGCGGCGATCCGTATATCTTTATCAGTGGCAAGGCAGGTACAGGTAAAACCACTTTAATCAGTCATTTGCGTAAAACGATTGCTGGCAACGTTGTAGTGTTAGCCCCTACGGGAGTGGCAGCACTGCAGGTGCGCGGCGTCACGATTCATTCTTTTTTTCGCCTGCCGCCACGCTTGATTTTTCCGGAAGAAGATATCAAGCCCTTACGTTCTTCGCGTGAGCGGCAGTTATATAAAGACATTCGCTTACTCATCATTGATGAAATCTCGATGGTGCGGGCTGATCTCGTGGATGCAATTGACCTCTTCTTGCGTGAAAACGGACCCCAAAAAGGCGAGCCATTTGGGGGAATACAGATCATGTTTGTCGGTGATTTATTTCAATTGCCACCCGTGGTATCGAGTAGCGATATGCACATCCTGCACGAGCGCGGCTATGAGGGTCCGTATTTCTTTTGCGCGATGGCACTGCATCGTAAAGAAATTACGATGATCGAGCTCACTAAAATATTTCGGCAAAAGGACGCTCATTTTGCCCAGTTACTGAATCAAATTCGCATTAATGAAGACATTGAGGTGGCACTGGAAATCATCAACGATGCCTGCTTTGATAAGGCGGCAGAGCCTGATCCGCTGACGATTACGCTGACTACGACCAATGCCAGGGCAGACATGATTAATCACGGCGAGCTCAAAAACTTGACGAGCGATGCTACTAGCTTTACAGGCAAGCTCGAAGGCAAATTCAATGTGGATGAGCGTAATTTACCCTCGCCCATGCACTTAATCCTAAAGCCAGGATCGAAGGTAATGTTTACGGCCAATGACAATGGGTTTCCAAAAAAATGGGTCAACGGTAGCATTGGCATTGTGCATGAAATAGGCAAAGACAAAATTAAGGTCAAGATACCCAACGGCGCCTATACGAATACGGTGGAGGTAACACCATTTAAATGGGAGTCGTATAAGTATGACCACGATATGGTGTCGGGGAAAATTAAGCCCAATGTGATTGGATCCTATGAGCAAATGCCATTGATGCTGGCCTGGGCTGTGACCATCCATAAAAGCCAGGGCAAGACCCTCGATAAAGTGAAGGTCGATCTATCCTCCGGGGCCTTTGCATCGGGTCAAGTTTATGTTGCACTCAGCCGCTGCCGCTCGATTGAAGGAATCTCCTTAGAGCGGCCGATTGTTCTTAAGGACGTGCGCTGTGACCCTGAAATCAAGCGCTTTTACATAGCCTGTTTGCCCTAAAAACCAGCTCGAATTGACCATGCGTTTGCCGACCGGCAAATTTTGGCTAAAAGCCGACAAAAAGCTATAATCTCTTTTCTTCTACGGTGGCTGTAGCTCAGCGGTAGAGTCCTGGATTGTGATTCCAGTTGTCGTGGGTTCGAACCCCATCAGCCACCCCAATTCCCTTCAGCACCACAGTGACCCCCGAATCCCTTGAAAAGCTCGTTCGCATGAAAATGCCCTATGGCAAGTATGCGGGTCGTACCCTTTCAGAATTGCCCGGAGATTATCTTTCTTGGTTTGCCCGCAAAGGCTTTCCGAAGGGAGAATTAGGTGAATTACTGGAGCTGATGCATACGCTGGATCACAATGATTTGCGTGGACTATTAAAACCCCTCTCAGGCAATTAAGCAGCATCCTTGCGATAGAGCCTGTACGTATTTAGTTTATCTACCGGGCGCAGGCGTTGTTTGATCTGCCGGTCGATCGGCTATACCCATCATTTCTTGGCTGTGATCCATGATGGGCGGCATCACAAACTCTTGGCAAACGGGTTTGGGTCCCAGTAAATTTAAAAAATTACACTCCTTTTTGGTCGCCTCAGAGGCGGCATGCTCTAGCGGGGATTTACCGGTAGTGACTGTTGAGGCAACGCTAATTGCTGTGCTAGGGTTGGCTGCAGCAGCAGTCGCTACCGCCCCTCCTGCGGCGCCGGCAGTTGCTGTGCCGGCACTACCGATGGCTGCTAAGGGTAGGGCGCAACCCGATAAGAAGAAAATACTAAAGCCAATAATGAGCGTATAGGTCAAGCTATGCCACACGATGCAGCGGCAGAGTTGAGGAAAGAGCCGCTGTTTATTTGGCTCGGCAGGCAATGCTATAGACTCCCGCCGCCCATGATCCATTTGTAATCGCTTCAAACTGGCTATCAGGGGACTTAACATCGGCAACTACCTTACCTTCCCCTTTATTGCCAGAAAAGACTTTGTATTCAATGGGGCGGTATTGGGCTTTTTCGCAAAGGTATTCGTTTAGCCCAACGATGGAACGAATGGGCTCTTTTGTTTTCGGGTCTACACCAGGCTTAGTAAAGTCCAGCATCGACATGATTTGGGCCTTGTCGCCATCTTTTTTTAGGGTCTCAATATCTAAAGACACGGTGGATTGTTCATTGGAGCCAATCTCTTGCCAAGCAGCGAAGGCGCTTGAAATTGGTAGGGCGGTTATGCAGACCGCTATCGCCATCCATCTTTTCATCGTAAAACCCCTTAATAAATGTGTATTTCTATTTTAAACCCCAATAGGCCTACTTTGGTCTGAGCTCGAGTTGGCGCTGGAAGTTGCTGGGTTTCATCTGCAGTGGCAAGGCTTGATTGCTTGCCCATAGGGGATTAAGGTTGCGATAGAGCTTGCTTTGAGCCCAGCCGGATTGCCCCGCTTGATAGATGAAGGTTGATTGTTCTAAGTCGGCTAAATCAAACACGGTTCGCAGGCTTGCTGCTTGTTTGGTTTCGTATGGGTTTTTATGCCTGCCGAGTTCAGGCTTGCCGACATTGATCGTAAAACCATCTCCCGGAAATGGCGTGGTGATATTAAATAAACGATTTAATAATGGTACCCGACTAATAGGACGATGCTCAGAGACAGCGATGTGCGCATCACCCCATTCCCAATTGGCCGGATCGCTGCCGTATTGCGTACTGAGGTATTCCAGTGCGCGATCCATCGCCTGTTGTGAGGCCTGCGCGCAGCTCTCTACCCCTGTGGTTTGTGGAGAATCACACCAGGGGCTATTGGGATTTGAAATTTGCTCCAGTAAAGCATCCCTAAATTGACGCTTGCCGTATTGCACCGAAAAATAATCCCCAAGACGTGAAAATAAATCGCGCGTCAGTTGATCTACCCAGGCATTAAATAGGAGGGCGCCACCGCTATCGATACGCATATCCCCATCAAAGCTGGCAATAATGGCTTTTGCTGCGGCTGCGCTTGAATGAGTCGACTGCGTTGCCTTAAAGAGGGGGAGTAGGGGCGTTGCAGCAAGGGAAAGGGTATCGCCCTGCATGGTTCGCATCGAAGCAAAGTCATGCTGCTGCTTTGCTTCCAGTAGGGCTGTAATACGATCATAGCGGAAGGGCAATTCCCAGTCGCCCGTGAGCGGATTGGGATTATTGGCAGCCAGGATTTGCTGATTGGCGGTAGCTATCCAACCTCGCTCAGGATTATCGAGCGCAGGTAACTGATCAAATGGAATATAGCCTTGCCAGTCATATTGCTTATCCCAGCCAGGCGCTGGTGCAACCCCGTATAGGCCTTGGTGAAGAGTGCGCTTCGGAGCAATCCCAGCCGCCTGAAATGCAATATTCCCAGCGGTATCGGCCATCACCACGTTTTGCATCGGGGCATAGTTTTTGCGCAATGCTTTTTTGAACGCCTCTAAATTCGTGGCGCGATTCATCTCGAGTAAGCCGATCACCGATTGATTATCAAGGTCGAGCGCAGTCCAGCGTAATGCCAAAGCAAAGCGCTCCGTATTGATTAGATTTTTAGCCCGGTCGTAGGTTTCTGAAATGATCGGCCCGTGGCGACTCTGCTTGACGATAAAGCGATGTGCTGGTTTATTTCTAATCTCAATCACTTCCTCGCGGACTAAAAATGCAGCCATGCCATCGGGTGTACGATACTGCCCGGGATTGGCGGGATTGAGCTCCTCGATGAACAGGTCTTGCACATCGGGGCCGGTATTGGTGAAACTCCAGGCAATACTATCCGTTCTGCCAAGCACGACTGCCGGAATGCCGGGCAGGGTGGCGCCAATCACATTGATCCCTGGCGCCTCAAGGCGCGCAAAGTACCACAGTGCTGGCGCCGATAAGCCCAAGTGCGGATCGTTGGCCAATAGTGGCTTGCCACTGACCGTGCGCTTGCCGCTAAGTGCCCAATTGTTCGAGCCAATACCCTCGACCCCGCCCGGTAAGAGTGCACGCAATAATTGATCTTGTTTTGTATCTGGCTGGCGCACATCCTGAATGCCTAGAGGTTTAATGGACTTGCTGGCATCGGTGCTCGCAAAAATGCCCATGTTTTTATACAGCGCTGCAAAGTCCATCTTAGTAACCGGATTTCCTTGCGTATACGGTGGCAGTACTTCCCAAATTTGTGCCGTCGTTAAATCACGCGATAGCTCCAAACGCTGCAATTCTTTTTGCCAGTTCCCACCCAAATCCATGGCCATCATCAGCATCCAGGCAACGCTATCGGTTGGCGACCAATGGCCTGGCTTAGAACCCGTCAAGAAGTACTCTATTGGTAAGGCCCAGCCCAATTTGGCATTCCCTGCATTGACGCCATCGGCATAGGCTTGCAGTAAGCGTTTAGCCTCAACCGGGTAGCGCTCATACTGTCTCTCGGCACTGTGTTTCACTCCGACGGTGCGAATGAAGCGATCAATTTTTAGGGTGTCTTCACCGAGGATTTCAGACAAGCGCCCAGCAGCGAGTCTGCGGTTAATTTCCATTTGCCATGAGCGCTCGGTTGCATGCAAATACCCAAGTGCAAATAAGGCATCGCTCGCAGTAGCTGCTTTGATGTGGGGAATATCGCTGGCATCAAAACCAATGTTCACCGCGTCATTGAGTCCTAGCAGGCGATCGCTGCCAGAGGGGCTATTTTTGGTCGATGCAAGATAGATTAAAGCAAGGCATGCAACTAAGGTGCTCGCACCTATTAAACCCAATGCAACCCATTTGAGGATGCGTAATCCGAGAGGGCTGCGCCGTGTTGTTATCACCATGAACTTATTTTAAGTGCTCTCGATTAGGTTTGACCTGACCAATAAAAAACCCCGCTTGCGCGGGGCTCTCATGAGGACGCTGGTAATTACTTGTAAAGCACTTCCGGTAGCCACAAACCAATGGCAGGGAAGGTATAGAGCAACACAATCGCCAGAATCTGAATGCCCATGAATGGCAGCATACCTGCAAAAATCTGGTTGAGGGTTACGTGCGGAGGCGCAACTCCCTTCAGATAGAAAGCCGACATCGCTACCGGTGGTGATAAGAATGCAGTTTGCAAATTCAGTGCAACTAAGAGACCAAAGAACAATGGATTGATGCCAAAGTCATCGAGCAGGGGAACGAAAATCGGCATGAAGATCACGATAATCTCAGTCCACTCAAGTGGCCAGCCCAGGAAGAAAATAATGACCTGAGCCAGAATCAAAAACTCCATTGGGCTGAGGCCCAGTGATAGCACCCATTTTTCAACCAAAGTCTGACCGCCGAGCAGGGCAAATGCCGCTGAGAAGATGGATGAGCCCACAAATAGCCAACAGACCATTGCCCCGGTTTTAGCTGTCAAGAAAACCGACTCTCGAATAATTTGCATATTGAGCTGCTTGTAGGCTGCAGCTAAGACAACGCCGCCAATTGCGCCGATCGCTGCCGCCTCGGTTGGTGTGGCAAGGCCAAACACAATCGAACCCAGTACGAACAAAATCAATACCGCCAACGGGAAGAAGGAGCTCAGGAGCATTTTGAAGATCTCCAGACGCACCCAAGTGAGCAGCAAGTAATAAATTGCCAGCATGGCAGCAAAGATTGCAGTCATCACCCAGAACCAGGTTGGAGCATCGCGCGGCTCGAGCGCTTTTGCCGCCACAGCCGCTGCCGCTACTTCCGCTGCTTTAGCTTCATCCGCGCTCATCATTGGAGCTGCAGGAGCTGCTGCTGGCTTATCTTCTTCTGCGCCAGGAGGCAATGACAAACCACCGCTATCAGCCTTTTCAGCACCAGGGGGTAAGGATAAGCCGCTGCTCGACTCTTCTTCAGCAGCGCCACTGCCTGCATCGCCCATCTGCATTAATTCCATGCCAGCGCCAGCATCCACGGGCGCTGTAACTACCTTGTAAATTGAACCAGTAAAGATCGCGAAAACCAAGAGCGGTAAAAGTGCAATCAGCAGAGACTGGAGTAGTTCTGCAGGGCGTACGTGCAAATTACGCTTACCTTTAAGGGCAATTAATATGGCTGGAATAACCTTTTGGCTAATTTTTTCACCAAGTTCGGTATAGCTCATCGGCAAGGGAACTTTACGCTCTTCGAGCGAGAGTGGCGGCATGAGTTTTGGCTTGAATTTGGCCAAAATAATCACGTAACCGATGTACAAACCGGCCAACATAATTCCAGGGAAAAATGCGCCGGCATAGAGTTGCACCACAGAAACGCCAGCAGTTGCGCCATAGACAATCAGTAATACCGAAGGCGGAATCAAAATACCCAAACAACCGCCAGCCGTAATACAGCCTGCGGATACGCGGGTGTCGTAACCCGCTTTGAGCATGGCTGGAAAGGCCAAAAGACCCATCAGTGTCACTACTGCGCCAACAATACCGGTGGCAGTAGCAAAAACAGCGCAGGTAAAGATGGTAGCAACAGCCAAGGAGCCAGGCACGCGCACTAATGCTAAATGCAATGAGCGGAATAACTTTTCAATTAAGTTCGCACGCTCAACTAAGTAGCCCATGAACACAAATAGTGGAATGGAGATCAACACATCATTGGTCATGACTGCGTACGCACGCTGTACCATCAAGGAGAGCGTATTGTCGAGCGCGAGCGAGGGATCCGCAAAGCTATAGGAGATGAAGGTAAAGATCATGCCCATGCCCATTAATGTAAAAGCGGTGGGGAAGCCCAGCATGATCGCAACAACAACAAGGGAGAGCATGAGCAGGCCCATATGGCCGCTCTCAATATTGCCCCAGGGTAAAAAGACGATTGTGGCAAGCACCACCAATGCCATGATGCTAAAACCGAATAATAGTTCCTTACGCATTGGTTTTCTCCTTATCTAAACCAACCATTGCCTTGAGCTTATCTACGTCGACTTCTTCCACGTCCTGCTCCCTCGACGGCCACTGGCCCTGCTGAATACAGACCACGCAGCGGAGGATCTCAACGATGCCTTGGATCAGCAAAATAACGCCGGCCAGTGGAATGATGGTTTTAAAGGGATACAGAGGCGGGCCATCCGCGGTAATCGAGGAGTGCTCTAAGATTTTCCAGGAGTCGGCAGCGTATTCGTAACCGGCATATGCCAGGGCAATCACGCCCGGAATAAAGAAGACGACATAAAGAATCAGATCAAAAATCGCCTGAGTGCGGGGCTTTAAAAAACCGTAGAGAATGTCCCCGCGAACGTGGCCATTTTTGGAGAGGGTGTAGGCGCCAGCCATCATGAACATGGTGCCGTACATCATGATCATGGCGTCAAACGCCCAGGCATGCGGACTGTTTAAGACATAGCGACTAAATACTTCATAGCCAATTAGGGCAGTTAAGCCAACGATTAGCCAGGAAAAAAACTGGCCGATCCATGTAGACAATCGATCTACCGTTAAGAATAATTTTTGCACTTTGGAGGCTCCAGGCATTTGAACCATAAAAAATGGGGTGGTTGCCTTCGCAACCACCCCATATTGCTACTGGGCCCTATTTTAAGCCATGCTTAAAAGTTGTGCCATATTTCTGAATTAGGCCTTTTTAGCGCCAGATGGGAAATAATGATCATAAGCCATGCGACGTGGAGTAGTGGTGTCCAGATCCCATTTCACAGCACGCTGGGCAAACGCTCTTTGCGAGTCAACAATCTTCTTAAAGAGTGGGTTTTCAGCGGATTTCTTAGCTACCACTTCGTCGAACACCTTGAGCTGGTTGCGCAACAGGCTATCTGGCGTTTTGTAGAACTTGACGCCCTGGGTCTTTTGCATTTCGTCGTATGCCTTGGAGTAGCGATCAATCGCCTTCCAGGACATATCAGCAGAAGCTGCTTCGACGCAGTTGTCCAAAATCGCACGGAGTTTTGGTGACAATGCGTTGTACTTTGTGCCGTTGAACAGAATCTCAAACTGTTCCGCATTCTGGTGATAGCTTTGCAACATACATACTTTCGATACGTCTGGGAAGCCCAATTGACGATCAGAAGAAGCGTTGTTGAATTCAGCTGCATCAAGGAGGCCACGATCCATCGCAGGGATAATCTCGCCGCCTGGCAATGCGTTTACAGAAACGCCCATGGCAGTAAACATGTCAATCGAAATACCAACGGTACGGTACTTGAGGCCTTTCAGATCTTCTACTTTAGCGATAGGCTTTTTGAACCAACCGAGTGGCTGTGATGGCATTGGACCATATACATAGGACTTGACGTTGGCGTTAACTACCTTGTAGAGCTCATTTAACAGAGCAGCACCGCCGCCGTACTTGTGCCAGGAGAGGAGCATATTGGCGTCCATACCGAAGGATGGGCCTGACCCCCACAATGCGAGGGCAGCATTCTTACCGTAGTGATATACCACCACGCCATGGCCACCGTCCAAAGTACCTTTGGAAACGGCATCGAGCAAACCAAATGGTGGTACAACCGCTCCGGCTGGCAATACTTCAATTTTCATTTCGCCGCCGGTCATGTCATTGACCTTTGTAGCGAAATCTACAGCGTATTCGTGGAAGATGTCTTTCGCAGGCCAGGTGGACTGGAAGCGTAAATTTTGTACGCCTTGCGATTTAGAAATCATTGGGAAGCTCAGAGCAGCCGCACCAGCACCACCAACAGCAGCACCTTTCAGAAACTTACGACGTGGTGCTTGGTTTTTCATTTCAGACATTCATATCTCCTAGTTTTAATCAATCAGGTACTACGGTCAAACGACTTTCTAAAGTATAAGGATCTAATTTAAATTTCCATCTCGGGTAAACCCTCTAAAGTCCATTGGCAGGGCTTTTTTAATGAAATAGGGTGCCGCGTGTTAGGATTCTTCCCTGTCTTGGTTTTGTTGCACTGCAAATCAATGCCCTCAAAAGCACGCGCCCGAGTGGTGAAATCGGTAGACACAGCAGACTTAAAATCTGCCGACTCAAAAAAGTCGTGCCGGTTCGATTCCGGCCTCGGGCACCAAAAAAACCGCAATTTCTAGGGTTTTTACACTATCAAAGTAGTGCTACACCCTCATTTCGTGGGCCATCCGCTTAGGATTGGCGGGCAATTAGGCGGTAATTTCCTCAAACACCAACCAGAGTATGTAAATGACTCCGGCAGCTAATACGCTGAGCACAAACAGCGATACAAAGCTACGTAAGAGTTCGCTAAAGAGATTGCCAATCAGTTGAAATAAATTAAATTGCTGATTGCGATCGGCTTTCATGGCCTGAAAATGCCGCAGTGTTTTGTAAAGTGCTACGCAAACCCATACCGCAAGAAAAAGATAAGGACCATACTGGAGTAGGAAGGACATAAAGCGCCTTTAAAGATCGGGTGTGCAGTTTACGGTTTAACGCAGCGAAAGCCAATGTAGACCACGCTCACGTCCAGCGGCTTGCTAGCGCGATTCGATTCCCGTTGTTGGTCAGATCCATACCACCACGATGCACCGCGGGTGACACGCTCACTGCCCACCGCTGTAGAAGTCCACTCCCACACATTGGCACCCATATCAAAGAGGCCATTGACTCCGGCTTCAGTACTGCCCGCGAGCACATGGCCCGTGCCACGCAAGAGGCTGCCCTTGGGCGCGAGACCTTGGTAATTGCCGCACTCGCCATCGAGGCAATGCGAACCTTTGGCACTATCGCCATTGGGGAAGCGGTAGCGCTTCCCACTGACGAAGGGGGCAGGTGGATTAGTACGCTGCTCTACAAAAGCAGCCGAAACCCATTCCTCATCGGTGGGTAAGCGTTTGCCAAAAAAACGGCAGATCTGTTCTGCTTCAGTCGCGTTGAGATGAACTGCCGGTTCGCGGTCTTGGGCCTTCACGCCATAAGGTGTCTTCCAGGTCCAGCCGGGCTTTTGCACAAAGCCCAGTTCATACACGGTGCCACCCCCATTTTTTTCTGCTTGACTCACAAACCCGGTCTGACTAGCAAAGCGCTTGACTTCACCGATGGTCATTTCAATCTGATCCCATTGCAGGCTGCCCACCCGCACTGTTGGAATGCTGGATTCGGCTTTGGCTAATAGCTGCTGTGGGCTAATTAATACCAGAGAGGCAAGTGCAAATCCGAGTAAGTGTGTAAGGGTCATGGGGCAGTGCTGATGATGCGTGGCTTATTGTGGCTCGGTAATAAAGCCCAACTTGGTTAAGCCAGCACGTTTCGATGCTGCTAAGACCTGCGCGACGGAGTCATAACGCACTTCTTTATCAGCGCGTAAATTGATTTCAGGCTGCGGCTCTTTTTTGGCTGCTTTTTCTGCGTAGCCAACAAAGGTAGTGAGATCGATTGGATTGCTGTTCCAAAAGATTTGACCGCGCGCATCAATCGATACCTGAATCGACTCGGGCTTGGTTTCATTGCGGGCGCTATTGGCTTTGGGTAAATCCACTTTCACGGCTTGATGGATTACCGGCAAGGTAATGATAAAAATAATGAGCAAGACCAACATCACATCCACGAGGGGCGTCATGTTGATTTCGGTCATCAGGGGATCGTCACCCTGATCGCCTGAAGGATTACTAAAAGACATGCTTACTCTCCCGCCTCAACGCGAGCGCCGGTAACAAAGTAGGCCAGCAAATCATTACCAAAGCGATTGAGGTCAGCAACGATGAGTTTATTGGCGCGGTTAATCGCATTAAAACCCAGCACGGCTGGAATGGCGACTGCTAGGCCAATGGCGGTCATGATGAGGGCCTCACCAATCGGACCAGCTACCTGATCGATTTGCGCGCTACCCGAGCTGCTAATCGCAACCAGGGCATGGTAGATACCCCAAACGGTTCCAAACAAACCGACGAATGGCGCGGTAGATCCGGTGGAGCCTAAAAAAGTTTGGCCTTTTTGCAAGAGGGCGCTGCAGGCATCAATGCTATTTTTAATGCTGCGCGACATCCATTCGGAATAGTTCAGTGTTTGCAGTAATTCACGGCGGCTCGAGGATTGACTTTGATGGTGCTCCGAGGCGCTTATGGCCTCTTTAGCAATCCGAAAGTAGGGGTTGTTGGCTTGATCAGAAAAGCCAGCGAGGCCCTGTGCAAATGAACTGGCACGCCAAAACTGCTCGGCTTCTGGTTTGAGGGCGCGCAGTGTTTTGATGTTCCACAAACGGCTAATCAAAATAACCCAGGTAATGATCGATGACACCAATAAGAGGACAGCAACAAAACGCGTGACTGCATCGCCTGCCATCCATAAATTCATTAAGCCAAAGGGGTTGTTCATTGCATTAGTTCTTTAAGTTAAATTTAATTAGGAGGTTAGTTGAAATGCGGGCAGGATTGCCATTCACGCTATAGGGTTTAAAACGGTAACGCTTACCAATCTCCGATGCGGCGCGATCAAGCCGCGCAAAGCCGCTTGAGCGGAGTAAAGCCACTTCTTCAACAATGCCAGTTTCATCAATAATTAATCGCACCACCACTTCACCTTGCTCTCCAGCCCGCTTCGAAAACGAGGGATAGTAGGGGTCAGCATCCGGCTGATAAACCACAATCAGTTTACCAATATCGGTTTGGATCGGTGTACCTGGAGTACCCTGACTGCTGGCTGGGGCAACCGCTGCATTGGGAATCTGACTCTCGGTCGCTTTGGCTGCTTCAGCCGCTTTGGCTTGACTC
This sequence comes from Polynucleobacter sp., assembly GCA_964203875.1. GTDB lineage: Bacteria > Pseudomonadota > Gammaproteobacteria > Burkholderiales > Burkholderiaceae > Polynucleobacter. The sequence continues at coordinate 1,022,864 of CAXNNS010000001.1, forward strand.
GCATCGGCGGGCGGCGTGCTGCTTGGTTCGAGTGTTTTGGGTTTGGGCTCTGGCTTGGGTTTGGTTTTGGGTTTTGCTTCTTGTTTAGGCTGCGGGGTCGGAGGTGTGGATACGGGCGGAGCCGGGGGCGCTGCGGGCGCAACTAAATTAGCCATGACCCGCACTTCGTTTTCGGATGGGTCATTCCTCACCTCGAGCCCGAGGTCAAGGCTGACAAAAAACATGCCGTGCAGTGCTAGCACTATGGCAATCACAATCCACTCCTGCCGTGTAAACAGCAGGTGTGTTTTTTGAGTGGGCTGTGCTAGCGGCATAGTGCAGTCAGATCCAGGCCCACTGTTCTGAAATCGATATTGAGTTCAGCCATATCGCTGCGTAGTAATTGCATTGCCATGCTGTGTAGGCGTGCACCGTCCGCGGTACTCAGCAGTAATAAATTACGCCTCTCGCTTACGTCAGTCGGAATGCGATGGATCTCCAATTGCCGTGCCAACTGACGGACTACTGCTTCGCTGGTATCCACAATCAAGACCGATGAGCCCAATTGATTCCGAATCAATGGCATTAAAAACGGATAGTGGGTACAGCCTAAAACAAGCGTATCAATTCCGGCAGTGCGCATGGGCTCTAAATGGTGTGCGAGCAGGGCGGCTGTTTCTGGGTCATGCAATTGGCCGGATTCAATCAGCGGCACCAGACCGGCACCCGCTTGTTTCACAAAGCGGCAATCGCCAGGCAAGGTGGCTAGCAGGGCATTGAACTTATCACTCTTTAGTGTTGCTTCAGTGGCCAATACACCCACCAAGCCTTTTTGGCTTTGCAGTGCCGCCGGCTTAATTCCGGGCTCGACCCCAATGATTGGAATGGTCTGAAGCGTTGCCCGAATTGCCGCAATGGCCTCCGCAGTTGCCGTATTGCATGCCACGACGATGGCTTGGCAGCCTGCATCGGCTAAAGACTGGCATATCGATAAGCTACGCTCTGCGATCCACTCAGGCGACCTCTCGCCATAAGGGGCATTAGCACTATCAGCGAAGTAAAGGTAATCGTGATCGGGCAGCTGTCGCAGGGCCTCATCCAAAATGGATAGGCCACCTACGCCAGAATCAAATACCCCGATGAGTGCCAATGCGCGCCTAAAACTTTACGCAACGACGACGGGGATTTTTCCAATCCGCGCTTGCCAATCTTTCGGCCCTTCATGGTGCATCGATGTCCCCTTCGAATCCACCGCAACCGTAACCGGCATATCTTGTACATCAAACTCATAAATCGCCTCCATGCCTAAATCAGCAAATCCAACGACCTTTGATGTCTTAATGGCTTTGGAAACCAAATACGCCGCGCCGCCAACGGCCATCAAATACGCCGACTGATGTTTCTTAATGGCCTCAATGGCAACGGGGCCACGTTCGGCTTTACCAATCATTGCAATCAATCCCGTTTGGGCGAGCATCATCTCGGTAAATTTATCCATGCGGGTCGAAGTGGTGGGGCCAGCAGGGCCAACGGCTTCGTCTCGCACCGGATCGACTGGACCAACGTAATAGATCACGCGATTTTTAAAACTCACCGGAAGCGATTCGCCTTTGGCGAGCATGTCCTGAATGCGTTTATGCGCAGCGTCCCGCCCGGTGAGGATTTTGCCGTTCAGGAGCAAACGATCGCCCGGTTTCCAGCTGGCCACTTCGGCTGGTGTAAGCGCATTTAAATCGACCCGCTTGGATTTTTGAACATCCGGCGTCCAAGTGACGTCTGGCCAGTCACTTAAGGATGGCGCTTCTAATTTAGCCGGACCATCGCCATGCAAATGAAAGTGAATGTGCCGCGTCGCTGCGCAATTCGGAATCATGGCAACGGGCAGGGAAGCAGCGTGGGTAGGGTAGTCCAAAATTTTGACATCCAGCACAGTAGATAGACCGCCAAGGCCCTGGGCACCAATACCGAGTTGATTTACTTTTTCATAGATCTCGAGGCGCAGCTCTTCGATGCGATTTTGCGGGCCACGGGCAATCAGCTCTTGAATATCAACCGAGCCCATTAAGGCCTCTTTGGCCAGTAAGGTCGCTTTTTCAGGGGTGCCACCAATACCAATACCCAGAATGCCAGGTGGGCACCAACCAGCGCCCATGGTGGGAATGGTTTTCATCACCCAGTCGACAATCGAATCGGATGGGTTGAGCATGATCATCTTGGCCTTGTTCTCCGAGCCGCCGCCCTTGGCTGCGCAAATCACTTCAATGCCATCGCCCGGCACGATTTCATAATGGATCACAGCAGGGGTGTTGTCGCCCGTATTTTTACGTTTGCCGGCGGGATCAGTGAGAACGGAAGCACGCAGCATATTGTCGGGATTGAGGTAAGCGCGGCGCACGCCTTCATTGACCATATCGGTCACGCTCATGGTGGCATCGCCCCATTGCACCTGCATGCCTACTTTCAGGAAGACCACCGCAATGCCGGTGTCTTGGCATATCGGCCGATGCCCTTCAGCGCACATCCGGCTATTCGTCAGAATCTGCGCAATCGCGTCTTTGGCAGCTTCGCCTTTTTCCAGTTCGTAGGCCTTGCCCATGGCCTGAATAAAATCGGCTGGATGGTAATAGGAGATGTATTGAAACGCATCTGCAACGCTTTGGATGAGGTCTTCTTGTTTGATATAGGTCATAAAATAAGGTCGATTTTGATAGTTTTGTCTATTTTAAGGGTTTGCCATAGAGCAATTCACCCTAAAATTCCCTTATGGTAAGTAGAAAGAGAGTGGATTTACACTATTCTGCATGGATTATGCAGTGCGGTAACTATTGTCATTTAAATAAAGGGTAGGACAGCATGGAACAGTTGATGCACGAAAATCGAATTTTTAATCCTCCAAGTGATTTTATTAAAAATGCTGCTGTCCCCGGAATGGACGCTTACAGCGCACTGTGTGCGGAAGCGGAGAAAGATTACGAGGGTTTTTGGGCCCGTCTTGCCCGCGAAAACCTCTACTGGAAAAAACCCTTCACCAAGGTACTCGATGAGACTAATCCACCGTTTTATAAATGGTTTGAAGATGGATTAACCAACGCCTCTTACAACTGCTTAGATCGCAATTTAGAAAACGGCAACGCCCAAAAAATAGCGATTATTTTTGAGGCCGATGACGGTAAAGTAACCAACGTTACCTATAGCGATTTGCACGCACGCGTCTGCCAGTTTGCGAACGCGATGCGCAAGATGGGCATTAAGTCAGGTGATCGCGTCATTATTTATATGTCGATGTCGATCGAAGGTGTTGTTGCGATGCAGGCATGTGCTCGCATTGGCGCAACCCATTCCGTTGTATTCGGCGGCTTCTCAGCAAAATCATTGCAGGAGCGCATCGTCGACGTGGGTGCGATTGCGGTCATTACTGCGGATGAGCAAATGCGCGGTGGCAAAGCCTTGCCACTCAAAGTGATTGTCGATGAAGCACTTGCCTTGGGTGACTGCGAAAAAGTCAAGAATGTCATTGTGTATAAGCGTACCGGTGGCAATATTGCGATGACCGCAGGGCGCGATTCTTGGATGCATGAGGTTGTTGCCAATGAAGCCAAGACCTGTGAGCCAGAGTGGGTGAGCGCCGAGCACCCCTTGTTCGTCTTGTATACATCCGGTTCGACCGGCAAACCTAAAGGCGTTCAGCATTCGACGGGCGGCTATTTGCTTTGGGCCATTTTGACTATGAAGTGGACCTTTGATATCAAGTCCAGCGATGTCTTTTGGTGTACTGCCGACATTGGTTGGGTGACAGGACACTCCTACATTACCTACGGCCCGCTGGCTGTGGGCTGTACTGAAATTGTGTTTGAAGGCGTGCCAACCTATCCGAATGCCGGTCGTTTTTGGGACACTATTCAGAAACACAAGGCAACGATTTTTTACACCGCACCGACTGCGATTCGTTCGCTGATTAAAGCGGCCAGCGTGGATGACACCGTACATCCCAAAAATTACAATTTGTCTTCCTTGCGTCTCTTGGGTTCCGTGGGTGAGCCCATTAATCCAGAAGCGTGGATGTGGTACTACGAGAACATCGGCGGCTCGCGCTGCCCAATCGCCGATACCTTTTGGCAAACTGAAACTGGTGGACACATGATTTCCCCATTGCCTGGTGCAACCCCAATGGTTCCAGGCTCCTGCACCTTGCCGCTACCAGGCATCATGGCAGCGATTGTGGATGAAGCAGGGCACGATGTGCCGAACGGCAGTGGTGGCATCTTGGTAGTGAAACGCCCATGGCCTTCGATGATCCGCACGATTTGGGGTGATAACGATCGCTTCGTTAAAGCCTATTTCCCAGAGGAGTTGGGTGGCACTTTGTATCTTGCAGGCGATGGTGCGATCCGCAATAAAGATACGGGCTACTTCACCATCACCGGCCGTATTGATGACGTGCTGAACGTATCGGGTCACCGCATGGGCACCATGGAAATTGAATCTTGCTTGGTGGCCAACCCATTGGTTGCTGAGGCTGCTGTTGTCGGTCGTCCCGATGAGATGACCGGTGAGGCGATTTGCGCTTTCGTTGTTCTGAAAGGCGGCCGTCCAACGGGTGATGATGCGAAGAAGCTGGCGATGGAGTTGCGCAATTGGGTCGGTAAAGAAATTGGCCCCATCGCCAAACCCAAGGATGTGCGCTTTGGTGACAACTTACCGAAGACGCGCTCCGGCAAGATCATGCGCCGTTTATTACGCGTGATTGCGAAGGGCGAGGAAGTGACGCAAGACACCTCGACCTTAGAGAATCCTGCGATCTTGGATCAGCTTAAGCAAGCGCTGTAAGCCATAGAGCGGGTGATTTCAAGTTAAACCGCCGTTTCCATTTCGAACCGTATAATCTACGGTTTCGGAGAGGTGGATGAGCGGTTTAAGTCACACGCCTGGAAAGCGTGCGTAGGGTTAAACCTACCGCGGGTTCGAATCCCGCCCTCTCCGCCAAAAGCATAAAACCCTTACAATTCAACAGGTTGTAAGGGTTTTTTTATTCGATTCAACCCATGCATTCAACCCATGCGGTATTAAAGATTTGTTCATTTAGGAACAAATTGCCAAATTCTCCTGTTCTTGTACCTTCCACTGTTCCATAAACAGGTTCAGAAAGGGTTTAAATCATGTCCAGACGAGTTTGTATCTACGCAAGAGTGTCTACCTCCAAGCAGACTGTAGAAAACCAAATACAGGTCCTTAGAGAGTATTCAGACCGTTGCAACTATCAAATCACTCAAATCTATTCTGATAATGGCATCTCAGGAGCAAAAGGCAGAAAAGACCGACCAGCACTGGATCAAATGATGAAAGACGCAGTACATCGTAAGTTCGACATGGTGTTGGTCTGGTCAGTCGATAGACTTGGACGGTCAGTCAGTCATTTAGTCGAAGTCATGAACGAACTCAATGAACTCAAGATTGACTTGTACTTCAATCAACAGAGTATCGATACATCAACATCATCAGGTCGGATGATTTTTGGAATATTTGGATGTATTTCAGAGATGGAACGCAGTCTGATTTCAGAGAGAGTAACAGCAGGATTGCAGAGAGCAGTCAGTCAAGGAAAGAAACTTGGGCGCCCAAGCAAGATGAACGATGGGATGAAATCTGCGGTAAAACTGCTTCGAGAGAAGGGAATGGGGATAAAACAGATTGCAAAACAACTGCAGATTGGGGTTGGTACGGTGTATTCAGTTTTATGACAAATTGATAAAACCACTTTTCGGGTATACCCCACTTTATTTATAAAAAATTTAACTTAATTATAAAAATGAATCATAATTAATTTCATAAAACTATATTGGAATTAAAAGGTGAAAAAATGAAAAATAAATTATTAATACTTGTTCTTATTGGGTCATTGTATGGTTGCGGTGAAAAGACAAGTACAAGCACAACAAGTATTCCTGACTTAAAAAAGGAGATACAAACTCAAAATCAACCCAATATTTCTATTAATGAAAAATTAAACCAGTCACAAACAGTTTTAGTTTGTGGTGCCGATATATATGAACTGGAAAATGGTAAGGTTAGATTCTATAAGTACACTGGTCTCGATCCGAATGATGTCCCAATTTACAAAGTAAGAAATCCAAGTATTGTTGGACCAATAAATTTTGATTCAAATACATCAACTTATACATGGAAGATTGAATTCAAAATACTAGATAGGAATGTGACTGCTGTAGAACAACTTTTAGTAAATGACTTTGAAATGTTGGTTAAGGACAATATGACAAATCAAGTCAATAAAATTAGTTGTATGAGTTTTCAGGAGTTCAGTGAAAGATTCAAGAATCTACAACGTTAGTCACCTTGCACATAAAAATTCCTAGAACGCTCGTTAATTGGGGCAAGAAACTTGGGCGCCCATCCAAAATGAATGATGGGATGAAATCTGCTGTCAAATTACTGCGTGAGAAGGGAATGGGCATCAAACAGATTGCAAAACAACTGCAAATTGGGGTGGGAACGGTGTATTCAGTGCTGTAATTAGAGAATAATTTAGCAAAGGAGTGTATTTGTAGATTGTAGAAAGCGACAAAATAATGGTAAATTTAATAATAAATTATAGAAATTTACAGTTTAGGTATAAATCAAATGGATGCCGATGAAAAACTATGTCCGATGTGTGGAGAAATCATTAAATCTATTGCGATTAAATGTAAACATTGTCATTCGAGTCTTGAAGATTCATTAGAAAATCTGAAAAAAGAAGATAGGTACTACTATCGATATGGTAGTGATGAAAAAAATGGACCATTTACATACGAAGAAATAAAAGACATGTATGCAAATGAGAAAATAAGTTCATCAGTTTTTATATCAAAAAATGAAAAAAATGATTGGGATATTATCACCGATTATCTTATACATCATGGCGACGAATCCGTTAAAAATTTAAATCAGCAAGTATCAAGTAGTAAAAATTGGATATTTTTTATACTCGCAATAATTATTTCATCTGCAATTATTAAATTAGCATTTTTTTCTGCTGCAGAAAAAGATTTCAACCAAACAGTTAATGAATATCGTTCAAAAAACTAAAATGAGAAATTAACAGAAATTCTAAGTAAAAATTACATTTGAGTGAAAAATCAAATTTCTTTAAACTACACCTTAACAAATATTCAAATATAACAAATGCAAAGATAAATTTAAATGTGAAAAAGACACTAAAAAATTATTATTTTTTCTTGGGAATTTTTTTTACATCACAAACCTATGCGATAGATTGTGAGCAAATGCCAAATATGGCAGCAGTTCGTGATTGTATTGAAAAAAATAGTGCAAAGGGTTATCAGAAAAAATTTGAATCATTGCAAAGTCTGCTTCAAAAAAAGAAGATGAATAATGCAGTTTTAGCACTAAATGAGTCACAAAAACAGTGGCAAAAATACAGAGATTCCTCATGCAATTATGTATACGAGGTTGCAAGAAGTTCACAAATCACAGGTTATGCGCAGGACTATAAAACTAATTGCGTTGCAGATTTTGACATGAGTAGAGAAAAGATACTTTCAAGGTATCTTCAGTTGTGTGAAAAAAGTGCAACTGGTTGTTCATTCAACTAGTAAAAAATGGATACTTAAAATTTTTATGAGATTTCTTTTGTGTTTTGTGCTTTTATCGATATCAATTCATTCAATCGCAATGACTGAAGAATCTGAAAAAGATACTTATGTTATTCAAATCGGCGCCTTTGCAACAGAAGAAAGAGCAAAAAGATGGGTAGATACGCTAAAAAGTGAAAACATTCCAAACTACATACTTAACCGAAATGCACCCGACGGATCTAAGTTATATGCATTACGTGCTGGACCATTTCTTAGTCTTGATGATGCTGAATCTGCCTTTAAATTAATTAGCAACTTGGGATTAACGCCTAGAATTGTAGTAATTGATGCTGCAGCAAGAGAGGCAGCAAAAAAAAGAGAACTGGAAAAAATTGAGGCAGCAAAAAAAATTGAACAAAATAGAAAAAATGCAATTGCTCAATTTCAAAATTTAAGAAAACTTGCTTCAAATGATATTGTTGCTCAAGTCTTAAATTATTCAATTGGCGCCCCTGAAAATGCATCTGGATCAGCATTCTTTTATCCTGTACTCAATCAAAACGGAGCGTGTATTTACAGACTTGCAACAGATAAGTCCGATATCACGACTATGGGAGTGGGTATTGCTAATGAAATGTTGAGTTTTTTGAATGGAATAGGAATGGGATCATTGGTGAATCCGAGTCAACAGGCAAATTGGTATTCAGGTGAATTTGATTTGAATAAGTTTGACCTTAAAAAGGTTCAATTTTATCAAGTGCAATCAACACAAAGAAATCAGTATTCTGGTCCCACTGCAAATCTTAGTTACAAAACTCAGGTGGAAGGTCTTACTGAATTTGAGTGCAACAGCACCGTATGCAATATTGACCGCTTAAGGAATGGATGGCGAGTACTTGCAACTAAATGCAAGGGAACTACAAAGGCGTTCTAATGGATGTAACTAAAAAATAATTTTAAAAAGAAATCAACCATGGATATAAACTTAATCATTGCATGTTGGGTAGGTTTTTCACTGCTAACCTCATTTATTGCATGGATAAAAAATAGGTCGATTCTTTCATGGTTTGGTATTTCTCTCTTACTTAGTCCGCTGATCTCCTTAGTAGTTCTAATATTCATGCCCAGTTTGGACAAGTATGAATACACAGGCGAACCATCTATTAATAATGAAGCATATAAAATTTACCTTACAAAACAATACAAAATTGAAAAAATCGAGACAGTCAATAAATTTCAATGCCAGAACAATGTATTTGAAAGTGCTATTGATGCATTGAGATATGCACAAAGTGTCGATCGTGGCATAGCAAAGGAATATTTATTAACAGATGACCCGATATCTGCAAATGATGATCAAAATATTTCAGGTAATAGTACGCAAGAATTAAAAAATGAAAAAAGTATCGATGCATCTTCAAAGTTATTATCTAATTCAAATAAAAATGTAGTTATTAAGAAGTCGAAAATTTCAGGATTCTTAGTTGCAATTATTGCAATATTAGGAATTGTTGGAATTATTTGGGGTGTGAATAAACTGGGAACTGGTGAGTCGATCGATGCGCAGGCATTAGCATCCAGACAAGATGTTTCTTCTTATACAGTTGATGGAGAGTTGGCGGAAGCATTTAATTTAAACTCAAAATATACAGATATTCAAAGAGAAAATTTACTTCAAAAAATTAAAGGTAAATTAATTATTTGGGTTGTTGAGGTCTATGAGGTAAATAAGATTGCTGACAATATCTATAGGATTCAAACTCCTAGTGGTTTGAATCTCAAAGATGATGATGTGGGTTTGTTTATTGATATTTACAGTCAATCACCTGAAGAATCAAAATTCTTAGAAGGACTTAAGACTGGTGAAACATTTAGAATAAAAGGCATTTTGACAGGAAATTCATTGCTTAGGTCTCTAGAGGTAAAACCAGCAATTCTTTGGTATCCAGAGGATGCTTCGACCTCTAAATCTGCAGATAATAAAATTGATGAGGAAAATATAACAAGTGCAGTAAAGTTTTTAGTTAGGGGGTATAAAAAGAATGGAATATTGGGCGCCACTCAGATAGTCTCAAGTTGTTACGATGAGTACAGCAAAATTAGCGATACAGCGCCAAGTAAATACCGAAAATTTGAGTATTGCATAAGTCTTGATCTTGCGGGTTATACGATAGATAATGATTCATCTAAGATAAATAAATTTCCCGTTAATGAATATTTTGAATTAAAAGCAGTAGTAGATAGAATTGAAAAAAATAATAAATGGTCCAACCTTATCTATGACCGAATTGAGGGCATAGAGAGTCAAATTAATCAAGATACCAAAATTGCACTTCAAGAAATTCAATGAGTATGGTGGGGTGAGTACATCAATTCACAAGATATTTAATACTGAAAACAACTGATATCGAACCCTGTTGTTGAACACCATTTCAGAGTAGTCAAAACCGTTACCAGATCCTCTATTTGAGGATCTTTTTTATTGGGTATTCTGAACCAGTGTTTCCTTGGTAATATTTGCCTATGAGTGACCTTGAATTTATAGGACGAATCGATCCCAAACCTTTTATTTCCTTGAGGAAAGAGGAGGAAATGCGAATGGAAGAGGTCAAAAGACGAATCTTGAACGAAAAGTCAAAGGGTATGTTTGTTGAAAAGTCAGAACCAGAACCCGAATTGACTTATGAACGAGATGTTCAAGAAGATTATTAAACCACCTAAAAAGACTCTGGTTGACCTGTTAAAGGATAAATCAGTGCTGACAGGCAAAGATTTGATTCGCAACATCAAAGAACAAGAGAAACGACAGAAAGAGTTTGAGGAATCAGTGCAGGATGAGTTAAGGAATAGGAGGATCGAGTGTACAAGAGATTAATTGCCTGTTCAATTTTATTGATGGTTTCACAAACTAGTTTCGGAATTAATTTTGGCGGTATTGGTGGACGATTAGGAAATGAGATTGAAAAATTAAATCCATTTTCTTTGAATACGCCTGAGAAAAGGTCAGAAGATTTTTATCAAAATTCTGTCAAAAAGGAATTTGACTGTAAATTTGGATCTAGATGGATGACCTTATCGGATGGTTATTTAATGGCAAATAATCAGGTTGCACTTGGAGAAGTCAAAAAACTTTCCAAAAATAGACAGTTATTAGTTTTAGTCGTAAATACAGGAAGAAATTTAGTGTGCACCGTTGATAATCGTGATTGGAATTCACCTGATGGAGTTAGTGAATTAAGTGCTTGTGTAATTAACGATTCACCAGTCCTGATGTGTAAAAGAAAATCAAATTAAGTTGATTCAATTACCAATACCACCAATCCTTTCTTCTTCACCTCTTTCCTCACCACCTTAATCAGTTCATTTAAGTATCCATTGATGACCTGATCCTTTAAGTCAGAGTTCACTTTCATAGTGTAGATAGAGTCTTTCTCTAGTCGTTCTAGTTCTTTCTGATTCATCTCATACCTCACACACATTACGCATTGCAGATTGAATGCCACTTGTTTCGAGTTCTGATAAAAACTTCTCTAGACCGATTGTTGCGATACGACTTTTAGGTATTTGGGTCTCTTTGGACATACGGTCAAGTTTGTCAGCAAGTGTGGCATTGAGTCGTAATGGGAATTGACGATGGGGTGTTGCAATGATGTTCATATGGATTTCCTTTGGATATGGATAAGACGCTAAGACTCTACTGAATATAGGGACTGCGATGGATCTAGCGTCAAGTTAATAGAAACTAACTATCGATTGGTCAGTTCTTATAGTATTTATATGGACTAGAAGTACAAGGTAGATAGTGGTCACTTAATGCAGGTCATCAGGCAACCTATCGGGAAAGGATAGGTACTCAGGATAGCGATTCAGCATCTTGGTGGCATATAGCAGGGTCATGGGTTCACATTCACGAATATGACTAGTACATATCTTTTTGGTATGCATGAGGTTATTGGGTATGGGATTCTCATTAGGCAAGTTCTGGAAGAAATCTACAGTATCTGGATGTACACAAAGAATGGCATGGTGATGTAACCGGTCAGCATGAAACGACTTTAGATGCTTATCAACAAATACAAGAGTAATGGGTTGGATGGATCGTTTAGATGGTCTATGGAAGTTCTTGGTACCAAATAGACTAGGTAATAGGTATTTCAGGTAAAAATTAGTAAAGAACTGGTCAACATCTTTTTGGGTATAAATGCGGTCTTGATAGGGTTTATAGGTAGTCGTTAGATGGAATATGGAACGATTCTGGTCGTGGACTAGGTTATGGACATATTCAGTCAATGACATTCTTATACGGTCAGAATGGGTGTTGGAGTGGTCTAGATAGGAATACCATCTCTGTCGTTCTGAATCGATAAGGGATTCATTGGATAACTTTGTGGACTGCTCTAGTGGTGGTTTTAACTTGTAATTACTTGATTGTTCTGTTTTCATGATTTTTAGACATAGTTTTACTAATTGAATCAGTCACGATTCAAAATAAGTAGTGTTAAGGAAGGCAACTATTTGCGAGTCAGGTGAACTCCACGACTGTTCGCAGATAGATGCATTTATATTTATTTATGATTTCACTCGATTTGATATGAAATCATCTGGAATCCAAGATTCCGTGTAAAAAATTTCCAAGATTTCGAGTTACCAAAAAATCAGTTTCGTATTGGATAAATCCTTCGTAGATTCAAACACGAAGTGCAACACGGTTTAAAGATTGCATAAATACTTCATTTGGGGTTTTAAATCCCAAGCGCTTTCTAGGTCGGTTATTTAATTTGTCTTGGATCATTCTAAGCTCCTCGTCAGTCACAGTTGATAACAGTCTTTTCTTGGGGATGTATTGCCTCAGTAAGCCATTGAAGTTTTCGTTTGATCCGCGTTGCCAACTAGCAAAAGGATCAGCAAAGTAAGTAGTGGATTTGAGGGCAGTATCAATTCTGCTGTGCTCGGCAAATTCCTTCCCATTGTCAAAAGTCATGGTTTTAACTAGCGGGGCTAAGGGACTCAGTTTGTTAATGATCACTGCACTCACTAAATCCGAGGTTTTGTTGATGACTTTGGCGATGACAGCATAGCCACTCTTACGCTCTACCATCGTCACTACGGCTTGCTTGTGATGGGCTCCAATGACGGTATCGCCTTCCCAGTGACCGATTTGGGATCTGGTCTCAATATGGACTGGACGCTCACTAATGGGTCTTCTGCCGATGATCTGGCCTCTACGCTCACGGCCACTGGCATAGCGTTTCTTACGCTTCTTTTGGCAGCGTAGCTGCTGATACAGGCTCCCGCCAGCCGCTTTATCAGCGTAGACATGGCGGTAGATGGTCTCATGGCTAATACCGACCTGATTGGCAATTTGCACGGGGCTCCACTGCTCTAAGAGGCAATCCACTGCCTTGCCCCAGTCGGTAGCAGTAATCTGGGTAGCGTTGCGAGAGCCCAAAGAACGCTCTTCTGCCAACAGGCAGGCTTGTTTGGGACGGTAACCCTTGAGCCCGGTATTGCGCGCGAGCTCCCGGCTAATGGTCGACTTATGCCGATTCAGAAGCTGGGCTATCTGGCTTTGGGTTTTTCCGTCTTTCATAAGGATATAAATCTGATATCGTTCAGTTTGGCTAAGGTGTTGATAGATCATGGCTACTTTGACTTGCAGGTCTAGAAGCTTTGGATACTAAAACATCCTTAGCCTTCCTACCTAGTTGTTCAAAGTTGCACTTCGTAGTTGAATTCACTCTTTTATTTAATACTTATCTCGATACTATTTGCTTCTTCCATTTCATACTGATAACCATCTAGTATGCAAAGAATGTCCGGAACAACAAGGTTCCTAAAGTTTTTAGACTCTGAACTTCTCAATAAGTCATGACTAATAAGTGTTATCTCTAGTCTGCGTAAAAAATCAGTCTTTTTAGTTGAGTCTGGCAATTTCTTTTTAAATGTGATGTTCATTTGTTACTTTCATTAAATTTTGAATAAAACTTACCCACACCCTGCAAAGAGTCTTTTATTCAATTCAAAATTAAGGGTGTAGTGACTTAATTATTTTTATTAGTTGTCACTATTGTGTAGGTTCAGGAGTGCTGTACTCGGTCGGGAATTACACTTATTTTTCAGTAAGAATTTTTACTGACTTAATTCTTCAATGCCATGTTTTTCATGATAACCAATGCTACTTTCAAATATTGGAAATGCTGATGAAGACAATTGAAAATGCTTTGATGGATCTATTAAATCCAATGTCGTTTCAATTTCATTCATGGAGTTTCCACGCATTAATACAGTTGCATAACCTACAATTTTTAACTCTACTTTAAATTTCTTTAATTCATTTGACATATAAATTTCCTTTAAGTTTTAATACATAGACCAAAATTTCGTATTCAGAATGAACCAATCAATCTCAATCTATATATCTCATATTACACTTTATGACCACATATTTACACGACAAAACATGAATTCCGACAATTGAAAGTTGCATACTTTTGTCGTTTTGGTATAGTCATTAACATGAAGAAAAAATCATCAAACTTACTCATTCGCAAAGACAACTATCGACTATGGTTTGAGTTCTACAAGTTATGTTGTCTGTCAGATGATGTAGTAGTAAAAAGCAATCTGAAGCGCAGTAAGAACTTCTATGACCAGTGGGGTGATGTGACAAACGCAAAATTTGATGACTGGTGGAAAACTCACTCAAAGTTATTTGAACAACCCGTTGTAAAAGTTGTTAAGTCTGAAGATGAGATGGAATCACCTTATGGGATTTTGATTGAAGTGCCACTTAATCAATCCGTTACTGAAACACTATCTCAACTTAAAGATATTCTTGCTTCAAATCAAAAACCTTTGAAACGAAAGAGAAAAAATACTTTTATCGGAAAGTATCAGTTAACAGAACATTCTGAACCAAAACTCAAAACAACTCGTAGTGTCATGAACATCTATCGTGATGTGTATTTGAAGAACGATAAACCAAAAATACCCAAACTTTTGCCTCTAGTTCATAAGTATTACGAAAGCAAGGCAAGGATGAAGTTACCTAATTCATTGTTCGTTGATAAGAATCAAATAAATCTAGACAATGCTTTGAGAAACTTGGGAAGATGGATGAAGTGGGGTGAAACAATCATGCTGAATGTTTCGAATGGTGAGTTTCCTGGTCAGTATTAGATTTTTACCTAGATAGATAAGTTCCAATTTTTGCTAGTGATGTCACCAAACCAAATAAAATAAGCAATAGAATTCCACCGAGTAGAGTCTTGCCCAAAGATCCAAGATGAAACCACATTTTCTCAAATCCCTGCAACTCTTTATTGTGTACATCTTCTGTCAATTTTAATTTCTTATCTATTTTGTCAGTCTCGGATAACTGCCGTATAAATATTTGGTCATAGATTGGAAAAAATGGAAGGTTACTCACTCTATTCTTATACTCATGCATCAATTCTTTTGGATCAATCGAGTTTTTTATGCAGTATTTTTCAAATTCAAGATAAAAGTTGTGTTGTTCTTGTTTGTTACTGACAGTGCCATTCGAATCTAAAAAAATCTCACACAACCATAGCAAGTTTTCTTTACCAATTTCTCTTAAAGATGTGTCAAATGACTCTTTTGTATCATTAAGGAATAAACCAGACTGAAGTGGTAACAACTTTTCTTGAATAAGTGCAATTTTTAGTAACTCTTTGACATCATTATTTAAAGTTGTTATGAAGTTTGATTTATCAACCGAAAATGAATGATATTTTTCCCATGCATTAAATAACTCATCTTTAAGTTTTTGAGTATCTTTCATTTTTAATTGTGTTGTGGTCGCAGGAAATTTCTACTTTTTGAAAATCTCATGGTATGAGTGCCAATCAATAAATTGATATTTTCTATCAGATATATTACCCGACTTATAGAACTATTTTTGAACTTTGCTGGTCGTTTTGGAAGATGGTTTCTTCTTACTCTTTCCAGATGGTTTCGCATCTGTTTCATCGAAATCGTATGAAATCTTCTGTATTGCCTCTCTCATTACCTCTAGAGATGCTCCACCACTATAGAGACCGTAAGTAATCCTTGGTTTTTCGTGTCCAACGATGTCTGCTGCAAGGTTCTCACCGATTCCTGCATTCTCTAACATCGTGGTGAATGTCTTGCGTATCGAGTGAAATACATATCGCTCAGAGTAGTCATTTGCAGTTTTCAGTCTGCCAAATCGTTTGCCAATTGAGTTTGACCTATTGCCATACTTGTTTTTTGTGAGTTTTGTGAGTAGATAGTCATCAGACGATTCATCAATCAATGTGGCAACACGGTCTTTGATGTATGGATGGATCGGTATCGTTCGTTCACCAGCATCTGTCTTTGCATCCACGATGGTGATTGATTCATTCTTTAAGTCGATGTCTTTGCAGAGTAGGGAGCAGATTTCTTCGATCCGCGCCCCAGTGTGCATACCAATTAAGATTAAATCAGCGAGTGTTTGGTGTTCTATCAGTGCTTTTTGGTACAAATCAACTACTTCATTGGGTGTAAATGGTAACCATGACTTGGTTTTATTGATTGATTTTGAGTTGGGTTTATTGCTAATTTTGAATTGAGTTGGAACGACAAAGGGATTGGGTACTGTAAGTGGGGTCTCTTTGACAGACTGAAGATACTTAAAGAAGTTCTTGCTAGAACCAATAATCCTCGTTACAGATGATGCAGTCAATGGACCTTTTTTTGCTATGTGCTTGATCCATAAATCAACACTTTCAGTCGTAATGAGTGGTGCGGTAGGAAATTGGTCTGTTAGCAGTTCAACATCACTAAACATCTGGTCAATCGTTTTTTCTTTTAGACCTCGTTTTGTTTCATGCATTTTCCAGTCTTTTGCCAAATCACTTAAATACTTATTCTTCCCTTTTGCAATCTGCTGAAAGACTTCTGCGTGGATATGTTTCTTTGATTCGTTGAGTTTTGCCACTTCTTCATCAATTGCATCTTGTACTAGATGAGCAGGTGAGGATTTAAGTAACTTCTTAATGTCTTTTGCAGACTGGATTAATGGATCATCGGATTTAGACCTCGCAGACTCTATTTCTGCCTTCCATCCCATTACATAGACTTGTGCAATCGTTTCTGCTAGTTTGCGATTGTCTGTTCCCGTAGTCTTTGAATACTTTGCTTTGCCGATGATGTACTGAATGTCTTTAGGAACATAAAGAATGGCAAAGTAGGTGTTGTACTTTTTGACGAGATAGGTGGTTTTTCGTGTCTTTTTGACCATATTTGTTCCTGTATGAACAATACTCTAGCATAGATTCAACCCATGTTTTCAACCCATGTTACTTTAAAAGACCCATATATCTATTGACTTAAATGACTATTTTCGTATAATCGGCGAATCCCGCCCTCTCCGCCAGTATCACTAAGCCCTCATCGAGGGCTTTTTTATTCGCCTTAGAGCGATAAATGACAGTTGTTTTAAGTATGGGGTTAGCCACTTCAATTTGTTTGATAATGGTTTCAATGGCAACACGAATTCAAACCCTCTATCGTTCAAAGTGGTTGCGGTATTCCATACTCAGTCTGCTTGGATTGATCGCAGTATTTTGGCTGCTGATCATGACTTGGGGCGTTCATTATTTAAAGCAATCGATTGAGAACTACAGTACCAAGATCGGCTACCGTATTGAGTACCGCGATCTCCGCATTGCGCCATTTCAGTTGCGACTCGAATTGGATGAAGTTAAGTTATCGAGTCGCGATGCAAATGCCATTCCTTTATTTACGCTGCGCCGTGGCGTACTGCAATTGGATTTGCCGTCTATTCTTGCAGGCCGGATCGGCATTCGCGAAATTCAGTTAACCGATCCGCGGTTTCATGTGGAGCGTAAAGTGCAGTCGGGCAAGCCGGGCCTATGGAATTGGCAATCCTTTGTAGCTGCAGTTAGTAAAGCGCTACCCCCAAAAGATCCAGCATCGCCCCCGAAAAAAATAGAGCTCGAGCGCTTTGGTATAGCTGGTTTACGCTTATCGCTGGACGATCAGCCCAATCGCTACCGCCATGATTTTGGTCCGATTAGTTTGGAATTACGCGACCTTGCGAATTTCAGCAAAGAGGGTAAGCAGGACACGATCGAAGGCGAATATCAGATTGACTTGGGGAAGCTCGATATCCGCTTGCCCAATTCGACGCAGCGCATTCAGGTGGGGCGAGCGCATTTATCCGGTGGAGTTCGGCCAAGTGAGGGCGATTTATTAACGATTGATTTAACGGCCACACTGGATGCGGGGAAGGTGACTTCCCGTTGGCTCTTAGGTGCAGCCAGCAATACCCTTTCTGGTGATATTCAGCTAGAGCAGTTATCACTCATTCCATTGATGCCTTTTTTGCCCAGTAACAAACCGCTGGTAATGCAAGGCGGCGTTCTCAATGGATCACTTCAATTTACATTGGAACCATCGGCATGGTTTATTCAAGGTGACTTGCTAGTACCCGATTTATTTGTGCGTGAGCCAAACGTGACAGTACCGCTGCTGGCATGGAAACAAGCGCAAGTAAGGCAACTGAAGTTTAAAAAGTACGATGATGGGCGTAGTCAGTTGTCAATGCATGAGCTGGCATTACTGCAGCCACAGATGCAGTTTGAAATCAATGAAAAAGGCTTTTCCAATTTTCGACGTTTGTTTATGAAGGGTGGAGACGCCGAGCCGCCCACCCCTGAAAAGCCATCCATTTCTGAGGATCAGGTCAAGGCGCTAGTGGCTAATAACCCACCTATTGCAGGCGAACCAAAACAGCCCAGTCTGTTTACGCTTGATCTACGGTCTGTGCAATTACGCGATGGCACTATATTTTTTACAGACCTTGCAATCAAACCCAAAGTGCAGGTGGAGCTTCGTAAGCTCAAGGGTTCACTGTTAGGGGTAAGTAATGAGCCAGGCCACTTTGCATCGGTAGCGCTGGACGGGGTTGTCGCTGGCACGGGGAGTATGCGCGCGACAGGCCAAATGGCTTTTGATGATCCGCGCCTCAATCACGATATTCAATTGCAATTTCGCAATCTCCCTTTAAGCGACTCCAACCCTTACTTCATGGCATTTGCTGGCCGTCATATTTTGGGTGGGCGACTTGATCTCACGCTCAATTACAAATCGGCCCAAGGGCAACTCAAGGGTCAAAATCGCTTTGTGATTAAAAAGATTGAGCTAGGCGAGGAGGTACCTGAGTTCACGGGCAAGCGCTTGCCTTTAGGTTTAGCAGTCGCCTTACTGGAAGATTCGGATGATGTGATTGATGTGAAGATTGATATTGCAGGCAATGTCAATTCGCCGGAGTTCAGCGCAACTGGACTGGTATGGCAAGCTATCCGCACGGTACTGACCAATGTAGTGACGGCGCCATTTCGGGCGCTTGCATCGTTACTGGGTATGCAGGGTGACCCAGCGATTTATGCGATTGCCGGCGAGGCTGCATTCTTGCCTGCGGACCAAGATCGCTTTACGCAATTTGGCGACTTACTCATCAAGCGACCACACGCCACGATGGAGTTGATTGGTACGTATGATCCTCAATTGGATCGTCAGGAGCTGGCGAGGGCGAGTGCAGATCGAGCAATCTTGACTGCATCGGGATTTAAGTTGGAGGACAATGCGCCGCTGCCCGTGCCAAGTCTCTCTGATAAGCGCATCCAAGCAGGGATTAAATCAGTCTATGCTGCGGAGATCGGCCGTATCAAGTTAACCCAGCGGATTTTGACCTTGCCAGACACTACCGAACGCTACCAGCAATTGCGTCAAGAACTGATTGCCCATTTTGTCGTAGACGATGCACAGTTGCAGGCTTTGGGCAATGCGCGGGCGCGCGTAGCGCAAGAAGCGATGCTCAAATCCAATCCAGCCCTAGGGGAGCGCATTCGCTTGGGCGCGCCCAAAGCTGTGAAGGCCCAGCGTGAAGGGATTCCCCTCGAAATTGCCTTGGGCGCAAAGTAGGTCCTAGCACCGCCAGGGTGATAGACTTCTCCATATGAATGCATCCATCTTTCCACGTCTCTCCCTAGCTACCCTAATTGCCCTTGGTCTGAGTGGCTGTGGCACGGTAGAGTCTGCGGCGCGCGACGATTGCACCTCAATTGGTTGGAATATCGGTAGTGCAGGCTATGAGGATTGCTTTCGGGCACGCGTGCGTGAGCGTAATATGGACTACAGTCGCCCATCGGATCTGGAGCCAAAGCCAAGCTTAATCTAAGCGCTCGCACTATACCCTCAATCTAGGGTAAACCCGTATTATTACCCCCAAAAAAGGCTCTTGAGCGCCGTCAAGGACTTGCTCTTATAAATCCACCAAAATCATGCAAACGAAATGGTTTTGTGCCTGCGCAGGGCTGTTTTCAACCGAGATTGGAGATCAATAGACTATGAATCACCCTAAGCCATCCAAAGCGGTCGAAGCTGTTGCACTAGCAACGGTCAATGATTTACGGGAAACCATTCGGCGCAAAAGTAAATTAAAAGGACGGCAAGCCGACGACGCATCGATTGCGGAAGTGCGCCAGCTGATTGGCGAGGCGCCACACCGCCGTGATCTCTTGATCGAACACTTACACAAGTTGAATGATGCCTACCGTGCATTACACGATCGCCACTTGGTTGCCCTCGCCAAAGAAATGAATTTGCCGATGGCGGAAGTGTATGAAGTTGCGACCTTCTACCACCACTTTGAAGTGATCCGCGGCGATGATCCGGTTGCTGATATTACGGTCCGAATTTGCGATGGCCTCTCGTGTGAGCTCGTTGGCGCAAAAACACTCTTGAGTCGTTTGCCTGCGATTTTAGGCAATCCTAAAGTGAAGGTAATTGCGGCGCCTTGCGTTGGGCGCTGTGAACAAGCGCCAGTAGCGGTGGTGCATCAATACCCCGTCCTCTTTGCTAGCGAAGAGAGCGTTGCTGCAGCAGTAGCGAATAAGCAGTTATCCCATCCCTTAGCTAGCGATAGCGGCAATTTTGAGCCAGCCGATTTGGCAGAAAAAGGCGTATCGCCCCAAGGCCCCAATCAAGCGGTATCTCCCGATTACGTCGGTTATGAAACCTACCGCGCTAAAGGCGGTTACGCCTTGGCGGCAGAACTTGCCAGCGGCAAGCGCGATGGTGAATTGATTATTAAAGCCATGGAAGACTCTGGGCTGCGCGGTTTGGGTGGCGCAGGATTTCCGGCGGGGCGCAAGTGGCGCATTGTTAAAGATCAGCCCGCACCCAAACTGATGGCCGTCAATATTGACGAAGGTGAGCCTGGCACATTTAAGGACCGCACTTATCTCGAGCGCGATCCGCATCGTTTCTTAGAAGGTTTGCTGATTGCTGCAAGCGTGGTTGGCATTGATGCCTGCTACATCTATTTGCGTGATGAGTACCACGGTTGCCGTGAGCTGCTCGAACGTGAAATCGCTAAGCTGCAAGCCAATCCTCCATTTAAGTTGCCCTTGATTGAACTGCGCCGCGGTGCGGGCGCGTACATTTGCGGCGAAGAGTCGGCCATGATCGAGAGCATTGAAGGCAAGCGCGGCGAACCCCGCATGCGTCCACCGTACATTGCACAAGTGGGTTTGTTTGGTCGCCCAACGCTCGAACATAACTTTGAGACCTTGTATTGGGTGCGCGATATTGTGCAGCGCGGCCCACAGTGGTTTAGCAGCTACGGTCGCCATGACCGTAAAGGCCTGCGTAGCTTTAGCGTGAGTGGTCGTGTGAAGTTGCCTGGCGTTAAATTAGCCCCAGCTGGCATCACCATTCAGGAACTGGTTGATGAGTATTGTGGCGGCATGCAAGACGGCCACCGCTTCTATGGGTATTTGCCTGGCGGCGCCTCAGGCGGTATTTTGCCCGCCACCATGAACACCATTCCACTGGACTTTGATACCTTGCAGCCCTATGGTTGTTTCATCGGCTCTGCTGCGGTGATGGTCTTTAGCGATAAAGATAAGGCGCGTGATGCGGCTCTGAACGTCATGCACTTTTTTGAGCATGAGAGTTGTGGGCAGTGCACGCCATGCCGCGTCGGCACCAGCAAAGCAGCCGAGCTCATGCAAGCCAAATCATGGGATAAGTCGACTTTAGAAGATCTAGCCGTCGTGATGGTCGATGCCTCCATTTGCGGCCTTGGCCAAGCAGCCCCTAATCCGATTCGCTGCATTGCGAAGTACTTCCCAGAAGAGGTCGCTTAAATGAACGCCCCTGTAAATCCAAACGAACTCCAGTTGCAAACGGTGGAGTTCAAGCTTGATGGCAAGACGATTATTTCGTATGAGGGTGAGACCATTTTGAAGGCGGCTAAACGCCATGGAGTGGATATTCCCCATTTGTGTTTTAAAGACGGCTATCGCGCCGATGGCAATTGCCGTGCATGCGTGGTGGAGATCAACGGCGAGCGCACCTTAGCGCCCAGCTGCTGCCGCAGCGCAACGCCAGGCATGGATGTCAAAGCCAATAGCGAGCGTGCACTCAAGAGTCAAAAATTAGTACTGGAGATGTTGTTATCCGACATGCCAGATGAAGGGTATAAGTGGGTAGGAGACAGCGACGAAGAACAGCGCCAACAACAACATGGCGAACTGAGCACTTGGGCTACGCGCCTCGATGTGCAGGTTCGACCAGAACTAAAGGCGCTGCGTCGTAAACAGCCGGCTGCGGATGTATCGCATCCAGCAATGGCGGTCAATTTAGACGCCTGTATTCAGTGTAATCGGTGCGTGCGTGCTTGCCGTGAAGAGCAAGTCAACGACGTGATTGGTTACGCGATGCGCGGTGCACACAGCGAGATCGTGTTTGACTTGAGCGATCCGATGGGCGAGAGCACCTGCGTGGCCTGCGGTGAGTGCGTGCAGGCTTGCCCAACCGGTGCGTTGATGCCTAAGGGCTTGATTGGTTCGCAAATGGTCGATCGCAAGGTCGATTCGGTCTGCCCATTCTGCGGCGTCGGTTGCCAAATTACCTATAACGTCAAAGACGAAAAGATTGTTAGTGTGGAAGGCCGTGACGGCCCCGCAAATCACAATCGCCTGTGCGTGAAGGGCCGCTTTGGTATGGATTACATTCACAACCCACAGCGCCTAACTAAACCCTTGATTCGAAAGCCAGGCGTACCCAAAGACGAGAACGCGATTCAGAATCCACAAGACTGGTCGAACATTTTCCGCGAAGCCACTTGGGAAGAAGCCTTGGAATTTGCTGGGGGCGGTCTTAAAAAGCTGAAAGACCAATATGGCAATAAAGTACTTGCTGGTTTTGGCTCTGCGAAGGGCAGTAACGAAGAAGCCTATTTATTTCAAAAACTGGTACGTACTGGCTTTGGTAGCAATAACGTCGACCATTGCACCCGCTTATGCCATGCCTCATCGGTTGCTGCACTCTTGGAGGGTGTTGGTTCGGGCGCGGTGAGTAATCAGGTCAATGACGTTGAGCACTCTAGTCTTCTTTTCTTGATCGGCTCTAACCCTACAGCCAATCATCCAGTAGCAGCAACCTGGTTTAAGAATGCCGCGAAGAACGGCGCCAAAATTGTGCTATGCGATCCGCGCATTACCGACATTGGTAAACACGCTTGGCGCACGTTGCAGTTCAAGCCCGATACCGATGTAGCCATGCTCAATGCCATGATTTACACCGTGATCGAAGAGGGCTTGTGTGATGAGAACTTCATTCGCGATCGCGCGAACAACTTTGAAGCCTTAAAAGAAAACATCAAAGGCTATAGCCCAGAAGCGATGGCGCCGATCTGCGGTATACCAGCAGAGACCTTGCGTGAGGTTGCGCGTGAGTTTGCAACCACCAAGTCGGCCATGATTCTGTGGGGCATGGGCGTCAGTCAGCACGTTCACGGCACGGACAATGCCCGTTGTTTGATTGCGCTCGTGAGCATTACCGGCCAGATTGGTAAGCCAGGCTCGGGCTTGCATCCACTGCGCGGTCAAAACAACGTGCAGGGCGCCAGCGATGCCGGCCTCATTCCAATGATGTTCCCCAACTACCAGCGCGTTGATCACGATGCTGCTCACGCTTGGTTTGAGAAGTTCTGGGACACTAAGCTGGATAAAAAGCCTGGCTATACGGTGGTTGAGATCATGCATAAGATCACAGCACCGGATAACGACCCCCATAAGATTCGCGGCATGTATGTTGAGGGTGAGAACCCTGCGATGAGCGACCCGGATTTGAATCATGCGCGCCATGCCTTAGCATCCCTCGAGCACTTAGTGGTGCAGGATATTTTCATGACGGAGACGGCATTATTAGCGGACGTGGTATTGCCTGCGAGTGCTTGGCCCGAAAAGACCGGCACCGTCAGCAATACCGATCGCATGGTGCAAATGGGTAAACGCGCCGTTAATCCGCCAGGCGATGCTAAGCCCGATTTATGGATCATTCAAGAAATCGCCAAGCGTATGGGCTTGAGCTGGAACTACCAAGGTCCAGAAGCGGGTGTTGCGGCGGTCTACGATGAAATGCGTCAAGCCATGCATGGCGCTATTAAAGGCATTACCTGGGAACGTTTAGAGAGAGAATCCAGTGTGACCTATCCTTGCCTATCCGAAGAGGATCCGGGTCGCCCGATCGTATTTGATGATCATTTTCCAACCCCTGATGGCAAAGTGAAATTGGTTCCTGCCGATATCATTCCAGCAAACGAGCGCCCCGATACCGATTACCCCTATGTCCTCATTACCGGTCGTCAGTTGGAGCATTGGCATACCGGCAGTATGACGCGCCGCGCTACCATCTTAGATGCGATTGAGCCTTTAGCGACCGTGTCGATGAATGGTGCTGATATGACGCAGCTGGGCGTAACGGCAGGCGATGTCATCACCGTTGCCTCACGCCGTGGTCAGGTGGGTATTCATGTACGCCGAGATGATGGCACCCCACGTGGCGTGATCTTCATTCCGTTTGCTTACTATGAAGCAGCTGCCAACCTCATTACGAACGCAGCACTGGATCCGGTTGGAAAGATTCCGGAGTTCAAGTACTGCGCAGTAGCAGTGACTAAAGGTGGTGAGGCCGCAAGCAAAATTGGGTATGGCACCAACGACCCCAAAGGCAAAGCAGCGGTTCCAGCGTAATGGGCTAACTCTCATTTGTCAGTAAGACGGCAAGTTAGATCAAAGGCCTCGTTAACAGCGAGGCCTTTTCTTTTGATTCGGGATTTTATTTGCAGGAAAATGAATTCTGAGGAGAAAAAATCATGACAGTATCGATAAGCGTGGATCGGCAGTTTTATGCAGAGGCAGTAATAGAGGCAGAGAAGCAGGGTCGATCACCTGCAGAGCAAATTCAGTTTTGGGCAAAGCTCGGACGTACCGCCATTCTGAATCCCGATCTCCCTGCTGCTTTTATTGCGGATTGCCTACTTGCTTTAAACGATAAAAACGATAAGAGTAATTACTCTTTAGAATAGTCTTTATGTCCACACCAATCAAATCAGCCGCCTTTAGCCAAAGTGATGCAGCAGACTTACCCGTCCTCATCATTGGTGCTGGCCTAGCCGGGCTGACAGTGGCCTTGGATTTGGCTAAAACCCAAAAGGTAGTCTTGATGGCCAAGCGCGGCTTAAGCGAATCTGCTACTGCCTGGGCTCAGGGCGGCATTGTCGGGGTAGTCGATAAAGAACATGACAGCATTGATGCGCATGTGAGTGATACGCTGGATGCTGGCGCAGGCCTCGTCGTGGAATCCACCGCCCGTTACATTGCCGAAGAAAGTGCAGCAGCGATTAAGTGGCTGGTCGAACAAGGCGTGCCGTTTACTACCGATAAAGATGGTCCTATGGGTTTGCACCTCACGCGGGAGGGCGGCCATAGTCAGCGCCGGATTGCCCACGCTGCCGATGCTACTGGCAAGGCGATTCATGAGGTGTTACTGGATCATGCTCGCGCTAATCCCAACATTACGATCTTGGAGCATTGGATTGCGCTGGACCTCATCACCAATCGCCACCTTGGCGCTAAAGAAAAGCGCAATCGACCCAATCGCTGCTACGGCGTCTATGCGCTGGATATCAATACCAATCACGTTGAAACCATAGCCGCTAAATCCGTTGTATTAGCTACGGGCGGCGTTGGTAAAGTCTACCGCTACACCAGTAACCCTGATACAGCGACCGGTGACGGCATTGCCATGGCTTGGCGTGCGGGATGCCGAGTTGGCAATATGGAGTTCATTCAATTTCATCCAACGTGTTTGTATCACCCCAGTGACCGCACCTTCCTGATCACGGAAGCCCTGCGTGGCGAGGGTGGTTTACTAAAGCTGCCGGATGGAACGCGCTTTATGCCGGAGCATGATAAGCGCAATGAGTTAGCACCGCGCGATATCGTAGCGCGTGCCATCGATTTTGAAATGAAAAAACACGGACTCGATTACGTCAACCTTGATGCAACGCATTTAGGTGAAGCATTTATTAAAGAGCATTTCCCGATGATCTATGCACGCTGCTTAAGCCTGGGTTTAGATATCACGAAAGAGCCCATACCCGTGGTGCCGGCAGCCCACTACACCTGCGGTGGCGTCGTAACGGATTTGCATGGCAAAACTGATTTGCCTGGACTCTATGCGGTGGGCGAGGCAACCTATACCGGCTTGCATGGCGCCAACCGATTGGCAAGTAATTCATTATTGGAGTGTGTGGTGATTGGTAAGGCAGCAGCGAAGGATATTGCAACGGCACAAACACCCCAAGCACCCAACCTACCCTTATGGGATGAGAGCCAAGTGGAAGACGCTGATGAGCAAGTGGTGATTGCCCATAACTGGGATGAGCTGCGTTCCCTGATGTGGAACTACGTCGGTATCGTGCGTACCAATCGGCGTCTAGAACGGGCGCTACACCGCATTGAGCTGTTACGCAATGAAGTGCAGGAGTACTACAGTAATTTCAGAGTAACGCGCGACTTAATTGAGCTGCGTAACTTATTGGAGTGTGCTGAACTGATCGTGCGTTCAGCCCTGCTTCGTAGGGAGAGCAGGGGTCTGCATTACAGCCGCGATTACCCTGAGACCTGGGCAGTATCGTATCCAACCATTTTGACGCCCCGCTCAGGCGCTAAGTTAGCTTCAAAGTAATTGAAGAGAAATAATTAAATCAACCGATGCTTCGCTTCTGCTCTGGCAACTGCAGCTAAAGCGCGGTCAAGAAAATCTGCACTTTCTCTAGCATTTAAAGCACAGGCTTCTATATTACAGGCCTCTAAAAAAGCATTGATTTCTTCAGGTGTGCGCAAGTGATCCGCCACATCGTAAGGACTCACTGCGCTTAGTTTTTGGGATATTTTAGTAGTCATAGGTAAATTGTATTGCTACCCATAAAGCTGTAAAACCCTTTTTACGACTGCACTATCCGCATCGAATAATCCACCGCACTAACATCTTTAGTGAGTTTGCCAATCGAGATCCGATCCACGCCGGTTTCTGCAATGGCGCGCAATTGATCTAGGTTTACACCACCTGATGCCTCAAGTAAGGCGCGACCATTCGTAAATGCAACAGCAGCTTTCATTTGAGTGATGGTGAAGTTATCAATCAAAATACTTTTGGCTCCAGCCGCAAGGGCTTCTTCTAGTTCGGCCTGGTTTTCCACTTCCACCTGAATATCCACGCCGGCATTCAGAGCCTGTGCTGTCATTAGCGCGGCCGTAATACTGCCCGCTGCTGCAATGTGATTTTCTTTAATCAGAATGCCATGCCATAGAGCAAGCCGTTGATTGTGGCCACCACCAATACGAACGGCATACTTTTGCGCTTGACGCAGACCTGGAATGGTTTTGCGGGTATCTAAAATAACGCAGCCTTTGGGGTTGGGGCTCGCGCCTGCAATGGCATCGACGTGGGCACGTGCACTGGTTGCGGTCCACGATAAGGTTTGTAAAAAATTAAGAGCAGGGCGCTCGGCGCTCAGCAATGCGCGGGCATCCGCCTCGATAGTGCAGACGGTACTGTCGGCTTGCATGGTGTCGCCTTCGGTGTACCGCCAGCTAATTAAGGCTTGTGGATCTAAGGTCTTAATGACCCCCTCAAACCAATCGGTACCGCACAGTACCGCGCTTTGGCGCACAATGAGTTTGGCATGGGCTGTTTTGTTTGCTGGTACCAGTTGGGCGGTCCAATCGCCAGTGCCAATGTCTTCCGCCAAAGCATCCGCAATATTGCGCGCACGCGCTGCTTCTAAGGTTTCGTTTTGATTGGTAATGCTTTTCATTGCATGTCGTTATTTACGCCACGCCGATATTCTTCACAAAGCCATGCTGTGCTTTGGCTAATAAATCCGGATGGTCTTTAGTAAAAGTTAGCATGCGCTCAATGCAGTTGAGAGCTTCTTGGCGCGTCGGCTCTGCGACAAACACTTCACCGCTATCGCTTTCGAGGCAATGCAAAATATCGGTAAGGCCGTTCATCGCCATCCAAGGGCAGTGCGCGCAGCTCTTGCAGGTAGCGCTATCTCCTGCAGTAGGCGCTTCAATTAATACTTTATGGGGGGCTAGCTGGCGCATGCGGTGCAAGATGCCCTTATCGGTAGCGATGATGTATTCGGTAGCGCTACCATCGACTACGGCCTTGATCATGGCAGAGGTCGAGCCCACCACGTCGGCTTGATCAACGACGCTCTGGGGCGACTCGGGGTGGACCAGAACCTGAGCATTAGGGTGCTTAGCACGCAGCAGCGCTAACTCTTCGCCCTTGAATTCGTCATGCACAATGCAGGCGCCATTCCAGAGCAGCATATCTGCGCCCGTTTGTTCTTGAATGTACCTGCCCAAATGGCGATCGGGTGCCCACAGAATTTTTTTACCCTGTTCTTTGAGTTGATGCACGATAGCGAGGGCGCAGGAACTCGTCACCATCCAATCGGCTTGAGCTTTGACGGCGGCGCTGGTATTGGCATAGACCACCACCACGCGGTCGGGATGTAGCGCCCGAAACTGGGCAAAGTCAGAAGCGTCGCATCCCAAGTCCAAAGAGCAGGTGGCCTCAAGGTCAGGCATGAAGACCCGTTTTTCTGGACTCAGGATTTTGGCTGTTTCCCCCATGAAGCGCACACCCGAGACAATTAAATTACGCGCTGTGTGGTTTTTGCCGAAGCGGGCCATCTCAAGCGAGTCGGCTACAAAGCCGCCGGTCTCCATAGCAAGGTCTTGAATATCGCCATCCACATAGTAGTGCGCTACTAAAACAGCATCTTTCTCAATCAAACGCTGCTTAATACGGGCAATGACCTGCACTTTTTCAGCGGCAGGAAGGTGCACTGGTACTTTTGCCCAAGCCTGAGCTACACAGGTGGCACCCGCGGCATTTTGCTGGGAGTAATCAAAGGAAATCGGTGATTCTGGAGCTGAATTCATACGAAATAGTACCTTGTTTGCGCTCTTTTTTCAGCATTTGGCATTACTATTGAAGCAAGCGGTCCACAAAGGCGCAAATTAATTTACTAGCCTAAATTGATTATTTAGAAAGGAAGTTTTGCATCTGGCTTGGCTGCCAATAAGACAGCCTTAAATTCCGCCTGAATACGTTTAATCGCTTCTTCACTATCCGCCTCAAAACGCATCACCACCACTGGCGTGGTATTTGACGGCCGGGCCAAACCAAAACCATCGGCATACTCCACGCGGACACCATCAATCGTATTGATTGACTCAGAAGTAGGGAACTTGGCATGCGCCTTAATACGTTCCAAAATGGCAAAGGGTTCGCCTTCGGCACAAGCGAGCTGCAATTCTGGAGTACAGATCGCATTCGGTAAATGATTGAGGGTATCGCTCGGATTTTTCTCGTTACTGAGAATCTCGAGTAAGCGCGCTCCAGTGTAGAGGCCATCATCAAAGCCAAACCAACGGTCTTTGAAGAAAATATGCCCACTCATCTCGCCAGCAAGTGGAGCGCCGGTTTCTTTGAGCTTGGCCTTCACTAAAGAATGACCGGTTTTCCACATAATAGGTTTGCCACCATGCGCTTGAACAAAGGTAGCTAGGTTACGGGTGCATTTGACGTCATAAATAATTTGCCCGCCGGGATTGCGCGATAAAACATCTTTAGCAAAGAGCATCATTTGGCGATCCGGGAAGATCACTTGGCCATCTTTGGTGACTACGCCTAAACGATCAGCGTCCCCATCAAAAGCAAGACCCAATTCATTGTCGGTCGTCTGGAGGTTCTTAATTAGGTCTTGTAGGTTCTCAATGTGCGCAGGATCAGGATGGTGGTTCGGGAAATGCCCATCCACCTCGCAGAATAACTCTTGTACTTCACAGCCCAAAGCCCGAAACAGCTTGCCTGCAAATGCACCACCCACACCATTGCCGCAATCAACGGCAATCTTCATTGGCCGAGCAATTTTGATGTCACCCACAATATAGTTGAGGTACATCGGAAAAATATCAAAAGTGCTTCTAGTTCCTTGGCCGCTAGCAAATTGCTTGGCCTCAATGCGTTTACGTAAGTCTTGGATCTTTTCACCATAAATCGCAGCCGTTCCCAGAACCATCTTGAAACCGTTGTAATTGGGGGGATTGTGACTACCGGTAATCATGATGCCGGATTTGGGTGTCTTGCCATCAATGGTGTGATTGGCGGCGAAGTAGACCATCGGTGTGGCAACCATGCCGAGGTCAATCACATTAATACCAGTCGAGAGCAGGCCTTCTGTTAATGCCTCAATCAAGCTAGGACCCGATAGACGACCATCACGACCGATGACAATATCGCTTTCACCAAGCGCACGCATCTCAGTGCCAAAGGCTTGTCCAATCAGTTTAGCGATAGAAGGATCTAAAGTCTCTTCAATGATGCCGCGAATGTCGTAGGCTTTAAATATGGAGGGGGAGAGTTGCACTTCGAGTCCTGGATATGGTGTATTAAAAAAGATTATGAATTCAAAAAATTAATCCGTGCAGCAGTTACTTCATCAATCTGTTCGCTCGCAGCAATGTTGATTGCATGGCTCGCTAGGGCCTTCTCAATTGGCTTAGCTAAGACCTTGCCGTATTCGACGCCGGGCTGATCAAAGCTATTGATATTCCATAGGGCACCGAGACTAGCTGCGCGGTTCTCATAGAGCGCCAATAAGGTACCCAAATAGAAGGCATTGAGCTTGGGAAGTAACAGTAAATTGCTCGGTCGCTGACCGGGGTAAACGTCATTGGGATTGCTCGCCCCTTTACCATTGGCTAAGGCCTGCGCTTGCGCTAAGCAGTTCGAGAGCAAAATACGGTGGTGGGCCACAGCTTCTGGGCGATTGCTCATGGGCTCACGCACCGCAATGAAATCAATCGGAATGATTTCAGTGCCTTGGTGCAGCATCTGAAAGTAGGAATGCTGCGCATTGCTACCGGCACTACCAAACACCACCGGCGATGAAAATTGAACTGGCTTACCGTCGCGATCAACGCTCTTGCCATTGCTTTCCATATCAAGCTGCTGCAACCATTTTGGAAACCAGTCCAAGGCATCGGCGTAGGGAATGGCTGCATACGAGCGAATGCCATGGGTCTTTTGCTGATGCAAAAGAGCAAGGGCCATGATGACTGGTAAATTTTCTTCGAGCGGCGCATTCTTAAAATGCAAGTCCATCGCCTCGGCACCCGCTAAAAATTCTCGAAAGGTCTCAAAGCCATACTGTAGGGCAATGGGTAGGCCGACTGCAGACCATACGGAATAGCGACCGCCTACCCAATCCCAAAACGGAAAAATATTTTTTTCTAAAACGCCAAATGCGGCTGCAGCAGGAGTATTGGCGGTAACCGCATACAAGGCATCGGCAATTTGAGCTTGATTGCAGCCACTGTCTTTAAGCCAAGCCACAATCGCCTTGGCATTCATGGTGGTTTCTAGCGTCGTAAACGACTTGGAAACAATAATCACGCGCGTGCTCTTTGCCTCTGCACATGCCACGATGCGCGCCAACTCAGCAGTATCAATGTTGGCTAAGAAATGCATACGCATACTGCGACTGCTAATGCCCGGCACATGAGCCAGCGCTTCAATCGCTAAGCGCGGTCCAAAGTCAGAGCCACCGATGCCAATGTGAATCACATCGGTCACGCCTACCCACTGCGAGCAAAGGTCCTCGATGCGGGACCATACGGCAGCTACCGCAGGCATTACATCTTTGCCGTCAATCAGCACCGGGGTTTGGAGGAGATTACGCAAAGCTGAATGTAAGGCGGGGCGATTCTCACTGACATTAATGGGTTTGCCTGCGAACAGATCAACAATAAACTGATCGAGCTTGGATTTGCGCGCCTCTGAAAATAAGCGTGTCCAAGTTGCACTATCAATTCCTTGATAGGCAGTATCGAGTACAACATTGACTGCGGTATGGCGATGGATCGGTGTCGAACTGGGTTCTAAAGGCATTTACAGATTTTATCAAGAAGGGTAGGGAAATTCGCTAAATCCTTGAAAATGGTACGATTTAAGCCATAAAGGCTGAGACATACCTCAAATCGACTTAGGAAAAGCAATGGAGCGGTTGGATTGCGTCGTGATCGGCGCAGGCGTAGTGGGTTTGGCGATTGCCCGCGAAATGGCATTGCAAGGAAAAGAGACCATTTTGCTCGAGCGCGAGCCTGCCTTTGGCACCATCAGCAGTGCCCGCAATAGCGAAGTCATTCATGCGGGCATTTACTACCCCAAAAATTCACTTAAAGCCCGCTTGTGCGTCGCTGGTAATCGCATGCTCTACGAGTATTGCCGCAGCCACCAGGTGGGCACCCAGCAATACGGCAAATTGATTGTGGCTGCAGACGATAGCCAGTTGGATGATCTGCGAGCGCTGCAGCACCGCGCACAGGAAAACGAAGTGCCGGGTATTTCGATGATTAGTAGTAAAGAAGCGATGGCCCTCGAGCCGCAGTTGCAATGCGCTGCAGCCTTGCATTCCAAATCGACGGGGATTGTGGATAGCCACGGGTATATGCTGTCCCTCTTGGGTGGCTTTGAGGATGCGGGCGGCATGGTGGCCTATCAATCGCCTTTGCTGCGCGCTACTGCCCTTGCTGGCGGCGGGTTTCGGCTGGAGATTGGTGGGCAAGAAGCCATGCAAATTGAGACCACACTCTTGATTAACTGCGCTGGTATGAGCGCGCCCAAGGTGGCTGCGGCGATTGAGGGACTCGATCCCGTGCATATTCCGCGCGCTTACTTTGCAAAAGGCAATTACTTTTCCTTGAGTGGCAAATCGCCATTTCGGCACTTAATTTACCCGATACCCGAACCTGGTGGACTGGGTGTTCACTTGACGCTCGACATGGCAGGTCAAGCCAAGTTTGGCCCTGATGTTGAGTGGCTTGATATTGCAGCAGAAGCGGAGGTCGATTACTCAGTTGACCCGCGGCGTGGGGACGGATTTTATGCGGCCGTACGGCGCTATTGGCCGGGATTAAAGGATGGTGTGCTCATGCCTGACTATTCCGGCGTACGGGCCAAGATTGTGCCGCCAGGGGCTCCTGCTGGCGATTTTGTGTTTGATTGCCCAAGCACGCATGGTTTAGTGGGCCTATATAACCTCTACGGCTTTGAGTCGCCGGGGCTGACCTCGTCCTTGGCGATTGCGAAGCACCTCGATGGCCTGATTCGCGCTGAATAAGTCGAGGAGTGCTTCTTCAGGCTCAGGGCGTGAACTTCCTTATAATTGAGGCAGTTTTAGAGGAAGCTTGGCAGAGCGGTTGAATGCACCAGTCTTGAAAACTGGCGAGGATGAAAGTCCTCCGTGAGTTCGAATCTCACAGCTTCCGCCAGATCTTCATCAAAACCAATAGTGCTGTTTTGATCTACGGATGATTCTTTCATAGCCCCCATTGAGGCCCTCTCTATTTCATGCAGAACATTAACCAAATCTTTTATTTGATGTTTGCCATATTTGCATTGGGTATTGCGCTCAATGCCTACGCTGACTTCCATAATCAAAAGATCCGATCTGATGTGAAAGTCTATTGGCTTATTTCAATGACCTTGATCGTGCTTTCCAGTTTGGGTTATGCGATTGGATCTTTTGGCTTACCGCTATTTTTGTTTTTTGGCAGTACTTTTTTAGCCTTCTCCTTATTGACTGCAGGCTACCTATTTCGCAGCATCAGTCGGCCCCTGACGCGGCAGTGGGTTGTTAGCAGTATTGGCCTGGTTCTTGCATTTATTACTCTTTTCGGCTATCTGCTTGCCATTCAAGCCCCATACTTATATCGCTTACTGACAGTATCGTTTCTATTATTCGCGCTGACAGTATGGCAAATCTGGGAGATTCGCCAGACTAAAAAAGTCGACACTTCAATCCACTTGCGTTTCATTCAGTATTTGCTTTTTGGGTTGATCGTGCTCATCGTATTTCGAATTTTGACCGCAACGGATCCTAAATACGATGGTGTTAACTACCTTTTTGAAGAGACATCAGCGGCCTTATTTGTTCGTCTAACCTTATCGGCATCCTATCTATTGCTATTTTTCTTCATTAATAACTATTTTTATGACAAGTTATTGGTGGGCGAGCGCAATGCCCTTGCTCAGCTCAGCGAGAAAAAAGTGGAATTAAAAAATACGGTTAAAGAAAATGAAGAAATCAAGCATTTACTGCAAGAACGAGAGTCGTTGATTAAGTCTTTAATGCGTTCGAACAAAACAGCGGCTACGGGCGCGCTGTCCGCCTCGATCGCCCACGAGCTAAACCAGCCCCTAGGCGCATCCAAGCTCAACATTCAGTTTCTGAAGCACAAACTGGAGCAGGGTGAGCTAGACGCCAATACTCAAAAAGAATTGTTTGCGGCTTTGGAGCTGGACAATAATCGGGCAAGCTCGATTGTGCGTTCACTACGCTCGATTTTTACCGATGAAAAAGCAGCGGTGGAGTGCGCTAATTTAACTAGCTTGATTGAGTCGATCCTGGTGATTGTTCGACCAGAGCTGCGTGCCAAGCAGATTCAACTCGAATTGAAATTGCCGGCAGCATTGCCTGCGCCTGTCCGTCAAACTGAAATTCAGCAAGTCATTTTGAATTTAGTAAATAACGCAATTCAGTCTTTAGAGGCTTCGGATCAAAAGGAGAGGCGCATTACGATTGAAGGGGCAAGTGATATTAACTGCATGCAAATTACCGTGGCTGATAACGGCGCCGGGGTAAGTCCAGAAATTCAGGCGGATCTGTTTACGATCTTAAACAGTGCCAAGAAAACCGGTATGGGTTTGGGATTATGGTTATGCAAACACATCATTGGCCGACACGGTGGGCGCATTTGGTATGAAGATACTCCGCAGGGCGGGGCGCGGTTTTGCATTGAATTACCGCAATCGAGCTTCTAGAGCGCTCAATCTCGGCACATATACAAGTTTGTAATCGGAAAGCGGTCATTGACGGTTGTGCGTGATTCGACAAAGACAGCGCGGCGCTTGCCCTTTTTCTTGCACTCGGCTTCCGCCGCCGCCTGTGTTTCGCTTTCCTTGGCTTTTTGAATGGTATGGACACCCACTAAGCCATCCGACTGGGTATATGCGCGCAGATCGTAAGCCGAAGTACCGCAGCCCACAAGCAGGCCTGCCAAGAGGCCACTAAAAACAGTGTATTGAATGCGCATGGGTATTTTCGCCTTATAAAAAAATTGCCTGCAAGTCGTTCAAATATCGCAGGCCGAGTGCCGTTGGTTTTAATACAGCGGGGTTCTCATCGAGTAAACCTTTTTTGCTAGCTGCCTGCAGTGCTGGTGCGATCACGTGTAGCGGCAATCCAGTTCGCTCACTAAAGCTGATCGTACTGACGCCATCACTTAAGCGCAGGGCATTGAGCATGAACTCAAAAGGGAGTTCGCTAGGCGCTACGGTCTTGGATTCGATCAGGGCATCACCGCGTGTTTCCATTTGCTGCATATAGGTTTCAGGGTGGCGCTCGCGCACCTGGCGGGTAATGTGGTCCGGTAAGGAGATTTTGCCGTGGGCACCAGCACCAATCCCAATGTAGTCACCAAAGCGCCAGTAGTTCAGATTGTGTTTGCACTCCTGATGGGGTTTGCAATACGCAGAGACCTCATAGCGCTCATACCCAGCAGCATCCAGCATGGCCAAATTTTGATCAAATATCGCATCGCTGATATTGTCACTGGGGAGTGTAGGCGGTTGCGCAGCAAAGAGGGTATTGGGTTCAAGCGTGAGGTGGTACATCGACAGGTGGGGCGTAGCAAATGACAGCGCAGTAGTAAGGTCTGCTGCCGCATCTTCTAAACTTTGTTCTGGCAAGGCATACATTAAGTCGAGGTTGATTGAATCAATGTAGCGTGATGCAATATCGATGGCCCGTTTTGCTTCGTCTCCGCTGTGAATGCGCCCTAAAGCCTTGAGGTGCCGATCATTAAAGCTCTGAATGCCGAGTGAGACACGATTAATGCCGCAGTCGGCAAAGCCAGCTAATTTATCGGCCTCAACCGATCCTGGATTGGCTTCCATGGTGATTTCGGCATCGGCCTCGAGTGGCAGTAGGCCTCGCACCGAAGACAGCAGGTGATTCATCCCTCTAACGGAGAGAAGGCTGGGCGTGCCGCCACCAATAAAGATGGTGTGGACCTTGCGGCCCCACACGCGCGGCAACTCGGTTTGTAGGTCTGCCAGTAAAGCGTTTATATAACGCGCCTCATCAAAGCCAGTCGATTTAACTTGATGGGAATTAAAGTCGCAATAAGGGCACTTCTTTTCACACCACGGAAAATGAATGTAGAGCGAGAGCGGTGGCAGGGTGCTTAACTGCACCCGATCAGGGGATTTCATGGGCTGAGAATGGCCAGCAATTGACGCAAGGCTTGGCCGCGGTGGCTGATCTTATTTTTCTCAGCAGGATCCAATTCGGCGGCAGTTTTATCCAGCGCTGGAAGATAAAAATGCGGGTCATAGCCAAAACCCGACTCTCCGCGAGGTGCATCAATCAATTCCCCATGCCACTGGGTTTGCACAATCACGGGTTCTGGATCTAAAGCATGCCGAATAAACACCAAAGCGCAGACGTAATGGGCGCGGCGATCCGCAATGCCGCGCAGCTCAGCAATGACTTTTGCATTGTTGTTGGCATCACTTGCCTCTTCTCCCGCATAGCGCGCTGAGCGCACTCCCGGTCTGCCACTAAGCGCGGCGATGCAGATGCCGGAGTCATCGGCCAGCGCCGGCAAATTACTTTCCTTGCTCGCATGCCGCGCTTTCGTCAGGGCATTTTCTACAAAGGTGAAGTAGGGCTCTTCGGCAGCAGCAATCCCCAAATCGCCTTGCGGAATGATGGCGATACCGAGGGGCGCAAATAGGGCGGTGAATTCCCGTACCTTACCAGCGCTATTGGAGGCTAATACCAGTTGCTTCACATCAGTCATGGGTGGTTTATCGCCAACGCTTTTTTAGATTCATACCTTGCTGGCATTGGCCTGCAACTTGCTCAGCTCATGAATGCCATGCTCGGCCAGATCAAGTAGTTCGGCCAATTCAGCACGAGAGAAAGCAGGGCCCTCGGCAGTGCCTTGCAATTCAATCATGCCGCCGCTACCGGTCATCACGACATTCATATCGGTGTCGCACGTGGAGTCTTCGGCGTAATCCAAATCCAGTACCGGAGTGCCTTGGTAAATGCCAACCGAAATCGCAGCTACACTATCCGTGATCGGATCTTTTGCAATCACACCTTTTTTAAGCAAGGTATTGACGGCGTCACGGGCCGCAACATAAGCGCCAGTGATGGCTGCGGTACGCGTGCCACCATCGGCTTGCAAGACATCGCAATCCAAGTGAATGGTGCGTTCACCCAAGAGGCTGAGATTAAATACACTGCGCATGGCTCGGCCAATCAGGCGCTGGATTTCTTGGGTGCGTCCACTTTGCTTACCCCGGGCTGCTTCCCGATCACTACGGGTGTGGGTGGAGCGCGGCAACATGCCGTACTCGGCAGTAACCCAGCCTTCACCAGAGCCTTTTTTGTGGGGTGGAACCCGCTCTAAGATGCTAGCCGTACACAGCACTTTGGTATCACCAAAGGCAATCAGTACCGATCCTTCAGCATGCTTGGTAAAGCCACGGGTAATCGTGACCGGTCGCAGTTGCTTTGGATTGCGCTGGCTAGGGCGCTGTATTGGGGAGGCGGATGTGCTCATGGTGAATTTGGTCCTAATCAAGGGGAAAGGCAATTTACAATGTTCACATGATATCGAGCATGACGGGTTATGGCAGTGCTTCCCGCCCCGTTTCCCTGGGGGCTGGAGTGGTTGCGGATTTGCAGGTCGAATGCCGGGCAGTCAATAACCGCTTCTTAGATTTGGGTTTTCGCTTGCCGGACGAGTGCCGAGGGGCCGAACCCCTGCTGCGGGAGATGGCCACTCAGGCCATGGCCCGGGGCAAAGTCGAGTTTCGGGCGGCATGGCGTATTAATGCCAGTAACCCAGGAGCTAGCCCATCCCGGGCAACAAGCACCCTCAATCCGGAACGCCTGGCTGCTCTAAAGGCGCTCCAAAGCGAAGTGCTGAACACATTTCCGCAAGCAGGTGAGCTGCGTATGGCGGACGTCTTGCGCTGGCCAGGGGTGGTAAACGAGCCTCGAGGCGAAGAAGAGGGCTGGATCGGCGCCACCGCGGAGGCTGCCAAGGCGGCCCTGGACGCCCTGATGGCCAGCCGCGCTGCAGAAGGCGCCGCTTTAGTGGGGGTGTTACAGGCCATTACCCAGCAAATGCAGGCCATTATTACGACCCTAGAGCCCCGCATCCCTGAATACGTTCAGCAATACCAAGACAAACTCAGTGCCCGTTTGGCGGAGGCTCTGGCAAATCAGACCAGCCAAGCCACTTCAAATAATGGCGCCGTTCCAGCCGAGGTTCTGGACCGCATTCGGCAGGAAGTGGTGCTGTATGCCGTCAAAATTGATGTGGCTGAAGAGTTTGCCCGCCTCAAGACGCATCTGCAGGCCGTAGTCACTGCGCTCAAAGGTAAAGGACCGGTTGGCAAGCGTTTGGACTTCTTGATGCAAGAACTCAACCGAGAAGCCAATACCCTGAGTTCGAAGTCGGTGTCCGATGAATGCACTGCCGCCGCGGTAGAGCTCAAGCTCTTGATTGAACAAATGCGCGAGCAAGTGCAGAATTTAGAATAAGCCCATGACTTTATCTCCCCAAACCTACCAAGGCAGCATGCTGATGATTGTGGCCCCTTCCGGCGCTGGTAAATCATCGTTGGTGAATGCTTTGCTACAGGCGGATACCAGCCTCAAATTATCCTTGTCTACCACCACTCGCCAACCGCGCAGTGGAGAGGTCGACGGCAAAGACTATCGTTTTGTTGGTGTTGACGCTTTCATGGCGCAGCGAGCTAGTGGTGACTTTTTGGAGTGGGCCCAGGTCCATGGTCATTTTTATGGCACATCCCGTTCCTGGATTGAGCAGCAAATGCTAGCGGGCAATGACGTCATTTTAGAAATTGACTGGCAGGGCGCGCAACAAATTCGGCAGCTCATTCCCTCGGCCCAGTGGATCTTTATCTTTCCGCCATCGATTGATGCCTTAGAGCAGCGCCTACGTAAGCGCGGGCAGGATGATGAGACTACGATTCAGCGCCGCCTAGCTGCTGCCCACATTGAGCTCCAGCATGCGGCAGAAGCCAATTTTATTGTGATCAATGATGTTTTTGAGCAGGCCTTGCTCGATTTGCAGCACATCATCGCCACCAGTCGTCTGCGATCCGGGCCGATGATGGCCCGCAACCCCGCTCTTTTAAGGCGCCTTGGGGTTTAATCAGTTATCCTATGGGTATTGATCCCCATTTAAAGTGAGTAGCGCATGGCTCGTATTACTGTAGAAGATTGCCTCAAAACCATTCCAAATCGATTTGAGCTCGTGTTGGCCGCCACCTACCGTGCGCGTCAGCTGGTTCAAGGTCACGCCCCTCGGGTGGATGCCAAAGACAAAGCAACTGTAGTGGCTTTGCGCGAAGTCGCTGCTGGCGTCACCGATCGGGATATGCTGACCAAAGTTCCTCTT
Organism: Polynucleobacter sp.; assembly: GCA_964203875.1. Taxonomy (GTDB): domain Bacteria; phylum Pseudomonadota; class Gammaproteobacteria; order Burkholderiales; family Burkholderiaceae; genus Polynucleobacter. Next base: position 1,062,435 of record CAXNNS010000001.1, read on the forward strand.
TAATCGAGAGGCCCGTTGTGGCGCAGCCGCTGACCACATCGGGATCCATTGGGTCACGCTCGCCCAGCGAAATTCTGAGTAGCGCAAGCATCCACAGTTCAACGACCTCACAGCCAGGCCTCTTTGGCGCATCCCCGAGCAGTTCCTTAAGCGGCTCAGCCGTTCTTCAATCCCTCTTGGCGCAATCGAGTCGGCATTTATTCGGTCCAACATCGCAACCGATCCTGCCACCCAAGCAGCAGGTGGTATCGATTAGCAACTTAACGGCTAAATTGCATTACCTCAAACCCGATGAAATTGCCTTAGTCAAAAAAGCCTTTCAGTTTGCAGATTCAGCCCACTTAGGGCAATACCGTCAAAGCGGTGAGCCGTACATTACTCACCCGGTTGCCGTTGCAGAACTGTGTGCGAGTTGGCGTTTGGATGCGTCATCAATCATGGCGGCAATCTTGCACGATGTGATTGAGGATACGGGTTGCACTCAAGATGATTTAGTGGCGCAGTTTGGACCCAAGGTTGCTGAATTGGTTGAAGGCTTAACCAAACTCGATAAGCTCGAGTTTCAGAGTCATGCCGAAGCGCAGGCTGAGAGTTTCCGTAAGATGTTTATGGCGATGGCGCGCGATGTGCGGGTGATTTTGGTGAAGCTTGCCGATCGCACCCACAACATGCAAACCCTGGATGCTGTTCCCATTGAAAAGCGCCGCCGGGTTGCTTCGGAGACCCTCGAGATTTATGCGCCGATTGCCCATCGCTTAGGCTTAAACGTCATTTACCGTGAGCTTCAAGACTTAAGTTTCCGCTATTCGATGCCGATGCGCTTTCGGGTAATTGAAGAGGCAGTCAAGCGTGCCCGCGGCAATCGCAAAGAGATGGTCGAGAAGATTTTGCAAACCACCCGCATGAGCTTTGCCAAGGTTGGTATTGAAGTGGATCTGCAGGGCCGAGAAAAAACCCTGTTTTCGATTTATATGAAGATGCGGCACAAGCACGTGAGTTTTTCTCAGGTGCTCGATGTTTATGCCTTCCGCGTCACGGTCCACTCAATTGATGAGTGTTACCGCGCATTAGGTATCTTGCATGCCCTGTATAAACCCATGCCAGGTAAGTTTAAGGATTACATTTCGATTCCGAAACTCAACGGCTACCAATCCCTACACACAACTTTAGTGGGCCCATCGGGCGTGCCAGTCGAGTTCCAGATTCGCACCAGCGATATGCATGCGGTGGCGGAGGCCGGGGTAGCGGCGCACTGGGCTTACAAAGACGGCTCACCCGAAATGAGTGAGGTGCAAAATCGGGCGCACCAGTGGCTGCAGTCTTTGATTGATATTCAGGATAGCAGCGGCGATTCGCAAGAATTCTTAGAGCACGTCAAGATTGATCTGTTCCCCGATGCGGTTTATGTGTTTACCCCCAAGGGGCAAATTCGGGCTTTGCCAAGGGGCGCGACGGCACTGGATTTTGCTTACTCGGTTCACAGCGATATTGGCAATTCCTGCGTTGCTGTGAAGATTAACAATATGCAGCTGCCACTCCGGAGTGAATTGAAGAACGGCGATATTGTCGAGGTGGTCACCTCCACCAATAACCAGCCCAACCCTGGTTGGCTCGCATTTGTGCGTACCGGCAAAGCCAGAGCATCGATTCGCCATTCACTCAAGACCAAACATTACGGCGAGTCTTTGCAATTGGGTGAGCGTTTATTAGCGAATGCCTTACGTCAGCAAGGGCTTGATGCTGGGCTTTTATCCGGCGCTATCTGGGAGAAGTTGTTGCACTGGACTGGGGATAAGACCCGTGAAGAGGCGTGCGTCAATATTGCCTTAGGTCGCCGCTCTCACCAAGAGTTGGCAATTCGCTTAAAAATTCTGCTCGATGAAGAGGGTGGTGATGAGCAGATGCGTTTGGGTTCGGGTGATTGGGCGGTACACCACGAAACGCATTCGCATCAGAAGCAGGCGATCTTAGTTGATGGCCGAGAGGGCATGTCGACTAGCTTTCAGAGTTGCTGTCACCCGATTCCCGGCGATGCCATTATTGGCTATTTGGGTAAAGGCGAGGGCCTGCAGATTCATGTGAACGATTGCCAAACCGCTCTGCGCATGCTATCCAAAGATAGTGATAAGTGGGTTGAGGTCGAGTGGAGTAAAGACATTCACCGCGAATTTGAGGTGAACTTAGCGGTCGATACCCACCAAGGCAAGGGCGTATTGGCTCGTGTTGCCAGCAGCATCACCTCGGCCGATTGCAACATCATGAATGTCTCGATGGAAGACCGATACAAAGAAGATGCCGTCGTCATTCGCTTTACCTTGCAAGTGGCTGACCGTTTGCATCTATCTAAAGTGATGCGGAGTTTGCGTAACAACCCCGATGTGATGCGCGTCGTGCGGACCCGCGCTTAGCGGTATTGCACGTCCAAGATTTCAATCTCAGTTGGGCCCGTAGGCGTTTGAATGCGCACGCAATCGCCAATCCGGGCTTTAATTAAAGCCTTGGCAATCGGCGATACCCAACTGACATAGCCCTTTTCTAAATCAACCTCATCAACCCCAACGATCGTGATGCTTTCTTCTTTTCCATGATCAGGTCTGCTGGTAGGGCAGTAGGTCACCGTCGCTCCAAAAAAGACCTGATCGGCATCCTGTTCGCCGGATATTCGGGCGGCATTATCGACAAGTACCGCAAACTCAAGTCGCTTGTTTAAAAACCGAATCCGCCGATCAATCTCCCGCAAGCGCTTCTTGCCATAGATGTAGTCGCCATTTTCAGAGCGGTCACCATTGGAAGCGGCCCAGTGGACGACCTCGACGATTTTGGGGCGCTCCACGTCCAAAAGCTCTAAAAGTTCTGCTCTAAGACGCTTGTGACCGGCCGGCGTGATGTAGTTCTTTTCTTCCATGGCATAATTATGGCTGTTGCGGCTGTAGCTCAGTTGGATAGAGTACTTGGCTACGAACCAAGGGGTCGTGGGTTCAATTCCTGCCAGCCGCACCAACTATAAGGCCTCCCGATTGGGAGGCCTTACCTTTTAAGCGCTGATTGCCATCTGCGCAATAAATCCAGAGCGATTTTCTCCTGCTGATTTTGCTTTTGCATCCAACCTTGCTAGTACTCTCTTTGGTAAGGAGATATTCACGCGCTCGATTTCATTGGATAGAAGGGCTGGATCAATTTCGGCAATCGCCCAAATCATTCCCTTAAATTCTTTTTTCTTCTGTAAGGCATTAATTGAGCTTGGCCTTGGGACATCTTGATTGTCATCTAAGGCAGCTTCGATCCACAATTCAATGGCTTCTTTTGCATTGTCGATCGCCTCATCAATACCGCTATCGGCAGCAGAAAAGCAACCCGGTAAATCAGGCACGATGACGCCCCACGCATTGGTATCGTTTCCTGGCTCTATTGCGATTGGATATTTCATGGACATTCCCTTATTTAATTCCTGCTTGTTTTAGTAGCTTGTGAACTAAACCAACGCCGAGATCCTTTTTGGGGTGTGGCACCGTGATATGACCGGTTTTGACGGGATGATTAAAAACATGATGTGAACCTTTTGAGTTACGCATAATCCAACCATCCCTCTCTAATAACTTGAAGAGTTCTTTGCTATTCATTTGTGTATTATACACATAATAATACACACCATACACATAAATAACGAGCAGATGAATATGCATGCTTGTCAAATCCTTCCAGTATCCTTAAGGCTGATAGATTTATGGATATGCGTATTCTTTGCATTCACTAACCTTTGACCCTGCGTATCCTAAATAAATACCTCATGAATACACCCCTAACTGCCTCACCCCCATTTGACTGGAAGGTCATGGACGGCATGCATGCGCAATTAGTGCTGCGGGGTAGGATTGATGTGTATGCCTTGGGTGGCAATTGGACAGTTGCTCGCCAGAATCAAGATGCCTGGCTTGGGCAATCTTCTGGGCAGAAGACCTTGAGCGTTGATGCGAGTCAGGTAGATTACCTCGACGGTGCTGGCGTTGCATTTTTAATTGACCTGCATGCAAATCAAGAAAAGAAGGGCGCGGCATTTACCTTGCTGGGTTTAGATAAACGCTATTTGCCTTTGCTGCAGCAATTTGACCCGATTGGCAAACTGTTTCCACCGGCAGCACCTCTTTTGAGAGAAGGTTTTGTAACGTCGGTGGGCCGCACGAGTAGCGTGTTTTTTCAAGACGTGGCCTCCATCATTACCTTTGCTGGCCACGTTACGGCTGATTTAGTCTGGGCCTTAATACACCCACGTCAAGTACGCTGGGGTGATTTTGTTAATGCCGCTTACCAGGCAGGGGTTTCTGCCTTACCGATCGTCGGCTTAGTGGCTTTTCTGATTGGTGTGATCCTATCGTTTCAGTCGGCCGTTGGCATGCAAAAGTTTGGTGCCATTTCCTTTGTGGGTCCAATTGTTGCTTTGGGCATCTTTCGGGAACTGGGCCCGCTGATTACCGCCATTTTGTTGGCAGGGCGTTCCTCTGCGGCATTCGCAGCAGAAATTGGCACCATGACGGTTAATAGTGAAGTCGATGCCTTGGTCACTGGAGGCCTAAGTCCAGTGCGTTTTTTAGTAGTGCCACGGGTATTAGCCGGTATTTTGGTGGCCCCCATCTTGACCTTGTATGCCGATATCGTCAGCGTCTTTGCCTCCTCACTCACCATGATGGCCTACGGCGTAACGCTCGTTAGTTTTTACGATGGCGTATTGAACACAGTTGACCTAGAGGACATACTGTCTGGCTTAACGAAGTCGATCCTGTTTGGCATTGTGATTGCCGCTGTCGGCTGCATGCGCGGCATGCAAACCGGCACGGGTGCAGCTGCAGTCGGTATTTCAGCAACGCGCGCCGTTGTCAGCAGCATCGTCATGATTGTCTTGGTGGACGGTGTGTTTGCCTATATCTCCTATAAGACGGACTTCTGATGGCAGCCATTGACGTACGCAATCTTTCGGTTGGCTATGGGCAGAACGTTCTGTTGCAAAACCTGAATTTCTCGGTAAACGAAGGTGAGATCTTTGTGATTCTGGGCGGCTCGGGTTGTGGCAAGTCCAGCCTATTGAAGAACCTATTTGGCTTATACGAACCCCTTGCGGGCAGCGTGCTGATTGAAGGTCAGGACATTACCGACGCCCATGGCGAAGATCGTCAAAAAATCATGACGCACTTTGGGGTGATGTACCAGCAGGGCGCCTTGTTTGGTTCGATGAATTTACTGGAAAACGTGACGCTGTTTATGGAGGAGTACACCACCCTAGACCGTGAGCAAATGAATTTACTGGCCCGTTGCAAACTCGATCTGGTTGGACTCCTGCCCTATGAGCAATATATGCCGAGTGAAATTAGTGGCGGTATGCAAAAGCGCGCTGCGATTGCGCGGGCGATGGCACTGGACCCTAAGATTCTATTTTTGGACGAGCCATCAGCAGGCCTTGATCCAATTACCTCGGCCGACCTCGATCGCACCATATTGGATCTTTCACAAAACTTGGGTATTACCTTTGTTATCGTGTCACATGAGCTAGCCAGCATCTACTCAGTCGCACACCGGGTCATTATGTTAGATAAATCAGCCAAGGGCATCATCGCCGAAGGAGATCCAAAGGCATTACGGGACACGAGTGCCGATCCCCGTGTCCATCAATTCTTTAATCGCATCATGAGTAAGGAAGCAACATGAGCAACTCCAACCCCAATTACTTCCGCCTTGGCTTATTTGTATTGGCTGCTATAGGCGCATTGATCGCCCTGATACTGGTTTTCGGATCGGGGCAGATCTTTCAGAAAACCTTTGAAGTCGAAACCTACATTAAGCAATCGGTTACTGGCTTAGATAAAGGTGCATCGGTGCGCTTTAGGGGGGTCAAAGTAGGGCAGGTCATTTCCGTTGGATTAACTGGTGAGATTTACGAAAGTAATATCCCGCTGACGGAACGAAAAGAATACGTGATTGTGCGTATGCTAATTAATGGAGATCCAAAACAACTCCTAGGTGATGTGAATGATCTCGTCGCGGCTAACCTACGGGCCCGAGTAAAAACAATGGGCATTACTGGGGTGAACTACATTGAGTTTGATTTTAATAACGAAGATCATGACTATGCTGATTTGAGATTTAACTGGAAGCCAGAATACCCCGTTATTCCATCCATACCGAGCCCGGCGGAAGAGATCTTCTCTGGCTTGCAAAAAGTAGTTAGTAATTTAAGTGCATTGAATTTAGTAGAAACCCAGAAAAAATTTGATTCGCTGGTAAGTAATCTCAATACCGTATTAGCAGGGAGTGGCAAAGGCAATCAAGGGATAGCCCAGTCTGTTCAGGAGTTAAACACCTTGCTTGCAAAAATGAACGGTGTGACAAGTAATGCCGAGCTTGAACTGCTTACCCAAGAATTGGTGGCTAGCTCGGTGGTGCTGCGGCAAATGCTGAGCAGCGCCCAAGGCGATACTGCAACTACCATTGAAAATCTCAAACAGGCCAGTGAACAGCTCAATGATTTAATGCGTGTTGCCAGTCGTTCACCATCCACTTTAATTTGGGGCGAACCGCCAGCCCGCATTCAACTTCCACCTAATTCTGGTACGACCGGAGTACAAAAATGAGCTTACTCACCATCAATTCATTGCATAGTAAAACAATCGGTATTGTTCAGCGTATCGCCGGCTTCGCTTTGCTGACGGTAATTGCGTTTGCCTTATTGGCGTGCACTCCCACGCGACCTTCAATTGAAAGTGCGAATTGGCTAGTAGCACCCGAACGCACTGGCGACCCGCGGAAAATGCAATCGCCGCTGTGGTTAAAGATGGGTTCATTCTCTGTAAGCACACCATTTGATACCAAGTCGTTGGTTTATCGTCTTGGCGACCAACGCTACGAGAAGGACTTTTATAACGCCTATATCACTACGCCAAGCAATATGTTCGCGAATGCAACGCGGCAGTGGCTTGATCAATCGGGCATCTTTCGAATTACGGTGGCGCAGGGCACTAGCTTTTTCCCGTTTTATACATTACAGGCAACCATTGATGAGCTCTACGGTGATTACCGCGTAAAACCAGAGGCAGTGGTGTCGGTGCAATTCTTTTTGACGGTCACTAACCCTAATATTCCCACTCCATTGATTACGGCCAAGCGCTATACGCAGCGAGTGGCATTGGCTAATAACCTGCCGCAAACCTTGGTGTTGGGACAGCAGCAAGCCCTAGCCGAGATCTTGCAGCAGTTGGAAGCTGATCTCTTTGCGGCATCGGCCAATTTACCCAAGCCAATCACGCGTCAATAAAGTGCATCAATAGCCCCAGGAGTGTGAATCGCACTTTTGGGCTACAGTGCTAGGTATCAATTGATATTGCACTTAAGGAAGAATCATGGACTTAGGCATTAAAGGTAAGACGGCGCTGGTTTTAGCATCGAGCCGCGGATTAGGACAGGCGATGGGGGTGGCATTGGCCCGTGAAGGCGTGAACGTGGCGGTGACGGGTCGTAATCCAGAAGGGCTGGCGCAAACCGTGGCCATGATCGAAGCTGCCGGTGGCAAGGCAATGGCCCTCAATTGGGATCTATCCGATTTATCGGTCATCGATGCGCATGTTTCCAAGGTGGAAGCTGTTTTTGGGCCGGTTGATATTTTGATCAACAATACGGGCGGTCCAGTGCCAACCCCAGCAGCAGGTCAAGACCCGCAGCTGTGGGCAAAGAGCTTTAATGACATGGTGCTTTCACTCATTGCCATCACTGATCGCGTATTGCCTAGCATGCGCCAGCGCGGCTGGGGCCGCATTATGACAAGCACCACATCGGGCGCCATTGCCCCAATTAAAAACTTAGCAATCTCCAATGCCTTACGCGCATCCTTACTAGCCTGGTCTAAGACCTTGGCTGCTGAAGTGGCGGGCGATGGCATCACGGTGAACGTCATCATGCCAGGCCGCGTTGCAACGGATCGCCTGCGTCAGCTGGATGAAGCGCGAGCCAAGCGGGAGAATGTCGCATATGAGGCGGTGGTTGCGGCCAGTATCAAACTGATACCAGCAGGACGCTATGGTGACCCCAAGGAGTACGGCGATACTGCCGCATTTCTAGCGAGCGCCAATGCCTCTTACATTACTGGTTCTGTGATCCGCGTGGATGGCGGACAGATTCAGGGGATTTGAGCTAGTTGTGATTGAGCAGGCATGGCGGTGGTTTAGGCGCGACCTCCAATCGCCCGAATTGCTCTGGCTAGGGATTGCGCTCAGCCTATCGGTTGCAGCTCTTTCCAGCGTCGGCTTTTTAGCCGACCGGATGCAACGGGCGTTTGAGTTTGATGCACGCCAACTGCTAGCAGCCGATTTATTGATTGCTGCCGATCAACCCATTCCAGCACGATTTATAGAGGCAGCCAAAGATCGCAAACTCTCGATTGCACAAACGGTGGTTTTTCCGAGCATGGCAACGGTAGGTGAGCGGGGGAAGTTATCGTCACTCAAGGCGGTTAGTAGTGACTACCCCTTGCGCGGGGAGTTGCAAATCAGCCGCAGTGCTAATCTTCAGGACAAAGAGAAAGTCAATAGCAATAATGGCCCAGCACCCGGTAATGCCTGGGTTGATCCGGCTTTACTTGAGGTTTTGCAAGCCAAGATTGGCGATACCGTTGCATTAGGGCAGGCACACCTGCGTATCGATGCTGTTTTAGTGCGTGAACTCGATCGTGGGGCAGCCTTTATGAACTTTGCCCCGCGGATCATGATCGCTTTAGACGATTTACCCAAGACCGCGTTGATTGGTTTGGGAAGCCGTGTGACTTACCGTTTGTTAATTGCGGGATCTAATCCAGCTGTTGCCGATTATCAAAACTGGGTAGTGAATGCGATCGAGTCAGATCAATTGCGCGGTATGCGCATTGAAACTCTAGAGACGGGTCAGCCGGTGATGCGCAAAACGCTTGATCGGGCTGAGCGTTTTTTATCTTTGATTGCACTGTTAACAGCGATGGTCTCTGCGGTTGCGATTGCCTTGGCGGCGCGCCGTTACGTAGTGCGGCAGGCTAATGTCTGCGCGGTGATGAAGTGCCTTGGCGCTACGCAAGGAACGATCCTGCGCCAGCAACTAAAAACGCTAGCCTTCTTAGGTTTATTGGCGGCTGCATTCGGCATTGCCGTAGGTTGGCTGATTCAGTATGGACTGATGTGGTTCTTGGGTAATTTATTGCTGGCTGATTTGCCGCCACCATCGCTGTGGCCTGTTCTGTGGAGCGCGCTGCTCTCGTGGTTTTTATTATTGGGTTTTGCGGGACCCCCTTTACTGACCTTGGTGCAGATTTCACCGGTGCGCTTGGTCCGCCGTGAATTAAGCGGAGTTCCGGTTGCAGCGCGCTGGGTCGCTTTATTGGGGCTCTTCAGTTTTGCGGTTTTGCTGCTGTGGGCGGCGCGCGATTGGAAACTCGCTAGCTGGGTTGGTTTGAGTTTTGGCGGTGCGATTGCCGTGTTTGCACTGCTGTCATGGGTTTCTCTCAAGCTATTGGCGCGCTCTTCTGTAAGCGGGATGCTCAGCCGACTGGGATTTGCAGGACGCTTTGCTTTACGCTCGCAAGCACGGAGCCCCGCTTTTGCTGTGATGCAAATCACGGCCTTAGCCATTGCCTTGATGGCTCTGCTCATCATCTTGCTCTTGCGACAGGATTTACTCAAAACCTGGCAAGGCAATGTGCCGGTTGATGCACCGAACCGCTTTGTGATTAATATCCAGAACGATCAACGCGATGCCTTAACGCAAGACCTTGCAGTAGTAGGCCTTGGCAAGCCCGATTTGTATCCGATGGTGCGTGGGCGATTAATTGAGATCAATAATCGGCCGGTGATGCCAAACGATTACAGTAAAGACAATGCCCGTCGTTTAGTGGATCGCGAATTTAATTTGTCGTACACCATGGATCTGCCCGGTGGCAATCAAGTCATTGCAGGCAATTGGTTTAAGCAAGACGAGCCACAAATTTCGATTGAGGTTGGCATTGCCAAAACCCTCGGCTTGAAATTAGGCGACCGATTAACATTTGAGATTGCTGGCGAAACCGTGAGTGCCTCGATCACATCGCTCCGCGCCTTGGAGTGGGGCTCGATGCGGGTGAACTTCTTTGTGATCATGCCGCCAGTACTCTTGCAAGATTTACCGCAATCTTGGATTACCGCGTATTACCAGCCACCTTCCATCGACGTACAGGACTTTCGCTTAACCCAGCGCTATCCAAACATCACGGTGGTGGATGTGGCCAATTCCTTGCAACAAATCCAAGATGTCTTGAATCGCTTAGGCGCTGCCTTGGGTCTCTTGTTTACATTTACGATTGCGGCAGCCATCTTGGTGTTGTTTGCGGCGATTTCAGCAACGCAAGACGAGCGTTTTCGGGATGCTGCGCTCCTCAAAGCGGTTGGGGCTTCGAGTCCCGTATTGGCTGCGATTGCTAGCATTGAATTGGCGATTGTTGGCGGCTTAGCGGGTCTCTTGGGCGGGTTTGCAGCTGCTCTCGCTGCATGGGCATTGGGGTATTTCGTGCTTGAAATTGAATTCAATTCATTTGTATCGTCAATTGCGATGGGCGTTGCTTTTGGCTTAATTGCTTGCGCAATTGCAGGTTACCAATTTCAACGAAAGATCCAGCGCGCCACCGCAATGGATTGTTTGCGCGAAGCGTAATCCTGCTTCTAAAGAAGTGCGCGAAGCAGTGTTACTTTTGCTTCTCTATCTTCGGTAGGGTAATTAATTTGGTTTTACCGAGTCGATCAGGAATCGTTTGACGGTGACGGGGATCCAAGTAAATGGTGAGGGGCCAGAGAAAGAGGGAAACCCCAAATAGCAGACCAATGATTCCCCACTTTTGTAGTTCTGCACTAGCCTGAATCAAGATGCAAGGCACCAGCCAAAGCGAGCCGTAGACATAACGCCACAATGCTTGTCTGCGTGTGAGACGCGCACCTGACGCGGAAACTAGCTTAACCCGCCAAGTTTGCATCGCTAAAGTTTGTCCAGTACGAGTCCAATACCAAACAAAGTAAAAAGCCAGCACCCCATACAAGTAGAAAAAAGTTAACCAGCTCGGGAGGGAGATGCCAACCATAATTCCGAGTATGAGGTTAGGTAATAAAAACAGCAGCGCAATCACGCCCAACAAAATGAGCTGTTCATAGAGTAAGCAGAAGACCCGCTTCCAAAAGCCAGGGGAGGGCAATGCAGTCAGCGGGGTGTCAATGGAACTGCTAGCACTGTCCAAAGGGGCTTGGCTCATGCGCCATCATCTTCATTGGGGGCGGCAGCGGGCGTTATAACGGGTAAGGCGTTGGAACGGTTTTGAAGGGTTGGCGAGCTAGCCGCAGTCGGCTTTTTCTTATTGTCTTCCTTGGCTGCTAATTTTTTCTTATCTTCTGGACTGAGCTGCTGGTATGCCTGCCATGCCGAGGCTTTCTCTTCGGCTGGGAAGCGCAAGCTACTGAGGTAATTATCGCGCGCGATGCGGCGATCTTTTTGAGAGAGCTTGGACCACTCGTTCATGCGCGATTGCAATCGTTCTTGATCGGCTCGCTTCATTTTGGGGTAAAGATTGGCAACCTGAATCCATTTTTGCCGGCGCTCTTTGGAAAGGTAGCTCCAGTCCTCTTCCAGTGGCGCCAAGATTTTTTGTTGCACGACGCTCAGGTCATCCCAATTACCGCTGTGTTTTGGGGTGCTGGTTGTGGCTGGCTGCTTAGTTTGAGCTGCCACTTCCTTTACAGAGTCAATCGTCAGCAGGCTAAAAACCAATAGAAATGCACCAAAGCTCAATCCGGACGCGCATCGCTTTGCAGCAAGTGCAAGTGGATTGTGCAGGCGGGACGTAGCTGACATGATGATTATTTTCTTGCCTCAGTTAGGATGGGTCGACTGCAGTATCGGCATTCTCAGAGTTGGTGGTTTCCAGTTCGCGCTTTGCATGGCTACTGAGTTTCAAGAATGCCAGAAAACCGCTATCCATATAGGCGTCGGGTGGAACGTCATCCGAAAGCAGGGCAATGTCGACCGCCGCAATGTCGTTGATGCGCTCATCTTGCTGCCACTCGGAAATTGCCAATAAGCCCAAGGCCAGGACGATAAATGGGGCAAACCAGCTTAATCGATTCCAATAGGATGATGGATGGCTGCCGCTACTACCCTGATTAAAGGCCAGTTGGGGGCGTAATACGCGCTCCAATTGCGGTACGAATTCTTGCTTACGCGCTGCCATGGCTGAAAGGCGAGCGTGATACAGGCGATCAGTGATGCGGCTAGGCAATTGCGCGGTTGAACCGTCGAGGCATTCGCGCACAGCGCTGCCAATTCGATCTGCTTCAAATTGGGGGTCTTGGTCGCAGTTCATAATGAAATTCCTTTTATTTTCAATGCATTAGCTAAAGTTTGCGTTGCTCTAGAACAGTGGGTTTTCACACTTCCTTCGCTACACCCCATAATTTGAGCAGTTTCTGCAATGCTTAGCTCATCCCAATAACGCATCAAGAAGGCTTCTCGTTGACGTGCTGGTAATTTTGCTATTTCAGCCTCTAGACTACGCAAAAGCTGGCTTTGCTCCAGTTTTTGGGCACCATCTTGGTGAATTTGGCTGTCATCGGCGGCTTGGAGCTGCTCTAAGGGGTCGTAATCATCAGATTCATCCGATTTCTTACCCATATTGGAGAAAAGGGTAACCCAGGCATTACGCACTTTTTGGCGCCGAAACCAGTCGTGGATGCGGTTTTGAAGAATGCGGGTAAAGAGCAGGGGCAGTTCTGCACTCGGTTTATCCCCGTATTTTTCGGCCAACTTGATCATGGCATCCTGAACGATGTCCAAGGCCGCGTCCTCATCCCGCACAGCATAAATAGCCTGTTTGAAAGCGCGTTTTTCAACGCTACTGAGAAAATCAGCGAGTTCGGGGGCAGATGCCATGCAAAAACAGGAAGGCCTCGTGTAGGAAGAATGCCTCTATTTTAGGGTATTGCTTTACAATTGAAGGTTCACCGGATAGAGAGCCGTCCAAGAAGCGGTTTTTTATTCAGTTCAAGCGCCGTTCGAACTCGGGTCATAAGCACGGGACAGAGCAGCCTAAACAATTTTTTGCCGAAAATTGCAAAGGACCTTACCAATGAATACCAGCAGCGCCGAATTTTTAGCCTCCAAGGCTGATTCCACCCCAATTCCTACGAAACCCGCACCTGAAATGATTGGTGCCGAGATGCTCGTCCATGCCCTGCATGCCGAAGGCGTCGAGTTTGTCTGGGGTTATCCTGGTGGAGCAGTTCTCTTCATCTACGATGAAATCTACAAGCAAGACAAGTTTGAGCACATTTTGGTACGCCATGAGCAAGCAGCTGTGCATGCTGCCGATGGGTATGCCCGTGCTACAGGCAAGGTTGGCGTCGCCTTAGTGACCTCCGGTCCTGGCGTTACCAATGCCGTCACTGGTATTGCGACTGCGTACACCGATTCCATTCCCATGGTCATCATTACGGGTAATGTGCCGACCTATGCGATTGGTGAGGACGCATTCCAAGAAGCCGATACGGTTGGCATTACGCGACCCATCGTCAAACACAATTTTTTGGTGAAAGACATTAATGATTTAGCGCTGACGCTAAAGAAAGCCTTTCACATTGCTCAGACCGGAAGACCCGGCCCCGTACTGGTTGATATTCCGAAGGACATTTCAGCAGCCAAGGGTCAGTTCATTTACCCCGAAGAGCTGACGATGCGCTCCTACAACCCGGTATTGCGCGGCCACAGCGGCCAGATTCGCAAGGCCGTCTCTTTATTGCTGGAAGCAGAGCGTCCTTTCATTTACACCGGTGGCGGCGTCATTCTGTCGGATGCTGCGCCTGAGCTCAAAGCCTTTGCCGATGCGCTGGGCTATCCAGTCACGAACACCTTGATGGGTCTTGGCGGCTTTCCGGGTACCAGCCCCCAGTTTGTGGGCATGCTGGGTATGCACGGCACCTATGAAGCCAATATGGCCATGCAGCATTCCGACGTGTTGATCGCCATTGGCGCGCGCTTTGACGACCGCGTGATTGGTAATACGCAGCACTTTGCGAGCCACCCACGCAAGATCATTCACATTGACATTGATCCATCGGTGATTGCCAAGCGCGTTAAGGTCGATGTGCCCATCGTTGGCAATCTCAAAGAAGTCTTAGTGGAGATGACCAGCCAAATTAAAGCGGCGGGCCCACTGAAGAACAATGCCCACCTTGCGAAGTGGTGGGAGCAGATCAATGAGTGGCGCAAAAAAGATTGCCTGAAATACGACCGTGATTCGCAGATCGTCAAACCCCAGTACGTGGTGGAGAAGTTATGGGAACTCACGGGCGGTGATGCCTTTATTTGCTCTGACGTTGGTCAGCATCAAATGTGGGCAGCGCAGTTTTACAAGTTCGATAAGCCGCGTCGCTGGATTAATTCAGGTGGCCTTGGCACCATGGGTGTTGGCCTGCCCTACGCCATGGGCATCAAAAAAGCTTTTCCGGATCAGGATGTATTCACGATCACGGGCGAAGGGTCGATTCAGATGTGCATTCAAGAACTGTCAACCTGTAAGCAGTACAACACGCCCGTCAAAATTGTGTCGCTCAATAACCGGTATTTAGGTATGGTGCGCCAGTGGCAGGAGTTGACCTACAACCGCCGCTATTCCAGCTCGTACATGGACTCTTTGCCTGATTTCGTGAAGTTGGCTGAGGCCTTTGGTCACGTCGGCATGCTGATTGAAACCAAGGCAGACGTTGAGCCTGCGCTGAGAGAGGCAATTCGCTTGAAAGATCGCACGGTATTCATGGATTTCCAAACCGATCCGGAAGAAAACGTGTGGCCGATGGTGCAAGCCGGTAAGGGCATTACTGAAATGCTCTTAGGGAGTGAGGACCTGTAATGCGCCACATTATTTCTGTATTACTCGAGAATGAGCCGGGCGCGTTGTCCCGCGTAGTCGGTCTCTTCTCGGCGCGTGCTTACAACATTGAAACACTCAGCGTTGCACCGACGGAAGATCCATCGTTGTCGCGTATGACGATCGTGACGATTGGCTCTGAAGATGTGATTGAGCAAATCACCAAGCACCTTAATCGTTTGGTTGAAGTCGTGAAAGTGTTTGATTTAACCGAAGGCTCGCACATTGAGCGCGAACTGATGTTGATCAAGGTCCGTGCCGTTGGTAAAGAGCGCGAAGAGCTCAAGCGCACCACCGACATCTTTCGTGGCCGCATTATTGATGTCACTGACAAGAGCTACACCATTGAGTTGACCGGCGATGGCTCCAAGCTCGATGCCTTCATTGATTCGATTGACCGTGCTTCCATTTTAGAAACCGTCCGTTCTGGCGGCTCGGGTATCGGCCGCGGCGAACGTATTTTGAAGGTCTAACTCGCTTCATTCGGAATGTACGCATAACCCCATTTGTTTAACTCATTTATTACGATTCAAAGATAAGGAAATAGCATGAAAGTTTTTTACGATAAAGACGCGGATTTATCCCTAGTTAAAGGCAAGAAAGTCACCATCATTGGTTATGGTTCACAGGGCCACGCGCATGCATTGAACTTAAACGATTCAGGCGTTAAGGTTACCGTCGGCTTGCGCAAAGATGGCGCATCGTGGAAAAAAGCAGCCAATGCTGGCTTGACCGTGAAAGAAGTAGCCGAGGCAGTAAAGGATGCCGACATTGTCATGATGCTTTTGCCAGATGAGCAAATTGCAGAGGTCTATAAAAATGAAGTGCACGGTAATATTAAGCAGGGCGCGGCTTTAGCATTTGCCCATGGCTTTAATGTGCACTATGGTCAAGTTCAGCCCCGCGCAGATTTGGACGTCATCATGATTGCCCCAAAGGCCCCGGGCCACACCGTGCGTGGCACCTACAGCCAAGGCGGCGGTGTTCCCCATTTGATCGCGGTTTACCAAGACAAATCCGGTTCGGCTCGTGATCTCGCTTTGTCCTATGCAACAGCCAACGGCGGCGGCCGTGCCGGCATCATTGAAACCAATTTCCGTGAAGAAACCGAAACGGATTTATTCGGTGAGCAGGCTGTTCTTTGCGGCGGCACTGTTGAACTCATCAAGGCTGGTTACGAGACCTTAGTTGAAGCCGGTTACGCGCCGGAGATGGCTTACTTTGAGTGCTTGCATGAACTCAAGTTAATTGTGGACTTGATCTACGAAGGCGGCATTGCCAACATGAACTACTCAATTTCGAATAATGCGGAGTACGGTGAGTACGTTACCGGTCCGCGCATTGTCACGGAAGACACCAAGAACGCGATGCGTCAGTGCCTCAAAGACATTCAGACGGGTGAATACGCCAAGAGTTTCATCCTTGAGAACAAGGCTGGCGCGCCAACCTTAATCTCCCGTCGTCGTTTGAATTCAGAACACCAAATTGAAATCGTCGGCGAGAAACTGCGCGCGATGATGCCTTGGATTGCGAAGAACAAATTAGTCGATCAGTCAAAGAACTAAACAATCACCCTAAAGGCGCAAAGCACCCATGATGTATCCCCACCCCATTATTGCGAAAGAAGGCTGGCCCTATTTGGCAGCCGTTGGGGTGGCAACCGTGCTAGTCCAGCAATACGCTGGTTTTGCATGGGCTTTGCCCCTGTGGATTATTTTCTTTTTTGTCCTGCAGTTTTTTCGTGACCCCCAGCGCATTGCGCCGCTCGGTCGTGACTTGGTTCTATCGCCTGCAGATGGCCGCATTGTCGTGGTTGAAAAGACCCAGGATCCCTATGCTAATCGGGAAGCAATCAAGATTAGCGTATTCATGAATGTATTTAATGTGCACTCCAACCGCTGCTCGGTCAACGGTCTGATTAAAGAGGTGCAGTATTTCCCGGGGCAGTTTGTCAATGCGGCGCTGGATAAGGCCTCGATTGAAAATGAACGCAATGCTGTGGTGATTGATGCTAATGGCCAAACGGTTACCCTAGTTCAAGTGGCTGGCTTAATTGCACGGCGCATTTTGTGCTACATCCATGTGGGTGAGCACGTCAAGCGGGGGTCCCGTTACGGCTTCATTCGCTTTGGATCGCGAGTCGATGTATATTTACCTTTAACCGCTGAGCCTTTGGTCAGCGTGGGCGAGAAGGTGTCTGCAACCCGTACCGCTTTAGCCCGCTTACCTGGCCTTGATTGATTCACCTGATTTACTTGAGTAAATATAGGAAGCGCATTGACTCCATTTCGTCGTCGTAACCGCCTTGATCGCACGCGCATCTCGCGCGGGCGTAATCGTCCTGATTCACAGGACCTGTCTGATGACTCGGTTGATTTTGAGGTCGAGGAGCTCGAAGTTGAGAAGCCTCGCGCTCGAAGTAAAGGCATTTATTTACTACCCAATGCATTCACAACGGCCGCCTTATTCTGTGGCTTCTTTGCCATCGTTCAAGCGATGAATCATCAGTTTGAGGCGGCGGCAATCGCTATCTTTGCATCCTTGGTATTGGATGGCATGGATGGCCGCATTGCCCGTATGACCAATACCCAAAGCGCTTTTGGTGAGCAGTACGATTCCTTGGCTGACATGGTGTCCTTCGGTGTTGCTCCCGCATTGGTTGCCTATGAGTGGGTACTGAAAGATTTTGGTAAATGGGGCTGGCTGGCTGCATTTACTTACTGCGCAGGCGCCGCCTTGCGCTTGGCGCGCTTCAATATCAATACTGGCGTTGTCGATAAAAAGTTTTTCCAAGGCCTGCCCAGTCCAGCAGCAGGTGCATTAATCGCCGGATTTATCTGGCTCGCTGACGACAATAAGATTCCGGTGCGTGACAGTGCCATTCCGTGGGTTATGTTCTTGATTACCATCTATGCTGGTTTAACCATGGTCTCGAACGCACGCTTTTATAGTGGCAAGGCCCTCGATATTCGTTACCGTGTTCCCTTTGGCGTCATGGTCTTGATGATTTTGACCTTTGTTCTGATTTCGTCCAATCCCCCCTTAACCTTGTTCGGCATCTTCGTGATTTATGCCATTTCAGGTTACGTTATTTGGGGCTGGGAACGCTTTAGTGGTCGTAAACTGACCTAAACAGGTAATTAAGGTATATTAGGTTCATGGTAATGAATAAAACGCACGCGATTGAGCTACTTCTTCTAGCACTGAGCCTTCGGCTCGGGGCGGGTAACGCTTAGGTGATGCAAGTGCAGTAAATCATCAAGCAGACTTACCGGCCCCAGCAAATTGCTGGGGTTTTTGTTTTGGATTGCGCAATACCTGTATTTGCTTACCCTTTTAAATGATTGCCGTGAATTGGAGAGCAGTGATGACCGATAAATTAATTATTTTTGATACCACCTTGCGCGATGGCGAACAATCGCCAGGGGCATCCATGACCAAAGATGAGAAGGTCCGCATTGCCCGCCAACTGGAACGCCTCAAGGTAGACGTGATTGAAGCAGGCTTTGCAGCAAGCTCCGAAGGGGACTTTGATGCTATTTCAGCGGTAGCGGCTGCAGTCAAGGATTCGATTGTGTGCTCCTTGGCCCGTGCCAATGAGAACGACATTACCCGCGCATCCGATGCCCTTAAGGCAGCCAATGCAAAACGCATCCATGTCTTTTTGGCAACGAGCGCATTGCATATGGAAAAGAAGTTGCGCATGACTCCGGACCAAGTGTTTGAGCAGGCCAAAAAATCGATTCGCTTTGCCCGTAATTTAGCTACCGACATTGAGTTCTCACCTGAAGATGGATATCGCTCGGAAGTCGATTTTTTATGCCGCGTACTGGAAGCAGTGATTACAGAGGGCGCAACCACGATTAACGTACCCGATACCGTTGGCTATGCGGTTCCTGAGCTCTACGGTGAATTCATCCACACCTTGCGTACCCGCATCCCCAATTCGGATAAGGCCATTTGGTCAGTCCATTGCCACAACGATTTGGGCATGGGCGTTGCCAACTCCTTGGCAGGCGTAAAAATTGGTGGGGCGCGGCAAGTGGAGTGCACCATCAATGGTCTGGGCGAGCGTGCCGGCAATACCGCCCTCGAAGAGATTGTGATGGCGCTGCGTACCCGCAAGGATTATTTTGATTTAAGCGTGGGCATTGATGCGACACAAATTGTGCCTGCATCGAAGTTGGTTTCGCAAATCACCGGTTTTGTGGTGCAGCCCAACAAGGCGGTGGTAGGTGCTAATGCGTTTGCCCATGCATCTGGTATTCATCAGGATGGTGTTCTGAAAGCCCGCGATACCTATGAAATCATGCGCGCTGAAGATGTGGGCTGGTCAGCCAACAAAATTGTGCTCGGTAAGTTATCGGGTCGCAATGCGTTTAAGCAGCGGTTGCAGGAGCTGGGCATCACGGTTGAGACCGAAGAAGAGCTCAATGATGCATTTTCCCGCTTTAAAGCCTTGGCCGACCAAAAGTCTGAAATCTTTGATGAAGACATTATTTCCATTACAAGCGGTTCTGCCTCGGCTGGGGAAAGCGAGTTTTATCGCTTTGTTTCCTTGAGTCAGCACTCGGAGACGGGCAAACGCCCAAGCTCTCAGGTCGTCTTTCACATGGGTGGCGAGAAGATCACATCCAAGGCAGAAGGCAATGGCCCTGTGGATGCCAGCCTCAATGCAATTGAAGCTATGGCCAAAAGCGGGGCGGAGCAGCTGCTGTACTCCGTCAATGCCATTACCTCCGGCACCCAGTCCCAGGGCGAGGTCACTGTACGCCTTGCCAAAGGCGGGCGGATTGTGAACGGCGTTGGTACCGACCCCGACATCATTGCTGCTTCAGCTAAGGCCTATTTATCAGCCTTAAATAAGCTGCACGATCCACGGCAAGTGAAGTTAAACGCCCAAATGGCGCCGTAAGCGGGGATATCGGCCCTAGAATATGGATAAGTCTATGTTTTTAATGGGTTTATTTTAATCGGCCTGATCGCAAGGAAATGCACATTGCCACTTTAGCCCTCGGATCTCTGCTACAATTCGAGGGCTTTGATTTATAAAGCTTTTTTGTTTTTATGTTTAATAATCGCACGACACTATTTAGGGTGAAAGCTCTGGTGTTCGCAAGTTAGGAGTAGAAAATGGCAGTTGCTGATATCAAAACGGCGGAAATCGTCAAAGACAACGCGCGTAGCGCAAACGACACGGGCAGTCCAGAAGTACAGGTTGCATTGCTGACCGCCCGCATCAATGAATTAACTCCCCATTTCAAGGCTAACGCCAAAGACCATCACAGCCGTCGTGGCTTGTTGAAGATGGTTTCACGCCGCCGCCGCCTTTTGGATTACCTCAAAGGTAAGGATTTGGCACGCTATCGCACATTGATCGAGAAATTAGGTCTCCGTAAGTAAATCGTATCCGTATCGCCATGCCATCGTGTCTTGAGAATGACTCATTCGTGATTCAGTCTTAGGGCGGTGGCATATTTTTTTGAGCGTTTTAGATTACCCGTTTAGGGGATCGTGTCATTCCAATGAGTTTCTGGGCTCACGTGCTCAGTGCCTCCCTGGAATGGCATCCCTTGTAATCTGTAATTGCTCCAGTGGTGTCGTAGCGCTGATTTATCTGCGACGCAAGTAGTACGCACCTTGCATTCATGTGAATGCGGTGTAGATCAATTTGGAGAAGATCAGAATGACCATGTTTAAAAAAGTAGTGAAAAGTTTTCAATGGGGCAATCATCAGGTAACGATGGAAACCGGCGAGATCGCTCGTCAATCCGGCGGCGCTGTGATTGTGAACGTCGACGACACCGTTGTGATGGGTACGGTCGTGGCAGCGCGCTCCGCTAAGGCAGGGCAAAATTTCTTTCCATTAACCGTGGATTACATTGAGAAGACCTATGCCGCTGGCAAGATTCCAGGTGGCTTCTTTCGCCGCGAAGGCCGTCCATCCGAAGGGGAGACCTTAACATCCCGCCTGATTGACCGTCCGCTGCGTCCTTTGTTTCCAGAAGGCTTTCTGAACGAAGTTCAGGTCGTAGTGCATGTGCTATCGATTAATCCCGATGTGCCTGCAGATATTCCAGCCTTGATTGCTGCATCGGCTGCTTTAGCCGTATCCGGCATCCCCTTTAATGGTCCGGTTGGCGCCGCTCGCGTAGGTTACCGTGATGGTCAGTACTTGCTGAACCCAACCCGGTCGGAGCAGTTAACCAGCCAGCTGGATTTAATTGTTGCCGGTACCCAAGCTGCCGTATTGATGGTGGAATCGGAAGCGCAGCAATTACCAGAAGACATCATGCTTGGCGCCGTAGTGTATGGCCACGAGCAAATGCAGACTGCCATCAATGCGATTCAAGACTTAGTGCGCGATGCCGGTAAACCCGAGTGGGACTGGACTGCTGCAGCAAAAGACGAGCCTTTGATTGCTAAGGTAACGGCATTGGCTGATGGTCCTTTACGTGAAGCGTACCAGCTGCGTCAAAAACAAGCACGTTCAGACAAGTTAAAAGCAATTACCAAAGATGTGATGGCCAAACTGGCTGCCGATGGCGCAGTCGATGAAGTAGCGGTTGGCAATATTTTGTTTGATATCGAAGCGAAAATTGTGCGTAGCCAAATTTTGAATGGCGAGCCACGGATTGATGGTCGTGATACCCGTACCGTACGTCCGATTGAAATTCGCAATGGCGTATTGCCACGTACTCACGGCTCTGCCTTGTTTACTCGTGGTGAGACCCAGGCTTTGGTGATTGCGACTTTGGGTACTGCCCGCGACGAGCAAATCATTGATGCTTTAGAGGGCGAGTACCGCGATCGCTTCATGTTCCACTACAACATGCCTCCGTTTGCCACTGGTGAAACCGGCCGCGTTGGTACGCCTAAGCGCCGCGAAATCGGTCATGGTCGTTTAGCCAAGCGCGCTTTGATTCCAGTACTGCCAAGCCCAGAAGATTTTGCGTACAGTATTCGGGTTGTTTCTGAAATTACTGAGTCCAATGGCTCGTCATCGATGGCTTCCGTTTGCGGCGGCTGCTTAGCGTTGATGGATGCGGGTGTACCTGTAAAAGCACACGTTGCCGGCGTAGCGATGGGCCTGATTTTGGATGGCAATCGCTTTGCAGTATTGACCGACATCTTGGGCGACGAAGATCACCTTGGTGATATGGACTTTAAGGTGGCCGGAACAGCCAATGGTATTACTGCGCTGCAGATGGATATTAAGGTACAAGGCATCACTAAAGAAATCATGCAAGTGGCATTGGCACAAGCCAAAGAAGGTCGCCTGCACATCTTGAGTGAAATGCAATCGGCCATGGGCACGATCCGCACTGAGCTGTCCGAGCATGCACCGCGCATGGTGTCATTTAAGATTCATCCCGATAAGATTCGTGAAGTGATTGGCAAGGGCGGCGCAACGATCCAGGCCTTGACTAAAGAAACCGGTTGCAGCATCGATATCAAAGATGACGGCACCGTCACAATCGCTTCTACCAGCGCAGAAGGCATGGCAGAAGCAAAGGCACGCATTGAAGGCATTACTGCGGAAGCCGAAGTCGGCAAGATTTACGAAGGCCCTGTAGTTAAGTTACTTGAATTTGGCGCCTTGGTGAATATTCTTCCTGGCAAAGACGGTTTATTGCATATCTCTGAGATTTCCAATGAGCGTGTCAAAGAAGTGAAAGACTTCATCCAAGAAGGCCAAGTGGTGCGCGTGAAGTTATTGGCTGCCGATGAGCGTGGTCGTTTACGTCTCTCACTCAAAGCGGCGATGGCAGAAGAGGGCGGCACGATTACTCCTTTGGCTGGCGCAGCACAGCCATCCACTGAAGAACAGGCCTAAGCCCTTATTGGTGCTTTTTAAATAGGAACCGTGCGATGCGCGTTGTTGAAATCCGTGAATTTGGGGCCCCTGAGGTATTGATTCCTACGACTCGCCCAGATCCTGCTCTACCTAGCGCAGGATCGGGTGAAATTTTGATTAAAGTTCTGGCAGCCGGAATTAATCGCCCTGATGTGTTGCAACGCAAAGGGCATTACCCGGTTCCTGCTGGTGCATCGGATATTCCTGGACTTGAAGTGGCCGGCGAAATTATTGGCGGCGATCTAGCCCATGCAGACAATCAGTTTGGTCTCAAATTGGGCGATAAAGTCTGTGCCCTGGTGCAGGGTGGTGGCTATGCCGAACTCTGCCTTGCCCCGGTTGCGCAATGCCTGCCTTACCCCACCGGTTTTACTGACCTGGAAGCGGCTGCCTTGCCCGAAACTTTTTTTACCGTTTGGAGCAACGTCTTCATGCGCGGTGAGCTTGCCCCAGGCGAAACATTACTGGTTCAGGGCGGGTCAAGCGGCATTGGTGTGACTGCCATTCTGATTGCGAAAGCTTTCGGTCACCGTGTTTTTGTTACCGCAGGCAGCGATGAAAAATGCGCAGCGTGTATTCAGCTGGGCGCAGATCTAGCCATCAATTACAAAACCCAAGACTTTGTGGAAGAAATTAAGAAAGCCACCGACGGCAAGGGCGTGAACGTTATTTTGGATATGGTGACCGGCACGTATTTGCAGCGCGAAATTGACTGCTTGGCGGATGATGGCCGTATTGTGATCATCGCCATTATGGGCGGCTCTAAATCCGAGGTGAACACTGGGCAAATCTTACGCCGGCGTTTAACCATCACAGGATCCACATTACGTCCAAGGCCGGTTGCCTTTAAACGTGCAATTGCAAAACAGCTGTTTGAGAAGGTATGGCCGATCATGAATCAAGGCGCCTTAAAGCCTGTGATTTATAAAACGTTTAGCCTCGATCAGGCGTCCGAAGCGCAGCGCTTGATGGAATCGAGCGAGCACGTTGGCAAGATTGTATTAACGGTTTGACATAGGCTGAGCTAAAGCATGCGTCCGATAACGGTGATTGGCAACTGGAAAATGAACGGCAGTAAAGCCGACTGCCGTCAGTGGATTGAAACCGTCTGCGCCGAAATGGAAAAAGGCATGCCTGCGGGCCGCCGTTTTGCTTTGTGCCCACCTTATCCTTATTTGTCGGAATGCAGCCAGCAAATTGCAGCATGCTCTTCCGCCATGCTGGCGCTGGGCGCGCAAGATGTCTCTGCTGAAATGGGCGGCGCCTTTACAGGTGAAGTGAGCGCGGCGATGCTCCATGAATTTGGCTGCAAATACGTTTTAGTGGGGCATTCGGAGCGTCGTGACCGCTTTAATGAATCCGATCGATTGATCGCGGAAAAAGCCTTGCAAGCATTGGATCAAGGCTTAACGCCGGTGATCTGTGTTGGCGAGACTGCCGATGAACGCAACTCAGGCCGGGCAGTTGAGGTAGTCAGAACTCAGGTTGCGCGGCAAATCAGCATTTTGCAAGACCGTTTAGTCGATTCCTTGCTCGCCTATGAGCCAGTTTGGGCGATTGGAACCGGCAAGGTAGCCAGCGCGCAAATTGCACAAGACATGCACCGCGAGATCCGCTTGCAATTGGCTGAGTTCAATGCCGACGTCGCCTCGCATATCGGTATTTTGTATGGTGGCAGTGTGAAGTTTGACAATGCGGTCGAGCTATTTGGCATGCCTGACATTGATGGCGGATTAATTGGCGGTGCTTCCTTAGATCCGCAGGAATTCTTGGCCATTTGCCGAGCTTAAATTTTTTATTGGAGATAAACCATGGAATGGTTAAAAACAGCGTTGATGGTGGTGCAAGTGGGTTCTGCCCTGGCAATCATCTTATTGGTTCTATTGCAGCAAGGTAAGGGTGCCGATATGGGCGCTGCTTTTGGCTCAGGCGCTTCTGGAAGTGTCTTTGGTGCCAGCGGTTCCGCTAATTTTCTATCCCATACTACTGCGGTACTGGCCTTTGTATTCTTCTCGGCGACGATTGCAATTACGTGGATCGGTAACAAAAAGCCGGCTGATGCAGGCGTTTTGTCGGGCACTACGGCGCCTGCAGCGACTGGAGCAAATCCGCCTGCGGCCCCAGTTCAAGATCCATCCAAACCCGCAGTACCAAAATAGAAAATATCGCTACAAAAATAGAGCGAAATGACATCATTTTTTGTAGGAATTAAGCGCAGTACCGGTAGTCCTCATGCAGTAGAATTGATGGGTTTTACGAATGCCGACGTGGTGAAATTGGTAGACACGCTATCTTGAGGGGGTAGTGGCTTAGGCTGTGCGAGTTCGAGTCTCGCCGTCGGCACCAAGTGGTAACTGATTTGCTCTAAGTCAATTTTAATATTTGGCTTTTAGTCCATAATCAAACGTGTTTATTGGGATATTTTTAGAGTTAATTTAGGACTTAAAACTGCCTTCACATCAGGATTGCTTTGGACCTCGCTAATTACTTCCCCATCTTGCTTTTCATTCTGGTCGGTATTGCCGTCGGTATCGTGCCGATGTTTTTGGGTAAGGTCTTAGCACCATCCCGTCCGGATGCAGAAAAACTCTCTTCCTACGAGTGCGGCTTTGAGGCATTTGAAGATGCCCGCATGAAATTCGATGTGCGCTATTACTTGGTCGCCATCCTCTTTATTTTATTTGACCTGGAAACGGCCTTTTTGTTCCCTTGGGGTGTTGCTCTGCGCGACATCGGTTGGGAGGGCTACGCATCCATGGTGGTATTCCTCTTTGTATTCATCGTGGGATTCGTCTACATCTGGAAAAAGGGCGCTCTCGACTGGGAGTGATCGTTATGGCACTGGAAGGCGTACTCAAAGAAGGATTTATTACCACCTCAGCGGATCAGTTGATTAACTGGACCCGTACCGGATCCTTATGGCCGATGACCTTTGGTTTGGCCTGCTGTGCAGTAGAGATGATGCATGCGGGAGCGGCCCGCTATGACTTGGATCGCTTTGGTGTGGTTTTTCGTCCTTCGCCACGGCAGTCCGATCTGATGATTGTGGCGGGAACCCTCTGCAACAAGATGGCCCCAGCCTTGCGTAAGGTTTACGATCAAATGCCAGAGCCCCGCTGGGTGATTTCGATGGGCTCGTGTGCTAATGGCGGTGGCTACTACCATTACTCCTATTCTGTCGTGCGCGGCTGTGACCGCATCGTGCCCGTTGATATTTATGTGCCAGGCTGCCCACCGACTGCTGAAGCCCTGATCTACGGCATTATTCAATTGCAAGCCAAAATTGGCCGCACCAGCACCATTGCGCGGAAGGCATAGGAATGTCTGATCGCCTGATTCAATTGCAGTCCCATGTTGAGCGCGCCTTGGGCGCACGCGTGCAGTCAATCACATTGGCCTTGAACGAGTTAACGGTAGTGTTGCGTGCGGATACGTATTTAGAGTCTGCGTTGATTTTGCGTGATGATCCGGCACTTGGCTTTGAGCAGCTGATTGATTTATGTGGCGTCGATTATCAAGACTACCTGGATGGCAGCTATAGCGGCCCGCGTTTTGCAGTGGTGACCCATTTGTTGTCAGTCAAGCACAATTTGCGTTTGCGCCTGCGGGTCTTTGCACCAGACGATAGCTATCCTTTGGTTTCCTCGCTCACCTCTGTCTGGGCTTCAGCGAACTGGTTTGAGCGCGAAGCATTTGACCTCTTTGGTATTTTGTTTGATGGGCATGCCGATCTGCGCCGCATCTTGACTGACTATGGGTTTATTGGCCATCCTTTCCGCAAAGACTTTCCGATTTCGGGCAATGTGGAAATGCGCTATGACCCCGAGTTACAGCGGGTTGTTTACCAACCGGTCACGATTGAGACCCGCGAGGTTACCCCGCGTGTGGTGCGGGAAGAGCAATACGGAGGCCCCGTTTAATCATGGCCGAAATCAAAAACTACACCCTGAACTTCGGTCCGCAGCATCCGGCTGCGCACGGCGTATTGCGCTTAGTGCTGGAGCTCGACGGCGAAGTCATTCAGCGCGCTGATCCGCACATTGGCTTATTGCACCGCGCGACCGAAAAACTTGCCGAGACTCGTACCTGGATTCAGAGTGTGCCTTACATGGATCGCCTCGATTACGTCTCGATGATGGTAAACGAGCACGCCTATGTGATGGCGATTGAAAAATTACTCAATGTCGAAGTGCCGCTGCGCGCGCAATACATCCGCGTGATGTACGACGAGTTAACCCGCTTGCTTAACCACTTATTGTGGATTGGTTGCCATGGTTTGGACGTCGGTGCGATGGCGGTATTCTTGTATGCCTTCCGCGATCGCGAAGATATTTTTGACATGTACGAAGCGGTCTCCGGTGCACGCATGCATGCGGCTTATTACCGTCCAGGCGGCGTCTACCGTGACCTACCTGAGCGTATGCCGCAGTTTGCGGAGTCGAAGACCCGCAGCAGCAGTGCGCTCAAGCGCTTAAATGAAGATCGCAGCGGTTCTCTGCTGGATTTCATTGAAGCATTTACGCAGCGCTTCCCCGGAAACGTCGATGAGTACTGCAATTTGTTAACGGATAATCGCATTTGGAAGCAGCGTCTAGTCGGTATTGGGGTTGTAACGCCTGAGCGCGCTTTGCAACTGGGCTTTACTGGCCCAATGTTGCGTGGCTCTGGAGTGGAGTGGGATTTGCGTAAGAAGCAACCGTATGAAGTCTATGACCGCTTGCAGTTTGATATTCCAGTGGGTGTCAATGGCGATTCCTATGACCGCTACTTAATCCGCATGGAAGAGATGCGCCAATCCAATCGCATTGTGCAGCAGTGTATCGCGTGGCTGCGTGCCAATCCGGGTCCGGTGATGAGTGATAACCACAAAGTATCGCCACCCGCGCGCGTGGATATGAAAACCAATATGGAAGAGTTGATTCACCACTTCAAACTCTTTACCGAAGGCATTCATGTTCCGGCAGGGGAGGCTTACGCTGCCGTTGAGCACCCCAAGGGTGAGTTCGGCATCTACGCCGTATCCGATGGCGCGAATAAACCATACCGCTTAAAAATCCGCGCTCCTGGTTTTGTGCATTTGGCATCCCTTGATGAAATGGCCCGCGGCCACATGATCGCCGATGCGGTAACGATTATTGGTACACAAGACATTGTGTTCGGCGAGATCGATCGCTAATCGCTTAGGTACCCAGGACACATTCATGACCCACACTCCAACCATGCAGCTATCTGCCAAGACCCGCGCCGATATGGAACGCAATATTGCCAAGTATCCCGCTGACCAAAAGCAATCTGCTGTGATGGCGTGCCTCATTGCGGCGCAAACCGAAGTAGGCTGGGTATCGCCTGAGATTATTTCTGAGGTTGCATCCCTATTGGGTATGACCACCATTGCAGTCGATGAAGTCGCCACTTTTTACAATATGTATGACACCAAGCCAATTGGGCGCCACAAAATTGTGGTTTGCACTAATTTGCCATGCCAGTTAAGTAATGGTGAGCGCGCTGCCAATTATTTAAAGCAGCAATTGGGGATTGGTTTTAATGAAACGACACCCTGCGGCACCTTTACCTTAAAAGAGGGTGAGTGTATGGGTGCCTGCGGTGACTCTCCAGTGATGTTAGTTAACAATAAAACCATGTGCAGTTTTATGAGTAATGAAAAAATTGACGCACTCTTAAATGAGTTGCGCGCTTCGGCAAAAGGACTATCAGCATGACAAGTCTCCATAGCCGTCACATCAAGCCATTAATTTTGGCTGGCCTCAATGGATCTAACTGGGGCCTCAAGGACTATGAAAGCCGCGGCGGTTACCAGCAATTGCGCCGCATCTTGCAGGATAAAGTCACGCCCGACGCATTGATTGCAGAATTAAAAGCATCGTCATTGCGTGGACGTGGGGGCGCAGGCTTTCCGACAGGATTGAAGTGGAGCTTTATGCCCCGTCAGTTCCCAGGCCAGAAGTATTTGGTTTGCAATAGCGATGAGGGTGAGCCCGGCACGTTCAAAGACCGTGACATCATGCGCTATAACCCACATGCATTGATCGAAGGCATGATCATCGGCGCCTACACCATGGGCATTAGCGTTGGCTATAACTACATCCACGGTGAAATCTGGGAAGTCTATACCCGCTTTGAAGAGGCATTGGAAGAAGCTCGTGCCGCAGGTTACTTGGGTGATTCCATACTGGGAACCGAATTTAATTTCCAGCTGCATGCATCTCCAGGTTGGGGCGCCTATATTTGCGGCGAAGAGACTGCGTTGCTGGAATCCCTCGAAGGTAAAAAAGGCCAACCCCGTTTCAAACCACCGTTCCCAGCGAGCTTTGGTTTGTATGGCAAACCCACTACCATTAACAATACCGAAACCTTTGCAGCCGTCCCCTTCATATTGGCGATCGGCGGGGAAGCGTATTTGCAATTAGGTAAGCCAAATAATGGCGGTACCAAAATCTTCTCGGTCTCGGGTGATGTAGTGCACCCCGATAATTATGAGGTTCCATTGGGTACGTCGTTCGCAGAGCTCTTGCAGCTCGCTGGCGGTATGCGCGATGGAAAAACATTGAAAGCAGTGATCCCAGGCGGATCGTCAGCGCCGGTTATTCCGGGGGCCATGATGATGGATCTAACGATGGACTACGACAGTATCGCGAAAGCAGGTTCGATGTTGGGTTCAGGCGCGGTCATTGTCATGAATGACACGCGTTGCATGGTGAAGTCCTTGCTGCGCCTGTCGTATTTTTATCATGAAGAGTCGTGCGGACAATGCACCCCATGCCGTGAGGGCACTGGCTGGTTGTGGCGCATCGTCAATCGCATAGAGCATGGACAAGGGCGCCTAGAAGATTTGGATTTACTCAATGACGTTGCGGCGAATATTCAAGGCAGAACCATTTGTGCTTTGGGCGACGCGGCAGCATTGCCAGTGCGCGGCATGCTTAAGCACTACATGGATGAATTTGTGTACCACGTTGAGCACAAGCGCTGCATCGTGCCTGAATACGTTTAAGCCCTATTTACAGATAAGGATGCATTGAAGTGAGCATGGTTGAAATCGAATTGGACGGCAAGGCAGTCGAAGTTCCGCAAGGTTCGATGGTGATGCACGCCGCAAATAAATTGGGAACCTACATTCCCCATTTTTGCTATCACAAGAAATTATCGATCGCAGCCAATTGCCGTATGTGCTTGGTTGAAGTAGAAAAAGCACCTAAGCCTATGCCCGCTTGTGCCACGCCCGTAACCCAAGGCATGAAGGTCTTTACGCATTCTGCAAAAGCAGTCGAAGCCCAGCGTTCGGTCATGGAGTTTTTACTGATTAATCACCCGCTTGATTGCCCGATTTGCGATCAAGGCGGTGAGTGCCAATTGCAAGACTTAGCGGTCGGTTACGGTAAGTCATCATCTCGCTACAGCGAAGAAAAGCGCGTGGTGTTTCATAAAAATGTGGGACCACTCATTTCCATGGAAGAGATGACGCGTTGCATTCATTGCACCCGCTGCGTTCGCTTCGGCCAAGAAGTTTCAGGAATTATGGAACTCGGCATGGTGAACCGCGGTGAGCACTCCGAGATCACCACTTTCTCTGGTCAAACCATTGATTCCGAGTTATCGGGAAACATGATTGATATTTGCCCAGTCGGCGCTTTGACGAGCAAGCCATTCCGATATGCGGCACGGACCTGGGAGTTAGGCCGTAAGCGCTCATTGAGTCCGCACGACAGCCTCGGCACCAACACCACAGCACAAACCAAGGCCAACCGTGTGATGCGGGTCGTGGCTCTGGAAAATGAAGCCATTAATGAATGCTGGATTAGCGACCGCGACCGCTTTGCCTACGAAGGCGTGAATAGTGCAGAGCGCCTCACCGTGCCGATGGTCAAGCAAGAGGGCAAGTGGCTCGAGACAGACTGGGAGTCTACTTTGGAGTACGTCACCCGTTCCTTGAAAACCATTACGACTGACCATGGCGCTGATGCACTTGCAGCCATCGCTCACCCAATCTCAAGTGTGGAAGAGTTGCATCTCCTGCAAAAAGTTGTGCGCGCAATGGGTTCAGACCGCGTAGAGACGCGTCTGCGCCAAACCGATGTGCGCGGCACTGCAGCTGCACCATGGCTGGGCATGCCGATTGCTAATTTGAGCCAGCTAGATCGTGCTTTTGTGATTGGTAGTTTTTTACGTAAAGAGCAGCCGCTGATTGCGGCGCGTTTGCGTACCGCTACGAAGCGCGGCCTCCAGGTTTCGAGAATGGATGCAGGCGGCGACGATTGGTTAATGCCCACGCTTGGTATTGCTACGGCGCCGAGTCGCTGGACGGCAGTTATCACTGAAGTAGCCAGCGCGATTGCAAAAGCAAATGCTAGTCCATTGCCGGCAGGCATTCAGGGTGGGGCAGTTTCTAAAGAAGCGCAAGCCATTGCAGATAGCCTTTTATCTGGAAGTAATAAGGCGGTGCTCTTGGGCTCTGCTGCGATTGCGCATCCCCATGCTTCGAATTTGCATGTCTTAGCCCAATTTATTGCCGAGCAAACCGGCGCTACCTTTGGATTTTTGCCAGTGGGCGGTAATGCCGTTGCGGCACCGCTGTTGCAAGCCGTTCAGCAAAAACCCAATGCAGGCATTGATTCCGTATTGGATGGTAGTGCTCGCGCAGTCCTTTTATTGAATGTAGAGCCATTATCTGACTTGCCAAATCCAGAGCAAAGCCGTGCAGCCCTCACCAAGGCCGATACTGTCATCGCACTGACTGCGTTTGCTAACAGCGAACTGTTGGAGTTGGCCGATGTGTTATTGCCCATTACGCCATTCACGGAATCGGTCGGCAGTTTTATTAATGCCGCGGGAACAGTGCAGACCATACAGCCATCGGTACGCCCCCTAGCGGACGCAAGACCAGCATGGAAAGTGTTGCGTGCCTTAGGCAGTTTGTTGGGTCTAAATGGCTTTTTGCTCAATACACCAGAAGAGGTTTACGGTGAGGCCTTAGCAAAACCCATTGCCGAGCGCCTCAATAACCGATTTACTGCAGCCCTCAGCTTGATGCAAGAGCAAGCCATTAGCGGCCTTGAGCGGGTGACGGATTTGCCTATTTATGGTGTCGATGCGATCGTACGCCGCGCTCCCGCATTGCAACTGACCCGCGATGCTAAGAATGCCCATCGCCTGGGCTTAAATGCGAAAACGTTCGCAGAGCTGAATTTGAAAGAGGGCGATTTAGTCGCCATTACGCAGGGTAGCAATACAGTGCAAATGCCTGCCATGTTAGAGAGTCAATTGGCAGCCGGATGCGTTCGTCTTTCAGCAACCGCACCCACTAGCGCAGCGCTTGGCGCGATGTTTGGCCCAATTACAGTGAACCGAGTCTAGGAATCGCCATGACAGAGTTACTTAATACCGTGAATGCCTTTGGAACCGAGTTACTCGGATCATTTTGGCCGCTGGTGTGGACATTACTAAAGATCGTCGCGATTGTCTTGCCGATGTTTGCTGCGGTAGCCTACATGACCTTGTGGGAGCGCAAACTGATTGGCTGGATGCACATTCGCCTCGGCCCAAATCGCACTGGCCCCTTGGGCTTGTTACAGCCCATCGCCGATGCGATTAAATTGTTGCTCAAAGAAATCGTTTCGCCGACTCGTTCGAACAAAGTGCTGTTTATTGTGGCGCCAGTAATGGTAATCATGCCCGCATTTGCATCCTGGGCGGTGATTCCATTTCAGGCCGATTTGGTCCTGGCCGATGTCAATGCTGGCCTTTTGTACATCATCGCTATTTCATCCATCGGTGTATATGGCGTGATCTTGGCGGGCTGGGCATCGAATTCCAAATACCCATTCTTAGCGGCGATGCGCGCTTCGGCACAAATGATTTCCTATGAAATTGCCATGGGATTTGCGCTGGTCACCGTGCTCATCATTTCAGGCTCACTCAATCTGAGCAAAATCGTGCTTCTGCAAGATACCGGCATCTTTGCTGACATGGGGCTCAATTTCCTGTCGTGGAACTGGTTGCCTTTGTTGCCCATGTTCTTGATTTACTTTATCTCCGGTGTCGCCGAAACCAATCGCCATCCGTTTGACGTGGTTGAAGGGGAGTCCGAGATTGTTGCTGGCCATATGGTTGAGTATTCCGGTATGGCGTACGCCATGTTCTTCTTGGCGGAATACGCCAATATGATCATGATTGCTGCGCTCACCTCCATTCTGTTTTTGGGTGGCTGGTTACCGATTGTGGATTTGCCCATCCTGCGCGATATCCCTGGATTCTTTTGGTTGTTTGCTAAAACCTTCTTCATTTTGTCGTGCTTTATATGGCTGCGAGCCACTTTACCCCGTTACCGCTATGACCAAATTATGCGTTTGGGCTGGAAGATTTTTATTCCCCTGGCTGTTTTCTGGGTGGTGTTGGTGGGAGCTTGGGTTGTCTCCCCATGGAATATTTGGAACTAGGTCACGATTATGTTGAAACGAATTAATCAGTTCTTAAGTAGCTTAATGTTGAAAGACATTTTGACCGGCATGGCGATTACCGGCAAATACCTTTTCAAGCCGAAGTTTACGGTGCAATACCCTGAAGAAAAGACGCCACAGTCTCCGCGCTTTCGTGGCTTGCATGCATTACGCCGCTATCCAAACGGGGAAGAGCGCTGCATCGCTTGTAAATTATGCGAGGCCGTTTGTCCTGCGATGGCGATCTCGATTGAATCGGATCAGCGCGACGATGGGACTCGCCGGACTACGCGCTACGACATCGATTTAACCAAATGTATTTTCTGCGGCTTTTGTGAAGAAGCGTGCCCAGTTGATGCGATCGTGGAAACCAATATTTTTGAGTACTTTGGAGACAAGCGGGGCGATTTGTATTTCACCAAAGACATGTTGCTCGCGGTCGGCGACCGGTATGAAAAAGATATTGCTGCTAACCGTGCTGCTGATGCTCCCTATCGCTAAGTAATTCACTATGACATTCGAACCCGCAACCCTCTTTGCTATCTTCTTTTATGCGTTTGCCGGCATTTTGGTGATTGCTGCCTTGCAGGTGATTACTTCGCGCAATCCAGTGAACTCCGCCTTGTTTTTGATGTTGTCCTTCT
Organism: Polynucleobacter sp.; assembly: GCA_964203875.1. Lineage (GTDB taxonomy): Bacteria > Pseudomonadota > Gammaproteobacteria > Burkholderiales > Burkholderiaceae > Polynucleobacter. The sequence continues at coordinate 1,096,332 of CAXNNS010000001.1, forward strand.
TTTGCGCATCGGGATTGTGGATGCTGATGCGCGCAGAATTTTTAAGCCTAGTACTCATTTTGGTTTATGTGGGCGCAGTCATGGTCTTATTCTTGTTCGTGGTGATGATGCTGGATTTGGATTTGGCCCACCTGCGTCGCGATTTCAAGAAATACTTACCCGTTGCCTTTTTAATCGGCGCCGTCATTGTGATGGAGCTATCGATCGTGTTGATTCGGGGCTTTATTGGCACCACTGTGCCCTTGCAGCCGATGATGGAAGAGATGGGCGGCGTATCGAATACACAAGCGCTTGGACGCCTGGTCTTTGTTGATTATGTCTACGCCTTTGAAATCGCCGGACTGATCCTATTGGTGGCAATCATTGCAGCGGTTGCACTGACACTGCGCCGCCGCAAAGATTCTAAATCGCAAATCATTGCTGATCAGGTTGCAGTGAACCCAGCCGATCGTATGCGCATGGTGAAGATGGATTCAGAGATGGATGCAAAGCAGGATCAACGCGGTAAAACGGGGGGAGAGCCAAAATGACGGTAACCCTTGCTCATTTCTTAGTCTTGAGCGCCATCCTGTTTGCAATTAGCGTGGTTGGTATTTTCTTAAATCGCCGCAACATTATCATTTTGTTGATGGCCATTGAGCTCATGCTCCTGTCCGTCAACATGAACTTCATAGCCTTCTCCTATTACTTAGGTGATATGGCCGGTCAAGTGTTTGTGTTTTTCATTTTGACCGTGGCGGCTGCCGAGGCCGCAATTGGCCTGGCTATTTTGGTTGCCTTGTTCCGTAAATTCGATTCGATCAATGCTGAAGAGCTTGATCACCTCAAAGGCTAGTTTAAAAAGACCCTGCAATGGAACTGACCCTCACTATTCCCGTCCTCTGCGCCATACCCCTTGCGCCATTAATCGGCAGCATCTTGGTGGGATTTTTTGGCACGGGCTTTTTAGGTAAGCAACTAAGCCGCGGTGCCTGCCAAACCATTGCTATTTTGGGCGTCACGATTGCGTTCGTTTTGTCTTGCAATGTGTTGATGCAAGTAATGGACGGCTTTTACTTTAACGGCTCGGTTTACCGCTGGATGGAGCTTGGCGAGCTTAGTTTTGACATCGGCTTCTTAATTGATCCACTGAGTGCCATCATGATGGTGGTGGTGACCTTTGTTTCCTTGATGGTGCACATTTACACCATTGGCTATATGGCAGAGGAGGAGGGCTACAACCGCTTCTTCTCCTATATCTCCTTGTTTACCTTTGCCATGCTCATGCTGGTAATGAGTAATAACTTGCTGCAGCTCTTTTTTGGCTGGGAGGCGGTAGGCGTTGTTTCTTATTTATTGATTGGCTTTTACTACGAGCGCCAAAGTGCCGTATTTGCCAATATGAAAGCCTTCTTGGTGAACCGCGTCGGTGACTTTGGATTCATTTTGGGTATTGGCTTGCTCTTGGCCGGCACTGGCTCGATGAATTACGATGCGATTTTTGCCCAAAACACGGTCCTTGCTGCACAAACCTTGCCAGGCACCGATTGGAATTTGGTTACGGTTGCCTGCATTTGCCTCTTTATTGGCGCTATGGGTAAATCAGCGCAGTTTCCCTTGCATGTCTGGCTGCCCGATTCGATGGAAGGTCCAACCCCGATCTCTGCCTTGATTCATGCGGCAACCATGGTGACTGCCGGTATTTTTATGGTGAGCCGCATGTCACCCCTGTTTGAGCTGTCAGACGTGGCGCTGAGTTTTATCTTGGTGATTGGTTCCATTACCGCCTTATTCATGGGTTTCTTGGGAATCGTGCAAACCGATATCAAGCGGGTAGTCGCATATTCCACTTTATCCCAATTGGGCTACATGACAATCGCTTTGGGCGTTTCGGCATATCCGATAGCAATCTTCCATTTAATGACCCACGCCTTCTTTAAGGCGCTCTTATTCTTGGGGGCAGGAAGTGTGATTTTGGGCATGCATCACGAGCAAGACATGCGCAAAATGGGTGGCTTGTGGAAGTACATGCCCGTCACCTGCTTGATGATGCTCTTGGGTAGTTTGGCCTTGATTGGCACACCATTCTTCTCGGGCTTTTATTCCAAAGATTCTATTATTGAGGCGGTTGCTGCTAGCACTATTCCCGGATCCGGCTTTGCTTTGTTTGCGGTAATGGCCAGTGTCTTTGTCACAGCCTTGTATTCCTTCCGCCTATATTTCTATGTCTTCCATGGCAAAGAGCGTTTCGGGCATGCGGACCATAGTCACCAAGCACATGACGATCATGGCCATGATGATCATGCGCATCATGGCTTAGCACCAGGCGAAAAGCCACACGAGTCTCCTTTAGTCGTGACTATTCCACTCATTCTATTGGCAATACCATCGGTCATCATTGGTTTTTACACCATTGATCCTTTACTCTTTGGTAGCTTCTTTGGGGATTCGATCTTCATTGATATCGCCAAGCATCCCGTTATGAAAGATTTAGCTCAGGCATTCCATGGCCCAGTTGCAATGGCGATACATGCATTCAGTACGCCGGTATTGTTACTCATGGTTTTGGGTGTGCTAACCGCGGCGATCGGCTATTTGTGGGCGCCTAGCTTGCCTGCGAAGGTGTCGGAAGCCTTGGCCCCGATTAAGAAATTGCTCGACCACAAGTATTACCTCGATGAATTGAATCAAACTGTCTTTGCAAAAGGCATGTTGTGGTTTGGCGGAATATTTTGGCACCGCGGCGACGAAAAGATCATCGATGGATTTTTTGTGAATGGCAGCGCCCATATGGTCGGCCGTTTTTCGGGGCTCGTGCGGCGCCTGCAGTCGGGCTACCTTTACCACTATGCGTTTGCCATGATCCTGGGCGTCATTGCCTTACTGACCTGGGTCTTGTACACCTACATTTATATTGCCTATTAAGTTGAAGCTTTCCTCATGATTCTTTCTTACGCCATCTGGATCCCGATCGTTTTTGGTCTGATCATTTTGATCTACGGATCGGAGCGCCCATCGTCTGGGGTGCGCTACTTGGCTCTCTTCGGAGCAGTGCTGGGGTTTATTGCAACCCTGCCTTTGGTTTTGCATTTTGATGAAACAACGGCAGGGATGCAGTTTGTCGAACGGTTTAGCTGGATTGAGCGCTACGACATTAACTATCACCTTGGTGTGGATGGTATCTCAGTGTGGTTTGTTGTTCTCACTGCATTTATTAATATTTTCGTTGTTGTAGCGGCTTGGGAAGTTATTACTGAAAAAGTATCGCAGTACTTAGCCTCCTTCATGATTTTGTCGGGCTTGATGATTGGCGTGTTCTCCGCTCTAGACGGCATGCTGTTTTATGTCTTCTTTGAGGCGACTTTAATACCGATGTACATCATCATCGGTGTGTGGGGTGGGAAGAACCGCATTTATGCGGCATTTAAGTTCTTCCTCTATACCTTGCTGGGCTCGCTTCTTACCTTGATCGCGATGCTCTACCTCTACAACGCGACCAATACCTTCGATATTCAGACCTGGCATCACGCTCCTCTGGATATTGTTGAGCAAATCCTGATTTTCTTTGCCTTCTTTATGGCCTTTGCGGTCAAAGTGCCAATGTGGCCTTTGCATACCTGGTTGCCCGATGTGCACGTTGAAGCGCCGACTGGCGGATCCGTTGTGCTGGCGGCAATTATGTTGAAACTCGGTGCGTATGGCTTCTTGCGTTTCTCCTTGCCGATTGCGCCGGACGCCAGCATGTACCTCGGCCCCTTTGTGATTTTCCTTTCCTTGGTTGCCGTTATCTATGTTGGTCTGGTTGCTTTAGTTCAAAAGGACATGAAAAAACTGGTGGCGTATTCATCTGTAGCGCACATGGGTTTTGTTACTCTTGGCTTTTTTCTCTTTAGCCCACTTGGCATTGAGGGCGGCATTATTCAGATGATTTCCCATGGCTTTATTTCTGGGGCGATGTTCTTGGCGATTGGGGTTCTTTACGATCGCATGCATACCCGTCAAATTTCGGATTTCGGTGGCGTTATTCACCGCATGCCGAAGTTCTCTGTTTTTATGGTCTTTATGGCAATGGCCAATTGCGGTTTACCAGCAACCTCTGGTTTCGTTGGGGAATTCATGGTGATTCTTGCGGCGGTTGATTATGACTTTTGGATTGGTTTGCTAGCGGCTACCGCGCTCATGCTTGGCGCCGCCTATTCCTTGTGGATGGTAAAGCGCGTGTTGTTCGGGGCGATTGCCAATAAAGAAGTCGACGCCTTAACCGACATCAATGGCCGTGAGTTTCTGATGATGGCCGTACTCTCCATTTGCGTGTTGTGGATGGGTGTTTATCCAAAACCATTTACCGACATCATTCACCCAGCGGTCATGCATTTGCTGGAACACGTTGCGATTAGCAAACTGTAAAGCCGAGATAAGAATATGGAACTCCTTGACCTCATTGTTCTTTTGCCCGAGCTGGTAATACTGCTGTCAGCCTGCGTATTGCTCGTCTTAAGTGTTTTTGTAAAAGAAACCCCTTTGGCGGCGGACGGCATGGCGCGTGAGGTATTTGATACACCACGCGGCGCCAACTTGGTATACAGCGGTGCGTTGCTCTTGTTGCTGGTGATCGGAACGGTATTCGCTTTACGCATTCCCGACTTGCCAATCTACGCCATGATGGGTTTATTCCAAGCAGACCCCTTGGCAAACCTATTGAAATCGGCGTCGTGTTTTGCACTACTGATTAGCTTGATCTACTCCCGCCAATACTTAGTGGACCGCGGCATGTTTAGGCCTGACTTCATCGTCTTGGCCTTGTTTGCTTTGCTAGGGCAGTGCGTCCTCATTTCGGGTGCAAACTTACTTACCCTCTACCTTGGCTTAGAGCTAATGGCGCTCTCTACCTATGGATTGGTGGCGATGCGGCAGGATAATGCTCAGAGTACTGAGGCGGCAATGAAGTACTTTATTCTGGGCGCTTTGGCATCCGGCTTCTTGCTCTACGGCATGTCGATGCTCTATGGTGTTACCGGCACACTGGATCTGATTGAGATTTTTAAGGCGGTAGCAGATCCCCGGATTAATCACTTAATCATGGCCTTTGGCTTAGTCTTCATTATGGCGGGCCTGGCATTTAAATTGGGCGTCGTACCTTTTCACATGTGGGTACCGGATGTGTATCAAGGCGCCCCCACTGCGGTTACCTTATTGATTGCAGCCGCGCCTAAACTGGCAGCATTTGCCTTGCTTTTCCGCTTGCTGGTCAATACCTTATTGCCGCTATTTAGCGATTGGCAGCCGATGCTCATCATGCTCGCGGTATTGTCGATGATGATTGGTAATGTGACGGCCATTGCGCAAACCAACATCAAGCGTATGTTGGCGTATTCAGCGATTGCCCAAATGGGATTTGTGTTGCTTGGTATGTTGTCGGTATTCGATGACCATGCGTATAGTGCGGCGCTGTTTTATGCAGTGACGTACACCTTGACTACCTTGGCTAGCTTTGGATTTTTAATGCTCCTGTCGAAAAAAGGCTACGACTGTGAGACCCTTGATAGCCTAAAGGGGCTCAATAAAAAGCACCCGTGGTTTGCATTTATGGGTCTTGTGATGATGTTCTCCTTGGCCGGTATACCGCCGACGGTTGGTTTTGCTGCAAAGTTATCGGTGCTAGAGGCCTTGGTTGATGCAGAGTACACCACATTAGCAATAATTGCCGTGATGGCCTCCTTGGTTGGCGCTTTTTATTACTTACGCGTGGTAAAGGTGATGTATTTTGACGCGCCACTGCGTGAACATGAGATTACCGGCTCTGGTATCTCGCGCGGCATATTGGGCATTAATAGCATCGCCATTTTGGTCTTGGGTATCTTTCCAGGGGCTTTAATGGCCTTGTGTTTAGATGTGATGCGCAATACCTTACTTGGCGGCTAATAAGATAAACCCAGCTGACTAGCTGGGTTTTTTATGGACACTCTTTCATGACTGAAAAATCCCTGCACGATTTACCCTCAGGCGATGCACACTTAAAAGAGGAGCGCATCGATACACAGGACCTACACCACGGCATATTTTTAAATATGAAGCGGGATACCGTCCGCATGCCTGATGGGGGCGAAGCGGTGCGGGAGTACCTCACGCATCCGGGTGCGGTAGCGATCGTTGCGATACTAGATGATGGACGCATTTTGCTCGAGCGCCAGTATCGCTATCCCGTTGCGCGCGTGTGCATGGAAATTCCGGCGGGTAAGTTAGATTTGGGGGAGGATCCCCTCATTTGCGCCCAGCGTGAGCTCCAAGAAGAGACGGGGTATACCGCCACAAAATGGAGTTACATTCGGCGCATTCACCCGGTGATTTCCTATTCGACTGAATTCATCGATATTTATTTGGCGGAGGGTCTCAGCAAAGGCGAGCGCCAGCTCGACGACGAGGAATTTTTAGACGTATTTGCTGCTTCTTTGGATGAATTACTGGCGTGGGTAGAAGAGGGCGCCATTACCGACGTCAAGACCACGATTTCAGCATATTGGTTAGACCGCTATCGCCGTGGTTTGGTCAAGCCTCAGTCGCCACCCATCGCTGGGCTAAAAACACCACTAAAATAGACCATATTGAATTTAGCAGTTTTGCCCCCATCTACTCAGCATGAAAGTCTATAACCTATCCTGTTCATTTGATCACCGCTTTGAGGGGTGGTTTTCTTCGGAGGAAGATTGCCTCACCCAGCAGGCCAGTGGCATGCTTGCTTGCCCTTTATGTAATAGCACTGCGATAACGCGGATGCCATCGGCGCCTCACATTGGGAAGTCCCATGCCAAAGAGAACCAAGTCCAAAGTAGCGGGGTCTCCAGCGCACTCGCCAAGGCAGGTCCTGCAGAAAATCAGCCAAACCAGAATGAGGTGGCCGCAGTGACGCGCGCCGACCACAGCCAATTAGAGTCCCAAGTACAGGCCGCCTTTTTAAATGGGATGCGTGAACTCATGAGTCGTTCCGAAGACGTAGGCTCTGAATTTGCAGAGGAGGCCCGCAAGATTCATTACAAAGAGTCGCCCGAGCGCAGTATTCGGGGACATACTACTGCAGATGAGGCGGAGTCATTGCGGGAAGAGGGGATTGAAGTCCTGTCCTTGCCAGCGATACCGCTTCTAAAAAATACCCTGCAGTAAAGAAAATAGCAACCCGAAGGTTGCTATCTCTAATTGAGGCCCGCCTAAGAATTACTTGGACGTGGGCATCACAAATTCTGCACCCTTGGCAATGCTCTCTGGCCAACGCTGCATCACACTCTTTTGCTTGGTATAAAAACGCACGCCTTCTTTGCCATAGGCATTCATATCGCCAAAGAGCGAGCGCTTCCAGCCACCAAAGCCATGCCAAGCCATCGGCACCGGAATCGGTACGTTAATGCCCACCATGCCCACCTGGACGCGGCGAGCAAACTCACGCGCAATATTGCCATCGCTAGTAAAGCAAGCCACTCCATTACCAAATTCATGGGCATTGACTAAATCCAGTGCTTCGGCAAAGTTGGCGACGCGCACACAGGAGAGTACGGGCCCAAAAATCTCTTCTAGGTAAATTTGCATGTCAGGAGTAACGCCATCAAACAGCGTGCCGCCCAACCAAAATCCTTTTTCTGATCCGGCAACGGAAAAATTGCGTCCGTCGACAAGCAGCTTGGCACCAGCGGCAACGCCTTTATCAATGTAGCCAGTAATTCGATCGAGGGCGGCCTTGGTCACAATAGGACCCATTTCTGCATCGAGCTCCATGCCATTTTTAATCTTCAATGTACGGGCACGCTCAATCAGTTTTGGCATGATCTTTTCGGCAGCATCACCAACTAGGACCGCTACCGAGATTGCCATGCAGCGCTCACCCGCAGAGCCATAGGCCGCGCCAACGAGGGCATCGACGGCTTTATCAATATCCGCATCCGGCATGACTACCATGTGATTCTTGGCGCCGCCAAGGGCTTGCACACGTTTACCAAAGTGCGCGCCGCGCTCGTAGATATAATTGGCAATCGGAGTCGAGCCAACAAAGCTAATCGCCTTGACATCGGGATTTTCAATTAAGGCATCCACCGCTTCTTTGTCACCCTGAACGACGTTAAACACGCCTTTGGGTAAGCCAGCCTCAGTGAGTAATTTGGCCATCAAGAGTGAAGCAGAGGGATCAGTTGGGCTGGGCTTCAAAATGAAGGTATTACCGCAGGCAATCGCTACCGGGAACATCCACATTGGCACCATCACCGGGAAATTAAACGGCGTAATGCCAGCAACCACGCCTAAGGGCTGGCGCATGATCCAGTTATCAATATCGGTCGAGACCTGCTCGCTGTAATCGCCCTTAAGTAGCTCTGGAATGCCAGTCGCAAATTCGACAATCTCAATACCTCGCGTTACTTCGCCTTGGGCATCGGTAAAGACTTTGCCGTGTTCGGCAGTAATGATGGCGGCTAATTCATCGCGGTGGCTGTTTAGCAGCTCTAAATACTTAAACAGAATGCGCGCACGGCGCAGGGGCGGGGTGTCAGCCCAGGCCGGAAAGGCTGCTTTAGCAGAGGCCACAGCCTCGTTGACATCGCCCTTGCTGGCAAGCGCAACACGCCGAGCAACTTGGCCGCTGGCGGGATGGTAAACGTCGCCAAAGCGACTATTGCTGGGCAGGTGTACGGCGCCGCCAATGAAGTGGGCAATATCGTCTTTGGAATTAAATGGGGGGGTTTTATTGCTGGTCATAGGGCCTTCTGCTGATGAACTGGAACTAAATGTGGTTTGGTGCTTTGTTTCGGGGAAATACCTTGGTTTATGCGGTAAATCGGGTGTTTAGTCCCGTGAAGTGCCGAACTGAACTGGGAATCCCATTATTCTATTGCTATCGTCTATTTTTAGCTGTAATCCTCACTAATCCTCACTATTCGTCACGAAAAGGTTTTTTCAATGAGTCTGCTTTTTTCTCCCTATACCCTGGCATCCCCGAAGGGTGATTTGACCCTGGCAAACCGCATCGTGGTAGCGCCAATGTGCCAGTATTCCGCAGTGGACGGCTGCGCCATGGATTGGCACCTGATGCATTGGGGCAATCTACTCAATAGCGGGGCAGGGCTATTCATGATTGAGGCGACTGCCGTTACAGCCCAAGGGCGAATCACCCCAGCCTGTTTGGGTTTATGGGATGACGTGACTGAAGCAGCCTTAAAAGACAAGTTAGATCGAGCCCGCGCCCTGGCGCCAGCCTTACCCGTTTTTATTCAGCTCTCGCACGCCGGCCGTAAGGCATCGAGTTCAACCCCATGGGAGGGTGGCCAGTTGCTTGCAGAAGATCAGGGCGGCTGGGCCATCTGTGGTCCATCGGAGATTCCGCAGTTACCGAATGAACGTACTCCGCACTCCATGGATGCAGTTGAGCTGCAGGCGATGATTGATGCATTTATTACTGCAGCTAAGCGAGCTGATCGGATTGGCGTCGACGGGGTGGAATTGCACTGTGCCCACGGGTATTTACTGCACCAATTTTTATCGCCGATTGCAAACCAACGCAGCGATGAATACGGCGGATCATTTGAGAATCGCATTCGCTTTCCACTGGAATTATTTGCAGCCGTCCGCAAGGCATATTCAGGGGTACTGGGATTACGTCTTTCGGCGTCGGACTGGATCGATGGCGGCTGGACCGCCGAAGAGTCAACCGAGTTTGCCGCTCGCTTAAAGGCGGTGGGTGCTAACTTTATTCACGTTTCATCGGGCGGGATTTCGCGGCAGCAACAGATTGCCATTGGACCGGACTACCAAGTGCCTTTTGCGAAAGCAATCAAAGCGCACGCAGACTTGCCCACGATCGCTGTGGGACTCATTACCAGTCCGCAACAAGCAGAAGCTATTTTGGAGCGAGGCGATGCGGATCTGATTGCCCTCGCTAGGGCCTTTCTGTATAAGCCGCGCTGGGCGTGGGAAGCAGCAGCAGCCCTTAAGGGCGAAGTGCATGCCAGCGAGCAATATTGGCGGTGTTTACCTGCCGAAGCACAGGCAGTATTTGGTAATGTGCGTATTGGCCAGCGTTAGGCTTGGGCGCGCGAAGCTGGATCGGCGAGTGCCTGCACAAATGCTTTTGCAGTGCTGAGTAATAAACGGTCACGCCCCAGTCCAGCGACGAGCTGCACTCCGACTGGCATGTGATTGGGTCCTGTGCTGACATTAATATTGATGCAGGGATATCCCAATACTGACCACGAGCGGCAAAAGATTGGATCGCCGGTGTGGGACCTGGTAGCAGGAGCCTCGCCAATGGCGCTGGGGGTAATGATGACATCAGCATGGTCTACAAAAAACTGATCCATTGCTTGCCGCGCTTGCGCAACATAAATTAAATCGGCGGTATAAGTTTCATAGGGTATCGCAGCGCCATCTTTGAGTTGGGTTGCTATCTTGCTGCCCAGTAACTTGGGAAAATGCACCCGCTCAAACAGTAAACTGCGGGACATTTCGGATGTCATGATGCGGCTTTGTGCATCGGCTAAGCCATCAAATAGCGCAGGTAACCTTGCTTCGGCAATGCCACGGTGGCTGATGGCATTAGCCGCAAAGCGAGCCAAGGTCATTGCCGTACCGGTTTCTTTTTGCGCCAAAGGCCAATGCACTGTATTCGCAATTGCAATGCGTGGTTTGTGGTGCAAGGTATCGATGCTTGCCAAGCTGTGATCACCGCTCATCGCTGCAACGCCTAAGGCAACGTCGCTGACGGTTCTGCCAAAACAGCCCAAGGTGTCCATGGAAATCGAGAGGCTTTTAACGCCTGCAATACTGACCTTGCCATAACTGGGTTTATAGCCAACCACACCACAAAAGCTCGCAGGGCGAATGATCGATGCGGCAGTTTGTGTACCTGTCGCCAAGGGAACCATAAAGTCAGCTACGGCAGCAGCAGAGCCACTAGAGGAGCCGCCAGGAGTATGCGCTGTATTGTGGGGATTAGCAGTGGGACCGCTCTTAAAGGTCGCGAATTCCGTGGTCACGGTTTTGCCCAAAATAATGCCACCTGCTTTGCGCATCAGGGCAATCGAAACAGCATCCGTTGCTGGCTGATGATCGCGATAGATGGGCGAGCCATACGCCGTCGGTAGATCGTAGGTATCAAACAGGTCTTTGACGCCAATGGGTAGCCCATGCAACAGACCGGTCGATGCGCCACGATCCAGTTGCCGTGCACGCACGATGGCATGTTCCTTACCAAGGCTTACCCACGCCTTGATGGTGCGTTCGCGTTGCCCAATGCGGTCTAAACACGCTAAGACCAAATGCTCCGCCTTGATCTTTCCTTGGGCAAGGGCAAGGGCTGCATCGGATGCGCTGAGGCTTTCAAGATCATTCATAGACCTATTCTAGTGGCGCTGGCGTATGATCGCAATTCAGCTCAGTTCACCCCTGTTTTTTTATCACTCCTTTTTTCACTTTTATGGCCATTCCCCACACCATCAACCGCGAAGCCTGGTTACAAGAGGCGGTTCGACGCCTTGAGCCGATTTTTTCAAAAGCAGGGTATGCGATTCCGCCGGTGCGCGTGTCCTGCGGCTTTCCGGCCTCGAGCAGTCCACGAACCACCTTGGGTCAGTGCTGGCCACGCGAGCGCTCAGGCGACGGTGTGAATGAGATTTTTATTTCCCCCAAGTTAGACGAGCCAGTCCAGTTGCTCGATACCTTGGTACATGAGCTCTGCCATGCAGTGGATGACTGTTTTAGTGGTCATGGCGAGGATTTCAAGGGAATAGCGCAGGCATTGGGCCTCGAGGGCCCGGCACGCATGGCCCATGCTAGCGAAGCTTTGGTAGTTCGTTTGATGATGATTGGTCAGGAACTGGGGCCATACCCCCATCAGGCAATTGCCTTTCCGCCACCGCAACCCAGCAATGCCAGTCGTAATAAGGCCAAGTGCGGGCAGTGCGGCTATGAAGTGACCTTACTGAAGCGCTGGGCCAGCTACGGTGCGCCAATCTGCCCTAAGGACAATATCCGCATGCAGGAGGCTGTGCCCGAGACGATTGAAAACAGCCCCAATGCCGACTCAGACTCGATTGCTGAGGGTAGGCCAGGGCGCGATACGATTCGGCGCGCCATCAGTTAGTGGCAGGAGCCTATTTCCCCACAGCAAGGCTTGTAAAATAAACCCCATCATTGTGCTGCTAAGCACACCCTCTATCTCACCCTTACGAAGCCCGCCATGAAAGCACAAAAAATAGTTCAGAATCCCAAAATTGCCGTCATTCCAGGAGATGGTATCGGCAAAGAAGTGATGCCCGAGGGCGTGCGCGCCTTGGAGGCGGTCAGCAGAAAATTGGGTATTCCGATGCAGTTTGATCACTTTGACTTTGCAAGCTGTGATTACTACCTCAAGCATGGCAAGATGATGCCGGACGATTGGTTTGATACCTTAATGCAATACGATGCCATTTTCTTCGGCGCCGTTGGTATGCCAGACATTCTTCCGGATCATGTGTCGCTGTGGGGAAGTTTGATTCAGTTCCGCCGCGGTTTTGATCAGTACGTCAATTTACGCCCAGTCCGCTTATTGCCGGGCGTACCTTGCCCACTCGCCAATCGCAAACCGGGTGACATTGATTTCTTCGTGGTTCGCGAAAATACCGAAGGCGAATACTCCAGCGTAGGCGGCAAAATGTTCCCGGATACCGATCGGGAATTTGTTTTACAAGAATCCGTTTTCACCCGTCATGGCGTCGACCGTATTCTGAAGTTTGCCTATGACTTAGCCCAGAGCCGCGATAAAAAACACCTCACATCTGCAACTAAGTCCAATGGCATTGCAATCACCATGCCGTATTGGGATGAGCGGGTAGAGGCAATGGCAAAAAAATACCCCAGCGTCAAAAGCGACAAGTACCACATCGATATTTTGACAGCGCAGTTTGTAATGAACCCAGACCGTTTCGATGTCGTCGTCGCTAGTAATTTGTTTGGCGATATTCTGTCGGATTTAGGCCCCGCATGCACCGGTACCATTGCGGTAGCGCCATCCGGCAGCATTAATCCCGAAGGATTATTTCCGTCGCTGTTTGAGCCTGTACATGGATCTGCGCCCGATATTTTTGGCAAGATGATTGCTAATCCGATCGGTCAAATTTGGAGCGCCTCGATGATGATGGACCATTTGGGCTACCCCGAGGCGGGCAAACGCATCTTTGCTGCGATTGAAGATGTACTCTCGGCAGGTCCTGGGCATGCACCACTCACACCGGATGTGGGCGGCACTGCAAAGACCGATGATCTGGGTAAAGCGATTGCGGCGGCAATTGAGCGCTAAGCGCGCATATCAATAGACGTGACTCGAATGCAATAAAGGGGGATTAATCCCCCTTTATTCATTTGGGCATTCTTCAATACAAGATGCCTTTTATAGTGCTGTGTTTGCTGCCCTGTGATTATTGCGCTGTATTGACGGCGCGCCCCCACACAGGATCTTTTTTACTTGCTTTTGCGATCTCAGCCAAGATTTGTTCATGCAGTTTGCAGTCATCTTCGCTTGCAGCCAAAACCATCAAATTACTCGGTAGCGGCTTGGTTTGGCCCAACGCATCGAGATTGGCTGAGTAGTCAATCAAATCAATGGTGAGGTCTTCCTGGCCCCGCGTCATTGCAACGTAGACTTCTGCTAAGAGCTGCGCATCCAATAAGGCGCCGTGCAAGGTTCGATGTGTGTTGCTAATTGCAAATCGTTCACAGAGGGCATCCAAGGAATTGCGTTTACCCGGGAACATTTGGCGCGCATTGACGAGTGTGTCAATCACATTGCTGGCATGGGCGCGAAACGGGGTTCGTTTGAGAAGAGCAAACTCACTATCCAAGAAGCCCAAATCAAACGGTGCATTGTGAATAATTAACTCGGCATCAGAAACAAACTCAATCAGATCCTCGGCGATCTGTGCAAAGACGGGTTTGTCCGATAGAAAAGCGCGCGAGAGGCCGTGAACAGCATAGGCGCCCGCATCGATGTCGCGCTCTGGATTAATGTAATGGTGAAAGGTCCGCTCAGTCAATCTCCGATTTACTAGCTCAACGCAACCAATCTCAATCACGCGATCGCCCGTTGCTGGATTCAGGCCAGTAGTTTCGGTATCGAGTATCACTTGACGCATTAGGCGGTTCCTTCCAGGTCTGCGGGGCTAATTTGCAGCGGGCCATTACCGGCATATTTATCTAGGTAGAGGTAGATTACCGGTGTAATAAAGAGCGTCACAAATTGCGACACAATTAAACCACCAGCAACTGAGATGCCCAGGGGTTGGCGCAGCTCAGCCCCTGCGCCTAAACCCAGCGCAATGGGCAGGGCGCCCATTAATGCGGCAAAGGTAGTCATCATGATGGGTCTAAAACGCAAAATACAGGCGGTCCGAATCGCTTCCTCAGGACTCATGCCTTGATTACGCTGCGCATCGAGGGCAAAGTCAATCATCAAGATGGCATTCTTTTTAACAATGCCGATCAGTAGCAAAATGCCGATGATGGCGATGATGGTGAGCTCTAGGTTAAACAACCACAAAAAGAGGAGGGCACCAATTGCGGCAGATGGCAGTCCGGCCAAAATGGTCAGCGGGTGGATATAGCTCTCATACAAAACACCCAGCAAGACATAGATCACGGCAAGTGCTGCCAAAATTAAAATAATCTGCCCAGATTGATTTTCTTTAAAGACCTTGGCGTCACCGCCATAACTCGTAATGATTGAGCTTGGCAGTTGTAGCTCTTTAACAAAGCCATCAATAGCCTTCGTTGCATCGCCCAAGGGGACATCGGGTGCCAAATTAAAGGAGATGGTAACTGCCGGAATTTGACCTTGGTGATTGACAGAGGTTGGACCCACCTCGCGTTTAAAGGTCGCAAGGCCCGAGAGTGGGATAAGGCGATCGGTAGCGCGTCCCCTGACAAATACCTTACCCAAATCGGTTTCAAACTGGCGCTGATCATCGGCTGTTTGCAAAATAACCGAGTAGGTATTGACATTGGTGTAGATCGATGACACTTGGCGCTCACCAAAGGAGTTGTAGAGCGCTTGACGAATATCGGCTACCGTGACACCCGCAGTGGCAGCTTTTTCTCGATCAATATCAATCTTGACATTAAGGCCACGCAATTGCGAATCAGTATTAACGTCCCGAAAGATCGGGTCTGCGCGCATCTTTTCTAAGATCTTGGTAGACCATTCATTAATGCCATCAAAACCAACGCTTTGCAGGGTAAATTGATAACGGCTTTTGCTCGAGCGCCCACCCAGCTGCAGGTTTTGAATCGGGCGCATAAATACGGATAGACCAGGCAGCTCTCTAAAGTCTCTGCGGAGGGACTCGAGAACTCCTTTCATATTCTCGCGCTCGCCTTTGGGCTTGAGCACAATAAAAATCCGGCCGGTGTTTGAGCCTGCGCTAAGGCCGCCACCCAAGATGGATACTGAATTGGCCACATTGGGGTTATTCATAACAATCTGCGCGGCTTTGTCTTGCAACTCCAGCATCGCTGGAAAAGCCATGTCTTCGGAGGCTTCTAAGGTGGCAAATATTTGTCCAATATCTTCCTCGGGGAAGAAACCTTTCGGGCTATAAATAAACATGACGATGGTCAGAATGATCGTGGCAACCGAGCCGAGTAAGACGGGCTTGCGGTAAATCAAAGCCTTGTCGAGGTAGTGAATGTAGCGCTCCGTAGTCCAAGAAAAAAACTGATCGAAGCGGCGATTCATCGCAAATTCTCGTGCGGGTACGCCAGGCTTTGGTAAAAAGCGGCTGCACAGCATGGGGACCAGCGTGAGGGAGACTACTGCCGACACCAAGACCGCCAAAGACACCACGACTGCAAATTCCCTAAATAGTAGTCCGGCGGGGCCTTGCATAAAAAAGAGGGGAATAAAAACAGCTACCAAGGAGAGTGAGATCGACACAATCGTAAAGCCAACCTCTTTGCTGCCCTTAAGCGCTGCTTTTAATGGTGACATTCCTTGTTCGGTGTAGCGCACAATATTTTCAAGCACCACAATCGAGTCATCGACCACTAAGCCAACAGCCAAGGTGATGCCGAGCAAGGAAATGTTATCCAGGCTGTAGCCCATGAAATACAGCAAAGAGAAGGCGCCAATCAGGGAGATTGGCAAACTCAGCGATGGAATGATAGTCGCTGAGGCGTGCTTTAAAAACAGGAAGATAACCAGTACGACGAGCGCAATAGTGAGTAGCAGAGTGATATTGACATCGTGAATCGCTTCACGAATGGAGATCGAGCGATCATTAACCGGGATTAATTTGATGGAGGCGGGCAATTGTTTTTCAAACTCGGGTAGTAAGGCCCGAACGGCATCGACCACCTTCACAGTATTGGCATTGGGCTGCCGTAATACGGCAATCGCAATCGAGCGCTCACCATTGGTGGTAGATAGCCAGCGGACGTTTTCATAACTCTCGACCACATCAGCCACGTTACCGAGGTAAATCGGCAGACCATTACGCTGCGCAATAATTAGGTTGCTAAAGTCCTTGGCGGTGACCAGTTGCTCATTGGCATAAATTGTCATGGCTTGACGGGGGCCATCCAAAATCCCAACGGGAGTATTGCTGTTTGCTCTATTGAGGGCAAGCGCGATGTCTTCCATCGTTAGGTTATTAATTGCAAGGGCATCTGGCCTTGCTTTAACGCGAATGGCGTAGCGCTTTGCGCCATAAATCTGAATTTGCGCCACACCGTCGATCGTCGATAGGGTGGGTGAAATTAAATTTTCTGCGTAATTGTTTAAATCGGACAGATCGAGTGAGGGTGAGGTCATGCCGATAATTAAGATCGGCGCGTCGGCGGGATTGACCTTCCGATACGACGGTGGAATGGTCATCTCAATCGGCAGACGCCGCTGCGCTCGCAGTAATGCCGCCTGTACATCCACTGCAGCCTTATCAATGTCGCGGTCGTTATTAAATTCCAGAGATATGCTGGTGCTGCCGAGGGAATTTACCGAGCTAATGAGCTTGATGCCATCGATGGTAGAAAATTCTTTTTCAAGTGGTAGCGCAACTGCTGAGGCCATGGTTTCTGGCGAAGCACCAGGCAAACTCGCGCTGACTGAAATGACGGGAGTATTAAAACTCGGTAGGGCGGCAACCGGAATTTTGGTGTAGGCGACGATCCCAGCAATCACTGTCGCCAGCGACAGCAAAGTGGTCATAATCGGCCGCCGAATACACAGCTCAGACAGCGTCATTTTTTCTCAGGCGCCGCGGGGGCAGTGGGCGCTGGCTTAGCCAGTGCTTTTGGTGTATTTGCCGGTTTTGCTTCGCGTACCTTACTGCCAGGTCGCAGATTTTGTTTACCTTCAACGATAACGCGCGAGCCTGCATCAATGCCTTCAATCACCGCATTGCCTTGGTACTCGTACAGTACTTTGACTGGCTTCATCACCACCTTATCGTCGTCTTTTTCAACCAGGTAGACAAAGCGACCTTTAGGGTTGATGACAACTGCCTGCGATGGAATGAGCATGACATCGTTTAAGGTGCTGGCTTCTAATTTAATCCGTGCAAATTGGCCAGGAATCAATGCGCCATTTTTATTCTCTAAGCGGGCTTTCAAACGTACCGCACCAATCACGGGGTCAACTTGGTTATCAATCACATAGACCAGGCCAGGATATTGGGTGGTCTCGACATTGCCGATGCTCACGCTGACTGGAAGAGGTGCATCGTCCTTGCGTGCCTTCAGAAGCAAAGGAATATCGCGCTCAGGAACGGTGAACTGGACATTAATCGGGTCGAGCTGGGTAATGGTAACCATCGCGCCACTAGTCGAGGTGGCAGTCGAGCTCGTCGATGACACGACGATGTTACTGGCCTGGACTAAAGACCCTGGAAACACATTAATAATTCCGGCGCGTCCGTCAATCGGGGAGCGCAGATAGTGGTAGGACAGCTGCACCTCAGCAGCCCTGGCTGCAGCTTGGGTTGATGCGGCATTGGCCTCTGCGGTATCGAGTCCCGCTTTGGATATGAAATTCTTGGCTACCAATTCTTTAGCCCGAGCCAATTGACGTTGCGCGTCCTTCGCGAGAGCCTGGGCACGATCAAAATTGGCTTTGTCGGTTCGCTCATCCAGGGTAAAAAGTAAATCACCCTTTTTAACAATTTGACCTTCGGTGATGTTGACCTTAGTCACGATGCTCGTAATTTGGGGGCGCACGTCAACAATGCTGGCGGCAACAATAGTGCCAGTCGCTTCAATTACAAAGGGAACGTCTTTGCGTTCCACGATGACGCTACTGACGGTTTGTGGCCCGCCTCTTTTACTGGCAGGTGGATTAAAGTGATCGTAGGCCTTATTGGCTGCAAATAGGATCAGTGCAAGCGCAAGAATCCACCATTTGCGGCGCAAGGCAAATGCCCAGATGCGGGCAAAGTCAATTTTGGACCATAGCTGGGCAATCGTTGACAGCAGGGAGTTGCCGAACTGCACTAGCGACGAGGTAACTTTGCTTAACCAGGGTGTTTTTGGAGCGTTTTCAGCCAATTGATCTCAGTTTTTCTTAGGTAGCTAGCAATGATGCTATTGGGTGCTTTTGGATGCCCCATTCTCTCATAAGCCCTTGTTTTACACCGAAAGCAGGCTTGGCTTAAAAAGGCGAAAACAGTCCGCCTATAAGGCCCTAAACACTTTTTTTCGCGAGTAGCTCTTCAACCCCGCGGTTGGCTAGGGCATCGGCTAGCTCATTGCCGGGGTGACCATTGTGGCCGCGCACCCAATGCCAGGAAATCTGGTGGTCTGGAAGCAGGGCATCGAGCTCCTGCCATAGGTCAGCGTTTTTAACGGGCTCGCGACTGGAGGTTCGCCATTGGCGCTTTTTCCAGCCCTCTAGCCATTCGGTAACCCCTTTTTGAACGTATTGGGAGTCGGTGTACAGGGCAACGCTGGAACGTTGCTTGAGGGCGCGCAGCGCATGAATAACCGCACTCATTTCCATACGGTTGTTCGTGGTTAAATCAGCACCCCCATGCAGATGCCGTTCATGCTCGCCCGATCGCAATACCGCACCCCAGCCACCTGGGCCTGGATTGCCCTTGCAGGCGCCATCGGTAAAAATCGTGATGTGGGGAAGAGTAGGATCAGGCTGGCTCATGGTGGTCATGTTGGTTGTGGGGAGCGGTAGGCTGTATTTTGCGCTCCACTACGGGATTGAGTTGGCGCAGCGATTGTGGCCGCTTCTGGGCTACGCGACCTACCAGGCGCATGCCAGGGTGATGTTTGACTGCAGAGACCATGAATACACCGCCAAAAATAGGCCACCACCGATTGCCCATGGGCTCAAGGTAATTCATGCGCTGAATTGCTGACTCACTTTGCAAGGGCAGTTTATAGCAGGCAAAGTGGCCTCGATCCAAGGAGAAATTCAGTAACTTTAACCAGTCACGGATGCGCAGCAGATGAATAAACTGACCCTCTCTGGGTAAAAATGGTTTACCAATTAGGCGGCCAAGGTATTGCCGTGCACCCCACAGGCTGGCAGGATTAAATCCGGACAAAATGAGTCTGCCCTCGGGCACGAGCACCCGGTCCGCCTCACGCAGAATGTGATGGGGATCATCCGCAAACTCCAATACATGCGGCAATACCAATAGATCCACGCTCTCTGCTGCAAAGGGCAGCTCGTCGGGCAAGCCTTCGATAACGTGCCAAGTCGGTGTTATCGGTAAATTTGACTGCGCACCTAAGGATTGATCGGTATGCGTTAATAAGGCGCGCATCGGCATGCGGTTTTCGCGCAAACAATGGAGTTGCGGCAAGCCAATTTGAACCGCATTAAAGCCAAATACATCCACGACCGTTTTATCAAACCACAATTGCTCTTGACGCAAAACATATTGACCCGGGGGCGAGGCAAGCCAAGCATCCCAGGAGCCATCCGCTGACAAAATAGGGCTTTCGGGCGAGGCTTGGGTTGGTATCATGTACCTATGGTAACGAAAACTGCATTGCAAGTCTGGCCCATACCGGCTTTTGACGACAACTACATCTGGTGCATTCACGATGGCGAGTCTGCCTTGGTGGTTGACCCAGGTGATGCGGGCCCGGTATTGGACTACTTAGAAAGCCAGGAGCTGACCCTCACCGGCATTCTGATTACCCACCACCATGCAGACCACACCGGCGGTATTCAGGATTTGTTGGCCTACGTCGCCACGGATTCCCTTCCAGTGTATGGCCCAGCAGCAGAATCCATTCCGGGGCGAACTCAGGCCTTAATGGAGGGCGACCGGGTGGAATGCGCTGCACCAGCGATTGCGTTCACCGTCCTGGAGGTGCCTGGCCACACCTTGGGGCACATTGCCTACTTTGCTGCTGGTAATGCGCCCAAGCTTTTTTGCGGCGATACCTTATTTGCAACTGGATGCGGCCGCTTGTTTGAGGGAACGCCCACCCAGATGTCCCAGTCGTTGGCGAAATTTGCGGCCTTACCACCTGAAACAACGGTGTATTGCACCCATGAGTACACGCTATCGAATATCCGCTTTGCCTTGGCGGTAGAGCCGAATAATGCCGATCTCATCACTTGGGCGAATACGGCACAGGCCTTGCGCCAAGCGAATCAGCCTACCGTGCCAACCACCATTGGCCATGAGTTGCGGGTGAATCCCTTTATGCGCTCAAATCAACCCGACGTGATTGCTGCAGCATTACAGGTATCTGGCGCCGCTGCATTGCCGAGCCCAGCACATGTGCTTGCAGCGATTCGGGCGTGGAAGGATCGCTTCTAATGCCATATTGCCCACCCGCTGTTCGGCTCTGGGCTACGCGTTTGCGCTCATTGGGAATTCTGCTGGCGTTTGCTGTTCTATCGGGCTGCGCCAGTATGGGCAGCGATTGGTCATCCGACGCAGATGGCAGCGGCGCGCGTAATCCACGCGCAGCCAAAGCACCCCGTGTTGACCTCAGTAAACAATCCGTCAGCAGCCTCATGGCACCCTCAAGTAATTTATGGCTACGTATTCAGAACGGGTTCGAATTACCTGAACTCAATAGTCCTTTAGTGATTGAGCAAACCCGTTGGTTAGCAGCCCGACCCGACTACGTGCACCGCTCCATGGCGCGCTCATCACGCTATTTGTTCTACATTGTTGAAGAAGTGAATTCACGTGGTATGCCGACTGAAATTGCTTTGTTGCCATTTGTGGAGAGCGCCTTCAACCCGGTAGCTAAATCCAACGCGAAAGCCATGGGTATTTGGCAATTTATGCCGGCCACTGGAAAAGATTTCAAGTTAACGCAAAACGTGTTTCGCGATGAGCGCCGCGATGTGCTGCAGTCAACCCATGCCGCTCTCGATTACTTGCAACGCTTGCATCGCCAATTTGGCGACTGGCAACTGGCTTTAGCGGCGTACAACTGGGGCGAGGGCAATGTAGCCAGAGCAATCAAGCGCAATCAAGCCGCTAGACTGCCAACCGATTACCTCAGCTTGAAGATGCCCAAAGAAACCCGTGACTATGTTCCTAAACTCATGGCGTACAAAGCCATCGTTTTAGATCCGAAGGCGTACGGCATTGTCTTACCCGAATTAGAAAATCACCCCTTCTTTGTAGCAGTCGATGTGACGCGTGACATTGATGTCGATCTAGTCATTAAGTTAGCCGATATAACTCCAGACGATTTTCGTAATCTCAATCCGTCCTTTAATAAGCCCGTCATCTTGAGTGCGGCCCATCAACAAATTTTATTGCCGTTTAGTCACGCCGAACTCTTTCAGGAAAACCTGAAAAACTACACGGAACCGCTATCTACTTGGACGGCCGTTCGTGTTTCAGCAACAGAGTCTCCGGATCAGCTAGCAAAACGCTTGGGTGTGAGTGTCGCCGTGTTGCGTGAGGTCAATGCGATCCCTTCAGGAATGCGGGTTAGGGCTGGATCGACGGTATTGATTCCAAAACCCAGCCATAAGTCTGCTGACGTATCCGAGCACCTGGCCGAAAATGCCAGCCTCAAATTTGTCAAGCCAGCCCCCGTTAAAAAGACCACTGTAGCTGGAACTGCTACTAAAAAAGGCAATCCAACTCCAGCCAAACCAGCGCAAAGCAGTAAAAAAGCAGAGGTAAAGACGGTATCCAAGACCACCACTCAGCAAAAGTCCGTATCGACAGATGGGTCAAAATCTGCGAAAACTACTACTGCTAAAGCCGTTACGACGCCCCAATAGGGCAGTGACCGCATTTACGCGGCAGTTGTACCGAGTCATTTAGATCAACTTTTCAGGTAAATCATGTCTTATAAAACCGTTCACGCCCAATCTATTCAAGATCCACATGCATTTTGGGGTGAGGAGGCGAAGCACATTCATTGGCAAAAGCCGTTTGATACGGTACTGGATTATTCCAAGCCGCCGTTTGCGCACTGGTTTAAGGGTGGCCTGACTAACCTCTGCTTTAACGCAGTGGATCGGCATTTGGCTGAGCGTGGCGATCAAATTGCCCTAGTAGCGGTTTCCACCGAGACTGATATTGAAAAGGCATATACCTTTAAAGAACTGCATGCTGAAGTGAATCGCATGGCCGCCATTTTGAAGGCCAATGGCGTAGGCAAAGGCGATCGCGTATTGATTTACATGCCAATGATTGCGGAAGCCAGTTTTGCGATGCTGGCATGCGTGCGCATCGGCGCCATTCATTCGGTGGTGTTTGGTGGCTTTGCATCGCATAGCTTGGCATCGCGCATTGAAGATGCCACACCCAAAATGATGATTACGGCCGAGGCGGGCATGCGTGGCGGTAAGGCAGTGCCATACAAGCCGCTGCTCGATGAGGCAATCACGCTCTCATCTTACAAACCCGCAAAGGTATTGATCGTTAACCGTGGCTTAACCGAGTTTGTCATGGTGGATGGGCGCGACCTCGATTACACCGCCGAGCGCTTAGCGCACATGAATGCGGAAGTGCCAGTGGAGTGGGTGGATGCAACCCATACGTCCTATATTTTGTATACCAGCGGCACCACCGGCAAACCCAAGGGTGTGCAGCGCGATACCGGCGGCTACGCAGTAGCATTGGCATCAGCTATGCGCTTGATCTTTTGTGGCAAGCCAGGTGAAACCATGTTCACTACCTCCGATATTGGTTGGGTAGTTGGGCACAGTTTCATTATTTATGGACCGCTGATTAATGGCACAGCCACCATCATGTACGAGGGAACCCCCCTGCGTCCCGATGGCGGAATTTGGTGGAGCCTAGTGGAGAAATACAAGGTATCGGTGATGTTCTCCGCGCCCACGGCAATTCGGGTGCTGAAGAAACAAGATCCTGCTTTCTTAACCAAATATGATTTATCGAGCTTGCGCACTTTATTTTTAGCGGGCGAGCCCTTGGATGAACCAACCGCAACGTGGATACATGAGGCGATTGGTAAGCCAGTGGTGGATAACTATTGGCAAACTGAAACTGGCTGGCCTATTTTGGCGATTCAGCGCGGGGTCGAGGTCATGCCGCATAAATTCGGCTCGCCTGGCTTGCCAGTATTTGGTTACAACATGAAGTTATTGGATGAGGCGACGGGCGAGGAACTCGGCCCGGATCAAAAAGGGGTGGTAGCGATTGAAGGTCCGCTGCCTCCCGGTTGTATGCAAACCGTGTGGGGTGATGATGATCGTTATGTCAAAACCTACTGGAACACTATTCCCGGCAAGCTAATCTATTCCACCTTCGATTGGGGTATTAAAGACAAGGACGGCTATTACTTCATTCTGGGCCGTACCGATGATGTCATCAACGTTGCCGGCCACCGTTTAGGTACCCGCGAAATCGAGGAGAGCATCTCCAGTCATGCCAATATTTCCGAGGTGGCAGTGGTTGGAATTGAAGATAAATTGAAGGGGCAAGTTGCCATTGGCTTTGCGATTCCAAAGGATGCGTCAAACGTAGCCAATTTGGAAGCGGAGCTAATGAAAACCGTGGACTCGCAACTGGGCGCGGTGGCACGGCCTGCACGCGTTTACATTGTTACGGCTCTACCCAAGACCCGTTCCGGAAAAATTGTGCGACGTGCTTTGCAGGCAGTTGCAGAAGGGCGCGACCCTGGTGATATCAGCACGATGGAAGACCAAACAGTACTGGCGCACATTAAAACGGTGATTCAGGAAAGCGCTAAAAAAAGCTAGGAAAACTGGCCATAAAAAAGCACAATGCATCGGTAAATCAAAGCAGGGACTGGGCGGCTGCACCGCCCAGTAAGGCTGCGGCTGGTTTGGCGGGAAGCAGCCCTGCGAACTGGTATTATTGATGGGTTCGTAACTCAATAAATTACCCTAGCGCTTAAAAACACTCACCTCCCGCAACCACTTCCGGGTAGGCTATTTGGGGGTGTTGAGCGTTGGATGGCAGCAGGGATTGGAGATGGTTTGTCACCCTTGCTTCCTTCTTTTCCCCCAGCCGTTTTGGCATTAGCCGATGGCACTCTCTTTTCAGGTTATAGCATTGGCGCCCCCGGCGAAACTGCCGGCGAAGTTGTTTTCAATACCGCCTTAACGGGTTATCAGGAAATCATTACTGACCCCAGCTATTGCCGTCAGATTGTGACCCTGACGTATCCACACATTGGTAACGTTGGCATCAATGCCCAAGACGCCGAATCATCGCAAATTCATGCGGCCGGTTTAGTGATTAAAGACCTTTCGCGCCGCGTTTCAAACTTCCGTTCCGAGCAAAGCCTCGAGTCGTATTTACAAAAGGCAGGCATTCCGGGCATCGCCGGAATTGATACGCGCAAGCTGACCCGTTTACTGCGCGATAAGGGTGCCCAGTCGGGCGCGATTGTCGCTGGCAAGATGGGTGATGATCCTGCAGCGCTCAGTGCCAGAGCCTTAGAGCTCGCAAAGGCATTTCCAGGGATGAGTGGCTTAGACCTAGCTCAGGTCGTTAGCACCAAAACCGCCTACCCGTGGCGCGAAGCGGAGTGGGAGTTGCATGGCCCTAATGGCAAACCGGCTTACCGTAGCCTCGATACCAAAAAACCCATCAAAAAAGTAGTGGCGTATGACTTTGGCGTCAAGCGCAATATTTTGCGCATGCTCACCGAGCGCGGTTGCGAGTTAACGGTAGTGCCAGCCAAAACTACAGCCGCAGAAGTCCTCGCCATGAAACCGGATGGGGTATTTTTCTCTAACGGACCCGGCGATCCTGGTCCCTGTGATTACGCAATTGCTGCCGCAACAGAAATCATCGAGAAAGGAGTTCCCACTTTCGGAATCTGTTTGGGCCATCAAATTATGGGTTTGGCTGCTGGTGCGAAGAGCTTGAAAATGAAATTCGGTCACCACGGCGCCAACCATCCAGTCAAAGATTTGGGTAGCGGACGGGTGGCGATCACTTCCCAGAATCATGGATTTGCGGTCGATGCGAAAACATTACCTAGCAATGTGCGGGTGACGCACGTTTCTCTGTTTGACGGTTCGCTGCAGGGCCTCGCGTGGACCGACAAACCGGCCTTTTGCTTTCAGGGGCACCCCGAGGCATCGCCTGGACCCCATGACATCGCTTACTTATTCGATCACTTTATGGACTTAATGCATGCCGCTCCCACCAGTAAACAAGGAGGCAAATAATGCCTAAGCGGAGCGACATTAAAAGCATCCTGATTATTGGCGCAGGCCCGATTGTGATTGGACAGGCTTGTGAATTTGATTACTCCGGTGCGCAAGCGTGTAAAGCATTACGTGATGAAGGCTACAAAGTCATTTTGGTGAATAGCAATCCCGCGACCATCATGACCGATCCCGAGATGGCCGATGTCACCTACATTGAGCCGATTACATGGGAAGTAGTCGAGCGCATTATTGCGACGGAAAGACCCGATGCCATATTACCGACCATGGGCGGTCAAACGGCGC
Organism: Polynucleobacter sp.; assembly: GCA_964203875.1. Taxonomy (GTDB): domain Bacteria; phylum Pseudomonadota; class Gammaproteobacteria; order Burkholderiales; family Burkholderiaceae; genus Polynucleobacter. Next base: position 1,122,208 of record CAXNNS010000001.1, read on the forward strand.
TTAATTGCGCCTTGGATTTACACCGCAACGGCATTCTAGAAAAATACGGTTGTGAATTAATCGGCGCATCACCTGAAGCAATTGATAAAGCCGAAGACCGTCAAAAGTTTAAAGATGCGATGACCAAGATTGGTCTGGGCTCTGCTAAATCCGGTATTGCGCATTCCATGGATGAAGCCGTTGCCGTGCAACAGCGCATTCAGAAAGAAACGGACAGCGCTGGTTTCCCCGTAGTAATTCGTCCGTCCTTTACGATGGGTGGCTCGGGCGGCGGCATTGCGTACAACCGCGAAGAGTTCGAAGAAATCTGCAAGCGCGGTTTGGAGCTTTCACCAACGGGTGAGCTCTTGATTGAAGAATCATTACTGGGCTGGAAAGAGTTTGAGATGGAAGTGGTGCGTGATCGCGCCGACAATTGCATCATCGTCTGCTCGATTGAGAATTTAGATCCCATGGGCATTCATACGGGCGACTCGATTACGGTGGCGCCCGCGCAAACCCTGACGGATAAAGAGTATCAATTGATGCGCAATGCTTCGATTGCCGTACTACGTGAAATCGGCGTGGATACTGGCGGATCAAACGTGCAGTTCTCAATTAATCCAGTCGATGGCCGCATGATCGTGATCGAGATGAACCCGCGCGTTTCCAGGTCATCTGCCTTGGCATCCAAAGCGACTGGCTTTCCGATTGCCAAAGTCGCTGCAAAGTTGGCAGTGGGCTATACCTTAGATGAGCTGCACAACGACATTACAGGCGGCACCACACCGGCGTCGTTTGAGCCCTCGATTGATTATGTTGTAACAAAAATTCCCCGTTTTGCATTTGAGAAGTTCCCGCAAGCAGATTCACGTTTGACCACGCAAATGAAATCCGTGGGTGAGGTGATGGCCATTGGCCGTACTTTCCAAGAGTCGTTTCAGAAAGCCTTGCGCGGCCTTGAGGTTGGCGTCGATGGACTTGACGAGCGCTCAACTGATTTAGAAGACATCATTCAAGAAATTGGCGAGCCAGGACCTGATCGCATTTGGTATTTAGCGGATGCATTCCGCATGGGTATGGGCCTTGATGAAATCTACGAAGAAACCAAAGTGGATCCGTGGTTCTTAGAACAGATCGAAGAACTTATCTCGATTGAAAACACACTCAAGCAGCACACCATTGATGGTTTGTCTGCGGATGAGTGGCGCTTTTTAAAGCAAAAAGGATTTTCCGATCGCCGTTTAGCCAAGCTCTTGAAGACAGATGCCGCCTTGGTTCGCGCTGCGCGCCACCATCTGAAGGTGTTCCCAGTTTATAAGCGGGTCGATACCTGCGCTGCGGAGTTTTCGACCAATACGGCGTACCTGTATTCCACCTACGAAGCAGAGCACGGCGAATGTGAATCGCAGCCTACCAATCGCGACAAGATCATGGTTCTGGGCGGAGGACCGAACCGCATTGGTCAAGGTATTGAATTTGATTACTGCTGCGTACACGCTGTTCTTGCTATGCGCGAAGACGGTTACGAAACCATCATGGTCAACTGCAATCCCGAGACCGTTTCGACTGACTACGACACATCCGACCGCTTGTATTTTGAGCCCTTGACCTTAGAAGATGTTCTCGAGATCGTTGCCAAGGAAAAGCCGAAGGGCGTGATCGTGCAGTACGGTGGCCAAACGCCACTCAAACTGGCGTTGGATTTAGAGGCCAACGGCGTTCCCATCATCGGTACATCGCCTGACATGATTGATGCGGCTGAAGACCGCGAGCGCTTCCAAAAACTATTGCATGCCTTGGATTTGCGCCAGCCACCCAACCGCACTGCGCGCGCCGAAGACGAGGCCTTACGGCTGGCCGATGAAATTGGTTACCCCTTGGTGGTTCGCCCATCGTATGTGCTGGGTGGCCGAGCAATGGAAATCGTGCACGATGGCCGTGATTTAGAGCGCTATATGCGCGAGGCAGTGAAGGTATCGCATGATTCACCGGTGCTATTGGATCGCTTCTTAAATGACGCAATTGAGTGCGATGTGGATTGCATCAGCGATGGCGATGCCGTATTTATTGGCGGCGTGATGGAGCACATTGAACAAGCAGGCGTGCACTCCGGTGACTCAGCGTGCTCATTGCCACCGTATTCCTTATCGGATGCCACTGTTGATGAAATCAAGCGTCAAACGGCAGCCATGGCGCGAGGCCTCAATGTCGTTGGTCTGATGAATGTGCAGTTTGCGATTCAGAATGTCGACGGCAATGATGTGATTTATGTTTTAGAAGTCAATCCCCGTGCGTCGCGGACTGTACCGTTTGTATCGAAGGCGACCGGTTTGCAATTGGCGAAGATTGCCGCGCGTTGCATGGTAGGTCAGACCTTAGCCAAACAAGGCATTACGCGTGAAGTGATTCCGCCGTATTTCTCGGTCAAGGAAGCGGTCTTTCCGTTTAATAAATTCCCTGGCATCGATCCCATCTTGGGACCTGAAATGCGCTCCACTGGCGAGGTGATGGGGGTTGGTAAAACCTTCGGTGAGGCTTTGTTTAAGTCACAACTGGGCGCTAGCATCAAGCTTCCTGAAACCGGTACGGTGGTCTTGACCGTGAAAGACAGTGACAAAGGCAAAGCAGTTGCCGTAGCCCAGCTTCTCCATGAACTCGGCTTTCCGATGGTGGCAACCAAGGGTACTGCCGCAGCGATCGCTGCTGCCGGTTTGCCGGTACGCGTAGTCAATAAGGTGAAAGACGGAAGGCCCCACATCGTTGACCTCATAAAAAACCGGGAAATTTCACTGGTCTTTACGACCGTTGACGAGACCCGCACTGCGATTGCGGATTCACGTTCGATTCGAACCAGTGCCCAGGCCAATGGCGTTACTTACTACACCACGATCAGTGCAGCACGGGCCGTGATGGACGGGCTGATGGCTTCAAAAAGTGGCGCTAAAGATTCACTCGAAGTCTATTCGCTGCAAAATTTGCACCGCAGCCTCGAATAGTCTCTGTAAATACCGTCAACCTGGCTTAAACTACTTCTTTATTTCGTAGATAAGCTAGGTTGCAGTATGAACACCATTCCGATTACCAAAGTTGGCGCTGAACTGCTTAAGGCAGAGTTGCATCGCCTTAAGCACGTCGAACGTCCAGCCGTTATCAATGCCATTTCGGAGGCGCGTGCGCAGGGTGATTTATCCGAGAACGCCGAGTACGATGCCGCAAAAGAAAAGCAAGGTTTTATCGAGGGCCGCATCAAGGAATTAGAGACTACCCTGTCAGGCGCTCAAATTATTGATCCGGCAAGCTTGGAGGTTGAAGGCCGCGTGGTATTCGGCGCGACCGTCGATCTTGAAGACTTAGAAGACGGCACGAAATTCACGTACCAAATTGTTGGCGATGATGAAGCGGACATTGAAGTGAATAAAATTTCCATTAGCTCGCCGATTGCGCGCGCGCTGATTGGTAAAGAAGAAGGTGATGTGGTGGCGGTGCAGGCTCCAGGAGGCAACCGCGAAGTGGAGATTTTGGCAGTCCGCTACATTTAAATGAAGACTGTTGCAGCGGATCGCCTTGCGCTTTTCCAGCGCCTCTTTATGCTGATTGCTGGAGTGTGGGTCGGCAGCCTGTTTACGGTGGGCTATTTGGTTGTTCCGACTATCTTCACCACACTTCAGGATCGTCAGGTTGCCGGAATGATTGCAGCCGCCATTTTTCAAGTGGAAGCCTACCTCAGTGTGGCTGTTTGCCTAGGACTTCTCACATTCGCTAATCTGTTAATAAAACGTAAAGTCGATCATTACCGCAATATTCGCTGGATCATTCTGGTATTGCTCCTGTGTTCGCTGCTCACGTGTTTCGGTTTAATTCCGTACATGGATGCATTACGCCAAGAAGCACTGCTCTTGGGTATACCGGTTATGGCATCGCCCTCAGCAAGCCTCTTTGGGCGCTTGCATGGCATTTCCAGTGGGCTGTTTTTAATTCAGAGCCTCTTGGGTCTCTGGATGGTGTGGCGTTTAACTCGACAGCCGACAAACCCTTAGTCGACGCAACCGGAATTACCCCAGGGATTTTTTCTTGGTACTGGCTTGCCGCACTTTACGGCGTTTGACCGGACCGGTTGGCGCTGCTGCTCGCTTGTAACCGGGGGATGACCAACCAATCTTTGATTCTGCAGCATTTGCGCGCGTGGGACGTGCCGAGGTGCTTTTGGATGCCACTTTGCGCGCAGGTGCTTCTGCTTTGCTGGCCACGGTTTTGCCGAACGGTTTGGCAGCAGCAGTGCGCCGCGCAGAGCGCTCCGATGTGCTGGTCGCGCCACGATTAACAGGGCGGTTGGGTGAGCGTGGCGCCTGAATTGATTTTTTAGTTTTATTGCCGCCGCGTGCAGTAGGTGCGTTGGCATCTTTGATGAGGGGCTCGGGGCGCCAGATCACCAATAATTTACCAATGTGCTGCACTGGCGCGGCACCGAGTTTGTCGCACAGGGCTTCGTAAATGGCAATGCGGTTTTCGCGATCATCACCAAAGACGCGGACTTTAATCAAGTTATGGCTATGGATTGCAATTTCTGCTTCTTTGACCACGCCGGGAGTGAGTCCATCGTTACCAATCATGACAACTGGGCTGAGGTCGTGGGCTTTGGCTTTAAGCGCTTTGCGCTGGGCGGGGGAGATGGTAAGTGCAGTCATGCCTCGATCATAGAGCATTGCTGTTTATGAGACCCGAATAAGCAGGTAAAGTAGAGCGTTTGGCGCTGTAAAGGTCGAGCTGAAATTAACCGATTGGGATTACGTGGCAAAGAATAAATTCAATAAAAGCTGGTTGCAGGACCACCTAATGGATCCCTACGTCAAGATGGCACAAAAAGAGGGCTATCGCGCACGTGCGGCCTATAAGCTGAGCGAAATCGACGAGCAAGACCATTTGATCAAGGCCGGTATGGTGGTGGTGGATTTGGGGAGCGCGCCAGGCAGCTGGTCGCAATACGTGCGCAATCGCCTCACCGAATTGGGCAAACACAACCCCAAAATTGAATCGGGAAAGCCGGATGGCGTGATTGTTGCCATTGATATGTTGCCCATGGAAGCAATCGCCGATGTCAGTTTCATTGAGGGCGACTTTCGGGAAGAGGAGGGCTTGCGGGCACTTGAATCCTTGTTGCCCCCGAGCTGCAATGGCAAGGTCGATTTAGTTTTATCGGACATGGCGCCGAATCTATCGGGCGTTGGCATTGCTGATGCCGCGCGCATGGCGACCCTGGCTGAGCTCGCCTTGGATTTTGCGAAAGACCACCTGCAGCCGGATGGCGCGTTATTGATTAAATGCTTTCATGGCAGTGGTTATAGCCAAATTGTGGAGACCTTTAAAAAGGTGTTTAAGACGGTTTCGGCCAGAAAACCCAAAGCCTCGCGCGATCGCTCGTCCGAGACCTTTTTGCTGGGTCGCCACTTGAAACCGCCAAAACAGCCCTAAAATAGTAAATAACCCCTATATTTCATAGGTTTTGGCCAATAAAAATAGGCTAAACCCTTGAATTACGGAGGTAGTAGAATGATTTACATAAGGAAACCGTCTTTTCGACTGGTTTAGTAATGGAAGAACTCCCGGATTAATCCGGCAAAGGTGGGTATTTGAACAACAATATGTTCCAAAAAATCGGCGTCTGGTTCATTGTCGGCCTCGTCCTTTTCACTGTGTTTAAGCAGTTCGATAAGCCAAACACACCAGAGCGCGTGACGTACTCCCAATTTATGGATGACGCGCGGGATGGCAAAGTGCGTCGTGTGGACGTGCAAGGTCGTACCTTGCAAGTAACTCCGGTCGATGGAAATAAATACTCCCTGATTTCCCCAGGGGACATCTGGATGGTCGGCGACCTGATGAAGGCCGGCGTCCAAGTCACTGGTAAAGCAGAAGACGAGCCCAATTTATTGATGTCGGCTTTGTATTACCTCGGACCTACTTTATTGATTATTGGTTTTTGGTTTTTTATGATGCGGCAGATGCAAGGCGGCGGCAAAGGCGGTGCATTCTCCTTTGGTAAATCCAAAGCGCGTCTGGTAGATGAAAACAGCAATACCGTGACCTTCGGTGACGTGGCTGGTTGCGATGAAGCCAAAGAAGAAGTATTTGAGATCGTTGACTTCCTGAAAGATCCGCAGAAGTTCCAAAAGCTGGGCGGTCATATTCCCCATGGTGTTTTATTGGTAGGCCCTCCCGGCACCGGTAAGACCCTGTTGGCGCGTGCGATTGCGGGTGAGGCTAAAGTGCCATTCTTCTCGATCTCCGGTTCTGACTTCGTTGAAATGTTTGTTGGTGTTGGTGCATCCCGTGTGCGTGACATGTTTGAGAACGCCAAGAAAAATGCACCTTGCATCATCTTCATTGATGAGATCGATGCGGTCGGTCGCCATCGCGGCGCCGGTATGGGTGGCGGTAATGATGAGCGCGAGCAAACCTTAAACCAAATGCTAGTTGAGATGGATGGTTTTGAAAGCAATAGCGGCGTCATCGTGGTTGCAGCAACTAACCGTTCTGACGTATTGGATCGCGCTTTACTGCGCCCAGGCCGTTTTGATCGTCAAGTGCACGTCGGCTTGCCTGACATCCGTGGTCGTGAGCAGATTTTGCAAGTGCATATGCGCAAGGTTCCTATTAGCCCCGACGTCAACGCAGCCGTATTAGCGCGTGGCACTCCAGGCTTTTCTGGCGCTGACTTAGCCAACTTAGTGAACGAGTCTGCACTCTTTGCTGCGCGCCGAAATAAGCGTTCAGTCGACATGCAGGACTTTGAAGACGCGAAAGATAAAATCTACATGGGTCCGGAGCGTAAGTCTGCCGTGATGCGCGAAGAAGAGCGTCGCAATACGGCTTACCATGAGTCTGGTCACGCCGTGGTTGCGAAGGTGTTGCCGAAGGCTGACCCTGTTCATAAGGTAACAATCATGCCCCGCGGTATGGCTCTGGGTGTGACCTGGCAGTTGCCCGAGTTCGACCGGGTGAATTTGTATAAAGACCGCATGCTCGAGGAGCTGGCCATTCTGTTTGGTGGCCGTGCAGCCGAAGAAGTGTTTCTGAATTCCATGAGCACAGGCGCATCCAATGACTTTGAGCGCGCAACCAAAATGGCGCGCGATATGGTGACGCGTTATGGCATGAGCGATAGCTTAGGTACCATGGTGTATGTGGATACCGAGCAGCAGGGCATGTTTGGCCCGAATACTTCGAAGTCGGTATCTGAGCTAACTCAGCAAAAAGTGGATGCAGAAATTCGGAGTTTGATTGATAGCCAATATGCAATGGCGAGATCGATTCTGGAAAATAACAAAGACAAGGTTGAGGCTATGGTTCAGGCCCTCATGGATTGGGAAACCATCGATGCAGAGCAGATTAATGACATCATGGACGGCCGTCCACCTCGGGCGCCAAAACCAGTCGCCGCAACTGCCTTTAGTAATTCAGCAGGCGGTCCTACTGGACCAACCGCAGGTGGCGCGCCTGCAGCCGCTTAACAGGCGCTTAGGTTAGCGCAATGCAGTCTTTAAAACAGCCCGCAACATGGCGTTGCGGGCGTTTTCTTTTTGAGCTAGTGCAAAGGCGAGCTAATCGCCAGCCGCCCCTAGTGATGGGCATACTCAATGCCACACCCGATTCCTTTTCGGATGGCGGTTGCTTTTATGCCAAAGACGATGCAGTGCGCCAAGCAGAGGCAATGATTGCTGCTGGCGTTGACCTAATTGATATTGGCGGTGAATCAACCAAGCCAGGCGCCATTCCAGTTTCACTGCAAGAAGAATTGGATCGGGTTCTGCCGATCATCGAGGCACTCACCGATTGTGGCGTTGCTTTATCGATTGATACCTACAAAGCAGAAACCATGCGACAGGCTTTGCTGGCTGGAGTGGATTGCGTGAATGACATTTGGGCCTTGCGCCAAGCGGGCGCAGAACAAGTGGTGCTCGATGCTGCGCTAGCCGGTAATTGCGGCATTGTCTTAATGCACATGCAGTGCGACCCCATCACCATGCAACTCAATCCAAACTATGAAAACGTAGTGAGCGAAGTAAATACCTTTTTATTGGAACGCACTTCAGCCTTAACTCAGCAAGGTGTTGCTGCCGATCGCATTGCAATTGACCCCGGCTTTGGTTTTGGTAAGAGCTTAGACCACAACCTCGCTATGCTGCAGGAGTTTGCCCAGTTCACGCACCATGGCTATCCTGTATTGGCTGGGATTTCCCGAAAATCGATGCTCGGAAAAATTACCGGGCGAGAGGTCGGCAATCGACTAATTCCCAGTGTGGCCGCCGCCGTTTTGGCTGCAGAGCGCGGCGCCAGTGTCGTGCGGGTGCATGATGTTCCTGAGACCATCGATGCCCTAACGCTATGGGCTGCAGCCCAAACAGCATGATGATGGGTAAAAGCATCCCCCTTGTTTGCAAGTTTTATAATGAATTCCTATGACAGCGAATAAAAAAAAGTATTTCGGCACTGACGGTATTCGTGGTGAAGTGGGCAAGGCCCCGATTATTCCGGATTTCATCATGCGCCTGGGATACGCTGCCGGTACGGTACTAAAGCAAGCAGCTCCTGCAGGTGAGCGTTGTACTGTGTTGATTGGTAAAGACACGCGCGTATCGGGCTACTTATTAGAGGCCGCACTGGAAGCGGGTTTTTCTGCTGCTGGAGTTGACGTGATGCTGTGCGGCCCGATGCCAACACCGGGCGTGGCTTACCTCACTAAAGCATTGCGACTCTCTGCGGGTGTGGTGATCTCGGCTTCGCACAACCCATACCAAGACAACGGCATTAAGTTTTTCTCGTCCGAAGGCGATAAATTATCCGATGCATCGGAGTTGGCGATTGAGGCTGCTTTAGATCAGCCCCTGTCTTGTGTGAGCTCAGAGTACCTCGGCAAAGCATTTCGTTTAGACGATGCTACTGGACGTTATATTGAGTTTTGTAAATCTAGCTTTCCTGCAGCACTGCATTTGCGTGGATTGAAAATTGTTGTGGATTGCGCCAATGGCGCCGCCTATCAATCGGCTCCGAATGTGTTTAATGAACTCGGCGCAGAAGTGATTTCCATCGGGGTTGAGCCCAACGGCCGCAACATTAACGATGGCTGTGGCGCAACTGCGCCAGCAACACTTGTTGCGAAGGTCAAAGAACATCAGGCTGATTTGGGTATTGCGCTGGATGGCGATGCTGATCGCCTGCAAATGGTCGATGGCATGGGCCGTCTGTTTAATGGCGATGAGCTCTTGTATGTGCTGGCGAAAGACCGCGTGGATCGCGGATTGAAATTGGGTGGGGTAGTCGGCACCTTAATGACCAATGCTGCAATAGAGCAAGCTATTAAAGCTCTGGGCTTGCAATTTGAGCGTGCTAATGTGGGCGACCGATATGTTTTAGAGCAGCTTAAAAAGCACCAATGGACATTGGGCGGCGAGGGCTCCGGTCATTTGCTATGCCTGGATCAACATTCCACTGGGGATGGTACGGTTGCCGCTTTGCAAGTGTTGGCGGCGATGCGCAAAAAAGGTAAATCCTTGGCCGAGCTACTCAATGGCGTGAATCTCTTTCCTCAGGTTTTGCTGAACGTTAAAGTGGCCTCAGGCTACGATTGGAAGACTGATGCCAAGGTGGTGGAGGCGGTTAATACCATTACGGCCCAACTTGGCAATGGCGGCCGGGTATTGATTCGGGCTTCGGGCACCGAGCTCGTTCTGCGGGTCATGGTGGAGGCAAAAGAGCAGGAGCAGGCAAATAGCTACGCTAAAACCATAGTCGCGGCAATACCTACTGTATAAATACTAAATGTAAGTAATTGTTTCATATGGTTTTTTTTCTAAAAAGCCAGGTGTCACAGAGTCGTCATATTGCCTCTTTATTGTTCATTCATCGCGTTTTGCGGTGAATCTATTAAAGGACAATGAAATGAAATTGACTTTCAAAAAGGCGCTTACTGTGGCTGCCCTTTCGATTTCTGCAGCAAGCTTTGCTCCCGCAGCAATGGCTGCGGATTTTACCGGCGCAGGCGCTAGTTTTCCATATCCAATTTACGGCAAATGGGCTGAAGCCTATAAAGCCCGTACTGGTACAGGCATGAACTACCAGTCGATCGGCTCATCCGGTGGTATCAAGCAAATTAAAGCCAAGACCGTTGATTTCGGCGCGTCTGATAACCCAGTCAAGTTTGAAGACCTCGAAAAAGATGGATTGGTTCAGTTTCCAGCGATTATTGGCGGTGTAGTTGCTATTGTTAACGTGGATGGTCTAAAGCCAGGCCAGTTGAAATTAGATGGCGTAACCCTTGCTGATATTTTCCAGGGCACGATTTCAAACTGGAATGACAAGCGCATTGCACTGCTCAATCCTGGCGTAAAGATCCCTGCTGGCGAAATCACAGTAGTACACCGTGCTGACGGCTCTGGTACTACCGCTATTTTCACCGACTACTTGGCAAAAGTAAGTAGCCAGTGGAAGAGTGCGGTTGGTGCTGGTTCAGCAGTCAAGTGGCCTGCAGCCTCTTCTGTAGGTGGTAAAGGTAATGAAGGCGTTGCTGCAAACGTAGGTCGCGTGAAGAACTCCATCGGTTATGTTGAGTATGCTTATGCGAAGAAAAACAACATGACTACGGTTCAACTTAAGAACAAGGAAGGTCAGTTTGTCCTTCCAAGCGATAGCTCCTTCGCAGCTGCTGCAGCTGGAACCGATTGGGCTAAGATTCCAGGCATGGGTACTTTCATTACTGACGCTCCTGGTGCTACATCATGGCCAATTACCGGCGCATCCTTCATTTTGATGTACAAAAATCCAACCAATAAAGCAAATTCTGCTGAAGTGCTCAAGTTCTTTGACTTTGCTTTCAAAGAAGGCGGCAAAATGGCTGCTGACTTGGACTACGTAGGAATGCCTGCTGCTACAACCGATTTTATTCGTAAAAACGTTTGGTCGCAGATTAATACCAAGTAATTTAGTTTTAAAATTTCAAAAGGCTCCGCTTTAATGCGGAGCTTTTTGTCTGTAGTTTTAGTTCTGTGTATTCAAATCAAAATACAATTTAATGTAGTGAGTACCTTTTAAGGGCATTGCGTTTATGGAAAATTCAGCTTCATTAGGCCAAGTTCGTCCGCAGGCAATTAAAATTGCAAAGCAACAACGCTTCTTGGACAAGTTGTTTTATCTCACCACGCAGTTTTTTGCTCTTACTGTACTGCTAGCTCTCCTAGGTATTATTGCCTCCCTGGTTGTAAATGCGTATCCTGCCTTTGAGAAGTTTGGCTTTGGTTTTTTTACTACGGTAGAGTGGGACATTGTTAACGGTGAGTTCGGTGGCGCCATTGCTATCTATGGAACGGTAATTACCTCGGTTATTGCTCTTTTGATTGCAGTGCCACTCAGTTTTGGTATTGCGGTATTTTTAACTGAAATATGCCCCAAGTCTTTACGCCGTCCTCTTGGCACCGCTATTGAAATTTTAGCTGCTGTACCATCAATTATCTATGGCATGTTTGGCCTCTTTATTTTCGCTCCTTTATTTGCCGATTACGTTCAGCCGGCCTTAGCTGGAACTTTGGGTCAAATCCCGGGTTTAGGAATTCTGTTTTCGGGTGCATTTAACGGCATTGGTGTCCTCTGCGCCAGTCTGATATTGGCAATGATGATCCTGCCATTTATTGCCTCGGTGATGCGCGATGTATTTGAGATCGTTCCCCCAGTATTAAAAGAGTCGGCCTACGGTATTGGCTGCACCACTTGGGAGGTGGTCCGCAATGTGGTCTTGCCTTATACCAAAACGGGCGTTATTGGCGGCATCATGCTCGGCTTGGGACGTGCTCTGGGTGAAACCATGGCTGTCACCTTCGTGATTGGTAATGCTCACAAATTGAAAGCATCACTCTTTGCTCCTGGAAACTCGATTGCCTCTACTTTAGCCAACGAATTTGGTGAGGCTGAAATTGGTGTTCACTATTCTTCCTTGTTCTTGCTAGGGCTGGCTTTATTTATGATTACATTTGTCGTTCTTTCACTCGCAAAGTTCATGTTGATGCGCATGGAAGCCAATCAAGGGGCTAAAACATAATGAGTAATGCTCAATTTAAGTCCGGCTCCACCATTTCAAAAGGAGTGGATCGGGGTCTATTCAATCAGCGCAAGCGTGCAAATGCAATTGGTCTTACCCTATCGATGATTGCAATGAGTATTGGCATGATTTTTCTGTTCTGGATCTTGTCGGTATTGCTATATAAGGGTTTTTCCGCAATCAGTCCATCACTATTTTTAGCAAGCACTCCCGCACCTGGTACTCCCGGCGGTGGCTTGGCTAATGCCATTGTAGGTAGCTTGATGATTGTCGCTACTTGTACATTTATTAGTACGCCGATCGGTATCTTGGCCGGAATCTACCTTTCCGAGTATGGCGGGAAGAGCAAGTTTGCTGAAGTGACGCGCTTCGTAACCGACATTATGTTATCTGCACCATCGATTGTGATCGGCTTGTTTGTTTACGCCATCATCGTTTATCAGGTAAAGCACTTTTCAGGATGGGCGGGCACCATTGCTCTGGCCCTAATTGCTATTCCAGTCGTTGTGCGTACCACTGAAAACATGCTGCGTTTAGTGCCATTAACATTGAGAGAGGCCGCCTATGCATTGGGTGCTCCAAGGTGGAAGGTAGCGCTGAGCGTAACCCTAACGGCCGCCAAGAGCGGGGTCATTACTGGAATTTTATTGGCCTTAGCCCGTGTTAGTGGGGAAACAGCACCGCTCTTGTTTACAGCGTTAAATAACCAATTCTTCTCCACTAATATGAATGCCCCCATGGCCAATCTGCCTGTGGTGATTTTCCAGTTCGCCATGAGTCCATATGATGACTGGGTCGATTTAGCTTGGGGTGGGGCGTTATTAATTACGTTTGCTGTATTGGGTTTAAATATTCTGGCACGGGTTGTGTTTCGAGAAAAGGTAAAAGTATGACAATGATGAGAACAGTAATGCACGCGGGTTCGGCAGAGGCGGATGCGGCAGTAGCCGATCGCGTAGGTGCAAGCGTATCCACGAATGCCATTGAGGTCCGCAATTTAAACTTCTTTTACGGCAGCTTTCAAGGCCTGAAGGATATTAATCTCGATATTATTGAGCGTAAAGTTACTGCCTTTATTGGCCCATCAGGTTGCGGTAAATCCACTTTATTGCGCACCCTTAACCGGATGTATGACTTGTATCCAGGGCAGCGCGCTGAAGGGCAGATTAGCTTTTATGGTGAGGATATCCTAGCTACCGATAGTGATGTGAATTTACTGCGCTCTCGTATTGGTATGGTTTTTCAAAAACCAACCCCATTTCCGATGTCGATTTATGAAAACATTGCCTTTGGCGTGCGTCTCTATGAGCGCCTATCTAAAGCAGAGATGGATGAGCGCGTGGAGTGGGCGCTGACCAAGGCGGCACTGTGGAATGAGGCAAAAGATAAGCTAAATCAAAGTGGCTTATCCTTATCTGGCGGTCAGCAACAGCGTTTGTGCATTGCCCGCAGTGTGGCCGTTAAACCATCCGTTGTGCTACTGGATGAGCCAACCTCGGCGCTTGATCCAATCTCAACAGCCAAGATCGAAGAGTTGATCAACGAACTGAAAAAAGACTACACCATTGCGATTGTGACGCACAATATGCAACAGGCTGCTCGTGTATCGGATTTTACAGCCTATATGTATTTGGGTGAGTTAATGGAGTATGGTAAGACCGATGAACTTTTTATCAAGCCTAAGCGCAAAGAAACAGAAGACTATATTACTGGCCGTTTTGGCTAATTAGGAGAAGACATGCCAGATAAGCACCTATCATCCCAGTTTGATGAAGACCTTAATGCCTTATGCGCCCAACTGCTACAAATGGGTGGTTTGGTTGAGCAGCAAATTGAAACTGCCATGCGCGGTTTTACCGAGCTCAACGTTGATTTATGTAATGAAGTCATTGAGCGTGAGAAATCCGTTAACGCGATCGAAGTTGAAATTGACTCTGCGTGCGCTGAGTTAATTGCCCGTCGCCAGCCCATTGCCCGTGATTTACGCCTAGTGATGGCTATTTCAAAGGCAATTACTAATCTAGAGCGCGCTGGTGATGAGGCCGAGCGCGTAGCCAAGCGTTCGCGCCGAGTCATTGAGGAGTCGGCAAACTATAAAATCAATGCTGCAGAAATTAAATTATCCGGTCAGATGGCGATTGATTTATTGCGACAAAGCTTGGACTGTTTTGCTCGCTTCGATGCCGTAGCTGCCGCCAAAGTGGTGCAAGACGACAAGCAGATCGATGAGGAGTTTCGCGGGTTTGTACGTAAATTAATTACGTATATGGCTGAAGATCCCAAGATGATTTCGACTGGTCTCGATTTGCTCTTCATTGCCAAAGCCATTGAGCGTATTGGTGACCACGCCAAGAATATTGCTGAGTTTGTGATTTACATCGTAAAAGGTTCTGACATTCGGCATACACCTCAAGATAATGTGATTCGCGAAGCCAATAGCTGATATTCATGTCGCAACTGATCTTGATTGTTGAAGATGAGCCATCCATTGCGGAACTCATCTCCATCAATCTAACGCATGCCGGCTTTACGGTTGCTAGGGCATTTCAGGCGGATGAAGCATTGCTCATGCTGCGCAATATCTCCCCCGATTTAATTATTTTAGATTGGATGCTTCCCGGTAAACCAGGAGTGCAGTTTGCAAAAGAATTGCGTGTTAATCCAGCAACCCTGTCATTGCCGATTTTGATGTTGACGGCAAAGGGCGAAGAGGCCGATAAGGTTCTTGGGCTAGACGCAGGTGCCGATGACTACGTCACTAAACCTTTCTCTCCCAAAGAGCTCGTAGCGCGTGTTAAAGCGCTGCTGCGCCGCCATGCTCCGACCGTGGTTGAAGAAAAAGCACTGAGTGTGGGCCCGATTCAATTGGACCCGATTTCACATCGTTTAACGATTACGATGCCTAATTTAAGCCCAAAAAGCGTGTCTTTAGGACCAACTGAATTTCGCTTAATGCAATTCCTAATGGCGAACCCAGAGCGCGTTCACTCCCGTACCCATCTTTTAGACAATGTATGGGGCAATGAGGCTTACATTGAAGAACGCACCGTTGATGTTCACATCAAACGCTTAAGGGCGGCGCTATCCCCTTATGACTGCGACCGTTTCGTTGAAACCGTCCGCGGTAGCGGCTATCGCATTACCAAGAATCCGGTAGAGACTTAAGTTCGTTTTAAGGGTATTTAGGGCCGGACGATGCGCATGCTCTAAGATGTCGCTATGTTCGTCGCAATTACCCGTTTTCTTCTTCTTTTGGCCTCTGCGGCAATCCTGTATGGGCTTACGCAGTCGATTTGGGGTAACTGGCTTTCGTTTAGTGCGAGTTTGGCTTTTTTGGCCCTGCCATTGGGCTACTTCTATATCAAGCTCTCGGTATTAAAAAAGTACCTGCAAGCGGATGAAATAGATAATCTACCCCCCGCATTCGGGTATTTGGAGGATGTTTTTTTTCGTCTCCAGCGTGCAGCGCGCTCAAGCAAAAAACGCATTACTGATGTTGAACGGCAGCACCAGCGCTTTATCGAGGCCTTTCAGGCTTCGCCCAATGGCATTGTGATGCTGGATAACCAAGACCAAATTGAGTGGTGTAATTCAATTGCGGAGCGTTTCTTCGGATTAAGTTTTAAGCGGGATGCCTTGCAGCGCATTAACTACATCTTACGTAATCCAGAATTCATTCAATATCTCAGTGCCCGTCGATTTGAAGAGCCCTTATTGATTGAAAAAATGGGATCTGCTTCGAATTTGAGTCTACTATTGCAAATATTCCCTTTTGCTGAAAATCACCGCTTACTGCTAGCACAGGACGTTACGGATTTACGCAAAGCAGAAGCCATGCGGCGTGACTTTGTGGCCAATGTTTCGCATGAAATGCGTACTCCGCTCACCGTGATGATGGGTTTTTTGGAAACCATGCAAAATCTAGAGCTGGAGCGAAAGCAGGAGAAAGAATACCTTGAGCTGATGATATTCCAAGGTCATCGAATGAAGAGTCTAGTGGAGGATTTGTTGACGCTTGCCAATTTAGAATCCAATGCCTTGCCTGCGCTCACCAATCAAATTGAAGTGTCTGGCTCGGTTTTTGCATTCTTGCGCGGTGATGCTGATGCATTGTCGCAAGGTCGACATACCTTCCGCTTTGAATGCGATGCGACAGTTGATCTTTTAGGTGATGAGCAAGAAATCCTATCTGCATTTGGTAACTTAATCTCGAATGCCATTCGGTACACGCCAGATGGCGGCGAGATTACGATTCAGTGGGATAGAGATACACAGGGGCGGGGTATTTTTTCAGTACGCGATACTGGCCCCGGAATAAGCTCAGAGCATTTACCCCGCCTAACTGAACGCTTTTATCGGGTAGACCGTAGCCGCTCACGCGATACGGGCGGTACTGGGTTGGGTTTGGCCATTGTGAAACATATTGCAAGCCGTCATCAGGCTCAGCTGCAAATTGAGAGCATGGTTGGCATTGGCAGCCAATTTACTTTGGTTTTCCCTGCTGAGCGAATTGCTGAAGTAATTCCATCTGTCCAATAATCGGTTTTTGGTTGGCGCGAGGTTTGAGCAGTACATAACTTCCATCTGGATTCATTTTCCATGCCGTTGCATTATCTTTTAAAAGCACTTTGAGTCCTTCATTGATCACGCGTAGCTTCAATTTTTGATCTTTGACTGGAAACGCCACTTCTACGCGCCGCAGTAAATTCCGATCCATCCAGTCCGCACTGGAGAGGTGCACAGACTCTTTTCCGTTCGCATAAAAATAGCAGATGCGATGGTGCTCTAAAAAGCGGCCAATAATCGAGCGCACCGAAATATTATCCGAAAGGCCCTTGACTCCAGGTTGCAGGGCGCAAACGCCACGCACAATCAGTTGAATCTTAACGCCCGCTTGCGATGCCTTATAGAGCTCTGCAATGATGGTTGGCTCGAGCAAGGCATTCATTTTGGCGATGATGAGGGCCTTTTTTCCGGCTTTAGCGGCTTTTGCTTCGGCACGAATGTGCGCAACCAGCTCATCGAGCAGAGTAAAGGGTGATTCCCATAGCTCACGGGTTTCCAGGTGCAAGGCTGTGCCAGTAAGTTGCTGAAACACGAGGTGCACATCATTGGTAATGGATTCATCGCAGGTCATGAGACCAAAGTCGGTATACAGCTTTGCTGTTTTGGGATGGTAATTTCCGGTACCCAAATGTACGTACCGAACCAGCTGCGACTTGTTTTTCTTGCCCGCAATTTTCTCTCGCCGAACCACCAATAGCATTTTGGCATGGCATTTATGACCCACTACGCCATACACTACATGGGCACCTACACTCTCTAATTTGGCCGCCCAGTTGATATTGGTTTGCTCGTCAAAACGAGCCAATAACTCGAGCACAACCGTAACTTCTTTGCCGTTGCGTGCCGCTTGAATTAAGGCATCCATTACTGGAGAATCATCGCCCGTACGGTAAACCGTTTGTTTAATGGCCAATACGTCCGGATCATTGGAGGCTTCGCGTAATAATTGCAATACGGGCTCAAAGCTCTCATAGGGGTGGTGCAGCAAGATATCGCCTTGGCGAATTTTCTCAATGATGGAATCGTTTGGATCGGTCGAGTCTTGCTGACCTGGCTTCGTTAGGCCAAATGAGGATTTGGGGCGATATAAAGCAAATTTGAGCTCGGGCTTGTCGACCAGATCGGGTACTTGTGACAGGCGGAGTAAATTGACTGGCCCATCTACTCGATAGCAGTCTTGCGGCTGCAGACCATTTTCCTTAAGTAATCGCTCTACTAGGGCATGGGGCGTCTCGATCGATGTTTCTAAACGTACTGCATCCCCTAGGTGGCGGGTTGGCAATTCACCTTGCAGGGCTTTGCGTAGATCGGTGACGTCATCATCGGATACAAACAATTCAGAATTACGCGTAACGCGAAACGGGTGACATTCCAAAATACGTAGGCCAGGAAATAAATCACCGACAAATTTTTGCACGAAGGAAGACAGCATGACAAAACCATCATCGGTTTTAGCTAAGCGTTTTGGCATTCGCACTACGCGTGGCAAGGAGCGCGGTGCCTGCACTACTGCAAGGCCAGAACGCCTTCCAAAGGCATCTTTACCATCCAGTGCAACAATAAAGTTCAAGCTTTTATTAGCCACTTTCGGAAATGGATGGGCTGGATCCAGTGCAATCGGCGTCAGTAGTGGAAGTAACTCGGTTCGAAAAATTCCATAAGCCCACTTTTCTTGTTCTGGAGTCCAGCTTGAGGAATGAATGAATAAAATCCCATGTCGATCGAGTTCGGGCTTGATGGTGTTTTGAAAGGCAGCGTATTGGCGGATTACTAGGGCATTCGCATATTCAGTTACTTTGTCATAGACGTCTTGGATGCGCAGACCATCGGCTTCAATTTTGTTGGGCTCTGATAAAAGCTGCTCTTTAAGGCCTGCAACCCGAACCTCAAAAAATTCGTCTAAATTACTAGAAAAGATTCCTAAAAAACGCAAGCGCTCTAATAGTGGGTTTTGGGGATCTTCCGCTTGCGCCAATACCCTGGAATTAAATTCCAAAATACCGATTTCTCGATTCAGAATGGGGGTGGGCGTAGTACTCATAGGGGTTTAAGTACTGATTTTCCTTTATATTTAACGAATGTGTCATTTTTATTTCATACAATAAGCACATTGATTTACTGGTTTTCTGCCTTTTTTAAAGTGAATGCCGTTTGAAAAAAATGAGTGATGCACCCCAGGATGACGCCTACGTTGCTGCCGTCGACCTAGGCTCGAATAGCTTTCGGATGCTAATAGCGCAGGTGGTCAATACGCCATCGGGCATGCAGCTCCGGCCTATTGATACCCTCAGGGAGTCGGTACGGATTGCTGCCGGCCTCACGGACAAGAAGTTATTGGGTCACGAAGCCTATGAGCGGGGCATATCCGCTATTGGACGCTTTGGCGAGCGTTTAAGGGGCTTTGATTTAAAGCAGGTAAGGGCAGTGGCAACCAATACCTTGCGGGTGGCACGCAATTCAGCAGATTTTATTAAGGATGCCGAAAAGGCCTTAGGCTTCCCCATTGAAGTCATTGCCGGCGTTGAGGAAGCGCGCCTCATTTATATCGGCGCTGCACATGAGGTATCCCCGGTCCAAGGTAATCGTCTGGTGGTCGATATTGGCGGCGGGTCAACCGAACTCATCATCGGCGAAGGCTACAAACCCCAATTGATGGAGAGCCTCTATATCGGCTGCGTTTCCCATAGCATGCGTTTTTTTCCCAAAGGGGAGATTGATGCCCATGCCTTCAAAGAGGCAGAGCTCACCGCCCGCCGTGAAATCCAAGTGATTGCTGAGCCGTTTGTAAAGCAAGGCTGGAAGCAGGCCATTGGCTCATCTGGTACCGCACGCGCTTTAGCCGACATCATTGCCCAAATGGGCTATGGCAATGCGCCGAAAGGCTTTATTACCAAGCCCGCATTGAAAGCCATGAAACAGGATTTATTGCGCTTTGAGCATACCAGTCAAATTTCTGTGCCCGGCCTGAAGGATGATCGCCGCATAGTCTGGCCGGGTGGCTTAGCAATCATGCTCGCCGTATTTGAGGAGCTTGGATTAGAGTTAATGGAGGTAACCGATGCGGCCCTCCGGGTTGGTGTTCTCTATGACTTGCTAGGCCGTTCACAGCACCACGATATGCGTTTTGTCACGGTGGAGCAGTTCATGGACCGGTATTCCATTGATCGGCAGCAGGCCAAGCGGGTGGGTAATTTGGCGACTAATTTTTTATCGCAGTTGCCTGTTCTGGATAAGGAAGCGAGAGCCAATAACTTAGTCTTAATTGAGTGGGCGGCTAATCTGCATGAAATCGGCTTATCGATTTCCCATAACAGTTATCACAAGCACTCGGCTTATATTGCTGGCAATGCGGACATGCCGGGGTTTTCAAAAAACGATCAGCTACGACTGGCAACTTTGCTCGTGGGCCACACGGGCAAACTCGGCAAGCTGGCTAGCAATGCCCAATTTTTAGATTGGCGCATGCTGTTTGCTTTGCGTCTAGCGCAATTGCTTTGCCGTGGTCGAACCGATTCCCAGTTGCCCGAGGTTAGCGTTAGCGAGTCCGGTGCCGGTTTCACGGTCAGTATTAAACAGAGTTGGTTAGAAAACCACCCACTAACTGAATTTAGCCTGCGCAAAGAGGCCGTAGAGTGGGAGCGGATTGGTAGACCCTACCGAATCGAGCTAATCTGATTTAGCTCGCTGCTGCACTGAGTTTATTTCCCTAAAAAATGCTTGGCGTAGCGGGGGTTGATTTCCGATAGGCGCAACATCGTCAAGAGATCAGCGGTATTAAAGTCAGGATCCCAAGCGGGTGCACTGCAAATTTTGGCCCCCAGCTTTAGGTAACCTTTAATCAATGGTGGCGCCTCAACCTCGAGTCCGCCATTGAGGCGAGCGAGTGGTAATGGTACTTTTGGAAAGCCATGGCATTCAATTGGCGCGATTTGATCGGCGCTCAGACCGTTGTAGAGGCTGGCAGCAAAGTGGCCGCCATCCGACATCGGAATGCTAGCGCAGCCCAACATGATTTCGTAATTGTTTTTTAGCATGTATTCCGCAAGGCCGCTCCATAGGGCCATGATGACTGCGCCAGAGCGGTAGTCTTGGTGCACACATGAGCGACCCACTTCCACCATTTTGGGGCGCAAATGCTGCAAACGGGAGAGATCAAATTCAGAATCTGAATAGAGCTTACCGATTTCTTGCGCCTTGTGGGGCGGCAAGACGCGGTAGGTGCCCACTACCCGTAAGGTGTCTTGATCGCGAATGATCAGGTGATCACAATAGGCATCAAATTCATCGACATCTAGCCCTTCTGCATTTGGCGAAAGCGTAGCACCCATTTCTTCTGCGAATACTTTAAAACGCAAACGTTGGGCTTCCTGAATTTCACCCGCATCTTTAGCCCACGATACCTGGAGAGCAGGGCGCTTTGATTTGATAAGGGGACGAGCAATTTCAGGGGCGGATTGCAATTCAGCTCGGCTACGCTGAGCAAATGCCTTACCAAATAAACGCTTTGCCGTTTTTTTGGATAGTAATTTCTTGATTTTTTGAAGTTTTTTCTTGTGCTCTACGGTCGTCGTGCTTTTAAAGAACACATCGAATGGAGCGAATGGATTTGGCATGTCGGACATAGAAAAACCTTATAAAAGTAAACCTAACTGTAAATTGCGTTTATGACAGTTTCATGAATAAAGGAAGGCAAACGCAGACCCATAGAATGAAGCAAATTAGCAGTGCCAGCATCACAGCAGCCGACCCAAAATCCTTAGCGCGCTTGGATAAATCATGGTGCTCAAAGGAGATGCGATCAATCGCCGCCTCAACACTCGAATTCAGCAGTTCAATCGCCATCACGAGCACCAGGGAGCAGATTAAAACGGCCTTTTCAAAGAGCGATACGGGCAAGAGTGCTGCAACTGGTGTCAGTAATATAAAAAAGGTTAACTCTTGCCGAAATGCACTTTCTTCTTTGAACGCAAATACCAACCCATGCCATGAGTTTTTGGCAGCATGCCATGCACGAACCAATCCGCGATTACCTTTGTGCGGATTTTGGTCAATGTGGTACGTATTTTTCAATGGGTTAATTGACTATATCTACTCACGCAAGCGCTGTGCGGTGGATCGCAGGCGTGGCTACGGGCTTTAAATGCCGTGCAAACTGCTCGGTGGAGGCTCGCCAGGAAAAGCGCTCAGCATGCGCTCTAGCCACTTCTCGGGGGATCTTGAGGGCGGCGAGGCAAGCAGTGCGTAAATCCTCGTGCATTGCGCCCGCAGGGGAGTCGCCAAGTACATCAATGGGGCCGGTAACGGGGTAGGCTGCTACTGGGGTACCGCAGGCCATGGCCTCTAGTAAGACCAAACCAAAGGTATCCGTCTTACTTGGAAAGACAAAGACATCAGCGGCCGCATAGACTTTGGCTAACTCGGGCTGCTGTAAAACACCTAAGTAATTGACGTTAGGGTATTGCTGCTTGATTTTGGCCATGGCGGGGCCATCGCCCACCACCCATTTTGAGCCAGGTAAATCAATTTCTAAAAAGGCGTTGATGTTCTTCTCAATGGCTACGCGGCCAACGTACAAAAAGATCGGGTGGGCTGAGTTCAGTACTTTTGACTCTTGCATGTTAAATACCTCGGTATCCACACCGCGTGACCACAGCACCACATTCGTAAAGCCAAATTTTTCTAGATCGTTTTTGACCACGATGGTGGGCGCCATGACTGCCATTGATGGGCCATGAAACCAGCGTAAAAAGGCATAGGTCCAAGAAATGGGAATGCCCGTACGCGCATGAACGTATTCAGGAAAGCGGGTATGGTAAGCAGTAGAGAAGGGCAGGCGATTGCGCACCGCATAGGCTCTGGCAGATAAACCTAAGGGACCTTCGGTTGCAATGTGAATTGCATCGGGCTCAAAATCCTTGATTTTGCGCGCGACGCCTTTCCCCGGAAATAAGGATAAGGAAATATCCGGATAGGTAGGGCAAGGAATGGTTTTGAACTGATTTGGTGTGATCATCTCGATCTCATGACCCATCAATCGCAGCTCATGGCAGGTTTGCTTTAGGGTGCGTACTACGCCATTGACCTGGGGTTCCCAGGCGTCCGTTACGATCATTATTTTCATGCTAAGGCCTCTTCACGTGAGTTACTAATAGCGACTTCCATAGGGAGTTGTTCCGTATTGGCAATGCTTGGGGCAGGATCACCCAGAATGGTTTTCCAAAAGACGAGCTTGAGTTCGCCTTCGGTGGTTTCAACCAGGGCGCTAAGGCTTTCAACCCAGTCGCCATCGTTGCAATAGATGAGCCCATCGATTTCCCGAATTTCAGCTTTATGAATGTGCCCACAAACGACGCCATCGCAATTGCGCATGCGAGCTTCGCGCGCCATGATGTGTTCAAAGTCGGCAATGTAGCTCACGGCATTCTTCACCTGATGCTTTAAATATTGCGATAACGACCAATACTGCAGGCCCATTTTG
This sequence comes from Polynucleobacter sp., assembly GCA_964203875.1. Classification (GTDB taxonomy): domain Bacteria; phylum Pseudomonadota; class Gammaproteobacteria; order Burkholderiales; family Burkholderiaceae; genus Polynucleobacter. The sequence goes on from CAXNNS010000001.1 coordinate 1,145,319, forward strand.
ATGCGCACCAAATTAAAGTAACGGTTTATATAGAGAATCAGCGAGTACAAGTTATCGCCGACGTAGGCTAGCCATTTGGCGTATTGCATCACGCCGTCAAATAAATCGCCGTGCGTCACCCAGAGCTTCTTGCCATCCACGGTGGTATGAATAATCTCCTCAACCACCTGAATGTCACCAAAGGACATGCCAATGTATTGGCGCGCACTTTCATCATGGTTGCCTGGAATAAAATACACATTGGCGCCTTTACGGGCTTTGCGTAGTAATTTTTGGACCACGTCATTGTGCGTTTGTGGCCAGTAGATGGATTTCTTGAGGCGCCAACCGTCGATAATGTCACCAACCAAGTAATAGGTATCGGCTTCGTTGTGCTTTAAGAAATCGAGGAGGTAGTTGGCCTGGCAACCGGAAGTACCCAGGTGCACGTCTGAAATCCAGATGGCTCGGTAGTGCGTCATTGATGAGTATTAAGCCATTGCTATGTGTAGGCTTCATGACAATTTCATGTCATTTTTATGACTTACTAGATTAGTATTCTGATTGCGTTATCAACACCAAAGAGCCCTGTGTATCAACGATTTTTTATATGACTTTAAGCCGCATTTTCACCATCCTAAAAATCACCTTGCATGTCCTGAAGGGCTGCTTTATTTTGCTGCTCGTTTTTCCCTGGCTTAAGACAGAGCAGCGGCATCGATCGATTCGCCATTGGTGCAAGCAGTTGCTTGGCATCTTTAATATGCGTCTGAGCGTGATTGGGTCAGAGCGGCTGGAAGATACCCACTACCTAATGGCGGCCAATCACATCTCATGGATTGATATTCATGTGATCAATGCCTTTAAGCCCCATTATTTTGTCGCCAAATCCGAAGTAGCGAATTGGCCTATTTTTGGCTGGATGGCTAAACAGCTCGGTACGCTCTTTATTGAGCGAGGTAAGTCCAATAGCATCCGCAATATGGTGCAGAAAATAGCTGAGCAACTTAGTCAAAAAGCCATTTGTATCTTTCCGGAAGGTACCTCGACCGATGGCCGGCAGGTAGCACCCTTTAAATCGAACTTATTTGAGGCGGCGATTGTGGCCAATGCACCGGTATATGCCCTGGCGATTCAGTACTTTGATGTGCGGACCGGTACCAAAACCACAGCACCTGCTTTTATTGGTGACATGGGTTTATTGGATTCGATCTGGAATCTGATTTGTAGTCCACCCATTTGTGCCCAGATCAGCATTAGCGTAAAACTACCTGTACTCAAAGATAGAAAGGCCTTGGCTGAACTGAGCCAGAGCCTAATTGCAGCGCAACTGTGCGAGAGCCTTTAGAAGGCGGCGCGCACCCCGACCATGAGACTGCGTCCCGGTTGCGGCGCATATAAACGCACTGCCATTGGAGTGGTGGCAAAACGGATTTGCTCGTTGAGCAAGTTACGTAAATTAACGTAGCCGGTCCAGCTGATCTTATTGACCTTCTCGGTATACGACAAACCAGCGTTCAGTAAGTTGTAGCTGGGGGTAGGGCCTACTTCCCACGAAGCCAATCGATTTTGCTCAAAGCTATAGGTATAGCTGGCATTCGCTAACCACTGGTTTTGCTGATGGGCTAGTTGTAATCCCACCCGTGGCGCTGGTTGCAAGGGTAAATTACCACCCGCATCAAAGGTACCTTGGGAGGCATCGGCAAACAAACGGGCACCGCTACCAAACTGATTCCAATTGTAGGTCAATTCAGCCTCAGCTCCTTTGATCGTGGCAGCGGCTTGCTGGGCAACGACAACGCTAAAACCCTCGTCTACTGCTTCAGCACCTTGAATGTAGTTACCAAAAATGTAGTTATTGAATTTGTTGACGTAGAGACTAGCCTTGCCGCGTACTTTACCCAATACCTTTTGTGCTGTTAGCTCAAGATTGTGAGAAGTCTCTTTGGATAAATTGGAGTCCCCAACTATAAATGTCGCTGTAGATTCATGAATACCGTAGGCATATAGCTCTTGTGCGCTAGGCGCACGTTGCGAAACGGTATATGCCGCACCCAAGCCATAGCCTTTCACAAAATTCCACAAACCGCCAGCAGAATAAGACATTAAATTGAAGTTCCGATTCTGTGGCGTTGGATTATTAATAGTTGGTCCAATGATGACGTCTGCAGAGCTTGGGTATTGCGTTGCTGTATTGGGATTCTGGCTGACATTGTCATAGCGTAAGCCCAAGTTAGCTTGCAGAGGCCCCCAGCGTCCTTCCTCAATCCAGAAGAGGGCATTGGAATTGGTTTTAGTCGATGGAACAATCGCATAACTACCACTCTCTAACTCCGTTGCCTCGAGCGATGCGCGAGTTACTTGAGCGCCAATATTGCCTTTCCATCCCATGAAATTCTTATGGGATAAATCGAGGCGCGCTTCATTAGCAATATTTTTCCATAAGGCTGCTGCCACACCATCCGGTCCGAATTCCGTATGGTTGTAATTGCTATTGGCTGCACTGAACTTGATTGCAGAGAAGTTGCCAAACGGGTCGCGCGTTTCATGTTGGAAGTCATAGCGATTTTGTGTTTGGTTAATCGTGCCGCCCTCGGGTGTGGGTATACCGTAGTTGTTATTCAAGCGCTCAATTGATATACCGGTATAGCCTGACTTACCAATATAGGAAGCACCTAAGCCAAGATTATTTTGATTGTTAAACGAATTGGGTAACTTGCCTGTGTAATTGTTTTCTGCTCCTCCTGGCGGGACGCTCCAGCCTTCCGCCGGTTCTCCTTGCGATTGGGTTGAACTACCTGGAAAGCGGTAGTTTTGTGCATTGTTGATGGCGGTATCCAAGTGCAATGCAATTGACCCAACCGATCCTTCCAATACACCGGATGCTGCTCTGCCATTGTTAACCGTTTCATAACTGGTGTTGGCTACACCCGATACTTGCTCTGGTAAGGTCGTGTGAATGCGTTCATTCACCACATTGACTAGACCGCCACTAGAGCCTGAGCCGTACTTTAAGGCCGCAGCCCCGCGCAGAATTTCAATCTGACGAGCGTTTTGTAATGGGGTTGCTACGGCATGATCAGCTGAGATGCTCGACACATCGCCCACCGAGAGACCGTTTTGCAAAATCTGCACGCGTGCGCCCTCTAGGCCCCGAATAACTGGGCGGGAAGAGCCAACCCCATAACCGGTTGCCGACACTCCGAGCTCGTTGCCTAAGGTTGCTCCTAGCGTGGTGCCCAGCTTATCCAGTAGTTCATTGCCTTGCAGAATTTTGGTTGGCGTGAGGATGCTGAGATTACTTTCTTGTGAGCCAGTTGCTTCAATTTGTAGATTGGGATTATTGCTACTTTGGGCATAGGCAATAACAGAAAAAGACACAGCCAGTGTGGTGGTCAGACTAACTGATTTGAGTAAGCCAAACGCATGTCGCTTGGCTGTAAGCGATCGGGAATTGGGTTTCATATAAAGCTCCAATTGCACCCTTACATAAGAAGGGCAGAAAAATAAATGGCACGTAATAACAGTGCCGCTTAGGGATTTACAACTGGAGGAGTTGCGGCGGAGCGCGGGATTGGTAGTGGCTTAGGACTGCGCCAGTATTAAAAACGGCGCTATAGATAATGGGTTCACTGGCCAGCGCTTGAACTGCAGATAGCGCAATACTGGTACTGCCAACAAAACCGGCTAAGGTGAGTGCATCAAACAGCAAGCAATTGGCACTAATGTGATCGCCATGCGATGCCGGCATAACCACGGCATGGTGGTTCGCATCGCAGTCATCATGCGCTAGGACTAATTCTGATAAACCAAACTGGGTTAGTTGAGCCTGACCGCTATGGGGGTGAGCAATGCTGTGTTGATAGCCCAGCCAGTGGGTGCCCAAGAGGCTGATGGTGAGGAAAGCAATTGCGAGACAAGCCCGAGCAGGACGCTGGATTTGAGTGGCAAAAAAGGCTTTCATAGGGGCAAATGGTACAGGAAATGCCTAGCGGGCCCAATACTGTGTAAAATATCAATTCCGTCGGAGTGTAGCGCAGCCTGGTAGCGCACCTGCTTTGGGAGCAGGGGGTCCAAGGTTCGAATCCTTGTACTCCGACCACTTTTACTTCCCTTGATCTACTCTGCCAAGAGCCTGATCCACCTCAAAAACGCCACGTGACTCCTGCCTCCGATCGTAAGGAATATACGCCCGATCCAGAGAACACAGTCCCAAAATTGGCCGCACTACGCATGATCGATAGCCCTAAATCAACATCTGGGGTGATCGAATAAATTGCTGCCACCATGCCGTAGTCTGATAACCGGTTTGCATTAAGCAAAATATTACTGCCCGCGCCAAAATCCAGCGCTAAACGCCAGCGCGCATTTACTACCCAAACGGGTGCAATCGAAAATGCGTAGGCATTGGTACGTAAGGGCTCAGTACTTCCGCTGACCGGGTAATTGGTATTGTAGGGATTGCGGGCATAACTTAGGTTGCTGTGCACATGAATTTGATTCCAATAATAGGAGCTGATGAGATTTACTTCGTAATTGGTGCTAGCAAAACCAATGCCGACGGCTTGTTGGCTTGTTGACGCAGGTAGGGTAACGGTGGGTTTGACGGCAAACGCCCAGCCTTCCTTGCCATCGCCCCAAAACCGCCATTTGAGTCCCAGTACATAATTGGAAAGCGGTGAGTAGTTGCCATTTGGGTTTGCGTAGTAGGTGCTTGAAAAGGAGGCTTCCACGGTTTCGCTAAGACCGCGGGTGTATGTAAACGGCGCTGCTGTTGCCCGCCCAAGCCCCCTAAATTCCTCGCCGTTGCTGTTTATAACGGAAACATCTTCAGCGGCCTTGTTGTTTAAAACATAAATGTATTGCTCAATTTGATTGAGGTTACGCCCAACTGTAGCTGCATCATCGGTATTGAGCGGTTCAAATGCATATGCGGAAAACGACAAAGCGAAGGCGAAAACGCAGAGCAGAACGCGGAGAGCGGGAAACATGAGGAAGATAGGCAATAAAACAAATAAGTCACACTAGACTAATTGGATGACACTTTAAAGTCATGCATCACCATTACTAGGAGGCCAAGCTATTTGGGTAGAAACTCTTTTTTGGCTTTCAAGAACAGCAACGCAATCACGCCCACGAGCATTACATAGAGCGAAATCGTCACTGCACCTTTGCTGTGCGCGTAGGCAAAGCTCGAGTAAGCCAAATAGGCGCAGGATGCACAAAACACCATGGGCGTTAGAGGGTAGATTGGTACGCTAAATTCCCGCTTGGTATGGGGGTGCTTAAACCGCAGAATAAACACGGAGATTCCAACCAGTAATAAGAAGCTCCAAAATACCGGGGCGGTAAATTCCACCATGGCCTCAAAGCCATCCGACTGCAGGGCCCCAAAGCAAACCAGCGCTACGCAGATAATGCCTTGCACTAAATACGCTAGGCTCGGGGAGCCGCGTTTAGCTTCCCAGCGGCCCATGAAGCGCAGGCCATACCAATCTTCACCCATCGCAAAGTTGGTGCGTGCCCCCACAATCATGGTGGCATTAATGCTAGTGAGTGCAGCAATAGCAACAAAAAGACCGAGGAGTTTTTCACCAACGGGGCCAAAAGCAAGGCCGAGTAAATCCGCGGGAGCCGCTTTACTGCTGGCGAGTTGTTGCATGCCAAGGCCGCTGATCAGGGCCCAATTGACTAGCAAGTAAATAATGGTGATGAGCAATAGACTAAAGACGATGACGTATACCACCGTCTTGCTACCGCCTTTAACTTCAGCCGAAATGTAAGCCGATTCATTCCGGCCGCCAAAGGTAAGAAGAACAAAGACCATGGCTAAACCTAATAGACCCAAAGGCGGAGTACTGGAGAAGAAGGGGGCATGCTCTACTGCGGGCAATGGCGCTCCCATTAAGCCAAAACCCGCAACGATGATGGCCAGCAGACCTGTCACTTCTAATATGGTGAGCAGGGTTTGGACTTTCGATGACGCATGAATGCCGATCAGATTCACCAGCGTTAAACCAATCACAATCAGTAGGGCCCAAATCACAGAGGAGTAAGCACCTAAAGGCAAGACCTTGGTCATGTAATCGCCAAACACAAAAGCGAGCAAAGCAATTGAGCCAGTATTAATTACCGTGGCTTTAGCCCAGCCATATAAAAACGAGGCATTTTTCCCATAGGCCTTGAGTAAGAAGTGATAGTCGCCGCCGGCATGAGGGTAGGTTGTTGCCAGTTCGGCATAACAGAGCGCGCCTGCCATGGAAATCACCGAGCCGATAATCCAAACGCTCATCATCCAGCCGATATCGCCGGTAATGCCAGCAACCATCGATGGGGTCTTAAAGATCCCCGCGCCAATCACAATACCAACAATGATGGCAATTGCACCGGTGCGCGAGAGCAGGCGCCCCGGCACCGTATTGGCAGGGTTATTCATGCGCTAGATTAGAAGGCGTGAAAAACGCAGTGCAGTACTTAGCGGCGCACGCCAGTAAATTCATTCTGAAGGTAGCCGCCTTTATCATCGCCTTTTAAGGTATTGCCGCTCACGGTTACTTGCGCTGTACGGAAGTTACCATTGCGGTCTTTGTAGCTGAATTCCATTTTTGTGCCAATCAGCTTTGCATTGAGCAAGGGTTGGCTTCTGCGGTCAATTAATACGCTGCCACCAATGCGCTGGTAGTGCTGTGAAATACTTAAGGTAGCTGGGCCTTGGGCATCAAAGTTAGTGAGAGTCCATTCGCCGGCAACATTGGCAGGCACAACCCAGAAATACGCTCTAGCGGGGCTATCCACTTCGGCATCGGCCTCCCAATCACCCATGGTGAAGGCATGCGACACAACGCGTGTACCCGGCTTCATCTTGAGGATGGTAGGACGCAATTTGAGGTTGAGCTCTGGCAATAAATACATGGTGACTACCGTTGCCTTGGAGAAATCCTCTTTAAAGATATCGCCCTGGATGATTTTGACTTGCTTTGAGACACCTGCACGCTCAGCATTGCGCTGACCGAGCGCCGCCATTTCAGGATTAAATTCAATACCAACTGCAGTCGCGCCAAATTGCTTTGCTGCCGCAATCGCAATCTTGCCATCACCAGCGCCTAGGTCATAGACCAAATCCGAAGGACCAACTTTGGCAATCTTGAGCATATTGGTAACTAATTCATCGCCGGTGGGTACCCAGATCACATCTTTGCCTTCTTGGCCTACGCTGGGTTTATATTTGTCGTCGCCGCCTTCAGTCATGCCTTGTGCGCCGGCACTAACGGCAAACAACATGGAAAGGGTAAAAAGGAGTCGCTGTATGTTCTTCATGATGGGCTTATGGGCTTGTAATGGGTTAAATGAAACAACCCTACGACCATAAATTAAATCAATAAAAAGCCCTAAAAAAGCCCCAAAACCATAAACCATGTCCATTAGAATAGTGCCTACAGAAGCATACTGCCCATAGCTCAGCTGGATAGAGCAACGCCCTTCTAAGGCGTAGGTCGCACGTTCGAATCGTGCTGGGCAGGCCAGATCCTCACTATTTAATGTTGTCTCAGGCTGGAGGATTGTGGTCAATTGGCTCAATCATAGTCGAGCTTGACTAGCGTTGGGTTCATCTTGAGCCAGCGTGGGGAACCAGCTGACTATCAGCAACTCAGAGGAAATTTGACCCTAGTGATCGGGTGTCGGTTTGACCCGACTCGGAGGTGTCCGGTTTTGGGATGGTTGGGCTGGGGGCCGCTGACGGACTAGCACAACACTGTTGTCGCGGTGCCTGACGAAGAGCTGCTCAATGAGCTGTGCCGGTACCTTGTTTGCAAAAATCACTTTGAGATTGAGAATCCTAGGCTCTGGTTCGATTCCGCCCCGAGCCATCTAAAAGCAACAAAAATACCCTTGTGGAGTTTTAGTGTTTAAGCTTAGCTCCACAATAAGGATTATCAAATAGCTTCATTTGACTTGCTCATTCCATGTCCAAAGAAATTAATTGGGCTGATATGGCAAAGATGAGTGGTGTAAGACAATCCGCAAAGCACCTTTATCATCTTTTATGTAGCCCCACGTTTTATCTACAGTAGTAGTTTTATTTGCACTATCGGTCATCATCACATTACCAAGCGTCATAGCAGCATTACCGGTAATCACAATACCTGCATTTTTAATCTCACATTTCTTCCAGCCCTTGAGCGCAAATCCGCTGTCAGTTGGATACTTAGAGTTGCCACCCACAAAATAGGATAGTGCTCCTTCCTTAGTCAGGCGAAAAGTATCTTTTCCACTAGTTAAAGTGGGATTAAATAAAACAGGCCCAAGTTGATAGGCATATGCAGAATCAATAACCTTCTCAGCTAAGGCTTTTGCAGCTACCTGACTTTTCTTGCCCTCCTCACTAATATTTACAAGCGCAGTACACCATGCTTTTTGTGCAGCTAAAACTTCAGCTTCTGAGATTGCACGATTAAGAATAGGGGTCTGTGCCATTGAAATTGCTGGGAAGAATGCGCCAACGACAGAAAGGGACAAACAAAATTTTCGAGCAATTACCATTTTTAATCTCTCCTAGTGTAGGTTGTGAAGTAAATAAGAATTTCTTGTATTTTTTATTACATGCTTCAGGGTATAAAGTAATTTAAGTTTGAGACAGATTATTTTTGAATTGTGATTTATTTACAAAACTCTTTAAATTTATTTACTACAACAGCAGTTTATGCAAAGCGGTCTGCATTCATGACCTTAGTCCAGGCTTTGACAAAATCCCGCACAAACTTTTCTTTCGAATCGTCTTGTGCATAGACTTCAGCATAGGAGCGCAGGATCGAGTTCGAGCCAAAAATCAAATCAATGCGGGTTGCGGTCCACTTCACGGCGCCGGATTTACGTTCCCGAATTTCATAGAGATTGCTTGCTACTGGATTCCAGGTGTAACGCATATCCGTTAAGTTCACAAAGAAATCATTACTGAGTACGCCAACCCGATCCGTGAGCACGCCGTGCTTGGAGTTACCGTAATTGGCTCCCAATGCACGCATACCACCTACCAGTACGGTCATTTCATTTGCCGTTAAGCCCATGAGTTGAGTGCGACCCAGCATTAATTCTTCAGCCGAGACAGCGTAATCTTGCTTTAACCAATTGCGGTATCCATCATGAATTGGTTCCAGCACAGCAAACGACTCTACATCAGTCATTTCCTGAGTGGCATCACCGCGACCCGGCATGAAGGGCGCTGTGATGGGATAACCACCGGCATGCGCCGCCTTTTCTACAGCAGCGGTTCCGCCCAGTACAATCAAATCGGCCATGCTGACTTTTTTACTCAGACCAGCCTGAATACCTTCTAGTGTGCTCAAGACTTTTTGCAGGCGTGCCGGCTCATTTCCAACCCAGTCTTTTTGTGGTGCAAGCCGAATGCGCGCACCGTTTGCGCCGCCACGGTAGTCGGACGCACGGAATGTACGTGCGCTATCCCAAGCGGTGCTCACCAAGTCTGCAATACTCAAACCACTATTGAGGATGGTTTTCTTGAGGTCGGCAATTTCGGTGCTGCTTAAGGTGTAATCGACAGCAGGAATCGGATCTTGCCAAATGAGATCTTCTTTTGGCACATCCGGGCCCAAGTAGCGCGTCTTAGGACCTAAGTCACGGTGCGTTAACTTAAACCAAGCGCGTGCAAATACTTCAGAAAAGTAAGCGGGGTCTTTGTAGAAGCGCTCCGAAATCGCTCGGTAAATTGGATCCTTAATCATGGCCATATCGGCATCGGTCATGATGGGGTTGAGCTTAATCGAAGGATCTTGTACATCAGCCGGCTTATCTTCTTCCTTGATGCTGACGGGTTCCCATTGCCATGCACCGGCTGGGCTCTTCTTCAGCTCCCATTCGTGATTGAAGAGCATATGGAAGTAGCCGTTATCCCACTGGGTGGGGTAGGTGGTCCATGCGCCTTCAATGCCGCTGGAGACCGTATCGCGTCCAACGCCAGTGCCATTGCGGTTATGCCAGCCTAAACCTTGCTCATCGATGTTGGCACCTTCTGGGGGTGGGCCCACGAGCGCAACGTTACCATTTCCATGGCATTTACCTACAGTGTGGCCGCCAGCAGTCAGCGCAACAGTTTCTTCATCGTTCATTGCCATGCGCGCAAAGGTCAGGCGCACGTCTCTAGCCGTTTTGAGTGGATCGGGTTTGCCATCTACGCCTTCTGGGTTGACGTAAATCAGCCCCATTTGAACTGCAGCCAATGGATTATCCAATGGCTCGCTTTGGTCTTCGCTCATGCGATCGGAATTTTTAGCCAACCACTCTTTTTCTGAGCCCCAGTAAATATCGATTTCTGGATGCCAAATATCAGCGCGGCCACCAGCAAAGCCATAGGTTTTTAAGCCCATGGACTCATAAGCGATAGTGCCTGCCAAAATAATCAGGTCAGCCCAAGACAGTTGATTGCCATATTTCTTTTTAATTGGCCAGAGTAGGCGACGCGCCTTATCCAGATTGACGTTATCGGGCCAGCTATTAATTGGCGCAAAGCGTTGATTGCCAGTACCAGCACCGCCACGACCATCGGCAATGCGGTAGGTGCCAGCAGCATGCCAAGCCATGCGAATCATTAACCCGCCATAGTGTCCCCAATCGGCTGGCCACCAATCTTGACTATCGGTCATGAGCAAATGCAGATCTTTTTTAACGGCTTCCAGATCGAGTTTTTTGAATTCCTCAGCATAATCAAAGCCAGGACCCATTGGATCTGTTTTGCTGTCGTGCTGATGCAAAATATCGAGATTGAGTGCGTTTGGCCACCAATCCATGCTGGCGGTACTCATTGCGGTTGCGCCGCCGTGCATCACGGGGCATTTACCTGCTGTTGCTGTTTTATTTTCCATGTCGTGTTTCCTTGTTGTGCTGATTCAATTAAAAAGCGAGTGCTAAGTCAGCTAATGCACTATCCATACCACTTGCAAATAACATCAAGCCCAATCCTGTTTTAAGGGGTTTGCGTAGGGGATCTTTGCAGACTATGGGCGATTAAGGTCCATTTTTGACCCAAACCATCTAGTGTCGGTTTTAACCGACAGATATTAGTGGAAAATACTTAATTATTTGTTCGGTTTATAGGTCGATTAATTTGGACCTAGCGCTCTCTGTATACTGGGTTAGAGAACTATGCAAAATACGTTCGGTTTTCTTAATCCCTAAGGTCTTGAGATGGATGCAAAACGTGCTTTTCTAAAAAACAGCCCTGAGCAAGATCGATCTGAAAAAGCTATTGAGACAATCTTTGATGCGGCCACAATTCTCGCAATATCTGGCGATGCCAAGCTACTCAATATTCGGGAGCTTTCTGAGCGTTCTGGTTATTCCGTAGGCAATATCTATCACTACTTCTCTAAAATCGACGATCTGTTCTCGTATGTTTTCAATAAACGCCGAGAAAAAGTGCATGCTGCCTTTGGCGATAGCATTAGGAGTTTTAGTCCCAGTGCAACCGCAAATGATATTTTTACTAAATTAGTAGATGATTCCTTCGTAATTTGGAAGCAGCCCCACCCAAAGCTACTCAATAAAATGCTTCGTCATTACCTCAAGAGCTCAAAAGAGCCCGAAAAATTTCATGCAATTGCGGATTTACTTGTACCCGCGTTCTTAGAGGCCATCCAGAAAAATACAAGCATGACTTTTAGGCATGTTGATGAAAGTGAGCTGCGGATATTATTGAGAATGACCCAACAAGCCATCGGGGCCCCTTTTGTTGAACAAGATCCTATGGCTGGTACTGCGGAGCATAGAAGAATCGCCGTTGAGTCCTGTTGCAGGCTTTTTGAAAACAGGTAAGCTTTATGTTTGCTCTTTGTAATAGTAAATAAGCTGGCTCTTATAAAACGACTGCTTGCAACCCAAACATTATCAAATACCCAATTGTGATCGTCTGTATGGTTTTTCATAAAACATCTGACCATTGCATTACTGGATACGTAAAGTCGGTTAAACCGACACTAAATGAGGTGACCCAGAGCAAGCCCTGGCAAACAAACCATTAGGGTGAGCTAAACCCGGTTTCACAGACACTTTGCTAAGGTGTTAAATGGTGCAACGCAGGGGCGTATTGATTGCTCAAGTCGCTCGAGATTTAAGCGTCAATCAAACCCATTTAGAAACTCACGTTTTGCATCCATATGAAGCCCTTTAGGAATTGATGAAACCGAACCTACTTACATTTAGACCACTTTCGGCTATATAGAGTGAGCGAAAAGGGGCTTATTGTGCAACCTCTAAACCGAACAAAATAATAGCATTTCGCCAGTATGATCAATGCAAATAATTGACTGCAACAGGGTTTATGAAAAAAATACTAATAATATTTGCTATGGTAGTTTTATTTTCAACACAAGGCATGGCGCAAAAGAGTTTTGAGGGTGCTTTTGGTCAAATTGGCGCTGGTTATGAAAGCGTAAACCCAACACTGGGAAGTGCTAGCGTCCAGACGGGGGGAAGTAATTATCCCGCCACAACTAGCATTCAAAGTGCCAACGATTTTGTAGCCCAAGTATCCATTGGCTACTATTTTTCTGTCACGCCTAAGTTTTTAATCGGTGTAGGTGCCGATTGGGCTTTTGTTGACGGTAGCGTCGCCTATTACTCGGTGAATTCTGCAGTAGGTGCCGGACCAGGCGACTATAAAAAAACAAATGCCTATAATTTTTATATTTCCCCAGCCATCCCTATTGGCGAGGAGGGGTTGTTGTATGGAAAATTTGGGACCGCTGCGTTTGATAGAACAAAAACCGAAACCGGAAAGCAAACGGGATTTCATGGCTATAACTTAGGATTGGGCTACAAACAATTTATTACTGGTGGGTTTTATGGATTTGCTGAGACCAACTATTACATCTATCAGAATCAAACCGTACATAATTGCTATGCCCAATCCTCAACATTTCCAGCATATTGCATGACCTCTACCTCCGGCCTTAGTAATTACAACTTTATGCTAGGCCTTGGCTATAAATTCTAAATACTGCCTTTTAATTATCGGTAATGCGCCAATTAAATATTTAATCCAAAAAAACATATCCCTGAAGACTTCATGAAAATTACTATATCCTTGTTAATCACAGCAGCATGCGTATTAGTAGCGTGTAGTAATGCGCCAAAATTAAATACACAGGCCATGCCAAGAAGCGGATTTTTGCCCAATTACAATATTTTGGAGCCCATTTACATTACCGATAAGGATGCTAGGGTTTGGCGTTATAACAAAGATGGGGTAAATTTTAAGTCGTATACCGCTGTCATTCTTGACCCAATCTATTTAAATCAAAACGCTACCAAAGAAATTGGCAATGATGTTATCAATCAGACCAAGGCGGCACTTCAACAGTCCATGGTGGAGGCGGTAACCAACAAAGGGAATATAAAAATTGTGAATAAGCCTGGACCTGGTGTTGCCCGCATTTCGGTTGGAATAACCGGGGGCGAGCTTTCTGCTGATAGTTTAAAGCCCTGGAATTTCACGCCAGTTGGATTGGCCGTAAATGCTGCTGCATTTGCTGGGGGCGTCAATGCCAAAACACCTGCCTTGGTTGTGGAAAGTAAGATTACGGATAGCAATACAAATGAAATTATTGGCGAAGGACTAATCACGATACAAGGGGAGTCATTTAGAACTGCCAGTGGATCGGTTGACTCCTTTATTGCGATGACCAAAAGGGTAGTACGATTAGCGCTTCAGACCTCAGCCAGATAAGACTAAAAATTTAAAAATAATGTTTTGAGTTATTCTCGCATTTTATTTATGCGCTCATATTGACCACACTCTTTTGGGCAGTGATCATTGGAGTGATCTCTTGGAGCTTGGTTTTCAAAACCAAGCTTTTTCATATTATCGCCATGCGACATAACTGCGCCGAAACTATTGAAGCAGGCCAATTATAAAAATGACTTTTTTTGGTAAATTCTATTTAGCAGGTCCAGAATATAAGTATATAGCGCAACTTAAAGGTACTACAGCAATGACTAAGTATTTGTTTTTAACGTTTATTAATTACAATAAGTTAACTGCATTACTTAGTCTATGCATGACTTTGGGCGGCTGTATGTCTGTTGGCTCAGACTATTCTCGACCTCCTGTCAAGACTGGCGACCAATTTACACCTTCTTCAGACACGGTGATTACTGCTGCGATTGATCAGTCAACCGATCAAAAAATTGATCCCGTTAAATGGTGGGAAAATTTTGGAGATCCAACTCTTAATGGCCTTTTGCAAAAGGTAAAAAGTCAAAATCTATCCTTACAGCAAAGTGCACTAAGGGTATATCAGTATCAATCCCTGTTAGGAATAAGCAATAGTCAGTTGCTGCCCACTGTAAATCTTAGTGGCTCTTCGGTAAGCAGTAAAAATAGTTCACTGCAGGAGGTCACTAACAATAGTAATAATTTAATACTAAACAGTCTTGCAATGCAGTTAAGCTGGGAGTTAGACTTTTGGGGAAAATTCCGACGCGGCATTGAAAGTTCCTATACTAGCTACCTATCAACAATTGCTGCCTATTATTCGGCCGATGTATCTCTTAGTGCTGATGTAGCGAATACCTATATTAATATACGCAACTATGAATCTTTGATTGAGGTTGCAAATACTAACTTAGTATTGCAAGCTGAGAGTTTACGAATTGCCTCGGCGCGCTTTAAGTATGGCGCGACCTCAATGCTTGATTTAAGTCAGGCCCAAGCCCAGTATGACCAAACAAAAGCTGATATTCCGGGTTTATATGCCTCTTTAAAAAAGGCGCAATATGCCATGAGCTTGTTGCTGGGTGAGGTCCCTGGCTATTATGAAAAAAACTATGGCGATACTAAGGCTAGCTTAAAAGCTCCGCCAGCTTTAGGGGTGGGGATACCAAAGGATCTACTACGTCGTCGACCTGATGTTATTCAGGCAGAGTACACGGCTGCCTCTCAATCAGCGCTTATTGGAGTAAATAAAGCAGCGTTATATCCAAGTCTTTCCTTGGGGGGGTCATTTGGTTTTGCCAACTCCAACTATGGCACTACTAGCTCAAGTAACTTATTTAGCTGGGGGAATAATGCTTCGAGTATTTCAGGCGGGATTTTGTTTCCTTTATTTTATAGGGGAGCTATTGTTGATCAGATTCGAGTGCAAGATTCTATCTTCCAACAAAGTCTACTAGCCTACCAAAATCAAGTATTAACAGCACAAAAGGAAGTTGAGGATGCTCTGATTTCAATTTCTACATCTAAAAGTTCTTCTGAGGACCTTAGGCGTGCTGTAGTTGCTGCAACCAGCGCCGCTAATCTTTCAGTAGAGCGTTATAAGACTGGTCAAAATGATTACACTACTGTTATCAGTGCACAACAATCCCTCTTAAAAGTACAAAACTCTAATATTCAAACAACATCAAATCAGTTATTAGGTTATGTCGCTGCGTTTAAAGCATTGGGTGGCGGTTGGTCGGTAAGTATGATAGCGCCAGTATTACCAACTGAGATGATTAAAGATATGCAAGACCGAACAGACTGGGGGAGGGTCTTAACAAACCAACAAGACCCAAGCAATGTACGGGTCGGCAAATTTTTCTCTCATACTCCCCCACCTAATTAATAGGCAATCTTCATATGAAATTCACTATTGTTCGCTTTAGAAAACAATTTATGTATGGGTTTGCCATTGTTGCTGTAATGGTAGTGGCAGCTTTATTGAGTACTTGCAGCAAAAAGACCGTAGATGTTGGAATGTCTGTAGATACGGCAAGACCGCTTCAACAAGAATTACAAAACTATAATATTTTCGATGGTGTACTAGCAGCCGAACAAAGCGTGAACCTAAATGCTCGCGTTGCGGGTTATTTAACTAAGTTGCTATTCCAGGATGGGGACTATGTTAAAAAAGGCGATTTATTGTTTGTCATCGAACAGGATAGCTATTTGCAGCAGGTAAATTTAAATCAAGCGATTTATAACGAAGCAAAAATTGAGCATACTCGCCAAAAGGTATTGCTTAAAGAGAATGCTACTTCACAGGCCGCAGTGGATAAGGCATTTTCTTCTTTGCTGCAAGCAGAGGCCAATCTAAAACTGGCAAAAATTAATTATGGTTATACCGAAGTTAGGGCTCCTTTTAATGGGCTTATGGGGCGTCGTTTAGTTGATATTGGGAGTTATATTGGAGCCACTCCAGAAGGCACAACTATTGCTACGATACAAAAAATAAATCCGCTCTATGTTTATTTTTCAATTAATGAGCGCGATCTCTTAAAGTTCAAAGCTCAGGCTTCTGATGATTCCAAAGATAAAAAGCTAATCAATAACTTGCCTGTCTATTTAGAGCTGCAAGGAGAAAAGGGATTTCCTCATGAAGGTATTTTGGATTATGGGGCTAACTTAGTTTCAACTGATACCGGAACTTTACAGTTGCGTGGCATTTTCGATAACCCTAATTACCAATTGATCCCTGGCTTATATGCTCGTGTGATGGCTAAGTATGGACCAGTGCATCTTGCTCTGTTAATTCCAAATACTTCAGTTCAGGAAGACCAACAAGGGAGTTATGTTTATACCTTAGATGCAGAAAATAAAGCTCGCCGGCAAAATATTACTCTTGGGCAAGTATTTGGACCAATGGTTGAAGTTAAAAAAGGTTTGGATGAAACAAGCTTAGTTGTTATTAATGGCTTTATTAAATTGAGCGAAGGTAAGTTAGCCAATCCTAGCGAGCAATTACTTAATGCAATTACTACTAGGTAAATATGCTCCCTAAGTTTTTCATCGAACGACCAGTATTGGGAAATGTCATTGCCTTAATCACGATGTTGATTGGTGCTGTTTCTATTTTTGGATTACCAGTGGCGCAGTATCCAAACATCACTCCGCCGACAATACAGGTAACGACCTCTTTCCCTGGTGCAAGTGCGAGCTTGGTACAGCAACAAGTAGCTACTCCAATTGAAAATCAAGTTAATGGTGTCGATGGCATGCTATATATGCAATCGGATTCAAGCAGTGATGGGCGCTATACCTTAACGGTAACCTTTGCAGTCGGCACTAACCCAGATTTGGCACAGGTTAATGTACAAAATAGGGTTGCAATTGCAGTGCCAATGTTACCTAGTACCGTACAGAAGCAGGGAGTTACAACTAAAACCCAATCGACTGCTATTTTGCAATTTGTCACCATCACATCTACTAATCCCGCTCATGATGGCTTATTTCTTAGCAACTATGCCAACCTCAACTTACAAAAGCGATTAGCACGAATACCTGGTGTAGCAGCAGCTAATGTATTCGGTGTAGGCAATTACAGCATGCGTGTATGGCTTGATCCTGCGCAGCTGATGATGCGGAAGCTTACGCCGACAGATGTCATTAATGCGATTAATAGACAAAACATTATGTTGGCTGCTGGTCAAGTCGGCTCACCACCAGTCGAAGTAGCTCAGGATTATCAGTTAACTGTGAATGTTACTAGTGCGCTTAACACTCCTGAGCAATTTGACAGGATTACATTAAAAACAGGATCAGATGGGTCGATTACAAGATTGCGTGATGTTGCTCGAGTGGAATTGGGTAGTCAAAACTATAGTCAATTCTTCAAGATTGATGGCCAACCTGCAGGCGGTATTGCAATTTTCCAAATGCCGGGTGCAAATGCGATAGCCATTGCTAAGGCGGTAGAGGAAGAAATGGGCAAGATTTCTCAAAATTTTCCTAAAGAGATGAAATGGGATGTGCCCTTTGATACAACTCTTTTTGTAAAAGAGTCTATTAATGAGGTTTATCGAACTTTGTTTGAGGCAGGCTTTCTAGTATTGCTAGTTATCTTGTTATTTTTACAGGATTGGCGTGCAACATTAGTTCCTGCTACAACGGTGCCTGTTAGCATCATCGGTGGCTTCGCATGTATGGCTGCACTAGGATTCTCGATTAATTTAATTACGCTATTTGCGATTGTTTTGTGTATTGGCATTGTCGTTGATGATGCAATTGTGATCGTAGAGGGGGTGGCTAAAAAAATAGATAAGGGTGATACCCCTAAACAGGCTGCAATTGATGCCATGACTGAATTAATGGGCCCAGTAATTGGTATCACATTAGTTTTAATGGCGGTATTTATACCTGCCTCATTTATTAGTGGAATCACTGGTCAGATGTACCGCCAATTTGCTTTAGTAATTGCTGCAACAGCTTTAATTAGCGGGATTAATGCCATTACACTTAAGCCAACGCAGGCCGCTCAGTTTATGAGGCCCTTAGATCTAAAAAAGAAAAAAAATTGGCTCTATACTAAATTTGATTTTTATTTTGAGAAGATGTCTGTTTGGTATGCCGATAAATTATCTATTGTGATGGCCAAACGCAAGATGAGTGCCGCAGTTGGAATAGTTATTGTGATTGGATCGTCAGTAGGTTTAGCATTTATTCCTACTGGTTTTATTCCTACTGAAGATCAGGGTTATCTTATTATTTCAAATACTTTGGCTGATGGAGCCTCATTGCAGCGTACAGAGGCTGGAATGACTAAGGTGGAGCAGATTGTTAAAAGCACGCCTGGTATTGACCAAGTTGTTTCTATCGGTGGCGTGAGTACACTCAATAACAATGCGAGTCTCTCAAATGGCGGAACGATGTATGTCATTATGAAGCCCTGGGCAGAGCGTGGAAAAGAGGAGGGGTTAGGTAAGATTTACCAATCATTAAATGAGCAATTGAAACAAGTTCAGGAGGTAAAGTCTTTTGTGCTTGTACCTCCCGGCATTCCTGGTCTTGGTCTTTCGGGTGGCTTTCAAATGCAGCTCGTATTAACTGATGGAAGTAACAATTTTCAAAAACTTGCCTTAGCTACAAATCAATTTGTGTCGGAGGCTAGTAAGTTGCCAGAACTTATGATGGTTTTTTCGCCGTTTACCAATAGTGTCCCGCAGCTTGAGTTGACTTTTAACACAGCCCGTGCTGACACACTTGGCGTTTCGATAGGTGATGCATATGATGTGTTGCAAGCCTCAATTGGCTCTACATACGTCAATCAATTTTTTAAGTATGGACAAACCTACCAAGTCTATGTTCAGGCAGATGGTAGGTATCGTGCAGTAGCAGATCAGATCAATCGACTATATGTTAAAAATAAAGCTGGCAACATGGTGCCTTTAGGCTCATTTATTAATATTGAAAAAACAACAGGTCCAGCAATTGCTTCACAGTATCAGCTATACCCAACAGCTGCAATCTTAGGGGCCGCGCAAAGTGGCTATAGTTCTGGTCAGGTTATTCTGGCACTAGAGGAGCTTGCTGCCAAGACTTTACCTCAAGGAGTATCTTACGAGTGGACTGCCATGTCTTATCAAGAGAAGCTGGTTGGAGGCTCAATCATCTACATCTTTGCCCTAGCTATTTTATTGGTTTATTTTGTGCTTGCAGCCCAATATGAATCTTGGGTTACACCAATTGCCGTTATTACCGCAGTGCCACTATCTCTATCTGGCACGGTCATTGCACTATTGCTAACTGGGCTGTCTAATAATATTTATGTTCAGATTGGTTTAGTGTTAATGATCGCTCTGTCTTGTAAAAATGCAATTTTAATTGTAGAGGTTGCTATGGAATCTAAGGCAAAGGGAATGAGCTTGGTTGATGCCGCAATTGAGGCATCGCATCGACGTTTTAGGCCGATTGTTATGACTTCAATTGCCTTTATATTAGGCGTTGTTCCATTGCTATTATCAAGTGGTGCTGGTGCTGCTGCTAGGGTCTCAATAGGTATTACAGTTTTTTCTGGAATGATTGCTTCGACAATTTTGGCTGTGGGTTTGGTCCCAGTCTTTTACGTAGAGATTGAATCTTTTTTTGAGCGACTTTCAAATAAAGATGAAAAGGTAATGCCACGCTAAAATACTATGGTTTTGCCGATCTTTGTGCTTTATACGTTTCTTCTTCGTAGGGACGTGGGGGTACAAAAAAGTATTGTCATCGCAGCCTTGACGGCTCAGTGTCGGTTCAACCGACAGTAAATAATTCAGGTCGCCCAAGCTGCAATCTGAAATTAAGCTAGCAGGTGTCGTGTTTCGAGACGCTTGTAATGAATAATTTATCACTCTTATTTTCCACCGCAACCACTGATGCTGAACCCATCAAACTCCTTGATGGTGATCTGACCCTCTACAAAAGACCAGCGAGCCACCAATGGCAATGTCGCTTCAAGCTCGCTAAAGGTGCTTGGCATTCCGCTAGCACTGGATCTGACCAGTTAGCCGAAGCCACTACCCAAGCCATTGCCATCTATGAAACCGTTAAGGTCAAGATTGTCAGTGATCTAGCCATTAAGACTCGGACTTTTCGGCAATTGGCCACTCAAGAGCTGGCTGCAGCTGCCCGAGTAGTCCAAGCCAATCCCAATAAACGCACCCATGTAGATTACATTCACATCTATACCAAGTACTTGATTCCATTCTTTGGCGCCTATCAAATCAATGACATTACCCAGGAAGTAGTGGAAGACTATGCAGCGTGGCGTATATCTCGGATGGGTAAGAATCCCAAGACTTATACGCAAAGGCGCCATGCTGGCCTATACAAGCGGGTAATTGAGCGTGCCAGGGCACAAGGTCTTATTCCAAAGCACCGCAATATTCCCATATTGGAGATCACTGGCGGTGCTGCGCAGGCAAGGCCAGCTTTTAATCAGCAAGAGATCAAGTATCTACTGGAATACATGCAAGATTGGGAACGCTTTGGGCGCAATCAACGCAGTAACCATATGCGTAGACTTTGCCGGGTTTATGTGGAGTTCTTATTAGGAACGGGCATAAGGCAGGGCACGGAAAGTATGCCAATCCGCTGGAAATCGTTGCAGTGGCACTGGATTGGTGAAAAACGCTATTTACGGATCTGGGTGTCTGGTAAGACTGGGCCTAGGTATCTGATTGCCCGTCATTTTGTGATTGAGGCCTTAGAGCGATTAATTGCTTGGCAGGCTTTGCCTTATCAGAACCTTGATGCTGTTATTGAGGCCAAGCTGGATCGTCGGGTATTCGTATTTCCTGCGGGGGATGCGCCCCATAGTCTAGATAGCGTGTTCGAACGCTTAATGGTTGAATCAGGCTTGTTGAAGGATGCCGCCGGTAAGAACAGGACCTTGTATAGCCTACGCCATACCTATGCCACATTTAGATTGGAAGAAGGAGTTGATATTCATACGCTAGCAAAGCAAATGGGCACAAGCGTGGGGATGATTGAGCGTCATTACTCAAAACTAACCCCAATGCTCAGCGCGGAGAGATTGGCGGGGTAGTGTCGGTTTTACCCGACGCTACCTACTATTACCCGCATGATTTAAGAGGTACTGTGTGAATTTCATGCTTTTCTCTAATTTCTTGATTAACGCTCATCACAATATCTGAAAAGATACTTCTAGCGGAGCCTCTACCGGCCTGAACTACTTGATCAAGGACGGCGTCGGGCGGCGCTGGTAATCCAGCATTCTGATACACACGGCGCAAAATAGGGCGCCAGTCATTGATCGGTGGAACATTCATATCTATTAAGACCGACCGATTCTGAATGCCCTTATCGATCTGATCCAAGTTATTGCTTGTCATTATGAATATGACATCCTTACGATTCATAATCGATTTGAAGCCTGCCTGAGCAGCGGGTGTTAATACATCCACCTCATCCATGATGATGTAATGCAAACCGCTACTATTAAATGACATATAGCTAGTTCGATTTTGAATGGCTTGAGTTAATTGAGCACCATTTTGACCTTGTGCGCAGGCAAAATAATCGGAATTGGGATCCTCAGTATCAAATAGTGATCCCGCGCTCATTGCAGTACTAGCTGGATTGATCTTGGCTGTTTCAATAAGACCTGGCAATAAATTTGCTAAGGTAGTCTTGCCGGTTCCATAAAGGCCGTAAAGGACGATCCCGCAAACACCATTTGCAGGAATAGGTAAGCTTAAATCAAGCATGGATTCAAGCTTAAATCGACTATTGGGCTGTAGGGCAAAATCATCTAAACACTGGGGTGCTTGTATAACAACGGAAGGCGGTCTAGGGTTGTGCATTGCAATCTCCTTAAATGTAAAAATGATTGCTGGATTTAACTTAATTGCATAAATGCCAGCAACCAATGAGTTGAACAATAAGATCAAGCGGCTTTGAGTTTTGCTTGGGCTGCTAAGCGCTCATCTTCAATTGCCTTTGTTTCATCTGCGAGCTTTTGCGCCTTTTCTTTTTCGGCGCCAACGCTTGAGCATGCTGCCAATGCAGATTTAACAGCTGACCCGCTTTGCACGACCCTACGGATGGCAAAGCTGCCGTCGTCTTCCCGGGTTGCTAGGAGTACAACGCCTTCCTCTAATTGCTCATTGGAAAAGGAGGCATTTAGAGAGTCACTTTGCACTTTGGCTAATATTTCGCCATCCAGAACCGTTCTGCCTAGCTCTACTTTTTGAGCAATGGATTTGCCTTTGCTTGAAGCGGTGCGGCGCACTTCTTCTACACCGCCGTTTTCACGAAAGTATTTGGGTAGATCTAAAACACTGATTCTTGCTGCCATGGCTGCTTTCATGGCCGTGCTGTAGGCATTAACCCTGCGGCGATCAACACCAAACACGCATTTAACAATCTTAGTAATAAGGGGTGAGCTATCACTAAATTTGTATTCATGGGTCTTAATGTAGTTGGCTAAGCCTTTTTTAAGGCTTTTAGCAATACTGTCTGATCCCTGCATCGTATTGTTGAGGGCATAGCAGTGCTGCAAAATGCCATACAAAACGTCATTGGCGCTGGATAACTCATTTGATTCCCAGTTTTTACGGTACTCAACTAAGCGGTCAATTGAGTCTCCAATCGCTTTTTCCGGATTGCTGCCAGTCAATAAATTTCCAATACCCACAGCAAATGGGTTGGAATTCGTTTTTTCATCACTTAGGGTGCTGACGCCTGATTCCACTACGGTACTTTCACTCATGGACTTTCTCCTAGGTTTAATAAAAGTGTGATGGTTAATTCCAGTCACACCTTCATTTCAACCAAGTCTTATTTGGGTGAATACATATAAAATCTAATAACAAAAAAGTAGGTAAATTCAGGCAGGAGATATCCGCATGGGCGGAAAACTTTGTGCGGAGCAGCAAGATTGCCATCAAGAGAGGGCCAGGCTTTTCTTTAACTTTCTACGCATTAGTCCAAGCTATACAGCCGCTAGTCTGTATGTAAAGCCAAAACGATTACCTAAAAAAATGAGTATTGATAATAGGCAAGTTTTGGATTGTTTTGCAAAGTACGGCCCCGTCTTAAATTATTCGTTTGGCTCTTGGTTTGAGGGTCATAAAAAACAGCTGATGGATTCGTCTCCTCCAGTAATTGAAATTATTAAAGGTAAAGACAGGTTTTTTGTTTGTGATGATGACATCCTACTTAAACTCAGCGTAGATCAAGATCCTCCGTCCATTGCCCAGCTTATTAATGCATTAGCGCAAATTTGGCCGAATACGCAAATAAGGCAAATTCACCAACAAGTCCTCAAGGGAGCCAAATTAAAGAATATGTGGAAAGATCTACTCTTGATCTACACCATAGCCTCAAACCCTCGGCTCGAGCTTTGGCGAGCCGGCGCAATGGCAATGCTTGTCGAACGGTTTATTGGCAAACTTGACCCATTGGCAGCAAGGCACAAAAGTGGGGATGATCACATGCGGCGCCATATGACATTAATGGTCATGAGGCATAAAGACCGTGCATTACAGGTTTCTGAGCAAGCTGCTCTGGGCGGGTTTCCAGAGCCGCAACCAGTTAAAAACTTTCAGACTCGCTTTGATTTCGAGGATGAGAATTTTGCAAGCCGCCTATTTTCCCTAGGGAGCCAAGAATTGGACTGCGCACGGGAGCGGGTTTTTCAGCTAACTGGCTTTTCACATTAGAGTCGGTTTTACCCGACTATTTTTATATCAGCTCTACAGCCTGTCTTTTTTGCTCATCGTTTACATCAATATAACGCTGGGTGACCGCAATTGATCTGTGACCAGCGAGACTGGCTAAGATACGCACACCAATGCCTTTATTGGCGAGGGTAGTAATAAAGAATTTCCTTCCCGAATGGCTACTTCCGCCACTAATGCCTACATTTTTATACAGCTGATAAAACCAGACGCATAAGCCGTTGGCACTAAATCCAAGCCGGTGTTCAGTGTGAAAGAGGGGAGTGTCAGCGCCCTTTAAATGCCTAGTTGTTAGGTAATTGGCTAATTCGGCCTGCAAGCGCTGGGAGACAAAAACCGTTCTTGGATGCTTTCCTTTAGTTTGCGCAGCAGCAAGGCGTATTTCATTTTTAATACTGCCGTCAGGATTCACTACATCCCCCATTTTTAGACTGGCTATTTCAGCGACACGAAGGCCTCCAAGAAAACTGGTGAGAATGATTGCCCGATCGCGCAGGGCGTATTTTTTGGTACTGACGTAATTAAGAACAAGATCTAGTTCTACTTGAGAGAGGGTTTTTGCTTGTGCCATTTAGTGCTCCTTAGATAAATAAAAAGTACGTATTTAGTATGTTTTCTAAGTCTCAAAAGGTCGACCGAAATTTGTTTGCTTGGTCATCAAAAAAGATCTTCCAAGAATCAATGACTTACAAAGCGGGTTAAGAAAAGTGCAATTTTCTTAACCTGTTCTTTATGCAGTATTTATAAAAAATCGCTTCTTTTCGTGGGATTTAGACAATAGCTAAACGGACTTAAACCAGCGATCCTCGAGTAACACCTCAAATTCGCGCTATACGCTGTTTTTAGTAATTCCAGCTACTCAGTAATGCGAAGCTGTTAGATCTTTGCGTATAGGGCTTTTTTTAGGTGAATTTTGTATAAATTTAAAGCGTCAATTAGTTTAAATCCACATTGGTTGCTATAAACACTGGCTTATTAACGCCAGTACTTTTACAAAGATGTACATCTAGCGTCCAGGAATCCTTGGTGTTGTTTTCTTGATCTTCAATCTCTACATGCAGCTCCTTGGTTTCTGGGGAGTAGATGCTAAATCCACCAACAACCAGTTTTGTTTTGGTCAGTGGATCGTAGTGCTGGATCCAGGACATTAGAACGCCCGGTTGTTCTGCAATACCAGCATCGCTGAGTTTTCGAACAGTTGCCATCTGCTCATCTGTTTTGGCAGTATTTTCCCAATTGCTATATTCAAAGTAATCCACTAGGTATTTTTGATTTGGACTGCCTAGCTCTACTGAGCCATTAAACATCGCTCTTCTAAACAAGCCTTTACCGAAGGTGGTATTAAATTTCTCGTTCATAAATCCTCTAACTGCAATTTCTCTCATATCGTTCTCCTTTTTTCAAATTGATTGAGTTCTCGTTGCGAGTGATCTGCTGTCAATTTAGGTCCACTGCTTAAGAGAGTTTTTCTATAGTAAATCATTGCAACAACATGGGTTGATTCTGCAATAGTTTGGGTACTTGGGTTTGGGGTGCTGGTGGCCTATAACCTAATGCACTATGGGGCCTAACATGGTTATAGTGCTTGACCCACTCCCCCACGATGATCTGGGCTTCTTTTAGGCTATAAAAGATCTCCCCATCCAGTAAGTTATCCCTGAAGGTGCCGTTAAAGCTTTCACAAAAGCCATTCTCCCAAGGACTGCCTGGAGTAATGTAGGCAGTTTTGACGCCAATGCCGGCAAGCCACTTGCGCAGGTCTTTGGCAATAAATTCTGGACCGTTATCCGAGCGTATGTACTCTGGGATACCGTTTTCAATCATGGCATTAGCCAGTTGTTCAATGACTTGGATTGATCCAATTCTTCTGGCGCAGAAGATCGTTAAACACTTTCTACTGAACTCATCAATTATCGTGAGCATGCGGATCTTGCCACCATAGGCATCTCTGATAAAGACAAAATCGTAACTCCAAACATGATTGAGGTGAGTAGCCCTCAGGCGCATACAACTACCATCGGAGAGCCAGAGTCTGCCTCTAGGAGGCTGCTTTTGCGGGATCTTTAGACCTTCCTCTCGCCAGATGCGAGCTACTTTTGCGGTAGTTGCCTGACCCCAACCGCTATTACGCATCATGCCCGCAATAAATCGATAACCGTAACGGCCATAAGTGCTGGCCATGCGGATAACTTCAGCCCTCAGCGGCTTTTCATCATCTCTGGGCAGCGGCATGTACCGATACGCTGCTCTGGATAGCCCCACTAAACTGCAGGCAGCCCGCTCAGAGATGTTGTGCCGATCCATGAGTAGCTGCGCTGCATTTTTACGCCTAGTAGGGCTTAGAAGTTTCCCTTGATAACTTCCTTGAGCATCACCTCTCGGAGCGATAAGTCTGCAACGAGCTTCTTGAGTCGGGTATTTTCCTGCTCTAGCTCTTTGTACTTACGAGCCTGATCGACTTTCATGCCGCCATAGATCTTGCGCCAGCGATAGTAGCTTTGCTCTACCGTGCCCACTTCTTTACAAGCTTGGGCTAGGGTTTTGCCATTAGCGGTTAAAACATCGATTTGACGCAATAAGGTGACGATTTGCTCGGGTTTGAGACGTTGGCCTTTTGCCATATTTAGCACTCCTTTAGGGTGAAGATTATCAAAAATCCTCTCTTTTGGAGTGGTACTAAAAATCAGGTCAGTTCAATTAGTAGATTCCCTAAGATTCTACACCGTATAAGCCTCCATCCCTGCAGCAGAAGTAGCGCACGCACACTGTACCGATTTACACCCAATAAAGATGAAATAGATGATGCTTAAAAAGTCCTGAAATCTTAGGGTCTTTCTTTTGCGCTGCAATACAACCTACCTCCCAGCAAATCTAGGTCTGTGAGATGATTAATTATGTCTAAGGTAATTCGACTACTTCATGGAGAGTTTGGTCGCGTGGCGCTACTAGAAATGGATGCGCCCTTGGTTACCCATGCGCATCATCATTGCCACATTTTATGCAAGGTCGGCGGTCCTGACACTGCTTTTCAGGTCCGAGGAAAAAATTGTCCATTGACTGACAGTAATGCAGTACTGATTAATGCCTGGGAGGAGCATTCATATCTCCATCTACCGGTTGATGGCAATAATCCAATTTTGCTAGCTCTTTATCTTGAGCCAAAATGGTTGGCATCTTTTAGTAAAAAATTCTTAGCCAGCAGTCATCCCCGTTTTTTTATTAATAATCTATCTACCATGGGCGTTCATCAAAAAAAGGCTTTGGAAAAGATATCGATGGAATTATGGTGGGCAGATCAAATTGCCCATGACCAACTTGAGTCTATGTTGTTAGAGCTTACTTTAAGCTTTATGGAAAATATCGATGTTATAACTGCTGGCGATTTACGAAGCTCTGGAAATACATTGGCTTTTATGGATCCGCGCATTAGGAAGGCGATTCACCTAATGCGTACATCTCCCCAAGGCTTTAATGACATCGCATTAGTCGCTAAAAGCGTTAATCTATCTCGCTCACACTTCTTTGAGCTCTTTCGACGTTGTACTGGATTGTCGCCAGTAGTATTTGCTAATGTGCTTCGAATGGAATTTGCATTCGACGCTCTAGCTGATAAGGATGAGAGCTTGATACATATTGGGGATGAGTTGGGGTTTTCTGCGCAAGGTCATTTCACTCGGTTTTTTAAACAGCACCAGGGGGTTACCCCAAGCCTTTATCGTCAGCAAGTAGAAAAGGCATCCAAGCTAGACTCCTAGGGTTTACCTGATGCATATAATCAGACTCTAAGGTAAGCAGTCGGACTTTAGGGTAAGCATGCTGCTTATCCGATGATTAAGCTTCTTTCAGCATTAATTTATATTAATTCAGCTGAAAAGAGTAGATTGAAACCAAGTGCAAATTATTTAGGCAGGTCATGTGAACGCGTAGAAGATGTTGCTCTTCTGACGGGGCGAGGTCGCTACCTCGATGATCTCCCTTTGCCGGTTGGAACCTTGTATGCAGCAGTTGTGCGCTCTCCAATCGCTCATGGAAAAATTATTTCCGTTTACATCGAGCAGGCATTACAGATTAGGGGTGTGAGGGCTATTTTGACGCTCAAGGATGTCCAGGCCTGGTCTAATCCATTGGTGGTTGCTGTGAAAACCTCTATGCGTCAGTGGGTATTGGCTAGCGAATACGTGCGCTATGTGGGAGAGCCTATAGCAGTAGTCATTGCTGAATCACGTGCGCTGGCAGAAGACGGGGTTGAGAGGGTTGGGGTCAATATTCAGCCTCTTCCTGCTTTAGTCGATGTAGATGCTGCTCTACAAGATAATTCCGTCATTTTGCATGAGGATATTGGTAGTAATTGTGTTTTAGATCGCTCATTTCAATATGGTGATCCAGATACTGCTTTCCAACAGGCTGCCAGTGTCATTGAAGTGGATATCCGCTATCCTCGCAATTCTTGTACACCCATAGAAACAGGGGGTGTTATTGCACAATGGCGAGAGGCGGACTCCTCATATGAAGTAACGTCAAATTTTATGGGGCCATTCTCATTACAAGTAGTCATGGCTGCTGCACTTAAGATTCCCGGAACAAAATTACGTCATCATGTTGCCCCAGATTCAGGCGGTAGTTTTGGTGTTAAACAATCAGTATTGCCCTATATCATCATGAGTTGCTTGGCATCGCGTAAAGCGGGTGCCCCAGTGAAATTTATTGAGGATCGTTTAGAGCATCTTCAGGCAGCCACTTCTGCAACATCTCGCCACACTCATTTACGCGCTGCAGTGGATGGAAATGGAAAAATATTAGCGCTAGATTACGATCAAATTGAAGATTGTGGTGCTTATTTAAGGGCTCCTGAGCCAGCAACCTTATATCGTATGCATGGTTGCGTGACAGGCCCATATCAAATTCAGAATGTAAAAATTCGTAATCGTATCGTATTGATCAATAAAACTCCTACTGGGCTGGTAAGGGGTTTTGGCGGTCCTCAGGTTTATTATGCGCTAGAACGCTTGATTCATAAAATTGCGAAAACCTTGGGCAAAACGCATCAAGAAATTGCAGCACTAAATTATGTTCAAAAAGACCAATTTCCATATCGGGCAGCCGCAGGAGCATTACTAGATTCTGGTAACTACCAACAGGCTTTGAAAATACTGGAGGGTTCTCCAGAGTTTCGAAAAATATTAGACCGTAGGGAGCAGGCAAAAAAAGAGGGACGTTACTACGGCATTGGTATTTCATCGATTGTTGAACCTTCAGTTTCTAATATGGGTTACATCACAACCGTTCTTACAAAAGAGCAAAGAGCAAAAGCCGGTCCTAAAAATGGAGCGATTACCTCAGCAACTGTGAGTATTGACCCTTCTGGAAATATTGCTGCCAATATCGCTTCAGCCCCAGCTGGTCAAGGCCATCAAACCGTGATTAGCCAGCTATTAGCAGACGTATTTGGCGTCTTGCCTGCACAAATTCAGGTGAATGTGGATTTCGATACGGCTAAAGATGCATGGTCAATTGCTGCCGGGAACTATTCGAGTCGTTTTGCGGGAGCAGTTGCGGGTACAGTATTTCTTGCGGCTGAAAAGTTGAAGGCTCGAATTGCTGAATATGCAGCGCACGCGCTGCAGGCGAAGCCAGAAGACTTAATATTTGCAAATGGAAACATATCGGTAGCTGGAGATGAAAATAGGAGTATTTCTTTCTCAAGATTATGTGGGAATTTCCACTGGTCTCCGGGATTGATTCGACAGGCTCTTGGACCCGAAGCTATTCTGGCATTACAAGAAACGTACTTTTGGAGCGCAGATGTTTTAGAGGCGCCTGATGAGGATGATCGAATCAATACTTCTGCTGCTTATGGTTTTGCTATCGATGCCTGTGGGATCGAGATAGATCCAGAAACTTGCTCCGCAAAGGTTGATCAATACATTACCGTACATGACGCAGGAAAAATATTAAACCCAGCCTTAGCGGATGGACAGATTTATGGTGCTTATGCACAAGCTGTTGGGGCAGCTCTTTTTGAGGAGTTTGTCTATAGTAGTGATGGAAATTTTCTGTCAGGAACTTTTGCAGATTATCGCTTACCGACTGCAAGCGATATTTGTACTCCCAAAATTTATCACCAAGAATCTCCAAGTCCATTCACTCCTTTGGGTGCCAAAGGAATTGGTGAAGGAAATAGTATGAGTACTCCAGTTTGCATTGCAAATGCAATTGCAGATGCATTAGATATCGAGGATATTGTTCTGCCTGCAACCCCAAGTAGAATTCATGCGCATCTTGTAAAAAAGGGTTCGCTCAAGCTTGATAAGTCATCTAATCAGACTTCTTCAATGGCCTCAAATGCTGATTATCCTTTGAAAGCTCAGGGCGAAGTTAGGTTACAGGTTCTTCCAGAAAATATCTTTGCAGTTTTGCTTGATCCGGAGAGGTTAAAGAATGTTATTCCGGGCTGTGAATCCATACGTAAAACATCTCTATCCAATGGTATTCGGTTTGATTGCATAGCAGTAGTACGGATTGGTATTGCAAAGGCTCGCTTTGAAGCCAAGGTCGATTTAACAAATATTAAAGATCCTGATAGTTTTTCCTTAGGGGGAGAAGGTCGGGGCCCATTGGGAATGGCGCTGGGAATAGGTCAAGTAAGCCTGAAGAATGATGGGGGCACTACTGTTTTAAAGTACGACTACCAAGCTCAGGTATCAGGAAAGCTTGCAGCAATTGGTAGCAGATTATTAGAGGGTGCGATTCGATTAGTCTTAGACCAGCTGTTTAGGGGGCTTGCAAAAGAAGCCGGTGCAAAACAGGAAGGCTTATTTAAACTCTTGCTTAACAGATTATTTACTATATTGGGAGTTAGTAAATGAAGTCTGCTCCATTTGTGATGCACCAGGTCAACTCTCAAGTAGATATTTTAAATTTGTTGGATCAGTATGGTGATGATGCTCGTATCATTGCTGGCGGTCAAACGCTTGTTCCTGTATTGGCAATGAGGGTTGCTAGCCCCGATCATCTAATTGATATCAATAAGGTTATAGAGCTCAAAAATTTTGGTGTTTCTGGTGATGTCCTGCTTGTTGGGTCTGGTGTTAGACAGGCTGAATTAGAAAAGTGGAGTGATCTTGATAAGACTCAGCCACTTTTAAGCATGATGTTCCCATGGATAGCCCATGCCCCAATTCGGAATCGTGGAACAGTATGCGGATCAATTGCTCATGCTGACCCCAGCGCCGAATTAGTTCTTGGCCTAGCCGTATTAGAGGGCTCTGTCACACTGGTCAGTAAAAAGAAGAAGCGGATAGTTCAAGCCAAGGATTTTTTTCTAGGAGCACTTCAAACTTGCCGTCAATCAAACGAATTCATCGAGTCTATCCAGTTTCCTATTCGTGGGCATGATGCTAGATTTGGATTTGCCGAGTACGGTTATCGCCATGGAGATTTTGCTGTAGTAGCTGTTGCAGTCATCCAGGAGGGCAATAGTTGGACTGTAGGGTTTGGAGGTATTGATGATACTGCGCGGGTATATAAATGCGTTGCTAATTCTGTAAATGAGATCAACCAGTTTATTGACGATTTAGCCTCTGAAACAGAGGTTAGGGAAGATCCGACTGCAACTTCAGGACTGCGCCGACATTTAATGCGCTCACTTGGCAAGCGTGCATGCCAACAAGCTATAGATTTTAAAGTGAATAAATAGAATGAAGAACCATTTGGTAACGCTCTCTTTAAATGGCCTTGAGCGCGAAGCTACTTGTGAATCTCGCACTACATTGCTTGATTTCATTCGGCATGATATGGGCTTAACAGGTACCCATGCTGGTTGCGAACATGGCGTATGTGGAGCATGTACGGTTGTGCTTGATGGAGAGGTTGTTCGTTCCTGTCTGATGTTTGCCTGTCAAGTAAATGGCGCTAGTGTTAATACCGTAGAAGGTATTTCAAAGTCAGGCGAGATATCTGATTTGCAAAGCGCCTTTAAAAAATACTATGCACTTCAATGCGGATTTTGTACGGCCGGATTCTTGATATCAGCGGAGGACTTACTTAACAGAAATCCAAATCCGACTGAGTCAGAGGTTCGGGAAGGTTTGTCGGGCAATTTATGTCGATGTACCGGATATGTAGGAATAGTCGAGGCAGTTTTAGAAGTTGCCTCAGCTAGGGCCCACAAAAATGGGAGAGAGCATGCTTGATTTGGGCAGAACTTTTTTGCAAGCTGTAGAGCGTGATCCAAGCAGCTTGGCGCTCGTAGACGGTAGTAAGCGCTACACCTACGAAGAATGGGCGCTACATATTGGCGCAATTCAAGAATTTTTTAATAAAAAAGGCTTGAAGAACGGCGATCGAATTTTGACTATTTTACAAAATCGCTTTGAGTCAGCCACAATTCATTGGGCTTGCCAGATGGCAGGTATCGCTATCGTACCTTTAAATTGGCGTTCTAAGCCTAATGAGATTGACTATTGTGCTCAAAATGCCGATGTCAAACTAGCATTCGTTGAGGAAGTATCTCTTAGTAACTATTTGCAATCAGAAACTAGCAAATCAATCTCGGTCATTCTTTGTATGGATAAGGTACCCTCAGATGGGTATACGTATTTTGAGGAGTTAATACAGGTAGGTGTTAAACCTACTGCACAGGGGCATGTCGAGGATGTTTCTGTCATGCTTTTTACTTCCGGCACTACCGGCAAGCCGAAAGGTGTTCCTAGAAAGCAGCAGGCTGAGCGAGCAGCAGGAATTGCACATGTGGCTCAAAACCAGTATGCAATGGCTGAGGTGACCTTAGGTGTAATGCCCCTTTATCACACCATGGGTGTGCGTACACTACTATCTCTATGCATTGTTAATGGCACATATATTGCCATACCACGTTGGGATGCGGATATGGCAATAGAAGCAATTGAGCGGGAGGCAGTGACTCATCTCTATTTAGTGCCAACGCTTTATCACGACATGCTCCAGTCAAAAAATTTCAATGTAAGTCGAGTTAAAACGGTTAGGAAGTTAGGATTTGCAGGCGCTCCTATGCATGATGCTTTATTGCTGAGTCTAAATGAAGCCTTTGCTCCTGAATTATTCGTAAATCACTATGGCTCAAGTGAAATTTATACATACACTATTAATCAGAATGCTGTAGCTAAGCCAGGCTGCGCTGGCAAGGCTGGAATAAATGCACGTATTAAGGTAGTTAAGTTAGATCAAGGATCTATACAGACTATGCCTACACTAGTGGCACCCTGCAATGAAGAGGGGCAGATCATTTGTGACCTCTCAGGAGATGAGGCATTTGAAGGTTACTGGAAGCGACCAGATGCAGATCAAAAGTCTATTCGGGGAGGCTGGTATTTCACGGGCGATACAGGTTACTTTGATGAGTCTGGCGATTTGTTTGTTACCGGCCGCGTAGATGACATGATCATTTCTGGGGGTGAAAATATTTCCCCTGTCGAGATCGAATCACTCTTGTCTTTGCATCCTTTGGTGAGTGAGGTAGCGGTTGCAGGGTTAAAAGACGATCGCCTTGGCCAAAAAGTAGTTGCTTTCATAAGGGCTTCTGGGATCTTGGATTCAAACACCCTAGATGAATATTGCCGAGGTTCTGATTTAATCAACCTAAAGCGACCCCGAGAGTACGTGTTTGTAAAAGAAATTCCAAAGTCCCCAGTGGGAAAGGTGTTGCGGCGGATGTTGGTAGCTGGCGAATATGAAAGAGCTTAATTTTTTAACTTGAAAGACTTTATGACCACAATTTTGAAGCATCCCTTTAGCAATATTCTTGATAACCCTGATGGTTTCTATGTGGAAATTAATGAATCCCAACAAAGGGCAGATATTGTTTTAAAGAGGCCTCCTTTTAACGTGATACAGATGCCACAGCGCGATCAATTACGCGCTGCATTCGAGACCTTAGATGCTGATGATCGCGTCCGTATTATTGTATTGAGAGCTGAAGGGGAGCATTTCTCTAGTGGCGGAGATATTAAAGGGTTTTTGGATGCGACTCCAGAATCCGTTTCAAAATTAGCATGGAACATTGCAGCGCCTACGCGTTGTACAAAACCAGTCATTGCTGCAAACCATGGCTATTGTTTTGGTGTTGGCTTTGAAATTTCTTTAGCATGCGATTTTCGAATAGCAGCTGAATCTACCCTCTATGCATTGCCAGAACAAAAATTAGGTCAAATTCCTGGTTCAGGTGGATCTGCGCGTTTACAAAAAATGGTTGGCATAACTAGAACTAAAGATATTGTGATGCGTTCTCGGCGCATTAAAGGTCAGCAAGCATATGAATGGGGCGTAGCAACTGAGTGCGTTCCAGATTCTGAACTTGCTAGTGCCGTTTCTAAATTAGTAGATGAACTACGTGCATTCTCGCCTCTCGCGCAGAGAACAGCAAAGAAGATGCTGAACGAAACAGAGGATTGCCTATTAACTACAGCAATTGAAGTCGAGGGTCATTGTTATAGCCGTTTACGTAATTCGGACGATTTTAAGGAAGGGGTTGAGGCTTTTCATGGAAAGCGTCAACCAAATTTTGTTGGTTATTAATTTTTAAAGGAGAGTACATCATGAAAAAGCAATTTGAAACAAAAAAAATCGCTCTAGCTGTAGCTTTATGTCTTGGCGCACCTTTAGCTTCTGCGCAATCTAGCCCTATCAAAATTGGTGTTGTAACGCCATTATCTGGTACGTATACCCCAATTGGTGAGCAAGTAAAAATGGGCTTAGATCTCGCCGCTAAGGAAATTAATGCTGCCGGTGGTATTAATGGTAGAAAAGTTAATTTGATTTACGAAGATGAGGAGGCAAATCCTGCAGTCGCAACCCAAAAGGCCGAGAAATTATTCCAAGTAGAAAAAGTTGACTTTTTAACTGGAACTGTTAATTCGGGATCTACATTGGCGGTAGGGCAGGTAGCCGAACGAAATAATAGGCTAATGGCAACATCGGTTTCATTTGCAGATTCGATTACTGGAGATAAATGCTCGCCAAACGTATTTCGTGTAAATGCGCGTGCAGGTATGCAGTCTGCAGCATTAGCTGCATGGGTTGAAAAAGAAATTCCTAAGGCAAATATATTCTTTATCGGACCTGACTATGAGATGGGTCGGAGCACTGTATCGGCATTTAAGAGGGCTTCTACTGAAAAAGGCGGCAAGGCTGTTGGCGAGGTTTTTGCACCCCTTGATAATAAGGATTATTCACCATACTTTGGTCAAGTAAGGTCTGCTAAGCCTAATGTGATCTATACCTCCGTAGCTGGAAACGATACTGTACGGTTATTTTCACAGATGGGAGAGTATGGCCTGAATAAAGGGGTGACAATTGTCGGAGCATCTGGAACAGTCACATCTCAAAATATAGGTGCTATTGGGAAGTCTGCAAATGGGTTTGTAACAGGCGTTGGCTACTCACCTAAGTTAGATATTCCAGCGAATAAAAAGTTCGTTGCTGATTTCCAGAAAGCTTATAACAAGCTACCCGATCTTTATGGTGCAGATTCTTATGGGCTTTTATACTTTTATAAAGCTGCCGTAGAAAAAGCTAAGTCTACTGAAACTGATAAAGTTCGGACTGCAATGGATGACTTAAGTTGGCAAACTCCACAAGGCACAAAGAAGATGCGTGCTGGAGATCACCAGGCAATGCAAGATATGTTTGCTGTTCGCGTGGAGAATGGCGAATTTAATATTGTTGGAAGGGTTCCCTCTGATCAGGCAATTGGCCCTGATGTATGTACTCGTTTTTAATATAACTGTAAATTACTTCGCATCCTTTTTTTCGGATGCGGAGTTTTTTTTAGCTTATGAATATTACTAAGGAATTGGGTTTTCAATGCTAGAGAGTTTACAATTTATTTATGCACCACAGATAGTCAATGGACTTTCAATTGGCGTTGCTGTGGTTCTAATGGCTTTAGGTTTGACTATTATCTTTGGTCTGCTAGACGTTATTAATATGTCGCACGGTGAGTTCTATGCTGCCGGGGCTTTCATCAGCGTGAGCCTTATGACTATGGGGATTTCATTTTGGTTTTGCCTTTTATTAGTCCCTTTGTTATTGATACCAATTGGTTTTGCGATGGAAAGGCTTTTGATTCAGAAGGTATTTCATTATAAAGATCGCCATATTCTTACTTTGTTGCTGACATTTGGCGTAGCAATGGTTTTGGAGGATGCATACAAGATTATTTGGGGTGCCAATCCAATTAAACCTAGCGCCCCAATCTCAGGGGCTAGCGAGTTGTTAGGGGTCATGTTTCCAAATTACCGCTTATTTTTGATGGGATTTGGCGCTTTACTGATTTTCTCTGTATGGATATTAATTTATAAAACTCAATTTGGTGCAATCGTAAGGGCCTCTGCTTATGACAAAGATATGAGCTCTTCATTAGGCATACCGGTGATGCGGGTTTATGCACTGACATTTGCATTTGGGGTGGCATTAGCCGGCCTTGCTGGTGTGCTGCTAGCCCCAATCTATTCAGTATTTCCTACTATGGGACGAGACTTTATTTTGATGGCCTTTAGTGTTGTCATTGTTGGGGGCCTTGGAAGCATTAAGGGGGCTCTAATTGCGGGAATATTACTTACACAATTACAATCAATTTCTTCTCTATATATTTCTCCAGTATGGTCAGATCCGCTGGTATTTACAGTGATGGTTTTGGTTTTGATGTTTAAGCCAACTGGTCTGTATGGGGGGATGAAAAATGCATAATCCTCAAGTAAAAGCGATTCGAATTATTGAGCTACTTTTACTCTCATCAGCCCTAGTTTTATTTGTAGTTGGAAGTATTCTTGAGGACACATTCTTTCTGAGGCTAGCGACAGAAGCATTGATCTTTGGCGGGCTTGCAATGTCTGTTGATTTATTGCTTGGGATCGTTGGATTACTGTCACTTGGTCAGGCGTTTTATTTTGGTTTTGGCGCTTATTTGTCCGCTTTAGTTCTGAAAGAAATTTCGCCATCGTTTTTTTTAGCAATAGGGATTGTGACCCTTTCATCCATTGTATTAGGGTGGATTGCTAGTTTTATAGCGCTTCGGTCAAAAGGGGTTTACTTTGCATTAATTACCTTTGGGCTTGCTCAGGTAGCTGCCAAGGTTGTCTATAACACTCGGAGCCTTGGAGCATCAGATGGAATGATGGGCGTCCCTATTTTGCAGATCATGACCCCATTTGGCTCTATCGATACTAGTCATCCAGGTGCATTTTTTTTGATTACTCTGTTGACTATTGGTATTTTGTACGCTGTCCTGAAATATTTTCTTACAACCCCCATGGGATCAATATGGCATGCTATCCGATGCAATGAGGATCGTTTAGCCTACGTCGGCTATAAGTCGAAAGGGCCAAAACAAGTTGCCTTTATTTTAGCTGCAGTGGTTGCTGCTGTGTCTGGGGCTCTTTATCCCATGTTGAGAGGATTTGTTTCACCAGAGCTAATGTTTTTTAGTGTTTCTGGTAATGCGGTAGTTACAGTTGTTTTGGGTGGCGTGGGAACTTTAATAGGACCAATTCTAGGCAGCGTTCTTTTGACTCTATTCAAATCCATTATTGGAACTTGGACTGTTCACCACCACATTATTATAGGAATTGTCTTTGTAGTTATTGTTGTTTCTGCACCCAAAGGACTCGCTGGTTTATTCGCAAAATATCTGGGTAAGAAACATCCCAATAAAGGAGGGGAGTGATGGAAGATATCGAAGTCATTCTCAGGGCAAATCATTTAAGTAAGCGCTTTGGTGGTCTTAGAGCGGTTGATGATGTTAGTTTTGAAGTGACGCGTTTAGGTGTCACCTCTATTATTGGTCCAAATGGCGCAGGTAAAAGTACCTTGTTTAATTTAATCAGTGGTACTTTTATGGCCGATTCTGGACTTGTTGAATTAAATGGCCTGAATGTTACACAAATGAGTCCCGAGGAGCGATTGTCATGCGGTATGGCTCGATCATTTCAGATTACCAATCTCTTTTTTGACCTTTCTGTGATTGATAATTTAAGAATAGCAAGCCAAGCGTTAGAGTCTCGCTCACTTTTATTTTTGCCCTTGAGTAAAAGCACTATTGCAATTGCAAGAGCGGAGGAATTATTACAAGAATTTGGGTTGCTTGATTCTCGTGAGCAACTTGCGGGGGCCTTATCTCATGGCGAACAAAGACGGCTGGAAATTGCAGTTACTTTGGCAACTCGACCAAAACTCCTGCTCTTAGATGAGCCTACCCAAGGGATGTCTCGGGCCGATACTCAGGAGACTTCTGAGCTGATTAAACATTTGGGAGCAAAAATAGCAGTTCTATTGATTGAGCATGACGTAGAACTTGTAATGGATTTATCCAAAAAGGTCATCGTAATGGCACAAGGAAAAAAATTGGCCGAAGGCAATCCCGAACGGGTTCGCGCAAATCCGCTTGTACAAACAGCATACTTTGGAGAGGAGTTGGCATGATTTTGGAGATGCATGATGTACATGTCAATCTTGGGCTATCTCATGTTTTACAGGGAGTAAATTTATCTGTACATCCCGGAGAGACCGTGGGTTTATTTGGAAGGAATGGGGTTGGTAAAACTACTATTTTTAAAACCATTGCTGGTTGGTATAGGCCTTCTCAGGGGAAAATATTATTTCAGGGTCATCCCATTGATGCTTTACCGCCAAACGAAATCACAAGATTAGGATTGGGTTTGGTGCCGGAGGATCGCAGAGTATTTCCTGGGCTCAGTGTCGAGGGCAATCTTAAGCTTGGATTGATGCAGGTTGAATCAAGTGAGCGAAAAGCTGCAGAACAGCGAATACAAATGGTTTTTGAGCGGTTTCCGCGGCTAAGTGAAAGGCGAGATCAATTAGGCACCACTTTATCTGGCGGCGAGCAACAAATGTTAGCAATGGCGCGAGTATTGGTTGGTAATCCAAAGCTATTATTAATTGATGAGCCTACCGAAGGTCTTGCCCCCATGGTGGTTACCGATATTTTTCGGCTAATTGAGGAGCTGAAGTCTCAGGGAGTCTCTATTCTTCTGATTGAACAAAATATCCATAAAGCAATTCATTTATGCGATAGGCATTATGTGGTTGAGCGGGGAAAGGTGGTAGTTGAGGGCAATTCCCAAGATATAGAAGAGCGCAAAGAATTAATAAGGCGCGTTAGTGTTTGATAAATAAAGAAGAAGTTCATGAATGCAAAAAAATTAGGATTTATCATTGCATTTTCAATTGGTATTCTCTCTATCACAGCGGGCCAATTTTTTTTAAAAAGCTAAGTACTTTACTCAGATATGAACTTACTTAATTTTTTAGAGCCTTCCCCAAAGAGGGGGATTTTTGATAATCTTCTACTTCAAGGAATTCTGATTATGGTTGAAGGACAACCTCTTAAAGTTGAATAGTATTGCCACCTTAACTTGTCAAATTGATGCTTGAGTTTCTATTAGCAAAACACTATCCTAGGCTGCGAAATTAAGGTCTCAGGAATACGATACCCATTACACAGTTTATTACACAGTTGATATTTTTTGACCTAAGCCATTGAAA
This sequence comes from Polynucleobacter sp., assembly GCA_964203875.1. GTDB lineage: Bacteria > Pseudomonadota > Gammaproteobacteria > Burkholderiales > Burkholderiaceae > Polynucleobacter. The sequence continues at coordinate 1,184,784 of CAXNNS010000001.1, forward strand.
TTGTTGATTTTTTGACCAGCCACGATTTCTTCTAAGGCGTAGGTCGCACGTTCGAATCGTGCTGGGCAGGCCAAAGGCCCGACTGGCCGATGAGATGACATTAAAAAAATCCCGATTTTTATAGCAGTCAGTTGACCCGATCTTGACCTATCAGCTCAATTACTGCGGCTAGTTATTGATATAGATCAAAGAGCCTGATTCTTATAAGAATAGTCTTAATAAGGTAATAAATATTCTTATAGGGGGTTTTATGAAATGTTCTGTCGGCAGTATCGATCGCGTACTACGTATCTCTGTTGGACTAGTTTTAGTGGTATTAGCTGCAACTAGTGTGATTGGCGCATGGGGCTGGATTGGTATTGTTCCTTTAGCTTCTGGCGTATTTAAGTTCTGCCCAATGTATTCCATATTGGGAATTAATACTTGTGGCGCAAGTCGCAGCAATGATAGCTTTTATAAGTGATTTTGATTAATCAAAAGAATACAAGTCAATGACTAAGAAGGTTTCAAGATGATTAATCCAAAACAAACGAGAACATCTAGCCCCAAAGGATGGAGCCCTTATTTGGCAGGTGCCTTAGTTGGGGTGCTGGCAATTATTTCTGTATATCTGACTACAGTCTATATGGGTAAGTCTACCTACCTAGGAGCATCGACTACTTTTGTACGTGCTGCAGGTCTTGCAGTTCAAGCAGTAGACCCTAGCTACGTTGCACAAAATGTTTATTACACAAAAGAAAAGATAGTAGTTGATTGGCAATTTCTCATGGTGATTGGCATCTTCTTTGGTGCTTTACTTTCATCAAAAATAGATGGCAGTTTTAAATTAGAAAGCTTGCCACCATTGTGGGAAAAACGATTTGGCTCTTCAGTTCCCAAACGGTCTGTATATGCCTTTGTGGGTGGCATTGTGGCAATGATCGGCGCTCGCTTAGCCGATGGTTGTCCTAGTGGGCATGGACTGAGCGGCATGATGCAGTTATCCGTAAGCTCCTTTGTTGCACTAGCCATGTTCTTTGGTTTTGGCGTCATCGTCGCAAATATCATGTACAGAAAGGCTAGCTAATCATGTCTATAGATCAACTATTAGGATTAGCGACTGGCATTATCTTTGGTTTCCTACTGCAAAAAGGGCGCGTTCTACGCTATGACAAGCAAGTTGGCGCATTACTATTAAAAGACATGACCATATTTAAGTTCATGCTCACTTCCATTGTTATTGGCATGTTTGGCATTTTGGCTTTGCATGAGATGGGGCTTATTACGCTGAGCCTTAAAGCAATGAATGTCGGCGGTATTTTGGTTGGTGGCGCATTGTTTGGGGTAGGTTGGGCAGTCTTGGGCTATTGTCCTGGTACCTCAGTTGGCGCAGTAGGTGAAGGTCGCTGGACTGCAATCTTTGGTGTCATCGGCATGGTAGTCGGCGCAGGAATTTATGCCCAAATGTATCCATTCTTTAAATCATCGGTGCTGGCTTGGTCAGATCTTGGAAAGATTGGCTTGCCTGAAACTATTGACGTTAATCAGTGGGTAGTTGCAGTGATATTCACCCTCATTACGTTGGGCCTGTTTCGTTGGTTTGAGAAGAAGGGGCTTTGAAGGCATGCGAGAGACAGTCGTTCTCGATTAAAACGACATTACACACAAATATACGCATATATGTATATTTGTAAAAAAGCTTGGTTTCTAAGAGGCAATTCAGGCTATTTGGGCCTTCCAACAGACTTAAGTGCGATTCATATTAGTGCAGTAGACCATTGTTTTATATAATATATTAAAAAACATTATATAAAAATATAAAATGAATTACAATCAAGATTCATAATCAAGGACATCAAAATGAGCGAAACAACCATGCAGTTCCCACGATTAAACGAGAAAGCACCCAATTTCAGTGCTCGGACCACCTTCGGTGATAAATGCTTAGCCGACTACCAAGGCAAATGGCTGATTCTCTTTTCGCACCCAGCGGATTTCACACCTGTTTGTACTACTGAATTCATTGGATTTGCAAAAGCTGCAGATGAATTCAGGTCGATGAATTGCGAATTACTAGGCCTGTCGATTGATAGTTTATTTTCACACTTGGCTTGGGTTAGAAATATTGAAGAAAAGTTTGGCGTCAAGATTACATTCCCAATTATTGAGGACATCAAAATGGAAGTGGCATCTGCGTATGGCATGGTGCATCCTGGGGCAGCAGATACTCAGGCGGTTCGCGCGACGTTTTTTATCGATCCCAATGGCATATTGCGAGCCATGGTGTACTACCCAATGAGTAACGGTCGATCGATTGATGAATTTGTACGACTATTACAGGCGCTCCAGACAAGCGACAAGCATTCAGTAGCAACGCCGGAAGGCTGGAAACCCGGGTGCGATGTGATTGTGCCGCCGCCTAAAACATCAGAGGCAGCTGATAAGCGCGGGAATGAAGGTTACAACACAGTCGATTGGTATTTCAGTACTAAAAAGCTGTAAAGCTATCTCTTTAACGATAATAAAGCGTCCCCCTGTGCATGCATATCGCAGAGCAGGGGGCTCTAGTAGTCAATATGAATCAAACAAATTAAATTAATGCAATAATAATCTGACCGGTTCAGAGGCCAGTGTCAGGTTTGTATAAAGCGATCCAGTCGTTCTCTAAGGGATTTTTATGATCGATACACTCTTACTTAGCCGCATTCAATTCGGCGCTAATATTTCGTTTCATATTTTATTTCCAACCATATCAATTGCTCTGGGTTGGTTTTTGCTGTATTTCAAGATACAGCACAATAAAACCGGTGATTCTTCATGGCAAGAGGCATATCAGTTTTGGGTAAAAATCTTTGCCCTTACGTTTGCCCTGGGCGTAGTGAGCGGAATCACCATGAGCTTTCAGTTCGGTACCAATTGGCCTGGCTATATGGAAGTGGTTGGCAATATTGCGGGCCCATTATTGGCATATGAGGTTTTAACCGCTTTCTTCCTTGAGGCCACTTTTTTAGGTGTCATGCTCTTTGGTGCCAAGCGCGTCTCGCAGCGTGTTCACACCATGTCTATATTCCTGGTCGCCTTTGGTACGACCTTGTCGGCGTTTTGGATTATTGCCTTGAATTCATGGATGCACACCCCACAGGGCTTTAGCATGGTCGATGGCCGTGCGTTTGCTGACGATTGGTTTGCGATTATCTTTAATCCATCCATGCCTTACAGACTATTGCACATGATGGTCGCCTCATTCTTGACAGTCTCATTTCTCCTGGCGGGTTTATCGGCATACCGTTATTTACGTGGTTGCCGAGCGAGTGCCAATCATGCGGTATTAAAGCTGGCATTAACCGCCGCCATGATTTTGACGCCGGTACAAATTGTGTTGGGGGACCTGCATGGCCTTAATACCTTAGAGCATCAACCGGCTAAGTTAGCGGCCATGGAAGGCATTTGGGAGGGCGGCAAAGGCGTGCCTGCGGTTCTAATTGGGATACCTGATCCAAAAACGCAATCCAATTTGTATGAAGTGAGCATTCCTAAACTAGCTTCTTTCTACCTAACCCATGACTGGAATGGAGAGGTCAAAGGTTTAAATGACTTCGGCGATAAGATTCCGCCTGTAGCCCCTGTCTTTTTTGCATTTCGAATCATGGTGGGCATAGGTCTACTCATGTTGCTCGCCTCTTGGCTTGGCCGTTGGCAGCTCCGCGGTGGCCGTGAGTTGCCCCGCTGGATGGCAAAAGGTCTTGTACTGATGACGTTTTCCGGATGGATTGGGGTTCTGGCTGGCTGGTATGTCACTGAGATTGGTCGTCAACCCTACTTAGTAACCGGCGTTCTCACTACGGCAGAAGCGGTTACTAAATTGCCAACGGGCATGGTACTCAGTAGTCTATTGGCGTACCTTGCGGTTTATATAGGCTTACTGTTTGCTTATATCTGGGTGGTGTTTTACTTAACACGCAAAGTGGACGACAAACCCATTTCGAAGCCAATCATCATCCCTTCATCGGCTAGCTCCACAAACCCATTGGGAGCCCAATAATGCCACCCGATCTAACTGCGCCCGCAGCATGGCTTCCTTTATTTTTCTTTGTGGCCATGGGCATCGCTGTTTTGTCCTATGTTGTATTGGATGGCTACGATTTAGGAGTTGGTTTATTGCTTAACCGCACTGCGGACCATAACAAAGACATGATGATTGCCTCCATTGGCCCGTTTTGGGATGCCAATGAGACATGGATCGTGTTGGGGGTTGGCCTGCTATTGGTTGCATTTCCCTTAGCGCATGGAATCGTACTCACCGAACTCTATCTGCCAGTGACTGCCATGCTGATTGGACTCATTCTGCGGGGCGTCTCTTTTGATTTCAGGGTGAAGGTCAATACTAGTCAGAAGCCTCTATGGAACTTTCTATTTTATTTAGGCAGTTTAATTGCATCGGTTGCACAAGGAATCATGATTGGCCGATTGATTGTTGGTTTTGAGTCTGGCTTCTTGGGTTGGGTATTTGCTTTCTTGGTTGGCATTTATTTACCTGCCGGCTATGCCTTACTGGGCTCTACATGGCTAATCCTAAAGGCAGAGGGCGAATTACAAAAGCAGGCAATGGGATGGGCTAAGGTTAGCCTGTGGCTTACGGCCGGAGGTGTTGGGCTGGTGTCTATTGCCACGCCGTATTTCAGTCCTGAAATTATGAGTAAATGGTTTGTTATGCCAAATATTCTGTGGCTATCGCCCATTCCATTACTAACTGCAGCATTATTTTTCTTGGTACTGAAATCGATTAGCGCATTACAAAGCGGTAGTAGTAAAAAAGAGTGGGTCCCGTTTGTATCCGTAGTCGCTATTTTTTGGCTATCTTTTTTTGGAATTGCGTACAGTATTTTTCCGTATGTCATTGTAGGAAAAATGACCCTATGGCAAGCAGCTGCAGCAACTGAATCGCTATACGTGATTTTTTGGGGTGCAATTGTGGTGTTGCCTACTATTTTGATTTATACCTTTTACTCGTATCGTGTATTTTGGGGTAAGGCACATGAACTGAGTTATCAGTAGCATATTAGATTCAATTTTTTACCGAGTTTTTATGGACTGTGAGTAGTTTGTCGGTTTACCCGACAAACTACACATCCGACCACTCAACCGCCTGCGGATGCCAAGCCATATCAACCCAATTCCACTCCGAACCACAGATCTCGGTGCGTATGACGCACCACATCTTGCCAGGCTTATGCTATTGTTTAACTAGTTGTTTTAGCTCATTTTTACAGCTTCTAAGGCGTAGGTCGCACGTTCGAATCGTGCTGGGTAGGCCAAAACTCAGATTAGTTTATATGGATCTAGGCTGGTCAATGGCGATCGATTGACTCAATCATGATCCAGCTTGGCCGGCGCTGGGAAGACCATGAGAGGGTGTGACTGAATCCTGGCCAACTGTGGGCAACTGGGTCAACAGTAAAGTTGTCGGGTAAACCGACCTTATTGGGCAATGGCGCTGTAATTCCACACTCTTACGGTTTATTCATTAGGGTAACTACGTCCCAAATGATCCGTATATATAAGGATAATTATCCTAATTAATACATGTACTTAAGTGAGAGAGGACTTCGATGTTCATAAAAAGATTTTTGATTGGAGTTTTGGCTATTTCAATCGCTGCGCCTACTGTATTTGCACAGTCAGTCCCAGCTACCACCAAAAAGAAACCTAACGTTGTTTTTATTCTTGCGGATAACGTTGGCTATGGCGATATGGGGCCTTACGGTGGCGGTGAATTACGAGGTGCTCCTACACCACGCACTGATGAATTAGCCAAGAGTGGGCTGAAGCTGACTCAGTATTTGGTTGAGCCAGCATGCACCCCATCCCGCGCTGCGTTAATGACTGGGCAATACTCTATTCGTAACGGTGTGTCGCTTGTTGCTGAAGCAGGCACCCCCAGTACTTTGCCAGGAAAAGCCTACACGATGGGTAAATTATTTAAAGATGCAGGTTATGCAACAGCAATCTTTGGAAAATGGCATTTGGGTGCAGCGCCTCAAAGTTTGCCTGGCGCTCACGGATTTGATCAGTATTATGGTTTACCGCCGGATGTTTCCTGGGATTCTGCTACCTACGTTGCTCAAGCTATACAAACACATGCGTATCCCAATGTGCCCGAAAAAGTTTTATATGAGAAGGGGCCGTGGATTAGTCAGCAAAAGGGAAATGGACCCCTGCAGCGTGTAAAGCCATTTACGATGGAGGTCAGAGCAGAAATTGATAATGAATTGACTGAAAAATCAATTGCATTTATGAAGGAAGAGAACGCAAAAGGAAAGCCATTCTTCCTATATCTGCCGTTTTCCATGGGCCACTCTCCAAATCTTTCCTCCAAACAGTTTGCAGGAAAGTCCCGCATTGGTCAGTACGGTGACAAACTGATGGAGGGTGATTATCACGTAGGGCAAATTATGGACGCCCTTAAAGAAATGAATATTGAGGACAATACGATTTTAGTTTTTGCCTCGGACAATGGCAGCACCGGACAATACATGATGACTTATGATCGATTGGGTCTTGGCGCTCCTGACATGGGATCAAATGGCCCGTTTCGTGGTGATCTTGGCGAAGCCACGGAAGGTGCAGTCCGAACTTTTTGTTTTATTCGCTGGCCTGGCCAGATCGCACCAAATACCTCTTCATATGCGATGTTTTCGATCATGGACTTTATGCCAACCTTTGCCGCTATCTTGGGAGCCAAGCTACCAACAGATAGAGCGATTGATGGAGTCAATCAATTGGATGTACTGACTGGTAAGAGTAAAACGGGTAATCGCGAACATTTAATTTCATTTATTGGCTCGGATTTGGTGGCAGTTCGCTGGAAGCAGTGGAGAATGTACTTTAGGGACATGAATCGTACAGGCACTGGACAGCAAATGCTGGGCGGAATAGCTGCTAATTCAGCTCCACTGTATTACCCAAAGGTTTACAACATTGAAATGGATCCACATGAAGATTTGCAGCTAGTAAACTATGAATCCATTTCAGTTAACGCATTTAAAGCAATTCAAGAGTATCTTGCCTCAGTTAAGAAGTTCCCCAACCCGCCAGCTGCTAACTTAACTAACTTTAATCAGCGTTAAGAGGGAATTTTGAGTGCCCAATCAGCTCTGTAAAAGAAGTCTAGGAATTTTTTCTAGACTTCTTTTTATTTCTATTGGCTTCTTATCGTCACAATCCGCATTAGCAGACGAGGGCGGCGTTCCTTTCTGGATGTCTGGCCAGTATGCGAGTATGGCTGCAGTTCCATCACAACCTGGCTGGTCATTGGTATTGATGCCCTATGTCTATACTGGATGAACAATCAAACTTATTATAAGAATGGAATCGACTCCCATATGGATTGGTCCCTCTCTCAATTCTTATCCCAAAACTGGCAGGTGGGCATTGCTGGATATGTTTACTATCAACTCACTGCGGACTCTGGTAGCGGAAATAGGGTGGGGGCCTTCAAATCCCAAGTTGCAGCGATTGGTCCACAAATTGGATATCTATTTAACATTGGTAAAAAACAAGCCTATATTAATTTGCGTGCTTATAAAGAGTTCTGGGCGCAGAACCGAGTTGAAGGGTATGCCATGATTTCGACTATTAGCATCCCCTTAGGTAAGTAGCAAAATGAATCTACAGCGTCGTGTATTGGTTGTGATTGCCCTAGCTGCTTTAGGCTTAGGGTCCTATTTCCTCTGGACTAATTTCTTTTCTAAGCCTCAGCAAGCCATTCCAGAAATCCGTCTAGGTGACGGTGTGAATGGACCGAAGGGAATGGTATGGATTCCTGGTGGTGAATTTTTGATGGGTAGTGACCATAAAAAAGCACAAGCCAATGAGAAGCCTACGCATAAAGTGAAGGTATCAGGATTTTGGATGGATATCACTCATGTAACTAATGATCAATTCGCACAATTTGTAAAAGAAACTAATTACAAAACCACTGCCGAGCAAATCCCAGATTGGGAAACTATCCGCGCACAACTCCCGCCAGGAGCCCCTAAGCCACCAGCTTCAGTTTTTGTAGCTGGAGCAATGGTTTTTGTGGGAACAAAGGCTAAAGTAAATCTCAATGACTACTCTCAATGGTGGGCGTATGTGCCTGGTGCAAATTGGAGGAATCCTGCTGGACCCCGAAGTTCTATTGATGGCAAAGGCAATCACCCTGTAGTTCAGATCAGTTACGAGGATGCATTAGCTTATGCAAAATGGGCTGGTAAAAGACTGCCTACAGAAGCAGAGTGGGAGTTTGCAGCCCGAGGAGGCTTAAATCAAGCAACCTATGTATGGGGTGATCAATTGGAGCAGGAAGGCAAGCTTCCGGCTAATATTTGGGATGTGAAGAAGCAAGCATTCCCAATCGTAAGTCCTAAGGCCGGCGGAGCAATTGGCACGAGTGCCGTAGGAACGTTTCCTCAAAATGGCTATGGCCTATTTGATATGACAGGTAATGCCTGGCAGTGGGTTGCCGATTGGTATCGAGCAGATTATTTTGCGATGCAATCCAAAGAATTTGGCAATGGCGAGGCTAATAATCCTCAAGGCCCCACTAGTTCATTTGATCCAGATGATTATGGCGTACCTACAAATGCACCCAAAAGGGTGATCCGAGGTGGATCATTTTTATGTAACGAAGATTACTGCCAATCCTATCGCCCAAGCGCAAGACGCGGAGCGGATCCGTTTAGTCCAATGTCGCATCTTGGGTTTAGATTAGTCAAAGACACTCAGTAGTATTTTTTATCGGTTTAACCGACTCTACATCTGTTGATGCCACACACCACATGGTCAGCTCCACCCAACACCAAGATTCTCGGTGCGTATAGAACACTAGATCTTGCCAGGCTTATGCTATTGTTTAACTAGTTGTTTTAGCTCATTTTTACAGCTTCTAAGGCGTAGGTCGCACGTTTGAATACGAAGTATCGGCGAAGCCAATCGTGCTGGTCAGGCTAAAGAATCTACTGGCTGATGAGACCTCTAATGAATTTATTGGATCTAGTCCATTACGACCTGAATTTGCAAGAAACAGCTAAACCGCCTTCCGGTATTTTTACGCTTTCCAAACCAGCCATTAACTACTGGTTTAACAGTGGTTGCTTGACCTACATCAAAACTACGTACAGTTAATTAATTTCAAACCTACTTATATCAAGCCAAGGGAATAAGCTTAGATATAGATTTCATAAAAAAGGTTCGAAAATGAAAAAGAAACTGCTATCAATACCAGTGTTGCTGACTTTAGCTATCTTAAGCACTACCATAGCCCAAGCTCAGCAGTGGCCAGGAAAAGGTCCGGGACCCTATGCTCCCAGTGGCGCAGGTCAATATGGAGCAGGAAATCCCTACGCTCAGCAAATGAATGAGCTTGCCGTAAAAGATCCAGTGAAACATCTGGGCTGCTATACGCAGGCTAATGAAAAGAATCTACGTCAGGAGTCAAGGTGGAAATTCATGCTGGAATGCATGAAAAAATAACTGTCTTAATAAGGTAAGGTTGATCTAGGTCAAACGATACGCCACTATTATTTTTTATCAGGACATGAAGCGTTGGATTGCACTCATACTGATAGGATGAGTAAGCGAGGTATATCGTCATGATTAAAAAAGTGCCCTTGTTTTTGGCAGTATTCAGTTTTACGGGGCTAGGCTTATGTGCAACCCCTCCAGAGTTATTAAAAGGGTATGAAGCGCAATCGAGTAAGGCATCTACAGCTCGTGGTGAGCAATTCTTTAATGCAAAGCATGGTAAAGAGTGGAGCTGTACTTCATGCCATGAAAACCCTCCTAATCACGATACCAAGCATATTGTTACTGGCAAGGTAATTAAGCCTTTGTCGCCGAATAGCAATCCCGACAGATTTACCGATCAAGCCAAAGCTGAAAAGTGGTTTAAGCGTAACTGCAATGATGTCTTAGCGCGTGAATGTACTGCTCAAGAAAAGGCAGATGTACTTTCGTGGTTAATGACGGTGAAATGAGTCGCACATGAAAACATACCTCGTTTTATCGTTATTCGCTTTACTAGCAATGCCAGCATCTGCATCTAAAATGACGATGCCAGCTGATGCACCTAAGTCATATGAAGCTGAGTGTGCCAGTTGCCATATAGCTTATCCACCAGGGCTATTGGGTCAGAAGAATTGGCAAAACATCATGTCTGGTCTTAACAAGCACTTTGACACAGATGCCAGTATGGATGCAAAAACGGAATCTGAAATTACCCAGTGGCTACTTAAGCATGCGGCTAACAGGCAAAAGTATTCTGCGTTTGCTCCAGAAAATCGCATTACTAAAACACCTTGGTTTATTCGTAAGCATGATGAGGTCAGAGCTGACGTATGGACAAGGGTTGGCATAAAGAGTCCAGCCAATTGCTCTGCTTGCCATACGGATGCCGCCAAAGGGGACTTTGAGGAAGACAATATCCGGATACCTGCTAAATGAATATTTCTAATCAAAAGCAATCTATCTTAGTTTGGGATTTTCCGGTCAGAATCTTTCATTGGCTCTTAGTGGCTTCCTTTGCAGGTGCATGGCTAAGCTCAGAGAGTGAAGCTTGGCAAATGATTCACTATGCATTTGGATATACGGCGGTTGTGCTGATTTTATTCAGGATAGTTTGGGGGATAGTTGGCACCAGGTATGCTCGATTTAGCCAATTCATTAAAGGCCCAGCAGAAACAATTCATCACCTTAAGTCTTTATTAGTGGGCAAGCAGCACTATGGTACTGGGCACAATCCGGCTGGTGCCTTGGCAATAATTTCCTTGATGATTTTGATCCTACTCATTGGCTTAACAGGTTATTGGAGTGTCAAGGAGTTTCTTGGGGACTTTATGAGTGGGGCGCACGAAACCATTTCGAATCTCACATTCATTGTTGTTGTAATTCATATTGCCGCTGCAATCATGATGAGCTTCATGCAAAAAGAAAATTTAGTAAGATCCATGGTCACAGGAAATAAACAAGGCACACCAGAGCAAGCTATTCGATATCCAATGTACGTTATTGGTATCGGCCTTGCCTTTGCTTGGGGATACAGTTTTTATCTAGTCATGAGCGGCTCTTTGCCTGCGCTAACACAATAAATAGTTATAACCAGTTAAATTGGATTAAAAATCCTTAGTCTGGATCATATATCATCCAATAGGCTAATTGCAATTGTGTAATAGCTCTCAAGATAAAGGAATATAAAATGGCACATGTCGGACATAGCTGGTTAAAAACTAAACCGGGAAGTTTTCAAAAGGTATGTGATCGTTACAAGCAATTTGCTTCAGAAGTTTTGGCTCATAATGCAGATCTTCATGATGTCATTATTGTTGGCAATCAAGCTCAAAATATAATTGAAGGTTTTGGTATATACGAAGACGCAAGCCATGCTGCTAGCTTAGAAGATACTCAAGCTTTTGCAGCGTTTTTGGCAGATGTTGCTGATGATCTAGCTGAGCCATTCCATCGTAATGACTTAGTTTTACTGTATCGCATGAATCCTAAGTCATAAAAGACTTTTATTAGTGCCGACCCGCTTTCGAGCGGGTTTTTTATTGTAAGCAAGGGCCGTACTTCGAATCGTGTTGAGCAGGCCTGAGGCCCAACTGACCCAGGAGACAACTCCTAAAACCTGGTTTATAAGCCTCCATTGCCCAAATGTTGATTAATCTTAGCCTAAACTTTACAAACTGACATCTTTTGTTTTCTTAGTTCTATAAAAGAATTAATCTAAAACCATCATTGAACCTGTAGAGGTTGTTATGGGTGGAAAACATGCAATTTATGTAGTTATGAAATCCAAAGACGGGCAGATTGAGAGTAAAGACCATAGATTCTTTTTCTCAGCGCGTAGTGGGCTGTCTAGGCAAGCAGGAAAAACCAAAATCAACTTAAGGCAGCTATTTTTATTTAATGTAATGCATTCTCTATGATTTATGATGTAACGCTAGCAGTCATTCATCACTTTTCCTAATGTTGCTCCTACAGTGAAAATCAATATGATCAAAATCCCACAGTCATTCACTAAAACACTATTACTCAGTGCATGTATTTTGCTAACCTTGTTTTCTGTTGGCTGCTCAAAATCGGACAACAAAGCCACCAAGGTTTTACAAGCTGCTATTTCTCCCTCTGTTCCGCCATTCACGTTTGAAGAAAAAGGTCAGCCTGTTGGTGTTGATGTCGAAATTTTTAAGGGATTTTGTGAATCGCGTGGCTATACCTACAAGATAAAAGCGTATGATTTTCAAGGAATGCTTAGCGCCGTTGCTAGTGGACAAGCTGACGTCGCTTTTTCAGGAATTTCAATTACGCCAAAACGCCTGGAAGTGATGGAGTTCTCCAACCCCTACGTACAAAATAGCTGGGACTTAATTAGTCTTAGTAAGCGTAACATCCGCATCACCAACGTAGCGCAGATTAAAAATTATTCTATTGGTTTTCCAACGGGGACCGTCTTTATGGACTATATTAAAAATGAATGGGCGGCCAAAGGCATTTATCCAATGAATCAAGTCAAACTCTATCCCTCCTACAGCGAAGCCATCACTGACCTCAATAATGGTAATGTTGATCTTGTATTTGCCGATAGCTCGATGTTGATAACGTATGTCAACAAAATGAAAATGCCCTTTATTAGCAGTTATCAAATTGCCTTTGCTGATAAATTGGGTTTTGCGTTTAAAAAAGGCTCTCTAATCAGAGATGATTTTAATAAGTACATTGCAGAATTAGGCCCAGAAAAAATCAAGGCCATGGAAGCTAAATGGAGCAAGTAATCTGTGATAGTCTTAATTGCAGCATCTAAGACCTAGGTCGCACGTTCGAATACGAAGTTTCGGCGAAGCCAAGCGTTCTGGGCAGGCCATAAAATGTAAAGTATGTATCCGGCATGAAACATAAATCATGTTTCGGGTAGTACACTAGTTCCTGTTGTGAGATGGCGCTTGGTAACATAAGTCAATAACTCATGCCACTCTAATTATTTAGATGATTTAGGAAATCAAACAATGATCATTTGGATGCGAATTGCTCTTATTACTATTTTAATTAGTAGCGGCGGATCAGCAACATATGCTAGGGATCAGTCAAGTTACATCATTAGTTCCAGCAGGGTTCCCCAACTTAATCCCATTAAATACGAAATTGCATTCGTGTCGCGTTTTGACAACCGAATTATTGTTGACTTAGGTGACCCAGGACCATCTGTAGATGATGTGATCGCTGGTAGCGGGACCTTATGGGATAAAAAGGGTGTTCAAATTGGCCGATTTGATGCTAATACGAGGGTATCTGAAAGGCTAAAAGATGGAGATAAGCGTTTACTTTTCGTTAATTATTCGTTCGGTGATGGTCAGGACTCGATTGTGATTCTGGGTGTTGGAACATATTCAGGTACGCTCGGCCTTATGAATAAGCAGGTTACGAATACTTTTTCCATCGTGGGTGGAACGGGAAAATTTCTAGCCGCTGGCGGTCAGTGCCAAATTACGCGGATAGATCAAATTAACTATCAATTGGCATGTACGGCTTTAACTGATTATTGAATATCGTCCAGAGAGGCAGAATAAATTGCGGCGTGAGTACTCTGAGAGTTCTTGCAAGGCTTTGGCATAGTGATGTTCTAAGACCTAGGTCGCACGTTCGAATTATGTTGGGCAGGCAAAAGGCCTTCTCGACCCGTGCAATTGCCATCACTTTTCCAAATGCTTGATAAAATGACCTTTTCGAAATAAAGGCGAGTAGGCCTGTGAATACGGAGTTACTCATGGATCCTCAGCCTGCGGGCCGCTTTCGCGCATTATTCATTTTATCGATCTGCATCGTTTTATCAATGACAACTTGGTTTTCAGCAACCGCTGTTATTCCTAAGTTGCAGTCAATTTGGAATTTAACCCCAACTCTATCGGCGTGGCTAACGATTGGGGTTCAGCTTGGTTTCGTTATAGGTGCTATTGGCTCCAGTATCGTAAGTCTCTCTGATGTTATTTCCAGTAAAAAATTAATGATGTATGGATCCATTGGGGCTGCAGCAGCGAACCTTGGCTTGTTGCTAGCGGACAGTGCATACCTTGCCATTTTCTTTCGTCTGCTGACGGGAGTATTTCTTGCATTGGTATACCCGCCATCGTTGAAATTAATTTCAACCTGGTTTAGAAGAGGGCGCGGACTTGCCCTAGGAGCGCTAGTAGGATCAATTACGCTGGGTGCAGCTACGCCTCACTTTATTAATGCAGTTGGCGGACTTAGATGGGAAATAGTTGTTATTGCAACAACATTTACAACCCTATCGGGCGCATTCATTATTGGATTATTTGTACACGAAGGCCCATTTCCATATCCACGGGCAGCATTTCATCTCGGACGAATCGGACACGTTTTTAAGAATCGCGGGGTCCTTCTAGCCAGTATTGGTTACTTTGGCCATATGTGGGAGCTGTACGCTATGTGGGCATGGTTTCTTACATTTTCACGAATGGCTTTTATTGAGCTCAATATTGACAATCCAAGTGCAGCCTCATTACTTACATTTGCGGTAATTGGTATAGGCGCCCTAGGTTGTGTTGTTGGCGGAATTTTGGGGGATCGGTGGGGAAGAACTACTACGACGAGTTTGATGATGGGCGTCTCCGGTACATGTGCTCTTCTGGCAGGATTTGTATACGATGGACCCTTGTGGTTGTTAATTACCCTAGGTCTTATTTGGGGTTTCACAGTAATTGCTGATTCTGCTCAATTTTCTACAATCGTTACAGAGCTTAGTGATCCCATGTATGTTGGTACTGCATTAACTGTGCAATTAGGCATCGGTTTTATGTTGACAGTTGTAACCATTTGGCTTTTACCCCTTGCAGCAGCCAACCTCAATAGTTGGCAATGGGTATTCTTGATATTAATACCGGGCCCCTTAATCGGAACTTGCGCTATGTTACTTCTGCGCAGAATGCCTGAGGCAATCAAAATTGCGAATGGAAATAGATAGCATCTATACCTGCAGTGTATTAACTGTAAGGCGTAGGTCGCACGTTCGAATACGAAGTAGCGGCGAAGCCAATCATGCTGGGCAGGTAAGATCTTTCAAGCCCATCCCTTTAAATCAACGCTCAATAGAGAACCTTCGCTATTGAGTCAGTATTTAAATCGCTAGCTAGAAGGTGGCGAAAGAAAAGACAAAAATTAAGTTAGATTAATAATTTTTTTTCAACCACGATCTATAGAGACTTTTTTATTCCACCTTGCCAATTTTCTTGACAGCCTCTTGCATTTGCTTTGCATCTGCATCCCAATATGACTGAAATTCAGGGGCATCCAAATATTGAATTGGACTGCCAGCAGCATTGATGACCGATCGTACTTTTTCATCCGTTGATGCTACTTTGGCAGCTTCGCGAAGTTTGTTGGTGATTGCATCGGAAGTGCCTGATGGAATAAACAATCCTGCCCACTGGGCAAACTGAATTCCAACACCCATCTCTTTGAAGCTAGGTACATCCGGCAAGCTTCCAAGGCGACCTTCCCCCCAGTGTGCCAGGGCTCGTACGCGTCCAGATTTGATATGCTGAACAATTGAGCTGGGCCCAGTTGCTATTGCATCAACTTGACCACCTAATAAACCCACAATAGCTGGTCCTGCGCCCGTATATGGAATATGAACCATGAAAAACTTTTGATCTGCCTTCAGCATCTCCATCGGCACATGCATTGTTCCGTAATTTCCTGAAGAGCCAAAATTGTATTTACCAGGAGACTTGCGCATCGCAGCAATAAACTGCTGATAATTTTGCCAAGGGCTGTCACTTCGGACTACCAAAACCGTTGGATCTGCTGTAAATCGAGCAATGGGCTTTAATTGATTGAGTTGATAAGAGGGCTGTTTACCCAGAATTTTATCTGCTTCGGGAATGATTGAAATGGATGAAAGAGCCATCAGGATGGTATAGCCATCCGGTTTGGACTTGGCAACCGCTGCCATGCCAATTCCACCGCCTGCACCTGGTCGATTTTCAACAATGACTGGCTGCCCCAACGACCGGGATAAGGCATCTGCAACGGGTCGCCCAACGGTGTCTGCTACGCCTCCCGGGGGGAACGGAATAACCATCGTAATGGGCCTGTTGGGCCAGTTTTCTTGTGCAAATACAGGGCTATTGAAATTAGAAAGCACTGCAACAAATGAAATGAAAAATAAATGCCTAAAAGATAATTTCATTAATATCCCCAATCCATTTTATGGTTGTTTCTAACATCCTACTACAATCAGAATCACAAGAAAAGATTGATATATTTATGCCAAATAATTAGCCTCTGAAATAGTAAAAAGGGACCTTTCATGAAAATTGCAGCATTTAAGTTAAAAGCGGATTCTGACAGAACGCGGGTTGGTTTAGTTGATATTCAAAAGCAACGCATCCAAGAATATGCCCTGCAAGACAATTTATCTGAAGAAGGTGTCTTGGCGATTCTCAAGCTGCAACTTGCTGATAAGCCCCTCCCTGAAATTGCTGCTACTTACGACTTGACGGAGATTCAATTACTGGCACCAATTCCAAGGCCGCGAAGAAATATTTTTTGTGTAGGAAAAAATTATTTTGAACATGCTAAAGAGTTTGGCACCAGTGGTTATGACAGCAGCACCTCAAAGCCAGGCGATGAAATTCCGAAGCACCCCATCATCTTTACCAAACCACCCGAATCCGTGATTGGCACAGGGGAAAATATCGTTATTCCTCAAAAAGTCTCAGAGGATATTGATTATGAAGTTGAGCTTACAGTCATCATTGGTAAGGGTGGAAAGGGTATTACCAAAGCAGATGCTTTAAAGCACGTGTGGGCTTATACGATTATTAATGATGTGACTGCGAGGGATTGGCAACAGCGTCACAAACAATGGTTCCTCGGAAAAAGTTTTGATACATTTTGTCCAATGGGGCCTTGGATTGTCACCCGCGATGAATTAAAGGATGACGATATGACGGTGAAATGCTGGGTCAACGGTGAGCTTCGTCAAAGTGCTAACTCTAAAGATTTAATTTTTGACGTTCCAACCTTAATTGAGACAATATCAGCTGGTATTACCTTGTACCCAGGCGACATCATTGCCACTGGTACCCCAGCTGGAGTAGGGCTGGGATTTAAACCGCCTAAGTATTTGCTTGCCGGCGATACGGTGCGCCTAGAAGTTGGTGGTGTGGGTATTTTGGAGAATAAATTAGTCAATGAGATGTGAGCTTCTAAGTAAAAGACATACCAAATTGAATTAAATAAGACTTACACGCCCGCTTGGTAAATCATAAATCGCTCCCACAATCCTCAGATTCCCTTTCTTTACTCGCTCACTCAAGATGGGATTTGACTCCTTCAGCTTTTCAACATTTATTCGAACATTCTCAACGGTGGTCGCGTTAAGCAGATCTTTGCCTTTCGCTTTTTTGCTAGCCTCTCGAACGGCAGGCGCGATAGCTGTAGTTAGAGCTTGAATATGCCCTGGAAAGGTTGCATTTTGAGTATATGCCTTAACTGAAGCATCAATCGCACCACAACTGGTATGCCCCAAAACCATGATTAATGGAGCGCCGAGAACAGCAGTGCCATATTCAAAGCTTGCCAGAATATCCGTGTTGACAAAATTACCAGCTACCCGAGCTACAAAGAGGTCACCACGTCCCTCATTAAATGCTAGCTCAGGACTGATGCGGGAGTCAGCGCAGCTGAGAATACAAGCATACGGATTCTGACCACGCGCAAGCGCCCCTCGTGTTTCATCCACATTAATTTGTAATGTTTTACTTTTGACATACGTCGCATTTCCAGCCATTAATCGAGTAAGGGCCTGATCCGGACTTAGAACATTTTCAGATTTAGGAGGATTTGTAGCTTGAGCAATTGCAATCCCTGCCGATGACATGAGCCCGCCAACGGAGAGAAGGCCAGCCGATTTTAGGAGCGTTCGTCGAAGTGGATTTTTAGGCAAGTGGGATACGGAGTTCATTTCTGTTGCGTTACATAGAATGCACATAAGAGACCTTTTTTATAATAATTTTTATTTCATTACAGGAAAGTGCATCTGTTTAAATGAATCGAAAGAAAATTTCACTTCATCACATCAAAAAAGATGATTATTGACGATCTTATGCTTATTGCTTGATATAGCAACTTTAATTATTTAACGATTTAATTTGCTATTTAATCAAGCGGTTACGGTTTTTGGTTTAAGTGTAGGTCGCACCTTTGAATTGCCAGGGCAGACCAAGCTCTCGAATTTCCAATTGCGCTATTTGATGGGATTTGCCCTAAATGGCTGACCTGGTTTACTTAGTAGGCAAGATTCACTACAGTAGGATTAAATTTACTTTAAGACGACCCCTCTTAGATGCCAAATTCAGGGCTAAACCGAGTATTTGACCTACCGCCATTTTGGCTTTCCTTTGCTTTTATGGCATTGGTAAGCCTGCCGATGTCGTATGTGGCCCTACCTATTTCAGCTGCTCCATTAGGGGCCTTGCCCTCCGTAGGCATTATTGCCTTCGTTACGCTAATGATGTGTTTAGCAACTGCGGCGATCGCGGAAGCCATTGCGTTGCTCCCAACCAATGCAAGACCGAATAATCTAAGTGATTTAGTTACTGTTTATTTAGGTAAACACCTTGGACTCATTACAGGAATTGCAATCTCCATTATTTTCTTTCTTGTTTTGGTTGCCTGCATGATCTCAATGGTGGCAACTCTGCATTCTTATACAAGTATTTCAGAGATCACCTGGTTAATCATTGTTGGCTGTACTGTCTTATGTATTATTTCGCTTGGATCGATTACCCACAGCTTATCCATGATTGCTGGATTACTTGCCTTAGTGGTAATGATTGCAATCGTAGCAGCGTTAATCCCTTTTATTAACTTAGATCGACTTTTGTATCTGCAACTGCCTTTTATGGCTGAGCGCGGCATTGCCCCAGAGCTATGGTCGGGGTTTCTCGGTGTGATTATTCTTTCTTTTATTGGCCCGCTGTTGCTAGTTCCATCGGCAAGCTATGTATTGCCCAATAATCCAGAGGCCAATCTATACATTAAGGGAAGTTTATGTGGGATCATTTTCCAAGGCGCCCTAATGGCTTTGTGGGTGATTACTGTCGAGATATCGGTTATTCCTACTGAGCTAATTGGCCTACACGGCACTGTTTTTATTAAACTGGGGGAAGTAACCGATGGATTCATAAAAGTCATGGGTCTATTTTTAGTATTCATTCTCCCTGGGCTTGCATCAATTCGAAGTGCGGCACAACTTGGTGTGCAGATGCGCCTATTTCTAGCGCCCAGCAAGAGTAGCGATCCATCGCCCCCGAACCTATTTTGGAAATACGCAGTACCTGCAATCCCATCGATTTGCGCATTCATACTGGTTGGTTTTTTGATTGAAGAGAATAGGGCGGATGTCTCGTTATTCTTATCAATCGGCGGAATACTGGGATCCTCGATTGCGACAGGAATTGTGCCAATCCTACTTTATCAAGCAGTGAAGCGCAGGGCGATCACTGAACCTACTAATTTCATGAAACTCTTCAGACATAACCTTACCTTGTTATTTAGTTCTATTTTCTTTCTCACTGTTTTGCTTCTGTATGGACTAGTGGTATGGGATTCGATTGCCATTCAATTACTCTCTTGTGTAATTGCTTTAGCTAGTATGGTCTTTCTATTTAGAGCCTTTACTAAATGAAGCTATTCATGCCACTGATCAATCCTCAAGAGTACGACCTTTGCTAGAAATACTTGGATCAGTAGTAAGGGCTCCTAAGCCATTCTATGCAGCCTATGCGATCCTGTTGTTTTAAAGTTTGCGGGATACAGTCATTTGAGTATATGGTGGTTCATATGCACTGACTTTGCTCCATGTGGAAATGGCATATGGATAGAATGGATCTAAAATGTTACGTTCTTGATTTATAAATTAGTGGTAGCCATACTTAGAAAGAATGTAAATGAATCGACGTCAAATCATCAAATCAGCTGCAGGTTTGGGACTGTTTGCTAGCCTATGGTTATCACGGCCTTCTTATTCTAAGGACTCAAGTCAGCAAACAAATTCTGAATGCATCGATCTGGTTGGGCTGTTCGATCAATTTTTTATTGATGCAAAAGGCTTTGATATGAGCGTTCCAAAAACCCCGATGCTTAGTGCCTTTGTTGTATTTGATCCGCAATGCCCCGATTGCATCCAGTTTTGGGGGCTAGCCAATCAGTTTAGTGATCGGGTTCGTTTTATTTGGTTGCCGGTAGCGATTTTGAATTCGCGTAGTGAGCTTCAGGGGGCGTTCATTTTGTCTGCATCGAACCCTGCTGAAATGATGATGCGTCAGGTTAATCAGTTTGAGGCCCCAACCCGTGGGTTGGCAACCGCTGATCTTAGGATATCCGGCAGCGCTCGGGATGATGTTTGGAGCAACTCTCGTATCTTTAGAAGGGCTGGTGGGAAGAATGTGCCCTATATACTTCATCAGGACCGGCAGAATAAAACGAAGGGCAGTGCTCAAGTCAATACCGTTGAATCACTTGGTAAATTCCTGAACTTAAGTTGATGCTATCACCCCAATTTATTTAATACTCAACTTTAAAGAATTAAATTTGGATCAAAAAAGTTTCATATCATTACTTTAAGAACTTACTATTGGTAGTATTTGGCGGCACCATTTTCCACAAACTGATTATCCATGCAAGGCAGCCTAGATATAGTATTGTGAAGAACTGAATTGGCAAATCCCAGAACAGCAATTGGCTGAGCTGATGCCCCCAAAACGATTCAGGGGCTGTGCTGTTGCGCAGATAAGCTTCTAAGGCAGTGAGCGGGCACGTAATGTGAAACAGTGCTTCGATTGCTATGAGGATCATCAGTCCCAGATGGATTTGGCGCAAACGCCGTGATCGGACCCAAGTCCAGTCGCAGTAAGCTCCCAGCGGAATCAAGACCATACCCAATACCAAGAAAGCGGCAATCGCAAAGTGGGTAATTAGAACGAGATCTGCTAACAACTTCATTTAGCTACTTGTTTAGCCAATCGCATTTGAATTACATGCCCTGTTTACAGCAACGCACCACGCGCCGCAATCGGCCAGATAGCCTCCACCGTATCGCCCCGAACACAAATGATTTCATCGTATAGGTTAACGGTGGGATCGCAATGGCCAGGTATGAGCATGATGGCGTCACCCAGCTTAAGCGCTGAGTCTGCAGTGAGCTCAAGAACGCCATGCTCATCCGAGGCTTTGAGGTAGTTCGCATCGGTTCGTTGCCAGACTTGCGGCAACCCAGAGTCCACGCTAGACGCTTTTAGGCCGGCATCCACTACGGCGCGACCTTGAATTGGGTGACTGAGTATGGCTGTTTTGATAAACAAGGCGTGCTCAAATGCTAAGTCACCTGCATCACGCTGGTTTTTGGCGTAGTCACGGTCCATCAAAATATAGGAGCCTGCTTGTACTTCGTTAAAAATCGATGAGCTACCTTCGAGCATGACGGAGCCAGTGCCGGCACCCGTAACTCGTTCTACCGCGATACCGGCCTGTTCAATCGCCGCCTTTGCTTCTGCTGCCTTAGCGCACACGGCTGCAATGGCGTCTTGCCGTTCCTTGGGGAGTCGATAGTGCTGGGCGCTGCCGTGGTAGCACTGCAAGCCCATGAAGTTTAAGTAGGGCGCTTCTTCAATTTGACGCGCGAGGGCAACAACTTGCTCAATCGAGGTGGCGCCACAGCGGCCCATCCCCACATCCACTTCAATATAGACATCGATGTTGATTTTGCGCGTGCTACTAGCTTGTGCAAAAGCAGCAACTTGTTCTTGATGGTCAACCAAGATACCGATGCGAGCGTGCTGCGCTAAATCAAGTGCGTGGGCTACTTTCTTGGCGCCAACCACTTGGTTGGTAATCAGAATATCCTTTATGCCTGCCGCAACAAAGACTGCAGCCTCACTGACTTTTTGACAGCAGATACCGACTGCACCTGCTGCAATTTGGCGTAATGCAATTTCAGGACACTTGTGGCTTTTGGCGTGGGGGCGTAAGCGAACGCCGCTACCCGACAGTGCATTTTGCAGAAGTTCCAAATTACGCTCAAAGGCATCCATATCCAGAATCAACGCTGGTGTATCGATTTGATCAAGGTCATCGCCAACGCGGGCTGCTTGCCAAGGTGCCATGGTGAAATTCGCTCTTAAAAGCTCGATTCTAGGGTATTTCTGATTAAACCCGGGTTCTAGGTACCGTAGTGCTCAATGCGTCATCAAATTGACACGAATGCAGCTGATCATCGAATAATTATCAAAGGACGCGGTATGAACGAATTCAATGATCCTGTTGTTAACCCCTTATACAATTCCAGTGCTCACCTTGCATCCCTTCTTGGTCGCCGGCATTTTTTAAAATCCAGTGCTGCTTTGTTGGCTGTACTCAGTCCAATTTATGGCTCGGCACAAAGCTTACCTAAGTCAGTCTGGGGAAAATCCCCTCGATTTACGTTTGAATCTGTTGGCCTAGAGCGAGCCAGTGACGGGATTGCGGTACCTAAAGGTTACCGCTGGTCGGTGGTAGCGGCATGGGGTGATCCCATCAACGGTAAGTTTCCCATGATTTCATATGACGTCATTAATACCCCGCAGCAACAGGCTAAGCAATTTGGTATGCACCATGATGGTTGTGCATTCTTTCCTGATGTGGGCTTTGCAGATCGTGGATTGTGGGTGGTGAATCACGAGTACACCGACGATGGTTTATTACACCCCGATGGCATGAAAACCTGGTCGGCCGAAAAGGTAGAAAAAAGCCAAGCTGCGCATGGCGTTACCGTTGCGCAGATTCAGAAGCAAGCTAATGGCGAATGGCAAGTAATATCAAGCCCATTCGCGCGGCGCATCACGGCATACACTCCGTGTGCGATTTCGGGACCCGCTGCTGGCAACCCACGCATGCAAACTGCATTTGATCCGCAGGGCAAGCTGGTATTGGGTACTTTAAATAATTGTGCCAATGGCGTGACACCTTGGGGCACGTACTTAACCTGCGAAGAAAACATCAATGGCTACTTTGTAAAAGCAGGTTCGCCCACGAAAGAAGAGCGGCGTATTGGTATTAATGCCAAAGGCTTTGGTTACCGCTGGCACGAGTTTGATGCCCGTTTTAATGCTGACCTGCATCCCAATGAGGCTAATCGCTTTGGTTGGGTAGTCGAGATTGATCCACGCAATCCCGATAAAGCACCAATCAAGCGTACTGCTTTGGGTCGTTTTAAACACGAGTGCGCAGCGGTCACATTAGCTAAAAATGGTCGGGTAGTGGTTTACATGGGCGATGACCAACGTGGTGAATACGTTTATCGTTACGTTAGCAAGAATGCCTACCAAGCTAATCGGCCGGAACTGAATCAATCCCTATTGGATGAAGGTACCTTGTATGTGGGGCAGTTTGCGGAGGGTGGTAAGGGCCGTTGGATTCCATTGCTTCATGGGCAGGCGGGTTTAACGGCAGCCAACGGCTTTCCGGATCAAGCCTATATTCTGATTGAGGCACGCCTTGCAGCAGATCAAGTCGGAGCAACCCCATTAGACCGCCCAGAATGGGTTGCCGTTCATCCAACAGCTGGTGATGTGTATTTATCTCTGACGAATAATAACCAGCGGGGTAAAGAGTTCCCGCTCAATGCTGCTAATCCACGGGCCAATAATTCCATGGGGCACATTGTTCGCTGGAAACCGTATCAGCTTGATGCAGCGAGTGACCAATTTGAATGGGAAATCTTTGTTTTGGCCGGCGATCCAGAGTCGCAAGACCCTAATCAAAAAGGCAATATTCGGGGCGATGTATTTGGTTCGCCCGACGGCCTATGGTTTGATCCGCGTGGCATGCTGTGGATGCAGACCGATATATCATCGGGCGCACTTGGAAAAGGCCCCTATGCTCGCATTACTAACAACATGATGTTTGCAGCAGATCCCACCAGTGGCGAATTTAGGCGTTTTCTAATTGGCCCCAACGGATGCGAGGTCACGGGGATGGATTTCACGCCAGACTATAAAACGGTATTTATTAATATTCAACACCCGGGTGAGCAGTCTCGGCGTAGTGATCCTGAAAAGCCAAAAGCAGGCAGTGATTGGCCGGATCGAGCCTTATTCTCTAGGCCGCGCTCGGCCACGATTGCGGTTTGGCGAGACGATGGTAAACCGGTTGGCGTGTAGCTAGGGCTTACGTGAAAGCAGTAAAGGCCTAAATGAAAATGGACTGTTCTTACTGCTATCAATGGTAATTTCTACTGCCTCCACCTGTTCGTCGCCCATGACTTGCACTCGGTATACCTCATGCAGTGGCCGCCTATTATTGCTTCCTGGCGCCATGAAGGGCTGATCAATAATGAGGCGATGGCTATCCCCATGAATAATCAAGGCAGGTTTAGACCATTCGGCTAACTTTTTATTGATCAAGAAAATGCTATCGCGTAGGCCGCTTTGATCCGAGGTAGCTGACTTACTTGTATAAAACATGTCAGCTTGAAAAGCCAATACTAGATGATCGATGGAGTTTTGCTTTGCAGCCGCAAAGACCGTTTCAAGCCAAGCTAAGTTAGCCCGGTTACGGGGGACATACTCTGCTTGCTGAGCAAAATTATTGTTTGAGCCGACAATATGCACAGTTGCAAATAGTGTTTTTCCTGAAATCCAATACGCGTTTTCCACAAACTCGGAAAAATGCGGCTGAAGATCAGATTGTCGAGTAAGTGCAATGGGATTTTTGCCCTGGCTTTTTGCCTCGGCAAAGTGCAAAGCACGAATAAATTGCAGGCGTTCAACCGGGTCATAGCCGCCCGCATTGAGGCGATGGCAGTCGGTCCACTCGTTGTCACCGGGAGTGTAAATTAAGGGGGCCTCAAACAGGTTGAATGAGGCGTGTATTTTGCGCAGGTAAGCATCACTGCAAGGTGAACCGCCACTTTTGCTGTCGCCAACAAAAATACTCAATTGCGGTTTTTGCCGGTTAATTTCTTGAATTAAGGCATAGTAAGCCTCCTCATCTTGGGGGCGATACGGTATATCACCCAAAGCAATAAAACGGAGCGGCTCTGCCTTTGCAATGCTTCCCAGCAGCATGAGGCTTAGGAAGCAGGTAATCCGTATGCATCGAAGGGTAGCAGTATTCATATAAGTGACATATTCTCTAATTAGAGTGCTTCAATGGATTCATCACACTTTCTGACATGCCCGCACTGCCATTCAATTGAAACGCTGGCCAGTTCATTTGAGGCTACGACGCAATTTCACCGTTGCGTGCATTGTAAAAAACCTTATAAGGCCAGTAAAAACGACTGTTGCATTTTGTGCAGCTATGGAAATTCGCCATGCAATCAGATGGAACAAAATTTGGCGCTGTAAGGCAGTTAACTCAACTCTAAGTCTTTTTAACCGAATTTTGTGTCAAAACAGTGTCATATAAGGTAATTAAATTAAGAACATTCATTAGGGGAAGTTCAAGTGGCAATTAATCAGGAAGAGCTGGCTGAGTGGTACAAACGGGCCCAAGAAGAAATTCTGGATGACCTGGATGAAGAGCTTGAGCTGGAGATGGATGATCTGCGTTTAAGTGATGACAGTGACTCACCAAATGCCCTCAATCGCCAAGTTTACTTTCGTGAATTGTTTCGCTTGCAAAAAGAGCTTATCAAGTTGCAAGACTGGGTGGTTCATAAAAAACTGAAAGTGGTTGTGTTGTTCGAAGGGCGTGATTCAGCAGGCAAGGGCGGCGCCATTAAGCGCATCACGCAACGCCTTAATCCCCGTGTTTGCCGAGTGGTAGCGCTCACTGCTCCATCCGAGCGTGAAAAGACCCAATGGTACTTTCAGCGCTACATCGCAAACCTTCCTGCGGCTGGTGAGATTGTGCTATTTGATCGCAGTTGGTATAACCGAGCTGGCGTTGAAAAAGTGATGGGGTTTTGTGATGACGCTGAGTATCACGAGTTCCTCAACACAGTTCCTGAATTTGAAAAAATAATCATTCGCTCTGGAATCATTTTGATTAAGTACTGGTTCTCGATTTCGGATGAAGAGCAATACAATCGTTTTACGCAGCGCATTCATGACCCCTTAAAGCAGTGGAAGTTGAGTCCGATGGACCTAGAGTCCCGCCGCCGATGGGAGGACTACACTAAAGCAAAAGAGATGATGCTAGAAAAGACCCACATTCCAGAGGCGCCTTGGTGGGTTGTTGCTGCTAATGATAAAAAGCGTGCGCGCCTCAATTGCATTCAGCATTTACTCTCACAAATTCCACATCAGGAAATTGATCACGCTCCGGTTATCTTGCCTGAGCGAGTTCATAACCCGGATTACATTCGCGGCCCAGTACCTAAGGAAATGTACGTCCCCGACATCTACTAGGGTTGTAGTTTTGCTATAGGCAGCACGCGTTGCCGCCCCGCACACGAAGAAGCCGATTGTTTGGTATAAATCCTCCTTGCCATACACCAGCAGGATTAGGTATTCATGCTACGCACCGATTCGGTCTTTGCCTTTGTTGATATTGAGACCACGGGCTCACGGGCAGAACTCGACCGCATTACGGAAATTGGCATTCTGACCCTCGACTCCGATGGCGTTTCGGAGTGGTCGCGCTTAGTCAATCCAGAAACCTATATACCCAAGAACATTCAAAACCTGACTGGCATCACCCCCGAGATGGTGGCCACGCAGTCAACGTTTGCTGAGATTGCTAATTCGCTCTATATGGAGCTCAAAGATAAGATATTCATTGCCCATAATGCCCGCTTTGATTACAGCTTTATTAAGGCCGAGTTTAAAAAAGTCGGGATTGATTTTTCACCCAAGGTACTTTGTACGGTAAAGCTATCGCGGCGTTTGTTTCCCAATCAAGCGCGCCATAATTTAGACACCTTGATTGCGGTGCATGGCTTGCAAGTTGCTAATCGCCACCGCGCTTTAGATGATGCCAAATTGCTTTACGACTTTTGGCAAGAATGCATTCGCTTGTTTGGGCTAGAGCGATTGCAGGAGGAGGTGGACTATTTGCTAGGTAATGCGAGTTTGCCAGTGCATATTGATAAAGCATTGGTAGATGAGATTCCAAGTCGCCCCGGCGTATATATGTTCTACGCAGAAAATCGCCAGCCCCTCTACATCGGTAAAAGCATTGACTTGCGTGCGCGGGTGAAAGGGCACTTTCATGCAGCACTGACGAACCGCAAAGAAATGAAAATTGCCATGCAGGTCCGCGATATTGATTGGATCGAAACTGCTGGAGAATTTGGTGCCTTGATTTTGGAGTCGCGCCTCATTAAAGAAAAACTACCCACCTTTAATGTCAAGTTGCGCCGCTCCAAAGACTTGTGCGCATGGCAGCTTCTCGAATCCGCTGAGCACCTTCAGTTGCAGCTCGTGAATCACCAGGATTTAGAGCCTGGCAAACAAGATAATTTATATGGCCTTTTTTACAATAAGCGGGAAGCCTTGGCGAGCCTGCAAGCGATTGCTAAAAAGAATCAACTGTGCGAGGCCCTCTTGGGCTTAGAGAAGCGGCAAGGGCAGGGAGCTTGTTTTGGTTTTCATGTGAAGCAGTGTAATGGTGCCTGTATCGGCGTAGAGTCGGCGACCATCCACAATCTGCGCCTCAAAACGGCACTCCTTAAATTGAAAGTCGCTTCCTGGCCCTATAAAGGCGCAATAGCGATACACGAGGGTGACGATTTGCACCTGTTTGACCATTGGTGTTATCTGGGTACAGCAGCCAACGAATCCGAAGTGGCAGAGCTGCTCAGTGAAAAGCAACCGGAGTTTGATCTTGATATTTATAAGATCATTCGAAAGGAATTAAAGGAAATTTTAAAAGATCGCGTTATTTCCTTGCGCACTTAACTTTTTATCGAGCAGTGTTGAAGTAATGACCACCCGCCTATTTTTGATCCGCATCAATGTAGACCAAAAGACGGAATCTGCCTGCAAAAGCCATGGGCACCCAAACGCAAATACATTTATGCAGTAATGATGGTGGCAATAGCATTTAAGTACTATCCTGTGTAGGATGTATTCATGAATAGCAATGCGCTGGGCATTTCGTATTATGAATTTATCAGATCATGTTGTTTTGCCGTAAACTGACGATGTGATGAGACAGTCCCTTTCAGCCAAAGTATTGTTGATCTTTTTGATCTCGGTCATCATCGCATTTAAGTTTTCGGTATCCAGCGTTTTTATTCAGAACGCAATTGAGCGGACTGAGCTTTATACCGGCGTTAAGTTAAATCTGACGCTGTCCCATACGCTTATTCAATCACAAGCAGAAGAGACCAAACAAAGCTCAAGTATGGTGCACTATATTGCCCATACAACCGGACTTATTCAGGCAGCATCACTCCTAATTGAGCCAATCGCCTTCCTATCAAAAATAGCGCCTGGACGAGCTAACTTTTTTCCTAAAGACGCTATTCCAGACTCGCTTTTTCGCCCTCCTAGAGTTGCCCATCTCTCTTAATCGAGGTGGGGCTATTTTGCTTGTTTTTCAATTTAAGTTAGCGTCATTATTCGCTGCTTTACCCATCCCCACCACGCATTTGCCGTGAATCGCTTGCCTTATTAGGCATGCATTCAATTGGATTTTTTATACGACCTAAAACCTAGGTCGGCTAATTTGGAGTGGATAGCTATGATTTACAAGCAATTGTATTTTTACGTAGTACTCAGTTTTTTATTTCTTTCTGGTTGTGCTCACTATGGCGATAATCTGCCCGCAGCTAGTGCTCAAGTTAAGCCAAGCGCAACAACGGCCAATGGTCTGAACGCAGCAGAGCGCAAACATCTTCAAGAAGAGATCACGCTAATTCAGGGGCAGATTGCGGAATGCACTCGTAAGGAGTTAAATACGCGCGATGGCAAAACGGTGAACAGCAAAATTCTGGCCTTAAGTGAAAATAATCCAGTGGTAAATCGCTTGATGGTCTCAGAGCAAGGTATTACTGTCGCCCAAAAGGCAAGCTTACAGCGCTTTATTAAACAAACCCAACACTGCCGTGCCATCGCTAAACAAATAAAGCAGGAGCGTTTATTGGCAGTTTATATCCGCTATTTTGCTGCTGCCGATGTTATATATAGCGACTTGTTAAGCGGTAAGGCAACGATTGGGTCAGCCAATCGCGGGATGCAAAATTTAAAGCTAGCCACTCGGACGCAGTGGGCTGAGGCAATGAATTCCACCAACGGTTTTTAGGTGCGGCATGTATAAGTTTTTTTGTAGTAGCTGTTCTTACCATTGCAAAAGCGGGATTGGCTTACTAAAGGGTCATTATTACTCGGAGGCACCTATGGTATGCAATGATTGCTATACATTGGATGCATACCGTATTCGAAGTCGGAGTACAAATAGTGGGGAGACGCTTCACGATCCGGTGTGTAAATCTTGCGGCTCCCCTTGAAAGTCTAGTGATTTGGGATGGCATTACCTGTCCCAAATGCATTAAACCCATGCGCTCAATTGGTAACAGCATGGCGGAGTGAATATCCCAAAGGACTCTATTAGGGTTTAGCTGGAGAAAGTCCTTTACCTAGGGTAACTACTGTTTCCGCTTTAGTAAAAAATTGCGAATATGAATGTCCATTCTTCCGGAGGAGCATTCATGAACTATTCGATTAAACGCACCGCACTGTCCACTGCCATTGCTTTGGGCATTGCCGGCTTTGCTGCTAGCCCCGCTTTGGCGTGGGAGCCCACTAAACCCGTAGAACTCGTGATTCCAGCCGGTCCTGGCGGCGGCGCTGACCAGATGGCCCGCATGATTCAGGGCATCGTCACCAAAAACAACCTGATGAAGCAGTCCATCATCCCCATTAATAAAGCGGCTGGCGCAGGCGCAGAAGGCTTTCTCTCCGTTAAAGAAGCCAAGGGCGACCCCCATAAGCTCGTGATTAGCTTATCCAACCTCTTTACCACCCCTTTAGCCACTGGCGTGCCTTTTTCGTATAAGGACATGACCCCTGTAGCGATGCTGGCCCTAGACCAGTTCGTCCTGTGGACCAATGCCGATAAGCCCTATAAAACGGCTAAAGAGTACATTGACGCGGCTAAAGCCGCTGGCCCCAATAAGTTCAAGATGGGCGGTACCGGCTCACGCCAAGAAGACCAGATCATTACCGTGGCCCTGGAAAAAGCCACTGGCACCAAGTTCATCTACGTTCCCTTTGCAGGGGGCGGTGCTGTCGCCGTCCAGCTCGTCGGTAACCACCTTGATTCTTCAGTGAACAACCCCATCGAAGCGATCGCCCAGTGGCGCGCCGGTAAACTCCGTGCCCAGTGCGTATTTGACGATACCCGCATGCCTTACAAAGAGAAGATCACCGCAACCCAGTCCTGGAATGACATCCCCACCTGTAAAGAAGTGGGCGTACCCACCGACTACGTGATGCTACGTGGCATCTTCATGGCCCCAGGCGTAACCCAAGATCAAGTCAATTACTACGTGGACCTCTTTAAAAAGGTGATTGCCACCCCAGAATGGAAGAAGTTCATGGCCGATGGCGCTTTTAACCAAACCTTCATGACCGGCAAAGAGTTTGATAAGTGGCTCGATGCCAACGCTGCATTGCACAAGCAACTCATGCAAGAAGCAGGCTTTATTGCGAAGTAAGTAAGCAAGTTCTGCGGAGATCATTCCGTTACCAACAGAAAACGCCTGGCGAACCCAGGCGTTTTTTTATTTCACTGTAGATTGTTCGCGACTGCTGAGGGGCATGCTGCGCATCGGGGTTGCCAGAATCGATTGCACCAAAGGATGCTGTATGCGTTTATCTGACCTTATGGCGTAAAAGTATTCATGAATATCGTCGCAGGCGCCCACTGGATGGACTTGGTAACGGTGCTCGAGCTCGGATAACAAAATGGATGCTGCCGGAAAAACACCGAAGCCACTCGATCCAAAGGTGACCATTAAAGCGTTATCCTCAAACTCCCCAACGATATTGGGTGTGATGCCCAGCTTTTCAAACCACAAATCCAATTTAAAGCGCACCGTCGAGTGGTAGGTCGGCATAATGACTGGAATGCTGGCCAGGCTATAGGGGAAATTCTCTTTTGCTTCCTCGAGTAATTTTGCAGAGGCAAGCCAGCTTACTGGCGAATGCCCAAGCTCCTGACTGTAGAGGTTCATGTTTTTATTAACGGGAGCAGGGCGATCAGCAAAAACCAAATCAAGGCGATGCAAGGCTAAATCAGCCAACAAATCCTCAAACTCGCCTTCATGGCACACCAGCTGAATTTGCTGCTCATGAATGATGCTATCCAGCAATTCCTTGCTGACGAGCTTAGGTAAGCCATCGGCAACACCCAAGGCCAAGCGATTGCGCGGTATGGCTGCAGAGCCGCTGACGATGCTGGGTAATCGTTCGCCGATTTGGAAGATCTGGTCAGCCAACTTCATCGCCGCAAATCCAGCATCGGTCAATGCCAGCCCACGCCCTGCTGGCTTAAACAGAAGGTGGCCTAGGTCTTTTTCGAGCTCATGCACTTGCGAGCTGACGGTTTGAACGGCAATATTGAGCCTGCTGGCAGCCTTGGTCATGCTGCCTTCCTTGGCTACCACCCAAAAGTAATGCAAGTGCCTGTAATTAAAGTGCTGTGTCATGCTTTCGTACCCATGATTTTCTTCAGAATCCCCACGTATTATAGGATAATACTCAGTAAATAACGAAAATATATTACCTAATTATCTACTTTTAAATGAATGAATTTAAGTCTAAAGTTCATGCATCAACATCCATATGGAGTAGATGAATATGAAAATCACCACCAAAAGTCGTTATGCCGTCGAAGCTTTGGTTAGTTTAGCCAGCCAGTCTCAAGGTAAGTATGCGATTAACTTGCAAAACATTAGCAAGCAGACCGATATTTCTGTTTCCTACTTAGAGCAGATTTTCAGTAACCTGAAAACAGCCCAACTCATTGATAGTCATAAAGGACCGGGTGGCGGTTATTGGTTAACGCGTCCGCCGGAAGCGGTATCGATAGGCGACATCATGCGTGCGGTTGACCAAGGCAAGGGTTCTGCGACTGAAGGGTTGGATGGGGAGATTTGGCGGGACTTAGCCATCAAGATGGAGTCGTATATGGATTCGATTTCATTGGCGACCCTAATACCGCCTAGCAACAACAACCCGGACTTGCCTGAGGCGAATTTGATTCATAAAAAAGTGGATCAAAAGAAAGCAAAGAAAATGCTGAGCAATTTGAAGCCCATGATTACGCAGTCACCCAAGCGCATGGCAAAAGACATCGGTAACATTGCGAACTCGGTGTTTAGCTGGGGTGGGCAACTCAACGGTAAGGCGCTTAAAAGCTAAAGGGCCTTACGTCGACCTTAAAAGGGCTATGCGATCGTCATAGCCCTTTGTTTTTTGGCTGTCATATATTCGTCATATATTTCCACTATCATCGAAATATGAAAAATACCGATGCAGTAAATGCATTTCTCGCTCTAGGCCAAGAATCCAGACTCAATGTATTTCGTCTGATTGTTCAAAAAGGCGATGTTGGTTTAACGCCAACGCAGATCCACGAAATGCTGGGCATACCCAACGCTACCTTGAGCTTTCATTTAAAAGAATTGATGCAGGCTCAGCTGATCATGCAAGAGCGTCAAAGCCGCAATTTAATTTACCGGCCCAACGCTATTCACGCCACAGCTTTAGTTGAATTTCTACTCGATAACTGCTGCGGCGGGCAATCCTGTCTACCCAAACCCCTGACTCGAAAGGCAAAGGCCCAATGAAGCCATACAACATTCTATTTTTGTGCACCCACAATTCTGCACGCTCTGTTTTAGGCGAGGCTTTGGCTTCAACCCACCCCAGCGGTCGCTTTATTGGCTACTCTGCGGGTTCAACGCCCGGCACTAAAGTCAATCCGTTTGCCGCTGAGATCGCTGGTGAACTGGGATACGACAACAGCAAATTGCGTTCTAAAAACTGGGATGAATTTGCCTTGCCTGATGCGCCGAAGATGGATTTCATCATTACGGTTTGCGACAATGCGGCTGGTGAGGTATGCCCAATTTGGCCAGGTCATCCAGCTACGGCCCACTGGGGCTTTCCTGACCCATCGCAAGTCAGCGGTAGTGATGAGGACAAGCGCAGGGCTTTCCGAGCTGTCATGATTGGCTTAAAGCATCGCATTGATATGCTCGTCGACCTTCCCATTGAAAAACTGGACGCACTGACAATTCAGAACGAACTTAAAAAACTAGCGAAGGTTTAAGGTGGGTCTATTTGAGCGGTTTTTAACAGTTTGGGTTGGCCTTGGCATCGCCGCTGGCGTAGTTCTAGGCTTGCTCATTCCGGGGGTGTTTCAGTCCATTGCATTGATAGAGTTTGCACACGTTAATCTCGTGGTTGCTATCCTCATTTGGATCATGATTTACCCGATGATGATCCAAATTGATTGGAGTGCCGTAAAGGACATTCATAAAAAACCCCAGGGATTGCTATTAACACTCGTGATTAACTGGTTAGTTAAGCCGTTCACGATGGCCGCGTTGGGCGTGCTTTTCTTCCAATACCTCTTTGCGCCTTGGGTGGATCCTCAGTCGGCGCAAGAGTACATCGCCGGCATGATCTTGCTGGGAGTAGCGCCTTGCACTGCGATGGTATTTGTCTGGAGCCAATTGGTGAAGGGCGATGCGAATTACACCTTAGTTCAGGTATCCGTCAACGATCTAATTATGGTGGTTGCCTTTGCACCCATTGCAGCCTTTCTATTGGGCGTCACCGATGTGACGGTACCCTGGGAAACGCTCCTCATTTCAACTATTTTGTATGTGGTATTACCCCTCCTTGCAGGTATTACTACCCGATTTGTGTTGGCTAAGCGCTCTCCGAATGCAGTAGGGCAGTTTGTCGCTCAGCTTAAGCCGTGGTCGATTGTCGGGTTGATCGCAACCGTCGTATTGCTCTTTGGATTTCAGGCCAATACGATTATTGAGAAGCCGCTTGTCATTGTTTTAATCGCAATCCCATTAATTTTGCAGACCTATGGCATCTTCTTCATCAGCTGGTGGGCTGCTAAACGATTGAAGTTGCCACATGATGTGGCAGGTCCAGCTTGTTTAATTGGAACGTCTAACTTTTTTGAGCTCGCGGTAGCGGTTGCGATTTCCTTATTTGGACTCAACTCAGGCGCAGCCTTGGCCACGGTAGTAGGAGTTTTGGTGGAAGTGCCCGTTATGCTTTCTCTGGTAGCAATGCTGAATCGGTGGCGACCAGCGCAGTAAGGTCATGCACTCATTACAATCAGCGCTATGACTTCATTCGATGCTACTTCGGCGGCTGATTTGCCGCAGCTTGATCTAGCTAGTTTTGCTATTCCAGGCGTAGCCCAATTGCAACATCCCCAGCCTTCCCATGCGCCCCGATTTTTATTGCTCTATGGATCGCTGCGGACGCGTTCCTTTAGTCGGCTGCTCACGGAAGAGGCGGCTCGCATCCTTACCTTAATGGGCGGCGAGGTGAAGATTTTTAATCCGAGTGGTTTGCCTTTGCCGGATGATGCTCTAGATACCCATCCCAAGGTAGCGGAGCTGCGACAACTTTCCGAGTGGTCTGAAGGGATGGTGTGGTGTTCGCCAGAGCGCCATGGCGCGATGACCGGTATTCTGAAAGCGCAAATCGATTGGATACCACTCACCATCGGTGCTGTTCGTCCAACCCAAGGGAAGACTTTGGCTCTGATGCAAGTCTGTGGTGGCTCGCAATCGTTTAATGCGGTTAATCAGATGCGTGTTCTGGGTCGCTGGATGCGCATGATTACGATCCCCAATCAGTCTTCGGTTGCCAAAGCCTTCCTTGAATTTGATGAAAACGATCGCATGAAACCCTCCGCTTATTTCGATCGCGTCGTGGATGTGCTCGAGGAGCTGTATAAATTTACCTTGCTGACCCGGGGTAATGCAGACTATTTAGTCGATCGCTACAGTGAGCGTAAAGAGAGCTTTGAAGCCTTGATGCAGCGAGTCAATCAGCGCTCCTAAATCAACTCTTGGCCCGCTGGCTAAAATTCGTGACAAAATAAGCCTTCACTCGTACTCAGGGGCTTTTATCTTGCAACTCACCCGATTGGCCGTATTGGCTAGCACTGCGCTGAGCGCATCGGCATTCTTGGTGGGCTGTGCATCCAATACCAACACCATGCCCAACGAAGGGCAGTCGTATATGCAAAGCGCGTATGACCCCGGTCAAGCGCAGTCCCCGGCATTTTCGCAGCAGCAATTGCAATCGCTGGTTTCCTCAATTGCACTCTATCCTGATTCTCTTTTGTCCCTCATGTTGCTGGGCTCGACCTATCCTCTGGAAATTGCGGAGGCCTATAACTGGAGGCGAAGCAATGCTAGCCTCAGTGGCGCTGCCTTGCAAAATGCATTAAAGACACAAACCTGGAATGACAGCGTCAAGTCGCTTATTTCCTTTCCGCAGGCCTTTAATATGATGGGCAGTAATTTAGAGTGGACGCAAAATTTAGGCAATGCCTATAAATTGCAGCCTGCCGACACCATGAAGGCAGTGCAAGCCTTACGTAAACGGGCACAGCAAGCGGGTACGCTAAAAACCAATTCCCAGATGACGGTCGTAACGGATCCCAATTCCAATATTCTGATCATGCCGGCCAGCACCCAGGTGGTGTATGTACCTAGCTATAACCCCAATGATGTGTATGGGCCATGGCCGTACGCCGATTATCCACCATACCCTGCTTACAATCCCGCATGGGGCATGATGTCCTTCGGTATTGGTATGGCTATTGGTGCGGATTTTTGGTCAACTCCCAGTTGGAGCAACGGCACGATCAATGTGAACAACAATTCCGACACTGTCCGACCTAATCGCGGAATTATTGGTCCAAGTAGCATTCAGAATCAACAGCGTTTGGCCAGTGACTGGAAGAACAATGCAAGCGCGCAGCAAAAGCAAGATGCACGGCAGTTAGGTCAACGTGCCAATAGTGATTTTCAAAAAAACGCCACAGCCCAAGAGCGCCAGCAAGCGAGTCAGTTAAACCAGTCAGCACGGGCCGATGCGGCGCAAGATAGAGCCAACCCGAATGTCGATCGGGAAAGCCTACAAGAAAATGCCCTGCGTAGCCAAGCCCGCTCAGATGCCAATCAAGACCGCTTTGGTGGTGACCGCGGTGGCTATGGCGGTAGTCGAGGCGGTTTTGGTGGCGGCCACTTTGGTGGCGGCTTTCGGCGCTAACCCATACAGAAAATACATCTCCCTATGAATACTCTCCATTTTTTCCATTTCCTGCGTCGCGTCGTAGTGTTCTTCCTGGCTAGCGGCGCAATCACCACAGGCGTATTGGCACAAACTCCTTTACCGAATAGCGATGCGTCTACGGCTGCGTTTGTAGCGCTTTGCCAAAACCGAGCCGACGTGGAAGCACAAAATTTTTGCTTTGGTTTTGGTGAGGGCGTCTACCAGTCCTTCGTGATGCAACGCAGCCCGAATACCAAGCCAACGATTTGCGTACCCAAGGGGATGTCGCGTGATACTGTGCTCTCTGAGTTTTTGGTATGGACGCAAGCCCGCCCGCAATACAACGGCGACTATGCAGCTAAAACCATCATTCGCTTTTTAAGCAGCCGCTATCCATGCGCTAAAACAAAGTAAAGTGGGCTCGTTTAAATCGAGATCACTTTATTAGGGTTGAGAATATTATCTGGATCCAGCGCACGCTTGATCGCTTTCATCATGTCGTGGGCTACGGCCCCGCGGTGCGCACGTAAACCATCGAGCTTCAACTGACCAACGCCATGCTCTGCGGAGATCGAGCCGCCGCATAGTTCAACCTGGGCATAGATCAGCTCATGAATGGCAGTTTCTTCGGCTTGATTAAATGCATGGGGATCGACACCCTTTGGCGGTGCCATGTTGTAATGCAAATTACCATCCCCGAGATGCCCGAAGTTAATAATGCGGATGCCGGGATACGCAGCGCGCATTAAAGCATCGGTCGTTTGCATAAATTGATTTAAGCTCGACAGGGGCAGGGTAATGTCGTGTTTTAAGTTGGCCCCTTCTTGGGCTTGGGCGAGGGTAATGTGTTCCCGCATCTGCCAAAAGGCCTGCGCTTGCGATAGATTGCTCGCAATGATGGCATCTGATACCAAGCCTTCTTCAAGAGCAGTCTCTAATATTTGCTCCAGTAGTAATCGCACATGCTCTTCGCTTTCATGATCGGATAATTCAATCAGGATGGTGTAGGGCGGCTTATTGCTTAGCGGATTAGCCATCTGTGGAAAATGGTTGGCGCACAAATCCAAAGACTCTTGCGTCATCATCTCAAATCCGGTGAGCAGTGATGCTGCTTGCTTTTGAAATAAACCCAAGAGGGCAATCGCCGATGGAATGTCGCTGGTGGCAACGAGGGTAGTCCACTGCGATAGGGGAAGGGGGTATAACTTCAATACGGCTGCAGTAATAATGCCGAGCGTTCCTTCTGAGCCAATGAAGAGATCGCGCAAGTCATATCCCGTATTGTCCTTGCGTAGCCCTTTAAGGCCATGCCAGATTTCTCCTTGCGCAGTGACGACTTCTAAGCCTAAACACAGGTCTCTCGCATTGCCATAGCGCAGCACATTCGTGCCACCGGCATTGGTTGCTAAATTACCGCCAATCATGCAGCTACCTTCCGCACCCAAACTGAGGGGAAAGAGGTAGCCTGTTTCAGCAGCCTTATCTTGGAGCGACTGCAAGATGCAGCCGGCTTCCACCGTCATGGTTTGATTGGCGATGTCGGTACTGCGAATGCGGTTCATGCGTTTTAAGCTGAGAACGATTTCATGACCGCTTGGATAAGGGGTAGCGCCGCCACAAAGGCCGGTATTACCGCCTTGCGTCACGATCGGTACTTTAGCAGCGATGCAGCATTTGACAATCGCAGCAACTTCTTCTGTGCAGGACGGTATCACTACGGCAATCGCTTTGCCGGTAAATCGCTTACGCCAATCGGTTAAAAAAGGCGCCTTGTCTTCTACACTGACTAGGACGTAATTCGGCCCGACAATTGATTGCAATTCGGTGACAAACGATTTGGTATGCATGGCTTGATTTACTGGGGTGTGGATTGCTGGTCGGACTGCTGCTTGGATTGCAATTCTTTTTCTTTTTTCTGCCGCTTGTATTCTTGTTTGAGGGGCTTTAAATACATCAGTACGGCAATAAAGCCAATCAAACTGAGGAGCGTTTCTAAAACAGCCATCCAAAAATTAGCACCAGTTTCAAATAAGCGCACTAAGCCTTCGGTCATGTAAATCAAGATCAGCATTGAGGCCCACTGCATTGTGTAGTTCTTGGCTTTCCAGATGCCTGGTATGGCAAAGAGCAAAGGCAGGCCTTTGAGTGCCATCCACGAACCACCGGGCCTAAGCGGCGCAATGAACCATTCCCATGCCACGCACAGCAGGAAGAGTCCAGTAAATGCAGCCGTTGCAATTAAGACGTATTTATCTTTTGCCTCAATTGACTGCAGTAGGGAGTGTTGGGAATCTGCCATTAGCTTACCGATTTGAGTTGCAAGGCAATCTGCGCTAAGCGTTTGCCTTGGGCAATCGCTAAGCGTTTTTCTTCTGGGCTAATGGGCGCACGGCCATCCGCATGGGCGAGGTGCGTGACACCATAGGGACTGCCGCCCGTGGAGGTCGTCATCAGATCCGCTTCGCTATACGGTAAACCAACTAACAGCATGCCATGATGTAAAAGCGGAATCATCATGCTCAGTAATGTTGTTTCTTGACCGCCATGCAAGCTGCCGGTGCTGGTAAACACGCAGGCGGGTTTACCACTCAGTGCGCCGCTGAGCCACTGTGCGCTACTGCCATCCCAGAAGTATTTCATCGGGGCTGCCATATTGCCAAATCGAGTGGGTGAGCCCAGGGCCAAACCAATGCATTCTTCTAAATCACGGTATTCAGCATAAGGGGCCCCATCCGCTGGCACTGCGGGTTCGCTTGCTTCGCAGACGGCCGAGACGGCGGGCACGCAACGCAGCCGAGCACTTGCGCCAGGGACGGATTCAATACCCTCGGCAATCAGCCGAGCCAAATCCCGGGTGGCGCCATAACGGGAGTAAAACAGCACCAATATGTCAGCAGTATTCATCAATCAAAACCCATTCTTCTTTGCTAATTCCGTTCAATCATGGCCGCATGCCGCTCTAATCTCTTATGATACGGCGATGCAGCTCATTCGTAATCCCCAATTATGGCTTGCTTTGGCCCGTGAGTTAGGCCAGCGCAATCGCCACCTACTGCTAAATCAAGTGGCCGGTAGCCTAGCCTTTACGACAACCCTGGCCTTAGTACCGATGTTTACGGTCGGATCGATCCTGATTGGCTACGTGCCGCAGGTCATCGAGATGAAATACGCCCTGCAAGAATGGATATTGAATACCTATTTGCCAGGCGGCATAAACCAGCCTATTTTGCGGTACATCGATCAGTTTTCTGAAAAAGCCAAGGGCTTAACCTTATTTGGTTTGGCGGGCTTATTTGTGACGACGGTGCTCACGATGGCAGTGATTGAGAAGGCCTTCAATCAGATCTGGCAGATTAAGGACAGGCGGCCATTTTTGAAACGGTCGGCCATCTATTTTTCAGCGACGCTTCTAGGTCCCTTGGTATTAGGCATTGGGATTTACCTTAGCGGGTGGTTGTTAAGTGCAACCCAGGGCCTAACCGAAGCTGTCTCGATTCGGTTTGAAGTATTCGCCCTCATTATTCCGCTTCTCCTTACCATCAGTTTATTTACCTTGGTCTACAAAGTGCTGCCATTCACGTTTGTTGCATGGCGCGATGCCCTCATCGGCGCCTTGTTCGCTGCGATCGTCTTTGAGTTGATGAAATACGGCTTTGGCTTTTTTGTGACGACAGTGCCGTTTTATAAAACCGTCTACGGCACCTTTGCCATCCTGCCATTGGCGCTGATTTGGATCTACGTGACGTGGTGGGTAACCTTAGCAGGGGCATTGCTCGTCGCCAATATGCCCTTGATTCGTTCTGGCTTACTGCAGCCGCAGCAGCCGATGTAAGGTGGATTCCGCCTTGCAAGCGCATGCGCTTAGGGCTATATTGGAATCAGTTTGGCGGATTCATTGGGCAGCAATCGATCAAGGAGTAATCATGAAAGTCAGTGATATTTTGCAGGTGAAGGGCAGTGCGCTTTATACCGTAGCCCCCGATAGTCCCTTGCAAACTGCCATTTTGGTGATGAGTGAGCACGATATTGGTTCATTGGTCGTGATGGACTTCGAGAAGCTGATTGGAATCCTAACCTTCCGCGAAGTGATTAAAACCTTAGCATTGCATCGCGGCACCGTCGATGGCCTCACTGTTCGTTCGGTGATGAGTGCGCAGCCCTTAACCTGCTCGATGGATACCGAGCTTGATGAGGTCCGCCGCATTATGCTTACCCAGCATGCGCGTTATTTGCCGGTAGTGGACCAGCAGGTCTTGATGGGGGTGATTTCCTTTTACGACGTAGCGAAGGCCGTGGTCGAGGCTCAGGATTTTGAAAACTCCATGCTCAAGGCCTACATTCGGGATTGGCCTAGCGATGAAACGGAAAAAACCGCAAACTAAGCCCCCAATGCCAGCAATGCCATAATGGTGGTATGTCTGGAAATACCTTAGGCCTCTTATTTAGCGTAACTACCTTCGGGGAGTCCCATGGCCCCGCCATTGGTGCGGTGGTTGACGGCTGCCCACCGGGAATGCTGCTCTGTGAAGCGGATTTACAGCACGATTTAGATCGCCGCAAGCCAGGTACCTCGCGCCATGTAACCCAGCGCAAAGAAGAGGACCGGGTCGAAATTCTGTCGGGCGTATTTGAAGGTAAAACAACCGGAACGCCGATCGCACTCTTGATTCGCAATACGGATCATCGCAGCCACGATTACAGCGGCATTTTGCAAACTTTCCGCCCTGGTCATGCCGACTATGCCTACCATCATAAGTATGGCTTTCGAGACCCGCGTGGGGGAGGTCGCTCTTCTGCGCGTTTGACGGCGCCGGTAGTAGCGGCAGCAGCGATTGCTAAAAAATGGCTGCATGAACAGTACGGCACCCACATTTACGGTTACATGAGCCAATTGGGCGAACTTACTGTGCCCTTTGAGGATGTGAAACACATCAAGCACAATCCCTTCTTTGCGGCTAACCATTCAATGGTGCCCCAACTGGAAGACTATATGGATGCTTTGCGCAAAGCAGGCGATTCCTGCGGTGCCAAGATTGAAGTGCGCGCAACGCACGTACCCATGGGTCTGGGCGAACCATTATTTGATAAGCTCGATGCCGATATTGCCCACGCCATGATGGGGATTAATGCCGTGAAGGGCGTTGAGATTGGCGCTGGCTTTGCGGCGGTATCGCAGCGCGGCAGTGAGCATGGTGATGAGTTGCATTCCGATGGCTTCGCGAGTAATAACTCGGGTGGCACATTGGGTGGTATTAGTACCGGTCAAGACTTACGCGTTGCCATTGCGATCAAGCCAACCTCGAGCATCATGAGCCCGAAAGAATCGATTGACCTGGATGGCAAGCCGATGACGGTTCAAACCAAGGGGCGGCATGATCCCTGCGTTGGTATTCGGGCAACCCCGATTGCCGAGGCCATGTTGGCCTTGGTTTTAATGGACCATGCTTTGCGTCATCGTGCCCAGTGCGCCGATGTTCAGGTGGCGATGGTAGCCATTCCAGGCGCTCGTCCTGGCGCGCAATCTTCCTAAAGCACAAACACCAATGACGCCATCAGTACGCTGGGCCTTCGGGTCCTTTTTCTTTTTGTATTTCGCCTACGTCGGCCTCATTTCACCGTTTGCTAGCCTGTATTTTTTAGATAAAGGATTTAGTGCGATTGAGATCGCGGTGCTGATGTCGATGCTGCAAGTGACGCGCATCTTGGGTCCCTTTTCGTGGGGCTGGTTATCGGACTACCTTTCGAATCGGATTGGCATTATTCGCTTTTGTGCAGCGCTTGCTAGCCTTGTGTTCTTGTGTATCTTTTTTCTGGAAAGTTACATCGCCTTTTTTGTCTGGATGTTTATTTTGCACACCATCTTAAGTAGCCTCACTCCGCTGGGGGAGGCGGCTACGGTGCATGCCTTGTTTAAAGACAACTCCTTTGATAAGCGCTATGGGCGATTGCGTTTGTGGGGTTCGATTGGTTTTATTTGCATGGTACTCTTGGCCGGTGAATTTTTTGATCGCTTTGGTATTGCCTGGTTTCCGTGGATTGGCGCCGCAGTGCTCTTTTTGCTGGCAATCGATACTTGGTGTATGCGTGAACCGAAGCTCGATCGACGCCCGATGGTGCGCGGGGAGCTACGCAGTGTTTTAGTTAATCCCGATGTCCGTTGGTTTTTGGTCTCGGGTTTTTTTATGATCTTTGCTCATGCCGCCTTGTATGTTTTCTTTTCCTTGTACTTGGTTAGTCTCGGATACGACAAATGGGAGATTGGCCTCTTTTGGGCCCTGGGCGTTTTTGCTGAAGTGGTGTTCTTTTACTTTCAGAGTAAGGTGCTCAGCCGCCTAGATCCCGAAGTGGTGTTGCAAGCGACGTTTGGCATGGGGGTGGTGCGCTTTATGTTGATTGCCTTGTATCCGACGACTGCCGTATTGATTCTGGCGCAGGTATTGCATGCGGGTACCTTTGCGGCGCACCACAGCGCGAGCGTCAAACTGATTCAGCGGTGGTTCTCAGGACCGTTGCAAGCGCGTGGTCAAGCCCTATTCACTACCGTGTCGTATGGCTTAGGAGGTACTCTCGGTGGCCTTGCTGCCGGCTGGGTCTGGGAGGCATTGCAGCCACGCGATGTGTTTGTGATGTCGGCTTTGGCTTGCGGCCTCGCAGGGCTAGCCATTCAGAAGGTGCGTTCTCACCGCATTTAGTATGGAGCAAGCGCCACACCGTGATCTTGCAGCTACATCGATGAATAGTTGGGGCCGCCACCGCCTTCGGGCGTAATCCAAATAATGTTTTGCGTGGGATCTTTGATGTCACAACTCTTGCAGTGCACGCAGTTTTGCGCATTAATTTGCAATTGCGTTGCGCCATTCTTTTCAACGTATTCATATACGCCAGCGGGGCAATAGCGTTGCTCTGGACCAGCATAGGTTTTTAAGTTAACTTGCACCGGCACCGATGCATCTTTCAGCGTGAGGTGGGCGGGTTGATCTTCCGCATGATTGGTGTTGGAGATAAAAACCGAAGAGAGGCGATCAAAGGTAATCTTGCCGTCTGGCTTGGGGTAATTAATTGGATGATGCTGCGAAGCCGGCTCCAGGCATTCGTGATCTGCGCGGCGATTATGAATCGTCCATGGCGGATTACCACCCAAGAGCTTTTGCTCTAAGCCAACCATGGCCGTACCCAGATAAAGTCCTTTGGCCATCCATGGCTTGAAGTTTCTGGCTTGAGTAAGTTCAGTATGTAGCCAACTGTTTTCAAACGCACTCGGATAGGCCGATAAGATGTCGTTGGAGCGATTTTCAGCAATTGCATTGACAGCAGCGTCGGCTGCTAACATTCCGGTTTTAATGGCGGCATGGCTGCCTTTGATGCGCGATGCGTTGAGGTAACCTGCATCGCAACCAATCAGAGCGCCGCCCGGGAAAACCGTTTGCGGCA
The DNA here is from genome assembly GCA_964203875.1 of Polynucleobacter sp. Taxonomy (GTDB): domain Bacteria; phylum Pseudomonadota; class Gammaproteobacteria; order Burkholderiales; family Burkholderiaceae; genus Polynucleobacter. Next base: position 1,228,505 of record CAXNNS010000001.1, read on the forward strand.
AGCTATTTAATCCGCCTGCAGCAATGGCTCTAGCGCCATACTCCAGGCGCTTGCCGCCTTCAAAGGTGGGCCGAATGGCGGGATGCAATTTGTAGCGTTGAAATTCTTCAAATGGGCTCAAGTAAGGATTTTTGTAGGACAAACCAACCACCATACCAACCGCTACCAAATTCGCTCCAAAGTGATACAAGAATGATCCACCATAGGTTTGCGCATCCAGCGGCCAGCCTGCGGTATGCACTACTAGCCCAGGGTGATGTTCCTCGGGCTTCACTTCCCAGAGCTCTTTAATGCCAAGACCATAACTTTGCGGATCACGACCGCGATTTAAATCAAAGCGCTGCATCAGTTGCTTGCCTAAATGGCCGCGGGCGCCCTCAGCAAACAGGGTGTACTTCGCATGCAGTTCCATGCCAAGCTGAAAGTGATCGCTATGTTCGCCCGATTTCGTAATGCCCATGGAGCCCGTCGCCACGCCTCGTACCGCACCCTGTTCGGTGTATAAAATCTCGGCTGCAGCAAAACCTGGGAACACATCGACGCCGAGCGCTTCTGCTTGCTCACCGAGCCAACGGGTGAGGTGAGCAAGGCTAATGATGTAATTGCCCTCGTTTTTGAAGCATGCCGGCAAAATCCAATTAGGGAATCGGTAGGATTTTTTCTCGGTTAAAAAAAGAAATTGATCGGCGCTGACAGGCGTATTTAACGGCGCCCCCCGTTCTTGCCAGTCTGGAAATAACTCAGTGAGGGCTCGGGGATCCATGACCGCCCCCGACAGAATATGCGCGCCGATTTCAGAGCCTTTTTCCAGAACACAAACGCTAATCTCGCGATTACGGCTAGCAGCGAGCTGTTTGGCGTGGATTGCGGCCGATAGCCCAGCAGGGCCACCACCAACAATCACGAGGTCATATTCCATTGCCTCGCGGATGGCGTTGTTATTGGTGGCAAATTCACTCATAGCGCTAGTTTAGTTCTATTCTCGTCTGCGAATCGGCGGTCACACGGCCTTATCGCCTGCGGCACTTGGAATTAACTGCTCCCTCGGGAAGGGGTTGTGCGGTTATTATTATGGTTTTCCACTTTTGCATACATTTTTAGGACAAAAGCCCATGAATAAGACGTACCCATCGGCAATCGAGGCATTGCGCGGTGTATTAAAAGATGGCCAGACCATTGCAGTCGGTGGCTTCGGCCTTTGCGGCATTCCCGAGGCTTTGATCGTTGCAGTCCGTGACTTAGGGGTGCAAAACCTTACGGCCATTTCGAACAATGCCGGCGTCGATGGGTTTGGCCTTGGCTTGTTATTGGAATCACGTCAGGTCAAAAAAATGATCGCATCCTATGTGGGCGAGAACAAAGAATTTGAGCGCCAGTTTTTGGCAGGTGAATTGGAGCTGGAATTCACGCCCCAAGGTACTCTAGCTGAAAAGTTGCGGGCAGGCGGTTGCGGTATTCCGGGATTCTTTACTAAGACGGGCGTGGGCACGATGGTTGCCGAAGGCAAGGACGTGCGCTCGTTTGATGGTGAGGATTACATTTTAGAACGTGCATTGATTCCTGATGTATCGCTCGTTAAGGCGTGGAAGGCCGATCGCGCCGGAAATTTGGTGTACCGCTACACCGCGCGCAACTTCAATCCCATGGTTGCCATGGCCGGTAAAGTAACCATTGTTGAAGTAGAAGAGATTGTGGAAAACGGCGAGCTTGATCCAGACCAAATTCATACGCCCAGTATTTACGTGACTCGCCTCGTGCTCAATGCCAATCCCGAAAAGCGGATTGAGCAACGCACATTGACACAAGCCGCCTAAAGGAAAAGAAGATGCCGTGGAATAGAAATGAAATGGCAGCGCGCGCTGCTAAAGAATTGCGAGATGGTTATTACGTCAACCTCGGAATTGGGATGCCGACCTTGGTTGCCAATTACGTTCCCAAAGACATGGAAGTCTGGTTGCAATCGGAAAACGGTTTACTCGGTATTGGCCCATTTCCGACTGAAGCAGAGGTAGATGCCGATGTGATTAATGCGGGCAAGCAAACGATTACCTTGATTCCTGGCTCTGCCATTTTTTCTTCAGCGGATTCCTTTGGGATGATTCGGGGTGGAAAAATTAACATTGCCATTTTGGGCGCGATGCAAGTGAGCGAGCATGGTGATTTAGCCAACTGGATGATTCCAGGAAAGATGGTCAAAGGCATGGGTGGCGCAATGGATTTAGTGGCTGGCGTGAAGCATGTGGTGGTCTTGATGGAGCACGTTGCCAAGAAAAAAGACGGCACCGAGGAGATCAAGATTTTGCCTAAATGCACATTGCCCCTGACCGGATTGGGTGTAATTGATCGCATCATCACCGATTTAGGCGTGCTCGACATCACTCCGAAGGGTTTAAAGCTAGTGGAGTTAGCCCCCGGCGTGAGCAAAGAAGAGATCATTGCCAAAACAGGCGCCCCAGTAGACGTTACAGGGTTTTGATTTAATGAAATAATGGGATCAACTATGGTTGATCCCCGTTCTTCCCCTCCTCAAGCAGCACCAGCAAGCGACGCTGATCAGTACAGCCTGTTGCACATTCATAAGCGCGGCGATGCCGCGCATTCCCACCGGCGTGAGACTTCCAATGCATCCCTTTTGGGGATAGCGCTGGCGATTACCTTTTCATTTGCCATTATTGAAGCGATTGCTGGTTACCTAGCCGGATCGCTCGCCTTGCTGTCCGATGCGGCGCACATGGTGACCGACGCCGCCGCACTAGGCCTTGCGCTCTTTGCGCAAATTATTTCCCGGCGCCCCCCATCGGCGCGCCATTCATTTGGCTTTGGTCGGGCTGAGGCTTTAGCCGCGTTTGTGAACGCAATTGCGATGCTAATTTTGGTTGCATGGATTGTGGGTGAGGCAATTACGCGTTTTTATACGCCACACGTCGTCGATGGATTGACGGTTGCCATTGTTGCTGCCATTGGTCTTGTGATGAATGTAATTGTTGCAACCATATTGTCGCGGGACAAAAAAAGCGTCAATACACGCGCTGCCTTGGTGCACGTTATGGGCGATCTGTTGGGTTCAATTGCCGCTCTGGTATCTGGCGTCGTTATTTATTTTTCAGGCTGGATGGAAATCGATGCGTGGCTCTCGATCTTAGTCGCCTTATTAATTCTGAAATCCACCTTTGCGATTCTCAAAGAGTCTTATCACTTTTTGATGGAAGGGGTGCCGCTGAGCATTGACTATATTGCGGTCGGCAAAGACCTGCATGCAGTCAAAGGCGTACGTGCGGTTCATGATTTGCACGTGTGGGAGATGTCACCCAATCAGCCTGCCTTAATTGGGCACATTGAAGTCGACTCATTGCGTCAATGGCCAGCGCTGATGCGACGAATTAATGCGATGCTCTTGGAGCGCCATGGCATTGATCATGTGACCTTGCAGCCTGAATTAGTCTCCGATTTACAGGAAGATGGAGAACAAAAACACGTTAATTCCCCCGATACATCGGCTACGCCGAAACAGATTCATCGGGGTGAACGGTTTTATGTCGAGTGCGCCAGTAGTAATGCCAGCGGCTTACACCGCATGTCGTATCACACCTGGGGCGACCCCTCTAATCCCCGGGTATTAATCTGCGTGCATGGCCTCACGCGCCGGGGCAGTGACTTTAGAACCTTGGCTGAAGCCCTATGCAAAGACTATTACGTCGTGTGTCCCGATGTGGTGGGGCGAGGCGATTCGGATTTTTTAGAAAACCCGATGCTTTACGGCATCCCTCAGTATGTCGCTGATATGACTACCTTAGTGGCACGTTTAAACGTCACCTCGGTAGACTGGTTCGGAACTTCGATGGGCGGCCTGATTGGCATGGTCTATGCCGGTATGCCCGATTCACCGATACGCCGCATTTTGATTAATGACGTAGGTCCGAGGATTGAGCCTGAGTCACTCAAGCGTTTAAGTTCCTATGTAGGCCAACCCTTTTCGTACCCCGATCGTGCTGAGGCCTTAACGGTTTTAAATCGGATCTGCGCCAGTTTTGGCTCCCACACGCCAGAAGAGTGGGAGCGTTTAAATGGCCCGCTGTTGCAAGAAGTAAATGACGTCTGGTCGCTGCATTACGACCCCAAGATTGTGATTCCGTTTGCAGCGGTTAATCCCGTCTTGGCTAAAGCCGGGGAGATGGCATTGTGGAATCATTTCGATGCGATTACAGCGCCCATCTTGATTGTGCGCGGCGGGGATTCGGATTTATTGTCGAGTGCCACGGTCGACGAGATGCTCAGGCGCAATCCCCATGCGCGCAGCATCACCATTCCCGGGGTTGGTCATGCGCCTGCCTTTTTAAAGTCCGAGCAAATTGCCCTTGCCGCTGAATTCTTTTCATGAGCACGAAGAAGGACCAGTCTTCCGCTGAGCCTCTGCCAACGCAGTCAGCTTTAGTGGATTCATGGCAGGGCGAGCCCCCTGAGCAGCATCAATCTGGCGTTCTCAGCATCTTGCAATTGCTGCACTTGGATGAACCTAGCTTGCTGGCTGCAGGTCACCTCGATAGTCCTTTAGGCAAAGAGGCGCTCGCCAAAAAACTGGGCGATGAGTCGGCCCGTTTGCTAGCGGGTTATCGCAGTCTGCGGCAAGCCCAAGCCAAAATAGTCAAAGCCGATGGTGGTATCAGCGTAGCCGGCCAAGAGGAAGTGCTGCGCAAAATGCTTTTGGCTTTTGGTGATGATTTACGGGTCGTGCTGATTTACCTTGCCTCGCGTCTGCAGACCCTACGCTGGATTAATCAGGAAAAAATTCCGATGCAGGCGGCCTGGGCACAGGCCTTTCTGGATATTGATGCCAGCTTAGCCAACCGCTTGGGTATCTGGCAAATGAAATGGGAAATGGAGGACTTGGCTTTTCGTGTTTTGGCCTCGCCAATTTACCGTGAGATAGCCGCCATGTTAGATGCCAAGCGTACCGAACGTGAAGGGTTTATCGCCCGCATCATTGAAGAGCTCAAGCAGGTATTGGGTGAGGCAAACATATCGGCAGATGTGCAGGGTAGGCCCAAGCACATTTACAGCATCTGGAAAAAAATGCAGGGCAAGTCTTTGGACTTTGCGAATTTGTATGACGTGCGGGCATTTCGTATTTTGGTGGATGATGTAAAGGGTTGTTATGCTGCACTCGGTTTAGTGCATAACGTCTGGCAACCGATTCCGCGTGAGTTTGATGATTACATTGCAAGACCCAAGCCCAACGGATACCAGTCATTGCATACCGTCGTCATGGATGCCGATAGCATTGCGTTTGAAATTCAGATTCGCACGCAAGCAATGCACCAACAGGCGGAGTATGGTTTGGCGGCGCACTGGCGTTATAAAGAAGGTGCAGTGCCCCTACCCAAAAATGCAGGGGGTACCCACAGCGCAGCGGTAGCCTATGAGCGCCAAATTGCGTGGGCCAGGCAATTAATTTCCTGGAAAGAAGATGCCTGGGAACAGCTCAAGCACCATGCGATTGATGATCACATCTATGTCTTGACGCCGCTAGGCAAAGTCATCGCTTTGGAAAAGGGATCATCGCCCATTGATTTTGCCTATGCGGTTCATACTGATTTAGGTCACCGCTGCCGCGGCGCGCGGGTTGATGGCTCGATGGTGCCGCTTGATACGAGTCTTGCCAACGGCCAAACGGTGGAGATCATCGCGGTCAAGCATGGCGGACCATCGCGCGATTGGATTAGCCCGGATCGGGGATACTTGCGTTCCCAACGTGCCCGTACGCGTGTTCGGGCTTGGTTTAATGCGCTCGACGATGAGGAAGCGGGCGCAAGTAGCGCTACGAAATCAAGTGCTGAGACTAAAGGGACTGCAAAGGAAAGTAAGCCTGCTACTGAGCCTCTGGTAGTTGTATTGCACCAACGTACTCGCTCTACCAAGCCGTCCAGCGACGTGCTAGTTGTTGGGGTGGATTCTTTACTGACTCAGTTGGCGCGCTGCTGCCGCCCGGTGCCGCCCGATGCGATCGCTGGCTTTGTAACCCAAGGGCGGGGTGTATCGATTCATCGGCGTTCTTGCAGCACCTTCCGAAGTTTGCTTGAGCGTGCGCCAGAGCGCGTGATTCAAACGGCATGGAATGCCTTCGATGAAGCCCAAACCGGAGCATCGATCGGAAAACAAGGCACGCAAAATCGATCCAAGGTCTTTCCGGCGGATTTGGCGGTTACTGGCCTTGATCGGCCTGAGCTGATGCGCGAGTTGTTTGAAGGCTTATCCCGCCAAGGAATTCATGTGATTGATTTACGTAAATCGGTGCGTCGTGGGATCGCGCAAATTTTGCTGACAGTCGAAATTGCCGATGCCGAGGCCCTGCGGCAGGTCCAAAATAGCCTTGAGGAGCTCAAAGGGGTGACCCAAGTACGCCGGCGGTGATAAACTCATCATCTTTATAGGCTCGTAGCTCAGCTGGTTAGAGCACCACCTTGACATGGTGGGGGTCGTTGGTTCGAGTCCAATCGAGCCTACCAACGAAATACCTAGATGGGCGCGGTTGCCGCAAAGCATCCGCGCCTTTTTAGTAATGCATGACGCAGTAAAACCAAATTCAATGGAGATGGAATTTCATGGTTGCAGTCACTCTACCGGACGGATCCAAACGCGAGTTCGACGCACCGGTGCGTGTTCTGGATGTTGCGCAAAGCATTGGTAGTGGTCTTGCTAAAGCAGCATTGGCCGGGATGGTTGACGGCCGGATGGTGGACACCAGCTTTTTAATTGAGCGCGATAGTCAGCTCGCCATCATCACCGATAAAAGTCCGGAGGCCCTTGATATTGTTCGGCACTCAACCGCCCACCTCTTGGCGTACGCGGTAAAAGAATTGTTTCCTGAGGCTCAAGTCACGATTGGCCCCGTGATTGAGAACGGGTTCTACTACGATTTTTCCTTTCATCGCCCCTTCACGCCAGATGATTTAACTGCCCTTGAAAAGCGCATGGCGGAGCTGGCTAAAAAAGATGAGCCAGTAACGCGTACCGTGATGCCACGTGATGCGGCTGTGCAATTTTTTAAAGACCAAGGCGAGCATTACAAAGCCGAGATCATTGCCAGCATTCCGCAAGGCGAGGATGTGTCGCTCTACACCGAAGGAAAATTTACGGACTTATGCCGCGGCCCCCATGTGCCATCAACCGGCAAGCTCAAGGTCTTTAAGCTGATGAAGCTGGCTGGCGCCTACTGGCGCGGCGACAGCAAGAATGAAATGTTGCAGCGTATCTATGGCACTGCCTGGCTGAAAAAAGAAGACCAAGATGCCTATTTGCATATGCTCGAGGAAGCCGAAAAGCGCGATCACCGCCGCTTAGGGCGTCACCTCGATTTATTCCACTTTCAGGATGAGGCACCGGGCCTAGTCTTCTGGCACCCCAAAGGCTGGTCGATTTGGCAAACCGTTGAGCAATACATGCGCAAGGTATACCAAGATGAGGGCTACCACGAGGTGAAGGCGCCGCAGATTTTGGATCGAGGTCTGTGGGAAAAATCGGGTCACTGGGAGAATTACAAAGAGAATATGTTTACGACCGAGTCGGAAAATCGCTCGTATGCTCTGAAGCCCATGAACTGCCCAGGGCATGTCCAGATTTTTAACTCGGGCCTGCATAGTTATCGCGAGTTACCGCTGCGCTACGGTGAGTTTGGTCAGTGCCATCGTAATGAGCCGTCCGGCGCACTCCACGGATTAATGCGGGTGCGTGGCTTCACCCAAGACGACGGTCATATTTTTTGTACTGAAGATCAGATTCAGTCGGAAGTGGCCAGCTTTGATAAAGCGGTCCGAGCGGTCTACGCTGATTTTGGCTTTTCTGAGGTGGATGTGAAGTTAGCCTTAAGGCCCGCCAAGCGCGTAGGCGATGATGCCATTTGGGATAAAGCCGAGGAAGCCTTACGCGGCGCCCTCAGAGCATCCGGTCAAACCTGGGAAGAATTGCCAGGCGAGGGCGCTTTTTACGGTCCGAAGATTGAGTACCACTTGAAGGACTCGATTGGCCGTTCTTGGCAGTGCGGCACCATGCAAGTCGACTTCTCGATGCCGGCTCGCTTAGGGGCGGAGTACGTAGGAGAAGACAATACCCGCAAGGTTCCGGTCATGTTGCACCGGGCCATTGTGGGCTCTTTAGAGCGTTTTATTGGGATTTTGATTGAAAACCACGCCGGAAACATGCCAGTTTGGCTTGCTCCGACCCAGGCGGTGGTCCTCAATATTTCAGAAAATTCGGCTGCTTATGCCCAGCAAATCCAGCAATTGCTGAAAAAACAAGGGTTTAGAGTGGATGCGGATTTGCGAAATGAGAAAATTACGTATAAAATACGCGAGCACGCATTGCAAAAGCTCCCTTATTTGCTGGTTGTTGGCGATAAAGAGCGTGAAAGTAATACGGTAGCCGTTCGTGCCCGTGGCGGAGTGGATCTAGGTGTAATGCCTTTAGACGCATTCGTTGCCCGACTCCAGCAGGATATATCCCAGAAGGTCGGTCCCGAGCTGAATTAAGCCCGGGGGATGACGGTTTTTATTGTTTTTGATGAAGGAATTAGAAGATCGCTACTGAAAAATTGCAGCGCATTAATCGGGAAATAACTGCTCCTGAAGTGCGTTTGGTTGGAATCGATGGGGAAGCCCTCGGTGTAGTTAAGTTGAACGAAGCCTTGGCTTTGGCAGAAGAGAAAGAAACCGATTTGGTTGAGATTGCTCCGACAGCCGTGCCGCCCGTAGTCCGATTGATGGACTTTGGTAAGTTCAAGTACCAAGAAGCCAAGCGTCAGCATGAAGCCAAGCTGAAGCAAAAGGTAATTCAGGTGAAAGAAGTGAAATTTCGCCCGGGTACCGATGATGGTGACTATGGTGTCAAACTACGCAATCTGATCCGCTTTTTAGAAGATGGCGATAAGACCAAGATTACGCTGCGGTTTCGGGGTCGTGAAATGGCCCACCAAGAAATCGGAGTACGGATGTTGGAACGCTTGAAGTTGGACTTGCAAGAGCATGGCCAAGTTGAGCAGTTTCCAAAGATGGAAGGTCGGCAGATGGTGATGGTGCTAGCACCAATCCGTAAGGCCAAGGCTTAAGTAGTTTAGTTTTTTTGTAGGGAGGCGCTTTAAGGCGCTGGCAGTTTGAAGTACTGCTAGGTACAGGAAGAATAACCGTCGGTTATCACCTACGTAGTGCGAATGAAAGAAGGGGAACTTCATGCCCAAAATGAAGAGTAAGAGTAGCGCCAAAAAGCGCTTCACGGTGCGCGCAGGCGGCACCATCAAGCGAGGTCAGGCATTTAAACGCCACATCCTCACCAAGAAAACAACCAAGAACAAGCGTCACTTGCGTGGCTCCACTGAAGTAGCGAAGGCTGATGTCAAGTCGATTCGCTCGATGCTTCCGTACGCTTAACCTCAGACTAATTTAGGAGAATTCAATGCCAAGAGTCAAACGTGGGGTTACAGCAAGAGCCCGTCATAAGAAAGTCACCGATGCCGCAATTGGTTATCGTGGACGTCGTAAAAACGTATTCCGTGTTGCTAAAGAAGCGGTTATGCGCGCAGGCCAATACGCCTACCGCGATCGCCGTAATAAAAAGCGGGTATTCCGTGCCTTGTGGATTGCGCGTATCAACGCCGCAGTACGTGAGCATGACCTGAGCTACAGCGTATTCATGAACGGGATGAAGAAAGCGGAGATCGAACTCGATCGCAAAGTGCTTTCTGATATGGCGATCATGGACAAAGAGGCATTTGCCGCTTTGGTGACGCGGATCAAATCCGTCGTTAACGCCGCAGCTTAATCACAAGCTGAGATGGTTTCTCTCGACCCCATTGTCGAGGATGCCAAACGCGATTTCTCTAAGGCCGCTGATGCAGCAGCCTTGGAGGATGCGAAAGCCAGGTACCTCGGTAAATCAGGTGTTCTCACTGAGCGTCTAAAAGCGCTCGGTGCTATGTCGCCTGAAGAACGTAAAAGTGCCGGCGCATTAATTAATCAAGTTAAGTCTGCGGTAGAGGCTGCTCTGCAAGAGCGCCGTCAAGCATTAGCAGATGCCGTATTGCAAACACGCCTTGCTGCTGAATCCATCGACGTATCCCTGCCGGGCCGCGCTCAATCGGTGGGCAGTCTGCATCCGGTCATGCGAACCTGGGAACGGGTAGAGGCGATCTTTCATTCGATTGGCTTTGATGTGGCCGATGGCCCTGAAATCGAAACCGATTGGTTTAATTTCACGGCGCTCAACAGCCCTGAAAATCACCCCGCGCGATCGATGCAAGATACGTTTTACGTTGATGGCACTGACTCCTTAGGTAAGCCGTTATTGCTGCGTACCCATACCAGCCCGATTCAAGTGCGTTACGCCAGTGAGCACGTTAAAAAGTACGCGGGCGCGAAGGTAATGCCGCCCATCAAAGTGATTGCTCCGGGTAGAACCTACCGCGTGGATAGCGATGCTACTCATTCGCCTATGTTTCATCAGGTAGAAGGTCTGTGGATTGCCGAGAAAGTGTCGTTTGCCGATCTCAAGGGTGTGTACACCGATTTCCTCAGAACCTTTTTTGAAACCGATGCGCTGCAAGTGCGGTTTCGCCCTTCCTATTTTCCATTTACGGAGCCTTCCGCTGAAATTGATATGGCATTTGCGAGCGGTAAATTGGCAGGCCGTTGGCTAGAGATTTCAGGGGCGGGGCAGGTGCATCCCAATGTATTACGCAACATGGGTATTGATCCGGAGCGTTACACCGGATTTGCGTTTGGCTCGGGCCTGGAGCGCATGACGATGCTGCGCTATGGCATCGATGATTTACGCCTCTTTTTTGAAAACGACCTGCGTTTTTTGGCGCAGTTCCCTGCTTAATTCTTTCATACTGAAATTGATCTAGCCCATGCAATTCTCTGAATCCTGGCTCCGTCAGTACGTTAACCCAGCACTGGACAGCAAAGCGCTTGGCCATGCGATGACGATGGCCGGGCTTGAAGTGGAAGAGCATTATTCCGTGGCGCCGCCATTTTCACAGGTGGTCGTTGCCGAAATTCTGTCGACAGAACAGCATCCCGATGCCGATCGATTGCGGGTATGTAAAGTCAATGCCGGCACTGGCAGTGAATTACAAATTGTGTGCGGTGCCCCCAATGCCCGTGTTGGAATTAAGATTCCATGCGCACTGGTTGGCGCATTGCTTCCGCCAGCAGAAGAGGGCGGTAAGCCATTCCAAATTAAAGTCGGTAAGTTACGCGGTGTTGAAAGCCAGGGCATGCTCTGCTCGGGGCGTGAGCTCGGCCTTGGAGACGATCATGAGGGCATCCTAGAGCTGCCACTCGATGCCCCCGTTGGTGCCAATATTCGTGAATACCTTGAACTCGATGATCAGATCTTCGTTATCAAGTTAACACCCAATAAAGCAGACTGTTTATCGCTTACTGGCTTGGCACGCGAAGTAGCAGCGATTACAGGCGCGCCATTGTGCGGCCCAACATGGACCGCGCCGATTGCAACCATTACCGATACGGTAAAGGTACAGATCGATGCGCCGGATTTATGTGGGCGGTTTGCCGGCCGCGTGATTCGCGGCATTAATCCCAAAGCCAAAACACCCGATTGGATTATTCAGCGTTTATGCCATGCGGGTCAGCGGAGTATTTCGCCTTTAGTCGATCTATCCAATTACGTCATGTTAGAAATGGGTCAGCCGACCCATGTTTTCGATCTCGATCAATTGCAGGGTGATTTGCAGGTGCGCTGGGCAAAGTCCGGCGAGCAGATTGCACTGTTAAACGAGCAAACGCTAAATCCAATTGTGCAGGGTGAGGTATCAAACCAGTTGGCTCACGGCGTTGGTGTGGTTGCCGACAATACCGGGCCAGTGAGTCTGGCTGGCATTATGGGCGGCAATGCCACCGCTGTAAGTGATAACACAGTCAATATTTATGTTGAGGCTGCATTTTGGTGGCCCGCTGCAATTCAAGGCCGTGCACGGCGATTTAACTTTACAACGGATGCAGGCCATCGTTTTGAGCGCGGTGTTGATCCGGCTGCTACCGTTACGCACCTCGAGTATTTATCGTCCCTCATATTAGAGGTATGCGGCGGTCAAGCCGGTCCCATTCAGGATCAGATTACGCAATTGCCGGAGCGTAAGCCAGTCCGTTTGCGTCTGCAGCGCGCCATCGATGTGATTGGTATTCCATTGACAACTGCGATTGTGAGTGATGTGTTCACACGACTCGGCTTTGCATTTACTGTCAATGACGACGCTGATGCTGCCAAGACTACTTTTATCGTGAAGCCACCAAGCTACCGTTTCGATATTGAGATTGAAGAAGATTTAATCGAAGAAGTGGCGCGCCTTTATGGCTTTGAAAACATTCCAGACCATCCGCCGACAGCCGCATTGAAGATGAGCGCTCCGCCGGAGGCAAGTCGTAGCGTCCACCGCTTACGCCACGCGTTAGCACAGGCGGGATATCAAGAGGCAGTCAACTTTGGATTTACCGATCGCGAGAGTGAAGTGCGTTTGTCCATGCATCAGAGTGATGAAAGCCAAGTAATTCAGGTGCGTAACCCTATCGCGAATCAGTATGCCGTGATGCGAAGCACCCTATGGGGTGGTTTATTGGGTAATCTTCGGGCCAACCTCAACCGCGGTAATAACCGCATCCGTCTCTTTGAGATTGGCCGGGTATTTATGCGCAATCCCTCGCAAGTAGAAGCGCCAGGCATGGTTGCCGGCTACGATCAGCCCCGTCGCGTGGGTGGCTTAGCGTATGGATTGGCGCTGCCTGAGCAGTGGGCTAGCAAAAGCAGGGCGGTTGATTTTTTTGATGTGAAGGGCGATCTGGAGAGTGCATTTGCACCGTTGCAATTTATTACTGCAGCTGCCGTGCACCCAGCACTGCATCCAGGCCGATCGGCACAAATTGCATTTAAAGTGGGCAATAAGACCATACCAGTCGGATGGATTGGCGAATTGCATCCCGCCTTGCAACAGGCCTATGAATTATCTCAGGCACCGGTTTTGTTCGAGTGCGACTGGGATGCGCTTACTGAGATGGGTTTGCCAGCGCCAGCGGAGATTAGTAAATTCCCTGCAGTGCAGCGTGATTTAGCCGTGGTGGTCAAGCAATCGGTCGCAGCGCAAAACCTACTGGATGCCATGGCTGCTGCCGGGCAGACCTTGGTGCGTCAGATTGAAGTCTTTGATGAGTTTAGGCCTGGGGCCGGTAGTGGCAGTATGGCTGCGGATGAGAAAAGCCTCGCGTTTCGGATTACATTGCAAAATCCAGCGGAAACATTGCAGGACGCCCAAATCGATGCTGCAATTGCAGCATTGCTCAGCGCACTGGAAAAGTGCTGCAATGCTCGGCTACGTTAAAAAATATTGCTACACTGAAAAATCAGACATTGTCATAATAGTTAAGCCATTTGAAATAGATAAGAGCCCCTCATGAATGCAAGCAATCAGACTGTGACGAAAAACGAACTATCGGAAGCCTTATTTGATCAGGTGGGTTTAAATAAACGGGAAGCCAAGGATATGATCGATGCTTTTTTTGATCGCATCGGTGAATCTTTAGAGGTCGGTACCGAGGTGAAGATTTCTGGCTTTGGTAACTTTCAGTTGCGCAACAAGTCAGCAAGGCCTGGCCGTAATCCGAAAACAGGCGAGATGATTCCGATTGCAGCCCGCCGCGTGGTGACATTCCACGCCAGTCAAAAACTCAAAGACGCGGTCGAGTCCCATGCTCGAGAAAACGGAGCTTGATTCTGGGTTGGCGCTGCTGGTCTCCCAGCTGCCACCAATTCCATCCAAGCGCTACTTCACGATTGGCGAAGTAGCCGAGCTCTGCGGTGTGCGGTCCCACGTTCTGCGCTATTGGGAACAAGAGTTCGCTCAGCTCCGCCCACAAAAACGCCGTGGCAATCGCCGCTATTATCAACACCATGAGGTGGTTCTCATCCGCAAGATTCGAGCGCTTCTCTATGAAGAGGGCTTTACCATCAGCGGTGCCCGCAACCGTCTTGATGAGGTGCGTGGTGAACTCAAACTCCGCGATGAGCTAGAGTCGATCTTGCACATGCTATCCAGTAAATAAGAAAATCAGAAAGAACACTATGCACCCATTTCATTTGGCTTTCCCGGTTGACAATTTGGAGTCCGCCCGTCACTTTTATGGCGGTCTTTTGGGCTGCCCCGAAGGGCGCAGCTCCGATGAGTGGATCGATTTCAATCTCTTTGGCCATCAAATCGTTGCCCATCTGGCGCAAGGCGAGGCTATCAATGACGTCCATTCCGATGTGGATGGAAAAAAAGTCCCCGTTCGCCATTTTGGAATTGTTTTATCCATGCCCGAGTGGGAAGCCATGGCCGATAAGCTCAAAAAGGCGGGTGTTGAGTTTGTGATTGAGCCCTACATTCGGTTTAAGGGCGAGGTCGGTGAGCAGGGAACCATGTTCTTCTTAGACCCATCGGGCAATGCCATCGAATTTAAGGCAATGGCCCAGCCAGATCGCCTGTTTGCTAAATAAGCAACTGCTACAATTTTAGTTTCAGTCGGGGCGTAGCGCAGCCTGGTAGCGTACATGCATGGGGTGCATGTGGTCGGAGGTTCAAATCCTCTCGCCCCGACCATCGATCTTCTTCCTTCGCCTTTTAGCGAGCACATTCATGAGCCTCTCCCAAACCCAGCCCACTTCGTATTTTGGGCTCACCATTCCATTCCTCGACTTCATTGGCGTGGTTCCAGACTTCGCTGAGAACGGCAAGTCGCGCATTTGCTTAGACCTGCGACCAGAGCATCTCAATAGCTTTCAGGTGGGTCACGGGGGCCTTTCCATGACCTTGCTTGACTTTGCCATGGCTGCGGCCGCTCGGAGTGTCCATCCCGATGCTAAAGGCATGGTGACGATCGACATGACCATCAGTTTTATGCGCCCATCCACCGGCAAGCTGATTATTGAGGGCAAACTCCTCAAGGCGGGCAAAAACATCAACTATTGCGAGGGCGAGGTCATCAATGAGGCTGGCGTGGTTACTGCCAAGGCTTTAGGTAGCTTTATGATGCGCCGGTAATCATCAGTAATCTGAAATAAATCATAATATTTATAACGATTATGTATGAAATTACATAATTAATTAGTAATAATCATATATAAATCGTTTTATAAATTACCCACGATAAGTTAATTATTTAATACCATCCCTTTATTAAATAATATGTTTATAATCAATTAACCATTAGTTATATGGCTTATTAATTATTAACCATTGCCGGAGATATTTAGACTATGCCTTCCTATCAGGAATTATTGGCCCAGCGGGAACAGCTGGACAAGCAAATTAAAGAAGCAGTGCAGCGTGAAAAAGCCGATGGCATTACCAAAGCCAAGCTAATTATTGAGCAATATGGCTTAAATGCATCCGATTTATTTAGCCGTAAAGCCGGCGGCACTCGTGGACCGAGCGGCAAGGTGGCCCCAAAATACCGCGATCCTGCAACCGGCGATACGTGGACAGGCCGAGGTAAAACCCCAAAATGGATCGAAGGTAAGAATCGAAGTTCGTATGCTATCTAATTGATTTAAATTATTTTATGTATTAAAAAAGGCCGTCTTTGACGGCCTTTGTTTTTACTTTTAATGTTTTAGATTAAGTCATGGCATGCTGGCTCCATTCGCATTTACGGCCCATTCCCTCCAAAAAGACCGATTCCAGCGCAGCAAAGCGGTTTTGGCTTTGATTACTGAGCCCCAAATCCACGCTGGTTGCCGGATAGCCCAATATCAGCGGGTTTTCAGTTAGTACCATTTCTTCGGCCTCTAGGGCCTCTTTTTCGCTAGGCGCTGGCTTCAGAACCCCTGCATTTTCACCCGCTAATTGCAATACCCCAGGGTGCAACTGAATAAATCCCTCATCCACCAATATCGGGATGCGCTGCGTACGGCTATTTTTACTTAAATAATGGATTAAATGGACCTGTTCCACTGGCGGAATTAATGCATCGAGGTAAATTAGATCCGGAGCAATGGAAACGGCCTGCATTAAACCCTCAAGGCTATCCATGGATATCTCCATATCGACTTTGAGTTGCCAGTCGAGCATGGCATTGGCTAATTCAAGGCTATTTTCGGTCCGGCGAAAGATGCCCATTAATACGCAATGCGTGCTTGCCTTTTGCCGCATGCTGCGTTGCCGCCGCTGCAATTGCTGCTCTAGGGAGCTGGCCAAGATACGGCGATGACCGCCACGGGTTTTCCAGGCGATTAATTCGCCCAGTTCCACCATTTTTTTGAACGGTGCCGAGGGATACATTAAGTACTTTGGCGCTTTGACGGGTGCTGAGGTATTCCAAGTCAGGGGTTATGGCTTTCATTTTTCCTTAATTTGCTAAAGTTGTAGGAGATTGAAAGCATAAAAAGCATTTCAAGTTGAATCTATCAGGATCGGATGAATTAAATGTAGGAAACATCCTATTTAACGGTCAGGAAATTCCATAATTCAGCCAGGAAATACAGAGGGATAGTTGGAGCGCGGCAGTATTCGTGTTAAATTGGCCTTGTATTTGAGTACGCAATGATCAATCTGTAGAGGGTGAAGCCCTTGTGCAGACGGTTTAATCCACAGTTTTTTTCGGGAAACCCGATGAAAGGTGAGCATCATGATTCAATCCTCTAGGGGAAGTTCGTACCTATTTGGCGGAAACGCCCCCTACGTAGAAGAACTCTACGAATCCTATTTGTTGGACCCAACGTCTGTCGCCGATCACTGGCGCGACTATTTTGACAACGTCAATCAAGTTCCTGCGGTCGACGGTTCCAGCGGTCCCGATATTGCCCATGCGCCGATTGTTGCCTCCTTCGCCGAACGCGCTAAGCAGGGCCCCATTCGTACCGTTACCGATTCAGTGGACTCCGAGATGGGACGCAAACGCGTTGCCGTTCAACAGCTGATTGCGGCTTATCGCAACGTGGGCAATCGCTGGGCCAATATTGACCCACTCAAGCGCACTGAGCGCCCGGATATTCCCGAACTCAATCCTGCCTTCTATGGCTTTACCGATGCCGATATGGATATCGTTTTTAATACCAGCAACACCTTCTTTGGCAAAAACGATATGTCATTGCGGGATTTATTGCAGGCCCTGCGCGAGACCTACTGCGGCACGATTGGCGCCGAGTACATGTTTATTGCCGATCAAACCATCAAGAAATGGTGGCAAGAAAAATTAGAATCAATTCGTTCTTCATCGAATTTTAATGTCGAAGAAAAGCGCCAAATCTTAGATCGTGTGACTGCGGCGGAAGGCCTTGAGCGCTACCTCTCGGCAAAGTACGTTGGCCAGAAACGCTTTTCGCTCGAGGGCGGTGAAAGTTTCATTGCTTGCATGGATGAATTAATTCGGGGTGCGGGTGCTCGAGGCGTGCAGGAAATTGTGATTGGAATGGCTCATCGCGGTCGATTGAATGTCCTCGTGAATGTGCTTGGAAAAATGCCAAAGGATTTATTTGCAGAGTTTGAGCACAAAGCCCCTGAAGATCTGCCAGCAGGCGATGTGAAGTACCACCAAGGTTTCTCCAGCGATATCTCCACCCCAGGTGACCCAGTGCATTTGTCGCTGGCCTTTAATCCATCCCATTTGGAAATTGTGAACCCCGTGGTTGAGGGTTCAGCACGTGCACGGATGGAGCGACGCGGCGACCTGACTGGCGCCCAAGTGCTGCCTGTATTAGTACATGGCGATGCTGCGATTGCAGGGCAGGGCGTAATGCAAGAAACCCTCGCCATGGCTGAAGTGCGTGGCTATTCCACTGGCGGCACGATCCACATTGTGATTAATAACCAGATTGGATTCACGACTTCCGATCCGCGCGACCTGCGCTCTAGTCTCTATTGCACCGACATCATGAAAGTGATTGATGCGCCGGTATTGCATGTGAACGGCGATGATCCAGAAGCCGTTGTTCTGGCAACGCAGTTGGCCGTTGAGTTTCGAAGTCAATTTAAGAAAGACGTCGCCATCGATATCGTGTGTTTCCGTAAATTGGGGCACAACGAGCAAGATTCGCCAGCAATGACCCAGCCCTTGATGTACAAAATCATCAGCGCACATCCTGGTACGCGTAAGTTGTACGCCGAAAAACTCGAGGCACAGGGCGTTGTTCCAGCAGGAACCGGCGATCTCATGGTCAAAGAGTACCGCGCTGCGATGGATGCCGGCATCCAAACATCGGATCCTGTACTGAGTAACTTTAAAGGCAAGTTCGCGGTAGATTGGTCACCCTTCTTAAATAAGAAGTGGACCGATAGTGCCGACACTGCCATTCCGCTAACCGAGTGGAAGCGTTTGGCAGAGAAAATTAGTACCATCCCAGCAGATCTGAAAGTGCATCCCTTAGTTGAAAAGGTGTTACACGATCGTGCCGCCATGGGCCGAGGTGAAATCAATGTCGACTGGGGTATGGGCGAGCACATGGCATTCGCCTCTTTAGTTGCCAGTGGTTATCCCGTGCGCCTCTCGGGCGAAGACAGTGGACGTGGTACGTTTACCCACCGCCATGCGGTTTTGCACAATCAGAACCGTGAAAAATGGGATACCGGCACCTACGTTCCGCTGCAGCACGTGGCAAAAGACCAAGCCCCATTTACCGTGATTGATTCGATTCTCTCTGAAGAGGCTGTATTGGGTTTTGAATACGGCTATGCTGCAGCCGAGCCAAACACCTTAACCATTTGGGAAGCGCAGTTTGGCGATTTTGCTAACGGTGCGCAAGTGGTGATTGACCAGTTCATTGCCTCGGGTGAAGTCAAGTGGGGCCGCGTAAACGGACTCGTCATGATGTTGCCCCACGGCTATGAAGGTCAGGGTCCTGAGCATTCCTCAGCACGCCTCGAGCGCTTCATGCAGTTGTGCGCCGATACCAATATGCAGGTGATTCAGCCAACAACGGCAGCGCAGATTTTCCATGTGCTGCGCCGTCAAATGATTCGCCAGTTCCGCAAGCCACTCATTTTGATGACGCCGAAGTCCTTGCTGCGTAATAAAGAAGCTGCTTCTCCCTTGATTGAATTTACAAAAGGGGTGTTCCACACGGTATTGCCTGAGCGCGAGGAATCGATTGATCCTAAAAAGGTCACACGGATCATTATGTGTTCTGGCAAAGTCTATTACGACCTTGCCAAAGCACGTGCCGATAAGTCGATTGGTGATGTCGCCATTATTCGCCTAGAGCAGCTTTATCCATTCCCGCATAAGGCCGTATCTGCCGAGATGAAAAAGTATCCAGCCCTGGAGGAAGTAGTGTGGTGTCAGGATGAGCCGCAAAACCAAGGCGCTTGGTTCTTTATTCAGCACAATATTTTGGAAAACATGAGCGAGGGAATGCGCATGGCCTATGCCGGTCGTCCCGCCTCAGCCTCACCAGCAGTTGGCTATGCCCACCTCCACCAAGAACAACAAAAGTCGCTGATCAATGCGGCCTTTGCCAAACTCAAGGGATACGTCGTTACGAAATAAGTATCGGCAAATTCACATCACATTATTTATTAGGAAGAATCATGGCTATTTTTGAAGTTAAAGTTCCCCAGTTGTCGGAGTCGGTTGCTGAAGCAACCTTATTGCAGTGGAAGAAAAAAGTAGGTCAAGCCGTTGGTCAGGATGAAATCTTGATCGAGATTGAAACCGATAAGGTGGTATTAGAGGTGCCATCCCCATCCGCTGGTGTATTGGTTGAGTTGGTCGTTGGTGATGGTGGTACAGTTGTTGCTGATCAAGTCATCGCGAAGATTGACAGTACAGCAACCGCTTCAGCTACAGCGGCGCCTGCGATTGCTGTTGCATCTGCAGCCGCGAGTAGTGCAGCGCCTGCCACGAAACCCGCTGCTGCTCCCATTGCGAGTGCTGCACCATCAGCCGCCAAAATGATGGCAGAAAAGAATATCAGTCCGGTACAGGTTGCCGGCACAGGACGCGATGGCCGCATTACCAAGGGCGATGTGATTGGTGCGGTTGCTGGTGGATCCAAGCCTGCAAAAGTAGCCTCACCTGCTTTACCGGGAGTTGCAGTACCCATGGGCGACCGTCCAGAAGAGCGCGTACCGATGAGTCGCTTGCGCGCACGGATTGCTGAGCGCCTGCTAGAGTCACAAGCAAACAATGCCATTCTGACAACCTTCAATGAAGTCAATATGGGCCCGGTGATTGCGATGCGCAATAAGTACAAGGATATATTTGAGAAGACCCATGGCGTCAAACTGGGCTTCATGTCCTTTTTTGTCAAAGCAGCAACCCATGCCCTAAAGAAATTCCCCTTGCTGAACGCATCGGTGGATGGTAATGACATTGTGTATCACGGTTACTTTGATATCGGTATCGCGGTTAGCTCCCCGCGCGGTTTAGTAGTGCCGATTTTGCGTGATGTAGACCAAATGAACTTAGCCGATATCGAGAAAAAGATTGCCGAGTACGGCGCCAAAGCCCGTGACGGCAAGCTATCGATTGAGGAGTTAACTGGCGGCACCTTCTCCATCTCCAATGGTGGTGTTTTTGGATCAATGCTGTCGACGCCAATCATCAACCCACCCCAGTCTGCGATTCTGGGTATTCATGCCACCAAGGAGCGCCCGGTTGTCGAAGATGGGCAAATTGTGATCCGCCCCATTAATTACTTGGCCTTATCGTATGACCACCGCATTATTGATGGTCGCGAAGCAGTACTTGGTTTGGTTGCCATGAAGGAAGCGTTAGAAGATCCTTCACGTCTCCTGCTTGACCTGTAAGGAGCCAATACATGAGTCAAGTATTTGATGTACTCGTTATCGGTGCGGGTCCTGGTGGATATATTGCAGCGATTCGAGCTGCTCAGCTGGGTTTTAAAGTGGCCTGCGCAGAATCTAATGCCTACGATGATCCCAAGGGCGAGCCACGCTTAGGCGGTACCTGTTTGAATGTGGGTTGCATTCCCTCGAAGGCCTTACTTGCTTCATCAGAGGAGTTCGAAAAGGTCAACCATCATGTTGCTGAGCATGGCATTACGGTAGGTTCGGTTAAGCTCGATTCCAACAAAATGCTGGCACGCAAAGACGCGATCGTCACAAAAATGACGGCGGGCATTCAGTTTCTGTTTCGCAAGAATAAGATCACAACCCTCAAAGGCCACGCTTCTTTTGTTGGTAAAAATGCAGAAGGATATCAGGTTCAGATCGATGGTAAAGATGCGGGTACGGTGACTGCAAAGAACGTGATCATTGCAACTGGATCAAAGGCGCGCCATCTGCCCAATATTGCAGTTGATAACGTCCTGGTTTGTGACAATATCGGTGGACTCAAGTTTGATTCCATTCCCAAGCGTTTGGGCGTGATTGGCGCTGGCGTGATTGGCTTGGAGCTCGGATCCGTCTGGCGCCGGGTTGGTTCCGAAGTAACGGTCTTAGAAGGCTTGCCTACGTTCTTGGGTGCATGCGATGAAGGCATTGCGAAAGAGGCCCATAAGATTTTTGTGAAGCAGGGCCTCAAGATCCATATGGGCGTCAAGATTGGCGAAGTCAAGGCGGATAAAAAAGGCGTTGTAATTCAGTACCAAGACGCTGAAGGTAAGGCACAAAAGCTCGAATGCGATCGTTTAATTGTTTCGGTTGGTCGTGTGCCGAATACCGATAAACTGAATCTCGAGTCAATTGGCCTCAAAGTCGATGAGCGTGGTTTCATCCCGATCGATGACCACACCTGCGCTACGGCGGCCCCTGGGGTCTATGCCGTAGGTGATGTTGTGCGCGGTCCGATGCTGGCTCATAAGGCGGAAGATGAGGGTGTTTTGGTTGCTGAAATCATTGCAGGTCAAAAACCCCACATCGACTACAACTGCATTCCATGGGTGATTTACACCGACCCCGAAATTGCATGGGTAGGCAGAACCGAGCAGCAATTGAAGGCCGCTGGTATTGCGTATAAATCGGGTCAATTCCCATTTGCTGCGAACGGACGTGCCCTTGGTATGGCCCGTGCCGATGGATTTGTTAAGTTTTTAGCGGATGCGAAGACCGATGAAATTCTCGGTGTGCATATTATTGGGCCAAATGCGTCGGACCTAATTGCGGAGGCTGCGGTTGCAATGGAGTTTAAGGCGGCTGCAGAAGACATTGCACGCATTTGCCACCCACATCCCAGTCTGTCAGAGGTAATGCGTGAAGCGGCATTAGCAACGGATCAACGCGCATTAAATATGTAAGTTGAGCACACTCGCGTTCTACCGAAAAGAGCTGGAGGCGCGTAGGTTTCATTCCGACGCCGCGCAAGAGCGTGCAGTGGAACGCCTGCAGCGCTGTGAAGATGAGTGGGTTGCGTACAAGGATGTTCGCAGTAATGCGCTCACCAAAAAGATATTTCATCCAGCGCTCCCCAGGGGAGTCTATCTCTGGGGCGGTGTAGGTCGCGGTAAATCCTTCTTAATGGATTGTTTTTTTGCCGCCTCACCCCTCGAGAAAAAGATCCGTATTCATTTTCATGAGTTCATGCGCGAGGTGCATCGTGAATTGCACGAGCTATCTGGTATGGCCGATCCCTTGGATGAATTATCGAAACGGATTGCCCAGCGTTATCGTTTAATTTGCTTTGATGAGTTTCACATTAACGATATTGCGGATGCCATGATTCTGTATCGGCTATTGAGCGCGCTATTTGAGGATCGGGTGCAGTTCATCATGACCTCCAATTACAAGCCGGATCAGCTTTATCCGAATGGTTTGCATCGGGATCGCTTATTGCCTGCGATTGCCTTACTTGAGAGTAAATTGGACGTGCTCAATGTCGATGCAGGTACCGACTACCGGCAAATGCAAATGGCGCAAGTGCAAGCCTACTTCCAGCCATTAACGTCGGTGAACGATGTACTGATGATGCAGACCTTTCGTTCGATATTAGGTAAAGAGCCCGAAGAAAAGAATCCGATTTTACGGATTGAGTCGCGCGAAATCAGGCCGATGCATCGGGCTGCCGGTGTGGTGTGGTTTGATTTTAAAACCCTGTGCATGGGGCCACGCTCACAGAACGATTATTTAGAGATTGCCAATCTCTTTCATACTGTTTTTTTATCTGGGGTGCCCTATATGCCACCCCGCATGACCAATGAGGCACGACGTTTTATTTGGCTAATTGATGTGCTGTACGACCATAAAATCAAACTGATTATGAGTGCTGAGCTGCCGGCAGATCAGCTTTATACCGAGGGGCAAATTGTGGGTGAGTTTGCCCGAACCGTATCCCGGCTGGTTGAAATGCAGTCTCGTGACTATTTGGATGCGCCGCGCCGTGTGGTTTACGCCGGCTTGACCTAAAATAGGGTCATGACAACCCCCTTTATTCTGAATGCCGATTTGCACTGCCATTCCGTGGTTTCCGATGGTACCTTGACGCCAGAGACCTTGGCGCTACGCGCATTTGAAAATGGCGTTCATTTGTGGGCTCTAACCGACCATGATGAATTAGGCGGTCAACTACGGGCTCAAAAAGCAGCACGCGACTTAGGCATGGATTACCTTTCTGGCGTTGAGATTTCGGTAACGTGGATGGGGCATACGATTCACATTGTGGGCCTTGGTATTGATGCCGCACACGTGGGGATTTTAGAAGGCCTGCGCCGTACGCGGGACGGTAGGCAGAATCGTGCCAAGATGATGGCCGAGCAATTGGCTAAAGCGGGGATTGCGGGGAGCTATGAAGGCGCCTTACTGTATGCCGGTAACCCCGAACTAATTGCGCGCACCCACTTTGCACGTTTTCTGGTCGAGCAGGGCGTATGCCGCGATACCGATCAGGTGTTTAAGAACTATTTGGTTGAGCACAAGCCTGGTTATGTGCCGCATCAATGGGCCAGCCTAGATGACGCGGTAGCGTGGATCAAAGCGGCAGGCGGTGTTGCCGTGATTGCGCATCCGGGGCGTTATAAATTAACTGCCATGCAGCTCGATGAACTGTTCAAGCACTTCAAGGAGTTGGGCGGCCTCGCCATTGAGGTGGTTACGGGGAGTCACAGTCCTGCGCAGTATCAAATTTATTCAAAGGCTGCCGAGCATTATGGCTTCATGGCTTCGCGCGGTTCTGATTTTCATGATCCGCAGGAGAGTTACATTGACCTGGGTAAATTACCGCATCTGCCGGAGCACTTAACCCCAGTATGGTCCGTGTTCCATTAGACTCTGTATTGCTATTTACTAAAATGCCGAAGAAGGCCACTTAATTATGTTTGCTCAGCGCGTACTATCCGGAATGAGGCCAACGGGTCATTTGCATTTAGGCCACTACCATGGCGTTTTAAAAAACTGGGTCCAGTTGCAATCCCAGTACCCCTGTTTTTTCTTTGTGGCCGATTGGCACGCACTCACCACCCATTACGAAACCCCAGAGGTGATCGAGGCATCGGTGTGGGAGATGGTAATTGACTGGCTCGCTGCTGGCGTCGACCCAAAACAAGCAACCCTTTTTATTCAGAGCCGCGTACCCGAGCATGCCGAGCTTTTTTTACTCTTATCCATGGGCACGCCTTTAGGTTGGCTGGAACGTGTTCCCACCTACAAAGACCAGATTGAAAAGCTTAAGGAAAAGGATTTGCAGACCTATGGTTTTTTAGGCTACCCTTTACTGCAATCGGCTGATATTTTGATTTACCGCGCACAACACGTTCCTGTTGGCGAAGATCAAGTGCCGCACGTGGAGATGACCCGCGAAGTGGCTCGCCGTTTTAACAATTTATACGGCCGTGAGCCTGGTTTTGAAGTCAAGGCTCAGGAGTCCATTAAGAAACTCGGTGGCAAAGCCGCCAAGCTCTATACCGAGTGCCGCGTGGCCTACCAAGAACGGGGCGAGGTCGATGCGCTTGAGCGGGCTAGGGAATTGCTGCAGCAGGCCCAAAGTATTTCCAGCGCTGACCGGGAGCGTCTCTTTGGTTACCTCGAAGGATCCCGCAAAGTGATCTTGCCCGAGCCGCACGCCTTACTCACGGCTGCATCCCGTATGCCAGGTTTAGATGGGCAAAAGATGTCTAAGTCCTATGGCAATACCATTGGTATTCGGGAAGAGCCTGCCGTAGTCGAGCGCTCGATTAAAACCATGCCTACTGATCCGGCGCGTGTTCGCAGAACCGATGTGGGCGACCCAGCACGCTGCCCTCTATGGCAGCTGCATTTGGTGTATTCGGATAAAGCGACGCAAGAGTGGGCTGAAAAAGGCTGTAAATCAGCAGGCATTGGCTGCTTGGAATGTAAGCAGCCGGTGATCGATAGCATCTTGCGTGAGCAGCAGCCGATGTTTGAGCGCGCCCAGCAATACCTGGATGACCCAAGTTTGCTGCGTGCGATTATTGCTGATGGCAACGATAAGGCTCGTGCAGTTGCACAAGAAACCATGCGCGACGTTCGCGAGGCCATGGGCCTTGCCTATACCTGAGCCACGTGACTGCTTCTAGATCTGTAGACGCTGTACCAGTGCACGCTAGCATTGCAAACCCATCGGCGTGGGTAATGCGTTTTTGCCCTTTGATTGCTAAGGGTGGCAGAGTACTGGATTTGGCCGCAGGATCAGGTCGCCATACTGTGTATTTAGCTAAGCTTGGATTTTCGGTATTGGCAGTGGATCGGGATACAGCAGCCCTCGAAGGCATTGCGCAATCGCAGCCTGGCCTATTGATTCAAACCGAGCAATTAGACTTAGAGGGTCCCGCATGGCCCTTGGTGGATCGGTCTGGGCTTTTTGATGCGGTGGTGGTAACCAACTACCTCTACCGACCCTATTTAGATCTGCTACCCGGTCTACTGGCTGAGGGCGGGGTGCTGATTTACGAGACATTTGCACATGGCAATGCTGCTTTTGGTAAGCCTAGCAACCCGGATTTCCTACTGCAGACAGGGGAATTGCTTGATTTTGCAGCGCGCCATGACCTCCATGTTCTGGCCTACAGTGACTTATATCAAGCTGAGCCCAAGCCTGCCATGGTGCAGAGCATGTGCGCCGTAAAGGGGGCGCTAAAAGAGCGCCATCCGTTACAATTTCAGGGATGACTACAGCGCTATTCCAAGCCCATCCTGCGAGGTGCTCCCATGCCTAAATCGAAGCCGATGCAAGGCAGTATGGTGGCCATTGTCACTCCCATGCTGGAGGATGGAAGCCTCGATTACCCCGGTTTAAAAAACTTACTCGATTGGCACGTCGCCGAAGGAACGGATGGCATCGTCATCGTGGGCACGAGTGGAGAGTCACCTACGGTTTCGGTCGAAGAACATTGTGAGCTGATTCGAGTCACAGTTGATCACATTCACGGCCGTATTCCGGTGATTGCTGGAACTGGTGGCAATTCCACTCGCGAGGCAATCGAGCTTACGGAGTTTGCTAAAAAAGTGGGAGCCGATGCCAGTCTTCAAGTCGTTCCTTATTACAACAAACCAACGCAAGAAGGCATGTACCAGCACTTCAAAATAATTGCTGAAAAAGTGGATTTACCTGTCATTTTGTACAACGTACCTGGCCGCACGGTAGCGGATTTGGCGGGTGAGACTACTGTGCGCTTAGCTGGAGTCCCGGGCATTATCGGCATTAAAGATGCCACCGGCAATCTAGAGCGCGGCAGTTTGCTACTGGCTGAATTAAAGGCCGCAGGGCATGCCGATTTTGCGGTCCTGTCTGGCGACGATTTAAGTGCCATATTCCTGATGCTAATGGGCGGTAAAGGAAATATTTCGGTTACTGCGAACGTGGCCCCACGCTTGATGCATGCGCTCTGTGCTGCAGCAATGGCCGACGATGTTGCAAAGGCGCGGGCAATTCAATATCAGTTGCTCGGAGTCCATAAAGCCATGTTTACGGAGGCTAATCCGATCCCAGTGAAATGGGCGCTGTATCAAATGGGCAAGATTACAGCAGGCATACGCTTGCCATTAACCCCACTCAGTCCCGCATTGCGCGATCCGCTTAAAAAAGCACTCATCCACGCTGGACTATTATGAAAAACGCATTTCTTTTCACGCGCCGTGCTGTAATTGTTGCAAGTGTTACCAGCATGCTTGCCTGCACTTCGGTTACAACAAACGATACTGTCGACTATAAGGCCGCTGGTGCAGTGCGCGGACCCAATCTAACTCTGCCGCCGGATCTGATAACGGCTCAGGCTGATCGCCGTTATATTGTGCAAGATGGCGCCGCAACCATGTCGGAGTTTAATGCTGCGTCCAAAAAAATCAGCCAGACGCGTCAAAACGTGCTCACTGGAATTCCAGGAATGCGGATTGCGCGGGATGGTGAAAAGCGTTGGCTAGTTGTTGAGCGACCAGCGCCAGAGCTATATCCTCTGATCAAGGATTTTTGGCAAGAGAATGGTTTCTTATTGGTAGTTGATTCACCTTCCACCGGCATTATGGAAACCGATTGGGCCGAAAATCGCTCAAAGATCCCTCAGGATATTATTCGGAGAACCTTGGGTAAGGTGATGGATTCACTCTATGACACGGGTGAGCGCGATATGTATAAAACCCGCCTTGAGGCGCCCAGGCCTGGCGAGACTGAGGTTTACATTACCCAACGCGGTGCATTGGAGAAGTGTGTATCGGATAACACCGGCGCATGTATTTCTACTATATGGACCGCTCGCCCCAACGATCCAGAGCTTGAGGCCGTTTTTCTGGCGCGCTTAATGGAGCGTTTGGGTGTTTCTCAAGAATCGGCACGGGCTCAAGTCGCAGCTGCTGCTATTGCTCCAGCAAAGGCTCCGAAAGCAAAGTTTGTACAAGAGGGCATCAATACGGGTCGGATTGACATGAGTTCGAGCTTTGATCGTGCTTGGCGCGATGTTGGACTTGCGCTTGACCGGTCAAACTTCACCGTAGAAGATCGCGACCGTTCCAAGGGGGTTTACTTTGTGCGTTACGTCAATCCCAAAGAAGTGGGCGAATCCAAAGGGTTCTTCTCAAAACTATTCAGTAGTAAGGATGACTCTAGTTTGAAAGCAAAGCGTTACCGAGTAGTTTTGAAGTCGAGTAGCGATAACTTAACTCAGGTTTACGTTCAGGACGATGCGGGCAAACCGGAAAATACCCCCGCAGGCTATCGCTTGCTCACCCTGCTGGACGAGCAGCTCATTAAGTAAGCAGGGACTAGGGCGTAAAAAAGCCGCTTTGCAGCGGCTTTTTTGTTTTCAGCGGGAATTACTTGCCGGCTGGTGCTGGAGCAGCAGCTGGAGCGGCTGGAGCTGCTGCAGGGGCTGCGTCAGCAGGAGCGGCTGCAGGTGCTGGTGCAGCAGCTGGTGCTGGAGCTGGCTTGGCCTCTTCTTTTTTGCCGCAAGCGGCTAAAGTAACTGCGAAGAGGGCTGCGAGTACGAGGGAGAGTGATTTTTTCATTTGATTGATCCTTTAATAATGAATGACTGGGGCATAAGCCGAAATACAGTTCGAAAACAGTACGGGTTTCCCCGCACATATTCACTCAATATTATAACTACTCTTCACTTTTTTCTGCGATTAATAGCCACCCCGCACAGTAGGCCTCATAAAGGGAATTGTTGCCAGTAGCAATATCGGCCACATAGGCGCTATTTTTATCCCCCAATGCCGGCAAGGAATGCCTTTCCGAAAGGACATTCCAGCACAGTTTCACGGCCAAGGATTCGCCTTCCGTTTGATTCTCGCCGTTGCAAAAGATGGTGTTACCTAGTCGCATGAGCCGTGTATGCGGGTGAAGGTGAAGTGGGTTTTGCTTAAGGTAATACGCAAATGCTTTGGCGGATAGCGTTTGATCAGGGCAACTAAAAAAGGCATGCGGCTTAGGCTCACTTAAGTACGCTGCGACCCCTGGCAGCATGGCTTCAACGGAATTGAGTTTTAGGCTCATTAAGTTCGTGCGTAGCTGTTTAACTAGCTCTGAGGGCAAAGTGTCTGGCTGATCGGTTGCAGTTTGCTGAGGATCTTGGTAGTGCTGATCTAATGCCGGCAGAGCGTCTAATGATTCTGCTAGGCGCCACAGCCCTTCTTGTAGCAATTCTCGGTAGGAGGCCGCCCGAAATCCAACCGACCAAGTTTGACAGCCTGCATCAAGGGATACCCCTTCGTGCGCCACATGCGGTGGCAAGTAGAGCATGTCACCCGGCTCTAAAACCCACTCTTGGGATGGTTCAAACTGCGCCAAAATCTTAAGCGGTAAATTGGGCTTGAGGCTTAAATTGCTTTGAGTGGAGATTTTCCAATGCCGACGACCTGACATCTGAATCAAAAAGACATCGTAGGAATCGACATGTGGACCAACGCCGCCGCCGGGCCCTGCTAGGCTAATCATCAAGTCATCAAGCCGAACATCCGGAATAAATCGAAACCAAGATAAAACGGTTTTGGCAGCGGGGTGGAGGGTATCTGCACTCTGCAGTAACAGTGTCCAATTGGCTTGGCTGATCGCTGGAATTGATTTTCTAGAAAAAGGGCCGCGGGCCATTTTCCAGGGTTTACTTTGAATCAGGCGGCATTCGCTATCAGGCTGACTTGCCAGAATAGCTAAATCCGCTGCAGAAATCGGACTCTCGAGAGGCTTACCTGCAGCCTTGGCAAGCTCAAATGCGGGAATGGCGCCGCGTACTAATAAAGGCTTTTTGTGCCAATACTGCCGCATAAATTGTTCAGGGCTTATTCCGCCCAAGAGAGGCCAAGGGGCCTTGATGGGCAAGGGGTAAGGGGGTGTTGGCGGCTGGTAGGGCGTGCTCAAGTAAAATGATTTCATCTGCAGTTCACAATTAATCTGACATAGGCTTTTCATACAACGCGCATGAAGATCGAAAAAAACACCGTCGTGTCGCTTCGCTATAAATTAACCGATGCGCAAAACAACCTCATCGAAGAGCCTGATTCCCCGATGGTATACCTCCACGGTGGTTACGATGGCACTTTTCCAAAAATAGAAGCGCTACTGGATGGTCATGAACTGGGTTTTGAAACCACCGTGCAGCTTGAGCCCGGCGATGCATTTGGGGAGTACGACCCCGATTTATTAAAAATTGAGCCTCGTGCGCGCTTTCCGGAACCAATTGAAATTGGCATGCAGTTCGAAGGGATTCCTGAGGCCTTAGATGAGCAGGGCGAAATCATTGCCAGTGACGATGATTCGGAAGACGACGATGATTTACAGCCTTTAATCTATACCGTGACGGATGTCGCCGATAGTCAGGTCGTGCTTGATGGCAATCATCCGCTTGCCGGCATGGCCCTGCGTTTTACTTTGCAAGTGACCGACATCCGCTCGGCCACCGAAGAAGAGATTCAGAATCGCCACCCAGAAGGCGTTGACGCCATCACATTTGGGATGCCAAACGACGATGAGGACGATGTTGACTTAGACCAGTTAATTGATGCAGCCGCAGATACGGGAAAAAATAATCCACGTACCTTGCATTAAATCAGCATCACTCTTTTAGCCACTGCTTGATGGTGTCAAGGTCGTGTTTAGTCTCTTGACCCGTATTTGACTTCGATGTCTCGCTGCTATCCACAGCCGTAGTCCCGCTGAGTTTGGCTAATTGAGTCTCGAGTAACTTAATTTTGGCTTCTTGTTCTAGCGTTGCATCAATTAAGCCTTTGAGCGCCATCGATACCGGATCATCTACGTTCGGTGTGATGCCATAGGCAGAAAAGTACGCCTTTTTGTCATTGACATCGCTGCTATTTGCGCTAGAAGGTAAGTCGGGATGCAAAATGCGTGCAGGCACGCCGACCGCAGTAGCGCCTGCAGGGATTTCCTTGAGAACAACAGCGTTGGATCCAACGCGCGCGCCATCACCGACCGTAAAGCCGCCAAGCACTTTAGCGCCTGCGCTGATCACAACGCCTTTACCCAGGGTTGGGTGACGTTTAACACCCTTGTAGAGTGAAGTTCCACCTAGGGTGACGCCTTGATAAATCGTGCAGTCATCACCAATTTCGGTAGTCTCGCCAATCACGATGCCTAGGCCGTGATCTAAAAAAACACGCCGACCTATTTTGGCTCCCGGATGAATTTCAATTCCGGTCAAGAGCCGTGCGAGCATGGACCAAAATCGGGCAACCCACTGTAAGCCACTGTTCCATAAAAAATGGGCAACGCGGTGAAGCCAAACGGCATGTAAACCGGGGTAGCAGGTAATCACCTCCCAGCGGTGTCGTGCCGCAGGATCGCGGGCAATAATCGAATCAACTTCATCAAAAAGGGCGTTCAGCATGGTTTCAGTTTAAAGCGAACTGCTTATTTTCGTAGAAGCATCTGTTTTGCGATCCCCCGCAGCAAGTCAATTTCTTCGGTTTGCAGCTCTGCTCGGGCAAAAAGGGCTGCAAGCCGTGCCATGAGTTTCTTGGGGTTTTCGGGGTTCAAGTAGCCAATCGACTCCAGGCCTAAACGCAAATGCTCCAGCATGGCGGCAACGGCAGCAGGATCGGCTCGGTCTTCAGGAGCCAGCTTTGGCGCTAAATCAGATCCAGCGCCGCCGTTCTCCTGGATGATACCCTCTCGCAGGCTGTAGGCGCACACCATGACCGCTTGGGCTAGATTCAGGGACGGATAGTCTGGATTGGCCTCGAGCCAAACGCGGTGGCTACATAAGGCTAAATGGGCGTTATCGAGGCCGGTGCGCTCGGGCCCAAACATCAAGGCAACGCGCTTTCCCTGGCTTAATTGCATCACAATGCGCTCACGTGCTTCTAGCCAATCCATGCCGGGCGGGCCAAATTCGCGATCGCGGCTGGTGAGGCCCAATACCAGGGTACAGCCGCTGACGGCGTCGCTTAAGTCAGCCACTACTGAACTGGCGTCCAATACATCGAGGGCGCCACTGGCCAAGGCGATGGCCTCAGGCTCCTGCGCTATCCCAAGTGTTTTGGGATTCACTAAACACAGATCCTGAAAGCCCATGGTCTTTAGCGCCCGCGCGGTTGACCCCACATTGCCAGGGTGACTGGTTTCGACCAAGATCGTCCGAAGCTGGGCAAATGCATCTGCTATGCGCTGATCGTGGGGCAGTACTGGGGTCATGGTGTCCTTGTTTTTCATGGGGATGGCATCCAATCGTTTAGAATCAAGCTGTTAGCTCGCTATTGGCTTTGGGCTTGTTCTTATTTAATTTGTTCACCACTATATATGCACCCCATGTTAAATGTGGCCATCAAGGCTGCTCGTCGTGCCGGAAACGTGATTAATCGCGCCTCTCTCAATTTAGAGCGGCTGCAGGTTGACCGTAAGCAGCACAATGATTTTGTAACGGAGGTGGATAAAGCAGCCGAGGAAGCCATTATCGAAATCCTCACCGATGCCTATCCAACGCATGGTTTTTTAGCAGAAGAAACTGGTGAACATAATCCTGGAGCAGAGTCGGTGTGGATCATCGATCCGCTCGACGGCACCACCAATTTCATTCATGGTTTTCCACAATACGCAGTGTCGATTGCCCTCTCGGTTGCCGGCGTAACCCAGCAGGCGGTGGTCTATGATCCGAATCGCGACGAGCTCTTTACGGCCACCCGCGGCAGCGGCACTTACTTGGATCGTCGGCGCTTACGCGTAGCAAGCCAAACTCGCTTAAGCAGTTGCTTGCTGGGCACAGGCTTTCCGTACCGAGAGGACCAAGACCTCCAAACCTATTTAAAGATGTTTGCTGATATGACGGCGCAGTGCGCTGGATTACGTCGCCCAGGTGCAGCCTCGCTGGATTTGGCTTACGTTGCGGCAGGGCGTTACGACGGTTTTTTCGAGAGTGGACTAAAGCCCTGGGACATGGCGGCGGGAGCGTTGCTCATCACCGAAGCCGGCGGTTTAGTTGGCACCTACCGCGGCGAAGAAAACTACCTCAATAGCGGTGAAATTATGGCGGGCAATCCCCGTATCTTTGCTCAGCTAGCACAACAATTAGCGAAGTACAGTAAAGCCTAAATTTCAATGCAGTAAAGCAGTGCGTACGGATTTAGTTTTTAATTAAATCCAAGTAACGCACGCCGTGCTGATCAATCCGCAAGGCACTGGCTTTGGGCAAGTACGCTTCAGGATGATCTAAATCCCAGTCCGACAGAACCCAGCGTTGCCACTCTACATCGAGATGGTTTTCATGATGGCGGTCCGGTAAGTGGGTATGACCATGAATCAGTTTTTGGATTGATTGCGACCGAACCAGCGCTGCACACGCTTCTAGAGTGACATTGCCTTTTGGATTGACGCCATCGAGATTAAAGCGCATTTCGCGGCGGTATTGTGCTTTGCTATTTTTTCGCAGGCGATCGGCAATCGCATGACGCCAAGAAAGTGGCAGGCGGAGAAACCATTTTTGAATCGATGGTTTCCGTGTCCAGCTGCGATAGAGCTGGTAGCCGGTATCGGCAGTACATAAGCCATCACCATGACTCAGGATGTATTCATCGCCGGCTATCTGAACGGTGCATGGGTCAGTCAATAAGGTCATGCCAGTTTTTTTCAAAAAGCTACTGCCGACTAAAAAATCCCGATTGCCATGCATGTAATACGTTTTCACACGACTAGTCAAGCCTGTTAACGCATTTTTAACTTCGCTGTGGAAGGGCGATTGCGCATTGGCATCGTCGCCCACCCAGTACTCAAATAAATCACCCAAGATAAAAACGGCTTCGACTTCACGCGCTTCCTTTTCACAGAAGTCAAAAAAGCGCTGCGCCGTCAAGGGCATTGATGGCGTCAGGTGCAAATCTGAAATCAGAAAAGCGCTGGCGTGACTGTGCTGCATTAAAGAATTACACCCACAGACAAACGATCGATGGCCGGTTGAAATTATTCAGCAAGAACGGTTGCCTTCTCAATCACCACATCTTCCGTTGGTACATCCTGATGAAATCCCGAGCTACCCGTTTTCACTTTGCGAATGGCATTCACCACATCCATGCCATCGCTAACGGCTCCAAATACCGCATAACCCCAGCCTTGTGCAGTTGGCGCAGTGTGGTTTAAGAAATCATTGTCATTCACGTTAATAAAAAACTGCGAACTTGCTGAATGGGGTTCATTGGTGCGCGCCATGGCAACCGAACCATTGACGTTTTTAAGGCCATTATTGGCTTCATTTTCAATTTCGGCTTGGGTGGGCTTTTGTTTCATGCCAGGCGCCATACCGCCGCCCTGAATCATGAAGTTATCAATCACGCGGTGAAAGATAGTGCCATCGTAGTGACCGCTTTTAACGTAGGCTAAAAAGTTGGCGACGGTCTTGGGGGCTTTTACCGCATCCAGCGTGAGGGTGATGTCGCCTTTATTTGTTTTGAGGAGTACTTGTGCCATTGCTAGGTTTGCTTTCTTGAGGGTTGGTAATGGGTTTGGATGTGTTGGGTGGATTAGGTGCAGATGGGTTGTTACTGGCCTGAGGCGTTTTCAGAATACCAAGCAGGGCGGTGGCACGGCGTTGGTATTCGCGCTGGTTGGTGCGCTGTTTGGCTGCATCGATGTAGGCTTTTGCAGCAAGGCGGGTGTATACCTCGCCCAAATTGGCAGACGCAATCGCGTAACTGGGTTTAAGTTTCAGAGCGAGCTCTAAATAATCTCGCGCTTCAATCCATTGGCCTTGATTGGCTGCCAGTGCAGCTAAGTTGTTGTAAGGCTCGGCTAGCTCCGGAAACTGTTGGGTAATTTCAATCAAGGTTTTTTGCGCTGCTGGATATTGCTTTAACTCGATCTGCAATCGGGCAAGCACAAAACGCAATTGCACATTGCGGGGATTTTTAAGCAACAGTTCATTGATGCGCTTGATTGCTTCAGGATACTTTTGGGCTTTGACCAACTTTTCAATTTCAGTGGGAATGCCATTGCGCACGACTGGATCGGGCTCAATGATTAGAAACGATAAAAAGGGCAGGGCAACGGTTTCAGAGAGTTCAGGCGGCAGGGGGTCGAATCCCGCATTGGGAGAGAGCCGAGGGGGTTCATTGGGGCCAAAGCCGCCTAAAAAAGGGGCGAGTACCGGACTGGGCTGATCCTGGACTGCTGCTGGATTACCAAAAGCCTGAGCGTTAACCTGGCTAGGCAGTACTAAGGCGATGAGCAGTAATCCCGACCATAAGCCCAAGGCAGATGCGTTCGCTTGCGGGGGTGTCTGCAATGGCGGGCTTGAGGTCATGGTGGCAGGGCTTAAAGGGGTAAAGAGGGGGCGTATTCGATATACTCAGCGCTCAGTCTAACAAATCACGCTTGTTTTATCCGACTTGCCCCTTCTTTAGTGCCTATGCTGCAAATTTATAACACCCTCAATCGCTCCAAACAGGTCTTTACCCCCTTGGTTTCAGGTCAGGTCAAGATGTACGTCTGCGGCATGACGGTATACGATTTCTGCCACATTGGCCATGCCCGCGTGATGATTGTGTTTAATATGGTGGCGCGGTGGTTGCGCGCCAGCGGCTACGAGGTGATCTATGTCCGCAACATTACGGACATCGACGACAAGATTATTCAGCGCGCGATTGAGAATGGTGAGCCGATTGCCGCCTTAACGCAACGTTTTATCGATGCTATGCATGCCGATTCGGATGCGCTTGGTCTGGTGCGGCCTGATCAAGAGCCGCGGGCTACAGCTTATATTGAGCAAATGCAGGGCATGATCGGTCGTTTGATGGAACAAGAAATTGCCTACCAGGCGGACGATGGCGATGTGAACTACGCGGTTCGCCTCTTTCCAGGTTACGGCCGCCTATCGGGAAAATCCCTCGATGATCTGAATGCGGGCGAGCGCGTTGCAGTTGGAAGCGGCAAGCGGGACCCACTCGATTTTGTGTTGTGGAAAAGTGCAAAAGAAGATGAGCCCAGTGATACGCGCTGGCAATCCCCATGGGGTGAAGGCAGACCAGGCTGGCACATTGAGTGCTCGGCAATGTCATGCGCATTATTAGGTCAGCACTTTGACATTCATGGTGGCGGTGCCGATTTGCAGTTCCCGCACCATGAGAATGAGATAGCCCAAACCGAAGGCGCGCTTTATGGCCAAGAGCGCAGCGACAGCGATGTACCTTGGGTGAATTACTGGATGCACAATGGCCACATTCGCGTGAATCAAGAAAAGATGTCCAAGTCCCTGGGCAATTTCTTTTTGATCCGGGATGTATTAAAGCAATATGACCCTGAAGTGATTCGCTTCTTTATGCTGCGTGCGCATTACCGTAGCCCCATCAATTACAGCGATGTTCAGCTCGATGAGTCTCGCTCGGGCCTCGCCCGTCTTTACACCGCCTTAGCCCAAGCAAACGGGATGACTGCGCCAGCAAAGCAGGACACTACGCTGGCTGCGCCATGGGTCCAGCGCTTTAACGCAGCGATGGACGATGACTTCAACACGCCCGATGCCATTGCGGTGTTATTTGATCTCGCCAGTGAGCTGAATCGAAAGCATGCAGCAGGTGAGTTTGATGCGGTTCATGCGCTTGCCCAAGCAATGCAAAGCCTCGCCAGTGTTCTGGGATTTTTAGAGCGGGATCCATCTGCTTTTCTGCAAGGTGGTAATGCGGGTGAGTTGGATGCGCCCGCCATCGAGGAATACATCGCCGCCCGGGCGGCAGCAAAACAAGCGAAAGCGTTTGAAAAGGCAGACGCAATACGCGCTGAGTTACTAAAGCAAGGCGTTGTCTTGGAAGATAAGCCAGGAGGGGTCACCGAATGGCGACGAGCGTAAAAAAACCAGCAGCCAAAAATACGGTAGTAAAAAAACCGCTTGCGCGCAAAACATCAATAGCAAAATCAGCAGGTAAGGCAGCAGAGCGTGCGCTGCCACCCAATCAAGGTGAGCCTAAGCTAACAGTGATGGCGCCTGATTACTGGGATCAGGCCTGCAAAGAGCTCATGAAAAATGACCGCATACTGAAAAAGCTTATACCTCAGTACGGCACCGGTTTTTTAGTCACCCGCGGGGATCCATTCACTACGTTGGCGAGAGCGATTGTCGGTCAGCAAATCTCGGTATCCGCTGCTCAAGCGGTGTGGGATCGCATGCTGATTGCGGTTGGCAAAAAAGTCAGCCCCGCCCGCATTTTGGCTGTAACGCCTGAAGCACTTCGGGCTGCAGGGCTTTCCGGCCGCAAGGTCGAGTACATTCGCGATTTAGCCGACCACTTTGCCTCAGGCCGCCTGCATGCTAAGCAATGGAGCGATATGGACGACGAAAGCGTGATTCGGGAGCTGAGCACGATTCGGGGTATTGGCCGCTGGACCGCAGAAATGTTCTTAATATTCAATATGATCCGGCCGGATATCCTGCCTTTGGACGATATTGGGCTGATTAAGGCCATTTCCCTCAATTACTTCAGCGGCGAGCCGGTCAGTCGCCATGAGGCTAGGGAAGTAGCTGCCAATTGGGCCCCGTGGAGGACGGTTGCAACCTGGTATATGTGGCGAAGTATCGACCCCATTCCGGTGGAATACTAAAATCAAGGCATGAAGACTACTTTTTTGGATTTTGAGCAATCGATCGCCGAGTTAGAGGCAAAGATCGATGAACTGCGTTTTGTGCAGGACGAGTCCTCGGTCGATATCTCGGATGAGATCAAGACACTCTCTGAAAAAAGCCAGCAACTCATCAAAGACATTTATGCGGCGCTGACCCCGTGGCAAGTATCTCAAGTGGCACGTCATCCACAGCGCCCCTATACCTTGGATTACGTCAGCGGTCTGTTTACGGATTTTCATGAGCTGCATGGCGATCGGACATTTGCAGATGACCAATCGATTATTGGCGGCTTAGCTCGTTTTAATGGCACAGCATGCATGGTGATTGGCCATCAAAAAGGACGCGACACCAAAGAGCGTGCCTTACGAAACTTTGGTATGAGTAGGCCCGAGGGTTATCGGAAGGCAATGCGCCTAATGCGCCTTGCTGAGAAGTTTCAGATTCCTGTATTTACATTTGTGGATACGCCCGGTGCGTTTCCAGGTATCGATGCTGAAGAGCGCAATCAGTCTGAGGCGATTGGTCATAACCTCTATACACAAGCTGAGCTAACAGTACCGATTATCGCTACCATCATTGGCGAGGGTGGTTCGGGCGGCGCTTTAGCGATTGCAATGGGGGATGTAGTGTTGATGTTGCAAAACTCAACCTATTCGGTTATTTCGCCGGAGGGCTGCGCCTCGATTCTATGGAAGACTGCAGCAAAGGCACCCGAGGCGGCCGAGCAGTTAGCTTTGACTGCTCAGCGCTTAAAAGGCCTTGGTTTAATCGATAAGATTGTGCCGGAGCCGATTGGCGGGGCGCACCGCGATTACACTGGCATGATGGACAATATGCGTAAGGCATTGACCGAGTCACTCAAGGTTTTTCAGTCGATGGATGAGGATACGCTGCTCGATCGTCGCCATGAGCGCCTGATGAGTTATGGCAAGTTCAAGGAAACCAATCCCAAAGCCTAAGCCCAAAGTAGGGCTGGCGCAATCCACCCGCGATGCCTTGCATTTGGAGGCGGTGAATCGAACTTCTATTCTGCCTCGATTAGCGATTGCTTTAAGCGGCGGCCTTGATTCCGTGGTGTTACTCGATTCCATTTGCCGTCTGCACCAAACCCAAGCGAAAAAATTAACGAAGCCAGAAAGCAATGAAGTAGCAACGCCACGGATCTTCGCTTTTCACATTCACCATGGATTACAACAAGCAGCCGATGAATGGCTCTTGTTTTGCGAAGCGCTCGCAAAGAAATACAAGATCGATTTTGACTTTCGTTTACTGCACATCGATACCGAATCAAACTCAGGAAACATCGAGGCTAGAGCCCGTACTGCACGCTATGAGGCATTGACTGAGCTGTGTGCCTATCACGGCGTTGAGGATCTCTTGCTTGCCCACCACCAAAACGATCAGGCTGAAACCGTATTGCTGCAATTGCTGCGTGGCGCTGGAGTTGCTGGCTTATCGAGCATGCCTGAGAGTAGGGCTCTGGCGACACCTCCGGGTAAGGCTGGCAGTATTACGCTTTGGCGGCCATTACTGCGTTTAAGTCGCGAGGAACTCGAGGCCTACGCCCGCGAACATAAACTGAAATGGATTGAAGACCCTAGCAATCGCAGTAGCAAGTATCGGCGCAATGCGATTCGCAAGAGCGTATTACCTAAGTTGGAAAGCATTCAACCTGGTGCTACCGCCAATCTTGCACGCAGTGCGGAGCTGTTGGCGCAGGCTCAACAATTGCTGGATCGCCTGGCTCAGCAGGATGGCAAAAAAATTCATAACCCAGA
Organism: Polynucleobacter sp.; assembly: GCA_964203875.1. Lineage (GTDB taxonomy): Bacteria > Pseudomonadota > Gammaproteobacteria > Burkholderiales > Burkholderiaceae > Polynucleobacter. Next base: position 1,267,714 of record CAXNNS010000001.1, read on the forward strand.
AAGCAATACCCTCAGCGTGCAGCCATTACTTGCCTTGAATGCAAGCGATCCTGTAGCTGCCAATAACGTGTTGCGCTACTGGCTTAAAGATGCCGGGTTGGCGATGCCATCCCATGAGCGCCTCCAAGCATGGTGGCTTGATCTACAGCAAGCCCGAAAGGGCGCCAAGCTAGAGTGGCTGCATGACGAATGCAGCATTCGATTGTGGCGTGGGCAACTCCAGATCAGTGCATCAGTAAAGCCAGAAGAAAGCCTGCAGGGCGAGTGGACCTTTGTACCTATCCCAGCAGGAAGTACTCAAGGGGGACTGCCAGCCGCATGGATTACGAAGTCCAAAAAAGCGGGTGCGATGGAGTTTCGTGAGCGCAGCGGCGCTGAGCGTTTGCAAGTGACTGCCAGTGGACCGCGCAAGACACTGAAAAACCTATACCAAGAAAATGCGGTGCCACCTTGGCAGCGCCAGGCCTCGCTTCTCTACATCGATGGCGAGCTGGTCGCAGTAGCAGGCGTGGGGGTGAGTCACTCCCATTTGGTCTTCACGGGTAGGCGGATGTTGCCGGAGTGGAAGCCAGCATCCGACACGAGGGGCGCTGCTGCCTAGAGCGTTATCCCAGCCTCGCGTTGGTGCCGGATTGTCAAAATCCAAACCTGCTCTTCATCTTCAATACTGTACAAAGCAACATAGCCTGTTTTGCCATGCGAAATCACCAGCTCGCGTAAATCACCTTCGATTACCTGATCACCTTGAACTAGCCTACCAATAAATGGATGCTGTTTTAGGATCAGTAGGCCATCTTCAATTAGATCGATTGCCTTACTAGCGGCACTTTTGTCATATTCAAGTAAAAAGTCAGTCAGGCGGATAAGGTCGTTGTAGGCGCGTTCTGTGAGTGCAACCTTCACCCGTGCTTTACCTTCAGTATTTTTTTGCTGCTGGTTTGTGATCGCAAGCGATCCAATGCCTCTTCTAGCTGAATCACTTTGCCCGTCTTGATCGTCGATTTGCGCGATTCAATCGCATCCTTGATAAAACTATGGCGCATCGATTGCTGCTCGGTTGCGCGCTTAATAGCCTCAACCATGAAGGCATGGGTTGTCATGCCCAGTTCCTTCGCTGCAGTAGCGGAGTGCTTCTTTAGCGTCTCGCTGAGCTTGATGGAGGTTGTGCTGGATTTGCCATTTGTTTTGCTGCTGATTTTGCTCATGGATACTTTCTGCAGTAAAAAACGATCGATAAGAGCAGGTATGAATGCAAAATGATTGCCTTAAAGTGTTACTTTAGTAACACTTATTCTAATTAGTCAGCAGGCTTTCGTCAAGCCATCAGGCTCAGTTGGGAGAAGAAGACTGTAAAATAGCATTTTTAAGCAATTTGCTCTCTTTACAACGACACACTTTATGGCATTAATCGTTCACAAATACGGTGGCACCTCGATGGGCTCGGTTGAGCGTATCCAAAATGTCGCCAAACGCGTCGCCAAATGGATGCGTGCTGGCCACCAGGTCGTGGTTGTGCCATCGGCGATGTCCGGTGAAACCAATCGCTTACTTGGCCTTGCTCGCGACATTAACCCGAGCGCCAATCCCAGAGAACTGGATCAAATTGCCTCCACTGGTGAGCAGGTGAGCTCGGGATTATTGGCCCTTGCGCTCCATAAAGAAGGGATCGATGCAGTCAGTTACGCGGGCTGGCAAGTTACGATTCATACCGACTCGGCATTCACGAAAGCACGCATTATGGGCATCGATGATCAAAAGATCATGGCCGATCTCAATGCCGGCAAGGCAGTCGTCGTAACCGGCTTTCAGGGGGTTGATCCCAACGGCAATATTACGACCTTGGGTCGTGGCGGCTCGGACACCTCTGCGGTAGCAATGGCGGCTGCGCTAAAAGCAGATGAGTGTTTGATTTATACCGATGTGGATGGGGTCTACACCACCGATCCCCGGGTCTGTGAAGAAGCCCGTCGCCTGGATAAGATCACCTTTGAAGAGATGCTTGAGATGGCCAGCCTCGGCTCTAAGGTTTTGCAAATTCGTTCGGTTGAGTTTGCCGGTAAATACAAAGTCAAAACCCGGGTTTTGTCGTCGTTGACTGACCCACTGATACCCCTCGATATTGAAATGAAGTCGGGTACCTTGATTACATTTGAAGAGGACAGCACCATGGAAGCCGCCGTTATTTCAGGCATCGCCTTTGCGCGCGATGAAGCCAAAATTACCGTACTCAGCGTACCGGATCGCCCTGGTATTGCTTACCAAATTCTGGGCCCCATAGCGGATGCCAATATCGACGTTGACATGATTATTCAGAATCAGTCGGTGGATGGCAAAACGGACTTTACCTTCACCGTGCCAAGAGCCGATTACCAAAAGGCCATGGATCTGCTCAAAAATACGGTGCAGGCACACATTGAAGCCAAAGAAATCGCTGGCGACCCGAAGGTATCGAAGGTATCGGTTGTTGGTGTTGGCATGCGCTCGCACGTTGGCGTAGCGAGCAAGATGTTCCGCACCTTATCCGAAGAGGGCATTAATATTCTGATGATTTCGACGAGCGAGATCAAGATTTCAGTCGTGATTGACGAAAAGTACATGGAGTTAGCGGTACGTGCCCTGCATAAGGCATTTGAACTCGATCAAAAGTAAGAAAATCACATAGAAACGGCGCATCCGTTAAACTGTGGGCTGTTAGAAATACGGAGACGTGGCCGAGCTGGTCGAAGGCACTCCCCTGCTAAGGGAGCATCGGGGCTAAAACTCTGATCGGAGGTTCGAATCCTCTCGTCTCCGCCAAGTCAATAGGCGGTACAAGGGTTTGTAGATATACAACACCCTTGTTACCAAAAGCGTTACCAAAACCACTCTGAGGGGTGGCTTTTCTTTTGCCGTCGGTTCTGCTGTCAGCCATTAGTTGATGAGAATCTCTTTTAAGTCGGATCTTTCAGATATAAAGATTAAATTTTGATGGCTCGGGCGAGATTCGAACTCGCGACCAACGGATTAAAAGCCCTATCTTAATAATTCAATTCTGATTCTCCTGCGAATTTACACATCACTAAAAGGAGGTAAAGCAAGAATTGCTAAAAATATAATCGAACCGCTACTAAGTCAAAAAATAAGAGAGATTTAAGGGGATAAATAAACTAACTAAGACTCATAAGCATGAACTAAAAAATTCTGGATTTACTCATAAACTTCTAATCAGAGTCTATGTTGATAATAAAAAGCAACTCCAGCCCCACTTAAGCCATAAGGTTTTTGCTCATACATCAAACCTGTCTTAATGCGGCTAGAGGAATTAAGTTGATGATGAACGTCAAAATTTACCTGACTTGAATTTAAAAGATTGCTAAAGCCTGAGGCATAGTTTTGGTATCCAATATTGCCATTCTCGTCAATTGTGGTGGGGAGTTTTGTTGTTAATTGCCCTGAAATTGCTTGCTCTTGTCTAAAGCCAATGCTCAATACTGTTTTTTTACTCAAAAAATGATCCCCGCTAACTTTAAAAACGGAATATTTACCGCTATCAAAAGAAGTTAGACCCATTGAAGTTGCACTCATGCTTGCAATCTCAAAGCCTGTTCGTAGCTTTGTGGATCCATTAAAAAGAGAGTGGGAGTAGAAGCTTCCAAACGAGGATGCCTGAGTATTACTCAAGCCAAATGCACCCGTGGCAGAGATTCCGAGTGGTTGAGAGAACGAATTAGCTTGAGAGTAAGTTACTCCATATGCAAAGTTTTCATGCTCCCTTTGGGATACAAAGCTATATGCAGTCCTTGATCCCATGGATGAGCGATCTTGATTTATTTCATTTGGGTTATAGGCGCTTTGAGTATTGGCCATGCTACTTATAAAAGCGACTTTAGTTTTACCAATATTCGCTGAGTAGCCAAATCCATTCGTATTCGTTCCAGAGTCATTTAAATGGGGTACAAACTGAATCCCCAACTGTTTACTCAAGGATTGCTCAGACTTAATGCCGCTTGAGAGGGCGAAGTTATGGCCAAGTTGGCTAATAGCAAGTGAGGAGTGTAGGCCTTGGAGTTGCGAAAATTTAATTCCTTCGCTTGGTTCAAGGTGAATTGGGGGCGGTTCAGCCATGCTACTCATATGGCGACTTGCAAAGTTAGACTGAATCTTTGATTCTTGAACAAAGCTTGAGGCTGCAACAAGAAACGGGGCTTTTTGGTAGTTATCAACTAATAGAATCTTGGCGCCTTGCATAGAGCTAGCCATTGAGCTTGGTAAAGTAATTTTTGAGTTGGATATTTGCCCAAGATTGCCGCTAGTATGGGAGCCCGTTGGGAGAGATAGGCCTCCTATTGGACTAGATGCAGCCTGTAAATCCATTAAACCCTGCCCAAAAATATCTTGATTAGCATACTGCCCAGTTTTATTTGCGGTAATCAATAATCTGTCCCTCACCTGCTGATATGAGAGATTAGGAAAAGTATTTTTGAGGGCAGCAAGCGCGCCACTAACCATTGGTGCGGCCATTGAGGTACCCGACATTCTTGTATACCCACCATCGTTATACATTGAGTAAATGCCATCAGTTGATTGATTATCGCCACCACCTGGAGCGGCAAGGCACCAGGCTTTTGCTACACCACATCTATTTGTATAAGCAGTCTCATTGCCGCTTGGATCAACCGCCATAACCGCTAACCATCCAGCCTGAAGTCCTGAAATTCGATAAGGTAGTCCCGCCTGAATACTAGGCTGTAGGCCATAGTCATTTCCTGCTGCAAAAACCACCACACCACCATTAGCCACGTAATTTTGATAAGCAGAAACGGTTAATGGATTTGAACTTCTTATTGTCGCTTCCGATACGGATGTGATTGATTGAGAGCTACCCCATGAGTTATTGCTTATGTATGCCCCAGCTGCTAATGATCTTGTAGACAAATTTGCCCACTGTGAATCTGTTAAGGAAATTGAGCCAGAGCTATCTGCAATCCTCAGATTTAAAAGTTGTGCACCTGGCGCAATTCCTTGCATACCTTGGTTATTTTTTGGAGCTGCAATAATCCCTGCAACATGAGTTCCATGACCATTTGTATCCGAGGAGGATCCAGCTGTATTGTTGACATAGTTATAGCTATTTGCAGCATCAATTGATATCGATGATCCGGTTGCCGCCTCTGCTGGGTTGATGCCCGAATCTGCCACCGCAATTTTCTGCCCATTTCCATCATATGGCCGACAATTTGTGCCTCCATTAGCTGGACAATTAGCGGTATTGGCATACATTGAGGCAGCTTTTACTAGATTTAGCCCTGACTGTGCGTTGTACTCAGCAGTTTGAAAATCTGCCGCCGTATATGTCGGGTATGTGGTGCCACCGCTAGAACCTCCGCCTCCGCCTCCGCCAGCACATCCTGTTAGGATGGTGACACCAAGAAATAAAGGTAATAGGATGATTTTTTTCATACGGAGCTCGATAAGGATGAAAATTAGCTATATTTTTAATAAGCATATCATTCACCTGATGATTGTGACATTTTCGGGATGCGGGATAACCCTCGCTAATTCGAGTTATAAACCCGACTTGATTAATGCAAATCAAGCTAGCTCTAATTCAATGAGCTTTCAGGTAAAAAAATTGCAAAGCGAGTCTGATTTTGAGGGCTTCCCACAAACCTATTCAGAACATAAGGCTGATTTTTCGAAATATGATTTTTATTTATTTATTTCGCCCACCCAAAACACCGGAGGTTATCAATATCTTCTTGTTGAAGGGGCGAATTCTTTTAGGGTTTGCTTAAAGAGACCAAGTCAAACGGCAATAGTTTCAATGGCTTTGACTAATCCAATTGCTCTACTCAAAGTAAAAAGAGGGCTATTGGTCGAAATGAAAACTGGATATTGCGAATAATCTAAAATTTTTTCTCAAAGATTGCTGTGCTCTCGTCTCCGCCAATTTCCTAACATTCATGTAAATGCTGGCATTACAGTATTTACATCCCTCCTGCGCCTACTTCAGCATCCATTCTGCTGGGCGTGCCACGCAAAAGAATGATTTCAGTTTGCTATTGCCATAAAACATTCTGTGTTCTAAAAAATAGAGTATTTTCTTACTATCGTCGGTAATGTTGACTTGAAAAATTCGATCGGTATTTGTTATGAAAATAGTTAGCCTGCGTGATGCATCCAATAAAGATACGCTGGGTGCTTTGCTGCCAAGCGATTCGTCTCGCTACATCGATTTGTGCGCCACCGAATTTTCTATTCCAGTTTCTCTTTTGGAATTAATCACGATAGATCCGAATTTCGCGCTTGTAGCGAAGGCTATGCAATCAAGCAATCCAGCTACTGGCCAAATGGCAGACATCACCTTTAGAACATTGATTGAGCGTCCTGGGAAAATTGTATGTATGGGCCTTAACTATGCAGATCACGCTAAGGAGGGCGGTAATGCTCGGCCTGAGTACCCGAGTTTTTTTATGCGCGGCCCAAATTCATTAACTGCCCATGAGGCACCCATTATTAGGCCCACAGTTTCAGATAAATTGGACTATGAGGCGGAGCTCGCTTTTATTGTGGGTAAAAAAGCGCGTAATTTAACCAAGGAAAATGCCCTTAATTGTGTCGCTGGCTATAGTATTTTTAATGACGCTAGTCTTAGAGACTATCAACGCAAAACGAATCAATGGACTATTGGCAAGAACTTTGATCAGACAGGCGCATTTGGCCCTTGGCTGGTGACGCCGGACGAGCTTCCACAAGGGGCTAGCGGACTACGAATTCAATCGCGCTTAAATGGGATGGTGATGCAAGATGCCAACACCACTGATTTTCTCTGGGGCGTTGCTGAAACTCTTGTTCTAATCACAGAGTGCATGACCTTAGAGCCTGGCGATGTTGTTATTACCGGTACACCGGCGGGCGTAGGATATGCAAAGACCCCCCCTGTCTTTATGAAGGCGGGCGATATCTGTGAGGTAGAAATTGAGGGCATCGGAATATTACGTAATCCGATTCAAGATGCAACGTAGCCAAGCAGTAATTACTGGCAGTAGCAAATAGTTATGTATAGTTAGATTTGATCAAGATAAAAACAATTTTAGGCAAGGTATGGAAAAAAATATTCAACCCATTCGCGTCGCCATAGCGGGTTTAGGGGCCATTGGAAAATCATTGGCAAATCGTTTGGCTGCAGGGGTGGTGCCCGGAGTTGTTTTAACCGCGGTATCGGCCAAGAATCATGAAAAAGCCAAGGAATTTGTTAATACATTGGCGCATCCAGTCAAAGTGCTGTCGATATCGGACCTTGAGCCAGAAGCGGATGTGATTGTGGAGTGCGCTCCGGCTGAGTTTCTGGGGGATATCATTGCCCCCTTTTTACGTGCCAAGAAAAAGGCGATTGTGCTGTCGGTTGGGGCAATCCTGTTTAGGCCCGATTTGATTGAGCTTGCAAAAAAAACCGGTGGAACGATCATGGTTCCAACGGGAGCCTTACTTGGCCTAGATGCTGTTATTGCTGCTGCAGAGGGTGAGATTTTCTCGGTAAAAATGGTGACCAATAAGCCGCCTCTTGGGCTAAAGGGAGCGCCCCATTTAATAGAAAACAATATTTCAGTGGATGGCCTCACTGAGCCACTTAAAGTGTTCTCTGGTAATGCAAAAGAGGCCGCCAAGGGATTCCCGGCTAATTTAAATGTAGTAGTGGCGCTTGCGTTGGCTGGCATCGGCCCTGAAAAGACCCAGCTTGAGATATGGGCTGATCCAACGGTGGTTCACAACACACACACCATTATTGTTGATTCCGATTCTGCAAAATTTTCGATGAAGATGGAAAACATTCCATCAGAAAACCCAAAAACAGGGCGAATCGTTGCCCAGAGTGTGGTTGCCATGCTGAGAAAAATGCAGGCAACCTTACGAATTGGAACTTAATCATTAGTCAGGGAATTAGGGATGGTATTAACAGCAGAAAAAAAAGAAGAGATTCGATTACGCTATTTAGAGGTTGATACCTCAAACGTAGCCGATGTGTTGGACAGCATGAATCTCTTGCAGCAGGGGCTTGCAGCAGATTTTGGCCCTTATCCTGATACGTGTAAACGGATGGCCGGCTGGGCCTACACCATACGTGGGCAAATGACCCCGTATCCTCAAGGCGGGGATGCGGACAAGATGGCCGCATGCCAAGGGCTGTCTCCCGGTGAGATTAGTGTTTGGAGCGGAAACGGTGAGGGTATTTGTTATTTTGGCGAATTAATCGCGCTTGGAATGAAAGAAAGAGGCTGTACCGGGGCATTGTTGGATGGCGGCATACGGGACGTTCGCTGGATTGGAGAGCATGCGTTCCCTGTATTTGCGCGGTATCGAACGCCTGTTCAATCGATCGGTCGCTGGAAAGTAAACGCCTGTCAGGTACCTGTGTATATGCGTGGGCATGATGGAGGAAACGTCATTGTTCGGCCTGGTGATTTTATTTTGTGTGACGATGATGGTGCAATCGTCATTCCAATTGAGCATGTTGAAGCAGTATTGCTTGAGTCTGAGCGATTAACTCAAGTTGAAAAAAATATTCGGATTGAACTGGCAAACGGACTTAGTCTTGGGGATGCGCTCAAGAAGTATGGCCACGTGTAATTTTTAATGTATTACTTAATTGCTTAACAGGGGGTTTTATGTTAATTAGTAAACGTAAGATTGTTGTAGCCGGAGCGCTCACCGTATTGGCCGCTTTTAGTTTTAGTGCCAAAGCCCAATCTGTCTGGCCAAACGGACAAACAGTACGGGTCATTGTGCCTTTCCCTGGTGGTGCCAGTACGCTTGATTCGGTAGTAAGGACCTTAACGCCGGATGTTTCGAAGTTTTTAGCGGCGCCTGTCATTGTTGACAATCGGCCGGGAGCTGGAACTGTCATTGGCGTTGATGCCACAGCAAAGGCAACGGATAACCTAACCTTTGGTGCCGTAGCAAATAGTTTTACGGTAAATCAAACGCTAGTGAAAAATCTGCCTTACAACACAACCAAAGACCTTGAGCCTGTGATACTCATGGCCAGAACTGCCAATGTACTGGCCGTTAGGTCAGGTCTACCCGTCAATAATCTCGCTGAGTTAGTTGCCTACGCGAAAAAGAATCCCGGTAAGCTATCCTACGCATCCTTTGGTAATGGCACTACCCCCCATTTTGCGGGTGAGATGTTGAAATCGATGGCTGGCTTTTACGCCGTTCATATTCCTTATCGCGGACAGGGTCCCGCTCTGAATGATTTGGTTGCTGGAAATGTGGACTTTATGTTTGGCAACTTGCCCGACTTTTTGCCATTCATCAAAGCGGGAAGAATCAAGGCTATCGGCACAACCTACCTGACACGTGCACCCCTTGCCCCGGAAATTCCAACGATTGCAGAACAAGGCTATCCAAAATTTGAAACCGATTCTTGGTATGGATTGGTGGCACCTTCAAGCACGTCCAAGGCCGCAATTGAGAGAATGAATCAAGTAGTTAATAGAACTTTGCAAGAACCTGGCGTTAAAAAGAGCCTGGGTGATCGAGGGATTGAAATCATTGGCGGAACCCCAGAAAAGTTCAAAGAGCATATTCAGTCTGAGATTGCAAAGTATGAGCGCATCGTGAAATCGTCGAATATGCAAGTCGATTGATTTCTGGGGCAGCCGCTATGTATCCTGTTTCCAATTTTGCGGTTGGCGGCTATCGTTACATACCAAGCGTATTTCAGTACTCGGCTGGTGTTGCAGCAGAATCTGGATTTAGATTAGAGCAGGCGCGATTTAAGTCCCCAGTTCCGATACAAAATGCCTTTGCGATTGTTGAGCGGCACCTTACGCAGATAGGCCGACCATTTACTGCCTTTGCCCATTGTGAATTGCGATCCCCCGGTCAATTTGATGACAATGGCTTTATTGAATTTAATCAAAGATACGTTGCTACTTTGCAAAAATGGGGCATCTACCAAGCGCAAAATGCAGGTACAAAAGCCATCAATCCGGCTGCAAGAACGAATGTATGCCCGGAATTTTTTGGTCCTCAAGAGATTTCGATGCTTGCTTTCACCTATACAGTGCCATGCACAGCGGATTCAAATGCAAACTTTGTTCTATCTGGGGGAGGGGATGCGCGACCGGGATCAGAGCCATATAAAGATCGGATTATTGCTTATGGCGATCACTCCCAGTCGGGTCTGCAGTTAAAGGTTGAATTTGTAATACAAGAGATGGAAAAAAGGCTAAAGAGCCTTGGTTTCACTTGGAACGATGTGGGCTGCACTCAGGCCTATTCGGTTCACAACATCGGCGGACTAGTAGAAAGCTTACTTGCAAGTCGAGGCTTTATTCGAAATGGGCTTAGCTGGCATTTTGCAAGGCCGCCAGTCATGGGGCTTGATTTTGAGATGGATTTGCGCGGCGCAGTGAATCAAGTTTATGTATAAAAGAGTATTACTCACTATGAAGGTAATTCTTCGGCCTTGAACCCATTACTTACAAACCGCCTTGCAGTCTTAATTGCCCTAGCTGGCCTTGGCTTGGGTTCTATATTGGTGATTTGGCCTTTTTTAACTTCATTGGCCTGGGCAGCCATTTTGGTTACCAGTACCTGGGGTATTTTTAAGCGCCTCGATCAGTTAATGGGTAATCGCCGCCTTCTGACTGCAACGCTGATGACTCTTCTGGTCACTGTGGTCTTATTGGGGCCGATATCAGCGGTTGCTCTAGCTCTTTCAGGCAACATCAGCGACCTGAATGCCACTATAGTCGCTAACTTTCAGGATGGCTTACCAGAGCAGGTATTGACGTGGACTCAACACATACCTGTATTTAGCGGTGCAATCGAAAACTACCTCCAGCAATTTGTTCATGACAAAGCGCGATTCAAAGCAGAGTTACAGACCTTAGTGGCTCCTTTACATGGGTTTACATTGGCCAGCGGCCGAGCTGCATTGCAGGGTGTGATCGATATGGCACTGTCGGTTTTTTTCACCTTCTTTTTCTTCTTGCATGGCAGCAGTTTAGTGAGCAAGCTCTCCGTTTTTGCCAAGCGACTGAGTGGCGAGCGTGGCGATAGTTTGATTGCCGTTGCCGGAGAAACAGTACACGGTGTTATTTATGGAGTCCTTGGTACTGCAATGGCGCAAGGCGTTCTAGCCGCAATCGGATTTGCGATTGCCGGCGTACCCTCATCGGTATTGCTGGGCTTGATTACGTTTTTCCTATCGGTCGTGCCAGTCGGGCCACCCTTAGTCTGGGGTGGCGTTGCCTTTTGGCTGTTTCAGCAAAATGAAACAGGCTGGGCTATTTTTGTTTTTGTATGGGGCTTCTTGCTGGTCAGTACAGTCGATAACATCATCAAACCCTTCATTATTAGTCGGGGCTCGCGCTTGCCTTTCGTGGTGGTGTTCTTGGGTGTGCTGGGTGGCGTACTTGCATTTGGTGTGATCGGGGCATTCTTGGGCCCGGTGTTACTAGCAGTCACCTACCAGCTTGTTATCGAGTGGACCTCAGATATAAACAAATAAACCAGCAGCATCATTTAGTCATTCGTCGTTAGCACGCGCCGAAGAAAATGGCCGATGTCGATCACCTCAATCGGGTGCAGCGAGTGTTCCATCGGATAGTTTTTCCACTGCACATCATAGCCATTGGCTTGCAAGAAGTCGCGCGAGCGTTCACTGCGCTCTGGAATAATTACTGCATCCCAATCGCCATGCGCCAAAAAGATGGGCGTGTCTTGATTGGCTGGGTTGCGTTCAGCCAGTAGGTTCGATGCTAAAGGCAGATAGCCGGAGAGGGCCATAATGCCGGCCAGGCGCTGTGGAAAGCGAAGGCCCGTATGCAATACCATCGCACACCCTTGGGAAAAGCCAGCTAATACAATCCGTTTGTATGCGATGCCGCGGCTCGCCTCCCGCTCTATCAGGGCACTAATGGCTTTGGCTGAATTCTGAATACCCTTTGCATCTTCAGGATCGTTATCGCTTCTACCGATGATGTCATACCAGGCAGGCATCACATACCCGCCATTCACGGTAACGGGCATACTGGGGGCGTTCGGAAATACAAAGCGAATGTCAGGTAGGCCATTTAGATCCAATTGGGGAACAAGGGAGGCAAAATCATTGCCGTCGGCGCCAAGGCCATGGAGCCAAATGATGGCGGCAGTAGGCTTGTCGGCGGTCTCAATTTCGATGCAGGGCAGCAGTTCCATGGAATTCTCTACAAAAAGTCAAAAGGCTATTTTAAGTCGAGTATGCTGATGGCAACTTAACCCTCTGGATCAGCCCCATTTTATGACTATCTCCATGTACCAGGCCAGCGCGCCACGCCTTATTAACAGCATGCGTAATTTATCCGCCATTTTGGATAAAACCCAAATCTACATCGATGCCAAGAAGATCGAGCCAGCAGCCTTACTGCAATTTAGGCTCTTTCCGGATATGCTGAATTTCACTCGGCAGGTTCAAATTGCCAGTGATACCGCTAAGGGAGTCGTTGCCCGTTTGGCAGGGGTGGATATTCCAGCCTACGAAGACAATGAAACCAGCGTAGCGGAATTGCAGGCGCGGATTGCAAAAACCATTACTTTCATCGAGGGGTTCACACCAGATCAGCTGGATGGAACCGAAGACAAGGCCATTGTGACCAAGCGGGGCGATAAAGAAACACATTACACCGGTATGCAGTTTTTACTAGGCCATGCCATTCCCAATGTGTACTTTCACGTATCGATTGCGTTTGCCATATTGCGCCATAACGGTGTTGAGATTGGAAAACGGGATTACTTGGGCAAGCCATAAGCGCATTTATTTGCAGTGATGCTTAAGCGCATTTACCGTTTTCTCTCTGGCCAGCATGCTGCAGCCCTTGGTTTTGTTCGTAATGACGGTGGCAGACTGGCTGCGGGATTCCAGGGCGGGGCGGGGGATTGCGTGGTGAGGGCGATTGCCATCGCCGCACAGCGTCCCTATCTTGAAGTCTACGAGGCCCTGCGCAATGCCAATGCACACTACGCTGAGCACCGCAGTACTCGGCTGGCTAAACAGATTGCAGCACGGGGTTCAACCCCGCGTAATGGCAACTATCGCTCCGTCTTCCATGATTATATTTTGAGCTTAGGATTTGAATGGGTGCCAACCATGGCGGTAGGTCAGGGTTGTCAAGTTCATTTGCGCTCTACGGAGATACCTGCTGGAAGATTGATTGTGAAAGTATCCAAACACCTCAGCGCGGTTATTGATGGGGTCATTCACGATACGCATAATCCAGCGCGCGGCGGGACACGCTGCGTGTATGGTTACTATATTCAGAAGCGATAAATGCTTGCTGCTTTTGCGGCACGTGCCTCTTCTTTCGCATCTTTGCGGAACTCCCAGGGTGGCACCGGATTGGGATCGGCCCACAAACCCCGTTTCCTTAATCGCGCATCCCTTTCCGCGTTGGCATAGCGTAGCGCCTCTTCCTTGGGTTGCTCTTTTGCATAGTGTTTGTAAAACCACGCATAGCCATCCTGAATCATGCTTTGATTCATGTCGACCCCTCCTATGTAAATCACACCGAGGTAGCGTCCATATTGGTCTTTTTTGCGTAAATCCACTTCCACATCCTGTTTAAAAATGCGGCTGGCCAAATGGTCGCGTGCTTTTGTACCAAAGGCTTGTTTTTTTTCGGGGGTATCAATCCCAGCCAAGCGAATTTTGAGCTGCCGTTTATCTTCGGTTAGTAAGGTAATGGTATCGCCATCACTGATCGCTATAACCAGGCCAGGGGTTAGCGGCCCAGCACTGATCGCAGTCGAGGTAAATAAAACAAGGCTAATGAACAGGGAGCGAATGGCATTCATCGGAATATTGTTACATTTTTGGTAATTATTGCCGCATTTTTTTATGTAATTTACTAAATAAAACACGCCTCCATTCGAAAGCGCCCCAAATTAGGTGACAATCGCATGTGTTGCATTTCTTTTGATTTTTTTGCTGAGCGAGTTTTTATGCCTTCTTATTGGTCCAGTAGTCCGTATCGCCACCTTCGCGTGAGTCCCGAAAACCAGTTAATCGTGACGGACGATTTTTTGCGCACCTATTTAGATCGGCCCGAGCTCGCCTTAATTCCTGAATCCTGTGCGGCGGAGCAAGCCCTGCACCAGCGTTTGGTGGACAACCCCAAAGCAGAGATAAGCGAGGCAGAAATTGCACAAATGCAAGACGCGGATATTCAGGTGAACTACGGTATTTGGCTGCGCTACCGCGCCAAGCTCCTGAAGGCCCCCTCGCTCGAATCTTTTTATATGAGCTTATTTGAGGGCGAGGGCGTTGATGTACCTCCCTTATTTATTAGCCAATTAACGCAGGTCTTTTTGCAACACATCCTAGGCGAGGATGCTGCACCCCTTGAGCTACGAATGGCAGAACTTTTCTTTAGAACGCAGGCGATTTCAATCCAAGAGGGCGGGGTAGTGATGGCCGCCGATGCCGAGACGATCGAGCGTAGCGCCAAGGCCGATGAATTTGGCAGTATTGTGGACCTACTCAAGCAAGGCACCATGGCTTCGCAATCGGTTGATTTGGATGTATTGCATGAAGAAAATGCTAGTAACTACTGGACACGCAATGAAGACTTTGATTTTGCGGTTCAGCTCAACTATAGCCAGCCGACGACGCGCAGCTTTTGCAGTGTGCTGCAAAAATGGATTCACCATTTTTTAGGGGTGGACGTCAAAATTAAACCGCTCAAAGAGGTCAGCGATCCCAATTGGGTATGGCATGTGGGCCTTGATGCAGCCTCGACTGAAATTCTGAATGCGCTTTACAACAAAGAATCGGTCGATGAGCCAGATATGGCTCGCTTATTGTGTTTATTTCGTTTGGAGTTTATTAACTCGACCGATACACGGCCTGAGTTTTCAGGGCGCAATGTCTATATGGCGATTGCAATGAATGAGAAAAATGAACTCAAATTAAAGCCACAAAACCTGCTATTTAACTTACCGCTGGCAAAATCCTCGTAGTTTGACGCACTGCAACGAATTCAGGTATGATATAAGTATTAACCCTTAGATATTAACCCTTATATCGGAGCATTATATGAGTCAGACTATTACAAACCCGCTGGTAAAAATTCAATTAGATACATCCTTTTTATCAGAAATTATCAATAAAATCAGTTACATAGCTAGTATCATCCAAGAGTCTTCCGCTGAGGCGAAAGAGCAGTACAAGAAGTACTCGATTTTGGGCGGCGGCTGGGAATAAGCAGCACATAGGCCTAAGCTAGGCTAAAGCAATCTCCATGGAAGGGGTGAGTCAGTTGATTCACCCCTTTTTCTTTTGCTCTTAGAGCGTATTCCTTCGGTATAGTGCCCCAATGCCTACAATCCAGCGGACGCTGCCAGCAGAGTGCCTTGAGTGCGGCAATCCCCGACTCTTAATAGGCAATTGCAAGCACTGTGGCAGTACGGATTTACCGCAGGCTCTCATGGACACGGTAACCCTCAATCTAGAATCAGGCGGTCCAACGGCAGAAGAGGCTCTAGAGCGCCTAACGCAGCATGTACGCGCTGCCAGCGAGGCTGGTATTCGGGCTTTGATTGTGATCCATGGCTATGGCTCGAGCGGTTCTGGCGGCAAGATTAAATGGTTTATTCGGGATGCCCTTGAAAACAATTATTTCTCGGATCGGGTAGACGAGTACTATTTTGGTGAGGATCTGGCGTTTGGCAGTGCTGGCTACCAGGCAGTCATTAAACGCCGCTCCAGTCTCAAACCGCATTTAAATCAGTTTAAGATAGGCAATGCGGGCATGACGGTATTGCTAATGCATTAAAGAGGAAAACACAAAGAATGACTACCCACCACACACCCAACGTAGACAAGCCGACTAAAGAGCCTATTGATACAGCGCAATTGCTCAACGACTTTAAGGCCTTGGTAGTGGATGCCGAGGCACTGCTGCAGGCGACTGCAGATCAAGGTGGCGAAGCCTTAGCGCAGATTCGAGCGCAGGCGCAGGATTCGTTAGCTCAAGCGAAAACCAACTTGATGGATGTGCAGGATGAGTTAACTGCAAAAGCCAAAGTCGTTGCTGCCGATGCTGATGCCTACGTCCATGAGAAGCCATGGCAATCTGTTGGCATTGCTGCAGGCCTGGGCTTACTCATCGGCCTATTAATTAGCCGTCGCTAAGAGGATCCGCATGTCAGTAGAGGCAATGCTTTCATCGATCAAAAGCCTAGGAGCGACTGCGCTCGAGATCATTCAAACGCGCTTGGAGTTGTTTTCCAGTGATATTCAGATTGGTTGGCAACGACTGCTTTCCGTTTTAGTGCTCGTCATCGTCGCGCTCTTTAGCGTGTTGTTTGGTCTAGTGCTACTTGCCATCTTGATTGTGGTTTTGTACTGGGATACCCATCGCGTATTGGTGCTGTCTTTAATGGCAGGCGGCTTTTTGTCCATTGGGATCATCTTGGCTTTGTTCGTACGCGCTCAAATAAATGCGATGCCGAGATTGTTTGAGGCCAGCTTAGGTGAGCTAGTAAAAGACCGAGATCATTTAGCATGAGCGCACGTTTACATCAGCTATTAGAGCGGCAGCAGCGCTTGATCGCTCAGTCGGCAGCGCAGCGCGCCACGATTGCAGCGGATCTGCGCGTGTGGCAGAAGCCATTTGCGTGGGTCGATCGCGGTCTTGGAGTAGTTCAGTTAATTCAAAACAATCGTGTTCTGCTCTATGCTGCTTTTGCCTTATTGGCAAGCTATAAGCCAGCCGGTGCTCGTAAGTTGGTCGTATTTGCAGTAAGTGCGCTGAAGATAGCGCACCACGTACGTGATTTAATCTCACCCAAACCATCGTCCAAACCAAAGGCCTGAGTTAACTGTCGGCGGGACGGGGTGGGATTGCGACTAAAATACGCCTTATGCCATTGAAACCCGAAGAAGACGATCTAGGTCCAAGTAAGTCAGAGTTAAAACGCGAGATGACCGAGCGCCAAAAATTGGCTGAAGTGTTATCAAAGTTAAGCAGCGATGCACTGAAGAGTATTCCGCTCGAAGAAAACATTCGCGATGCGATTGCGCAAACCCAAAAGATTAAAACATTTGAAGCCCTGCGGCGCCATAAGCAGTATCTCGGCAAATTGATGCGCGCACTTGATGCCGAAGAAATTACCGCGATCGAAAAGCGCCTAGAAATTATTGAAGGGCCTGGAAAAGTCGAGACCGCAAAGCTACATCAGCTCGAGGCACTGCGCGATCGACTGATTGCTGACGATACGGCTTTTACTCAGCTCATTGAGCGCTTTCCGGACCTGGACATGCAGATTATCCGAACGCTCATTCGCAATGCGCGAAAAGAAAAGGAGCTGAATAAGCCCCCCAAGGCGTATCGCGAGATCTTCCAATTGCTGCGTGGTTTAGACGCTTAACTGGTTTTACGCGCCGGTCTCGATTGCGGACGGCGTGGTGCGTTACTCGGCCTTGGCGCATTACCTCCCTGTTTTTTACTTGCCTGCCCTTGGCCTCGACCTTGGCGTTGACCTTGCCCCTGGCCGCTACGCAACTGAATGGGCTGAGGCTTAGCATGTGGATCTGGCTCAAACCCGGGTATCACTTCCTGCGGGACGTTTTGCTTAATAAGACGCTCAATGTCACGCAGCATTTGATGCTCATCAACGCACACTAGGGAAACCGCCACACCATTGGAGCCAGCACGGCCAGTGCGTCCGATGCGGTGGACATAATCTTCTGGCACATTAGGCAAGTCATAGTTAACGACGTGCGGTAGCTGATCAATATCAATGCCGCGGGCAGCAATGTCAGTTGCGATCAGAGCAGTTAACTTGCCGGCCTTAAAGTCGGCCAAGGCCTTGGTTCGCGCAGATTGGCTTTTATTGCCATGGATGGCCATGCAAGTAATGCCATCCTTTTCCAATTGCGTTACCAGCTTATTGGCACCATGCTTAGTTCGTGTGAAGACAAGCACTTGCTCCCATTGATTGGATTTGATCAAGTGCGCTAACAAAGGGTGCTTGGCAGTGCGGTCTACCGGATGAACTTTTTGAGTGATCGCCTCATTAGTACTATTGCTGCGCGCCACCTCAATCAGGGCTGGGGAATTGAGAAGACTATCAGCCAAGGCTTTAATCTCGGTAGAGAAGGTGGCAGAGAACAGGAGATTTTGGCGTTGCTTTGGCAAAGCCGCCAATATTTTCTTAATATCGCGCAAAAACCCCATGTCGAGCATGCGATCTGCCTCATCCAAAACAAGAATCCCAACACTTTTAAGTGAGACTGCATTCTGGCCCATGAAGTCCAGTAAGCGCCCGGGCGTTGCCACCAAGATATCCAGACCACTTTGGATGGCTTTGAGTTGTGGGTTGGGGCCAACGCCGCCAAAAATAACGGCGGATTTGAGTTTGGTGTACTTGCCATAGGTCATGACGGATTCATGGACCTGTGCTGCCAATTCACGGGTAGGCGTCAAAATGAGCGCACGAATAGCGCGACGATTACCAGCTACTGGTGGGGTTCCCATGACGAGGCGTTGCAAGATGGGCAAGGTAAAGCCAGCGGTTTTGCCAGTACCCGTTTGGGCTGCCGCCAATAGGTCGCCGCCTTTAAGAACCGCAGGGATCGATTGGCTTTGAATTGGGGTTGGGGTTGTGTAGCCATGTTCTTTGATGGCTAGAAGGATGGGGTCGGATAAACCGAGTTCAGTGAATAACATGTAAACCAATGCAAAATTAAAACTAATAAAAAAACAGGAAGAACAAAAAAGGAAATCAGAAAGAAGGATGTGGAGCTGAAACGACTGGCGTTTTCAGAATGGATCCCTTAAGTATTTCTAGGCGATCTGGCTCTTCGAGCGCAAGAGGTCAATAAGACCACAGTACGGAGAATAGCACAGCAGGCATGAAAAAAGCCGCTGTATTAGCGGCTTTTTTCGCTAGCGCTGCCTCGAATTAATCGAGTTTGGCGCCAGATTTAGCAACAACAACAGCCCAGCGCTTCACGTTTGCGCTTACTTCTTTGCCGAATTCTTCACCGTAAAGATTAGGAATCTCGGAGCCGTTCGCAGCCCAAATTGCTTTGAGCTTAGGCGTACTCAACGCTTTTTTCACTTCAACAATCATCTTATCGATGATGGGCTGTGGTGTGCCGCGTGGGGCGAACAATGAATACCAGGTTGACACGATGTAGTCTGGCATGCCAGCTTCTACAAAGGTAGGTACATTCGGAATAGCTGGATTGCGATTCTTCGATGCCACTGCAATCGCAACCAATTTACCGGCATTGATCTGAGGCGCTGAAGTTGCTAAGCCATCAAATTCCAGATCAACCTGACCGGCTAACAAGTCACTCATTGCAGGACCTGCGCCACGGTAAGGAATGTGGGTAATAAATGTGCCAGTTTGAATCTTATAGAGCTCGCCAGCCAAGTGATGCACTGTACCGCTACCAGCGCTTGCAAAGTTATATTTGCCGGGATTCTTTTTCATCAGCTCAACGAATTCCTTGGCATTGCGCGCGCTCACTTTTTGTGGGTTCACAACTAAGACCTGAGGGACGTTCGCAAGCATAGCTACTGGAATAAAACTCTTCTCAATGTCGTAATCTAAATTCTTATACATCGAAGGAGCAATGGTGTGGTGCGTTGCGCCCACAAACCAGTTGTAACCGTCTGGGGCTGCCTTTGCAGCTGCAGAAGCACCTACTGTACCGCCAGCTCCGCCGCGGTTGTCAATGATCACTTGTCTGCCAAGTTGCTCTGTGAGCTGTGCGGCTAAAGGACGTGCAAACGCATCAGTGCCGCCACCGGCTGGGAATGGGTTCAGGAATGTAATGGGCTTGTTTGGCCATTCTTGGGCAATTGCTGCAGTACCTGTTACCAAGGACATGCAAAGGGCAGTCTTTAGTAACTTCTCAATCAATGCGTTTTTGATCATCATTCTTCTTCCTTCTTTATAAAAAAATTGGCTCAAACGAAATTCGGCACTTCTCAATGCAGTAAAGCAGTTCATCGAACGAAAGCAGTCTAGCGGAGAATCAAAAATAAAAAAGTGCCAAAGGTGTATTCACCCCTGTATCTCATTGCAGTTTTGTCTCACCCTAGCGGTCTTCCGCTTTTTTGTTCTTGTAACAGTCTACTATTTTTTCATTGAATTACCTCTGAACCATATAGCGGTTTACCCCTAGCCATGGCTATGAGGACGGGGGCTGGGCCCAGATTGACAGTCTAAATCTATTTACCTTCCCACTTGGGGGGTATCCCACTTAAAAAGGCATTTACGCCGGTTTTGAAGTCAGCGCTCCCGTAGCATTCCCGTACCAAGTCGTCGCAATTGGGCAACTGGCTCCGAAGGATGCGGTGAATGATTGCTTTGGATACTTTTTGCGTCACCGGCGCAAGTGAGCTGAGCTTGCTGGCTAGAGCACTTGCGGCACCATCCATGTCTTCGGCGGAGTAGGTTTTGAGAAGAAAGCCGTTCGCAAGCAATTCGCTCGCCGGCACTAGCTCCGCTAGTAAAAGCATGCGTTTCACGATGCCAACTCCGAGGTGATGGGTCAGCCAAGCAATATTTCCAGCGGATAAGCAATTGCCGAGTGTGCGGGCGATTGGGACGCCAAAACGAGCATCGTGCGTAGCAATCCGAAAATCACAGCAACTGGCAATCGCAAGGCCGCCGCCAACGGCCAAGCCATCCACCACAGCAATCGTCGGAATCGGCAATTCAATCAAGGGCGCAAAGTAGCTGTCAATCGACGCCTCATAGGCGATACCATCATCGCCGCTAGTAAAGTCGCTGAACTGCGCAATATCGCTGCCGGAAACAAAGGATTGACCACCCGCGCCGCGCAAAACCACTACCCGAATGCTTGGCGTATCGGCAATTTCTAGGCAAATGCTACGCAGACGCTCATACATTCCCACAGTCATCGCGTTGCGCGCTGCCACATGGTCAAACGTAATATGCGCAATGCCTTGATCAACCGTGAAGAGGACTTGTGCCACTTTGGGGGTGGCGGAGGGTAGCGTAGTTGAGCTCATAAATGATTTATATTAGACGATTGGTTCATTCTAAATATAAAAGAACCGGTATACGGTAAGCGAGACCATGACAAATTCCACGCAGCATGTAAATAAGCCGCTCCAAGCAGCGAACCGACCATTGCCCCTCGCCGGCGTTCGCGTCTTGGATGTGAGTCAAGTGATGGCAGGGCCATATTGCTGCATGCTTTTGGCTGACCTCGGCGCAGACGTCATTAAGATTGAACCGCCTGGTACGGGCGATCAAACCCGCGGTGCGATGGGGTTCAAAATGAAGGGCTCCGATAGCATGGGCTTTTTAAATATGAACCGCAATAAGCGCAGCGTTGCCCTCAATTTAAAAAGCAAAGCAGGCAAGCAGGTCTTTTTTGAGCTGGTGAAGACTGCTGATATCTTGGTTGAAAACTACCGCCCTGGGGTCATGAAAAAGCTGGGGATTGACTATGCCGTTTTAAAAGACATTAACCCTGGCCTGGTTTACGCCAGCATTTCAGGATTTGGTCAAACGGGCCCATGGGCAGAACGCCCCGGTTTTGATTTGATGGCTCAGGCCATGTCGGGCGTCATGAGCGTCACCGGCTATCCCGATGGCCCGCCCGTCAAGGCAGGCGTTCCAGTTGCCGATATTGGCTGTGCACTCTTTGCGGTCTATGCCATTTTGGCAGCGCACATTGGCAAGAAAAATACCGGGGAAGGGCAGTTCATTGACGCCTCATTATTTGATGCGGCATTGGCGTTTTCCATTTGGGATACCTCGCAGTATTGGGGGACCGGAGTTGAGCCTTATAAGCTAGGTACCGCCAATCACATGAGCGCTCCTTACCAGGCCATGAAAGCAGCAGACGGCTACTTTGTGATGGGCGCCACCAATCAAAAGTTGTGGGCTTTGCTCTGCGAGAAAATAAACCGACCTGATCTGATGCGTGACGCTCGTTTCATAACGAACCCATTGCGACTTGCAAACCGTCATGTACTAGTTACCGAGCTTGAAAAGACCTTTGTTACTAAAACCGGAGCAGAGTGGGTCGATCTACTGCTGGCTGAAGGTATTCCGGCGGGCCCTATCAACACCTATCCCGAGGCATTCGAGAGCGAGCATGGTAAGCACCGCCAAATGCGCATGGAAATTGACCATCCGATTGAAGGTAAGGTCCCAAATATTGGGTTTGCAGTGAAGTTATCCGGCACGCCCCAACAAGTTCGCATGCACCCGCCTTTATTGGGCGAACACACCAATTCAGTCTTAGCCGAAATTGGCATTACGGGCGAGGCGCTCAAAGCCTTTGAGGCCGACGGCGCTTTTTTGCCTTAATTGAATAACAGCACTGGAGCCTCTCATGAATACCTTAATTGATCGCATTGACCACATTGTTCTCACCGTAACGGACATTGAACTCACTACTCAGTTTTACGAAAAAGCCTTTGGCTTTGAGCGTGAGTTTTTTAGAGGGCCGGAAGGTCAACCGCGCCATGCTTTGCTATTTGGTCAATTGAAAATTAATTTGCAAGACCGCAATACGGAAACGCCTACCAAAGCACGTATTCCGACGATTGGCTCCGGTGACTTTTGCTTGATTGCATCCGTGCCATTGGATGACTTTATCAAGCACCTTGAGGTGCAACAGATCCCAATTGATGTTGGCCCGGTTTCGCGTCGCGGCGCTTTAGGTCCGATACGTTCGGTTTACTTGCGTGATCCTGACGGTAATTTGGTAGAAGTGGCTGAGTACGTTTAGCGATGGCGCCTCCAGTACAAGCACCCAGAGGTAGTGGAATTGGTTTTGTTCTAGTACAGGCGGTTTTGCTGGGGATTCTTTTTTTTGGGCCGGCTCATTTAAATCCAGATGCCAACATAGATGCCCCTAAGGGTTTGCTGTTGTGGTGCGGTTACGGTATTTTTATTCTCGGTACCGTGATTGCGCTGATAGCAGCAATTAATCTAGGAAAAAATTTAACGCCTTTACCAAGACCAAAAGAAAATGCTGAGCTAATTCAGCGCGGCTTATATCGTTTGGTGCGGCACCCGATTTATTTTGGAGTGATTGTGTTGTCGATTGGCTGGGGCCTGATTCATCAATCGGCTTTGGTTTGGCTGTATGTATTGATAATTGCCATCTTCTTTGACATTAAATCGCGCAAAGAAGAGCGGTGGTTAGTAGAACGTTTTTCTACTTACAGCGAATACCAAGGGCGAGTACGCAAACTCATCCCTTGGATTTACTGAAGAAGCCGCCTATCTAAAAAGCGGCAACTGAGCCATCACTTCGTGGATCCCAGCCGCCACGTAATACGCCGGATGGTTCTCGAATGATGCAGCCCGCATGGCCAACCGTCTCATCAAAATCACTTAGCATCTCAATATCATGACCCATGGCAGCAAGTTGAGAAACCACTTTGTTATCAAAGCGGGATTCCAGTTTGAGGCTGTCGCTGGTTTGACCCCACGTTCTGCCGAGTAACCAGCGCGGCCTGCTGATGGCATCCTGTGGATTGAGTCCATAGGTTGCTGTACGCGTAAATACAGCACATTGGGTTTGCGGTTGGCCATCACCGCCCATCGTGCCGTAGACCATCGATCGGCCATCTTTAAATAGTGCCAGTGCAGGGTTAAGTGTGTGAAACGGTTTGCGATGGGGCTCTAAGGTATTTAAGTTATGCGGGTCTAGTGAAAAACTACAACCTCGGTTTTGCCAGTTCACGCCAGATTTGGGTAGCACAATGCCAGCACCAAACTCGTGATAAATGCTTTGAATGAAGGAGACGCATCGGCCTTCGCCATCCACTACGCCCATCCAAATGGTATCGGCTGGGCCTCGGCCAGCACCCCAAGGCAGGGCTTTCTGACCATCTACCTTTGACGCTAAATTCTTTAAAAAATCAGGGCTTAAAAATTGCTGGGCATGATGCGACATATAGGCCGGATCAGTTACATGTTGGTCGCGTACTTTAAATGCTTGCTTGGTTGCCTCTACGCAGTGGTGAACATATTCAGCACTATCGACATCAAATCGTTTTAAATTGAGTTGATCCAAAATGCCCAAGATCATCAGGGAAACAACGCCTTGGGTTGGTGGCGTCATGTTGTACACATTGCCCAAGCTGTGTTTGAGTTCCAGCGGATCAATTAGCTTTGCTTGGTGGCGCTGTAAATCAGCTAGCCGCAATGGACTGCCGATGGCAGTTAGCTCTTTTGCGAGCAGATCAGCCAGTTCACCGCGGTAATAGTCGTCCGTTCCCTTTTTTGCAATCTGCCGGAGGGTGGCCGCAAGCCTGTCTTGCTTAAAAATGCTACCAACTTCTGGACTTTTGCCATTAACCAAAAAGGTTTCGGCAAAGCCAGGAATGGACAATAGCTCGGGGCGCTTTTTTTCAGTCAAGCTCGATTGGCTGAATGTGACCGGTACGCCAGCTTCGGCATAGTGAATCGCATCTTGTAGTAGGCGTGACAAGGGCAGTTTGCCACCCAAGCCTTTTTTAGATAAGGCATGCGCAGCACCCCAGCCTGAAATGGTTCCAGCAACCGTGTTGGCTGCAATGGGCCCCCGAAATGGAATTGATTTAGTAATGCCTTGGTCGGCATACCATTTCTTTGTCGCGAGTCCTGCTGATGCGCCGCAGGCATCAATACCGCCCATGGCTTTGCCTGGAGCATGCACCACCCAAAACGAGTCACCGCCGATGGAGTTCATGTGGGGATAGACCACAGCAATGGTTGCTGCCGCTGAAATCATGGCTTCCAGTGCATTGCCGCCCTCACGCAGTACCGCAAGCGCCGATTCAGACGCGAGTGAGTGTGGCGCTACCGCCATTCCTTGAATACCCCATTTTGCTTGCATTTTTTTGCTCTCTGCTGTTAACGCGTAATGAAAGACATAGTTTAAATTGATGTATTCACCATATTGATGCATGAACAGCATTCGCTACCAAAATAGTGCAATAAATGCACCTAACTAGGGAATGTGCCGATTAGAACAATTTGGGTTTGTACTAAATTGAATCGGAAGCATTTATTTTCAATATTTTAGTTGCAACGCACAATATTAATCACATTATTTATTAACCAAGTTCAACTTCTTAGGAGATCTAATATGGAATCTAACCGCCGTAAATTTATAAGCACCGGTATTGGTGCGGGTGTAGCTGGTGTTGCCTTAGGGGCTCCAGCCATTGTGCGCGCGCAATCAGCACAAACATTTAACTGGAAAATGACCAGTGCCTATCCGAAAGGCTCGCCTTTTTACATGGACGGTCCTGGCAGCGCAACGGACCTTGCTAAGCGCATCGGCGAAATGTCCAATGGCCGCCTAAAAATTCAAGTGTTTGGCGCTGGCGAATTAATTCCAGCATTTGAGGGCTTTGATGCGGTGCGTTCAGGTACCGTAGAAATGAATCACGCAAACAGCTATTTTTGGACAGGCAAAACATTTGCTGCGCAATACTTCACCGCAGTGCCATTTGGCCTGAACTTTCAGGGTATGAATGGCTGGTTATATGACGGCGGTGGTATTGATCTGTGGAATGAAACCTACGCTCCATTTGGTATGGTTGCGATGCCTTGCGGCAACACTGGTGTGCAGATGACTGGTTGGTTTAAAAAGAAGATTAATAGCGTTGCAGACCTCAAGGGTCTGAAGATGCGTATCCCTGGTCTGGCCGGTAAGGTCTACGCTAATTTGGGTGTCGATGTGAAGGTACTCCCAGGCGGTGAGATTTTCCCTGCGCTGGAGCGTGGCGTGATTGATGCGGCTGAGTTCGTAGGCCCATTCCAGGATCGTCGCCTAGGTTTGCAAAAAGCAGCCAAGTTTTACTACACCACCGGCTGGCACGAGCCTGCAACCACATCTGAGCTTTTGATCAATAAAGCAGCATGGGAGAAGTTACCAAAGGATCTTCAGGCAGTAGTACAAAATGCCTCGGCAGCCTGTAACGTCATCGGCGAGGCATGGTGCCAGCGTAATAACGCAGAAGCGATGGAAGATCTAGTCAAGAAGCAGGGTGTAACTGCATTGCCACTGCCAGATTCCGTTATAGCCGCAATGCGTGCAGAAACGAAGAAGATTTTGGATGCTTCTGCAGCGGCTGACCCAATGACTAAGAAGGTACATGATTCGTATTTTGCATTTAAGAAGAGCTATGACAGCTGGGCTTCATATAGTGAAGCAACGTATCACAGCAAAGTTCGCGGCTAATCTGTTTTTTAATTTTTGAGTTAGGAATTCGTGTGCAAAAGTCCTTAAATACAATCGCTTCGCGTATTGAAGGCTTACTTGATCACATTGGCAGGGCCATATCGTATGTGGCCCTTGCCATTGTGGGCTTGATAGTCATCAACGTAACATTGAGATACAGCATGAGCCTCGGGACCGTATGGGCTCAGGAGCTTGAGTGGCACCTCTTGGCGGCATTGATTTTATTTGGTATGAGTTACGCATTGCTTCGCGGCGACAATGTCCGAGTGGATCTGTTTTATGCCAACTACAAACCTAAAACAAAGTTGTACGTTGATCTGTTATCGGCCGCATTAACGGTGGTAGTGGCAATCTTATTTATCTTTCTCTCGATAAAGTACGTCAACCAATCGTTTTCAATCGGGGAAATGTCACCCGATCCTGGCGGCATTCCCTATCGCTGGATGGTCAAGGCGCTCATTCCGATTGGCTTCTCTCTTTTAGTGCTTCAAGGTATGGGCGAGTTTTGTCGCGTGATTGTGAACTACCAAACAAAAGGCGAGGGCAATCATGTTTGAGATGCAAACCATGGCTATTTTTATGCTCATTGGCTTTTTTGTAATGCTAATGATCGGTGTACCAGTCGCCATTACCCTGGCAACCGTTGGTTTTGTGTTCGGATATTTGGGTTTTGGGCCAGTGCTATTCAACCTCTTGCCGGCACGAGTTTTTGGCGTGGTTGCGGGCTATCAATGGCTTGCCATACCCTTATTTATCTTTATGGGTATCACGTTAGAAAAATCGGGCCTAGCCGATGATTTATTGGATGTGATTGGACACCTTGCTGGCGGCGTTAAAGGGGGTATGGCTGTCGGCATTATTTTATTTGGTGCCTTAATGGGTGCTACCACCGGTATTGTCGGCGCAACCGTGATTACCTTGGGCCTATTGACCTTGCCAACCTTGATTCGGCGGGGCTATGATAAAAGCATTGCGTGTGGGGCCATTTGTGCGTCTGGTACCTTAGGACAGATCATTCCACCCAGTTTGATTTTGATTTTGCTCTCCGACATCATGCAGCTGTCTGTCGGAACCCTGTTTGCTGCTGCAGTAGGTCCTGGAATGTTATTGGTGGTGGTCTACATTGTGTTCATTCTGATTCTGGGATGGCTGAAGCCCGATTTAATGCCCCCAATACCGAAAGAAGAGCGCAGCCGGGTTTCTGGAAAAGAACTGTGGATCCGATTCTGGAAAGTGGTTGTACCGCCAATCATGCTGGTCGTTGCCGTGCTTGGTTCGATTGTTGCTGGAATCGCCGCACCAACCGAAGCTGCTGCTATGGGTGCAATCGGCGGCGTAATCGTAACGATATTCTCTGGGCGCTTTTCATGGGCTAAGCTGAAATTGGTTGCGCTGGATACAACCAAAATTAGTGCCATCATGATGTTCATTCTGATCTGCGCTCAAGTATTTGCTCTGTCATTCCGCGGCCTAAACGGCGAGGAATTAATTGCAGGTATGTTTGAGGTCATTCCAGGTGGTGTCAATAGCGATATTTGGTTTATGTTGCTGCTGATTTTTATTCTGGGTTTCTTCATTGAGTGGATCGAAATTAGTTACATTGCAGTCCCATTATTTTTGCCTGTTCTTATAGCGCAAGGCGCAGATCCCGTTTGGATAGCCATGATGATTACGGTATGTTTACAGTCATCGTTCTTAACGCCCCCATTTGGCTGGGCTCTGTTCTATCTAAAAGGAGTGGCTCCACCGGAAGTGAAGATTAAGCATCTGTATAAAGGCGTAATTCCTTTTGTGCTTATGCAGGGCGTGGCCTTGTTCTTGGTGTTCTACTACCCACAGATTTCCTTGTGGCTACCAAAGGCGATAGGTTGGTGATGTAATACTCTCGAGGTACAGTATTAAGAAAATCAGGATCGCATTGCGATCCTGATTTCTTTTAGAGTGGCAAAAAGGAGGGGCGGATGCTGAGTTGTGCTTTAGTCGTATTACCCTGGTTTAGAGCCAAACAAAATAGTGCGAACTGCCTTATTGCCAAGGGATTGATTTAATCCAAGCACAATCAAGTAAGGCCAGACGATAAGCCAATACATGAGTGATAAGGCAGCAATATAAACTGGGTCACCATGTCCAAATAAAGATAAGGACTCGAGAAATGATTTGCCATGCAAAAGCCCATCAATCCCGGCTTCGACAAAGCTTAGTGCAATTACAACGCCAAGATAGGCTATTGAATGCCAGAAGAGAGATTTAACTAGGCCACGGTTTGCATCCACGCGCAATGGAAACATTGCTTTACCGATCATCATGAATTTAGCGCATATGCCTGCTTTAATAATAGCGAGGCCAAAAGGGCTGATTGGTATCGCTGCCTCCCGCAGCAGGGCAAATGAGAAGAATGCAATAGCGCAGAACCAGATTGCAAAATACAGGGCTAGAAGTGAGGCTTGAACAAATTCATCCTTGATCCGGTGGCGAAGACTTTCTTTGGCTTCTTTTGCCGGGGGATTTGGGCTATTCATTGCCAAATTGTAACGATCTTCTTGGTTGTCGATGGCTATGATTTATCCTTCAGGGATGGATATTCACAGTAATTTTGGCGAACGCATTGTTTTGCATACGGAGGAGTTGGTGTGGCAAGACTCGCCCGCTGCCGGAGTGAAGCGCAAATACCTCGATCGGGTAGGCGATGAGGTAGCGCGCGCAAGCTCAATTGTCCGATATGAGCCACACACATCATTTGCGCAGCATGCCCACGATGGGGGCGAAGAGATTTTGGTGCTTGATGGCTGCTTTTCAGACGAGCGGGGTGATTATTCTGCCGGGATGTATTTGCGCAACCCACCTGGAAGCCAGCACGCCCCTTTTTCAAAGGATGGCTGTACCTTGTTTGTAAAGTTGCGGCAGTTTGAGCGAACCGATAGCCAAGAACTCCGCATCAATACGAAAACCAGCGATTGGTATCCCGGGTTAGTGCCTGGGCTATCGGTGATGCCTCTGCATGAACATCAGGGTATTAGTACGGCTTTAGTGCGCTGGGCTCCCAATACGGTATTTAACCCCCATGTGCATCCGGGCGGCGAGGAAATCTACGTTTTGGATGGCGTATTTCATGATGAGTTTGGGGTCTACCCCAAAGGAAGCTGGATTCGCAGCCCCCGATACAGTAAACATGCCCCTTTTACCAAAGATGAGGGCGCCCTGATTTACGTCAAGGTAGGGCATTTGGCTTAACGCTAGCGCCCTAAGGACATAGTTTTGCACCCTAGCGTGAATGGCTTCATTGCCGCCTTCAAAGTGTATGATTTGAGCCATGCAGCCCGGCCTCAATCATTCCCAATATCCAGGACAGACTGGCCGGCACATCATTCAGGTTGTTCGTAATTGGGGCCCCGTTGGCGGTATGGAGTCTTATGTTTGGCATTTAAGCCATGCGCTAGCCGAACACAATTACCGGATCACCATCGTTTGCGAACAATCCCATGCGGTGACCGCCGCTAGCAATATTGAAGTCATTGAAACAGGTTTATTGCCACCAAAGCCACGTTGGATTTTATATTGGCGTTTTGCAAATAAAGTAGAGGCCGTGATTCAATCGTTCCAAGGCCAAGGCCGGCGCATTGTGCATAGCCACGAACGTTGCATCAGCCACGATCTCACCACCTTTCATTCGATGCCGTTTGCTGGAATAAAAGAGAAATCCATTTGGCGTCGATTATCGATTCGGGTATGGGCTTATTTGCGGATGGAGGCACGTGAGCTTGGGGCGTCACCAAATCCCGCTGTTTCTATTGTTCCTGTGTCCGCAGTCATTGCTAATGCGATTTCGAAGTATTACCCTTCGGTAGTAAATCAAATTGTCTCTCCCATTTCTCCGGGTGTCATGGCAATGCCGCAGCGGCCACAGCGCGTCGTTCCGGTTGATGGTGGCACGATTGGTTTTATTGGAAAAGAGTGGGGCCGTAAGGGCTTTGCTCTTTTTATACAAATCGCCACGCAGTTGCAAAAGCAACGTCCTAGCTTGCGGCTCGTCGTGTTGGGCCCAGAGCGTGCCGAGGTGGCTGATCAGTGCCGCAATTATCCCGGCGCCATTGCGTTTTTGGGCTGGCAATCCAGCGGGTCTTTTTTTCAGGATCTAGATTTACTCATTCACCCAGCCTCTAGCGAAGCTTATGGCATGGTGATTGCTGAGGCCATGGCATGCCATGTACCGGTATTGGTATCCGATGCCTGCGGGGCAGCAGTGGATGTGTCCGAACGCCATGGAACAGTTCTGTCCTTGCATGATCCAGTCAGCGAATGGGTTCAAGCTGGTGATGCATTGCTGTGCAATGCAAACTCTATGGCGGGATATATGCGGCCATGGTCGCAGGTTGCTGCAGAATATATTTTACAGTACCAGCAGTTTTCAACAAAATGAATTAGCTCAATGTTATGGCTACACTCACTTACTCTAATTTCGTAGCCCCATGAATTTATCTGCCACATCCCTTGAATTTGACACCATCATTGTCGGGGCTGGTAGTGCGGGCTGCCTTTTGGCTAACAGACTCTCTGCCGACCCAAAACACCGGGTGCTTTTACTTGAAGCCGGCGGTGAGGATGATTGGTTTTGGATCAAGGTACCTGTTGGTTATTTATTTACGATTAACAATCAACGAACCGATTGGTGTTTTAAGACAGAAGCTGATCCGGGCCTGAATCAACGTTCGATTCATTACGCCAGAGGTAAGGGCATCGGCGGATCATCGTCCATCAACGCCATGATTTATATGCGCGGGCAGGCCAGTGACTATGCGCGCTGGTCAGAGCTCACGGGGGACTCGATATGGCAATGGGACCAAACCTTAGAGACCTATAAATCACTCGAAGATTACTATGCGGGTGCTAACGCATGGCATGGCGACTCAGGCGAAATGCGGGTAGAGCGGCCCCGCGTGCAATGGGATATCTTGGATGCGTGGCGCGAGGCGGCTCAAGAGCAAGGCATACCCAAAATTGAAGAGTTTAATCGGGGCGATAACGAGGGCTGCGCCTACTTTCAGATGACCCAAAAGCGGGGAGAGCGTTGGTCTGACCCCCTCCCAATAAACTGGTAGACCTCAAAACTAGAGTAATGTCGTTTAGACCCATTTTAAAAAATAGGGAAAAACGATGAAAAGATCTAAATTTACTGAAGAACAAGTTACCTACGTTCTGCGCCAAGCCGAATCCGGAACTGCTGTTGAAGATGTCTGCCGCAGCATTGGAATATCGCAAGCTACCTTCTACATTTGGAAGAAAAAATATGGTGATTTAGGCGCCAGTGAAGTGCGTCGCCTGCGTCAACTGGAAGAGGAGAATCTCAGGCTCAAAAGATTAGTTGCAGATCTGACTTTAGATAAAAGCATTCTTCAGGAGGTGATTAAAAAAAAGATCTAAAACCTTCGCGTAGACGGATCCTGGCCCAATGGATCCGTCAAACCTATGGTGTCGCAATCGAGCGCGCTTGTGACTTGGCAAAGCTTTCACAAACAGCTTGGTACTACACCGCCAATCAAGATCAGCAAGAAGGGTTACGCATGCGGATTCGGGAGATTGCCAATGCTCGCCCTCGGTTTGGATACGAACGGATCCATGTATTGTTACGGCGCGAAGGTTGGCAAATTAACGTTAAACGGGTCTATCGCCTCTATTGCCTAGAAGGCTTGCAGGTTCGGATGCGAAGAAGGCGCAGAAAACGGCTTAGCCTGCACCGAGGTATGCCAGCGCCTGCAAACGGAGTTAACGAGCGCTGGAGCATGGACTTTGTCCATGATCAACTGGCCAATGGATTGGCGTTTCGGGTGCTGACAGTGATTGATAACTGGAGTCGCGAGAGTGTCTTACTAGAAGTCGGTTTTCGATTGACTGCGCAAAGTGTGATTGACGCCCTCAATCGCGTTAATAAATTCCGTAAGCTGCCGACCTCTATTACCGTCGATCATGGCCCAGAATTTACATCCTTGGTTATGGATGAGTGGGCTCATGTTAGTCGGGTAAATTTAGCCTTTACAAGGCCTGGAAAGCCCACAGATAATGGCCTTTGTGAATCTTTTAATGGTCGACTTAGAGATGAGTGTTTGAACGTGCATGAGTTCAAAACCATGGAGGAAGCCAAGCGGATTATTGAAGCCTGGAGATGTGATTACAATGAACAAAGGCCTCATAGCTCCTTAGGAAATCTGACCCCTAATGAGTTTGTAAAACAAGGTCAGAAAACTCGGTCATGAATGACAGGATTCTAGTTTTAAATCCTCCGGTTATTGGGGGGAGGTCAGCTTAGGTCTGGTGATAACAATACATAGCTATTTGTACGGGCATGGTTGTGATAAAACTTAAGATCTGATGCTGATGCATCTGCATTGATGTAGATGACCTCATACCCCGATTTCGCCATCTCTGCTGAGGCATGAATTGCGAAGGCAGTTTTCGCAGAGTTAGCAGGCGCAACATAAGCCTGAAGATGACTTCTCACAATCAGTTCCGCAAAACAAAACTCCGCATCTTGAATTTTTTCCATCATGGAATCTGTGGTCTGTATTGCGTAGAATTTATCCAAAATATCCATTGGGAAAGATTTAGGCTGGATCATTTTGTTTGCTACCATGTACCGCTTTTTGACCAATAGCCAAGACAGCTTCGTCAAAGGCTGAGGCATTGATCATGAGCCTGCGAGTAGGATAAGAGAGGGCATTTAAACCCATTAAGATCTCACGGTTTTGACGAATAAACCACTGAATCGAACCATAAGATGGAAAAATATGACTACGACTCTTCCTATATTCATCTAACGACTGTAAATTTTGTAGTAACACTTAACACTCCCTCTTTCTCATTGTTTACAACATCCAAACACCTGTATATAACGAGCCTTCCGTAGCTCCTTCAATGCAACGCACCGAAGATTCAATTGTTATATCCATCTAAGGTTTGCGGAAGAGGTGAACTTTTTGGAATTCCTCACCCCCACTTAGAGCCATATGTTGATTGAGGAAAATGCATTTAGATTAAATATCCATTTAACAAAATAGAAACAAAAAAAGGACTCCTAAGAGTCCTTAATTTGATAGAGATTAATTAATTAAATATTTTTACTGGTGCAAACTGAGAGAGGATGATTTGGCATACCTCATTGTCTCTTAGCCATTGCCTAATCCCATTCATATCCCTTTGCCTGAAGCCCTTACCTAATTCTATAAGCCTTCGATATAGTTCATTTTTTATTAGGACTTCTTCAATTCTTATGTCTGAATACATCTCTTGCATTGTGCTGGCAAGAAACATGTTGCTGTAGGTGTAAGCCTCTCTGTCCAATCCCTTTTTAGCATTGCTAACATTCAGCTCATTAAGCTCATTGATTTTATCTTGGAGCATATCGTTTAAGACAGCGCCTAAATCCTCCATTTTTTGAGTCGAAATGTTGTCTGTCTGAGTAAGCTCTCTTTCTGGAATTGGAAGATGCTGTAACCAAGTAGTCAAACTAAAGACATATTCAGCAAACTTGGGATAGCGCTGGTTGAGGTCTTGATGTTTTTTTAGTGCTGAGATTAGAGCATCCTCAGGACTTCCCTCTTGATGGGTGATGCCAAGCTCCCTCAAAGCCTCGATAGCCTTTTCCTCTGAATTTGGAAACTTAAATGTTTTCATCGTCATCTCCTTATCTAATATCGCCTAAAACTCGATTGATCAGTTTCGATTTGTGATCCAAGCAGAGGTGGCTATACCTCCTCGTCACGCTGATCTGCCTGTGACCTAGAACATCCCCAATTTCGAGCAATGTAGCACCATTCTGAGCCAACATAGAGGCTGTGGTGTGCCGACAGTCATGGAATCGGAAGTTCTTAATATTAGCCATCTTTAAAGCTCTATCCCATATTTCTTTGTAATTAAAGGCTGAGTCAGGTCTTCTTTTGGAGGCAAATATCAATTCATTGGGATTATTTGTTTTGAATTTGTTTAACTCTTCAATCACTGCTGGGACAAGGGGAAGATTCT
The DNA here is from genome assembly GCA_964203875.1 of Polynucleobacter sp. Taxonomy (GTDB): domain Bacteria; phylum Pseudomonadota; class Gammaproteobacteria; order Burkholderiales; family Burkholderiaceae; genus Polynucleobacter. The sequence continues at coordinate 1,301,936 of CAXNNS010000001.1, forward strand.
TTTTATCTCCATTTTTCGTTTGATTAACCGAAGCAATTTGACGATCAAAATCAATATCACCCCAAGTTAGCCTTAGTAGCTCTCCGCGCCTTGCGCCAGTTGTTAAGGCTACCATCACAAGTAGATAGAGTTTGTTCCATTTGGAGGCTCTACAGGCGCTCAGCAAGGCATTGCGTTCAGTCTCGCTTAAGAAGCGAACTACTTCGTTATTTTCAGGTCTTGACTCGATTCCCTTTGTAGGATTCTCCCAGCCTTTTTGTGCCAGCCTCTTTTTAATACACCAAGTAAATAAGGCTGCAATGCAGGAGTTATAGCGGTTGATCGTGGCTGGTGAGCGGAGTTTGTTTTTGCGTGACTTATAGATTGCATTCCCATCAGCATCTTTACCAGCGTAATACCGATTGGTTTGAGATTGCAATTCCTCTAAGGCGAAGTAGATATTGTCTTCATCTACCTCAGCTAGCGTGAGGCATCCAAGCTTGGCGCTCCACCATTGCATACGCTGGGTTCGGCTGTTATCTCTACCCGCATAAGCGAGCATATATAAGTCGATTGCCTCACGAATAGTGATTTGACCTGTCCTTTGCATACTGGTGGGTATGCCATTAAGGACATTTGCACTACTTTGCGCTGTGCCGGAAAACACTAACGCATGACTACCAACGGACTCGATATGAGTTTCCATTTTTTAAGCTCCAATTCCAATCTCCGTGAAATTCACCCACGGATGTAGTGGAAGCCTAAGAAATGCCCGCCAATATAGGTATTTGGCTCCTCGACCTGGGCTCGAACCAGGGACCTACGGATTAACAGTCCGGCGCTCTACCGACTGAGCTATCGAGGAATTGCAATAGCCAATATCATACAACATCTTTCTAAATAAGCTCAAATATGGCCTCCCTTGACCTGCGTGTCATCCTCTACCTAATATTGGCTGCTTTGCTGTGGGCAGGCAATGCTGTAGTCGGTCGCATGCTGGTGGGGGAGATTTCTCCGCTTCTGTTAAGTACCATTCGTTGCATTGTTGCAGCGCTCGTATTGCTACCTCTAGGCTATTCTGTTTTGCGTGCCGATAGCGCTCTTTGGAAAAACAAAAAACGCTTTTTACTTTTGGGACTGCTTGGCTTGGGCGGTTACAACATGCTGCTTTACTTGGCGATTCAGACGTCAACTCCAATTAATGTGACTTTGATTGGTGCCAGTATGCCCATCATGATGCTGTTGATTGGGGCAGTATTTTTTTCAACGAAGCCTAATTGGTTTCAGGTGATTGGTGCACTTATTTCAATCACCGGAGTTTGTATGGTTCTCTCGCGCGGCGAGTGGCAAGCTATTTTTCAAATGGAATTAGTCTACGGTGACTTACTGATGGTGTTGGCAACCATTTTATGGGCTTTTTATAGTTGGATGCTTGCGCATCCTGGAAAAAGTACGGAGCGCCAATGGCCTTGGAGTGGTTTTTTACTGGCCCAGGTATTAGTAGGTTTACTGTGGTCATCGGCATTTACCGTAGTCGAATGGCAGGGGGGATATATGCATTTTGAGCCTAGCGTGCTTGTTATCCTACTCATTTTGTACATTGCGCTCGGCCCATCGCTGATTGCCTACCGCTGTTGGGGCCTGGGCGTTTCTAGAGTAGGGCCTACGATCGCTGCTTTTTTTGCTAACCTGATCCCACTCTTTACTGCTATTTTGTCTACTGTAATTCTAGGTGAGTCGCCCCAAGGATTTCATGGCCTGGCCTTTATCTTAATTGCAACTGGCATCGCCATATCGGTGATCTTTGCACCCAAAACATCGAAGAAGATCTAATATATATCCATGAAATCAATGAACCATTCTTCCGTTCGTATCCCGAAGGTGCTAAGCATTGCCGGATCGGATAGTGGTGGTGGCGCTGGTTTACAAGCAGACCTCAAGGTGATGACATCCTTGGGTGTGTATGGCATGACCGTAGTGACCGCCATCACTGCGCAAAATACCCTGGGTGTGAGCAAAATTCAGGGGATTGATTTGGATGTTATTGAAGCGCAAATCGATGCAGTAGTCAGCGACATCGGCGTCGATGCGGTCAAGATTGGCATGCTTTCCAGTCCTGAGATTGTGCACTGCGTTGCTGCGGCATTGCGTCGTCATGCAATTAAAACCATCGTGCTGGATCCTGTCTTACGAGCGACATCCGGAGCAAGCTTGGGCGGCGATGCAACGGCACACGCCATGCGCGATGTTTTGTTTCCCCTGGCAACGGTGATTACGCCCAATATGGAAGAGGCTTCTATTTTGCTGGGCCGACCTGTCTTAGAGCCCGATGACTTTGTGCAAGCAGCCAAAGATCTTCTCCAAATGGGCCCAGCAGCCGTTTTAATTAAGGGCGGTCATCTCGATCAAAAGCATACCCAACTGATGGATTACTTGGTATGGCATGCAGTCGATGAAGATGGTAAAGCCATTACTGAGGAGCAGAAGTTACTGCATTACCGCGTTAATACTGCTAATACGCATGGCACAGGCTGCTCTTTATCGTCTGCAATTGCTTGCTATCTAGCGCAGGGCCATCAACTCAAACACGCAGTTGCGAAAGCCATTGCCTATGTTGAGGCGGGCCTAGAGGCAGGTATTTATTTAAATATTGGCGCAGGCTCTGGGCCGCTATGGCATATGCATGCCTTTTATCCTACGGCATTGCCTGACAACACTAACCCCTCAGTCCCTTAGCCGGGTAGTGATTGGGATTTTGCTTGCTTCATCAGTTGGGTTAGGCGCTTGACTGCAGCCTCCGGATTATCGGATCCTGTAATTGCCCGAACTACCGCAACCGATCCGACGCCTGTTTCAGCGACCGCCTGGATTGTGGATTCATCAATGCCGCCAATGCCAACCAGGGGATAGTGACTCATCAGCTGCGTATATTTGCGGAGTCGCCCCAGTCCTTGCGGCGCAGTGGGCATCCGCTTTAACTGCGTTGGAAAGACTGCGCCCATCGCAATGTAACTCGGTAAGAAGCTGTCGGCATAAATCATTTCTGCATAGCCGTGGGTGCTCAAACCTAAACGCAAACCCGCTTTGCGAATGGCATCTAAATCGGCAAGCGCCAGATCTTCTTGACCCAGGTGAACGCCATAGGCGCCCGCATCAATCGCTTCACGCCAATAGTCATTAATAAAAAGAAGGGTCTTGCTGCCTTGCACAGCAGTTACGGCGGCATTCATTTCTGCCATAAGGCGTCCGCGATCAAGCGTACCTTCGGCTTTATAGCGTAACTGAACGGTTGGCACTTCGGCATCGACCATGCGCTTAACCCACTCGGCATTGGGCAATACCGCATACAGTCCAAGTGCATGAGGGCATGCTGGGAAGGCATTGGCATGGGATTGGTGCGGTGTTGGCATTAAGTCAAAGTAGTCTGGCAGGCTTGGCCAGCTCGCCGGATTAAAGCCGCCCGCATGATGGGCCATGCGCGACCACGCCTTACCCAAAACCTGTGCATCCTTTTCGATAAAACCCATCTGGATTGCAGCCAGAGCGCCAGCCAGCTCGTAATGATCGCCGGCATGGGTATTGTCTAATGCAGGAGGTAACTGATTGATGCTGGATTCAGGAACGCGAATGGCTAAATCATCTTGCTGATGGCAGGCGATAATTTGTTCCGCAAGATCGCGAATGAGGCTCATGAAGTCTGATGCCAAAACGGGGTGCCAACCAAGGGGGTGCTCGCCTGCGCTGAATTCTGCGCCTGCATGGCACCGGATAAGTAGGCTGCCCGACCGGCATCAACGGCTTTTGCAAATGCGCTTGCCATCGCCACGGGATTGTCGGCCAAGGCTACGGCGGTATTGAGTAAAACGCCATCAAAACCCCATTCCATGACAGTGCAGGCATGGGATGGAAGGCCAAGACCAGCATCAACCAAAAGTGGTACCTGCAAGCGCTCACGTAAGAGTTTCATGGCATAGGGATTGAGCGGTCCTTGCCCAGTTCCAATGGGAGCTGCCCAGGGCATTACTGCTTGGCAACCGATATCTACTAATCGTTGACAGAGGATTAAGTCCTCGGTGCAGTAGGGCAGAACCTTAAAGCCATCCTTAATCAGGGTTTCGGCAGTGTGAACTAAACGTAAGGTATCGGGCTGCAGGGTGTAATCATCGCCAATTAACTCGAGCTTAATCCAGTCGGTTTCAAATACTTCTCGGGCCATTTGGGCTGTCGTAATGGCTTCTTGCGGGCTATGGCAACCAGCGGTGTTTGGCAATACGGGGACAGCCATTTTTTTGAGTAAATCCCAAAAGCCACTGTGCGCTTCGGTAGTCGATGTGCCTTGGCGCCGGAGGCTAACGGTGATCATTCCCGGCTTTGCTAGGGCAACGGCATTTTCCAGAATTTGCGGCGATGGATAGCGCGAGGTACCGAGGAGTAAGCGACTGGCAAAGGTCTCGCCATAGAGAACCAATGCATCGCTGGTAGAAAGAGGAAGTGAAGTCGTCATGGGAGCAGATGTGTTGTCGAGGGCAAATTAACCGCCGGTTACCGGAGCAATGATTTCAACCTGATCGTTTTCGTGCAGGATGTATTCCGCATGGCTCGTCTTGGGCACAAATTGCAAATTAACCGCAACAGCGTAGGGCGGCTTCGCCTCAATCATCGCCAAGAGATCAGTAATGCGACTATTGCTGGGCAGCTCGCGCGGAATTTGATTGGCTATGACGCGCATGCGAGTAACTCACTTTGGGGGTCGTGCGTCACCCGTAAATTGAGACGCTTGGCTAATGTACTGGATGCAGGCGATGGGTCTTTTGCCGAAGAGCGCAACAGCTCAATCGCGCAATCCATCACTGCAGGCGCAATTAAGAAGCCGTGCCGATATAGGCCGTTGATTAACATCAGCCCAGGCTTAGAAATTCGGATCTCGGGCAAATTGTCTTTCAGGGTAGGGCGGCATTGCGTACTCATTTCTAAAATACGGGCCTCAGCAAAACCGCTATGCACGGTATAGACCGCGCTGAGCAATTCCATTGCCGAGCGCACACTCGTGGGCGATAGGTCTTCGGATTCAATTTCAGTGGCGCCGACCACGTACATGTCATCCTCTTTGGGGGCAATGTAAATCGGATAACGCGGATGAATGAGCCGAGTAGGGCGCTTGAGTTTGACTTCGGGTGCATGCAAGCGGATTACCTCACCGCGGATGCCGCGCAAGGGATTGGAGCCCCACGCCTCTTTTGCGCCCAGACCACGGCAATCAATCACCCAGTCATGCTTTCCTTGGCGATGCAGATCATCGGGATCAATTGCCTGATTCCAATGTAGCTTTACTTGCATGGCACCCAGCGCCTGTAATAAAGAAGCTAGCAATTGCCGATTATCCAATTGGCCTTCGTGTGGCAAAAACAAGCCCTGATGAAAGCGATCCGCTAAGCTGGGCTCAAGCCCTGCTAAGGAATGGCGATCGAGCTGCTGTGGCTGCTCAAGTGGATAGGCGGATACACCTGCCTGTTCGCTCTCGTGGCAATTGCGAACCAGTTGCGCGGTAAGGCGTTTGGCTTCAATGGCATCTTGTTGATGCCAAACAAAGACAGTGCCCTCTTGCTGAAAAAAAACCGGAAGACTGAGTTCGGCTGTGAAGGCTTGCCAGCGCGGCAAGCTGTACATGCCCATTTGCACTACATTGGGTTCGGTAATCGCGGATTCCGCAAGAGGGGCCAGCATCGCCGCTGCAACCATTGCAGCTGCATGCTCGCCATCCACGCCACCACGATCATAGAGCGATACCTCTGCACCCCCTTTTGCTAGGGCGTAAGCCATCATCCGGCCCATGAGGCCAGCCCCGACGATGGCTATTCGCTTGCCAGCAAAAGACGGATTTTCGTGATTAAGCATCGCGTTTACAACTAATGCCTTATTGGTAAATCTCGCTACCGCGCTTGCGGAACTCAATCGATTTCTCTTCCATGCCTTTGACTGCCTCCACTACTTTCGGATTGCCATTGGCATCTAAAGTAGCAGCGTAATCACGCACTTCTTGGGTAATCTTCATCGAGCAGAACTTCGGACCGCACATCGAGCAGAAGTGGGCAATCTTCGCGCCTTCCGCAGGCAAGGTGGCATCGTGATACTCGCGCGCACGCTCCGGATCGAGACCCAGATTAAATTGGTCTTCCCAGCGGAACTCAAAGCGCGCTTTCGATAGTGCGTTATCGCGGACTTGAGCACCAGGCAAACCTTTGGCCAAGTCTGCGCCATGCGCTGCAATCTTGTAGGTAATGATGCCTTCGCGTACATCCTCTTTGTCGGGCAAACCTAAATGCTCTTTGGGCGTGACGTAGCACAGCATGGCAGTACCGTACCAACCAATTTGTGCCGCACCAATACCGCTGGTAATGTGGTCATAGCCTGGTGCAATATCGGTAATCAGTGGTCCCAAGGTATAGAAGGGCGCCTCTAAGCAATGCTTGAGCTCTTCCGTCATATTCTCTTCAATGCGCTGCATCGGAACGTGGCCTGGGCCTTCGATCATCACCTGAACATCGTGCTTCCAAGCCTTGGCAGTCAGCTCGCCCAAGGTATGCAATTCACCAAACTGGGCTGCGTCATTGGAGTCGGCGATGCAACCTGGCCGTAAACCATCGCCTAAGCTAAAGGACACGTCATAGGCCTTCATGATCTCGCAAATTTCATCGAACTTGGTATAGAGGAAATTTTCTTTGTGGTGAGCGAGGCACCATTTCGCCATAATCGAGCCGCCACGCGACACAATGCCAGTGATGCGATCGGCTGTGAGCGGAACATAACGCAGTAATACCCCAGCATGAATGGTGAAGTAATCGACGCCTTGCTCGGCTTGCTCTACTAAGGTGTCGCGGAACATTTCCCAGGTGAGGTCTTCGGCGATGCCACCGGTTTTATCCAGCGCCTGGTAAATGGGCACCGTTCCAATCGGTACAGGGGAATTGCGAATAATCCACTCGCGGGTTTCGTGGATGTGTTTACCAGTGGAGAGATCCATGATGGTGTCAGCGCCCCAACGAATCGACCACACCATCTTTTCGACTTCTTCATTAATCGAGGAAGTGACGGCGGAGTTACCTAAGTTGCCGTTAATCTTGACCCGAAAGTTACGGCCAATAATCATCGGCTCTAACTCAGGATGATTGATGTTGGCTGGAATGATGGCGCGACCGGCAGCGATTTCTTGGCGCACAAATTCAGGGGTAACGATCTCAGGTAAGTTGGCACCATAGCTTTTTCCCGGATGCTGCTTGAGTAATTGGGTGTAACGGGGATCTTTACGTAACTGTTCGAGGCCCATCGACTCCCGCAAGGCAACGTATTCCATCTCGGGCGTAATGATGCCTTGGCGGGCGTAATGCATTTGACTGACATTGGCCCCAGACTTGGCAACGCGGGGCGCTCCAATGTGGGCAAAGCGCAGGTGTTGGGTAGCAGCATCTTGGGAACGCGCAACACCATACTCCGAAGTAGGACCAGCCAACTGCACGGTATCGCCCCGCTCTGTAATCCAATTGGCGCGCAGTTTAGGCAAGCCTTCTTCCAAGTGAATCACAATATCCGGATCGCTGTAAGGGCCGGAGGTATCGTAGACAGGAACGGGTGGATTGGGAACCATTTCCTTGCCCACCGCGGTAGGCAATTGCTCAATCATGCGAATCGGCGCTTGAATATCCGAACGCGAGCCTTCTAGGTACGTTTTGGTTGAAGCGGGATACGCAAACTTTTGCCCAAAGTCACGTTCTAGACTTTTGAGGGTGGGAATCTCGGGTTTTGCGGGTTTTGTTTTGACGTCTGCTGTGCTCATATCCATCTCCTAACTGATTATTCGATGGACGAAACCGGGTACCGGTTTTGATGACACTCCCCACGCCAGCATTATCTGGATCGGGTAATAGGGTCTTTCTCAGCGCCACCAGTTACGGAGGGCACCCCTGTTTCATCCTTATATGCATTTAACCATGAAACGCTGACAGGGGCTTTGATGCAAATCAATAGTGGCTAATTCATAGGCCATTGCGTGATTCTGCTTAGGTAATGTTGCGTCGCAAAATAAAATCAGCGGTCACCAGGGCGGCGTCTGCTGTAAATTCATCGGCCAAAATACGAGCAGCCGCTTCACCATGAGAAACCGCAATAAAACCCGCCACCTCGCCGTCGTGGTTGGTAGGCAAGAGATTACTGGGGATTAAGAGGTCATAAATAAAAAGGGATTCCGCATGAAAGCCTAATGGTGGGGTTGGTCTGCGCATTTCCATGCGGCCAGCCGGCTGAATGCCTGCCGCAATCTCCGGTGGAATGCCTGCCTCTTCCCACAATTCACGGCGGGCGCAAACCCAAGGTGTTTCATCGGCAGCAATGCCGCCGGCACTGAGGTTATCGAGCTTACCCGGGTCAATGTGCTTGTTTTGACTGCGACGACCCAGCCAAATTTGACCGCTTTCCGTAAAGCCATTCATGTGACTGGCCATGCTTTTGAGACCAAAGGTCCGAAACGCAGCCCGCTCGAGCTGAAATAGGGCGTGCCCTTGCTGGTCTAAAAAGGCAAATTCTTCATTGCGCCAGCCGGGTATAAATCCCCCTTCACGCATCCGTTCGGCTATGGCATTCCAGGTTTGGCTGAGCAGGGCAGGACGCTCCCCGCTAATGAGCAATCGCTGGGCCTCAAGGTAAACGCCGGCGATGGGATTGGCCTGAAGCGATTGCTTGATGAAGGCAAAAAAATCGCCTTGTAAGTAACCCACTGATTGACCCAACTGACTAGCAGATGGAACCGTCAGGTAAATTGGCACATAGTCGGCAGGTACAGAGCGTGCTGTGTTCTGGAGCATCTCCTCTAGGGCTGCCAAGGTGCTGGGTGTGAGTGCATTCATGGGATTTCAGTGTACGAGAAAATCAACGGTACGTGGCAGATAGCCGCGCATAGTAACTGCGACAACTTTAGTAGTTATCGATTAGTTGATCGAATAAAAAATAAGGCACCACACGACTTAAAAATAAAAAGTCAATAGCTAAACAAACTAAAAAAAGAAGGAATAAAAGGCTGCTTATTTTTTAAGCAAGCCAGCTCATCCTATAAAAATTCAATACTTAGGAACACTTTTAATAATTTATCCACATTGGCTGTGGATAACTTGGCATCAAATAAATGGGTTGACATTTAAAATCGCTTTGTAGTGAAAATTTTATTCACTTATGAATACGCTTGTGGTCCCGCCGACAGGAATCGAACCTGTATCCCACGCTTAGGAGGCATGTGCACTATCCATTGTGCTACGGCGAGTAATCGCTTTAAAGGCAGGCTCTTAAAAACCGCACAGCGCCCAAACTGCATTCGTTAGCGCAACCATCATATCCGGCCTAAAGTAAGCCATAAATGTAAGAGCAAGTACAGCAAGAACGAGGATGAATAAAGCAAGCTCTTGCCATCGTCGTTTTCGAGAGGGTTGCGTAAATAGGTAGCGCATGTTGAATTGTACCCAGCTATACCTGGCGTGCCAGGAAGCCTATTTAAATCGACTGGGGGCGCCCAATAGCACGCTCCTGAATCGGCAAATTAATCAACGCAGCAAAAATACCGAGGCCAATCGCAATCATCCATACCAAATCATAAGTGCCAGTGCGATCATACAAAAGGCCGCCCAAATAGGCGCCACAAAAACTACCCAGCTGATGGGAAAAGAAAACTAGGCCGGAGAGCATGCTGAGGTATTTCACCCCAAAAATCTGCGCCACGATTCCGTTCGTGAGGGGTACGGTAGAGAGCCACAGAAATCCCATCACCGCTGCAAAGAGGTAAGTTGAAAATGGCGTGATTGGCATAAACACAAAAAGGGCAATGGCAACAGCGCGGCTCGCGTAGATGCCTGAGAGTAAATACCGTTTCGGAAAGCGCTGACCTAGAACGCCTGCATAAAAGGTACCGAATACATTAAAGAGGCCAATTAAGGCGAGAGCAGTACTGGCGACTACGGGCGAGCCAACCGATGGGACTACCTTGGAAAGATCGCTGAGGTAGGGCGCTAGATGTACTGAAATAAATACCACCTGAAAGCCACAGACAAAATAACCCAAGGTGAGCAACTGAAAACTGCGGTTATGCATGGCTTCGCCCAGCGCCTCTGCAATGGTTTGATTTCCGAGTTGTAAATGAGTCGATCCTGCTGGCTCTCGCAACTTAAAGGCGATTGGCAGCATCAAAGTTGCCATTAGCCCCAATAACAGCAACGCATCGGTTGCGCCAAAGTGGGTAATTAGACTTTGTTCGACGGGAATCATCAGGAACTGGCCAAAGGACCCAGCGGCCGCCGCAACCCCCATTGCCCAAACCCGTTTTTCAGCAGCTACATTGCGACCTAAAATTCCATAGACTACGCTGTAGGTGGTGGCGGTTTGGGCTAAGCCAATCAAGAGACCGCCCGCGATTGTGAACGGAAGAATATCGGTTGACAGGCCCATGCCCACCAAACCCAAGGCATAAAGGATGCCACCAGCCAGCATGATGCGAAAAGCGCCAAAGCGATCAGCGAGTGCGCCGGTAACGGGCTGCAGCGCACCCCACACTAAATTTTGCAGGGCAATTGTGAGTGCAAACGTTTCGCGATCCCAACCATTGGCGGCAGTCATGGGGAGATTAAATAAGCCAAAGCCATGGCGAATGCCCATCGACATGGTGACTAAAAGGCCACCATAAATAAGGAGGTGTTTGAGCGGAGTAAAGGCTTTGGACTGGGCGCTTGCCATGCGATGGAGTGCTTAGATCGCCTGCTTTTGGCGTAGCGCTGAAATCGCTTCAGCACTGAGGCCAAGCCGTTCGCGCAGCACCTCGTCGGTATGTTGACCTAATGTCGGTGGTGCCATACGAACTTCTACAGGGGTTGCCGATAACTTCATGGGGCTTGCAACCAATTTCATGGTGCCGGCAGTGGGGTGCGGCACTTGCAATTCAACCTGACGCGAGACCACTTGCTCATTTTCAAATACTTCTTTCAAATCATTGATTGGTCCGCACGGTACGTTCGCTTTTTCGAGAGTAGCAATCCAATCATTCTTGGTTTTGGTTTTGGTCATTTCGGTGAGCAAGGGGACCAAAATAGAGCGGTGCGCCACACGCGATGGATTATCGGCAAAGCGCGCATCGTCTGCCAGCTGTTCTTGTCCGCCGGCTTTTACAAATTGACGAAACTGGCTGTCATTACCAACGGCAATGATCATCCAGCCATCGGAGGTGGGGAAGGTTTGATACGGAACGATATTGGGGTGGGCATTACCGCAGCGCTGCGGCGCAGTTCCGGTGCACAAATAATTGCTCGAGATATTGGCCATGATCGCAATTTGGGTATCGAGTAAAGCCATGTCGATGTATTGGCCAAGGCCAGTACGGTCGCGGTGAATCACTGCAGCCAGAATGGCTGAGCTGGCATACATGCCGGTAAATAAATCAACAATCGCAACCCCAGCCTTCTGAGGTCCGCCGCCCGGTAAGTCGTCGGCTTCACCCGTCACGCTCATAAAGCCACCCAAGCCTTGAATAATGAAGTCATAGCCAGGGCGCTGAGCGTAGGGGCCAGTTTGACCAAAGCCGGTGACGGAGCAATAAATCAAATCGGGTTTGAGTAAGACGAGGCTATCGTAATCCAGCCCATATTTTTTTAATTGGCCCACTTTGTAGTTTTCAATGACAACATCGGATTCAGAGGCTAGTTTGCGAATGATGTCTTGACCCTCAGGAGTACTGATGTCGACGGTAATCGAGCGTTTATTGCGATTGATTGATATGAAATAAGCGGCTTCGGCCGTATCTTCGCCTTGGGGATTTTGCGCAAACGGAGGTCCCCAATGGCGGGTATCGTCGCCAACATTGGGGCGCTCGACTTTAATCACATCTGCGCCTAGGTCGGCTAAATTTTGAGCGCACCATGGACCCGCAAGAACCCGGCTGAGGTCTAAAACCCGAATATGACTGAGTGCACCCATTGCGCAATTTTGGCATGAATGGGCAAATAATCAGGTGTAAGGGTCAAAGATCACCCCAAAATACGTGAGCAAAGCCCGTGCAACGGTAAAAAAAGAGGGTAATCCCAGACATGGCTACAATTTCTGCGAATGGCAACCCGTAAAACCTCCGAATACAGCGAATCATCGATTCAAGTTCTGAAGGGACTTGAACCCGTTCGTCAACGCCCTGGGATGTACACCAGGACCGATAACCCCCTTCATATCATCCAAGAAGTGCTGGATAACGCATCCGATGAGGCCCTGGGAGGCTTTGGTAAACAAATCATGGTGACCTTGCATGCAGATGGCAGCGTCAGCATTGAGGATGATGGTCGAGGCATTCCGGTGGGTATGCACCCCACTGAAAAGTTACCCGTGGTGCAAATTGTCTTTACCCAGCTGCATGCAGGTGGTAAGTTTGAAAAAGGCAGCGGCGGGGCGTACGCCTTCTCTGGCGGCTTGCACGGCGTTGGGGTATCGGTCACCAATGCCCTTTCCAAGCGCCTTGATGTCACGGTGTGGCGTGAAGGTCAAATGTCTACCTTGGGTTTTGCCGATGGTAATCTCATTGAGAAACTCAAAACCAGACCGGCCGATAAGGGCGATAAAGCCCACGGTACGCGCGTCCGAGCCTGGCCCGATGGCAAATATTTTGATAGTGCCACCATTCCAATGGCAGATCTAATTCGCTTGCTGCGCTCTAAAGCGGTATTGCTGCCCGGCGTGAAAGTCACTTTAATTCAAGAAAAAAGCGGTGAGACGCAATCCTGGCAATACGCGCAGGGTTTGCGTGGCTACCTGAATGAAGCCTTGGCTCAGGTAGGCCACAGCGCAGAAGTGATACCGGCATTTGAAGCAGAGCAATACGCTACCGGTAAGGCCGATGAAGATACCTTTGCTGAAGGCGAGGGCGCTGCTTGGGTAGTGACCTGGACCGAAGATGGTCCACCCGTTCGCGAAAGTTATGTGAATTTAATTCCGACGCCCGCTGGAGGTACCCATGAAAGCGGCTTGCGTGAAGGTCTATTTAATGCGGTTAAAGGGTTTATCGAAATGCATGCCTTGCAACCCAAGGGGGTGAAGTTAATGCCCGAGGATGTCTTTGCACGGGCCTCCTTTATTTTGTCTGCCAAAGTACTTGATCCCCAGTTCCAGGGGCAAATTAAAGAACGCCTTAACTCACGGGATGCGGTGCGTTTAGTTTCTGGCTTTTCCAAATCCGCACTCGAACTTTGGCTAAACCAGCATGTGGACTATGGTCGCAAATTAGCGGAGCTGGTGATCAAGCAAGCACAAGCCCGCACCCGTGCTGGACAAAAAGTCGAAAAGAAAAAATCCTCCGGTGTTGCGGTGCTGCCAGGCAAGTTAACGGATTGCGAGAGTCAAGACGTTGCGCTAAACGAACTCTTTTTGGTCGAAGGTGACTCTGCAGGCGGTTCAGCCAAGATGGGTCGCAACAAAGAGTATCAGGCCATATTACCCCTGCGCGGTAAGGTTCTAAATACGTGGGAAGCAGAGCGCGATCGCTTGTTTGCGAACAATGAGGTGCACGATATTGCGGTGGCCATTGGCGTTGACCCCCATGGTTTGAATGACACTCCAGACCTATCTAATTTGCGTTACGGCAAGATCTGCATTCTGTCGGATGCTGACGTCGATGGTTCGCACATCCAGGTCTTATTGCTCACTTTATTCTATAAACACTTTCCAAAGCTGCTGGATGCCGGACATGTGTGTATCGCCAGACCACCACTCTTTCGGGTCGATGCGCCTGCGCGCGGTAAGAAGCCAGCGCAAAAGATTTATGCCCTCGATGCCAGCGAACTCAATGCGATCGAAGATAAGTTACGTAAAGACGGTGTGCGTGACAATGCCTGGCAAATTTCCCGCTTTAAGGGCCTTGGCGAAATGAGTGCGGAGCAATTGTGGGACACCACCCTCAATCCTGATACGCGCCGCTTACTCCCAGTTACCTTGGGGGCACTCAGCGAGCAAGATACATTTAAAACCATGGACATGCTGATGGGTAAATCCGAATCTAGTGCAAGACGCGATTGGCTTGAAGAGCGTGGCAATGAAGTAGAGGCAGACATTTAATGGCAACGCGTAAATCCAATTCAGCAGCCAGCATGCAAGAGCAGGCTGATTTATTTACGACCGACGCTGCTGGCTCGAATTCACCTCCCTCTCCGCCGCGCGCATCATCGGGCGGCATGGATGGGGATGGAGGTGATGGAAGTGAAGGCTTAACGCTGGCCGTCTATGCGGAGAGGGCATATTTAGATTACGCCATCAGCGTAGTGAAGGGCCGCGCCTTGCCTGAGGTAGCCGACGGCCAAAAGCCAGTTCAGCGGCGCATTCTCTTCTCGATGAGCGAGATGGGTTTGCGCTCGGATGCAAAGCCAGTGAAAAGTGCTAGGGTGGTTGGGGATGTATTGGGTAAATTTCATCCCCATGGCGATCAGTCCGCTTACGATGCCCTAGTTCGATTAGCTCAAAGCTTCTCATTGCGTTACCCCTTAATTGATGGTCAGGGCAACTTTGGTTCACGCGACGGCGACGGGGCTGCAGCGATGCGCTACACCGAAGCACGCCTGACCAAGATTGCAACGCATTTGCTGCTGAGTGAAATCGATGAAGGTACGGTTGCATTTGCACCAAACTACGATGGCTCTTTTCAGGAGCCTAAATTACTTCCGGCGCGCCTGCCTTTTGTATTGCTTAATGGCGCCTCTGGTATTGCGGTTGGCATGGCCACGGAAATCCCGTCGCACAATTTACGCGAGGTGGCTGCAGCTGCCATAGCGCTCATGAAGTCGCCCAATATGAGCAGCGCTGATTTGCTCTCGATTCTGCCAGGCCCAGACTTTCCGGGCGGCGGTCAAATTATCTCGCCTGCCAGTGATATTGCGCAGATTTACGAGGGCGGTCGTGGCAGCTTAAAAGTGCGGGCACGCTGGTCGGTCGAAGAATTGGCACGCGGTCAATGGCAAATTGTGGTGAATGAGTTACCACCAGCTACTTCAACGCAGCGGGTACTGCAAGAGATTGAAGAGCTCACCAACCCCAAAATCAAATTGGGCAAAAAATCATTAACGCCCGATCAAAGCAATACCAAAGCAGCAATCTTGAATGTGCTTGATTGCGTTCGCGATGAATCCAGCAAAGACGCTGCGGTACGTTTAGTGTTTGAGCCCAAGAGTAAAAATGTGGAAGTCAATGACTTCGTCAATTTGCTGCTGGCGCATACCTCCCTGGAGTCCAATGCGCCAATTAATCTCGTGATGATTGGCAATGATGGCCGGCCACGCCAAAAGAATTTAAAAGACATCATTTCCGAGTGGATCGCATTCCGCGTTGCAACGGTAACGCGCCGTACTGAGCATCGCCTTGATAAAGTCAATGCCCGCATTCATATTCTGGAAGGTCGCCAGATTATTTTGCTCAACATTGATAAGGTCATCAAAATCATTCGCAATAGCGATGAGCCCAAGACCGACCTTATTGCTGCATTTAAACTCAGCGATCGCCAAGCCGAAGATATTCTCGAAATTCGCTTGCGCCAATTGGCACGGTTAGAGGCAATTAAGATTGAGCAAGAGCTTAAAGAGCTTCAAACCGAGAAGGCTGATTTGGATGGCCTCTTGCAGAGTGATAGCACCTTGCGTAAACGCATCATCAAGGAAATTGAATCCGATGCAAAAGAGTTTGGCGACGAGCGCCGTACTTTAATCCAAGAAGATAAGCGCGCAATCGCAGAAGCTAAAGTGATCGATGAGCCGGTCACGGTCATCGTGTCACAAAAGGGTTGGGTTCGCGTTCGCCAGGGCCACGAACATGATGCACAGCAGTTTTCGTTTAAGTCGGGTGATACGCTCTACGCCACCTATGAGTGCCGCACCGTTGACGTAATGCAAGGCTTTGGTAGTGACGGTCGTGTGTATACCGTTCCCGTTAGCGAGTTGCCGGGGGCGCGCGGCGATGGTGCACCATTAACCAGCTTCGTTAATTTAGCAGCAGGCTCGCAAATGGCGGCGTATTACGCCGGCCAATTGGATGATTTAGTGTTGATTTCAACACGGGCAGGAAATGGTTTCTTGGCGAATGTAGCCGATATGCTCACCCGCAATAAAGCAGGTAAATCCTTTATTGGCATCGACAGCAAATTTAGTACTGGCGATGCGCCACTGGGAGCCAGTAAGGTACGCCCTGGCATGAAACAGGTCGCCTGTTTATCGGAAAGTGCGCGGCTATTGGTGTTCCCGCTCGATGAGCTCAAGCGCCTACCAACCGGCGGCAAGGGCGTTATCTTGATGGGCTTAGATGACAAAGAGCGCCTAGCGTCGGCCATTGCCGTGGGTCCAGATGGCGCCACTTACTCTGGTGCAGGCCGAGCCGGAAAGCCAAGCGAGTTAAGCCTGGACAGTAAGACTCTGAAGTCGTTTGCGGGTAACCGCGCGCGCAAGGGCCATTATTTAGAGCCACGCTTAAAAGATGGAAAGCTGAGCCCGAATTAAGTTACTACTTTCTGCTAGGATTTACTCAATCTCGGCAATAAGTTCAATTTCAACGCAGGCACCCAGGGGTATTTGAGTTACCCCAAAGGCGCTACGAGCATGTTTACCTGCTTCGCCAAAGACTTCAAATAAAAGCTCAGAGCAGCCATTTATCACTAGATGCTGCTCAGTAAAGAGGTCGGTCGAGTTAACCAGCCCCATCACTTTCACAATACGTTTAACCCGATCCAGTGAGCCTAAATGTGCTTCTAGAGTGGCCATTAAATCAATGGCAATCGAGCGTGCTGCGGCTTTGCCGCTAGCGGTATCCATATCAAGACCTAATTTACCAACCCATGGCTTACCAGCTTCCTTGGCGATATGCCCAGAAACAAAGACGGTAGAGCCGCTGGTCACGGCCATGACGTAAGCAGCAGCAGGGCTTACTGTTGGTGGAAGCTTAATTCCAAGCTCTTTTAGGCGATCGCTGATGGGTTTGCTAGGCATATATAAAGGTGCTTTTTAGGGATAAAGGGAAGGGTAGAATCTTACCGCTAAATGCGGTAAAAAAGAGGAATTGAGCGCTGTCCGCTATACTCTTGCATGCAAAATAGTCTGTTTTTTATATATTGATGATTTCTATGAAAAAAACCGCCGTTACCCGTTTACTGTCCACCCTGATATTCACTGTCGGCGCTGGATTTTCTACTCTATCTGTTAACGCACAGGCACAGGACGTCAAAGGCTCTGCCACCGCTGGTCAAGCGAAGGTTTGGCTCTGCACGGGCTGCCATGCCATTCCGGATTACCGGGCGGATTACCCCTTGGTCTATCGCGTACCGAAAATTGGTGGCCAAAATTCCGCCTACATTTATGCATCCTTGGAAGCGTATAAATCAGGGGAACGCAAACACCCCACCATGCGCTCGATTGCAGGCAGCATGACTTCTCAAGATATGGCCGATGTGAGCGCGTATTACGCCGCACAAAATTCGACCTCTCCTGCAAACCCCTTAAAGTAATTTCGATTTAGAGGTCTATTTATGAAAGTTGCACTCCTGATTTCTTTTTTACTTTCCAGCATTGGTATCGCTCAGGCATCCAATCTGGCTAAAGGTAAAGAGCTAGTTGAAAAGAACAATTGCGCTGCCTGCCATGGCGCCAATTTGAATGAGCCCGTTGCCCCGGCGTACCCCAAGATTGCCGGACAGTACGCTGATTACTTGTATTACGCCTTGCGCTCCTACCAGGTATCGAATAACCCACAATTTGGCCGTAAAAATGCCGTGATGGTTTCTCAGGTAACTCAGTACAGCGATGCCGATTTACGCAATATGGCGGCCTACATTGCCTCATTGCCAGGCACGATGGTAATTAAGAAGTAATTCAGTAAAAACCTAGCGCGTGGCCTCGAGCCCGCGCGCTAGATGCGCTTGCATGGCTTCTTGTGCAGCAGCCCCATCCCTTTTTATTAATGCTTTCAGTATGTTGCGGTGCTCGTTTAAGGCGCTTTGCAATCGTCCGGAACGGCCTAAAGAACCCCGACGTTGTAGTTTTAGCACCTTGCGTAGGTCGTCAACCACCCCATTCATCCAGCGATTGCCCGCAATCTCCATGACTAGCTCGTGAAAGCGCACGTTAATCTCAAAAAACTGCTCTTCATCCCGTTCAGCAGCAGCTTTTTCAAGCTTTAAGTGCAAATTGTCTAACTGGTTCAGTTGTGCTTCGCTTGCTTTCACGGCCGCTTCCTTTGCTGCAAACCCCTCTAATTGGGCTAAAACAGCAAAAATCTGCTCTAAATCGCCTCGCTCCACCTCGGTAACGTAGGCGCCGCGCCTTGGTTTCATGGTTACCAGGCCTTCCGAGGCGAGTACCTTGATTGCTTCGCGCATGGGTGTTCGGCTGATACCAAAGGTGACAGCCAAGCTTTGCTCATCTAGCCAACTGCCTGGTGGCAGGGTGTGTGCAAAAATTTGGGCACGGAGGCGTTCCGCAACGTCATGGTAAAGCGGTTTATTGCTTAAATTCATAGCTTATCTACTGATATTGTATTCATAATTATGTATACAATATCTAGACAGAAGCTGATTTGTCAAGCAAAATACGAATTATTAAAAATGATGTCGTAACTATGCCAACAGGAGTAAGTGGAATGAGTTCATCGAGTGCCAAGCCGAATCCGTGGCCAGATTCCAAAAAAGTGGAATTGAGTGATTGGGAAAAAGCAGCGCAAAAATCCGCCCCCAATGCCAATGCCGATGCACTGGGCTGGAATACGCCAGATGGCATTCATTTAAAAGCCCTCTATACCGCAGCGGATTCTGCATCCTTGCCCTATGCCAATACCTTGCCTGGATTTGAGCCATTTGTGCGCGGGCCGCAAGCCACTATGTATGCGGTCAGGCCTTGGACTATCCGCCAGTACGCAGGCTTCTCTACTGCAGAAGAGTCCAATGCGTTTTACTGTAAAGCATTAGCAGCGGGCGGCCAGGGTGTCTCGGTCGCATACGATTTAGCAACCCACCGGGGCTACGATTCCGATCATCCGCGCGTAACCGGTGATGTGGGTAAGGCTGGCGTTGCGATCGACTCCGTTGAAGACATGAAAATCCTCTTCAATGGTATTCCGCTCGATACCGTCTCGGTATCGATGACCATGAATGGCGCTGTATTGCCAGTGCTGGCTGGTTACATCGTTGCCGGCGAAGAGCAAGGCGTGAGTCAGGCTCAGCTCTCCGGCACGATTCAGAATGACATTCTGAAAGAGTTCATGGTTCGCAATACCTATATCTATCCGCCTGAGCCATCGATGCGCATCATTGGCGACATCATTGAGTACACCGCAAAACATATGCCCAAGTTCAACTCGATTTCGATCTCGGGTTACCACATGCAAGAGGCTGGCGCCAATCAAGTATTGGAGCTTGCCTTCACCTTAGCCGATGGTAAAGAGTATGTTAAAACTGCACTCGCTAAGGGCTTGGATGTCGACGGCTTTGCTGGACGCCTGTCATTCTTTTTTGCGATCGGTATGAACTTCTATTTGGAGGTGGCAAAACTCCGCGCTGCCCGTTTGCTGTGGTGGCGCATCATGAAAGCATTCAATCCGAAAAATCCGAAATCACTGATGTTGCGAACCCATTGCCAGACCTCGGGTTGGTCCTTGACCGAACAAGATCCCTACAACAATGTGGTGCGCACTACGGTAGAAGCCATGGCAGCAGTCTTTGGCGGTACTCAATCCTTGCATACCAATTCGTTTGATGAAGCGATTGCCTTGCCATCGGAAACCTCGAGCCGGATTGCGCGCAACACCCAATTAATTCTTCAGGAAGAAACCCATATCACCAGCGTGATTGATCCTTGGGCCGGCTCCTACATGATGGAAAACCTAACGCAAGAGATGGCCGATAAAGCATGGGAAATTGTGCTCGAAGTCGACGCCATGGGCGGCATGACCAAAGCCGTTGAAAGCGGGTGGGCCAAGCTCAAAATTGAAGCGGCTGCCGCTGAAAAGCAAGCCAAAATTGATTCGGGCGCTGATGTCATCGTGGGCGTCAATAAATACAAACTCGATAAAGAAGAATTAGTTGATGTCTTGGTGATTGATAACGACAAAGTGCGCATCAATCAAATCGAGCGCTTAAATTCGATTAAGGCATCGCGCGATAGTAAAAAGGTAGCGGCTGCACTGGCGGCGCTAACCAAGGCGGCGGCAGATCAAACCGGCAATTTGTTGGAGTTAGCGGTGGCAGCAATGCGCTTGCGCGCTACCGTCGGTGAAGTGTCTGACGCTTTAGAACAAGTCTACGGGCGCCATCGCGCCGATACGCAAAAGGTGACCGGTGTGTATGCAGCTGCTTATGACTCAGCCGAGGGCTGGGAAAAACTCAAAGGGGAGCTCGCTCAATTCGCGAGCGATTTTGGACGCAGACCTCGCGTGATGATTGCCAAGCTCGGCCAAGATGGCCATGACCGCGGCGCAAAAGTGGTCGCCACAGCATTTGCTGATCTGGGTTTTGACGTGGATATTGGACCACTCTTTCAGACTCCAGAGGAATGCGCGCGCCAAGCAATTGAGAATGACGTTCATGCATTGGGCATCTCTACTTTGGCAGCTGGTCACAAAACCTTGGTGCCAGCGATCATCGCTGAATTACGCAAGCAGGGTGCCGATGACATTATTGTGTTTGTTGGCGGCGTTATACCGAGGCAGGATTATGAATTCTTGTATGAGGCAGGCGTAAAGGGTATTTATGGCCCAGGAACTCCAATTCCCGCTTCCGCCAAAGACGTACTCGAGCAAATTCGCAAACAAGCAAAGCCGCTCTAATTCGCCATGCTGCCTGCCGCTGACCAAGCGTTGTTTGATGCGATTACGGGTCCACCTGGGCCAGTGCAGCGCCGCGCCTTAGCTAAGGCCATTACCTTGCTTGAGTCAACCCGCATTGACCATCGCAAGCGCGCAGATGACTTTACTGAATGCCTTGCTACCCAAGACGGGGAAGTCGTTTCGTTTGGGTATCTCCGGAGTTCCTGGAGTAGGGAAGTCAACCTTAATTGAAACCCTGGGGCTCTATTTAATTGAGCGCGGTCACCGCGTGGCTGTTCTGGCAATCGATCCATCCTCCAGCGTATCGGGCGGATCAATTTTGGGCGACAAGACCCGCATGGAGCGTTTATCGGTGCATGAATGTGCATTTATTCGGCCTAGCCCATCTTCCGGAACATTGGGCGGCGTTGCTGAAAAAACCCGTGAGGCACTTTTAGTTGCTGAAGCCGCTGGGCACGACGTTGTGATCGTGGAAACCGTAGGCGTTGGCCAAAGCGAAATCGCCGTAGCGGGTATGACGGATTTATTTTTGTTATTGCAATTACCCAACGCAGGTGACGACTTGCAAGCAATTAAAAAAGGGGTGATGGAGTTGGCGGACTTCATTGTGATTAATAAAGCCGACATTGATCCCAATGCCGCGATGCGTGCACAAGCATTTATTACTAGCTCACTGCGATTATTGGGCTTTCAAGGAAATCCAGATCACGCCACGCATGATGCCGAGTATTGGCATCCCATGGTCATGTCCTTATCCGCATTGCAAGGGACCGGTATCACTGATTTATGGGATCACATTCTGCGCTTTCAGAAACTGCAAACGGCCAATGGTCGATTGACTGCCCGGCGTCAAGTCCAGTCAGGCGCCTGGATGTGGGAATGCATCGATGCTGGACTCAAAAGTGCATTTAAGAATAATCCTGCGGTTCAGGCTTTGCTTCCCGAGCTGAGCAATGCCGTCAATCTGGGAACCATCGCCCCCTCGGTAGCTGCAAGGCGCTTACTCGAGGCAATGGGCCACACCTCTTTCTAAGGAGTCAGTATGCAAGACATCATCCATCAACTGGAGGCCAAGCGGGAGTTAGCGCGGCTTGGCGGCGGCCAAAAACGAATTCAGGCACAGCATGCCAAAGGCAAGTTAACCGCCCGTGAGCGCATCGAATTACTCTTGGACGCAGGCAGTTTTGAAGAGTGGGATATGTTTGTTGAGCACCGTTGCACCGATTTTGGGATGGCAGATCAAACCGTTCCGGGCGATGGAGTTGTCACGGGCTACGGCATGATCAATGGCCGACTAGTGTTTGTCTTCTCACAAGACTTTACGGTTCTTGGGGGCTCTTTATCCGAAGCCCATGCCGAGAAGATTTGCAAAATCATGGATCAGGCCATGAAAGTCGGCGCGCCTGTGATCGGCTTAAACGATTCGGGCGGCGCCCGCATTCAGGAGGGGGTTGCCTCCTTGGGCGGCTATGCCGATATTTTTCAGCGCAATGTCACTGCCTCCGGCGTGATTCCGCAAATCTCCTTAATCATGGGGCCGTCTGCGGGTGGCGCGGTGTACTCACCGGCATTGACTGACTTTATTTTTATGGTGAAAGACAGTTCGTATATGTTTGTAACGGGTCCTGAGGTTGTCAAAACCGTGACTCACGAAGACGTAACGGCTGAAGAGCTTGGCGGCGCGATAACCCATTCCACGGTTTCCGGTGTGTGTGATTTGGCCTTTGAGAATGACGTTGAAGCGATCATGGTCTTGCGTCGCTTTTTTAATTATTTACCTTTATCCAATAAAGAAAAACCGCCAACATTGCGCTCGGCTCGGCGCGATGAAACGCCCGATTATTCACTGGATACCTTGGTACCCGCTAATCCCAATCAACCCTATGACATGCATGAGTTGATACGCAAGATTGCAGACGACAGTGAGTTCTTTGAGTTACAACCCGATTACGCTAAAAATATTTTGATTGGTTTTGGTCGCATGGAAGGGCAAACCATCGGCATCGTCGCCAATCAACCTCTGGTTTTGGCTGGCTGCTTGGACATCAAGGCATCGATCAAAGCTGCCCGTTTTGTGCGTTTTTGCGATGCCTTCAATATTCCCGTGGTTACTCTAGTGGATGTTCCTGGCTTTATGCCCGGCACCGCACAAGAATACGGCGGCATTATTAAACACGGCGCGAAGTTACTCTACGCCTATGCTGATTGTACGGTACCCAAAGTAACCCTCATTACGCGTAAAGCCTATGGCGGCGCCTATGATGTGATGGCATCTAAGCACCTGCGCGGCGACGTTAACTTTGCCTGGCCATCGGCTGAGATTGCGGTAATGGGACCAAAAGGCGCTGTTGAAATTATCTTCCGCGAAGAAAAAAGCGATCCCGAAAAAATTGCTGCCCGCGAAGCGGAATACAAAGCCAAATTTGCCAACCCCTTTGTGGCCGGTCGGCGTGGGTACATTGATGACGTGATCTTGCCGCACGAATCACGTAAACGCATTGCACGGTCACTGGCCATGCTCAAAGACAAGGACCTCAAAAATCCAGAGCGTAAACACGGCAATATTCCCCTGTAATGGCTAGGCACGATCACATGAAAACCACCCTATTTAAAAAGATACTGATTGCCAATCGTGGCGAGATTGCATGCCGCGTCATTAAAACAGCCAAACGCATGGGCATTGAGACGGTTGCTGTTTTTTCCGAAGCCGATCGCGAAGCAAGGCATGTTCAACTGGCCGATGAGGCAGTCTGCATTGGACCTGCGCCATCGCGTGAATCGTATTTGGTGATGGACCGCATCATTCAGGCCTGTAAAGAGACTGGCGCGCAAGCAGTGCATCCAGGTTATGGATTTTTATCCGAGAACGAGCAATTTGCGCGGCGTTGCGAAGAAGAGGGCATTGTTTTTATTGGACCTAAGTTTGCAGCGATTGCTGCTATGGGGGATAAGATCGCCTCCAAAAAATTAGCCATGGAAGCCAAGGTCAACACCATTCCAGGCTTTAACGAAGCGATTGATAGTCCAGACGTAGCGGTGCAGATTGCGAAGGACATCGGTTATCCCGTGATGATCAAAGCATCTGCCGGCGGGGGTGGTAAGGGCTTGCGAGTTGCGCACAATGACCAAGAAGCATTCGAAGGCTTTACGGCCTGTCGAACCGAAGCCATGAATAGCTTTGGCGATGATCGCGTGTTTATTGAGAAGTTTGTCGAAGGACCGCGGCACATTGAGATTCAGATCCTCGGCGATGCCCACGGCAATATTGTTTATCTGTGGGAGCGTGATTGCTCGATTCAGCGCCGTCACCAAAAAGTAATTGAAGAGGCGCCATCGCCTTTTATTGACCCAGCCACCCGCAAAGCCATGGGCGAGCAAGCCGTTGCCTTGGCACGTGCTGTCAATTACCAATCCGCAGGTACGGTGGAGTTTGTCGTCGGAAAAGATAAATCGTTTTACTTTCTGGAGATGAATACCCGTCTGCAAGTCGAGCATCCCGTGACGGAATCGATCACCGGACTAGATTTAGTCGAGCAAATGATTCGCGTTGCTGCGGGTGAAAAGCTCTCCTTTACACAGGATCAGCTTAAGCTAGATGGATGGTCAATGGAGTGCCGGATTAATGCCGACGATCCTTTCCGGAACTTTTTACCATCCACGGGTCGCCTCGTGAAATACCGTCCTCCAGCAGAAGAAAATGGTGTGCGTGTTGATACAGGTGTATATGAGGGTGGCGAAATCCCGATGTACTATGACTCCATGATTGCTAAGCTGATTGTGCATGGCCGCGATCGGATGGATGCGATTCATAAAATGCGCCATGCCCTCAATCAATTTGTGATTCGGGGCATTCATTCTAATATCGCCTTTCAGGCAGCCCTCTTGCAACATCCACGCTTTGTTTCGGGCGACTTTACAACTGGTTTTATCCCAGAAGAATACCCCACTGGATTTAAACGGGATTCAGTACAGCCAGCCGATCCCAATCGCCTGGCTGCGCTCGCTACCTTCATGCGTACACGCTACCTGGAATACATTCAAGTGATTGATGGTCAGCTGCCAGGTCATGAGATGAAAATTACCAAAAAATTTGTATTGGTAACTGGAAAGCGGGTGGGTTCGATGAATGATCCGATCGACATACCGACGCGGGTTGAACTCAAGGATGGCGTCTACTCGGTTTATGTCGAGACTACAGAGGGCATTAGTCGCTACGACATTGTCAGTGAATGGCGTCCAGGACAAATTGTGCTCAATGCCACCATCAATGGCACACAGTCCATATCGGTACAAGTCGAGCGCCGAGGCATTCGTTACTATTTGGTACTGGATGGCGCCCAATATGAATGCATGGTATTAAGTCCGCTTGGCGCACAGTTGCAGGCGCGTATGCCCATCAAGTTGCCACCGGACACCTCCAAAATGGTCTTATCGCCGATGCCAGGCCTTTTAACCAAATTATTGGTGCGTGCAGGCGATAGCGTTACTGCAGGTCAGAAACTCGCTTCGATTGAGGCCATGAAAATGGAAAACACCCTCTCGGCATTGCAGGATGGGGTCGTTTCTGAAATCTTGGCCAAGGAGGGCGATAGCCTAGCGGTGGACCAAATTATTATTCGCTTTGAGTAAAGGACAGCGCATGACTGACGCGAGGCCATTTCGTATTTTAGGCATCCAGCAAATTGCCATTGGCGGCGAGGATAAGCAACGCTTGCGTTCCTTATGGGTCGATTTGCTTGGCTTTACCTTCAAAGATACCTATGTATCGAAACGGGAAAACGTCAACGAAGACATCTGCGCGATCGGTCAAGGTGCACATGAGGTTGAGATTGATTTAATGCAGCCCGTGGATATGGCAAAAAAGCCCGCAGTTCATCAAACGCCTCTGAATCACATTGGCCTATGGGTCGATGATTTACAGGTAGCCCATGACTGGCTCAGCAGTAAAGGCCTACGCTTTGCCCCTGGTGGAATTCGTAAAGGGGCCGCCGGTCACGATATTATTTTTATCCACCCCAAAGGCAGTGATGAATTTCCATTCGGGGGTGAGGGCGTTCTGATTGAGCTGGTCCAGGCGCCGCCGGACATCATTCAAGCACTGTCACCCTAAGGCCCTGTTCTTGAAACCCATTCTAGCGATCGACACTTCCTCGGCTTGGTGTTCGGTTGCGCTCTCGCTTGATCCGTCGGGTAAAGGCATGGTGCAGCGTCATGAATTACTAGGGCCAGGAGCCAGCCAGCATCTCTTGCCATGGATTACTGAATTACTGCAGCAAGAAGGAATGACGTGGCGTGACTTGGATGCGATTGCCGTAGGCATTGGTCCAGGAGCCTTTACGGGAGTACGCTTGGCGGTTGCGGTAGTGCAAGGCTTGGCCCTTGCTACCCATCTACCAGTAGCGCCGGTTGCGAGTCTGGATGCCATCGCAGCCAGTGCAATCGACCACCCATTAATACAGGCGATGGATGACGGTAAACACCAGTTCACGGTGGCGATTGATGCCCGCATGGGTGAGGTGTATTGGGCTAATTACAGCGTAATGAAAGCTGGGCAAGCGCAAAGCCCTAGTATCGCCTTGCCTGAGCGCCTAGGCGATATTCAACTGAGCAAGCCAGAAGATATCGAAATGAGTCTAAGCGAATGTGTGTTTGGCAGTGCAGTCACACAATACCCCATTCACTTTGAGCAGCATTTGCCCTCAAGTCAGTTGGATGCGACTCTTTGTGTCAGTGCGAGCGGCGTATTGCGCTGTGCAAAGGCGATGTTGGCTAAAGGGCAACTCATTGCCGTGGATCAATTGGAGCCCTTGTATGTCCGCAATAAAGTAGCACTGACGAGCGCTGAGCGTGGTGCAAAATAGAAGCTTCTATTTTGGATCGCAGCATTCCATTTTTTAATTAATGCCTTAAATGATGAGCACCCAGGATACCCAATTAACTTTCATGCCGATGCAGCCATCGGACATGCGAGCGGTGATGTCCTTAGAAGCAATCTCGCATAGCCATCCATGGACACAAGGCAATTTTTTGGATTCACTGACTGCGGGGCATTGGGCCTATTGCATTCGGCCGGAGATGGTGGCTAATGCAGAGCTAGCCCCGCATTTGCCTGAATTATGGGGATACTGTATTTTGTATCCGGCTGTTGACGAATTGCATTTACTCAATATCACCATTGATCCTACATTGCGACGTAATGGCATTGGTAGTCGTGTGATGCAAGCCATTGAAGGCATCGCAATTCGGCAGAAAATGAGTCGCATTATTCTTGAAGTGCGCCCCTCCAATATTCCCGCAGTGAAATTGTATGAGCGCTTGGGCTACAACATCATTGGTGTGCGGAGAGCGTATTACCCAGCCGATGCGGTAACTGGTGAGTGCGAAGATGCCGGTGTCATGGCAAAATCGATTACCCTTGAGGCACCATGAACCCCACTCAATCCAATAACGCGAACATGCGCTCCTCTTTTCTAAAAGAAATGGGCATTACAGAATGGGTCGATCGATCCGGCCTCAGTGCGTCCCCGGACATCCCAGCCGTCCCTCAAAGCAATGCCCAAGCATCCCCTGAGCCCACAGCAAATGCATCGGAACACGCAGCTGAGATTAGCGGTCGCTGGATTTTTATTGGCACCAAACCCCAGGGTGACGCTTTAATTTTGTTTCAAAATATCGTGCGGGCGCTGGGTTTGCCGAATGGCGCTTGGGTCTGGCAAGACCAAAAGGCGAACATCGATGCGCTGATCGAATCCAGCACAGTACCGCTGGTTGCGATTGCATTTGGTGCAGCGAGCGCGCAACGCTTGACCGGTGAACGTGCCCCCTTAACGGAGTTACGTGGCGCCATCCATTCTCTAATGCACGGCGAAGCAGATGTACCTTTGATTGCAACACTGGAATTGGCGCAAGTCTTGGCAAGGCCACAAGAGAAGTATTTACTCTGGGAAGATTTGCTACTCGCCCGCTCGGTATTGCAAAGCCTTTAAACACCAAGCCAATAAGCTGACTGACTAGTGCTTGCTTTCGCCGATGAGGTGGAGGGAGTCATACTCCGCTTGATTACGGGCATGCCGGCGCATGATGAGGATCATGATGATGCTGACCGATAAACCAAAGCCAGTAATCACATAGGCGATTGGGACATCAAGCCAAATGAGTAAGGCGTACAACAACAGCATACTGAGAACAGACAAATTTTCATTGAAGTTTTGTACCGCAATCGAATGGCCTGCGGAGAGCAAGACGTGGCCACGATGCTGTAAGAGAGCATTCATCGGTACTACAAAGTAGCCTGCGAGCCAGCCGACTATGATCAATAGCGCATATGGCGGAATCATATTGAGCGTGAGCTTCATTTTGTCAAACTCGACGAGCACAATTGGCGGAATCATGTCGATGTGATAGATGGCCATGACGCAAACCACAAGACCCATCACAACGCCATATGGCAATACCTTCAAGGATTGCTTTAGGGGGATGCGACTAGCAGCCCAGACTGCACCTCCGGCTACGCCTACCGCAGAGATGGCTTGCAAAATAGCGCCCTGCGAGAGACTCATATTGAGCGCGACTTCAGCCCACTTGAGCACAATAAATTGTAAGGTGGCGCCAGCGCCCCAAAAGAGCGTGGTTACCGCCAAGGAGATCTGACCCAAACGGTCATTCCATAGGGTTCTAAAGCAATGCGCAAAGTCTCGTACTAACTCAATCGGATTGGTTTTTTGAGCGACGTAACGTGCGCCGGTATCGGGGATTTTGAGGTTAATCAGTGCGGCGATGATGTAAATCATCATGATGATCAAAATAGCGGCTTCGGCCGGTGTATCGATGCCCGTTTCAATCAGGGGCAGATCAAAGCCCAATAAGCGCGATGAAACACCAACACTAATGAGTACGCCACCCAACACCGTACCCAAGATAATGGATCCGACGGTCAAGCCCTCAATCCAGCCATTGGCAGCGACTAAGCGCTCTGGGGGAAGTAATTCAGTGAGGATGCCGTATTTAGCAGGGGAATACGCAGCAGCACCGAGGCCCACAATGGCGTACGATAGCAAGGGATGGCTGCCAAATAACATGACAGCACAGCCCACAAACTTAATGGTGTTGGTGATGAACATGACGTTACCCTTAGGCCTGGAGTCTGCAAATGCACCCACAAAGGCAGCCAAAAGGACGTAAGACAAGACAAAAAATAGCTTCAGCAATGGAGTCATCCAATCAGGCGCATCCAGCTGGATTAGGAGTGCAATAGCCGCAATGAGGAGTGCGTTATCGGCCAGCGACGAAAAAAATTGCGCCGCCATAATGGTGTAAAAACTACGGTTCATTCGTACAATCGAGTCATTTACAGCATTAAAACATGAAAGGGGTTTCAGATATGAATCGGCCTATCTTGGCATCCATTCACATTGAGGCCTTTCGCCATAATTTGGCCAGGGTACGTACGCTTGCCCCTGAGGCGAGGATTTGGTCGGTTGTCAAAGCCGCTGGGTATGGCCATCGCCTCGAGTCCATCCTGGAGGGCTTAAACCAGACCGATGGATTTGCGTTGCTTGATCTGCGGGATGCACAGTGGCTGCGAAATCAAGGCTGGCAAGGCCGGATTCTGATGTTGGAAGGGTTATTTGAGGCGAAAGAACTCGCAGAAGCGGTGTCATTGGACTGTGATTTAGTGGTCCATTGCCAAGAGCAAGTTGCCCTATTGGAACGCTTAGCCAGGAGCTCCAGCCACGCTTTTCAGGTTTTTCTCAAGCTCAATTCTGGAATGAACCGGCTGGGCTTTTCCCCTACGAGTTATCGGGATATGTACCACCGGCTCCATTCATTAGGGCATCAGGTGCACCACATGACCCACTTTGCCAACGCCGATGCGATGGATCAGAAGCCAACCGTAGGCGAGCAGATGGACTGCTTTTCTAAAGTAACCGATGGCCTCTCTGGTGAAACTTGCCTTGCTAATTCAGCTGCCATTCTGTGGCACCGAACCGCTTTGGGCGATTGGGTGCGCCCCGGAATCATGTTGTACGGACTTTCTCCGACCGGAATCTATGGGGACATTGAACATGCACACCTTGAGCCCGTGATGTCACTGACCAGTGAAATCATCGATATCCAGCATTTGGCTGCCGGTGAGCATGTGGGTTATGGCGGTCGCTTTACGGCGCCCGAAGCAATGCGAATTGGGGTGATTGCCTGTGGTTACGCCGATGGTTATCCACGCCATGCGCCGGATGGAACTCCGGTGTGGGTTGAGAGTAATGGTACTGGTGCGATCTGTCCGATTGCGGGACGCGTATCGATGGATATGATTACGGTTGATTTACGCAATGCACCGAATGCGCAAATAGGAAGTAGGGTAGAGCTATGGGGGCAGAAGGTTCCTGCAGATGCCGTTGCTGCCGCTGCCGGCACGATTGGTTACGAGCTCATTTGCGCGCTAGCACCCCGAGTGCCAGTAGAGTTGATTCGCAAATCTTGAAGCAATAACTAAACGTTATCTATTCCAGATTTGCCACCACGAGCGCTGTTTTTTGGCTCGCTGTCCAGTAGCGAGCATTTGGCTGTCGGGGAAATTCAGATTAAAAACGCGAACCGCATCGGCACTGAGATCGGCCATGCCCAATCGCTCATATGACTTGATCAGAATGTACAGCGCTTCTTCTACTGCGGGTGCGCGGTCATAATCTTTGAGTACAAGCTGTGCACGGTTTGCTGCGGCAAGATAAGCGCCACGCTGAAAGTAGTAGCGCGCGACGATGACGTCGGCCTCTGCCAAGGAGTTGACAATGTAGCGCATCCGGTCAAGCGCATCGGGCGCGTATTTACTGTTTGGAAAACGATCCACCACTACCTTAAATGCCTCGAATGCTTCACGCGCCGCCTTGGGATCACGCTCGCTTAAATCTTGACCAGTGAACTTGCCTAAGAAGCCCAGGTCATCATTAAAGGTAATCAAGCCTTTGAGGTAGAAGGCGTAGTCAAGATTAGGACTGCCTTGGTGAAGCTTGATGAAGCGATCAACCGCAACCAAGGCTTGGGCTTGCTCACTGGCTTTCCAGTAACAATAAGCGGCATTGATTTGAGCTTGCTGCGAATAAGGACCAAAGGGAAAACGGGCCTCGAGTTTTTCAAAATACGTTCCGCATTTTGCAAAATCATTGTCTTTGAGTTTTTCAGTGGCTTCGCTGTACAGCTTGGTCTCAGACCAGCCGTCGGTCTCGTCTTTATTGCCATCGCTAGCACAACCACTGATCAATACGGTGGCAAGCAAGCCAAGGCCGAGCAGCAAGGAATTGATGCGGGACGTGAAAGGCGAACCATTCGGGCTTACCTTGGTAGGCCTTACACTGTCGGCTGTGACTACATATGGGTACTTCAAGCGTGGCATTGCCGAAAACTCCTGATTCGAATCCAATTGATTATATCGATGAAGAGGATTTCATTGCCCTAGAAATTCCGTGGGAGGCATCTGGCGAGCGTCTAGATAAGGTTTTGGCTGGTGCTTTGCCTGATTATTCTCGAAATCGCTTAAAAACCTGGGTTGAAGCAGGGGCGGTGACCGTTGATGGCAAGGTCACACGAGCCCGTTACCTTTTGCGGGGCGGCGAGAGCGTCAAAGTCTATCCACAAGAAATGCCGGAGCAATTTGCTTTTCAGGCTGAGGATATTCCCCTCGATGTAGTACATGAAGACGCGAGCTTGATTGTGATTAATAAGCCCGCAGGATTAGTAGTCCATCCTGCTGCCGGCAATTGGTCCGGCACACTACTCAATGGTTTGTTATTTCGTTACCCTGAGCTGAAGCAATTGCCCCGTGCTGGCATTGTGCATCGCCTCGATAAAGAAACATCAGGCCTCATGGTGGTGGCGCGGACCGATATTGCGCAAACGGCATTAGTACGCCAATTACAAGAGCGCACAGTCGGCCGCCGCTATTTGGCTTGGGTATGGGGAACACCAGCGGCGCAAGGAAAAATACAAGCCATGGTGGCGCGTGATCAACGCGACCGGCTCAAAATGGCAGTGCATTCGATTCAAGGTAAGCCTGCAGTTACGCTCTACCGTCGATTGGCCAATGGCCACTTTGCACAAGTGCCGGTATCGCTTTTGGAGTGCCGCCTTGAAACAGGGCGCACCCATCAAATTCGTGTGCATTTGGAGTCTTTGGGATTTCCCCTTTTGGGCGATCCGGTGTATCGCAAGAAGGCGCCGAACGTAGCCAAAGACTTGCCATTGCATCGGCAGGCCTTGCATGCCTATGCCTTAAGCTTAATTCACCCCGAAAGCAATCAACTGGTTCAGTGGTACCGTTTGCCGCCAGACGATTTACTGGCTTTATTGCTAGAGGTCGGCATGACTAATGCTGATTTACCCGGTGAGCCAAAGTTAGAGGCGCCCCTTTCATCATGAGCGAGCAAGGCAGTCAATTTCAAACCATCAATGGCTTGCGGGTGCTTGTTCCGAATTGGCCAGCTTTACCTCAGATCGGGGCATTCTGTACTACCCGAGCTGGGGGCATCAGCAAGGCACCCTTTGATAGCCTCAACTTAGGTCGTTATGTCAACGATAAGCCCTTGGCCGTGAGCGAAAATCGCGCTCGTGTCCGGACTTTGCTCCCAGCCGAGCCGGTATGGCTAAAGCAGGTCCATGGCACCCGGGTTTGGGATGCGGATTTGACTCCAGCTGAAGAGGTCATTGAGGCCGATGCAGCAGTGACCACTAAATCCAATACGGTCCTCACGGTGATGGCGGCCGATTGCTTGCCGGTTTTAATCAGCGACCCGGAAGGCAATGTCATTGGGGCAGCTCATGCTGGTTGGCGGGGTTTATTGGGGGGCGTTCTCGAAAATACCGTGGATGCGATGCAAGCCAAAACAGGGCTCGGCAATGCAAGTCAATACCTTGCCTGGCTTGGTCCAGCGATAGGCCCAAGGGCATTTGAGGTGGGCGAGGAAGTGCGTTCTGCGTTTGAGGCGTATGGCAAAGAACACGGCCTTCCAGTGGCTGCCGAGGCATTTATGCCGATCGACGGCAAACCCGGTAAGTATTGGGCTAATCTCTACCAACTGGCACGGCAGCGCCTTCAGAAGAAGGGCCTGACCCATATTGATGGCGGGGAATTTTGTACGGTTCGTGACCAAGCCGACTTTTTTTCCCATCGCCGCGATGGCCTATCCGGACGATTTGCGGCTTTTATCTGGCGCCGCTAAGATAGAGTGTAAGCCTGAGGGCTAGGGTTAGTGCTTATAACCCTTGTGCCCCATTCAAACGAGAATGGGTAGATGCAGCAAGCCTGTACGGCTTGCCACGTTAAGAATAGAGAAAAGCATGTTTACTGGAATACCGTCTGGGAAGTCGCCAAGTTTGGCACCGCAACACATGGCATTGATACCGCCCGAGCGCTTGTCCGAAATTCAGCAGCATTACATGACAGAATTGGCCGCCTATGTTAGTAATCCGGGCGCCCTTGAGATTAAAGATCGGCGTTTTTCTGGTAATGCATGGCAATCGCCGTGGAGCAAAGCCATTGCAGGCATGTATTTGCTGAACTCCAAGCATTTAATGGAATTGGCTGAGGCAGTCGAGACCGATCCAAAAAGTAAGCAGCGCATTTTGTTCAGCACTCTGCAAATGGTCGATGCGCTTTCGCCATCGAATTTCATGGCAACGAATCCAGAAGTGCTCGAGCACATCATTAGCTCGCAGGGTCAATCGATTCAAAACGGCATTCTGAATTTACTGAGCGATCTAAAAAAAGGCAAAGTCTCGCAAACCGATGAAACGGCTTTTGAGATTGGCAAGAATTTAGCCACTACAGAAGGTGCGGTGGTCTTTCGTAATCACTTGTTTGAACTGATTCAATACAAGCCACTCACTGAATCCGTATTTGAGCGCCCATTTTTAATGGTGCCACCGTGCATTAATAAATACTACATCCTCGATTTGCAGCCCGATAACTCGGTGGTGCGCTATATGGTGAGCCAAGGCCACACGGTTTTTTTAGTGTCATGGAAAAACCCCGATAAATCGATGGCCAAAGTGACTTGGGATGATTACATTGGCGATGGCGTCATTAAAGCCATTGAAGTAACCAAAGAGATCGGGGGACTCGATCAGATTAATTTGTTGGGTTTTTGTGTCGGTGGAACCTTGGTGAGCAATGCTCTGGCCGTATTAGCGGCGCGCAAACAAAAGCCAGTTGCCAGCTTAACTTTACTGACCACCTTGCTTGACTTTAGTGACACTGGGATCTTAGATATTTTTATTGATGAGGACACAGTTAAGCTTCGAGAAAATACCATCGGCGGCGAGCAAGGCCAGTTTGGTTTGATGTCTGGCTTGGATCTGGGCAATACCTTCTCCTTTTTGCGCCCCAATGATTTGGTGTGGAACTACGTAGTTGAAAATTACCTTAAGGGAAATTCACCACCACCATTTGATTTGCTATATTGGAACGGCGACTCCACCAATCTACCAGGTGCTATGTATTGTTGGTATTTGCGCCATACCTACCTGCAAAATGAATTGGTGAAGCCGGGTAAGCTCAAGGTGTGTGGCGAAAAAATCGACCTTTCATTAATTGATTGCCCTGCTTATATTTATGCATCGCACGATGACCATATTGTTCCGTGGCATAGCGGCTATCGGTCGACTCAAATTCTCAAAGGCAAGAACCGCTTTGTACTTGGGGCATCCGGTCATATCGCTGGCGTAATTAACCCGCCTGCAAAAAATAAACGCCACTACTGGGTCAATTCCAATTTACCTGCAAAGGCGGATGATTGGCTCGCCGGAGCCAAGGATGTTCGCGGCAGTTGGTGGCCAGACTACACCGAATGGCTTGCCCAATTTGGTGGTAAGCAAGTAAAGGCGAGCAGCACCTTTGGTAGCGCAAAGTATAAAAAAGGGATAGCTGCTCCAGGCAAGTATGTCAAAGAAAAAGTGGACGAATCAAGTTAATAAACCAGTACTAATGCAATATCTTTTAGACGCAACACATATAGAGAAAAGAGGGTAATACGATGACACAACGAATTGCTTACGTTACAGGTGGTATGGGCGGAATTGGTACTGCGATTTGCCAACGGCTTTCCAAAAAAGGGCATTTGGTTATTGCGGGCTGCGGACCGAATTCACCGCGCCGCGATCGTTGGCTTGGTGAGCAAAAAGACCTGGGCTATAACTTCATCGCCTCTGAAGGCAATGTGTCGGACTGGGCATCGACCGTAGCAGCGTTTGAAAAAGTAAGGGCCGAAGTGGGCCGTGTCGACATTTTGGTCAATAATGCCGGCATTACCCGGGACAGTGTCTTTCGCAAAATGACGCCTGAGGATTGGAAGGCAGTCATCGATACCAACCTGAATTCCTTGTTTAACGTCACCAAGCAGGTCATTGATGGTATGGTTGACAACAACTGGGGTCGCGTTATCAATATTTCCTCTGTCAATGGTCAAAAAGGGCAGTTTGGGCAGACTAACTACTCCACCGCGAAAGCCGGTTTGCATGGCTTTACGATGGCTCTGGCGCAAGAAGTGGCCGGAAAAGGGGTCACGATCAATACCGTCTCCCCTGGCTACATTGCAACCGATATGGTGAAAGCCATTCGGCCTGACGTACTCGAAAAGATTGTGTCTGCCATCCCAGTGAAGCGCCTGGGAACCCCCGATGAAATCGCCTCCATGTGCGCCTACATTGCCTCGGATGATGCTGCATTTGCTACTGGTGCTGACTTTTCGCTCAACGGCGGCATCCATACGGGATAATTCCGGAGCTAAACTGTCGGTTATGGCATTTATGTAGTGCGGAGGATTGGGGATATGGCAACCAGAACAAAACGAGCGGGTGAAGAGCGGCTGATTAAAAAGTATCCTAATCGCCGTCTTTACGATACGCAAACCAGTACGTATGTGACCTTAGTTGACATCAAAGGCTTGGTGATGGCAAACGAGGCATTTAAGGTGGTGGATGCCAAAACCGAAGACGATCTCACGCGCAATATTTTGATGCAGATTATCTTGGAAGAAGAGGCCTGTGGTTCCCCGATCTTTTCTTCGCAAATGCTCTCGCAAATTATTCGCTTTTATGGAAACTCGATGCAAGGGCTGATGGGGAATTACCTTGAAAAGACCATGCAATCTTTTGTTGATATTCACGGCACACTCCACGATCAATCAAAAAATGTGACGGGCGGTGCAGATGCCTGGGCACAAGTAATGAACATGCAAAATCCCATGATGCAGGGCTTAATGGGTAATTACATGGAGCAAAGTAAAGAATTATTTATGAAGATGCAAGAACAAATGCAAGGCTCTCAAGGCTTGTTTAAGGGATTTCCTTTCACACCCCCCGTGCCTAAAAAAGAAAACGATTAGTTGTGGCGGGCAAGGTTGGTTTTGTTTCCTTAGGCTGTCCTAAGGCGCTAGTTGATTCAGAGCTCATACTCACGCAATTGAGTGCGGAGGGCTATGAGACTGCAAAAGATTATTCGGGTGCCGATCTAGTCGTTGTCAATACCTGTGGCTTTATTGATTCTGCCGTCGAAGAATCGCTTGCGGCCATTGGTGAGGCCTTATCTGAAAACGGTAAAGTGATTGTGACGGGCTGCCTTGGCGCGCGTAAAAATGACGACGGCTCTGATTTAATTAAAAGCATTCACCCCAAAGTACTTGCAGTGACCGGGCCCCATGCTACTGCAGAGGTGATGCAGGCAATTCATTTGCATTTACCCAAGCCCCATGATCCATTTACCGATTTACTGCCGCCCATCGGCGTCAAGCTCACACCCAAACATTACGCCTATTTAAAAATATCCGAAGGCTGTAACCACCGTTGTACGTTTTGCATCATTCCGAGTATGCGTGGCGATTTAGTCTCAAGGCCGATTGGCGAAGTCCTGCTCGAAGCAAAGCGTCTATTTGAATCCGGCGTGAAAGAACTACTTGTTGTATCCCAAGATACCAGCGCCTATGGGGTTGATGTGCAATACCGTACTGGTTTTTGGGATGGCAAACCACTCAAAACCAAGATGCTCGATTTAGTCAGCGCCCTCAATCAGATTGCGCGTGAACATCAAGCATGGGTGCGCTTGCATTACGTCTATCCCTATCCACACGTTGATGACGTATTGCCCATCATGGCGGAGTTCAAAGAACATGGTTATGGCTTACTGCCTTACCTCGATATTCCATTGCAGCATGCCCATCCCGATGTGCTCAAGCGCATGAAGCGCCCTGCGAGTGGCGAACGCAATTTAGATCGGATTCAGGCATGGCGTGCTGCTTGCCCTGAGTTAGTAATCCGCAGCACCTTCATTGCGGGATTTCCGGGGGAAACCGAAGATGAATTTACTTATCTATTGGATTTTTTAGATCAAGCGCAAATTGATCGGGCGGGTTGCTTTGCCTATTCACCGGTGGCGGGTGCCACCGCCAATGCACTAGAAGGCGCATTGGATCAATCGATTCGGGAAGAGCGTCAGGCCCGCTTCATGGCAAAAGCCGAAGCAATTTCAGTCAATCGACTCAAAAGTCGGGTCGGTCAGCGCATGCCGATTTTGGTTGACCAGGTCAACAAGGCGGGTGGTATTGGCCGTACCGCCGGTGATGCCCCAGAAATTGATGGCATCGTTCGGATTTTGCCGGTCAGTAAGCCTTCCAAGCGCTATCGGGCGGGGGATTTTGTGCGCGGAACAATTGTAGATACACAGGGGCACGACCTGATTGCTCAATTGTAGGCAATCGGGTAAAAATACCCTAAATCGGTTTATGCTAGTTGGATTGAATGCTTAATTTAAGGGGATTACTATGAGTC
This sequence comes from Polynucleobacter sp., assembly GCA_964203875.1. GTDB lineage: Bacteria > Pseudomonadota > Gammaproteobacteria > Burkholderiales > Burkholderiaceae > Polynucleobacter. Next base: position 1,339,577 of record CAXNNS010000001.1, read on the forward strand.
GTGAAGTCGTTGTATTGAGTGCAGTGCGTTCTGCGATCGGTGGTTTTAACGGTAGCCTGAGCAGCTTCGAGCCTTCAGAGCTTGGCGGCATTGTCATGAAAGAAGCAGTCGCACGATCCGGTGTGAACCCCCAAGATATCAATTACGTTACGGTGGGCAATACCATTCCGACTGATAGTCGCTATGCCTACGTTGCGCGTGTGGCATCCATTCAAGCAGGCTTGCCGATGGAGTCGGTAGCGATGTCCTTAAATCGTCTGTGCAGCTCTGGTTTGCAAGCCATTGTTACGACCTCGCAGGCGATCATGCTTAATGATTGCGACTACGGTGTTGGCGGCGGCGTTGAAGTGATGTCCCGCGGCATGTACGGTTCGCCTGCAATGCGCAGCGGCGCGCGCATGGGCGATACCAAAATGATCGATCTGATGGTTGCTGTGTTAACTGATCCATTTGGCGTCGGACACATGGGCGTGACCGCAGAAAATCTGGCTGAAAAATGGAAGCTAACGCGTGATGAGCAAGATGCGTTTGCGGTGGAATCCCATCGCAGGGCTAGCGTGGCGATTAAAGAAGGCCGCTTCAAGTCCCAAATTGTTCCCATCACCATTAAGTCACGCAAAGGCGATGTGGTCTTTGATACCGATGAGCATTGCAAGCCCGACACCACCATGGAAACGCTTGGTAAGATGAAGGCGGTGTTCAAAAAAGAGGGCGGCACTGTTACTGCAGGCAATGCTTCGGGCATTAATGATGGGGCAGCCTTCTTCGTGTTGGCTGCTGCCGATGCGGCTGCTAAAGCCGGTCAAAAACCGATTGCCCGTTTGGTCTCCTATGCCGTTGCTGGCGTTCCCAACCACATCATGGGCGAGGGCCCCATCCCTGCTTCTAAAATTGCATTAACCCGTGCTGGCTTAAAGTTAGATCAAATCGATGTGATTGAGTCGAATGAGGCGTTTGCAGCACAGGCCTTGGCTGTTACGAAAGGCTTAGGATTAGATCCTGCTAAGACCAATGTGAACGGCGGTGCGATTGCGCTTGGCCATCCGATTGGTTGCTCGGGCGCTGCCATTGCAACTAAAGCGATTCATGAATTGCAGCGGGTAAACGGAAAGTACGCTTTGGTCACCATGTGTATTGGTGGTGGTCAAGGAATTGCGGTGGTATTCGAGCGTTTGTAAATACGCCGCGATACCTTGGCAGGCTCCTAATCTGTTGGCCCTAGGTTCTAGTCCTGGTGGACCCTTCAGTCAAGCAAACCCTCATCAGAAATGGTGGGGGTTTTGTCTTTTGAGGATACCTTTAAGTAACGGTTTTGCAGGATATATAAATCAGTGAATTTGCCCGCTCAGAGCGAATTCCCTTAGAGCATTACCAGGTGTGATTGTGCTTTTGTAAAGTGGTCTGCAGGGAGTATCGGCCATCATCATTGAGAGTGAGCTGGTAGTAGGGTTCTCTCATTAACAAACAAGGCCACCTGAGGTTTTGAAAAGATAGCCTTGACATACCAATTACCCAAAATAAGCGGATAACAATGCTTAAACCTTTGTCACCTATTTTGTTAGGCTATTTGACATTATACGCAAGTTGCGTATAATGTCGGAATGAAAGCCCTTTTTATTGAGTTGCCGCCATTTGAACGTTATCGCCAAGATTACTTAACAGATGAAGGGTATCGAAATTTGCAGAACTTTTTACTTTTAACGCCTAAGGCTGGGGACGTGATTGCCGGCACTGGAGGGTTGAGAAAGTTACGATTTGGTGATCCAAAAAGGCGCAAAGGCAAGCGAGGCGGTTTGCGAGTTATTTATTATTGGTATGAAATGAAGTTACATTTTTGGCTATTTACCTTGTATGACAAAGATGAAATGCGTGATTTGGGTCAGAAAGAGCGTAAAGCGCTAATGGACTTATTAAATAAAGAGCTGGGAGCACGGAAATGACTAAACGTAATTTATTCAATGAAATCAATGAAGGGTTTGAGCATCTTAAGAAGGCCCGCCTCGGAAAGACAACTTTACGTACGGTAGAACGAGACTTTAAACCTGCAGCAATGATTAATGCTGAGGAAGTGGTAGCCATTCGAGAGCGACTAAATCTCTCCAGATCTGTTTTTGCTAGTTACTTGAGAACAAATCTGAGAACCCTTGAAAACTGGGAGCAGGGACGGGCTAAGCCAAATGCACAAGCTGCTTTATTAATTCATTTGGTAGATCGCTATCCAGATACGGTAAAAAAGATTGCCTCGGTCTAATTAGACGGGCCCCGTAAGGCTACACAAACCAGAATTCTTTGAGCCTAGGCATAAGCCCTGGTGGGTCGACCAAAAAAACAAACCCGCTTTAGAAATGGTGGGCGTTTAATCTTTTGAGGTTTACTTAAAGTAAGGCCTAGTCAATCGTTAACGCAAGTTGGAGTCTCTTAAATACCCAACTGACTATGTGAATCAAGGCGAACCCGCTTTTGGCTTCTCTTTTACAGTCGCGCTTAAACCGTCCAGTAAATTCAATCGTTCGCATTCAAATCAGCCATCAAGTCATCAATAGAAGTAAAGGATTTGAGTTTTCCTTTTCTCGCTTCTTTCATGGCTGCAATGGTTTCTTCGTTTGGGATGAGGGGCTCAAAAGGCAAAGCCTTCTCTTTCGCTATCTTCGTCATCAGGATCCGAAAGGCATCGGACGGAGTAAGGCCCATAGCCGCCAATACAGCAGTGGCTTCTTCTTTAATCCCCCCATTAATTCGTGCCCGCACTACCGCATTTGCAGTCATGATTTGATCCTTTCGTGTCTACTGAGCTACATTGTAGCACAAATCAACTTATTAACGCCAGTGTGGCGTCTAAGCCGACTCGGTCAAATGCCGCATCGGCTTTTTCTTTCACCAGCGGCTTGGCGCGGTAAGCAATACTCAGGCCCGATCCATCCATCATGAGTAGATCGTTGGCGCCATCGCCAATCGTAATGGCGGCACTCTTTTTACACCCCAAGGCCTTGCACGCATTTTTGACATGCATGGCCTTGCCGTTAGCATCAACGATATCGCCCAATACCAAACCAGTTAACTTTCCATCTTGAATTTCTAGGGTATTGGCATGGGTTTCGGTAAAGCCGAGATCACGCTGCATACGCTGCGTAAAAAAAGTAAAGCCACCTGAAACCAGCAGGGTATGCAAACCGGCTGCATTGGCAGCAGTGAGTAATTGAGCGGCGCCGGGGTTGGGTATCAGGCGTTCACGGTAGACGGCTTCTAGAACGGATTCTGACACCCCTTCCAATAAGGCAACACGGCGGCGCAAGCTTTCACTAAAGTTGGTTATCTCGCCGCGCATCGTTGCCTCGGTAATCGCCGCCACTTGCGCTTTCTTGCCTGCAAAATCCGCAATCTCATCAATGCACTCAATATTGATCAAGGTGGAATCCATGTCCATCGCCAAAATCCGCAGACGCGCGGGCTTAAAGGAGGGCGCTAAAAAAGCCAGATCAAGACTGAGGCTAGAGGCCAGCTTACGAAAGGCCTCACGCTCAGTTGGAGCAAGCTCACGCGAGACCTGCCAGCGCTGGGCGTGCGTATTGCCCACGAGGACACAGCCCCGGTTATCAAAGGGCTTAAGAGATAGACCTAAATTGGTTGCGACATTACCTAAAACATTAGAAAGCCCACGATCGATCGGGGCTGTAGACAGCACAACAATAATTTGGCCAAGACTCATAGTGGGGTACTCATAAGACCATAGTAAGCGAATTTCGATTGAAAAAGGGATGGCTTTTTAAGGTATCCACTGGTTTATGCGCTCGTCAATGCGGCTGATGCATTCAGATGCTTTAAAAGTCGGCGTATTTGATCCAGGCGCTGCTCTAATTTATCAAAGTCACCTGCTTTTTGAGGCAATACCTTGAGGCGATCTTGGCCGTTGAGTAAAACCTGTTTATTGGATTGCACCAATTGAATGATGCGCAGCGGATCAATCGGCGGGTTCGGAATAAAGGTAATCTGAATCGCGCTTGCGCTGGCATCGATCTTCTTGATGCCAAAACCACTCATCTCAAGGCGCAGACGGTGGGTTTCGTAAAAGGACTTGGCGGGATCCGGCAAATCCCCAAAGCGATCGACTAACTCCTCGCGCAAACCCATGAGCTCCGAAAAGTCGGAGGTTCCAGCAAAGCGCTTGTAAAGCGAAAGGCGCTCATGTACATCGGGACAATAATCCTCCGGCAGCAGCGCTGGCACACCTAAATTGACATCGGTTGTGACCTGCAGTGGTGCTAATAAATCAGGCTCTTTTCCGCTGCGCAGGGATTTAACAGCGCGATTGAGCATTTCGGTATACAGCTGAAATCCAATTTCATGAATATCACCCGATTGTTTATCGCCCAACACTTCGCCCGCACCCCGAATTTCTAAATCATGCATGGCCAGATAGAAGCCAGAGCCCAATTCTTCCATCGCCTGAATCGCATCGAGTCGCAATTTAGCTTGCTTACTTAAGGCCTCTGGATCAGGTACTAGTAAATACGCATAGGCTTGATGGTGCGATCGACCAACCCGGCCGCGCAACTGATGCAGTTGGGCCAAGCCAAATTTATCGGCGCGGTGCATGATGATGGTATTTGCTGTGGGTACATCGATACCGGTCTCAATGATGGTGGTGCAGAGCAAGATATTGCTACGCTGCGTTACAAACTCCCGCATGACCGATTCCAGCTCACGTTCATGCATTTGCCCATGCGCAACACTAATGCGGGCCTCTGGGATGAGGGTTTGCAAAGCATGGCGGCGATTCTCAATCGTTTCCACTTCATTGTGTAAAAAGTAAACTTGCCCTCCGCGTTTAATTTCACGCAGTACGGCCTCACGTACAACTCCATCACCCTCACGCCGGACAAAGGTCTTAATTGCTAGGCGCTTTTGCGGTGCGGTTGCGATGACAGAAAACTCCCGTAATCCTTCCATCGCCATTCCCAAGGTTCTTGGAATCGGGGTAGCGGTGAGCGTCAAAATATCAACTTCCGCACGCAATGCTTTAAGCGCATCTTTTTGACGGACGCCAAAGCGATGTTCCTCATCGATGATAACCAGGCCAAGACGCGCAAATTGCGTTTCTTTCGAAAGTAATTTATGGGTGCCAATCACGATATCGGCCTCACCACTTGTAATGGCTTGCAAAGCAGCATTAATTTCCTTGCTGCTTCTAAAGCGTGATAGCTCTACGATGCGGACTGGCCAGTCGGCAAAGCGGTCTTTCCAAGTGGCGACATGCTGCTCGGCAAGTAAGGTGGTTGGCGCCAGTATTGCCACTTGTTTGCCGCCCATGACCGCAATAAAACTGGCACGCAAAGCAACCTCGGTTTTTCCAAATCCCACATCGCCACACACCAAGCGATCCATTGGCGTGCCGCTGGTCATGTCGCCAATCACCGCTGCAATGGCATTGGCTTGATCGGGTGTTTCTTCAAAGCCAAAACTTTCGGCAAAAGCGGCGTAATCGTGCGCTGAATACTCGAATGCATGCCCTTGGCGTATTGCTCTCGCTGCATACAAGTTCAATAACTCAGCAGCCGTATCCCGAATTTGTTGCGCAGCTTTGCGCTTGGCTTTATCCCACTGGCCAGAGCCTAACTGATGCAGTGGTGCCGAATCCGGATCTGCCCCAGCATACCGGGTAACCAGTTGCAGTTGATGCACAGGCACGTATAAGGTGGCTTGATTGGCATAGATCAGATGCAAAAATTCTTCAAAAATAGGCGCTTCTTTTGGGGGTGCTAGGTTGAGCAAAACCAAACCTTGGTAGCGGCCTATGCCATGTTCCACATGCACTACCGGATCGCCGATCTTGAGCTCCGCTAAATCCTTAAAGAGCATATCGGGATCACTTGCCTCCTTGCTGCTGTCTTTGCGGCGCTGACGTGTGGTTAGGGTAAAAAGCTCCGCCTCCGTAATAAACAGGAGGCCCTGACTGGGCCAATCAAAGCCATTTAAAAGAGGCGAGACAACCAAGGCGAAGGGCGCTGCACCTTTAACAAAGGCGGCTAAATCATCGAGGAGTACTGGATGAAGGGGGTAAAGAGTGCCACCCCCAGCCTTTGACACCGAATTGCTCTCCTCAATAAGTGCGCGGATGGATTCACGGCGACCCGCGCTATCGCAGCAAATCACAATGCGGCGATGGGCCTGTGCAACCTGATGACGTAATCGTCCAATCGGATCAGAATCGCGGCGATGAATACCTACGTCTGGTACCGATAAAAACTGGGGTAGCTCATTTGCTTCGACGTTTGAAACAATGCCATCACGATTCAGTACGAGGCGCGCATTCGTTTTTGCAAGACTAAAAAACTGATCAACATCTAAGAAGAGTGCTTTAGGCGCAAGTATCGGTCGATCTAAATCATGTTTTAGGAATGCATACCGTTGCTCGGTATCTTTCCAAAAACTGCGAATCGCCTCTTCTGCATCGCCGACGGTAACAAGCCAAACCGGATCGCCCGAGCGCGGAAAGTAATCAAATAGTGTGGCAGACTCATCAAAAAAGAGGGGTAAATAGGATTCAATGCCTGCACTTGGGATGCCTAAGTTAGCATCTTTATATATAGAGCAACGGGTTGGATCACCTTCAAATACTTCACGCCAGCGATTGCGAAATGCCGTGCGCGCTGCATCGTCAAATGGAAACTCATGGCCCGGCAATAAGCGAATTTCTTTAACGGGATACAAACTGCGTTGCGTATCGGGATCAAAGGCGCGCACTTGCTCAATTTCATCACCAAATAAATCTAATCGATACGGCAGAGCGGATCCCATGGGGAATAAATCAATCAGGCCGCCGCGTACACTGTATTCACCTGGGCGCATCACGGCGCTGACAGGATCGTAGCCCGCTTGCTGCAACTGCAGGCGCAGCGCGCTTTCGTTGAGGCGATCACCTTGCCGAAAGAAAAAGGTATGGCCGGATAAGAATTCCGGTGGGCCGAGCCGTTGCAGTGCAGTAGTAACCGGCACTAAGACAATGTCACAGGTCCCCGCCAGCATTTCATACAGGGTAGCGAGCCGTTCGGAGACCAAATCCTGATGGGGTGAAAAATGGTCATAGGGAAGAATCTCCCAATCGGGCAATAGCCGTGTTTTTAGTTGCGGGGCAAAAGCGGGGATTTCTTCTAAGAGGCGCTGCGCTTCTTGCGCTTGAGCGCAAAACACCACCATGACGGAAAAATCAGCGCGGTGCCGAAGAGCAGACTGAGCGATCAGAGCCGCATCAGCTGAGCCCACCAGGCCGGAAAAGGTAAAGCGCTGCCCAGCCCGCGGAGCAGGTATGGGGGGCGCTTGATTTGTTACGGCAGACATCTGGCCTCATTATAGAATCAGACATGCGCGATATTCTTTCTTCATGCCATGCTATTTTGCCGACTGCTGGAACTGGCTCTCGTTTGGGTGGCGAGGTGCCCAAGCAGCTGCGCGTTCTAGCAGGCAAGCCCATGCTGGCATTTGCGCTCGAGGCGCTGATTGCAACACCGGAGATTGAATCGATTTGGGTTGGGGTCAGCCCCAGCATGCACGCATCGGGTGATTTTTCTGGGTTTCAAGAGAGCAATAGCGCCTTACTTAATACCAAACCCAACTACTTTTTGCCGACCGGCGGCGCAACGCGTCAAGAAACGGTCTTAAATACCTTGAAGGCAATGCTCGATGCCGATGTCCCGGGTGAGGATTGGATTTTGGTTCATGACGCTGCTAGGCCCGGCATCACCTCAGAGTCGATTCAGGATTTAATTCATGGCGTCTTGGACGCAGACTCCAAAGCCCCATTTCATGGTGGTATCTTGGCCATGCCAGTGGCAGATACCCTAAAACGGGCTGGAGCAAGCGGCGAGTGGATTGAGAGTACGATTTCGCGGGAAGCGGTTTGGCAGGCGCAAACGCCCCAAATGTTTCGCCTTGCGGACTTATACGCCGCACTGGAAAGCGCAGTTTCAGATCGCGCAGAAGTGACGGATGAGGCTAGCGCGATCGAACGTTTAGGTGGAAAACCCATATTAATCAAGGGCTCAACCCGCAATTTTAAGGTGACGCAACAAGCAGACTGGGAACTGATGGAGATGGTACTCCGTGAGCAGCATGCCTAATATTCGATGAAAGCAGGAGAAGGAATGGCTTCAGGACACACCACAGAACAACTCGGGCCACCATTTCGGATTGGTCAGGGCTATGACGTCCATGCCTTAGTGGAGGGCCGCCCGCTTATTTTGGGTGGAGTTAAGGTCCCCTACGAAAAAGGATTGCTGGGCCATTCCGATGCTGATGCGCTGCTGCATGCATTGACGGATGCCTTATTGGGGGCTGCTGGCCTCAATGACATTGGACAGCTTTTTCCGGATAACGACCCTCAATTCAAAAACATGGATAGCCGCATTTTGCTCAGGCGAGCCTTGGAATGCGTTACTAACGCTGGCTATCGGGTTGGCAACGTCGATGCCACCATCATTTGCCAACAACCTAAACTAGCCCGTTTTTTACCGGAGATGAGAGTCCATATCGCGGCTGACCTAGGGGTCGCGGTCAATCAAATCAACCTAAAAGCAAAAACCAATGAGTTATTAGGGCATCTCGGGCGGGGCGAGGGCATTGCAGTCCATGCCGTTGCTTTGATTTATCTAGCTTAAGTCAGACTCATCTGATTCTCAAATACGGCTTTAAACCAGCCTAAACCCTTGATCATTGTAGAATTCATCTTTTAGAGTGAAGTTTAAGCAGGGTTTTGTCTGCGGTATTCGCGAGGATGGCGAAATTGGTAGACGCACCAGGTTTAGGTCCTGACGCCAGAAATGGTGTGGGGGTTCGAGTCCCCCTCCTCGCACCACAAGGCTTACCTTGGCTTGGGCTTCACATAACCTGATCTTTACAGAAGAGACGAGAATGGCTTTGCAGATAGAAAATTTAGGTCAATTAGACCGCAAGATGACCTTAGAAATTCCCCGTGCTGACTTAGCAAAAGCGCGTACTGCTCGTTTGGCTAAAGTGGGTAAGACCATGAAAATGGCCGGCTTTCGTCCAGGTAAGGTGCCACAAAAAATCGTCGAGCAGCAATACGGTATGCAGGTCGATTTCGAGGTGCAGTTTGATAAAGCATCTAAACTCTTCTTTGAGCTCAGCAAGAAAGAGGGCATTTTATTGGCAGGCCAGCCTCGCCTAGAGCCTAAAAGTGAAATTGGTGCTGACCCGATTGTGTTTGAGGCCTTCTTTGAAGTTTTACCGGAAGTCAAAATTGGTGACCTGAGCAAAGCAGCGGTTAGTCGTTACACCACCACCATTGGTGATGCCGAAATTGATCGCGCCTTGGATGTACTCCGTAAACAACAAGTCCACTACCATCCACGCGGCGTTGCAAGCGACCACGGTGACGGCGGCAGTAACTTGGCAGCACAGAGCGGCGACCAAATTACCATCGACTTTGTTGGCACGATTGACGGCGTTGAATTTGCTGGAGGCAAAGCCGAGGGTTTCGAGTTCGTATTGGGTGAAGGTCGCATGTTGCCCGAGTTCGAGGCAGCTGCACTGGGCCTGAAGAATGGCGAGAGTAAAACCTTCCCATTGAAGTTTCCCGATGATTACCACGGCAAAGACGTTGCTGGTAAAACAGCGGAGTTCACCGTCACGGTGAAGCAAATCAATTGGCCCCATATGCCTGAAATCAATGATGCTTTTGCGCTATCGCTTGGCGTAACTGAGGGCGTTGCCAAGATGCGCAGTGAAGTGCGTGAGAATTTAGAGCGCGAAGTAAAGCGCCGTACTACTGCCTTGCTCAAGAATGAAGTGATGGATCAGCTCGAAAAACTCTGTGAGCTCGATGTACCGAAGTCGCTGATTGCCAGTGAGCAAGAGCGCTTAGTTGAAATGGCGCGCCAAGACTTAATGCAGCGCGGTATCCCGAATGCCAAAGATGCGCCGATTCCGGGGGAGATGTTTGCAGAGCAAGCGCAAAAGCGTGTTCGCCTCGGTTTGATTCTCAGTGACCTGGTTAAGCAGCAAAATCTGGTCGCCACCCCCGATCAAATCAAAGCCGAGATTGAGGAACAAGCGGCTACCTATGAAGATCCAAAAGAAGTGGTTCGTTGGTTTTATAGCGACCCGCGCCGCTTAAAAGACGTGGAATCAGTTGTACTGGAGGCCAATGTCATTAAGTATGTTAGCGGCCTTGGCACAATTACCGATAAAGCAGTAAGCTTTGAAGAACTAAGTAAGCTTAATTAATCGATTGCACACGAAAGCCCATTCGCATGAACCGTACTGATTCTCATTTTTTCAATGCCAGCAATGCATCTGCCGGTGACCTAGAAACCCGCGGTCTTGGTATGGTACCCATGGTAATTGAAACATCGGGTCGCGGTGAGCGTGCTTATGACATTTACTCCCGCCTATTAAAAGAGCGTGTTGTTTTCTTAGTCGGCGAAGTGAATGATCAAACGGCAAATTTGGTGATTGCGCAGCTCCTGTTCCTGGAAAGCGAAAATCCCGATAAAGAAATCTCGCTCTACATTAATTCACCTGGCGGCTCGGTTTCGGCAGGATTGGCTATTTTCGATACGATGCAATTCATAAAGCCACACGTCAGTACCTTGTGCATGGGCATGGCAGCGAGCATGGGCGCTTTTTTACTCTGCGCCGGAGAAAAGGGCAAGCGCTACGCGCTACCTAATTCGCGCGTGATGATTCACCAGCCTCTCGGTGGTGCACGTGGTCAGGCATCGGATATTGAAATTCAGGCGCGTGAGATTTTGTACTTGCGCGAAAGACTCAATCAAATTTTGGCTGACCGTACCGGTCAATCGATTGAAACCATTGCTAAAGATACTGATCGCGACAATTTCATGTCGGCGGATCAAGCCCGTGATTACGGTCTCATTGATAAAGTCATTGATAAGCGCCCCTAATTGAGCGATTCTAAAACTCCGACCTCGGCTGACAAGCTCCTTTATTGCTCGTTTTGCGGCAAGAGTCAGCACGAAGTTAAAAAACTCATTGCAGGTCCTTCGGTATTCATTTGTGATGAGTGTATCGACCTGTGCACCGACATCATCCAAGAAGAATTAGCCAATCTACCGTCCGAGAAGGGCGATGGTGGCCTACCTACACCGCACGAGATTCGCGCCGACTTAGATCAGTATGTGATTGGTCAGGATCAAGCGAAAAAAACTTTAGCAGTGGCGGTGTACAACCACTACAAACGTCTGCAATATTTACCAGTACCTAAAAAAGAGTCGTCAGCTAAAACGGAAGGCGCCGCCGATAGCAAAGACAATAAATCGGCAGCTGAAACTAAAAAATCGAAGTTACCCGCAAAGGCAATAGTCGATGGTGTTGAGTTAGCTAAGAGCAATATTTTGCTGATTGGCCCAACTGGTTCAGGCAAAACCTTATTGGCGCAAACTCTGGCACGCTTGCTTGATGTTCCTTTTGTGATGGCGGATGCAACGACCTTAACGGAAGCCGGCTATGTTGGCGAAGACGTTGAAAACATCATTCAAAAGTTACTCCAGGCCTGTGATTACAACGTCGAAAAAGCCCAGCGCGGCATTGTTTATATCGATGAGATTGACAAAATTTCACGCAAGTCAGATAACCCTTCCATCACCCGTGATGTTTCGGGTGAGGGCGTGCAGCAGGCGCTATTGAAATTAGTTGAAGGTACGATGGCATCGGTACCTCCGCAAGGCGGTCGTAAGCACCCCAATCAAGACTTCTTGCAAGTCGATACAACCAATATCTTATTTATTTGCGGTGGCGCATTTGATGGCTTGGAGAAAGTGATTCAGCAGCGCACTGCTAAAACGGGTATTGGTTTTAGCGCTGAAGTGCCGGGCAAGGATGATCGGGGCTCCAGCGAGCTGCTCAAAGAAGTGGAGCCAGAAGATCTGATTAAGTTTGGTTTAATTCCGGAGTTAATTGGCCGTTTACCGGTTCTAACTACCTTAGCGCAGCTTGATGAGACTGCTCTAATCCAAATCTTGACCGAGCCAAAAAATGCATTGGTGAAGCAATATCAAGCCCTCTTAACCATGGAGGGTGCTGAGCTTGAGGTGCGCCCTGAAGCCTTGGCTGCGATTGCTAAGAAAGCGATTGCTCGCAAAACAGGTGCCCGCGGCCTTCGCTCCATCCTGGAAGGTGCATTAATGGACGTGATGTACGACTTGCCGTCCCTGCGTAACGTTCAAAAAGTTGTGATTGATGAAAGCAGCATTCAGGGTCAAGGAAAACCGCTTTTGGTCTACAAGCAGAGCGAATCCCCTGCCCATAAGCAGGAATTATCGAAAAAAGCGTAATTTCGCCTAATCTTGGCCATTTTTACTCTATTTTTGTCACTTTTCTGCCATTTTGCTCTTGTAATTCAGGAGCCCAAGCCCATATAAGTAGTATTCTGAACACTGAATTACCCTCTTTTAAGTAGCTTTTGGTACTTTTGAGATTTCTTTGAGCGTTTGACTACTTTGGAGGATCTGCCCCATGCCTGGCCAATTATTACTACCCTCTGAACCGATTCAACTGCCGTTGCTCCCCCTGCGGGACGTAGTTGTCTTTCCCCATATGGTGATCCCCTTGTTTGTGGGGCGCCCCAAATCAATCAAAGCACTCGAAGCTGCCATGGAAACCGGCAAAAGTGTTTTGTTGGTTGCCCAAAAGACAGCCGCAAAAGATGAGCCCTCGGTCGACGATTTGTACGATGTGGGCTGCATCGCCAGCATTTTGCAAATGCTCAAATTGCCCGATGGTACCGTCAAGGTATTGGTTGAGGGTTCCCAGCGCGCCGAAGTCAGCCAAATAGAAGACGCACTGGGCTACTTTAGTTGCGAAGCAACACCCAAAGCCATCGATACACTCGATGCGCATGAGACCGAAGCACTGCGCCGCGCGATCATGGCGCAGTTTGATCAGTATGTGAAATTAAACAAAAAGATTCCGCAAGAGATTTTGGCTTCCTTGGGTGGCATTGATGACCCAAGCCGCCTTGCCGATACCATCTGCGCGCATTTGCCTGTGAAGCTCGAGCAAAAACAGCGCCTCTTGGAAATGACCGATGTGGTGAAGCGTCTTGAGAGTCTCTTGGCAGACCTCGAGAGCGAAATCGACATTCTGCAAGTCGAGAAGCGTATTCGTGGCCGCGTCAAGCGCCAAATGGAAAAGAGCCAGCGCGAGTACTACCTCAATGAACAGGTTAAAGCGATTCAGAAGGAGTTAGGCGAAGGCGAAGAGGGCGCTGATCTCGAGGAATTAGACAAGCGCATCAAAGCTGCGAAGATGCCAAAAGAAGCGCTGAAAAAAGCCGAGTCGGAGCTAAAAAAACTCAAGCTGATGTCGCCGATGTCGGCTGAAGCAACGGTAATCCGTAACTACATTGATACCCTAGTAGGCCTTCCTTGGAAAAAGAAGAGCAAGGTCAATAATGATTTAGATAATGCAGAAAAAGTACTGGATCAAGATCACTATGGTCTTGATAAAGTCAAAGAACGCATCTTGGAGTACCTTGCAGTCCAGCAACGCGTCGATCGTGTAAAAGCCCCCATCTTGTGCTTAGTTGGCCCTCCTGGTGTTGGTAAAACCTCTTTGGGTCAGTCGATTGCACGCGCTACCAACCGGAAGTTTGTGCGCATGGCATTGGGTGGTGTGCGTGATGAGTCGGAGATTCGTGGTCATCGCCGCACCTATATTGGTTCCATGCCAGGCAAGATTTTATCGAGCCTAACCAAAGTGGGCGTACGCAATCCCCTGTTCTTGTTGGATGAAGTCGATAAGATGGGTATGGACTTTCGGGGCGATCCTGCCAGTGCGCTCTTAGAAGTGCTTGACCCAGAACAAAACCACACCTTTCAAGATCACTATGTTGAGGTTGACTTTGATTTGTCTGATGTGATGTTTGTTGCTACCGCGAATTCTTTAAACATTCCAGGGCCGCTCCTCGATCGCCTTGAGGTGATTCGTCTGGCAGGTTATACCGAAGATGAAAAAACCAGCATTGCTACGAACTATTTAATTCCGAAGCAAATCAAAAACAATGGTTTGAAAAAGGGTGAACTACAGATTGAAGAGAGTGCGATTCGCAGCATGATTCGCTACTACACTCGCGAAGCTGGCGTGCGTTCGCTGGAGCGCGAGATCAGCAAAGTCTGCCGCAAGGTGGTGAAATTATTGCTACTCAAAAAAGAAGCTGCGCCCATTACCGTGGATGCGGATAATTTAGAAAAGTTCCTCTCGGTCAAGATTTTTGATTACGGCTTAGCCGCAAAAGAGAATCAGCTCGGACAAGTAACGGGTTTGGCGTGGACTGAGGTGGGCGGCGATCTGCTGACCATTGAAGCGGCGCTGATGCCAGGCAAAGGTGTTATTACACGTACTGGCTCCCTGGGCGATGTGATGAAGGAGTCGGTAGAGGCCGCTAGAACCGTAGTGCGTTCACGCGCTCGTGCACTGGGCATTACCGATGAGGCCTTTGAGAAAAAGGACATTCACATTCACTTTCCGGAGGGCGCAACCCCCAAGGATGGGCCATCGGCTGGTATTGCTATCACGACTGCCTTAGTTTCCGTTTTGACTGGCATTCCAGTGCGCTCTGATGTTGCCATGACCGGGGAAATTACCTTACGGGGTGAGGTGCTTCCGATTGGCGGTCTGAAAGAAAAGTTATTGGCAGCGCATCGGGGCGGTATTAAGCTGGCTTTAATTCCGGAAGAGAATGTCAAAGACTTAATTGATATTCCGGATAACGTGAAGAATGCAATCGAGATTATTCCGGTACGCTGGATCGATAAAGTCTTAGAGCTTGCTTTAGAGCGCAAGCCTGAAGCGTTACCCGATCCAAGTCCGGATGAGTTAGCCAAAAAGGCAGCAGAGGCCAGTAAGGCTAGCCCTGCCATTTCGGGTGGGGAAGTCTTAAAGCATTAATTGGATCGATGGGGTGTACCCTTTGGACCTTATAGGTACGCTTATTCTGAAAAATGAGCGCCCATGCAGGACTAAGGGTACAATTTCGGTTGTTTTATGGGGCGCTTAGCTCAGTTGGTAGAGCGTCTGCCTTACACGCAGAATGTCGGCGGTTCGAGCCCGTCAGCGCCCACCATGCCCTATTCGTGATCTTGTCTGGATTTCCCTTGTATTTCGATTGCTCGCCACTCCGACACTTTATAAACCCTGTGATCATTAATCGGTAAAGCCCATTTATGTTTGATTCTGTACGTCGGCACCAGCGATTCATGATGTTCTTTGTGCTGATCTTGATTGTTCCTTCCTTTGTTTTGTTTGGCGTATCTGGCTACACCGATTTCTTTGAACAAGAAACCGACTTAATCAAGGTCAATGGCAAGGCCATTACTGCCCAAGAAGTTGATAATTCGGCCAAACGCCAGTCTGAGCGGGTTGGGGCTAATTCCCAAATTGCCCAAAGTCTGCCGTTTCGCCAAGCGGTATTAGACGAGCTATTGCAGCAACGCCTCTTGGCTTTTGCAGTCAACACGCTGCAGTTACGCATTAGCGATCAAGCGCTGACAAAAAACCTAGCGACCATTCCTGAAATCAAGGCCCTCTACAAGCCCGATGGTAGTTTTGATAATGCCCGCTACCGCCAGCTTTTAGCTAATGCTGGAATGACGATTGAGCAATTTGAGGGTGGCCAGCGTTTTGATTTGATGATTCAGCAATTTGTTACGTCTGCAGCGCGTACGGAGCTACCTGCACCCAAGCTTGCCAACATCATTTCTGCCTTGTATGAGTCAGAGCGTCAAGTGCAGTCGATTCAATTTACGGCGGCCGAATTTGTATCAAAAGCAAACCCGAGCGAAGCCGAGCTACAGGATTTTTATAAAGCCAACGCGCGCTTGTTTGAAACCCCCGAGCGCATTGACATTGAGTTTTTAGTCTTGCGCGCCGATCCCAAGGAAGATGCCAAGGCCTTTGGTGAAAAAGCCGATCAGTTTGCCAATCTGACCTACGATCAATCCGATAGCCTAAAGCCTGCTGCTGATAAGTTAAAGCTGAGCATTCAGTCACTCAAAGGAGTATCTCGTGGCGGCAAGGCAGGGCTTCCAGCTGATCATCCCCTGAATAACCAAAAAGTGATTCAAGCCCTTTTTGGTGACGATGCTTTAAAAAATAAACGCAATATTGAGGCCGTGCAAATTACCCCTGGCGTCTTTGTATCGGCACGTGTTACCCAGCTAATTCCAGCGGAAGTATTGCCCTACAGTGCAGTGGCGAGTGAAGTTAAGCGCCAGGTTGCCGTACGCAGCGCTGAAAAGCTCGCCAATGCTGCTGCCGCTGAGCGCTTCATTGCTGCTGAGAAAAATCCATCGAGCGCAGCTGGATTTAGCTCCCCCATTTGGATCTCGCGCAATAAGCCTGCAAATTTAATTGGCGCTCCGCTTGATGCCGTGATGGCAGTCGATCCCAGTAAGTTACCTATGGTGATTTCGATTGCGAATGCCGGATCGGGTACGACTTTGTATCGAATTGATCAAGTCCGTCAACCTCCTGCAGCAGATGCAAAAGTGCGACAAGCGCAATCCCAGCAAATTCAGGCCCTAGCCGCACAAGCCGAGTTTGTTGGTTTTATGTCCTACTGGCGAAATGAGGCTAACGTCAAAATCATTAACCCTCTAAAACAGTCCAGCAGCAGCTCGGGCAGTTAATTTTTTTTAGGTATGAGTTGCCCATAGAATGGGCTAAGGGCAGTCCAGACGTTCTGAAACATAATCGTCTGTGCTGCTTCGTTCGGATGAATCCGGTCTGCCTGAAATAAGTCATTGCGCTGCGCGACACCCTCTAAGAAAAATGGTAATAGCGCCACTTGCTGGCTTTTTGCAATTCGAACAAAAAGCTGAGCAAACTGCTGGGTATACTCCTGGCCATAGTTTGGCGGAATACGCATTCCAATCAACAGCACATCAGCGCCTGATTTTTTACTTAGCTCAACCATAGTGCGTAGGTTTTTTTCTGTCTCTGCCAGTGGCAGTCCACGCAAGGCATCGTTTGCCCCCAATTCAATAATGACCAGCTTGGGTTTTTTCTGCGCTAATAACTTGGGCAGGCGCGTTAGTCCTCCGGAAGTCGTTTCACCGCTGATGCTGGCGTTCATGATTTCCCATTGACTTCCTTCTTGTTTCAGGCGGCTTGACAATAAGGAGACCCAGCCAGTACCGCGTGCAATGCCATACTCCGCCGACAGGCTATCGCCCGTTACCAATAGGGTAGGTTTAGTAGGGGCTTGTGCTTGAGCTGGGCCGATTAATGTCAGCCCGAGTAAGATGGTGGCAATGCAAAATTTCAAGCGATATTCCTTATGAGCAATCAATCGGTTGTGCTGCGCGCTCAGCAGCTGGGTAAGGCGGTCCAGACTAGCGATGGGCCGCTTACTATTTTGCATGACATTTCATTTAGCGTCTGCGCTGGAGAAAGCGTGGCGATTGTGGGTGCATCCGGATCCGGAAAAAGTACCTTGCTCAGCATACTTGCTGGTCTTGATACGCCCAGTAGCGGTGTAGTTGAACTGGTTGGTGAAAATCTCGCCCAGTTGAACGAAGACGGCAGGGCCCAACTCCGCGGTCAGCACGTTGGTTTTGTATTTCAGTCATTTCAGCTGATACCGCACCTTAGCGCCTTAGAAAATGTGATGTTGCCCTTGGAGCTGCGCAGTGTATCGCTCAGCGATGCTCGGGAGCAAGCGCGCTATTGGCTAGATAAAGTGGGCTTAAGTGCGCGGCTCAATCACTTCCAAAAAACATTATCGGGTGGTGAGCAGCAGCGCGTTGCCTTGGCCCGCGCATTTGTTGGTAAGCCAGCCATTTTATTTGCGGATGAGCCTACTGGCAGCTTAGATGAGGCCAGTGGTGGCAGGGTTATAGACCTCTTATTTGACCTAAATCAGGCCAATGGGTCGACCCTGATTTTAGTAACGCACGATGCGGTCTTGGCAGGGCGCTGCGGCCGCCAGCTAAACCTTCAGGGCGGCGCCTTGCTGGCTGACTAAAAATATGGGGTTTTTGGCTCAAACCTTATAATTAATGCATGTCTTTTTTCCGTTGTTTGCCTGGGGCCGATGCCCTCTCAGCCTTCCGCCAACAGCGGCTTTTGGCTTCGCTTGCAGAACAGGGCATTTCCCTAGAAGCCATACAAGCGCAATACCTTCATTTCGTATGGTCAGAGACCGAACTCAATGATGCCCAGCGCGTCGTTTTGGAAGGCCTCTTAAGCTACGGCACGCCTTTTACTCCCCTAGAACCGAAAGCGGGCTGGTTAGGCAGCCTAAGTAAATCGCCACAACCATCGCAAGCGGTTGCGATTCCACGCTTTGGTACGGTATCACCATGGGCTAGTAAAGCCACCGATATTGCCCATCAATGCGGTCTTCCGCTATTACGCATTGAACGCGGCATTCAATTTACCTGGTTTGCTGAACGAGCCCTGAGTAGCAATGAGCAGCAAACCGTATTGGCTGCTTTGCATGACCGCATGACCGAAACCGTAGTCGATTCAGTTGAGGCGGTTGCGCCGCTCTACCAAACTCTAGCGGATCGTCCACTGCTGCGCATTCTGGTGATGGCCGAGGGTGAAGCTGCTTTAGAAAGGGCCAATGCGGAGTTGGGTCTTGCACTCTCGGAAGACGAGATTACTTACCTTTCTGAGAACTTTAAACGCCTTGGCCGCAACCCCAGCGATGTTGAGCTCATTATGTTTGCGCAAGCTAATAGCGAACATTGCCGGCACAAAATCTTTAATGCCTCATGGACGATTGATGGCAAGCCGCAAGATATTTCTTTATTTGGGATGATTCGTAATACGCATCGCCTACAACCCAAAGGGACGATCGTTGCGTACTCCGATAACTCGGCTGTCATGGAGGGTTGCGAAGCGCAAACCTGGGTGCCGCAAGGCGCTGATCAGCGCTACCAAAAAGAACAGCGACTAACCCATACCTTAATGAAAGTCGAGACGCATAACCATCCTACGGCAATCGCTCCCTTTCCTGGTGCATCTACCGGCGCTGGTGGTGAAATCCGCGATGAAGGTGCCACGGGCATTGGCGGCAGACCCAAAGCGGGTCTCACTGGCTTTTCTGTATCCAATCTGAATATTCCTGGAATCAATTTGCCGTGGGAGGCGCCGCACTACGGTAAGCCTGAACGGATTGCGACACCACTGCAAATCATGATTGAGGGGCCGCTCGGCGGCGCTGCCTTTAATAATGAATTCGGGCGCCCGATTCTGGGTGGCTATTTTCGCGTATTTGAGCAAACCATTAATGGCCTGCGCCATGGCTATCACAAGCCCATCATGATTGCCGGCGGCATTGGCAACATTGATGCCATCCATACGGCTAAAAAAGAAATCAAAGCAGGGCACTTACTAGTTCAGTTGGGCGGTCCTGGTATGCGCATCGGCATGGGCGGTGGTACCGCTAGTTCGATGGCAACGGGTAGCAATGCGGCGGATTTGGATTTCAATTCCGTGCAGCGCGGCAACCCTGAAATCGAACGCCGTGCACAAGAGGTGATTAATGCTTGCCGCGCTATGGGTGAAGCGAATCCCATTATTTCCATTCACGACGTTGGTGCAGGCGGTTTATCCAATGCCTTCCCAGAGCTAGCGGATGGCGCCGGGCTAGGGGCTGACTTTCAGTTGCGTAGCATCTTACTGGAAGAGAGTGGCATGAGTCCGGCAGAGATTTGGTGTAACGAATCACAAGAGCGCTATGTCTTGGCGATTGATGCTGCCGATTTGGATTTACTGACCGCCTTATGTGAGCGTGAGCGTTGCCCCATCTCCGTAGTCGGGCATGCAACTACTGAGCGTCAATTGCGACTTGGCGATAGCAAGCAGCAGTCGCATTCGGATGCAGCGTTTCCAATTGATATGCCGATGGAGGTGTTGCTGGGCAAGCCGCCCAAAATGCACCGCGATGTTACTCATGTTGAGCAGCAATTTACTGAACTCGATGTCACCGACGCCAAGCTAGACGAATGCATTGCGTGGGTGTTGCAGCAACCGACCGTAGCCAGTAAATTGTTTTTAATCACCATCGGCGATCGGACGGTGGGCGGCCTTAACGCACGTGACCAACTGGTGGGCCCATGGCAAGTTCCGGTTGCCGATTGCGCCGTGACACTGATGGATTATGTGGGTTACCGCGGCGAAGCCATGTCGATGGGTGAGCGCACCCCAATCGCTGTGATCGATGCGCCTGCTGCAGCACGTATGGCAGTTGGTGAAGCCATTACCAATCTATTGGCGGCCGATATTGGAGGACTCGACACGGTGAAGTTGTCGGCCAACTGGATGGCTGCCTGTGGCAAACCAGGCGAAGATGCCAAACTCTTTGACTCCGTGAAGGCAGTCGGTATGGAATTGTGCCCGGCATTGGGTATATCGATTCCAGTTGGCAAAGATTCCTTATCGATGGCTACCGAGTGGCGCGATGGGGACAGCACTAAAAAAGTGATTTCGCCGGTTTCCTTGGTGATCTCGGCATTTGCTCAGGTAGGCGATGCACGCAAAACCAGCACACCGCTTTTGCAACGCGTAGAGCATGGACAGTCCCTGGAGACTGAACTGATTTTGATTGATTTTGGCCGCGGTAAAAATCGCATGGCTGGCAGCATACTGGCTCAGGTTTTAAATCAATCCGGCAAAACAGCGCCCGATCTGGATGATCCCAATGATCTCAAAGCGCTTGCGAGCGCCATTATCGAATTGCGCGCCGCAGGTCAGCTCTTGGCCTACCATGATCGTTCGGATGGCGGACTACTAGCCACCATTACTGAAATGGCGTTCGCTTCCCACTGCGGCATTTCCATTAATGTCGACATGATTGCGGTCGATTTAAATCAAGAGCCGGATTATGGGGATGCAAAAAATTGGGCGCAGCAAGTATCGGGTCGCCGTCATGAGCAAACGATTCGAGCCCTGTTTAACGAAGAGCTCGGCGCCGTCATTCAGATACGGCGTACGGATCGTGATGCCGTGTTTGCGGTATTGCGCAAGGTTGGTCTGAGCGCCTGCAGCCATGTGATTGGTAAACCAAACACCACCGGCCGTATTGAAATTTGGCGTGATGCCAAAAGCATCTATGCAGAGCCACGTGAAGTACTGCATAAGGCTTGGCAAAGCACCAGCTGGCAAATTGCCCGCTTGCGTGATAACCCGTCCTGCGCCGATAGTGAATATGGTTTACTGGACGACATCACCGATCCAGGCTTGATACCGAAACTCACATTTGATGCGAGCGAGGATGTAGCAGCGCCATTTATTAATAAAGGTGCCCGCCCCAAAATGGCGATTTTGCGTGAGCAGGGTGTGAACTCCCATTTGGAAATGGCCTACGCCATGGACTGGGCCGGCTTTGATACCTACGATGTTCATATGTCGGATTTAATTTCTGGTAAAGCCAAATTAACCGACTTCCGTGGTCTGGTTGCTTGTGGCGGATTTAGTTACGGCGATGTCCTTGGCGCTGGCGAAGGCTGGGCCAAAACCATTTTGTTTAACGCGCAATTGCGAGATCAGTTTTCTAGTTTCTTTCATCGCTCGGACAGCTTTGCCTTGGGCGTATGCAATGGTTGCCAGATGATGAGCAACCTGGCTGGAATTATTCCAGGAGCCGATGCGTGGCCTAAGTTCACCCGCAATCAATCGGAGCAGTACGAAGCGCGTCTCGTGATGGCTGAGGTAGTGAAGTCACCATCCATTCTGCTGCAAGGTATGGAAGGTAGTCAGATTCCGATTGCCATTGCCCACGGTGAAGGCTTTGCCAACTTTAGTCAGCAGGGCAATTTAGCAACATTGCAAAGCAAAGGCTTAACTGCTTTGCGTTTTGTAGATCACCGCGGCAATCCAACCGAGACTTACCCAATGAACCCTAATGGTTCGCCAGGCGGCCTCACTGGCGTCACCACTCTAGACGGCCGCTTTACGGTGATGATGCCCCATCCCGAGCGTGTCTTCCGCACAGCGCAGATGAGCTGGTCACCCAGCGATTGGCAACAAACCCCCGATGGCGCAAGCCCATGGATGCGTTTATTCCGTAATGCCCGCCGCTGGGCGGAATAACAAAAGCTTATACAGCATGCTGATGGAGCCAGTGACCTTTTCTGAATCGGGTGGCATTCGCTATTTGCATTTTGGAACAGAATTAATTCAGGGGGCAATGCGTATACGTGACCCCAATGAAATCTACCTGGAATACAACCAACAAATGATGGCTTGGCTTTTGTTTTTAGAGACCAAGCCTGGAATGCAAGTCGCCCAGCTGGGTCTAGGTACTGGCGCGCTAACTAAATTTACACACCTGCATTGCCCCGCTGTTAAAACCAGGGTAGTGGAAGTCAACCCGTCGGTCATCATTGCCGCGCGTAGTATGTTTTTTACGCCAGACGACGATCGCCGCCTCAAGACCCTGCAAATCGATGCGCATGCGTTTGTACATGATGCTCAATTGCATAAGCGCTTTGATGCGCTCCAAGTGGATCTGTACGATGCCATCTGCGATGGTCCCTCGGCTAGCACACTTGACTTTTATAAGGGTTGCTATAACTTGCTGAAGTCGCCTGGCGTCTTAACGGTCAATTTGTTTTCTCGGCACAAAAGCTTTGACATCAACCTCAATCATATTTGCGAAGCCTTTGATAATCGCGTCTTGCTGTTTCCAGAATCCCACGACTGCAATGTAGTGGCCATGGCATTTAAGGGACCGCCCTTATCGGTAGAGTGGGCTGATATTGTCAGGCGCGCCAAACTGATTCAAGAAAAAACTGGCCTAGCAACTGCATCGTGGGCATCTGGCTTGCGACATGCTAATGCGAGGCAAGAGGGCGCGCTCTTGATTTAAGGTCTTCTATCTTGTAAATGTCATTTGCACCACTTTGGTGCAATTTCTGCTCTAGGGATAATCACCATCTAGGAGATTTGATTATTTTGTGGTTTTAATAAAGCAGATGATAGATAGATTAAAGATTGATCCGATTAAAGCTATTGTGGTTGAGGGTATTGCCGTTCCAGTAAATCATAAATTTGAATTACATCAAGAATTATCAGCTAAAGATTCTAAAATTTTTTTTATTCTGGAACTTTAGCTGTGCGTTATGGCATTCTTGATTTGCTTAAGATTTTTTCTTTGCTTCAATTGCGCCACCACCAACTTTGGATATGTGGTGATGGAGATGGCAAGGAACAAGTTGAGGCTGCTAGTTGTGAAAACATAAAGTATTTTGGTCAGGTATCACATGATCAAGTTTTGGAATTGCAACATTTAGCAATAGTTTTAGTTAATCCAAGGCAGCCATTTGATGAATTCACAAAATTTTAATTCCTTTCAAAAACTATTGAGTACATGGCTTCAGGTCGCCCAGTTATCATGTATAAATTAGAAGGCATGCCCGATGAGTATGATGATTATTTTGTTGCTCCTAATGCGCCAGGGTTGATTGGATTGGTCGAATGTCTTGTTAATTTTTCTAATATGGATTTAACATTTTTAAGTGATTTTGGCGATAAAGCAAAAACATTTGTCTTACCTTCAAAATCTTCCACAAACCAAGCCGGTAAAATTTTTAGAGCTGATTGGTATCTTTAATGAATAAGATAAATCTCTTAATAACGGGCGGTACTGGCTCATTCGGCAATGCAGTCCTTACAAAAAATCTTGTCACAGATTTATCTGAAATTCGCATCTTCAGCCGCGATGAAAAAAAGCAAGATGATATGCGTAAGCACTATCAAAGTGACAAATTAAAGTTTTACATTGGCGACGTTCGTGACCCTCGATCTGTGGAGCAGGCAATGCGGGGTGTTGACTATGTATTTCATGCCGCTGCCTTAAAGCAAGTACCATCCTGTGAGTTTTATCCGATGGAGGCCGTCCGCACGAATGTCATAGGTACCGAGAATGTGCTGGAGGCTGCGATTAATGCGGGAGTAAAGCG
Organism: Polynucleobacter sp.; assembly: GCA_964203875.1. Classification (GTDB taxonomy): domain Bacteria; phylum Pseudomonadota; class Gammaproteobacteria; order Burkholderiales; family Burkholderiaceae; genus Polynucleobacter. The sequence goes on from CAXNNS010000001.1 coordinate 1,363,522, forward strand.
TGTGGTGTGCTTAAGTACCGATAAGGCGGTCTATCCCATTAATGCGATGGGCACTAGCAAAGCCATGATGGAAAAAGTCATGGTGGCGACTAGTCGCAATGCATCCAGCACCATTATTTGTGGCACGCGCTATGGCAATGTCATGGCCTCGAGGGGTTCTGTTATTCCCTTGTTTATTGAACAAATCGTAGCTGGTAAGCCAGTTACGGTGACGGACGCCGCAATGACCCGCTTTATGATGACGTTGGAAGATGCAGTTGATTTGGTGATGTATGCGTTTGAGCATGGGCAAAGCGGTGATATTTTTGTTCAAAAAGCGCCGGCGGCCACCGTTGAAGTTTTGCTTCAAGCTATCTTAGAACTCTTGGGAAAGCCTAGCCATCCAGTACAAATTATTGGAACACGGCATGGAGAAAAGTTATATGAGGCCTTGGTGAGTCGCGAAGAGATGGCCAAGGCAGAAGATAAAGGCGATTACTACCGCATTCCGTCGGATGGTCGTGATCTCAATTACAGCAAGTACATTGAGCAAGGCGAAAAGGCCTTAACCTTGACAGCGCACGGTGAAGACTATAACTCCCACAATACCAAGCGGCTGAATATCGAAGAAATGAAAGCACTTTTGCTCAAGCTAGACTTTATGCAAAAACTTGCTCGCGGTGAATCTATTAGCAATTGGGAGTAAGTCATTAAAGTCGTGATTACTGGCGCCAATGGCTTTATTGCGCAAAACCTAAAGATCCGCCTATCTGAATTAGGCGGTATTGAAGTTGTTTCATTGGATCGCTCATCGAATTTAGCTGAGTTACCATCTATGTTGGTAGGGGTAGACTTCATTTTTCATTTGGCAGGCGCCAACCGCCCACAAGATGTCCTTGAGTTTGAAGAGGCCAATGTCAATTTAACCCAGCATTTATGCAATGCCGTTATAGAAGTTAATCAATCAAGCGGTAAAAAAATACCGATTCTGTTTAGTTCCTCTAGCCAGGCCTCACATACGAGTCCTTACGGCTTAAGCAAAGTTGCCGCAGAAGAGGTGCTGCTGTCAGCGTCTCGGCATGATGGGATCCCTGTATTTATTTTTCGCTTACCTAATGTCTTTGGGAAATGGTGCAGGCCCAATTACAACTCGGTAGTAGCCACCTTTTGCCATAACATTGCAACTGATTTGCCTATTCAGATTCATGATCCGAGTACTGCATTGACCTTGGTTTATGTCGATGATGTCATTACATACTTTATCGAGGTAATGAATCGATCTCAAACTGGAAAACTAGAGTCTGGCTTTTTTGAGGTTGAGCCTAAATACAGCACTACTCTTGCAGAGCTTGCGCAGCGTATTTATTCCTTTAAAGATAGTCGTGAATCTCTGGTAACCGAGCCCGTTGGAAGCGGCTTTGCTCGCGCGCTGTATGCAACATATTTGAGTTACCTTCCTGTTTATTTGTTCTCATATCCAGTAAAGCAACATAGCGATGTGCGCGGTACTTTTGTGGAAATGCTTAAAACGCCCGATTCTGGGCAGTTTTCTTTCTTTACGGCTCACCCTGGGGTAACTAGGGGAGGGCATTATCACCACAGTAAAAATGAGAAGTTTTTAGTAGTTCAGGGAAATGCCCGTTTTCGGTTCAAGCACATGCAAACCGGCCAACACCATGAATTAACCACGCACTCTGATCGCCCTGAAATTGTGGAGAGCATCCCAGGATGGACTCATGACATTACTAATATGGGCCAAAACACCTTAATTGTGATGTTGTGGGCCAATGAGCAATTTGACCGAGCAAACCCAGACACCATCGCATCGCCGTTATAAAATAGGGCCATGAAAAAGCTAAAAGTGATGACGGTAGTGGGAACAAGGCCGGAGTTAATTCGCCTTTCTCGAGTCATGGCCGTATTAGATGCACATTGCGATCACGTTCTAGTACATACCGGTCAAAATTACGATTACGAACTCAACCAGATCTTTTTTGATGACCTTGGCATTCGTAAACCCTCCTATTTTTTGAATGCCGTTGGTACTACTGCTGCAGAAACGATTGGTAAGATCATTTCTGATATTGATCCTGTTCTCGCAAACGAAAGCCCGGATGCTTTTTTGGTATTAGGTGATACTAATAGTTGCCTAGCAGCGATATCAGCAAAAAGAAGAAAAATACCTGTTTTTCATATGGAGGCGGGCAATCGCTGTTTTGATATGCGCGTACCGGAGGAAATTAATCGCCGCATTGTGGATCATTCGGCCGATGTCAATTTGACCTATAGCACCATTGCCAGAGAGTATCTGCTGCGAGAGGGATTGTCACCCGACTTGGTTATTAAAACCGGTAGCCCAATGCGCGAAGTGCTCGAGTTCTATCGAGCCAAGATTAATCAATCAACTATCTTGACTGAACTGAAGCTGGAAAATAAGCAATTCTTTTTAGTAAGCGCGCACCGAGAAGAAAATATCGAGCCAGATGCAGCTTTTGCTAAATTAGTTAGCACCTTAAACGCAGTAGCAGAAACGTATAACTTGCCCGTGGTTGTCTCTACGCATCCCCGTACTCGAAACCGCATTGAAAAATCGGATATTTCATTTCAACCGCAGGTACAGCTTCTAAAACCCTTAGGTTTTTGTGATTACAACCGCCTTCAACTTTCTGCAAAAGCAGTGCTATCCGATAGCGGCACGATTAGCGAGGAGTCATCCATTTTGGGCTTTTCAGCACTAAATATTCGTGAGGCGCATGAGCGCCCAGAGGCAATGGAAGAGGCTGCAGTTATGATGGTGGGCTTAAATACGGAGCGCGTGATGCAGGCCTTAGTGATTCTTGAAAAAGAAAAAGCCCTTGGCACTGCGCTTAATCACCTAGTTGCGGATTACAGCAGTACCAATGTTTCTGAAAAGGTACTCAAGATTATTCTGAGCTATACCGACTATGTTAATCGCGTAGTTTGGAAAAAGTACTGATCTTCATTTATTGACAAATTTTGAAAATTCTTTTTATATCGCAACTTTTTGATCCGGAAAATTCAATTAAGGGCCTTGAATTTTAAAAAACGATAAAAGTGTTGGATCACGATGTCGAGGTTTTAACTTCATTTCCTAGTTGCCCACATGGAAAAATTTAGGTGGATTTACGGTGCTTTTAAATAGAGGCTTACTGCAGTTTAATTGCTTTTTTTGGCACCGCATTGACCCCAAAATGCATCAGGGGGCCTTGCGGCCCCCTGATTGTTTATTACTGTGTTGCTTAAGTACCTTCGTGCTTTAGTACTTTATTGCTTTATTTATGCTGGTTGCTCAATACTTAAACCGTTACCGTATCCGCTATATCACTAAACGACTTAATCTTGTCAAAGTTCATATAGCGATATACCTCACTGGCTTTAGCATTTAGGCTGCCCAATTGATCGAGGTATTCCTGCATGGTCGGAATGCGTCCCAATAGCGCCGCAACTGCAGAGAGCTCAGCAGAGGCTAAGAAGACGTTGGTATCAATGCCTAAACGGTTGGGGAAGTTACGTGTCGAGGTCGATACCGCAGTAGCGCCTTTGCGCATCGATGCTTGGTTACCCATGCACAGGGAACAGCCAGGGGCTTCCATGCGGGCGCCAGTACGTCCAAGAATGCCGTAATACCCTTCTTCGGTTAGAACCATGGCATCCATTTTGGTGGGGGGCGCAATCCACAGGCGCGTTGGGATATCCGTTTTACCCTCAAGTACTTTGCCGGCAGCACGAAAGTGGCCAATATTGGTCATGCAAGAGCCGATAAAGACTTCATCGATCTTGGTCCCCGATACTTCAGAGAGAAATTTCACATCGTCTGGATCATTGGGGCAGGCCAAAATCGGTTCTTTGATTTCGTTGATGTCGATTTCAATGATCTCGGCATAGTCTGCATTGGCATCGGCTTTGAGTAATTGTGGATTGGCAATCCAAGCTTCCATCGCTTTAATTCGGCGGCCTAAAGTGCGCGCATCTTCGTAGCCATTGGCAATCATCCACTTCATTAACGTGATGTTGGAGCGCATGTACTCAATAATCGGCTCTTTATTTAAATGTACGGTGCAGCCACCAGCAGAGCGTTCGGCCGAGGCATCGGACAATTCAAAGGCTTGTTCTACTTTGAGATCAGGCAAACCTTCGATCTCCAAAATACGGCCTGAGAAAATATTCTTCTTACCTTGCTTTTCTACCGTGAGCAAACCACGCTTAATGGCATACAGTGGTATCGCATTGACTAAATCGCGCAGGGTAATGCCCGGCTGCATATTGCCTTTGAAGCGAATCAATACTGACTCTGGCATATCCAGTGGCATCACGCCAGTAGCGGCAGCAAATGCAACCAAGCCAGATCCAGCTGGGAATGAAATGCCAATCGGGAAACGGGTATGGCTATCACCACCGGTGCCGCAGGTATCGGGCAAGAGCAGGCGATTAAGCCAGCTATGAATCACGCCATCGCCGGGACGCAAAGAAACGCCGCCGCGATTGGTCATGAAGGAGGGCAACTCGTGGTGGGTGCGGATATCCACTGGCTTGGGATAGGCCGATGTATGGCAGAAGGACTGCATCATGAGGTCAGTTGAAAAGCCCAGGCAAGCTAAGTCTTTGAGCTCATCGCGCGTCATTGGGCCAGTCGTATCTTGCGAGCCTACGGTCGTCATATGGGGTTCGCAATAGGTGCCGGGACGAACGCCTTGACCTTCAGGTAAGCCACACGCGCGGCCCACCATTTTTTGGGCCAAGCTAAAGCCTTTTTTATTGTCTGGCGGACTAATCGGCAAGCGGAATTCAGTCGATGCGGGCAGACCTAAGGCAGCGCGCGCCTTCGCAGTAAGGCCGCGACCCACGATCAGCGGAATGCGGCCACCGGCACGTACTTCGTCCAAAATCACGGGTGACTTGAGTGAAAACGCAGCAATCTCAGTGCCATTTTTAAACGCCTTGCCTTCATACGGGCGCAGTTCAATGACATCACCCATATTCATTTGGCTAACGTCGAGCTCGATTGGTAATGCGCCAGCGTCTTCCATAGTGTTAAAGAAGATCGGAGCAATCTTAGTGCCAAGGCAAACGCCGCCAAAGCGCTTATTGGGTACAAAGGGGATGTCTTGGCCGGTCCACCAGAGCACCGAGTTGGTGGCTGATTTGCGTGAAGAGCCTGTACCGACTACATCGCCGACATAGGCAATTTGATGGCCTTTTTTCTGTAAAGCCTCAATCTGCTTCATGGGACCGCGTACGCCAGTCTCATCTGGCTCAATGCCAGTACGGGGATTTTTTAGCATGACGGTGGCGTGCAGCGGAATATCCGGGCGGCTCCACGCATCCGGAGCCGGGGATAAGTCATCGGTATTGGTCTCGCCAGTGACTTTAAATACGGTCAAGGTCATGCTCTCTGGAACAGCAGGGCGGCTCGTAAACCATTCCGCATTGGCCCAGCTTGCCATGACCGACTTTGCATGGGCATTGCCTTTCTCGGCCATCTCCTGAACGTCATTAAAGTAGTCAAACATCAAGAGGGTTTTCTTGAGCGCCTCAGCCGCTGCTGCTGCGCACTCTGCATCTGCCAGCAATTCAACTAGGGGGGCAATGTTGTAGCCGCCCAGCATGGTGCCAAGTAACTCGGTGGCTTTAATACGAGAAATTAAGGGAGATTTATCCGTTCCTTTGGCAACTGCAGCCAAAAACTCAGCCTTAACTTTAGCGGCTTCATCAACACCAGCAGGAACGCGGAAGGTAATCAGGTCCACCAGCTCAGCCTCTTTACCCTTGGGGGGGTTTTTCAGTAAACCAATTAGCTCAGCAGTCTGATCTTTGGTTAAGGGCAGGGCGGGGATACCAAGTGCTGCGCGTTCTGCAACTTGGGCGTTGTAAGCTTCTAACATCGCGTTTCCTATGAATAAGGGGTTATCAATTGAATGGCGAAGCAAGGTAAGTCAAAGGCTTGACCTCGATCAAGCCTATTGTAATGTTTTGATCGGATGCTGGACATCAAAATTTGTAAAAAATGCTATGAAAAGGGTCAAAAAAGAGCCTATTCATGACTTAACCTGGCTAAATGGTGTGTTCATCCTTCAGGGCCCAAACCAAGGAAATGACCCATCCAATCAATGTCCAGCCTAAAAACAGGTTGAGGGCAAAAATAGCACCCGTATTGACTCGCTTCCTGTAAAACGCGATGGCAAAGGGCAAAAAATAAAATAGGGAGAGGATGGTGATTAAAGTAGCAAATAAAAAGCGCATTTCGGCTTCCTCTAAGCCCCATTGGGGCAAATGGGGGTTTATGAATAAAAGGTGATTTTACTGCCTGCGTAATTTGGAATTCTTGTAAAGGTATCGTTATAATTAGAATTTCCAACAGAGCCAAAGCGCGATGACCAAATACGTTTTTGTCACTGGTGGCGTAGTTTCTTCCCTAGGGAAAGGAATTGCAGCTGCCTCGCTTGCCGCGATTCTCGAATCCCGCGGTCTGAAAGTCACCCTCCTAAAACTCGATCCTTACATTAACGTTGATCCGGGCACCATGAGCCCCTTTCAGCATGGCGAAGTCTTTGTGACGGAAGATGGGGCTGAGACCGATTTAGATCTGGGTCATTACGAGCGCTTTGTTTCGGCGAAGATGCGCAAAAGCAATAACTTTACAACTGGCCAGATTTACGAATCGGTGATTCGTAAGGAGCGGCGTGGCGAGTACCTCGGCAAGACAGTTCAGGTCATTCCGCACATTACCAATGAAATCCAAGCCTTTGTCGAGCGGGGCGCCAAAGCCAGCCTGGATGGGCAAGCCGATATTGCCATTTGTGAGATTGGCGGCACCGTAGGTGATATTGAATCCCTGCCGTTTTTAGAGGCCGCTCGCCAAATGAGCCTGCGCCTGCCGCCCCACAGCTGTGCCTTCGTCCACCTGACTTTAGTTCCCTACCTAATCAGTGCCGGCGAACTGAAAACAAAACCAACCCAGCATTCCGTACAAAAGCTGCGCGAGATTGGCATCATGCCGACCGTTTTGCTGTGCCGCGCTGATCGCCCGATTCCGGAGGATGAGCGCGCGAAGATTTCCTTATTCTCGAACGTACGGGAAGAATCAGTCATCTCGGTATGGGATGTCGATACGATTTACAAGATTCCACAAATGCTGCACGAGCAAGGCATGGATGATCTGATCTGCCGCGAACTGCACATCGAAGCAAAACCAGCCAACCTCTCCGTATGGACCCATTTGGTCTACGAGATGGAAAATCCCCAACATGAGGTCATGATTGGCATGGTGGGCAAGTACGTCGACTTAACCGAGTCGTATAAGTCCTTAATTGAGGCCTTGCGCCATGCGGGTATTCATAACCACACCCGGGTGAACATTCGCTACATTGATTCAGAGCAGATTGAAAAAGACGGCATCGCTTGCTTAGCGAATTTGGATGCTATTTTGGTGCCAGGTGGTTTTGGTAAACGCGGTACCGAAGGCAAGATTGCCGCCATCCGCTATGCACGTGAAAATCGCATTCCTTACCTGGGCATTTGCTTGGGTATGCAATTGGCGGTAATCGAATTTGCTCGCCATGTAGCGCTTATTACTGGGGCCAACAGCACCGAGTTTGATCCGGAGACAGCGCACCCCGTTGTGGCGCTCATTACAGAATGGCTTGATCGTGAAGGACGTGTAGAAAAACGCGGTGACGATTCGGATTTAGGTGGCACCATGCGCTTAGGTTCACAGCGCTGCCCAGTGAAAGCGAATACCTTGGCGCATACCATTTATGGCGACGAAGTCAACGAGCGTCATCGCCATCGGTATGAAGTCAATAATATTTACGTACCCCGTTTGGAGGGATCTGGACTGGTTATTTCAGCGCGCACCCCAACGGAATCATTGCCTGAGATGATGGAGTTGCCCAAGGCCATGCACCCTTGGTTCTTTGGTGTGCAGTTTCACCCTGAATTTACGTCGACGCCGCGCGATGGCCATCCACTCTTTTTGGCCTACATTAAGGCGGCCCTGGCGCACCACGACGCAAACCAAGCGGTGGCAGCATGAAACTGTGTGGATTTGATGTCGGCCTCGATCGACGTTTCTTCTTAATTGCCGGCCCTTGCGTAATTGAATCAGAGCAGTCGGCTCTGGATATTGCTGGTACGCTGAAGGAAATTACGGGATCACTTGGCATTCCATTTATTTATAAGTCGTCGTTCGATAAAGCCAATCGCACCTCCGGCAGCTCCTTTCGGGGTCTTGGCATGGAAAAAGGCTTGGCGATTTTGGCCAAAGTCCGTAAAGAGATCGGTGTGCCGGTTTTGACGGACGTGCATGACATTAGTGAAATTGCCGCCGTCTCCGCGGTGGTGGATGTAATGCAAACACCGGCTTTTTTGTGCCGCCAAACGGACTTCATACGGGCTTGCGCGCAAAGTGGTAAGCCTGTCAATTTCAAAAAAGGGCAGTTTCTGTCTCCGCATGAGATGCTCAATGTAATCCAGAAGGCCCGTGATGCGGCAGTAGAAGCCAATGTGCCGGATCAGTTTATGGTGTGCGAGCGCGGCGCTTCATTTGGCTATAACAATTTAGTGTCGGATATGCGTAGCCTCGCTATTTTGCGTCAGACGCAGGCACCCGTTGTATTTGATGCCACCCACTCTGTGCAGTTACCAGGTGGGCAGGGCGGCAGTAGTGGCGGGCAGCGTGAATTTGTCCCCGTGTTGGCGCGCGCTGCAATGGCTGTCGGCATTAGTGGCCTGTTCATGGAAACCCACCCCGATCCAGCCAAGGCACTGTCCGATGGGCCCAATGCGGTGCCATTAAATCGCATGAAAGAATTATTGGAATCGCTTGTTGCAATCGATGCGGTTGTGAAAAAAAGCGGTACTTTTTTAGAAGAGCAGTTTTGAGGAGAAGTTCATGAGTGCCATCGTCGATATTATCGGTAGAGAAATTTTAGATTCACGCGGTAATCCAACGGTAGAGTGCGATGTGCTCCTCGAGTCTGGCGTGATGGCCCGAGCTGCAGTTCCATCGGGCGCCTCGACTGGCTCGCGCGAAGCGATTGAAATGCGCGATGGTGATGCCGAGCGTTACCTTGGCAAAGGTGTTCTGAAGGCCGTTCAAAATATCAATACCGAAATTGCGGAAGCGGTGATGGGCCTGGATGCCAGTGAGCAGGCGTTCTTGGATCGCACCATCAATGAGCTCGACGGTACTCATAATAAAGCCCGTCTCGGTGCAAACGCCACTTTGGCTGTTTCCATGGCCGTGGCCCGCGCTGCCGCAGAAGAGGCTGGCTTACCTTTGTATCGCTACTTTGGCGGCTCTGGCGCCATGCAACTTCCCGTGCCGATGATGAACATCGTCAATGGCGGCGCGCATGCGAACAACAGCTTAGATATTCAAGAATTCATGATCATGCCGGTGGGTACGGAAACCTTCCGCGAGGCATTGCGCTGCGGTGCTGAGATCTTCCATGCCCTGAAGAAAATTCTGCAGGATAAGAATATGCCAACTTCCGTTGGCGATGAGGGTGGCTTTGCGCCGAATTTTGCGAGCAATAAGGAATGCCTTGAAACTATTTTGCTCGCCATTGAAAAAGCGGGCTACAACGCTGGCGAAGATGTACTGCTGGCACTGGATTGCGCTGCGAGTGAGTTCTATAAAGATGGCAAATACCACCTCGCTGGTGAAGGGCTGCAGCTCAGCTCAAGCGAATTCTCGGATTACTTGGGTAATTTAGCTGACCAATTTCCGATTGTTTCCATCGAAGATGGTATGCACGAGAGTGACTGGGATGGCTGGGCTGACATAACGCAAAAGCTGGGCAAAAAGATTCAGCTGGTGGGCGATGATTTGTTTGTGACCAATACGCGCATCCTAAAAGAAGGCATCGAAAAGGGTGTTGCAAACTCCATCCTGATCAAGATCAATCAAATCGGCACCTTAACCGAGACCTTTGCCGCAATTGAAATGGCTAAGCGAGCAAGCTATACGGCGGTGATTTCCCATCGCTCTGGCGAAACCGAAGACAGCACGATTGCCGACATTGCAGTGGGTACCAATGCAGGCCAGATTAAAACGGGCTCCTTATCGCGCTCGGATCGGATTGCTAAATACAACCAGTTATTGCGCATTGAGGAAGACTTAGGTGATGTGGCTACCTATCCTGGTAAATCGGTTTTTTATAACCTGAAGAAATAAAAGTCGACTTTCCAAAGTCATGCGACTCATTATCTATTCCATGTTTGGTTTGCTGATTGCAATCCAATACCCGCTCTGGTTAGGGAAGGGCGGTTGGTTTAAGGTCTATGAAATGGAAAAGCAGCTCAAGGATCAGAAAGAGTTAAACCAAGCCCTAGCCCTACGCAATACGAAGCTGGTAGGGGATGTCAATGATTTGAAATCCGGTACGCGCGCGATTGAAGAGCGGGCGCGGGCGGAACACGGCATGATCAAAGACAGTGAGTACTTTGTGCAAATTCTGCCGAGCGATAAATCCGTAGCAGAGGCAAAGCAGGATGCGCTTGCTAAAGAGTCGCAAAAACCGCAGTAAGCAGTAGCTGCTTAATGCCCACCTGATGGTGGCCTGGTGGCATCGGTCAGCAAATCCGTTTTGAACACCTGAATGCAATCCACTGCATCAAATCGGTAGGTCTTGCCGCAAAACTCACACCCGGTCTCTACTGCGCCTTGTTCGGCCAGGATACTATTTACTTCTTCTTCCCCCAGCATGCGCAACACATCGGCAACTTTAAGGCGTGAACAACGGCAGGCGAATTGGACTGGTCGTGTCGGAAACGCCCGCACACCAGCTTCGCTGGATTCATTTAAAAAGAGCCTGCGCAATGTGGTCTCGGGGCTGAGCTCAAGCAACTCATCCGTCGTAATGGTTTCGCCTAGCGCCTGAATGCGACTCCAGCCTTCGGCTGCCGTTTGCGGATCGAGGTGCACGTGACCGCCCGAATTGGGTAAACGTTGTAACAGTAAACCACCCACAACCTGTTCGTTGGAGGCAAGCCAAATGCGGGTTTCCAATTGTTCTGAATGGCGCATGTACAGCATGATGGCTTCTGCTGCATTTTTTACGGGCACAGCAATGCCATTATGGTCTTGCTGTAGGGCAACGATGCCTTGATAGGGCGGCTGTCCTGGCTGGCGCTCGGTTGGATCCAGCGTAATCACTAGACGGCCGGTATTGGCGGCATCTAGTAAATCAGCCAGCGTAGCATTCGGGTCTATCTCAGTAGGCTCGACCGATAACTTGACCGTAGCGCGCATGGTGAGGTTCGAGCTGCATTCCACCACCAAGAGGGAGATCGGGCCCTTGCTTTGCGCCTGAATAATTAGAGTGCCGTCGAATTTGAGGCTGGCACTCAGTAAAGTTGCAGCCGCGACAAAATCGCCCAGAATCTGACGAATAACAGGGGGATCATTGCGCCGCGCTAATACCGCCTGCCATGCAGTACTGATTGACACAATCTCGCCGCGAACGGGGGCGCCATCGCATACAAAGACAAGTAATTCATTCATGGGCCAAAGTATCCTTGGTTTTGCCTTGATTTGCTTGACCTGAGATAATACTTGCTATGTCTATACGTACCCGATTTGCACCCAGTCCAACTGGCTTTATCCACCTCGGCAACCTCCGCAGCGCACTGTACCCGTGGGCGTTTGCGCGCCACCATGGCGGTGACTTTATTCTCCGCATTGAAGATACCGACCTTGAGCGCTCATCCCAAGAGGCAGTAGATGTCATCATCGACGGCATGGCATGGCTTGGCCTTGATATCGATGAGGGCCCCATCTATCAAATGCAGCACATGGATCGCTACCGTGAAGTGATTGCAGAGATGCTGAAATCTGGTCTTGCATACCCTTGCTATATGAGTGAGGCAGAACTCAATGCCTTGCGCGATCAGCAAATGGCGAATAAAGAGAAGCCGCGCTATAACGGTCTGTGGCGACCAGAGCCAGGCAAGGTTTTGCCCCCCGTACCGGAGGGCGTATTGCCAGTGATTCGCTTTAAAAATCCCATTGGTGGTTCAGTTATTTGGCAAGATGCCGTGAAAGGCCAAATCGAAATCAGTAATGATGAGCTCGATGACCTCGTTATTGCCAGGCCCGACGGCACGCCAACCTATAACTTTTGTGTGGTCGTTGATGACATCGATATGCGGATCACCCATGTAATTCGGGGCGATGATCACGTCAATAACACCCCTCGTCAAATTAATATCATGCGTGCTTTGGGTGGGACGCCGCCGATTTATGCGCATCTACCCACCGTCCTGAATGAGGAAGGCGAAAAGATGAGTAAGCGCAATGGCGCCATGAGTGTGCGCGATTACCAGCGCGAAGGCTATTTGCCCGAGGCTATTCTGAATTACTTAGCGCGCCTTGGCTGGGCTCACGGCGATGCCGAAGTTTTTACCCGTGATCAATTTGTGGGCTGGTTTGATTTAGATCATTTAGGGCGCTCCCCGGCTCAGCACAACCCTGAAAAGTTGCTCTGGCTGAATCACCACTACATTCAGCATAGCGATGCTGCAAAACTAGCAGAGCAGGTCAAGCCATTTGCTCTCGAGCGCGGGATCGTTATTCCGGAAACGGGACAGGGACCCGACTTTATTCAGGTGGTTGGGCTTCTTAAAGACCGCGCCAATACCTTGCTGGAAATTGCCGACGGTGCCAAGCTGTTTTATATGCCGGCACCCGCGTTTTCGCAGCAGGAAATCGATGCCAATATTCCAGCCAATATTCGCCCAGCATTGGCTGATTTGATTGTGGCATTTGAGGCGAGCGATGGTAGTAAAGAGGGGTATTCAGCAGCCTTCAAGGCAGTCTTAGCGCAGCATCAACTGAAGATGCCGGCCTTAGCCATGCCTGTTCGCTACGCTCTATTTGCTACCACCCAAACCCCAGCAATTGATGCCGTCTTGGTCATCCTGGGGAAGGCCGAAACCCTGCAGCGCCTGAGGAAGGTGCTTGCCGCCGAAAATTAGGGCGAACAGGTAAAAATAGGCTAAAATCTTGGATTGTTTTAAATGTCTTGTGTTGATGTAGGAGTTTGAACGCGAGATTATGGGGGTATAGCTCAGCTGGGAGAGCGCTTGCATGGCATGCAAGAGGTCAGCGGTTCGATCCCGCTTATCTCCACCATTTAAACCTTACCATCCTCCTCTGGAAAATATATTTACTTAATTTTGGCCTCCTCCCAATAAATTGGACGCCCTAAATTAAAAAAATCGGCGATATTGACCCCAAGGAGTGGTGCGCCATGAAGAGGTCAAAGTACACAGAAGGTTGCTTTTGCATTGCATCAAGTCGATACCGGCACTTCGGTTGGTGAGGTCTGTCGCAAGATCGGCATCGGCCAAGCCACTTTCTACATCTGGAATAAAAAATATAGTGACTTAGTGGTGTCTGAGCTCAGACACCACTAAGCAGCTTGAACAAGAGAGCCGCAAGCTAAAGCAATTGGTAGCTGATCTGGAGCTGGATAAAGCCATCCTGCAAGATATTCTGCGAAAAAAGCTTTTAGGCCGGCGCAGCGTAAGCTGCTGGTCGGCCATCTCATTAAGCAATATCGGGTGAGTGTGCAACGTGCTTACGGTGTTTGTCAGCAGACACGCTCAGCCTGGTATCACAAACATCACAAACCCAAAGGCAAGCCACTCGATGCTCCTTTGAAGGCAAGGCTGTAAGAGATTGCCCGAACCCGTATTCGTTATGGATTTAGGCATATGTATATTCTCATTCGTCGAGATGAATGGGTGGTCTATCACAAGCGGCTGTATCGCTTGTATCATGAAGAGGGCTTGAACCTGGGATGCAAGCGGCCACGGCGAAGCAAGGTAGCGACAAGCCGTATGGAGTGCCCAGTGCTGGCAGGACCCAATCAAGCTTTGAGTATGGATTTTGTATCTGATGCATCTTTAAACGGCAATAAATTTAGAGCCTTAATCTTGATGGATAACCACACCTATTAGTACTTGGCAATTTATCCCGCGCAAAATATCCGAGGTGATGATGTCGCACATCTGTTAGAGCTTATCGTCTCACAACGTGGCAAACCAACGTGGATTCAGGGGGATAATGGGCTGGAATTTATTTTTAATGCACTCGATCGCTGGGCTTATGACAACCAAGTTGTCTCAGATTTTTTATGGCCAGGCAGGCCGACTGACAGTGCGTTTATTGAATCATTTAACGGAAGCCTAAGAGATGAATGCTTGAACATCCATTGGTTTATGTCACTTGAAAATGCCCAAGAAAAGCTTAAAAATTGGAGGCAGGATTACGATTATTTTAGACCGAAAACATCGCTGCGGAATTTCCAGCCGGCGATGTTTGACAAGTCATTTTGCAGCTCAACCACACAGTCGATTTTTCTAGCTCAGGGCCGACTGATTTATGGGTGGAGGTCATTACTATAGAAAAACTCTCTTTGGTCGCGGACCTAAATTGACGGCAGTTTAAATATGAAAATTACAACTCGAGTACTTAATAAAAAAGTCTATATTTAATATTTTGAATATAAAATACAAAAAATATAAGACGTAAAGTTGATGGCTTAATTACCATACAGTATTATAAAACTATTCATCCCTTGTTAAGCGGATTCTGTGGAAATTCTATTTAATTAATAATGAAAAATCAGCTGCATTCACATACATCACTCTGGCAAAAAGCAAATTCATTAAATTCTGTCGGTAAAAAATCTGAAGCAAATGAAATTTATCAGCATTTTTCTAATATCACCCCAAATAATCCTCAGGAATTTTTATATAAAGCCCTCTCTTTATTCAGGATGGTGGTTGGTAATACCCTGCAAAATCATGAAAATTCAATTACCACCTTTGAAGCAGGAATTGCACTCTATCCTCACTTCTCAGCTTTAGAAACTGCTTATCTCAATATTTGTGGTCAGAAAGGATGGCTAGATAGGTCTATTGATTATTTATGTCCAGATGGCGTTGATAAAAGACAGTTTTGTGAGCTACTGTCTGCTAAATATCCAGATGACATTACTCGATTGCATTTAACCGATTGGTACCTAAAAAATAATTATCTTGAACTGGCAAATGTTGGAATTAAGGATCTTAGTAAGAACAAAGAGCCCGTGCACCTTTGGAGGCTTGTTGGCCTGCTATCGCGGCATGGAAGAAGCGATGAAGCAAATGAAATTTATCAGTATTTATCCAATATCACCCCAAATAATCCTCAGGAATTTTTATATAAAGCCCTCTCTTTATTCAGGATGGTGGTTGGTAATACCCTGCAAAATCATGAAAATTCAATTACCACCTTTGAAGCAGGAATTGCACTCTATCCTCACTTCTCAGCTTTAGAAACTGCTTATCTCAATATTTGTGGTCAGAAAGGATGGCTAGATAGGTCTATTGATTATTTATGTCCAGATGGCGTTGATAAAAGACAGTTTTGTGAGCTACTGTCTGCTAAATATCCAGATGACATTACTCGATTGCATTTAACCGATTGGTACCTAAAAAATAATTATCTTGAACTGGCAAATGTTGGAATTAAGGATCTTAGTAAGAACAAAGAGCCCGTGCACCTTTGGAGGCTTGTTGGCCTGCTATCGCGGCATGGAAGAAGCGATGAAGCAAATGAAATTTATCAGTATTTATCCAATATCACCCCAAATAATCCTCAGGAATTTTTATATAAAGCCCTCTCTTTATTCAGGATGGTGGTTGGTAATACCCTGCAAAATCATGAAAATTCAATTACCACCTTTGAAGCAGGAATTGCACTCTATCCTCACTTCTCAGCTTTAGAAACTGCTTATCTCAATATTTGTGGTCAGAAAGGATGGCTAGATAGGTCTATTGATTATTTATGTCCAGATGGCGTTGATAAAAGACAGTTTTGTGAGCTACTGTCTGCTAAATATCCAGATGACATTACTCGATTGCATTTAACCGATTGGTACCTAAAAAATAATTATCTTGAACTGGCAAATGTTGGAATTAAGGATCTTAGTAAGAACAAAGAGCCCGTGCACCTTTGGAGGCTTGTTGGCCTGCTATCGCGGCATGGAAGAAGCGATGAAGCAAATGAAATTTATCAGTATTTATCCAATATCACCCCAAATAATCCTCAGGAATTTTTATATAAAGCCCTCTCTTTATTCAGGATGGTGGTTGGTAATACCCTGCAAAATCATGAAAATTCAATTACCACCTTTGAAGCAGGAATTGCACTCTATCCTCACTTCTCAGCTTTAGAAACTGCTTATCTCAATATTTGTGGTCAGAAAGGATGGCTAGATAGGTCTATTGATTATTTATGTCCAGATGGCGTTGATAAAAGACAGTTTTGTGAGCTACTGTCTGCTAAATATCCAGATGACATTACTCGATTGCATTTAACCGATTGGTACCTAAAAAATAATTATCTTGAACTGGCAAATGTTGGAATTAAGGATCTTAGTAAGAACAAAGAGCCCGTGCACCTTTGGAGGCTTGTTGGCCTGCTATCGCGGCATGGAAGAAGCGATGAAGCAAATGAAATTTATCAGTATTTATCCAATATCACCCCAAATAATCCTCAGGAATTTTTATACAAAGCCCTCTCTATATCTCGCACACATAATTATCTTATGGCGCTGGATCTTTTAGAGCAAGGGTGTCGAAAGCTCTTATCTTCCGAAACACTTTTTAAACATTATGAGCTATCATGCGCGCTGAATAGTGAGTACATACGTTATTCACATTTTATATCTAGCCTTAGTTTGAAGCCAAGGTCACCTTTAAGTTTTTATAGGCTGTTATTAGAAAATAATGCTTATTTTGAATTTATCTTCAATCTATCGACTATTGAGTTGGAGTGTGGGAGTCAATCCACTGACGAATTAAAAAATGAATTCATTCAACATCTTGAAATTAATGGGCTTAACAAGGAAAGATCTATACAAATGATTATGTATGGAGAGTCTCTCAGTAATAGTCCCACATTTAATAATCAAGTCAAAACTGCACTATTAAATTTCCACCAAAAAAATAATGATTTAGAAAATGAATCTTACACTTATTCTATGGCTCAAAATTTAAACATACCAATGATTTTGATGGCTAACGAAGATACAAATCTTTATATTGATAAATTTATCAACGACTGCTCAACATGGTTAAAATCCTCAGTAAATCTTAATGATCCAGTTAAAGAAATGACTAACATGTGGGCTCCATGGCAAAATATATTTGCACTGGCCAATCCTGAGAGATATACAGACAGCATTAAAGCATTCGAGAGATTTGTATTTAGATTATGGCCAAGGCTTGATTTTAAGATTTCTTTTCCCTCAGAGAGAGGAGGCTTCATAAAAAAGAATAGTGATCGGCTTAGAATTGGGTTTATTGTCCTAGATAATATGCCAATGATGTCTGGCCTATTAAATCATCTTGATAAGTCGACTTTTGAGACAATTTATATACGCCCTGGAATGGCTGGAAATAGTAAGATTGCAAAATCTTGGGTTGATCGAGCGGATAAAGTTGTAGAGTATCCGACTGATGATCTTCTAGAGGCTCTGAATATCATTGCCAAAGAAAAGCTAGATATCATCATCTCAGCCCCCTCTGTCCCGAGCATCTTTTTTCCTATGATGTCAAGATTGGCGCCACTACAAATGGTATTGCTTGAGCCAAATTGGACAAGTGGCCTGAAAAATGCAGACTATTACATATCGTGGAAAATGGCAGAGCCCTTAAATTCAACAAAGTATTATGGTTGCGCAGTAGCGTATCTCAATCATCCGCCATATTGGATCGAAAACGTAGCTACTAATAATTCATCAATAGGGGCAAATGATCCTAAAACTGTTATTAGCAGCTTACTAGCTTCCAAGAAAAATTCGCATGTGTATATTTGCGCTAATACACCAGCTAAAATTCACCCATCAATGGATCATGTATTCCATAAAATAGTGAACGCAGACAATAATGCAATCATATATTTCTTTCGTGGCAATAATCCCTACTCAAAAACATTAAAGGCAAGATTGCGGAAGGCTTTGGGGGAGGATTTCTATTCTAGGATTGTATTTCTACCGGGCCTTGCCCAAGCGGAGGCTCATGCGGCTCTTCAGTCAGCGGATTGCGTTTTAGATTCATTTCCAATTTGTGGAATGTCATCAAGCTTTGATGCCGCCATGCTAGGTGTGCCAGTAGTTACTATGCCCTCCGGAATACCATTTAGTAACTGGACGGCAGCAATTTATGATTACTTGGATATTTCTGGACTAACTGCAAGAACTTCCGAAGAGTATGTTGAAATTGCATTGCGTCTAGCGAAGGATAAGGAGTGGCATAAAAAATTGTCAGAAAAACTTAGTGCAAATTCATTGCGGTATGTTGAGAACATGGAGTGCGTGGACGAACTTGAAAAGTTTCTTATAGAGGCTTGGAGTCGTTGGGTCTCTGGAAAAGAAACGAGAAGCTGGAAAAATAATAAGTGGGAGCAATAATCAGTACTAAATTAATCTGATTTATGATTAGTTATTATCTTATAAAATTCTATATCCATTGCAAAAGCAAATAGTTAAAATTCTTCGTGTTATATTTTTGTCTTCCACCCATAAATCAGTCGGCCCTGAGCTAGAAAAATCGACTGTGTTGACCTCCCCCCAATAACCGGAGGATTTAAAACTAGAATCCTGTCATTCATGACCGAGTTTTCTGACCTTGTTTTACAAACTCATTAGGGGTCAGATTTCCTAAGGAGCTATGAGGCCTTTGTTCATTGTAATCACATCTCCAGGCTTCAATAATCCGCTTGGCTTCCTCCATGGTTTTGAACTCATGCACGTTCAAACACTCATCTCTAAGTCGACCATTAAAAGATTCACAAAGGCCATTATCTGTGGGCTTTCCAGGCCTTGTAAAGGCTAAATTTACCCGACTAACATGAGCCCACTCATCCATAACCAAGGATGTAAATTCTGGGCCATGATCGACGGTAATAGAGGTCGGCAGCTTACGGAATTTATTAACGCGATTGAGGGCGTCAATCACACTTTGCGCAGTCAATCGAAAACCGACTTCTAGTAAGACACTCTCGCGACTCCAGTTATCAATCACTGTCAGCACCCGAAACGCCAATCCATTGGCCAGTTGATCATGGACAAAGTCCATGCTCCAGCGCTCGTTAACTCCGTTTGCAGGCGCTGGCATACCTCGGTGCAGGCTAAGCCGTTTTCTGCGCCTTCTTCGCATCCGAACCTGCAAGCCTTCTAGGCAATAGAGGCGATAGACCCGTTTAACGTTAATTTGCCAACCTTCGCGCCGTAACAATACATGGATCCGTTCGTATCCAAACCGAGGGCGAGCATTGGCAATCTCCCGAATCCGCATGCGTAACCCTTCTTGCTGATCTTGATTGGCGGTGTAGTACCAAGCTGTTTGTGAAAGCTTTGCCAAGTCACAAGCGCGCTCGATTGCGACACCATAGGTTTGACGGATCCATTGGGCCAGGATCCGTCTACGCGAAGGTTTTAGATCTTTTTTTTAATCACCTCCTGAAGAATGCTTTTATCTAAAGTCAGATCTGCAACTAATCTTTTGAGCCTGAGATTCTCCTCTTCCAGTTGACGCAGGCGACGCACTTCACTGGCGCCTAAATCACCATATTTTTTCTTCCAAATGTAGAAGGTAGCTTGCGATATTCCAATGCTGCGGCAGACATCTTCAACAGCAGTTCCGGATTCGGCTTGGCGCAGAACGTAGGTAACTTGTTCTTCAGTAAATTTAGATCTTTTCATCGTTTTTCCCTATTTTTTAAAATGGGTCTAAACGACATTACTCTAGTTTTGAGGTCTACCAGTTTATTGGGAGGGGGTCAGTGTGGTTGAGCTGCAAAATGACTTGTCAAACATCGCCGGCTGGAAATTCCGCAGCGATGTTTTCGGTCTAAAATAATCGTAATCCTGCCTCCAATTTTTAAGCTTTTCTTGGGCATTTTCAAGTGACATAAACCAATGGATGTTCAAGCATTCATCTCTTAGGCTTCCGTTAAATGATTCAATAAACGCACTGTCAGTCGGCCTGCCTGTGTAGCACCCCCTAAAAAGTAAACGTTTAGAAAGGTGAATTTTCTGTTATTTGTGGCATATTAATATCAGGAGGTTTTATGATGAAATCCAAATTTAGTGAGAGTCAATTTATTGGGAGGAGGCCAAGCTACAATAGAAGACAAAGAGTTTTGACGATCGCAATAGATTTGAGCTATAATTCCTAAGTTAGATGCAGGGCAAATTAGATTATGTATAATGAGTGCGATCATTTGGTGACGAATCCTTTAGGTTTTAGTTCCGGTAACTTTCACCTTTTTTCCCGCCTATTATTCGGTTCTTTAACTTAGTGAATGTAATCAGAGGTTTTTATCTTCGTGAACAATACTAGAGCCATTTTAATAGGGCTTTAAGAGAATTCTAGAGGCAACTTATCTCCACCAAACATTCAAAATTGCAGTAAACAGAAGTAGTCCAGGTCCCCATCGTCTAGAGGCCTAGGACATCACCCTTTCACGGTGAGTACGGGGGTTCGAATCCCCCTGGGGACGCCAGAATTCTGGTGGCAGTAAAATATAGCGTGATGTTTTCTCATTGTATTTTGGAGCGGTAGTTCAGTTGGTTAGAATATCGGCCTGTCACGCCGAGGGTCGCGGGTTCGAGTCCCGTCCGCTCCGCCAGCTTTATAAGGGTACGTACCGGACACATGCTTTACGTCCGGTACCGACCACATGGTTTACACCTTTACCAATCACATCCCCAATACTTTGGGACCAAATGGGTTTTCTAGGGCTTGTACCCGAGAAGATTCCATATCAAAGTAAGCCATATCGTAATCCATAAAGCTGACTAACCACACATCGTCTTCGACTTGGCGCAGGCCCACGTCATGGCCAGCGAACACCGTACTAAAGTGAATCTTCTTACCATCCAAACAGATGCGTCCGCAGTTCGTTATGGTCACGGTTTTATCGTGGAAGGGGTAACTCACATCAGGTAGCCCTTCATATCTCTTGGTAGATGGTAGATATAACTCTGCTGGTTTTTTCATCGCTAAAGCTTGATGAGGCCGCTCATAGTTGTACTCATAGATAAAGTCTTCAAACTTATCTTGCTGTTGCAACATCGTTTTGGCTGGGGGTTTAGTCGTGGCTTGCTTAAGCGTTAAATGCATGCGTTCATGGCGGCCATTTTGCTGGGGATTGCCGGGCTTAATGCGCTCAATGCCAATGCCTAAGCGGAGCCACCAGACGGATAAACTCGATAGACCATAAATCGCATTGGGGCTAGCAAATGGCACCCCATTATCTGAGCGAATACTGCTTGGCAAGCCATACTCCTTAAAGAGTTGTTCAAAGACCGTAAAGGCCCCAGCTTCTCTGGTGCTCTCTAGGCCCTCACAGCAAATGAGGAAGCGGCTGGCATAGTCAGTCACGGTTAAGGGGTAACAATACTGCTTGTTACCCAGCATGAACTCCCCTTTGTAATCCACGCACCACAGGGCATTCGCCTCTTTGAGATCCGATAGGTTTGTCCCGGCAAGCTTGGGGTGGTGGCGTGTCCGTTTCTTTTTGACTAGGCCATGGCGATCCAGAACTGCGTGCACCGTACTTTTAGCAGGCAGCGCTAGATCTGGATAGTGGGTGTGGATTCGGTCTCGTAGTTTAGGAGCGCCCCAGGTTGGGAACTCTTTTTTGAGGTTCACGATCAGTTGCTCGACCTGGAAGGGTAGCCGATTGGCTTGCCTAAAGGGTCTTCTTGATCGATCCGTAAAGGCTTCTAAACCACTGTCTTTATAACGATCAATGATCTTATGTCCAGTCACTCTGGAGATTCCAAACTCCTGGCAAAGGGTTGCAATCTTCTCGCCATCGAGGTAACGAGACACAAATTTAAGCTTTTCATCCATCTTCGTACTTTCATTCCACGGCATAGTAAGGTCCCTCCTATGCCTAAAACTGTAAAGTATGTGTCCGGTATAAAGTGTTAACTATGTGTCGAGTCGTACAAAGTATTACAAGTGATATCAAGAAGCCATCCTGCGGGGTGGCTTTTCTTTTATTCTGACAGTCTGCTATCGGTCTTGAAGTTAAGGTCATCAAGGGACCTTCACAAACTTCTCCAATGGGCACTAAGGGAGGGGTATCAGGGGGTTACCCTCGGTTTGAATCAGATGGTCCATAAAGTCTTTGACCTACGACACTTAGCAAGGCATTCTATTGGCAAAAGGCCTCTCCCATTGGGCTAATAGTCATTCAATAAAACCCACAGTACTTTGCTTACTCCCGTTTGTGTAATATAAAAATAGTTAACTTGGAGATACAAAATGAAATTAAACAAGATTGCAGCAGTCTTATTATGTTTATTCCCAATAACAGTTTTTTCACAAGTAGCTACCCCAGCAGCAAAAGCCGAAAATCCGATAGTAGTTAAAAAATATAGTTTTAAAAAAATTGACTTTAGCGGAGACAAACAAATATCAAGAGAAGAGGCAAAGAAGGCCGGTATTTCTGACGCTGAATTTAACCTGATTGATAAAGACAATAGTGGTTTCATTACCTGGAATGAGGCCGTTAATAGCCCATCTAAGAATTGGACTGAATAAGTTTGACCGCTATAGGGCCCAGTACTAGAGAATCCTTTTTTAAGCTCTAGCCAAAACAATCATTATTTAATTCCATCAGGGTGGAGTAGTTATGAATAGTAGAATTCTGGCCGCATTGCTAGGAATGGGTTTTTCATTTTCAGCACTCGCCCAAACTACGCCACCAACAGCAAGCACTTCCAATGCAACCCCTATCCTACCTAAGGTATGGACGGGTGTTGCCGGAGATACCTCCATTGGCGCAATTAGCCGTAAAAATCCCTTACATTATTTACATGTGGGTGAAACTGGCCAAGTCAAAGGGTGGAACACGTACGATAGTGCAGCAACGTACACCGTCCTGCGCCAAGAGGGTCGTCACTTAGAACTCCAGTTTAAGAATTCCAAGTATCAGATTAATGAAATAGGGACCTTAACGGCAGACGGCAAGCACATTCAAATTGCGTCAAAAGAAGCCAGCGGTTTTTTTACGATTGACGGCGACAAACTTACAGGCTGTGGGAGCAGTCGAGGCACCAACGGCTTATTTGGCCATTGGTTCGGTAGTTACTCAGCCTGGTGTGATGAATTCACGGCGGGTACGGTCTCATCACCACCATCTACTCAAGTGGTTGCCACTCTACCAAAAGTCTGGACGGGTGTTGTTGCTGCAACTAGTGTAGGGGACCCCTCCATGCATAATCCGAATAGCGATGCAACTGGAGGCAAAGAAAAGGCTGTGAAAGGGTGGAGTGCTTCCGATGGACTCAGAACGCTGACCATAATTCGTCAAGAGGGACGTCATATTAAGTTTCTCTGGAAATCCTCTAAATTAGAAGATCAATGGATAGGCATGCTCTCGGCAGATGGCAAACAAATGCAAGTAACCAATAAATACACTTCTGGATTATGGCGCATTGATGGAGACAAGATCTCGGGCTGCGCTACGGCTAGTGGCTCGAAGGGGACGTTTACCCATTGGTTTAATAACTATAAATCCTTCTGCATTGACTTAGCAGCAGGAACTACTCCGCCGGTATTGCCACAAAATATTCCTGTTCTGCCGAAGGAGTGGCAGGGATTGGTCACCACTACTTCAATGGGTGCAACTTGGAAAGGCAATCCAAAGCATGCTGATGATGTCGGGGATAAAAACAAAGCTCTAGATTGGAACTTTTATGAAGCACCCAGAACACTCACTGTCCTGCGCCAAGAGGGGCGGCACCTAGAGTTATTACTGAAAACGCCTAAAGCCGAGCCAAATCGGTTTGTTGGCACCTTATCGGCCGATGGCAAACAGATTGCTGTTAGATCAAAGCACTTTAAAACTATATTGAATGTATCCGGAAATACACTTTCTGGCTGTGGAAATACTCGCGGAAATGATGGGACTTTTGTAAGCTGGAAAAAGAAATATGCAGCGTTTTGCTGGGATTTGACTGCTACAAAATAAGGTTCTAGTTATCTTTCTTGGAGCATGCACTTGCCTTGGCGAGTGTCTCCTCATTCTGGTTGGTAATCGGGAGAGTAAAGGCAGCCATTAACTTGGGTCTGGCTAATTATGAAACGCTTAAATTGTTCTACTTTATCAAGGGAAACTGTTCCTGGATTATGCCAAAATTCATCGAGTGATTTCTGGTAAGTGATTCCAGGTTTGTTATAAAACGAGGCGCCTAGGTTTATCACGGGCACGCCTTTGCACAGTGCTTTAAGACCATATGTAGAATTGACTGTAATACACCCCATAAGGCTGGGCGCAATGGAGTCTAAATCTAATTCATGTACGTAGTAAACGCAATCTTCTAGCCCTAAAGTTACAGATAAGCGCCTGATGTAGCGTGAATAATTTTTATGGCCTCGATCCATTGGATGGTGCTTAATGATTAATATTGGGTTTGTACCTGTGTTTATTTGAATGTGCTTATGAAAAGAGGTGACAACCAATTGAATTACTTCTTCAATGGATTCAAATTTCGAGTGATGTACGATCTGTGCATCATCATGAACCTGCAAAGGAAACAAAAATAAAGGGTTTTTATCGAGCAAAAACTTGGCCATCAACTTTTTTTGTATGGAGCGCTCTTTAAGATCATAATAAAAATACGATAGTATGTTTTTTGTCCATCGATAGCCAATCGCTAGGTTTAGCTCTCGATGATGATCATAGTTTTCTGACTTTGCTGGTTGCGTGATATTAATGAGCCAATAGAGAAAGGCGTTGCGTGCCATGCAGATATGGGATCGGTCGTAGGTTTTCAGCAGCTCGGTCATTGGCGAGTCAGTGATCGAACTTTCGGTTTTGGGTAAATGCTCTAACGAAACTTTAGAAAGCCTGGAATATGCATTAACGCCAACGAATTCCATCGTGAAGTAGTTTGGTCTAAAGTAGCCCTCTTCAAAAACCCATAGATCAATGTTGTACTCTTGACAGAGTAATTTAGCCGGCCGATGAATAGGGCGACAATCACCAAATACAAAGATTGCTTCAATTTGATTTTGGATAATATATTTTTCTAGGTAATTTGGCCAGTAGTCGAGTGTGTGCTCATATAAAAATGTTTTTAATCTCTTGGGAGAATAAAACCACTCATCACCAGCATTAAAATTAATCTTATGGGCAGCAGCTCCACGTTGCTCTAAAAATTGAGCTAATTTTAAAAAAAATGGTCCCACCGGCCCTTGCAGTAGCAGGACATTTTTATAGGATGGAAGGCTAGATAGACGAAGACTAGATGCATTATTAGCACCTAAACTGCTTATGCCCTTTGGGAAAAAGGCGCTTTGCAAATCTTGCCAGGGCAATTTCTCGGATTTGTTTTCTAATTCACTGGTGACATGCATATGAGAAAAATTAAAAAGGAATTAATTATTCTATAATATTACCAGTTAATAGCCTTAAAGCTAATCAAAAACCGAGGGTAAATTGATTATTGATAGATACAGCAGGGGCAAAGACAGAGGTCACTATGCTCAAAAATTTCATGAGTTCAACCGATGAGGCCACGGAAACATAGACTACATCTTTGTTCTTCATGGGAAAATTTTGCGCCGCAAAGTAAGTTTCGGGTTTATTCATGTCAAATTGATAAATGACCGGGACCTTTCCCTCAGAAGTAACTCCTACAGTAGGCCGTTCTTTGGTCGCAACAGCCGCGGGTTCTTCAAAGCGAAAGATGAATACCCCCTTTGAGTCTGACCGCATATCATTTAGACCTCCAATGCGCCCTAACGCCTGGGAAAGGGTAATACCAGTCGCCTCGAATACAACCTCGCTATTGCTTTGTCCAGTGGCACCAAGGGATGTAAAACTGAGCGGTTGAAAATAAGCTGTGATGATATCGCCCGGTTGCAAGACGATGTTTTGCTTCGGGTCTTGAATGATTGCCTCCATGGGTAGGGATTGAATTTCCCCTTGGCGGGCAATTTGAATCGTCGTCTTATTGACGGGCTGCTTCAAGCCACTAGCAGATGCAATGGCATCCAAAACTCGCTCCCCCTTTGCGGTTAGCGGCATTTGCTTGCTAGCAATCACCTCACCAATGATGGTCGCCAAGGAAGTATTATTACTAACATTTTGTACGATAATCTGGGGGTCATTCGCACGCCCCTGTAGGCTTTTTACGATAGTGGATTCAATTTGGCTGATACTTTTACCAGCAACGTGAACCTTACCTATAAAGGGAATGGTAATTTCCCCTTGCTGGTTGACGGTTTGTGCTGGAATTCCGCTCGCCTGTGAGACGGTTGGAGAAATGGTTACAGAGGCGGCGCTAATCACGTTGGAGTAAGCAACTTGCCGAAATAAAATTGGTGGATAGGCCTCCCAGATTAGCACTTGTAATACATCGCCGGGATGCACTAGGTTGGCTGCTTGGCCCATGGGCTTAATCATGCTCTTAAAATTCAAGGAATTTTGAATCGCCTTTACCCGATTTGCCACGGTATTCGTTACCGGAATAACCTGTATTGGTGAATTTTCTATGCTTTCTTGGGGTGCTGCTGCCTCTACCTGGGAGCGACTAGCGCCCGCAGAGGGTAGCCAGCCAGCGCAACCCTGAAGTATTGGGGTGCTTAAAGCAGTAAAAATAAGAAAAATTCTAAAAATGATGGTTTTATAAGGCATAAAGCTATTTTATGCCATACAGTTGGCTTTTGTGCATTTAAAGCACTAAATTTGGGCAATAAACCTATCTTAGGCTAGAGTAACTTAGTTCATTTAATGTGTCATTATTGATTTTCACAAATTTAGTATTTTAGTGGGGTAATCGTTTTTTGCTGCAACTTAGTCTTTCTCCCGCTCACTCTCGTTATCTCAAAGAGGCTTATGGTTACCTTATTTTAAGTAGCCTTTGGCTGGTGTCTCATTTATCAAGAATGATTGGATATCGCCACCCATATTGGGCACTGCAGAGCTATTTTTTAAAGAAAACGCGCCTGCTTGACGAAGATTTCTACTTGAGAATCTATTTGGATGTTGAGCAGCAAGCTTTTCAGCCGATTTATCACTTTGCTGCATTTGGAGATAAAGAGAGCAGGCAACCCAATCCCTTATTTGATCCTCGCTTTTACAAAAGTAAAGCTCGCGGAAGATTAAAAAACGTTAATTCTTTATTGCATTATTTTTATATCGGACAATATCGGCGCTATTCACCAAGTGCCTGGTTTGATATCCAGTTTTATATTGCTAGAAATCGGGACGTTTTTAATTCGGGTTATGAGCCCTTAAGGCACTATTTAGAATTTGGTGGTCTTGAAGGGCGATCACCAAATCCTCAGTTTGATGGCAGCTATTATTTGCAAGAGCATCCTGAAATTGCTTCAGCTCGAACAAATCCTTTGATTCATTATTTGGAATATGGGCGCTGGCATAGTCTGCCCACTCGAGACCTATCAAATAATGCAGGTAATGATCCTTACCAAAACTCAAAAACGAATCAATTAAAAGGGCAAAAACTCAATTCTGCAGAGGATTGCTATCAGCAAATCATTGCAAATCAAGTGCTCTGGTCAGAAAAAAATAAAACAAGCCAAGTAGAAGTAGTAGTAGATGTCATCATCCCAGTTTATAAGAATGCTTCAGCCACCCTGCAATGCATTGCCAGCGTTCTGCATGCTAAAGAAAACACTGCTTTTGAAGTGATTGTCATTAATGATGGCTCCCCTGAGAAAAAGTTAACAGAGTATTTGCATAATCTCTCTGAGCTACACATTATTACCTTGATACAAAATCCAGATAATCGGGGTTTTGTATATTCAGCCAACCTTGGAATGCAATTGCATCCTGAGCGCGATATCGTCCTTCTGAATTCGGATACTCAAGTCTTTGGAAACTGGATCGAGCGCTTAAGATCAGCTGCCGGACGAGAGCCCTTGGTTGCTAGTGTCACACCTCTATCCAATAATGCGACCATTTGCTCCTATCCGCGCACCTTACATGACAACCCGTATCCGTTGGAGATTTCGTATGAGCGCTTAGATTCCTTAACCGCGCAAGTCAACAAGGCGGTAGTAGTTGAAGCGCCAACGGGCATCGGCTTCTGTATGTATATCAAACGAGCGGCCATCAATGCGATTGGTATATTTGACCTCAGAGAATTTGGCATTGGGTACGGAGAGGAGAATGACTGGTGTCAGCGTGCAATTAAAGCGGGATGGAAAAATCTCTTAACGGCTGATACGTTTGTCTATCATATCGGAAACTCATCCTTTGGCGGATCTAAAGATACGCAATTGAGCAAGGCCTTGAAAATATTGGCAAAGCGCTATCCGCGCTACCACCAAGATATTCAGGCATTTATTCGTAATGATCCCCTGAAAACTGCACGTGAACGTTTAGATTGGGCCCGTCTGGAATTGCAGTCAAAGGAGATCAATACCCTCATGGTAAGCCATAACCGCGGCGGCGGAAGTGAGCGCCATCTTCAAGAGGATGCACAACAGACCCTTGAGCAAGGACAGGGTGTTTTTTACCTTAGGCCCGTTAGAGGAAAGCCAAACCTAGTGCGCATTGAGCATAGTTTGGCAAAGCAGTTGCTTAACACGCCTCATTTTGAGTTTAAAGATATAAACCGATTGGCCAAAAAACTCGGTGTACTCAATATCACTACGATTCAAAATCATGGCTTAGTCGACTATGAGGCGCAGGCACCTCTTTATCTTGCACGCCTAGCAACACAGATGCAGGCTACGTACATCGTAGACATACATGATTACACTGTAATTTGCCCGCGGATTAATTTAGTCGATCAGAGTGGCATTTACTGTGGAGAGCCCATTGAAAGCCAATGCAATCGTTGTTTAAAAGAAAGTCCAAATGATTTTGGGGTTACCAACATAAAAAGCTGGAGGGAATTACAGGCTAAGAGCTTATTAAAAGCAAGTGCTGTAACTGTTCCTAGTCAGGATGCGTATGATCGGCTTATTCGGTATTTTCCAGACAGTCGATTGCAAGTGCGACCTCATGAAGTTGTGAAGATAGCGCCGCCAAAATATTCAGTCCAAAATGCTAGAAATAGCTCCAACTCAATTCCTCGGGTCTTGGTGATAGGAGCAATAAGTCACATTAAGGGCTTTGCTATTTTGGAGAAAATGGCAAGACGGAATTTCTTAAATGGTCGCTCTGTGGAGTACTTGGTTATGGGGTACACCCCCAACGATCGCATTTTGGAGCAGTATGGAGTCAAAGTAACCGGTAAATATGAGGATTCCGCCGCTTTATCTCTATTAAATGAACTGCAACCGGATTTGATTTGGTTTCCAGCTGTCTGGCCAGAAACCTATAGTTACACCCTTGATATTGCATTTCAAAGTCAAAAACCCATTTTGGCTTTTGATTTGGGCGCAATCGCGGAGCGACTTAAAAGTCGTACTAATTTGGACTATTGTTTAATTTCGATAGATAATCACAACAATACAGACAAAATTCATTCCCTTATTATGGAAATGACCCAGCATTCATGTGCAAACCATGCTTTAAGTAATTAAATAATAGAGTGAATTCAACTACGAAGTGCAACTTTGAACAACTAGGTAGGAAGGCTAAGGATGTTTTAGTATCCAAAGCTTCTAGACCTGCAAGTCAAAGTAGCCATGATCTATCAACACCTTAGCCAAACTGAACGATATCAGATTTATATCCTTATGAAAGACGGAAAAACCCAAAGCCAGATAGCCCAGCTTCTGAATCGGCATAAGTCGACCATTAGCCGGGAGCTCGCGCGCAATACCGGGCTCAAGGGTTACCGTCCCAAACAAGCCTGCCTGTTGGCAGAAGAGCGTTCTTTGGGCTCTCGCAACGCTACCCAGATTACTGCTACCGACTGGGGCAAGGCAGTGGATTGCCTCTTAGAGCAGTGGAGCCCCGTGCAAATTGCCAATCAGGTCGGTATTAGCCATGAGACCATCTACCGCCATGTCTACGCTGATAAAGCGGCTGGCGGGAGCCTGTATCAGCAGCTACGCTGCCAAAAGAAGCGTAAGAAACGCTATGCCAGTGGCCGTGAGCGTAGAGGCCAGATCATCGGCAGAAGACCCATTAGTGAGCGTCCAGTCCATATTGAGACCAGATCCCAAATCGGTCACTGGGAAGGCGATACCGTCATTGGAGCCCATCACAAGCAAGCCGTAGTGACGATGGTAGAGCGTAAGAGTGGCTATGCTGTCATCGCCAAAGTCATCAACAAAACCTCGGATTTAGTGAGTGCAGTGATCATTAACAAACTGAGTCCCTTAGCCCCGCTAGTTAAAACCATGACTTTTGACAATGGGAAGGAATTTGCCGAGCACAGCAGAATTGATACTGCCCTCAAATCCACTACTTACTTTGCTGATCCTTTTGCTAGTTGGCAACGCGGATCAAACGAAAACTTCAATGGCTTACTGAGGCAATACATCCCCAAGAAAAGACTGTTATCAACTGTGACTGACGAGGAGCTTAGAATGATCCAAGACAAATTAAATAACCGACCTAGAAAGCGCTTGGGATTTAAAACCCCAAATGAAGTATTTATGCAATCTTTAAACCGTGTTGCACTTCGTGTTTGAATCTACGTAGACAAATATGATGAAGTTACTCAGAAATAAAAAAACAATGTCATCGAAGGCGAATGAGATTGAGGGCTATCTAGAGTCCTGTGATGGAAAGTTTATTAGTGGTTGGCTTTACGATCAAAATAAACCGAATGAACCCTTGGAATTTATATTGCTCGCAAAAGGGCAGCCAATTTATCGCGGCATAGCTGACCAATATCGCGCAGACTTGCTAGAAGCGAATATAGGTGATGGTAATCATGGATTTAGAGTCGCCATCCCAGAGTCTTTGCTGGATGGGGTGGATCATGAAATTGAGCTGAGGGATGTGTTAAATGGAGACAAAATTAAAGGCTCGCCTTTAAAAGTATTTGGTAAAGCATTGCTTCGAGAGTCTATTTTGATTGATGGAAATTTGCTGCGTGGGTCTGCGAAGGATGTAAGCGGGATTGCCGATCGAGGTCATGTGGATTTAATCGAGCAGGGAGATGTTATTGGGGTGGGAAGTTATTGGAGAGATGAAGGGCGTCCCGGCAAGATTGATTTTTTTGCGCCTTTGCCGCCAAGTGTTTTTGATGGTCGGCCGCATGCTTTTGAAATCCGCACCCAAGATGGTGCCATTGGCTTGGGGTCAGCAGCTTTCATCATGCCAAACTCCCTCACTCCCGATGAGGTTCTGCTTAAGTATGCACGACAAGCGATGCGACCATCAATGTCATCTCTTGCAGGATTTAGGTATGAAAGCCTATCTAAATCGATACAAAATACTGCAGAAAATAGTGTTCGCGTTGGCCTACCCGTAGCAGATTACTTAAAGCAACTGAGCTATGCGCATGAACGTCTAGCGCAGGGATTTCATGAGCAAGATAAGGATTTTGCGCCATTAGTATTTCCTAAAAATGATCAGCCGGATGTGTCCATTGTCATCCCATTGCATAATAAATTTGCGGTGACGTACCACTGCCTGCTATCTTTATTGTTGGCCCCTAATGAAGCAAGCTACGAAGTTATTTTGGTTGATGATGGATCAAGTGATCAAACTACCGAGATTCCTAAGCTCATATCTGGGGTTGCCTATTTGAATAACAAAGAATCCTTAGGTTTTATTCGTTCATGCAATAAGGGGGCATCTGTTGCCAAAGGGGAATTTGTTGTTATGCTAAACAATGACACCGAAGTGACCGCACATTGGTTAGATGAAATGCTCTCTTCTGTGAAGCATTTCAAGGATGTCGGGCTTGTGGGTGCTAAGCTTTTATATCCTGATGGCAAGCTGCAAGAGGCAGGTGGCATTGTTTGGAATACCGGCAACCCTTTGCAATACCGTCCATCTGCTAACCCGCTTGATCCACGCTTTAATTACGCACGGCAGGCAGACTACCTTTCCGGCGCCTGCGTACTTCTTCCCAAGTCTATTTGGGATCAGGTTGGTGGGTTTAATGAGGCCTATGTGCCAGCTTATTTTGAGGATACGCATTTAGCATTTGCAGTGCGCGAGCTTGGATATAAGACGGTATATTCACCTTTGTCACGCGTCATCCATTTTGAGGGTATGAGTAATGGTGTCAGTGTTGATGGTGGCATTAAGAAGTGGCAAGAGATTAACCGCCCTAAATTTAAGGCGCGTTGGATGCGCGCCTGCAGAGATAATGGCCAAGAAGGCGCTGACATTGATTTAATTAAAGATCGAAATATTGAGTTAAGGGCGCTTGTGCTGGATGCCGAGACGCCAATGCCCGATCAAAATGCTGGCAGCTATGCCGCTATCCAAGAAATTCGATTATTGCAATCGCTGGGATTTAAGTGCACTTTTATTCCTAGCAATATGGCATGGATGGCTGGGTATACAGAGGACCTGCAGAGAATGGGGGTTGAGGTTATTTACTCACCATTTGTCGGAAGCGTAAATGAGCTTTTACAAAAACGCGGTTCAGAATTTGATCTTGTCTATGTCACACGCTACTATGTAGCGAAGCAGTTTTTAGATGCTATTCGTGAATTCGCACCACGCGCAAAAGTCGTGCTGATGAACGCAGACTTGCATTTTTTACGTGAGCTACGAGCCCAATTAAATTTGAGTAGCAATGGCGATCTACAAAAAGTCATGCAAACTCGCCAAGAAGAATTAGAGGTAATGACTTCAGTTGATTTGGTATTGGCTTACACCGAGATTGAAAAAGCCGTCATTCTGAGTCATAACCTGGACCAAACTAAAGTGGCCATTTGTCCTTGGGTGGTTGAAGGCCCATCACATATTGCTAGTTTTGGTGATCGTAAAGATATTGCTTTTTTAAGTGGCTTCAATCACAAGCCCAATCAAGAGGCAGTTATTTGGTTTGCTGATAATGTGGCACCACTTTTGGCTAAGTCGCATCCCAAAATAAAGATACGCATTTATGGCAGCAAGATGCCTGTGGATTTAGAGACTCAACTTAAAAAACAATCCAATATCCAAGTAGAAGGCTGGGTTGAAAATGTTAATGAAGTCTACGATCAGTGCAGGGTATTTATTGCCCCACTGCAAAGTGGAGCTGGTCTCAAAGGTAAGGTCGCAGGTTCATTAGCTCATGGGGTTCCAACAGTACTTTCACCTGTTGCCGCCGAGGGAATTGCGATCTCCAGTGGTATTGATGGCTTTATCGCATCTAACCCGCAGGAGTGGGTCAATACAATTACCCAGGTTTATGACGATGAAGCGGCATGGCAAAAGATGTCTCAAGCTGCCCAGCAATTAGCTATACGCAGCTTTGGCATGAGCAAGGGCATTGAAATGATGCAAGAAGCATTGAGCGAAGTGGAGTTGTATGTAAGCCCGAGCCCTAAAAATTTGGTATGGAATTAATTTATTCAATTAGAAATTGAACGATGAATACAAAAGCAAAAGTCCCAAATGAAGCACAAACTCCTCCTAGTAAAGAGGCCCCTATAGAAATAGGAAGTACAACTCGAGATGTTTATATGGCTGACAAGCAAGAGAGTTTTTTAATCGATGGCATTTCTGCCATAGCAATTCACAATGGTGTTGCAAGGCTAAAGACCTTTCGGTTTTCTGCTGGAGACTCACGATCTGACCCGCTGGAAGTACTGATTCCATAGAATTGTGCATCCCAGTGTCAGCAATTAAGCAGGTGGTTGAAGCGCTGAATAAGGTGAAGTAAAAATCAGCAAAAGAAAATCATTCTTAATTTTGGGCTGCCATCGTAGCGGCATTAGTGCCTTGACGCGCGTGCTAAATCTTCAAGGCGCCACCTTGCCTAAATCATTAATGAAGCCACAGGCAGATAATCCCGAGGGCTTTTGGGAAAATCAGCCCATTGTTCAGTTTAATGAGGCGCTCCTAAAATCAGCCGATCGAAGCTGGCATGATCCAAGACCCATCGATTCAAGATGGTTTAAAGACCCTTCAAAGCGATTGCATCGAATTGAGCAGGCAAAAAAACTGATTGCACAGGAATTTCCGAAAGGAGACTTGCTGGTACTGATGGATCCTCGCATCTGTCGATTATTACCAATCTGGCTTACCGCTTTAGAGCAAAGCAATATCGAGATATCGGTTCTATTCATTAGCAGAAATCCGCTAGAGGTTGCAGTATCTTTAAAAACCAGAAATCAGATCAACAGAGACCAGTCAAATTTGCTATGGTTGGAGCATATGTTGCCAGCTGAAAAGCAAACACGTCACTTAACCAGAGCCTTTCTTGGGTTTGATGATCTGCTTGAAGATTGGCGAAGAGTCTTGACCAATTCTTTCGATGATCTTGGTATGGAGTCCATTGATTTAACCGGCAATTCTGCGGATGAAATTGATCAGTTTTTAGCTAGGGACAAGACGAATTGCCATGCTAATACTGATCAACTACTTAAAGATGAATCGATTTCGCCATTGCTAAAGAAAAGCTGGGTTGCTTTTCAAACGAAACCCATTCCATCGCAATCTATATTTGATGATTTAAACCAAGAGCATGAAGATTTACGTATGAATTTAGGGAATTCTCAAGATATGGTGATAAAGCAAGAAAATTTAAGTGCAGAGGGAAGTGCTGACTTAAGTAATCCCCAAGGTAACCGCCATATTGTTCTGCATTACCATTTATTTAAAAATGCCGGAACATCCTTGGATAAAATTTTGAAAGAAAACTTTAAAGAAGGTTGGCATGAGCATGAGGGGCCCAGTTCTGGATGGAAATCTAGCGATGTGGCTGCTTATCTAGAGCAAAACAAGCACATAACAGTTCTTTCATCCCATACCGCCTTGCTTCCGGTTCCAAAGCTTCCAAATACTACTATCTATCCCATTATTTTTATACGTCATCCAATAGATCGCATTAGGTCTATCTACGAGTTTGAGCGAAAACAGATTGCAGAAACTGAGGGCGCAATAAAAGCAAAGGAGCTCGACTTAGCCGGATATATTGAATGGCGCCTCAGTAGAAAAGGGGATCGAACGATTAGGAATTTTCATACATGTAGGTTGGCTTTTTACAATTCGCAAGTAGCAAAGAAAGACAGACCCAGTGAAATGGATAGTGCGCTAGAGGCTATAACAAAATTACCTTTTATAGGGGTTGTTGAGAGTTTTGATGAGTCAATTCAAAGGTGTGAAAATTGGCTTTCTAAATTCTTTCAGGGTATGGCTCTTAAACCTGTTATGTTAAATGTTACTCAAGAAAAAAATTCAACACTCTCTGAGCGTCTTTCAAATTTTAAATTATTGGTTGGTGAAGATTTATATGATAAATTAGTTTATGCCAATGAATTGGACCTTAAGTTATACGATCATGCTGTAGCAGTGATAAATCCAAATAAAAAAAACAAAAGTAATGACTGAAAATAAAATTAGCCTTCTCAGCAATCTTTACAGAGCAATACTTCATCGAGAGCCTAAATCAGATGAATTGCAAAGATTTGAGGTCTTAAGTTCGAATGATATGGACCTTGATAAAATTGTTTGTCAATTAATGGGTACCGCCGAATTTAAGACTGTCCAAGATAAGCTTTCTAAACTTCTTTTTAAGCCCGGTCATTTTTATAGCCCAATCGTGAATGTCGAAGAAATTAAAGAGGCATTTCTAAAGCGAAAAATTCCAGAATCATTGCCTGGAATAGATATCGATAATGATTCAATGATGCGATTATGGAATGACTTACTGCCTTATTTGCATCAAATTCCATTTCCAGAGGTGAAGTCTGATGATTATCGTTATTTCTTCAAAAATCCAGCTTTTTCATATGGGGATGGGAGTATCTTGTATGCGATGCTTCGCCACTTTAAACCCAAGCGCTATGTAGAAATTGGCTCTGGTTTTTCATCTGGCTGTGCTGTCGATACCAATGAGCTTTATTTTGATGGAAAAATTTCCATGTCTTTCATTGAGCCTTACCCTCAATTACTTAAGCAAGTACTGGGTGAGTCGGGCACAGCAAATGTGAAAATACATTCGGTAAATGTGCAACAAGCTGATTTGGAAATTTTTAAGCAGTTGGAGAGTGGGGATGTTCTTTTCATAGACTCTACACATGTACTAAAAACAGGTAGCGATGTTTGTTATGAGCTTTTTGAAGTTCTCCCAATATTAAAACCCGGAGTAATTATTCATTTTCATGACATATTCTGGCCGTTTGAATATCGAAAAAAATGGGTTTTAGTTGAAAATCGTTCATGGAATGAGATATACGCATTGAGGGCTTTTTTAATGAATAATGACAACTACAAAATATTATTTTTTAATGACTGGTTTCGAAGATTTTATGAAGATAAGATTACGCTATCTTACCCAGCTTTTTTGAGAAATACTGGTGGTAGCATTTGGATTAAAAAATTATCTAACTTTTAAGTTTTATAAATACTAATGAAAATAGTTATAATTGGAAACTGTCAGGCCAGACCTATTGCTATACTTCTTAAGGAGAAAATTCATTCTTTAGAATTAATCAATGTAGGCATTGTTCATTTAATCAAAGAATCACAAGAACTTGAGTATTTACAATATTTTGAAAGTGCAGATTTAATACTCACCCAACCAATTTACGATGCTTTTAAATATAAATTCTTTGAAACAAATTTTATACAAAATCTTTATAGAAAAAAAATACTACTGTGGCCGAATCTACATTACAAGGGATACAATCCAGAAATCTTCTACTTAAGGGATGCAACCAATAAGATTATCGCTGGACCACTTGGGGATTACCATGACACTCGAATTTTTGAATGCTGGAAAAGTTGTTTAAGTATCGATGCGTGTGTAGACCTGCTTTTGGACTTTGACTATAATGAAAAATTATTTAAAGATTTTGATAAAAATTCATTGAAAGAAATGTCTTATCGAGAGGAGAATTGTGATGTTGTTGCATCGCACATGATCGAGATGAAGAGGGGGGAACAAAAGCTATTCCATACGTTTAATCACCCCTCAAATTACCTTTTGAGATTTATTGCTGATGAAATTGTTAAAATTTTGGGACACAATATTAGCGGCTCGAAAAATAATACACCTATAAAAGAGATGCTGGGGCAGATTTCACTGCCCACTAATGTAGGGATGCTCAGCAATAATGCCTCATCTGAATTGGGGGATAAATATAAAGGGTTTAAATTTGATGGATTAGTTTTTAAAGGCGAGCAACAATATACTGTATCTAATCTAGTATCAATTTTTTACGAGTTGTATGATGGTAAATCTTCGTTACTCCAGTTAAAGCCTTAGATAGTTGTAATGCTCAAATATTTGATTGGGTATAAAATAATTTACCCTCTCAATTATGGACTTAGATACGATTTTACTCACTGGTGTTTCTAGATACTTTTTTCTATAGTCCCAAAAATTCTCATTTGAATTTTTTTTTGTTGAATCTTCAATATTTTTAAAATTTTGTGCATCGATTTGCGTGAAAGATGACTTTAAAAAGTCTATAGTTATTTCTGGGTTAGATATTAAATCTTCATATTTAATGATGTGAACATTCTCTGGAAATTTACGCGTTAGTTCAATATAGCTAGCGTACTTTTTCGTATAGAGCTCTAAAGGCGAGTTTAGTGATTTTTCATTAATATTATCTCTTTTGGTGAGATCCCATTTATGTTTTACAAACTCTTCAATACTATCAGGATAGCGTCCACCTAGCCAGTCATAGGGATTTTTATATAAAGAGGATATCCACGTGTATGGGTTTTTTATCAGAATTAAAAAGAGGGTATTAAATTTATGCTGGCTTTCCGCAATTACGTCAATTGGGGCGCATGCATGCTTCCACCCATAGTCTGATGAGACTTTTCTAAAATGCTCTTTATCTTGGTAATCTTGCAATATTTCAATTGAATTTTTTACTCCGTTAGATCGAAGAGCTCTAGCTAGATTTCTATAGTACGTACCCTGGGTAACCCCATTTAGAAAATCGCAATAATAATTATTAGCAACAAGTTTTTGTAGGTAGTTAGTGCCTGTATTTCGTTCACCATATATTTTCAGATATAGAATACTGTTGTTTGGATATAGGTTCATTAGGAATTTTTTTCGATAAAGTCTGTGAATTTTAATGGATCTATAACAATATCTCTTCTATTATAGAGTCGGGGATTGTGTTCCCAGTTTTGATAATTTGGTCGACTATAATCCGGATCTTCAGCAATAAAGGCATCATATTTAAAGTTTAGTGCATGTGCCATTTTCCAATAGGCGTTTGTCGCGCATAGGGGTGGTAATATTTCAAGGAGTCTAGAACCTCTATCCATAAATAAAGCATTTGTTAGGCCTGCACCATGTACCCCCATAGTGATTTTTGCATCGAAAAATATACGATATTGCTCTAGTACGGGAATATTTTCTAAATTTATTATCTCAAAATTATAAAATTTTAAGATTTTTTCTATTTCTATGCTGTTTATTAATTTTCTAGACTTTGCATTCTCTCTTGAGATAAATATTTTTCTATTTTTTTGTATCAGCGGTTTTGAGGAAATCTTCTTCAGAATTAGTGGCTTAAAAAAATTCTCAATAAAATTAACTGTATCCTGTGCCATATTTTGCCCTGGGTGGATATGGTGTGGAGAAAATGATGAATTAGAAAGTATCAATTTCTCGAATTTAAAACTGTACTTACTCTTATCAGTTTTATCGATAAGGGCAAGGTAGTTTAGATCAAAAATTTTAAATATTTCAGAGTAATACCCATCGCTAATGGCCAATATATATTGATCAATATTATTATTATCTTTTATTCGACCAAGCCTTGGTAGTTTATCTAGTAAAAAATGACAAACATTAAATTTAGTAAATCGATCATCCAAGAATCCAGATCTTCCTGGGATAAATTTTTGATTATCAAGAATGAATGGATCGCTGCCAGTTGAGTGTATTAATTCCCTCTTACTATTAAAAATATATAAACTTTTTATCCCCAGATCAGCGCCATTGATTGATAAAATCGCATTGTCAATTTCAGATAACGATGATCTATCCTCTTTGCCTACATGTTTAAATATATAGTGTTCTTTAGCTGTCATTGACTCTGCGCATCTCATTTTTAATATTGTTAAATTTCTTTTTTTGGCCTTGAATTGGAATGCTTTGATAATTCCTCTTTGTCTCTAAATTTACGTAATGGCTGGGTTAAACTTTGGTACTCCAAAACATCGATAGCGCGACCATTACCAGCCCATCCTAGGCGTCCCAAGGTGTTGAAAACTGTACCGTCAAAGCCACTCCAAATTCGACCCCTTGAATTAGCGTGCATTGCATCGATAGAATTATCAGAAATATTAAATTTTTTAAATTCCTCCTCTACTACAAAATATGCATTTACCTTGTGAACACATATTAATTCATACCCTTTAACCCGTCCTAAATCAATTAACGCTGCCAAAGAACAGCCTTGACTTACAGACATATCTTGATCTTGAACGAAAATAACATCGTTTGGTACAGTAGAATTAAATTCAATTATGACTAACCTAGGACGATAAATGACCATAGATTCCCACACATACCAATCATTGCCATCAATATCTATGCTTATGAAGTCAAAATTAATAGGAATAATTGTTTTTTGCAAAATATCGTCGATTGTATTTTTGCCCTTGGTATATCCAACAATTTCTAACATCTGAAGTGCTGATGTAAACTCAATAAAGTTTTGCTTCAGAACTTCAAATTTTTTTTCATTCCCCTCAATTTGAACGGCAGACCATTTTTTTTCTTTAATAAAGTAACAAGTATTGCTTAAATGAATGCCATCCCACGCCCCAAATTCCACACACCATTTATTTTGTTCGCCCATAATCTCAA
This sequence comes from Polynucleobacter sp., assembly GCA_964203875.1. GTDB lineage: Bacteria > Pseudomonadota > Gammaproteobacteria > Burkholderiales > Burkholderiaceae > Polynucleobacter. Next base: position 1,403,427 of record CAXNNS010000001.1, read on the forward strand.
AGCACTTCTCCAATATGCCCTCCTCGCCAAACTGTGAATAAATTCTTTTGTGATGCGCTTGAAGATAATTACTTTCTGGCTTTGTTTTGTTAAGCCCAACAAATTCTATACGCGGCATTCTTTTCCCTCACTCTGTAATAATATATACACTTAATGGTAATACTAAACGACTACCAAAAGGTATATAATAGAAATATTGTAAATTCAACTACGAAGTGCAGGTTTGAGAAAGAGATGATAGATTTTGTTGCACACTTGATTTGTAAAAACAGTGAAATCCTTTGTTACACCTCCTGCTCGTACAGCTAAATCAGTAATAAAAAGATCAAAACACCAAAAAATATTAAGACAAAGAATACAGTTTAGGTGGAAGAAGAGTTAGAGTGGTTTATTAGCAATTTCTTGATGCCTCTAAAAATTTAATGGCCTTTGTTGTATTGACTATAAGATTGATCGCATTATTAACCTGAAAATATTATAAATAAATCCACGTTTTGATGGTTCACTTGTGAAGTAAGAAATTAGCAATCTATTTAATAAAGCAATTGAAGTCACCTTATTTTTTAATTGGCCATAATTGTTTTTAAGCAGTTCGGATTCAGTCTTCAGTTCCTTTCAAAATGCTCATAATTTGGTCATCATTAAATCCAGTTTTTTTTAAACAACATCCTTCTTATGCGCTACAAATGACAGAAAATTTGCTTTCCAAAATACCTTTTTTAGAAAGTATTGAGTTCTGATATCGGCAACTTTATAGATATGGGGTAATTTTATGACTGCGCGATACACTATACTTTATCGGAGAATGTGAGCATGAATAAAAATTTTTACACCATATTAACTGAGAATGGGTTGAAACCTAAATCCATCCTTCATATCGGCGCTAACAGAGGACAGGAAGCGAAACTTTACAATAGTCTGGGCATAGAGGGGTGGCATGTAGAAGCAATCCCGGCGGTCTATGAAGAGTTTTTAGTTTCTGCTTGCAACCATTTTCATGACCAGCATGCGATAAATGCATGTTTGGCAGATACCGATGGATGTGCTGTCAAGTTCAACCTTGCAAGCAATCAGGGACAAAGCAGTTCACTTTTGGGTCTTGGTCGACATGCCGTAGCCCATCCATCTGTGAACTATATCGGAACAATAGAGCTAAAAACAAAAACTGTTGATACTTTGATTCTTGAGGCCACTATTCCGAGTTCAATACAATTTTTACTCGTGGATGCGCAGGGGGGTGAGGCAATGATATTGGATGGTGCAAAATCTTTGTTAGCAAGTGGATCCCTTCAAGCCTGTCAAATTGAAACTGCTGTGGTTCCTTTGTATGATGGTGGGGCTACTTTCATTGACATATGTAATAGACTTCAAAAATATGGGCTTTATTTACGCCATTGTGTTTTCAATCAAAAAGGTTGGACTGATGCCTTATTCATGCGCGCGTGGTGGCCACAAGAAATACCGCTAGAAGCAGATAACTCAGCGAATACCATCGAAATAATTAAACCCAAACCATGTCCGTTCCCTTTAATTAGGGTTGGAGGCAATAAAGATGGAGCTTATTTATTGCCTGATGATCTAAAGGGCATAAAAGCTTGTTTCTCACCAGGAGTGAATAACAAAAAAGAATTTGAGGATGAGTTACTCAAAAAATTTGAAATTGTTTCGCATATGTGTGATTTCTCAAGCGATGTAGAGAAATTAAAAACTCCATTGAAGCCTGGCCAGACGTTCAGGAAAAAATGGCTTGATGTGAATGGCGATAAAGATAGCATTTCACTGAGTGATTGGGTTACCGATCAGGAGCCAGACGCTAATGACGATTTATTGATGCAGATGGATATAGAAGGGGCTGAGTATCGAAATATTTTGAATACGCCTGAAAATATTTTGCAACGATTCCGTATAATTGTCATTGAATTGCATGGATTAGATGTTGTCAATCAACCTAAAAAATATAAAAATTTATTAGAACCCTTATTGACCTTATTGGGCAAGTATTTTATTTGCGTTCATGCACATCCAAATAACTGCTGTGGGGATGTCATGCTGTCTGGCTCTGAGCTGAACATACCTAAGGTACTCGAGTTAACTTTTCTTAGAAAAGACCGCTGGAGTAGGGTGCAGCATAATGAAAGTCACACGCCATTGCTACCGCACCCGCTTGATATCCCCTACAATGTTCCAAGTAAACCTCCGCTATTTCTAAACGAACACTGGCTGGAATCAGGGAAACGAGCGCCTGAATCAGTCATTAAGATGTTGACTGACCAGGTTAATTACTTGGAGCGAGCATTGAGACTGGTAAAATAAGTCGAATATTAAATTATCAAACTGATATTGGGATAAGCAGGCATGAGTAGAGATATTCAAGTGAAAATATTAGGTCGAATGGGCAATGCTATTATTCAAATGATGGTTGCAGAATCCCTTCGAATTGATAGTGGACTCGAAGTCAATATTTCCCTAGTTTTACCTTCAACATATTTTTCACCGCCTTATGAAGTAAAAGCAATTAATGAGGAAGGCTATGAAAAGGTCATTTACATTAGGAATGTACATTTTTTTGATTTCAATAAGGTTATAAATGAGCTCAAAAGTTGCGATTCTATTTTAATAAAAATTGAAGCTTGGGTACAAAGAATTGAGTTATTTGAAAGACACAAAGACTTTTTTAGTAATAATTTAGTTCCAGAAATTTTATCTAATACATTTAATTTCGATAATAATCTCTTGGTGCATGTTAGAGCTGGAGATATCCTTGGTAAAGCCGGTTCCAGTCGATACTTTCCGCTCCCAATTTCATATTATGAGGCAATTATAGAAGATGCAAAATTAGAGCCAGTATTTATAGGAGAATTAGATAATTTTTATGGAGAAATACTCAAAAGAAAATTCCCAAGTAGTTTTTTTATAAGCTGTGAGGATTCAATGAAAACTTGGCAAGTAATTCGAAATGCAAAAAATTGTGCAATTTCGATAAGCACATTTTCCTGGACTGCATGTTTTCTATCGAAAAAACTTGAAAAATTATACTTTCCGGTAGCTGGTATATTTAATTGCCATGGTAGGCAAAATCAAGAAAGAATTGTCAATTTAATAGAGCTAAATAATGAAAAAATAACTTATTATTATTTTCAGAATTACTTTTTAGATCTTAGTAAATTTGAAGACTTAAGCAAACTTTTGAACTCGGGGAATGACGTATTTAAGAAACTTGCACATTCAGAATTGGAAGCGCTTTACAAGAAATTTAATGTTGACTTTAATTAGATATTGAACTGCTGTCAATTTAGGTCCATTACCAAAGAGGTTTTTTCCATAGTAAATCATTGCAGCAACATGGATTGATTTTGCATTAATTGGGGTACTTGGGTTTGAGGTGCTGGCGGTCTGTAACCTATAGCACTATGGGGCCTGACATGGTTGTCCCTAAAGGGATTCCCTTCGGTCATTTGTTTCACCCACTCTCCCACGATGATCTGGGCTTCTTTTAGGCTATAAGAAGATCTCCCCATCCAGTAGATTGTCTCTAAAGGTGCCGTTAAAGCTCTCACAAAAGCCATTCTCCCAAGGGCTGCCGGGTTCAATGTAAGCAGTCTTCACTCCAATACCAGATAACCAACTCCGTAGCTCTTTAGCAATAAATTCTGGGCCATTATCATTTCGGATGTACTCTGGGATATCATGGATCATCATGGCGTTGGCCAGTTGTTCAATCACCTGGATCGATCCAATCTCTCTGGCGCAGAGGATGGTCAAACACTTTCTACTGAACCTATCAATCATCGTGAGCATCCTAATCTTGCCACCATAAGCATCTCTGATAAAGACAAAGTGACCAAAGGGAATCTCTGTGGGACGTAACTCAACACATGATTGGGGGCGGTAGCTCGCAGGCGCATACAACTACCATCGTTAAACCTGAGTCTACCTCTAGGTGGCTGCTTTTGTGGGATCTTTAAACCCTCCTCTCGCCAGATGCGAGCGACCTTGGCAGCAGTCGCTTGTCCCCAGCCACTATTACGCATCATCCCAGCAATCAATCGATAACCATATCTGCCATAGGTGCTGCCATCCGAATCACTTCAACTCGCAGCGGCTCTTCATCACTTCTTGTCAGTGGCATATAGCGATACGCTGCCCTGGAGAGCTCTACTAAACTGCAGGCAGACCGCTCAGAGATGTAATACCGATCCATGAGTAGCTGCGCTGCATTTTTACGCTTAGCAGGGCTTAGAAGCTTCCCTTAATAACTTCCTTTAGCATTGCTTCTCGTAGCGATAAGTCCGCTACGAGCTTCTTAAGCCGGGTATTTTCTACTTCCAGCTCTTTATACTTACGAGCCTGGTCTACCTTCATATCGCCGTAGATCTTGCGCCAGCGATAGTAGCTTTGCTCTACCGTTCCCACTTCTTCAAAGGCCTGGGCTAGGGTTTTACCATTCGTTGTAAGAACATCGATTGGACGTAATAAGGTGACGATTTGATCGGGTTTAAGACGTTGGCCTTTTGCCATATTTAGCACTCCTTTAAGTGAGAGATTATCAAAAATCCTCTCTTATGGAGTGGTACTAAAAATCAGGTCAGTTCAGCCTGGCGCAAGATCAACCATAGCTTTTTATCTAATTTTGGTTTGTGGGTATTCTGCATTCTAATGTTCCATACATCTTGTAAGCCTATTAAGTCATCAGAGGAAGTTGCAGTTTTATCTTAATAATCAAAAATTTTTTACTATAGTGTTAGGCGAGTCTAAATTCATACTTTTTTATTTTTAAGTTCCTGGTTAAGTTTGACTATCGCCTCAAGCGCTTTAACGAGAATGGACTCTAATTCTACCGCCTTTAAATTTCTAGCCATTAATGGCCTGATAGCCCTTGCCAAATAGGGTTCAGTAGACCACCAGAGATTATCTAGTTTCATTAGTTTTTGCTCATCCGATGACAAAATAGAAAGAAGATTTTCATTATCATCTTGAAAGTATTGAATTAAAGCCTCTGAAAAATGGGGTGGTATGATCCAGGGGGTTATATTATTGTCAAAAAAAATGTGCTTTGACAGTATAAAGTCGATTTCAGAGTTGTGAGGACCAGGGCGCAAATGGCGATTTCTTTGATAAAGTCTCAATATTGGCTCGGGAAGGCCTTTGTTTATTTTTTTTCGATCTCGACTAGACTCCTGATTTAATCCCAAAAAAGTATGAAGATCTGTGACTATATCTGGTGAGAGTAGTTTAATTTCTACATTCTCAACCCATTCTTTTTTCTTCCACGCGCTAAATAGCTCAAACCATTTTGCTTTAGATTTATTTGAATTTATCCACCGTTGGAAGGGGGCAGCCGTCCAGGCACCCCATTGCCACCATGCTGAATTAAGCCATTCGATTTGGGGCCTTACAAATCCTAGGATGGTAACTTTAAGATCTTTATGGGAAAGAAAGACATCATCAAAAAAATGGCTTGGATTTGATCCCCAGCCCTCGTTTGATAAGATTAGGGTGTCGTAATCGATCTTTAGCGACGCTATGTTACGCAATAAGTTTTTTTTAGTAGTCTTATCAAAAGCCGAGATATCAGTTCCGCTGCAAGAGGTAATGTATCCAAAATTGGATTCAGAAGCTTTTTTGATGAGCGGTGATCCCTGTAGGAGGTCGCCATTCCGATCAATTGCTGCGTAGCCTATGCGATTTAATTTTGCTATTTCATAGAATTCTGAACTGCTTAAGTAGTTTTGAAGCGAGCTAGAACCACATTTTGACATCCCGATATGTAAAATTAATTTCATATATTTAATATCTATTCAACAGCGTAATAATCTGAAGCATATTTTCCTAAATTAAAAAACGGGGTTATATGCTAAAAAAAAATCGAAGGGAGGATCATCCAATAATATTTAAGAACAAATATTTTTTTAAGTACTTTGACAATTATGAATAAATTATTTAGATGCTTTAATGGCATTATAAAACTCAATTGCTGGATTAGGGTGCGCGTACTTAGTTAGACTTCCGTTATGCAATACATATACAGTCTCACAATTCTCCTTAATTTGTCGCTCAGCATGCGACACCAGTATCATGCTTTTTGTTTTCCGTTTATTTAGGATGTCCTTGTATTTATCTTGTAAATTTTTATCACCTACCGCAATAGCCTCATCAACGAGATAGCAATCAAAATCAATCATCAAAGAAATACCAAGACCAAGCTTTGCTCGCATGCCGGTGGAATAGTTGGCTACAGGCTCATAAAGGTAACGCCCCAGTTCGGTAAACTCCTCTAAGAAGGCACGATTTTCATCTATGGGTTTGTTGTAGATTCTGCAGATCAACTTCAGGTTGTCGATACCACTCAGGGTTCCTTGCAGTCCTCCGGAAATTCCAATTGGCCAAGAAACAGTCATGGTTCGTTCAATCTTCCCACTGCTGGGTTTTTCTGCTCCGCCTATTAGTCGAATGATGGTCGATTTTCCAGCGCCGTTCACTCCTAAGATGCCTATTCGTTCTGAGGGATTCACTGTAAAACTAATGTTATCCAAAACGGTTTTTATACCGGACCGTATTTTATATTGCTTGGTTACATTCTGAACGACAATCATAGGCGATCAGGCAGTGATTTGCCGTAGATTTGGGCAATCATAATTCCAGTAAAATTAAGGAATATGCACCACAATGTTAGGTAGTAGGGGTCTTCATAGGTTTGAATGATATTTCCAAAGTAGCCGTGCTTTATCATTTCAGATCCATGCACCATTGGTATTAGCAGTACGATTTCGCGGTACTCAATGGGGAGCCAGGCTACGAAAAAAAATACGCCGGAGATAATAAAAAAAACGATTGAAACTCCCCTCCAAATCACTGCCACGATTTCATATTGGGCGATGAGCGGCCCAAATGTAAGGCCAAAGCCAAGGGCAAACCAAATGAAGAATAGCCAAGCACCTGTCATGATACTAATGTTGTGCGGTGGAGGAATGATTCCTAAAAATACAAATATAAAAAAAAGAAAGAAAAATGCTCCGGATACGCCAACCACCTCCAGAATAAAACGGGATATATAAAAATCCAAGGGTCTGAGATTGCGATGGTGCAAGAGGGCGGTATTGCTCTTAATTGCATTGGATAAAAGTGTGGCCGAATTACGCCACAGCATCATTGAGGAATATCCAATCAGAATAAAAGCGATGATGGAAATATTAAATTGAAGATAGCGTAGATTTTCAAAACTTCCGCGAAAAGACCACAATAAAGCAATAATGGCAATAGCAATTAAAGGTTCCACAAACAGCCACAAGAAAGCAATATTCTTTCTTCCCCACCTAGTAATAACCTCTCGCAATACCAAGGCCTTAATGACTTGGTATTGAATTTGTAGAGACTTAGAGAAAGGGGTTTGCATTTACTTAGTCTTGATGTTCTTTAATGCTCGCAAATATCACCTTGAGAATGCCAAAAATCATCAGGCTCAATCCCAATGTAGTAAGAATGCCAATAATGCGTTTAGGCTCTACGGGGTAATCGGGTTTTTGCGGTTGAACAATTCTTTCAAGGTAAATCATCTTGCGCTGCACCTCCAGATTGGCCTGCGCTAGGGCTTCGAGTGCGCTTGCCAACTGACGTTCAGCCGCGTCTCTTTGAATATAGAGGGCCTGAAACTGCGGCATAAACCGTTCAGCACTGCCTTTATTTTGTTGATACTTAAATTTAAGCAGTTCGGACTCAATTCGTTCAAAGTTGGCCCGTGACTCATCAATTCCTTTTTGTGCAAATTTGATGACATCCCTTCGAGTGCGATCGTTTAAATCGTTTACCAGCGATTCACTGCTCTTGAGAAGGATTTCATTTATCTGTTGAGCGGATTCTGGCGTATAGCTTCTCACATGCAGTGTTGAAACAAATGAAATCGGATCCACAATCACTTCGAGCCGATTATTAAAATACTTCAATAATCGTTCTTGCGAGGTATTCCAATAAAAGGAGGCAAAGCGGCTAAATAGATCCACGCTGGGACTCGTGAATATCGTTTTGAGGTCGACCTCTTTTTCTACTGATTTCAGGGCATCAATTGAGGTGATGTAGCTGGCAATGACAAAGCTATCTTGCATGATGGCTGGCGTTCCCAAGAAGCTTTGCATGGTGTAGTCACTGCTGGGATTAAGGGGGCTTTGTACGCTACGAATAATGTAGCGTGAATCAGAGATGTAAACGTGGGATGCCCAAAAACCGAGGTAAATGATAGAGCAGAGCGTGGGAATGACAACTACCACGATAAAAAGCAGACCCACTTTTTCTTCTACTTTTTTCCACAAGCGCATGCTGCTCCCTTTGGCTTGATCTATGTTGTTTGGTAGATATTGTTCAGTCATGCGGTTCTTTTTATCATGTCGGTTTGATTGCGCCCTTGAGGAAGTTGCTCAATTGCTGGGCAAGCTCTTCGGCGCTGTATTCGCTGGTTTTCAGGGTAATTTCTGGATTTTCTGGGTATTCATAGGGCGAGTCAATACCAGTAAAGTTCTTAAGCTGCCCACTACGTGCCTTTTTATAAAGGCCTTTAGGATCGCGTTCTTCCGCTATTTCTAAGGGGGTATCAATGAATACTTCAATAAATTCACCATCAGGAAAGAGCTCTCTTGCCATTTGCCGCTCGGACCTGAAGGGCGAGATAAAGGCGGTGAGTACGATTAAGCCCGCATCAACCATCAGCTTGGCTACTTCCGCAATGCGGCGAATGTTTTCTACCCGATCTTCATCAGTAAATCCCAGGTCTTTATTGAGGCCGTGACGGACATTGTCACCATCCAATAGGTAGGTATGCATACCTAATTGATGGAGTTGCTTTTCTACTAGATTAGCAATGGTCGATTTGCCAGATCCGGAAAGGCCGGTAAACCAAATAATTTTTGGACTTTGGTGCTTCAGTTTTGCTCTTGCTGCTTTATTAATATCAATATTTTGAATATAAATATTATGGGAGCGGCGTAGGGCAAAGTTAATGAGGCCTGCCCCAACGGTATTGTTCGTAATGCGATCTATCAGAATAAAGCCACCCGTTTGGCGATTCTCGCTATACGGATCAAACGGAATAGGGCGGTCAAGGTTGATATTGCAATGCGCAATACTATTGAGATTGAGGTGACTGGCTGCCAAGTGCTCGAGGGTATTGATGTTTACTTCGTATTTAATGCTGGTAATCGTGGCGGTTACTGTTTGCGCACCAATTTTGAGAGAGTATTGCCGCCCTGGCAACAAAGGCTCTTCATGCATCCAAATCACGGTAGCTTCAAACTGATCAGCGACTTCTGCTGGGGTATCGGCATGCGTCAGGATATCGCCGCGAGAGATGTCGATTTCATCTGCAAGGGTAAAGGTAATGGCTTGCCCAGCTACTGCCTCTGGAATGCTTCCTTCCGGCGCAATAATTTGCACGATCCTACTTTGCTTACCACTGGGTTGGACTTGTACTTTGTCCCCTATTTTTACAATCCCGCTCGCTACCGTGCCGGTAAAACCGCGAAAATCCAAATTAGGGCGATTGACCCATTGGATCGGAATACGCAAAGGCTTGGTTTGGTTGGTTTTGCTTTGGACAGGAACGCTCTCCAAAAATTGCATTAAAGTTGGGCCAGAGTACCAGGGCATTGCCGGGCATTGGGCGGTAATGTTATCGCCCTTGAACGCAGAGATCGGAATAAAACGCACATTTTTAATCCCTAGCTTTTGCGCAAATTCTTGGTAATGCTGGCAGATCGAATTAAATACAGATTCGTCATAAGCAACTAAATCCATCTTATTAATTGCCACGAGCAAATGCCCAATGCCAAGCAGGTGCGCAATATAGCTGTGGCGGTGGGTCTGAGTGAGGACGCCTTTGCGTGCATCAATCATCACAATCGCAGCGTCAGCAGTAGAGGCGCCTGTGACCATATTACGGGTGTATTGTTCGTGCCCAGGAGTATCAGCAACAATAAACTTGCGGTTTTCAGTTGAGAAGAAGCGGTAAGCAACATCGATCGTGATGCCTTGTTCACGCTCAGCAGCGAGGCCATCAACCAATAAGGCAAAATCAATTTGATCGCCTTGGGTGCCCCATTTTTGAGAATCTTTTTCTATAGCGGCCAGTTGATCATCAAACAGCATGTGCGAGTCATACAGCAATCGCCCAATGAGCGTACTCTTTCCATCATCCACGCTGCCGCAAGTAATGAAGCGTAATAAGGTTTTGTGCTGATGCTTTTCTAGGTAGGCATCAATGTCGGTGGCAATGAGATCGGAGATATGTGCCATTTAGAAGTAACCTTCTTGCTTTTTCTTTTCCATCGAGGCGCTAGCATCATGATCAATCATGCGGCCCTGGCGCTCAGAACTGGTTGTGAGAAGCATTTCTTGAATAATTTGGGGAAGGGTGGATGCCTCGGACTCAATTGCACCGGTTAATGGATAGCAACCAAGCGTACGAAAGCGCACCATCTTTTGCTCAGGAACTTCACCGGGCTCAAGTGGCATGCGGCCGTCATCCACCATGATCCAAGTGCCCCCTCGCAAAACCACGGGGCGCATAGCTGAGTAATAGAGCGGTACGATGGGAATATTTTCGAGGTGAATATATTGCCAGATATCAAGCTCAGTCCAATTGGAAATGGGGAAGACCCGAATGGATTCATCATCGCGTTTTTGGGTGTTATATAAACTCCACAATTCAGGGCGTTGATTTTTTGGATCCCAGCGATGGGCGCTAGATCGAAAAGAAAAGATGCGCTCCTTGGCGCGTGACTTTTCTTCATCTCGTCTTGCGCCACCAAAAGCCACATCAAAACCATAAAGATCTAAGGCCTGCTTAAGGCCTTCGGTTTTCATCACATCGGTGTGCACTGCTGAGCCATAGGTAAACGGGTTCATATCCTTGGCGATACCATCGGGATTGATATGCACCAGCAATTCCATGCCGCTTTCCTTTGCCATTTTTTCGCGGAAACGGTACATTTCTTGGAATTTCCAGCGCGTATCGATATGCAGCAACGGAAAGGGCGGCGGCGCTGGAAAAAAAGCCTTGCGCGCCAAATGCAGCATTACCGAGCTATCTTTGCCGATGGAGTACAGCATGACGGGTTTGCGCGCTTGCGCAACCACCTCACGCATAATATGAATGCTCTCTGATTCGAGTTGCTGCAGGTGCGTTATATTTTTCACAAATCGATAGCTACTATATTAAGTGGTTAATTCTGGAATTTAACTGCATAGCCATTGCGAGAGCATGTGAAATTACAAAAAGTGTTAGCGTAAATGTAATTTTAATTATAGCTATTTTTACTAGTAAAATTAGGCGTTTAGCGCCATTTAATCGAAACAATGCCCACAAACCCCGGATTACAAGTACCCCTCGAGAAAGTAGTAGAAATTGCCAAAATGGCTGGGGGCTTAATTATGGGGATTTATCGAGGTGAAATGGGCATCAGCCTTAAAGCAGATGGGTCCCCAGTCACCCTCGCAGACCAAATTGCCCACGAAACCATTCTGGAAGGCTTATCTAAATTGACGCCCCATATCCCAGTAATTTCTGAGGAATCCGCCTGTCTCGATAATCCAATCTCTAGCAGGGATTCTTTTTGGTTGGTAGATCCTTTGGATGGGACTAAAGAGTTTATATTGCAAAACGGCCAATTTACAGTCAACATAGCTCTAATTGAGCAGGGGAGGCCGGTATTGGGTGTGGTTTATGCGCCGGCCCTCGATTGTCTTTATGCTGGGCATGACACTCTCGCATTTACTGAGAGTGCGGGTATTCGAACCTCAATATCGTGTCGGAAAACCCCAAAGCTAGGTTTAACGGTCGTGGGGAGCCGATCCCATGGTGACGACCACGCATTAAACGCTTTTTTGGATGGCAAAGCGGTGCATGAAATTATTCCAGTAGGCTCATCACTAAAACTGTGCTTGATTGCGGCTGGTCAAGCCGATCTTTATCCCAGATTAGGCAGAACAATGGAGTGGGATATTGCAGCTGGACACGCCATCTTGCTGGCGGCGGGCGGGATGGTTAATGACTTAGAAGGCAAGCCGTTGACCTATGGCAAGCCTGGCCTTGATAACCCCCATTTTGTTGCTAGCGCAAAGTAAACAGTAATTACGTAGAGTTTAAGACCTAGAGAAACTATTTAGCGTGCCAAAATTTTCTTATTTAGTCTTATCTTTAGGAATAACACCAAGCGTTTATTACTACTTTCAAACGCGAGCAAATTTACAAAATGATGTTTCTATTGAATGCATTGATGTTAGTAATTGTGATCTACAAAAATTAACTGTCGATAAAAATACCGTTGCGGTGATCAATCGTTATGCGGGAATCAGGGGATTGTTTTGGATGTATCGACGCCGTTATCAATTGGCTAAGATAGCCTACTTTATTGATGATGATATGCAAAATGCGTATCGGGCCTCGGAGTTGAGTTGGTGGTATGGGATTAAAACCACCTTAAAGTTTCAAATTTCATGGTGGATGATACGGAAAATGGGAGGAGAGCTGTGGTGCTCGACTCAAGCCCTAGCAAATCGCTTTCCAAAGATAGAAGCCAAAGTGATTCCACCGGTTTGCCTGCCAACCGTCAACTCGAATATAGAGGAAAGTCCCGTCTATTTTTATCATGGCACCTGGGCGCATCGCCATGAAATTGCGTGGTTAGTTCCCATCGTGAAAGAGATTCAGAAGCGCTTTCCAAGCCACGTATTTGAAATCATCGGCAATCGCAAAGTAAAAAAAATGTTTGCAGGCATTCCGAGAGTGCGCGTTCTATCTGGAATGAGCTGGGAAAAATACCTGGAATACTCCGAAAAAGTGCATTACCAGGTAGGGCTGGCACCTTGTTTCAATACCCCATTTAATCAAACACGCTCGCATACAAAGCTATTTGATATCACAAGGGCTGGGGCAGTGGGAGTGTATTCAAATGTAAGTCCTTATCAAGATGTCATTGCAGATGCACATATAGGCATTCTCGTGGAAAACAAGACTCAGGATTGGATTGAGGCAATTGATAAATTGCTTAATACTCCTGCAGAGGAGCGAGGGCAAATGCATAAAAATGCGCTCATTTGGTGTAGCCGTAATCTAAAGTGTGCTTCACTTTCAGGGTATTGTTAGCCCTTTAAATAGAATGCGTTCCATATTTGCGTATTAGTTTTCCTTTGTGCTGTATTTAAATAGCATCTTGCTCGATTAAGTCGAATGGCGATCGAACAAGGTCAAATTTCGCCATCGTAAGTGTCTACGATATTAGGGTATGCCAGCCAAAATTTTTTGCGGAATAAATGAGTCTAACTCCTTAGCTCCATAAATCTGCTAACGTTACTTATTACTAGATCCCAATCTGAATTAGAGAGATTTTCATAATCATGATTGGAGTCGACATGAAGTATTTCAACTGAAGTTGAGAGTTGGTATTTTTCTCTAATGTTAATTCCACCGTACTCATCTAATCGCCCTTGAATGATTAGGAAGGGGGTTCGAATGTTCTCTAAAACCTCAGTTCTTCTTTTATCTTCTGATTCTTCGGGATGTTTAAAAGGGTAGCCAAAGCATATAATTCTTTTTATATGGACGTGAAGCGTTAAGTTGGCAGCTATCCTGCCGCCAACTGAATGAGACAAAATGATGATTGAGCGATGATGACCAAGAAAGGTTAGCAACCCTATGCACATCTCAAGGTGTCTATTAAAATCAAATTCCTTTTCGTGGTTTGGCCAGCTTGACCAAATGACTAAATAATTCTCATAACTCAGTTTATCTAAGATGCTATCAAGCGGGGCTGAGTATTTATATGAATTACTTCTGCCAATGATGAAAATAATATAGGTGCTAGAAAGATTGCCAATATAAGCAATCGCATTACCGTTAATGTGTGTGAATTGTTGGTCCATAAACCTCTTAATAAACTTAATATCAACCTAGATAGTTAGCGCTTAAGTGCTGGCAATTTATTTGAGTTTTAATCTCTTCTTGAGCATTCCTTGCCGAGCTAATTTACGAAAAACTTCCAATGGAGAATAAAGCCATCTTTTTCCATCAACCAGGGTATGCTGGTTTCCTAATGGACAAATTGTATGCAGGCCCCATTGCCAGTTTCCTGCTTGTGGCTCTATAACTCGTATCCGTTCTTCACGATAAGAAGAGGCGGTCAACTCTTTAATTTCGTAGAGAGCGATGCCGCCACCGTAGGTATTACGGCAATCTTGTCCAGATCGAATGAGTCGACCATCTGGTAATCTGCATATTGGCCCCGCCGGTCTTGCTCCCATTTTATTCTCATGGACTATGGATTGAGTATGTGGCGTCCATTCTTGCAATGGATTAGTGGAGTGAGCGATCCTTAAGTATTGATTAGGGCGATCGTTTTGTAAGGTATAAAACAGATACCAAATGCCTTCATGGAAAAATGGGCTTGGATCAACCGCCATCTGACCTTGAAGTATCGTAGTTTTATATCTCCAAGGTTGACTAGGATCGGCGCGGGAAAAAATGGGGATTCCATTGCTTTCCCAGCCTTCGCAAAAGAGGAAATCTTCCTTTTCCCACGAAATACGCTGTGGATAAGATAGGTGTGTAGCTAAATCAACTGCAGGCTTAAAGTGCGCCGCCTCTACTTCCTGCAATGGAGTTGTTGCGCAGACAATTTCCCCTTTAAAGCGCTCAAAGTCAAAGCGTTCTGCCAAAATTTCGACTCTGCCATCAGGTAGAATTGACGCGTGGGGGTCTGCTAAGAACCCGTTCTTTAAGGCAGGCAGCCACTGAATAGGTTTGATGATGCCCTTATTAACAATATCTTCTAAGGATTGATCAACAAGTCCAATGGTCCATTGTTCCTGTGCAAACCATTTCTTCCATGATGAGAACATGATATTCAAAATCTACCAGTTGATTGATTTAAATGATTACTATTAATCATGTTCTTTCCTCGAGAATTCATCCAAGTCAGATATTCGACGATTTGTATCGAAGATCGGCCACTTTAGCCCCAGATAATTTTTCCTTAAGTAAAACAGTTGTTGCGGATCGTAAGGCAATGATACGGCACTATCATCGCCCCCATCGTGAGCGGCGATTAATAGGGCCTTCTGTAGTCACCATGCACCATGACCCCTTAGAAACCTACCCCTTTTTAAGTGCGGATTTATTTTTACCAAAATGGCAGCAAGCCAGCAAAGTGATTTGTTTGAATAGGACCCAAAAACAATTTTTAGATGGTCACAACATCAAAAGCGGTATCGTTATTTCACATGGGGTAGATCGAGATGTGTTTCCTGTACCAGGAAAGCCAAGAGAATTTTTGGGGGGGAAAATTGTTTTGGGTGTTGTATCTAAACGCTATCCAAGAGGCATCAAAGGCGAGGCAAGGCTACTTCGTCTTCTTGAATCATTGGATCCCAAGCAATTTTCTTTTATCTTTTTGGGGGAAGGGCGTTGGCAAGATGCACTTATGGCCCAAGAAAAAGGTTTCGAGGTAGAGCACTACGAAGCCTTACCTTACCTTCTTTACGGCGCACTCTATGCAAAGATGAGTGCATTATTAATCCTATCTGAATTTGAGGGTGGTCCTGCATGCTTGCCGGAGGCTTTGGGCTCTGGATTACCAGTGTTAGCCAAGCCCGTGGGAATGGTTCCAGATTGGGTGATAAATAATACGAATGGATTAATTTTGTCCGAACTTGACTGGATTGAGCAAATCAAGAGTTTGGCCAACAACGGGGGATTACTGAATACATTAAATCAAGGCGCATTTAATACTGCTCAATCTTATCCTTCTTGGGAAGAGGTCATCTCTAGGCAGTATGCAGTTTATCGAGAGCTGTTGGGACAATAGCAATGAAGATACTTTTTGCCGATAACTGGCATTTTCATCGGCGTAATTTTCTCCCTATATTTGAGGCATTAAAAAAAGACTCTCTACCTCATCAGTTTGAAACGTCACGCAGATCCTGGTGGAAAGCTCACGGTCGCTATAGCAAGTTTTCAAAACACTTGAGCCAATCCACTGATTTTATTGATCAGCAAGGTGATTGGAGGGCTATCAATTACTTGGGCGTTAATCTTTGGGAAATCTCTAAAGCAGAGTTTTTGTGCCATGCCTTAACTCAAAACCATTGGCATGTTGGCGGCATTCCAAATCAATCGGATTCTGTATTTGAGTTTGCCATTTCAAACCCCCTAGATAATGAAGCACTTCGCCTTTGTCTTGCCGCTGCCCATAATTGGCTTTCATTTTGGAATCAATATTTAGATCGCCATTCTGACGTATCGCATACAATCGTTTTTTCTGGTTCTTATATTTACACCAGAGCCCTCATGGCGCTAGCAAAGCATAGAGATATTTTGGTTTTAGTGACTGAGCATTTCTTTACTGGAAATGATTTTTATCTCGAATATCGCGATAATCCCATTGCCAATAATTGCGGAGTTCAGCGAGACTTTGGGGTCGGTACATCACTTATAGAAAAAGAGAGTAATGTGATTTTTAGCGCTTATGCACACATAAGAATGAAGGACATGAAAAATCGAAATGTCCCGCAAACGAATATTCCGTTTAAGCATAATTGGATCGATAAGAACCCCATCATCCTTATTATTGGGCAGGTGGCCAATGATTTTTCCATCATCGAAACACCATCGGATGAAATATCGTCTATAGCGATCTATAAGCAGATCATCATCGAATTACTTAACAATACCAACGCCAATCTGGTCTTTAAGACACACCCTTGGGAAAGAAGAAGGGCGCCATTATTTAGTCCTCTTACAAAAATTAAAATAGAAGAATGGATTCATTCACTTCCAAGGAAGGATCAACTGCGGATTACCCTTATTGAAACTGAATCGATTCAATCTGTTTTCCTGATTTGTGATGGCGTTATCGGAATTTCGTCACAAGGACTTTTGGAGGCTTGCTATTATGGATTTAAGCCTACTCTAATTGGAGATGCTTTCTTTTCCAAAAAAAGTTTTACCCAAAATACTATCCAAAACCCACATTTATTGAGCAAGGCATTTAATAAGGACATGTGGAAATTATCCCTAGATGAATATCATCAATTTCAAGATTTTATGAAAGGAATGTTCTCAGAGTTACTTACGCCAAACAATAAAAAAGCATCGGGATTCATCTTAGAAAAGTTTTCTAATTCAAGTGCTAAACCTATTGTCAAACTTATTTTGGATGGGATTGGCACTCCGAAAATTGACCCCCTAGATCTGCTTAAAGATGTGCTCGAACGCCCATATGCCTGGATTCGCCTATCTGCACTTTGGATTAAATCTAAATTTAAGGGCTTTAAGATCTCCTAATGATGCCGCTACCAAATTGACTTTGTATGCTTAAATGCCATTTATTTGCTCTTATGCGCCATTAATAGCATTGTAATTTGAACCGCCTTCAATTCTGGTAATCACCCTGTATTTAACTGACCGCCGGCATTAATGCGTTGATTTGTTCAATGTGCGTTTCCCCAAAAGGGCGGGTGGATAAAAATCCAGTGGGATTTTTACCTTTGGTTGCTTTCATCATCTTTTGCCATACGGAAATGGCTGCGCAGGGACTATAGCCCGCTCTATACTCAAATGCGTTAGTGTCAGTCGATTACGCTTATTTTGACTCGCCATGTTGAGGGGGCTTCCCACATGTCCGAAGGCTACACCCAAGCCAAGGCCGGCAATATCTGCGTTTGCATCGGTATCTCTAGCTTTGCTTAAAAACATCTTTAAAGTATTTTACTTATATTAAATTCATTGGCATTCCGAATCCCGAGTTTCAGCTTACGACTCAAGGATCATTTCATTAGAGCTTTAACCCACTTCAGTAGGTTTTTGTTTCCTGGTCAATGGCTGCTATGTGTCCTGAGCAATCATTGCATCGGTTATCGGTTATGGTCACGTGATTCGTGAATTTGAGCTCAGTATCGGTGGGTAAGGGGAGCTTCGTGCCGACTCATTTCAGGCTCGCCATATGCATACTAAAAAAGCTTGACTAATTGCTTTCCTAAATTATGCCCATTGAGCATGCCGATAAATGCATTAGGAGCACTACCGATCCCCTGAGAAATACTCTCGGTATATTGAAGGCTCTTATCCAAAACTAAAGCGATCAGTTCCGTTTGGATAGACTCCCATTCGCTTAGGTAATCAAACGCAATAAATCCTTGTAAATGGAGTCGTTTATTTAAAAATCCCCTTAAATGCACTGGGTGCATTTGGGAAAAATCATCCTCTGAGACAAGGCCACACAAAGCAATCCGTGCAAATGGATTTAGATGCGGAACAACACTATCAAATACGGATCCGCCCACGTTTTCAAAAAGGCAGTCAATGCCATTGGGGGCTACCTTGGATAATGTGTCGTCTAGATTGCTATCGTGATGGGAGATGCATTCATCAAAGCCTAGAGTCATTTTGGCATATTCACATTTTTTAGCAGTACCAGCAATACCAATCACACGACAGCCCAGTCTTTTTGCTATTTGACCCACGACACTTCCCACGGCACCCGTTGCCGCGCTGACCAACAAAGTGTCTCCAGGCCGCGGTTTGCAAATCTTATGGATACCAAGCCAAGCTGTAATACCGGGCATACCAGCTACACCTAGAAAACACGTTGCAGGAATATCGCTACTGGGTAGGTGATTAATTTTTTCATCCAGCATGAGTGCATGCGTTTGCCAGCCCATCATGCCAATCACGAGATCACCTTCTTTGAATCGCTTGGATTTGCTCTCCAATACTTTCCCAATCACTTCGCCCGTAATAAGGTCTCCGATAGCGACATTTTTGGCATAGGATTTTGCTGAATTGATCCGGCCCTTCACATACGGATCAACTGAAAGCCATTGATTTTGAATTAAAACTTCATTTGCAGCGGGTTGACCAAGCGGGCCACTGACTAACTGGAAGTGATGCGCTTGAACCTTGTGCTCTGGGTAATTTGCAAGGATTATTTGATGATTGGTCAACATAAAAAATATGAATGTAGTATTAAGGGTTTCTGCCTATTAGTCAATCGATACACGACTGTTCTAATTTAAACCAACTATAAAAGGAGACGGTATGGGAGCTGTAGAGTCAATCGGAGGTCTTTCTGATCTTTTAAACGATAAAACCTTACTAAAACATTCTGCTTTAATCGGAGGGCAGTGGGTAAAGGCGAAGAGTGGTGCTGAATTTTCGGTGATTAATCCTGCCACAGGCAAAGAGATTGCAAAAGTTCCTAATCTTTCTGCGGATGATGTTAAAGAAGCAATTTACGCTTCCGATAAATCATTTTTAGCGTGGAAAAGTATTACCGGCAAAGAACGAGCCGCCATTCTGAGAAAGTGGTTCAATCTGATTGGTGAGAATACCGAAGATCTCGCTTTAATCATGACCCATGAGCAAGGCAAGCCATTGGCAGAGTCGCGGGCTGAAATTCATTATGGTTCATCCTTTATTGAATGGTTTGCAGAAGAAGCAAAACGCGTTACCGGCGCGATTCCGAGTACAACCTGGTCCGATAAGCGCTTAATGGTTTTAAAGCAAGCCATTGGAGTGTGCGTGGCCATTACCCCTTGGAATTTTCCAAGCGCCATGATTACGCGCAAGATATCACCGGCCTTGGCCGCAGGGTGCCCCATTATTGTGAAACCTGCAGAGCAAACCCCGCTCTCCGCCCTTGCTTTGGGCGAACTGGCAGTTCGGGCAGGCGTTCCTCCAGGTGTCATTAATATTTTGACCGCGGATTCGAGCAATTCCATTGAAATTGGCAAATTACTCTGTGACTCGCCAGTGGTGAGGCATCTTTCGTTTACCGGCTCTAATGAGGTTGGCCGAATTCTGATGAGTCAATGCGCTGCTACGGTAAAGAAAGTGGCGCTTGAACTCGGTGGCCACGCCCCATTCATTGTTTTTGAGGATGCCGATATCGATGCAGCAGTGACTGGAGCCATGTTCGCTAAATACCGTAATGCAGGTCAAGCGTGTGTTGCAGCAAACCGTTTTTATGTGCACAGGAAAGTACATGATCAGTTTGTTGAAAAATTTGCACTTGCAACCAAGGCCATCAAGGTTGGTAGTGGCTTGGAGCAGGGCGTTACACAAGGACCATTGATTGATAACCAGGCCCTAGCAAAGGTACAAAAGCATATTGCGGATGCGATTAGCAAGGGCGCTCAAGTCGTTACTGGTGGAAAAGTGGCTAAACAGGGCGGAACGTTCTTTGAGCCGACCGTATTGGCTAATGCCAATAATTCCATGTTGGTCGCATACGAAGAGACTTTTGGTCCAGTAGCGCCAGTAATTCCATTTGACTCAGATGAAGAGGTGGTGCAGTTGGCTAACCATAGCCAATTTGGGTTGGCATCGTATTTTTATAGTCGTGATATTGGCAGAATCTGGAAGGTATCCGAGGCCCTGGAATTTGGTATGGTCGGCGTGAATACAGGACTTTTCTCAAATGAAGTCGGCCCGTTTGGCGGCATCAAGCAATCCGGACTGGGTCGCGAAGGAAGTTCATGGGGAATTGATGAGTACTTGGAAATGAAATATGTGTGTGTTGGACTTTAATTCTTTGGTTGCCTGCTTAGCATTTTCGCTTAGCGCCATCACCAAACAATCCTTATAAACAGTACCTAAACAATCTAAACGAGCAAAAGGACTTTCTATGAAAATCGTCTCTAAGGTAGTTAGCATTCTCTCTCTGTTCTTTGTTTGCGTCTCTATGGCTCACGCGCAGGCCTATCCCAATAAGCCGATTAAATTAATCGTGCCGTTTCCTCCAGGTGGAACAGCCGATATTCTTGGCAGACTGGTGGCAGAAAAGTTAGGTGTAGTGACTTCCCAGTCAGTGATTGTTGAAAACCGTGCTGGGGCTGCGGGTGGTATTGCAGCACAACTGGTCGCACAGTCCCCTGCCGATGGTTACACATTGCTACTCGGAACCACAGGTACACAAACCATGAACCCCGCGATTAATTCAAAATTACCTTACAACTCATTAAAAGACTTTGCCAGCGTGAGTAATTTTGCAGCATCGCCATTCGTTTTGGTAGTTAATCCGAATGTACCGGCACAGAACTTAAAAGAACTGATTGAACTTGCGAAGAAGAAGCCAGGAAGTCTTCGCTATGCTTCCTTTGGTACTGGCAGCTCTGCGCATATGACCGGTGAGATGTTTAAGTTACAGGCAGGAGTTGATATTACGCATGTGCCTTACAAAGGTGCGGCTCCAGCATTGATTGATTTGATTGGTGGCCATGTGGACATGATGTTTACGCTTGCGCCCAGCGTTATTCAGCACCTTCGTTCTGGCTCGCTGCGGGCGATTGCGGTTGCAGCACCACAACGCGATCAAGCAATCGCATCGGTTCCTACCTTCACCGAAGCAGGGCTTAATAACTTTGTATCGGATTCTTGGTATGGCGTTTTTGCACCTGCCGGAACTCCACAGGCCATCATTACTAAATTAAATGCTGACATCCAAAAAATATTGGCGATGCCCGATGTCAAGCAAAAATTAGCGAGTGAAGGAGCAATTCCTGTTGGTAATACGCCTGAACAATTTACCGAACAAGTTCGCAAAGAACTGGCTCATTGGACAAAGATTGCTACTGAGGCAAAAATTAGAGAGTAATGTTGGAGTAACTATCGCATGTTGAAGCATTTAAAAAATCAATCCCTCTTTCGTGAGGAGGGATTGATTGATGGTGTTTGGTCTAAAGCAGATTCTAAGCAGACTCTTCCTGTGCTTAATCCGGCCTCGGGAGAAGTGCTTGGCCTAATTCCGAATATGGGATCAACCGAGACAGGGCGAGCAATTCTCGCTGCTAAAAAAGCGTGGCGTGGCTGGCGAGAAAAGACGGCCCGTGAGCGTGGCATTATTTTGCGCCGATGGTATGAGCTGGTGCTCGAAAATCAAGATGACTTGGCAAGCATCATGACCTTGGAGCAAGGTCGGCCATTCAAGGATGCCAAAAATGAGGTTATCTACGCAGCCAGTTTTATTGATTGGTATGCAGAAGAGGGTAAACGCATTTACGGTGATGTGATTCCGCAACCACAACGGGATTCCAGAACCCTGGTGCTTAAAGAGCCAATCGGGGTGTGTGGCGCCATCACACCCTGGAATATGCCTAGTGCGATGGTGACGCGCAAGACTGCTACTGCTTTGGCAGCTGGTTGTACTGTGGTTTTAAAGCCTGCGGAACAAACACCCTATTCGGCAATCGCACTTGCTGTGCTTGCTCAGGAGGCAGGGGTTCCTAAGGGCGTTTTTAATCTAGTGACTGGCGACCCTCAGCCCATTGGCATGGAGTTAACTACCAATCGGATTGTTCGCAAAATAACATTTACCGGATCGACCGAGGTTGGCAAGATTTTGATGCGACAAAGTAGCGACTCCATCAAAAAACTTTCTTTTGAGCTAGGTGGTAATTCGCCCTTTATCGTCTTTGATGATGCCGACATTAAAAAGGCTGCAAAAGATGCCGTTTCGTGTAAGTTCCGCAACTCAGGACAAACCTGTGTGTGTGCTAATCGTATATATGTACAAGAACCCATTTATGATCAGTTTCTAGAGCATTTCTTGGAGGCCGTTCAGGCACTAAAAGTGGGTAACGGTTTTGAAGAAGGTGTGACGCAAGGACCGTTAATTGATCAGCATGCCATCGATAAGATGGAGGCGCATGTAAAAGATGCGTTGACTCATGGCGCAAAACTACTGACTGGGGGTAAGCGGCATGCCTTGGGCGCCAATTTCTATGAGCCGACAATCTTATTGAACTTAACCAAGCAGATGCGTCTGTATAACGAAGAGACCTTTGGGCCGATCGCAGCAATTGCCAAATTCAAAACGGAGGAAGCGGTTATTGAAATGGCCAACGATACCGAATACGGTCTTGCTGCTTATGTGCATACAACAAACATTGGTCGCATGTTTAGGGTTTCAGAGCAGCTTGAGGTTGGAGTGGTAGGAATTAATAAAGGAGTCTTTGCGACTGAGGTTGCTCCATTTGGGGGAACTAAACAATCTGGGATTGGCACGGAAGGCTCGAAGTATGGTATCGAAGAATATCTCCACCTAAAGCGCCTATCAATTGGAGGAGTAGATGAATAGTTTCTTACGATAAAGGCAATACTGCGCTCGTAGTTATCGACGAATTGGTTTCATCGTATCGGATTTAAGCCTTTAGTTAGCCGCTGTGTGAAGATCAATGCTGACTCATTTTGTTGGAGCAGTACCCGGAGCCTTGGGCGCATCTCGATACAAAGGCTCGACCGCCGGCATTAATGCACTCAGCTGCTCAATGCGTGTTTCCCCTGAAGGGTGGGTTGATAAAAACTCCGGTGGATTTTTCCCTTTGGTTGCTTTCATCATCTTTTGCCACACAGAGATGGCGGCGCGCGGGTTGTAGCCCGCTCTAGCAGCCAGTTCAACTCCAATCGCATCGGCTTCGCTTTCATGTTGCCTTGAGTTCGGCAATACTAATACATACTGCGCCACTTGGTTGGCTGCATTAATTTGCGCGCCATAGCCACCGGCTGCAGCCAGTGCAATATTGGTGATGGTGCTCTGCGCCATGGCCTGCGAAAGGCGTTCTCTGCCGTGCTCACGCAAGGCATGCGCAATCTCATGCCCCATGATGGCGGCAATCTCGTCATCATTGAGATTAAGTTGATCGATGATGCCGGTATAAAAGGTAATCTTGCCACCGGGGGCGCAGGTGGCATTCAGAATGGGTGCATTAATCAGGCTTAGTTGCCAATTCCATTTCTGGGTGTCGTCCCGAAAGTAGGTAGTCTGGGGAATCAGGCGATTAGCAATGCCGATCAAGCGATCGTATTGCGGCCCCGAAGTAATCAGAATCTTTTTTTCTTGGGCTTTTTTATTTTGCTCGTTAAAGCTAATTGCTGATAAACGTTCAACCTCGCTTTGCGAGGCCATCATCAGCTGCTGGCGATTGACGCCCACTACACCAGGTCGTGTCGTAGTAGTGCATGCAGACAGAAGGGTGATACCAGCAATGCATAGGGCAATGATGCGGAAAGGCGCCTTGCTAGCAAATGTACTTAGCAAGGCCCTATGCATTCCGTGAGACGCTAAATAAACTGCGTATTACTTCTTTCCTGGTGTAATCGAAGCTGCCATCCGGTCGATGAAAAGAGCGCGGACGACATCGCCTACTGCAATGTCTTTCAAGAGCTCTGGGTTCTTCACTTTGACGACAGTGACTTTACCATTAGGACCCTTAATCGAGGCGGTCTTCTTGGTGCGATCGACAGCAACCACATCAGCAATGATTTCAGTGGCATTAGTAATGGTCTGTGCTGGCTTTTGGCCGGGCTGCGCAGTGGTAACGGCAGAAGCTTCTTGCTTGCTGCGAATACCATCGCTCTTAGTTTTAATGAGCTCCAGTGCAACAGCGATTTCAAAAGTCACACTTAAGTGATCGCCTACCTTGATCTGCGCAAAGTTCTTAATCTCTGGACCAGCCACAAAATTGGATTCACCGTCTTTATTTTTAAAGGTGATGGTTCGTGTTTTTGCATCAATCTTAACGACATCGCCCTGATATAAATCATAGACGGTATCCATAATGGCGGCCGCTTCTACTTTAGGTTTGGCTGGGCTGGCAGGTTGTGCCTGAACGAAGCTAGTCGTTGCGAGTAATGCCGCAGTAATTGCGGCGATGTGAAGTGAATTGCGTTTCATGTTCTTCCTTTTGGTTTCATAAAAAATAATGCGTTTCTGTTTTTACTACGTAATATGATTCAGTATGTTGCGTTTTTCTCTCTTAGAGCTCCCACCAATTTCCTGCAAAGTGCCCCTGTAGCCAATCGATGCATTGACTGACTTTGCCAGGAACCAGGCGGGGCGAGGAAAACACCGCATGGATTTCTTGGGAGGGCAAAGTCCAGTCCGTCAAGATCGGCTGCAGACTACCCCTCTTGACAGAATGGTAAGCAACGTACCAGGGTAATGTCGCCAAGCCCATTTTAGCGATGGTGGCCGCCAATAGGGTTGACAAGTTATTCGAGTACAGCGGCCCTTTAACGGGGACTGAGAGTGCCGCGCCATCAGCGCCACTAAAATGCCAGCGATGGTTGTCCTGTACCGAGCTATAAATCAGGGCTTGGTGCCCAGTCAGCTCGCTTGGATGCTTGGGCGTACCATGCTCTTCTAAATAGGCTGGGCTGGCAACTAACA
Source organism: Polynucleobacter sp. (assembly GCA_964203875.1). Classification (GTDB taxonomy): domain Bacteria; phylum Pseudomonadota; class Gammaproteobacteria; order Burkholderiales; family Burkholderiaceae; genus Polynucleobacter. The sequence continues at coordinate 1,428,632 of CAXNNS010000001.1, forward strand.
CCCAGGGGTTTAGCCCCAAATAGCGCGAACCCAGTGAAGAGTCTGGCAATCGACCCATCCGAATTGCCAAATCAATGCCTTGCTCAACCAAATTGACGTAGTGGTCATCCAAACTCAGGTGCACTTGCAGTTGGGGGTGCTGACTCATGAATTCCAGCACCATGGGGGTCAAAATACGGCGCCCGAAGGCAACCGACGAGCTAATCGACAATTTCCCCTGAATTTTGCTCTGCAAGAGGGCGGCTAAGTTATCCGCATCTTCGAGCTCACGCGAAATCACTTTGCATTTCTCATAGTAAATTTGGCCGATTTCAGTCGGGGTGACCCCTCTGGTGCTGCGGTGCAGCAAAAGGGAGCCAAGGCGCTTTTCTAAAAAGGCGATGTGTTTGGTGGCGGTTGGCTGAGTAATGCCAAGGCTAACAGCGGCCTTACTAAAAGAGCCTGTCTCAACGACGCGAACAAATAGGGCAATGCCCTGGATGCGATCCATTCCCCTATTTTAGCCTGATTCTGATCTAAGGTATTCCAAATTGGAATAGATGATATGAATGGGCCTGCCATTGTCATTTGGGACAGAAATCGCCATCATTCATACATTCTTAAAACGTGGAGGAGACATCATGGCCAAAATGAAAGCCGCAATGGCTGCAGTACTAGTAATGGAAAAAGAGGGCATTACAACCGCCTTTGGTGTTCCAGGTGCAGCAATCAACCCGCTGTATGCGCAGTTACGCGAGCGTCAATCGATTACGCACATTTTGGCCCGCCACGTTGAAGGCGCTTCCCACATGGCCGAAGGCTATACCCGCGCCAAAGCCGGCAATATTGGCGTTTGTATTGGTACCTCGGGTCCTGCTGGAACCGACATGATCACTGGCCTTTACTCTGCGATTGCTGATTCCATTCCCATTCTCTGTATTACTGGTCAAGCGCCGCGTGCACGCCTTTACAAAGAAGACTTTCAAGCCGTTGATATTGAGTCCATCTCCAAGCCGGTGACCAAGATGTCGCGTTACGGTTCGCGAGCCAGGCTTAGTGCCGCGGGTATTTCAGCAGGCCTTCCACGTGATGCGCTCGGGACGTCCTGGCCCAGTGTTAATTGACTTGCCGATTGACGTTCAGCTCGCTGAAATCGAATTTGATATTGATACCTACGAGCCATTGCCGGTCTATAAGCCTGCAGCAAGCCGCAAGCAAGTTGAGAAAGCCTTTGAAATGTTGATGGCTTCTGAGAAGCCCTTGATCGTCTCTGGCGGCGGCGTTATTAATGCAGATGCAGATAAGCTATTGGTTGAGTTTGCCGAGTTGACTGGCATTCCAGTGATTCCTACTCTGATGGGTTGGGGCACGATTCCCGATGACCATCCGCTGATGGCTGGTATGGTCGGATTGCAAACATCGCACCGCTATGGCAATGCCACGATGCTTGCGAGTGACTTTGTGTTGGGTATCGGTAACCGCTGGGCCAACCGTCACACGGGCTCGCTCGAGGTGTATTGCAAAGACCGTAAGTTTGTCCACGTCGACATTGAGCCAACCCAAATCGGCCGCGTCTTTAATCCAGACTACGGCATTGTTTCCGATGCGAAAGCCGCTTTGGAATTGTTTGTTGAAGTGGCTAAAGAATGGAAAGCCAAAGGCAAGCTCAAAGACTATAGCGACTGGGTTAGCCGTTGCCAAGAGCGTAAGCGTTTGATGCTGCGCAAGACCAATTTTGATAATGTACCTATCAAGCCACAGCGCGTATACCAAGAGATGAACTCGGTATTTGGTCGCGATACGGTTTATGTATCGACCATTGGTTTATCGCAGATTGCAGGCGGTCAGTTCTTGCACGTCTATGGCGCTCGCCAGTGGATCAATTGCGGTCAAGCCGGCCCTCTCGGCTGGACTATTCCTGCAGCACTCGGCGTGTTAGCCTCCGACCCAACGAAGACAGTGGTTGGTCTTGCTGGTGACTATGACTTCCAATTCTTGATTGAAGAGCTGGCTGTTGGCGCGCAATTCCATTTGCCGCTCGTCATGGTATTGGTGAATAACAGCTACCTTGGCTTGATTCGCCAAGCACAGCGTGGCTTTGAGATGGACTACTGCGTCCAGCTCGCCTTTGACAACATCAACGTGGACGATCAAAACCTCAAGGGCTATGGCGTTGATCACGGTAAGGTGGTTGAAGGACTCGGATGCAAGGCTTTACGTGTGACCGACCCCAGCAAGATCAATGCCGTTTTGATTGAAGCGCAAAAGATGGCCAAAGAGCATCGCGTTCCGGTAGTAGTGGAAGTGATTCTCGAGAAGGTGACCAATATTGCTATGGGTACCGAGATCAATAATGTCAACGAATTTGAAGACATTGATTGCCGCCATCCTGCTGGTACCGAAGGATTGGTTACTGCCGGTTTGCTCGAGTAATTGCTTTAATCAATAGAATGCTGTTCTAATGCGGTATTACGAAGGTAATACCGCAATTTTTTGCCCTTTAGGTTTTGCTTGTTTGAATTTGATAAGGAATAGGAATGCCGAAGTTTGCTGCTAATCTCACCATGTTGTTTAATGAAGTTCCATTCATGGAACGCTTTAATAAAGCTGCAGCAGCTAACTTCAAGGCTGTGGAGTTTTTATTTCCGTATGCATTTCCAGCTGCTGACATAAAGGCAAAACTCGATCAAAACAAATTGACTTTGGTGCTGCACAATTTGCCCGCAGGCAATTGGGAAGCCGGTGAGCGTGGTATTGCCTGCCTACCAGACCGTGTTGAGGAATTCCGCAAAGGCGTTGCTAATGCAGTGGAATATGCCACTGCACTTGGCGTGAAGCAGGTGAACTGCTTAGCCGGAAAAATGCCGGAAGGCGTTGCTCACGCAGTATTACGTACTACGTTTATTGATAACTTAAAGTACGCTGCCGCTGAGCTGAAAAAGGCCAATATCAAGCTTCTGATTGAGCCCATCAATACCTTTGATATTCCAGGCTTCTTCTTATCTGGAACGCAGCAGGCCATCGACATCATCGCTGAAGTTGGCTCGGATAATCTGTTTTTACAGTACGACATCTACCATGCGCAGCGCATGGAGGGCGAGCTGGCCAATTCAATCCAAAAGCATCTTTCTAAAATTGCCCATATTCAGCTGGCCGATAATCCTGGTCGCAATGAGCCAGGAACCGGTGAAATCAACTACGCTTATATCTTTGCTATGCTGGATCACATTGGTTATACCGGCTGGATTGGTTGTGAATACAAACCGGCAGCAACAACCGAAGCGGGCTTAGGTTGGTTTAAACCCTTCGCCTAAATTGGCTGCTGCCATATTGATTCGCTAGTTTGGCATTCCAATCAAGAATAGGGTTCTGCTCTTGCGAGATAATTTGCTTTTGCAGTCCCGCAAACCTGATCAATAAAATCCATCACTTCAAATAGGATAAATACCATGTCACAACTCAAACTCGGTTTCGTCGGTCTTGGCATCATGGGCGCGCCCATGGCTGGGCATTTAGTTGCCGCAGGCCATACGGTGTATGTCAATACCCGCAGCAAGGTGCCTGAAGCAATTGCAAAATCTGCTGCGATTCAGTGCGCAAGCCCGGCGGAAGTTGCCGAGAAAGCCGACATTATTTTTACGATGGTTCCAGATACTCCCGATGTTGAGCGTGTTCTGTTTGGTGATAAAGGCATTGCCAGTGGCTTAGCCAATGGCGGCAAGGGCAAAGTAGTGGTGGATATGAGCTCTATATCGCCGATCGCCACAAAGGAATTTGCGAAGCGGATTAATGCACTGGGCGCCGATTATCTCGATGCACCAGTCTCTGGCGGTGAGGTGGGCGCAAAAAATGCAACCCTGTCGATCATGCTGGGCGGCGATGAAGCCGTGTTTACTCGCGTTAAGCCCGTCCTCGAATTGATGGGCAAGAACATTAATTTAGTTGGTGGTAATGGCGATGGTCAAACCGCTAAAGTAGCTAACCAAATTATTGTGGCCCTGAATATTGAAGCCGTTGCTGAGGCGCTCTTGTTTGCTGCCAAAGCCGGCGCTGATCCTGCCAAAGTACGCCAGGCATTAATGGGCGGCTTTGCGAGTTCCAAAATTTTAGAAGTGCATGGCGAGCGTATGGTCAAGCGTACTTTTGATCCTGGATTTCGAATTGAATTGCATCAGAAGGATTTAAATCTAGCGCTTAACAGCGCGCGCGCATTGGGCGTTTCGTTACCCAATACTGCCACTGCTCAGGAGTTATTCAATTCCTGCTCGGCTCATGGTGGCAAAGCGTGGGATCATTCAGCCATGGTGCGTGCCTTAGAAAAACTGGCTAACTTTGAAATCGGCCAAAAAGCCTAATTTATTGTTGCTAGCTTGACTTAAACCAGTATTGGATTCAGTTGCATAATGAGCAGCATGAATTCACTACTGGTTGTTTACCTTCACGGCTTTCGTTCTTCCCCTCGCTCAAGTAAAGCGCGGATGACTGGTGATGCCATCGCGCATCGCGTCGAGCAGGGCGCCACCATCGAATGGTATTGCCCACAATTACATGCCTCACCTCAGGAATCCATGGACATGGTTCGGCGACACATTGATGCGTCCAAGGCAGATCGACTGTCCGTAATCGGCTCTTCTTTAGGCGGCTTTTATACCAATTACCTTGCAGAGCAGTATGGCTGCAAGGGCATCGCATTAAATCCGGCAGTAAGGGCAGGGCGTGAACTGGAACCGCATGTCGGCATGATGACGGCCTACGATAGCGAAGAGCCTTTTGATTTTCGGGCTGAATACATTGATGAACTCAATCGCATGCAGGTCGAATCCATTACGTTGCCAGAGCGCTATTTACTCTTGGCTGCCACCGGCGATGAATTACTCGACTGGCGGGAGATGGCCGCTTTTTATCCCGGTGCTCAGCAGATCATTATTCAAGGAAGCGATCACGGGATTCACAATTACAGCGAATACCTTGACTCCGTAGCGGGCTTCGCCTGCGATTAATTGTATAGGCTCATTTGATGAGCTTCTTGATTGACATACTGCACTCTTGAGCAATAAGCGCATTGGCGCGAAGAGAGGAGTAGGTCATGCAAACCCTAAAAGCATTTTTTATTTGGCTGGTCTTTGCTGAAAAGCAGGGCGAATGGCAGCGTTCGGAGTGGATTTGCCGCAATCGGATTGAGTAAGCAAATCCCAATGGGATGGCCCAATCATCGCCGTGTAGGGTCAATTGCAGTGCGTTGATCGCCCCCACAATTTTCTGTAAGATGGTTGTCATGCAGTGATGCGATGATTTATGCCATTACAGAGAGAGGAGTAGTTGTGCTGAGCATCTTGAAGCTGGACGCTGGCGGTATTCCGCAATGCTGGATCAATGCGGAAGAGGCGACAAAACAATATGCGGATCAGAGCGTATTGTGGACGCTGGGCGATCCGATTGCAGTCATGCGCGGCGGTATCTCGCGCGCTACCGGCAAGCAATCCATCATTGAGCTGCACTCCATCGTGGCCGTCAAAGGCTCTGCACGGATTAATCTATTTGATGTTGTACCGGGCATTACCAAGCGCAAGTTGTACCGCCGTGATCGTGGGCTGTGCGCCTATTGCGGTGAGCGCATTACGGAGAATGACGCAGAAGCGGAACACATTATTCCCAATAGCCGTGGTGGTAAATACACTTGGATGAATTTGGTCGTCTCTTGCAGGCCATGCAATCAACGCAAAGGCAACCGCACCCCTGAAATGGCGAATATGAGTTTGCTATATGCACCCTATATGCCCAGCCTATATGAGGACATGATTCTCAAAGGCAGAAATATTCTGGCCGATCAAATGGATTTTTTGGCTGCGAACCTCCCCAAAAATAGCCGCCTCCTGGAAGGATTGTTCTGGGAGCAGTCCTAAGTCGTTTTAAGCCGCTGTGGATTTTGCTGACAGCCTTGCTGCTGTCAATCATCGCCCATTTGATTTTATTTTTTTGGTTGTGGCTGATGCCTACCGGTACTCTGCTGGCGCCCCCGCAGGAATCCCCTGTTGTCGCCACCTTAAAAGAAGAGCCGGTCAAGCAAATCAAGATGGCCCGCTCCGCAAAAAAGGCAGTTCCACAGCCTGGCAATACCGCCGGTGATACAGCTACTCCCGCTGGATCGCCAGAAGGTAACTCAGCAGAGCAGGGCAATGGCCTAGCCGAGCAAGACGGGGTGGCTTTTCGACTTCCCGAATCGGCGCTGTTGTATTACGATGCCTACGTTGACGGACAGCAAGTACAGACCGGTGAAATCAAATGGATCGCCGATGACTCAGGGTATGCGCTATCGATTACGATTCCATATGCCTTTGTCGGTCCCTTTGTATTTGAATCCAAGGGCAAGATTGATGCCTATGGTTTAGCACCCTCAATTTACTGGGCCCAGCGGGGCAAAAATCCCCCGCGGTTTTCACGCTTTGAGCGCAATGCGCAGGGTGGTCCGGTGATGTTTTTTTCAGAGAAGATGGATTTTTCTCCGCCGATACCGCCAGGCACCCAAGATCGATTTAGCCTGATTTTTCAATTTGCTTCACTCCTCAATGGCGACGGCAAAATTGATGAAGCGGGCACTATTCGGTCTATACCTGTAGCGAGCTTTGACATGATTGAGCCCTGGCAATTTAAAAGCTATGGTGAGAAGGTATCGGAAGACGTGCCCAGCATGGGTGTAACCACCTTACGCCACTATGAATTACTCGATCGCCCTAGTAATAAATTTAAAAGACGCGTTGATTTATGGTTAGTGCGTGATTTGGACTGGTTGCCCGGCCGTATACGGACTACAGAGGCGAATGGCAGGGTGTTTGAGCTGGTTTTTAAGCAGAAGGCGCCGCTGAGCCGGGCTTCCGAGTAAGCAGGGCCCCCATCATCGAATACAGGGCCGCACCGGACATGGATACCGAAAACACCCCCGAAAACGAGATCAAAATCGGCAATACTTGCCAAGCGCTGTTTAAGGGGTAATTGCCAAAACCCAAGGTGGTATACATCTCGCCAACAAAGTAAAACGTCTGCGTAATCCCAGGAAACACTGAAAAAGCGACCAGCACATAGGTCCACGCGACGATTTCAGCAATGTGGGTCAAGATGATGAGCAAGATGGCAAGGAAATACGATATGAAACTGGCGCCGGCTAAATGCGGGATTGATTTGAGGAAACGGTTTATGGAATGGAATGCGCTGGCGATGACTAAAACAGCAACACCGTGGATGGTGAGCATCGCTGCCATGAAAGCCAAGATCAAATACAGTTCGACATTGTCACCAATGTCCAGCTGGATCTGCTGCAGTAATTCAGCCAAGGAAGGTAAGGTAGTGGTCTTTTCAATAGCCATAAATACCTAAATTGACTTATCTATCTTATTTGACATAATAATGATTATACGCAATTAGGATTTGGGTCCGCCTGGGTATGGCTCGTTGTACAGCTTTTGCCAGCGGGCTCTCAAGCCATTTTGTATTTCTTCTTGATTAAAGAGCTCTGCGACATCAATCGCTGAATAGCCTTGTTGATTGCGTATCCGAATGTCCGCGCCGCGATCCAATAACAAGCGCACCAGTTGAATATTTCCAGCTCGAATCGCCATCATTAAGGGCGTTGTTTCGTTTGGGCTTGGCGCATCGACTACAGCACCTTTTTCCAGCAAGAACTGGGCTATTTCCAGATGCCCATTGGTGCAGGCGTAATGCAGCGGCGTCCAGCCAGGCCGATTAACTGGAACCTCTTTTTGACTGACTAAGACCTTAACCTCGGGAAAAAGGCCGTAGAGCGAAGCAAACATTAAAGGGGTTTCGCTCGTCATATTGGGCTGATTGAGGTCTATGCCTTTGACATTAATTAGGTAATCCACTGTTTTTACAGAGTTTTCTTGAATAGCGACCATCAAGATGGGCATGCCGCGCGGATCTTTTTGATTGGGGCTTACGCCTTTCTCAATCAGGGATCTGACTTCGCGAACATCATCAAATTTGGCGGCTTTAGTTATTGCTGCAATTTGTGACTCCGTTTGGGCTACCGCCCAATTTGGCATAGTGCTAAGCGATAAAAATGCCATGCCAAGGATGCTAGGAATGGTCTGAAAATACTTCAGATTACTTATCATGTTAATTCTCTATTTACTTGAAAACATTGAAAAAAGTTGTTTGTAGTATGCTCTGCAATGGTATCAACAGTAACACCTTTTAGATCAGCAATGTAGCGCGCCACATGGGAGACCCAAGCGGGTTCATTGGTCTTGCCCCGGTGCGGCATAGGCGCTAAATACGGCGAGTCCGTCTCAATCAGCATACGCTCCAAGGGCACCTGCCTACAGGTCTCCTGAAGGTCTTTTGCACTTTTAAAGGTCACAATGCCAGAAAAAGAGATGTAGAACCCCAAATCAATCGCTTGCTTAGCTACTTCCAGGCTTTCGGTAAAGCAGTGCATTACGCCGCCAATGCGATCAGCGCCCTCTTCTTTAAGGATCCGTATGGTGTCTTCCGAGGCGGAGCGGGTATGAATGATTAAGGGGCAGCCCGACTCGATTGCCGCCCGAATATGCGTCCTAAACCGGGTGCGCTGCCAATCCATATCGGCATACGCCCGGTCGACCATACGGTAGTAATCGAGCCCGGTTTCGCCAATTGCAATGACTTTGGGGTGCTTTGCTGCCTCAACTAAAAAATCGACAGTCGGTTCTGGGGTGTCTTCGTAATCGGGGTGGACACCAACCGAGGCATATAAGTGGGGATGGGTCTCGGCCAATTGCCGCACCAATGGAAAGTCAGGGAGATCGACCGAGATACAGAGTGCGTGGCTAACCTGGGCTGCCGCCATATTGGCAAGCACTTCAGGTAAGCGCTCCCGATACTCCGGAAAATCAAGGTGGCAATGGGAATCAATGAACATCCTTCCATTTTAATCGCCAGTGCCCTTCTGGGCTAATGGACCCAAAAGTTTGGGATATTAATCGCCAAAAATCTGCTGGTATTGCATGAGTAAGGATTCAAGCTGAATGCGGGTAGCCAGTGGGTGGTTTTCATGGCGGCGTGCCTGGGTGACCCCTTTCCAAAGGCGCAATAGCTTTTCGATACGCACCTGTTTTGCTAAAACTGCGATCGTTCCAGCATGCTTGGGATAAAAACGCACGGCATTCGCCTGCGCACTGCCTTGTAGGTCTGCTAGCCAGCGCTGCATCGAGGCGAGCAATACTGCAAAGGATGCTTTGTGGGTTTTTTCTGCTACATCGAGCCAATCAATCCGCAGGCCTTGGGATAGGCCTTGCAATAAATAGCGGGAGGCCTGAATCGACACAAAAAGCTCATCCTTTTCGTTTTGATCTTGCTTGGCCGATAGAAAATCGAGGGTCGCGTAAGGCGCCCCACCCTGCTCATAAAAAATGGTTTCCAGCTCATCGCCAGAGACGGTCAGCTCGGGGCGGGCTGCAATTTCCTTACGAAGCCATTCAAGACCACTTGCTCGATCAGGTGGTGGTAGTGCGATTAAACGACAACGGGAGCGAATGGTCGGCAAGACACGATCAAGGCGACTTGTAACTAATATAAAAATAGTACTGCTTGGTGGTTCCTCTAAGGACTTTAATAGGGTGTTCGCCGCATCTGCTCGCAGCGACTCTAAAGGGTGGACCAAAACAATACGATTGCCTCCGCGGTGCGTACCAATAGCTAAGCCTTCAATGGCGGATCGCGCCTCTTCAATAGCAATGTTTTTCTTCTCTTTTTTTTCAGCAGAGTCACCCTCTTCATCACGCAGTAGTTTTACTTTTTTACTCGGCGAAGGATCACCATCGGCGCCCTCAAGCGCCTCATTTGGCATAAAGCGGCGGTGCGTCTCTGGAACCAGTGCAACAAAGTCGGGGTGATTGCCGGTATCAAACCAGCGGCATGCCTCACAGCAATTACAGGGCTTGTTATTTCCGTTTTGCGACGCCTCGCATAGCAGGGCTTTGGCGAGTGTCAGCGCAAAATCGGCTTTACCGATTCCTGCCTGCCCATGCAGCAGTAATGCATTCGGGCAAGCAGCTAAGTCAATGCCATCCCACTGCGTTTGTAACCAAGGTGCAATCATCGAATCGCCAAAGGAGCTTGGCATAAGAAATCCCAAATTGCTTCTTGCGTTTGAGTAGCATCGATCAGCACAAAACGGTCTGGATCTGCCTTTGCTCTGCGTAGGTATTCTTGTCTAACCCGCTCAAAGAAAGCTAAATCAAGTCGCTCAAATTTATCGGGTGTACGTGCCTTGGAGCGACGCGCTTCTGCAACCGCTCCGGGTAAGTCAAACAAAAAAGTGATGTTTGGTTGTATCAGTCGTCCATCGCTTTGCATTTGCACCCATTGCTCTAAGGCATTGAGTTTTTCAATCGAGAGTCCTCGCCCGCCGCCTTGGTAGGCAAAACTGGCATCGGTAAAACGGTCGGACACCACAATATGCCCTGCAGCAAGAGCAGGCCCAATGACTTGTGCCACATGCTCACGGCGCGCCGCAAACATGAGCAAGGCTTCTGTTTCCAAATGCATCGGTGCCTCTAATAACAGTGACCTCAATTGCTCGCCTAACGCAGTACCACCTGGTTCACGCGTGACAATAATGGTGCGATCCGGAAAGCGCTTTTTGAGTAGCTCACAATAGGCGGCGATGTGCGTGCTCTTTCCGGCGCCATCGATGCCCTCAAAGCTAATAAAAAATCCAGGCTGATTCACATTCATCGTCGCATCCATTACGGTGATGGTCTCTTTGCTGGCACTTTAAGGGAGCGCTGATATTGGTCAACGGCTTTTTCATGCTCAGACAGTGTTTTGGAGAAGTGGCTACTGCCATCGCCCTTGGCAACAAAGTACAAGGCATCGCTTTTTGCAGGGTTCGCTGCAGCAAGCAGGGATTCCATACTGGGAATCGCAATCGGGGTAGGAGGTAAGCCAGCACGCATATAGGTATTGTATGGACTGTCGCGGCGAAGATCCACTTTACGCAGATTGCCATCAAACCCTGGGCCGATGCCATAAATCACCGTCGGGTCGGTTTGTAGGCGCATCCCTATTTTCAGGCGATTATGAAACACCGCTGAAATTTGCGCGCGTTCACTGGCTTTGCCGGTTTCTTTTTCAATAATCGAGGCCAATATTAGTAAATCGTATGGTGTCTTGAGTACGTTTGTATTGGGTACCTTGCTCCAGGCATTTTCTAGATTTTTCTGCATAGCGCCCGCAGCACGGCGGTAGATTGCGAGGTCGCTTTCACCGGGATCAAAAACATAGGTATCAGGGAAAAAGAGTCCTTCTGCATTGGTATGGCTCAAACCCACTTTTTTAGAGAATGCAGCAGATCCTAGTCCTTTGGTTTGGTGCTCTAAAGCGGGATGGGCATCAACCATTTGCCGCAGCTGCCAAATGGCCATGCCGGGCACAAAAGCGATCGATTCTTTAATGCTATCGCCCCGAGCCATCTTAAATAGAATAGTCGCGGTACTGGCGTCCAAGGGAAATAAATAGGTACCAGGCTTAAGCTTTGCATGAACCAGCAAGGCACGTGATCCCAACTGAAACAGGATGCTATTGAGCTCAATACCTTGGTTTTGCAATTGCTGTGCAATGCTCGCAACCCCAGATTTGGGATTAACTTTAGCGATAAAGCCGCCAGGCCTACCCGGATCATTTGCTGCACCCGGAACCACGCCCCAAAAAAACAGGGTGCCAAAAAAGAATAAGGCTACTAAAACCGCAATTCCGAAGAGTTTGAGGGGTAATGCCCAAAATGGGTTACGTTTTCTTCGCATCAGGCTATGATAAAAGCGTCTAGACTACCTTTACTTAAATCCACGCCTTCCGGCGCCTTATAAGAACACTGCATGAACTCTGCTGCCGATCTCGCTGACTGGGGACTCATTATCGTTGAGGGAGAGGATGCTGCCAGTTTTTTACAAAACCAACTCACAAACTCCGTTTTGGGCATTACAGCTGTAACCTCGCCAGCGATTGCAAGTGGGCCTGATGCAGTTCGCCTCGTTGGTTATTGCAGCCCCAAGGGCCGCTTAATTGCCAGCGCATGGCTTGGCCTTTTTTCAAAAGCGGATGGGGGTAACCGATTCTGCTTATTTATTTCGAAAGACATCGCAGCCAGAATTGCAAAGCGCTTAGCTATGTTCGTCTTACGTTCCAAGGTAACGGTCGCCGATGCCAGCAGCAGCTGGGCGATTACAGGCTATTGCACCAGTGGAACATTGGATAACTTAGAAGTAGATAAAACCAGCATCCTGCTGCAACTGCCTGATGTTGTTACGGCCGGTGTCGCAATGCAACGGCTACTGATCGCCCAACCCATTGTTTCTGACTCGCCGCCAATCGAGGGGGCTTCTGAGGATGCCGCAATTCTGTGGCGGTCGCTGGAAATTATGAGCGCAATTCCACGCATCGTTGCAGCAACCCAAGACCAATTTGTTCCCCAAATGGTGAATTTTGAGTCTGTTTATGGTATTGATTTTAAAAAGGGGTGCTACCCCGGCCAAGAGATTGTGGCGCGAAGCCAATACCGCGGGGCGATCAAGCGACGCCTGCAGCTGGCGCACTGCCCCATCGATCAACTTACAGATGCCCCTACTGGGCCAGGAAGTGAGATTTTTCATGCGGATGATGCGGGTCAACCAGCCGGAATGGTCGTCCTCAGTGCCCCTAGTATTGCCAATACCCGCCGTATGGACTTCCAAATCGAGATTAAAACGGAGCTGCAAGCCGGTGGCACTTTCCACTTGGGCAAGCCCGAAGGCCCCATTTTGATGCTCGATCAGCTGCCCTACCCCCTTATTGAGATTTAATCAGGCATAGTATTGCTATGTGCCTCATTCTCTTCGCCTGGAAATCCCACCCCGACTATCCACTGGTGGTCGCAGCCAATCGCGATGAGTTCTATGAGCGCGATACCGAAAAAATGGATTGGTGGTCGGAGCACCCCGAGCTATTAGCCGGCCGGGATCGTGCGGATGTCTTAGGTAGCCCAGGAACTTGGCTTGGGTTTACTAAATCAGGTCGTTTTGCTGCACTCACCAATGTGCGAGCGCCCAGTGAAAAAAATCCAGATGCGCGAACCCGTGGCGAGCTGTCGCTGATGTATCTGATCGGCGAGCATAAGCCCGATCGCTTCATTCAACATAATGCAAAACGCTTTGAGCAATACAACGGCTTTAATATGCTAATGGCCGATCTTAGTAATCCGAGCGATGCACAGATGCATTGGGTTAGCAATCGCATGATGCTTGGCCAATCAATTCGGCCACGTAAAACCTTCCCAAAGCAAGCCTTAGATGCAGGCGTCTACGGCTTATCGAACGCGATGCTAGATACGCCCTGGCCTAAAGTCACGCACAGGGTTGCTGCTTTTGCCCAAACACTGGCAATGGATCAAGGTAATCTCAAGCACGTGGATCATTATTTGCACCTGCTCAGTGACACTCGCGTTGCGGTCGACCAAGAATTACCCAGTACCGGAGTCAGCAAGGAGTGGGAGAAAGCCTTGTCCCCTGCATTTATTCAAACCCCGATGTATGGCACACGTTCCAGTACGGTATTGCGTATTCGGAAAGACGGTGCCTTTGAAATGGTTGAACGCCGTTTTGATGCCAATGGAACCATTGGCCACGACGTCATTACCGGTGCGCTTACGAGTGCATCCGGCTCCAATCTCTCGGTTTAATTCAGACGAATTTACTCGACCCGCTGATCGGGATTAATAACCCGCTCGCCATTCGCGTTACGTGTGGGCAAGCGCCGCAAGTACTTAAATGTTCCGGTAGCCATACAACACACTCGGCCTTGATCGTCGTACAGCTTCGCCTCACAGAAGGCCATCGTCACGCTACGGTGCACGGTATCGGCCTTTACGCGCAAGATCCCATTAGCGGCTTGTAAAAAATTGGTATTAAGCTCAATCGTGACCACGCTACGGTCCTCCGGATCGCCCGAGCGAGCAGCAACTGCCATCGCCACATCCATTAAGGTCAATAGAACGCCGCCATGCGCCACTTCCCAGGTATTTTTATGCTCGGGCTTAATGGCAAGCAGAATTTCGCCACTCCCCATTTCTGCACTGAGGCAACGGATTCCGAGTAATTTTAAGAAAGGGACATCAAGCTCTTGGCCTAAATTGCTAAGCTTGGCGGCAGCAGTCAGTTCAGTTTGATTAGTCATGTTTGCAGTGGGGTAATTGACGTATTGGGTCGGCAACGGTAGGGGTTAAATACCCATAGAATAATAGCTTATGGCATTTTCCCTTATCGGCGACGACACCTGCCAATCGATCGCCCCCACCCCACTCCCAGACCCCTATTGGATTGCGGTTTCCCCTGAGGCAGCCGAACTCGTTGGTATTGCCTTAGGCTCGAACCATTTACCGCAGGATCCGGATTGGCTCGCCGTATTAGCGGGCAATCCAGCAGAATTAGGTCATCATCTTTTTCCAAAACCAATCGCTACCGCCTATAGCGGGCATCAGTTTGGGCATTGGGCAGGTCAGTTGGGTGATGGCCGGGCCATTTTATTGGGGGAGCTAAACCACCAAGAACTGCAACTAAAGGGTGCGGGTATGACGCGCTACTCCCGTATGGGCGATGGCCGGGCTGTTTTGCGCTCATCGATTCGCGAATATCTATGCAGCGAAGCAATGCATGCCTTGGGCATTCCGACCACGCGCGCATTGTCCTTAGCGGGGTCTAAACAGCCCGTACGGCGCGAAACCATCGAAACAGCAGCAGTATGCGCTCGCCTAGCTCCGAGCTTTATTCGCATTGGCCACTTTGAGCACTATGCCGCTAATGGATTACACGAGCGATTACGGGAGCTTGCTGCATATTTAATTGAGGTGCACTACCCCGAGTGCCAATCCAGCAGCACTCCATACCTTGCCTTATTCAAGGCTATATCGGCGCGCAGTGCGAGATGCGTTGCACAGTGGCAATCCGTCGGCTTTTGCCATGGAGTTCTGAATAGCGACAATATCAGCGCGCTCGGCTTAACAATGGATTACGGCCCTTTTGGTTTTTTAGACCACACTGCACTTGATCACATTTGCAATCACACCGATAGTGGCGGTCGCTACGCCTACCATCGCCAACCTAAAATCATGCACTGGAACATGGCTTGCCTTGCCAATGCCATGGTGCCACTCGTCGAGATAGAAAGCCCAGATGAAGATGCCGCCGATATCTTGCGTGCAGCCCTGAGCACTTTTCCCCCGGAGTATGAGACAAAATGGTTAGCGCTATTTCGAGCAAAACTGGGTTTGCAGACAGACGCGCCAGAGGACATGGAATTAATTGAAGCCTTATTGCAACTCATGCATGCCAACCGAGCGGACTTTACGAATGTGTTTCGTAGCTTATCTGCTATAGAAAAAAAGAATGCCGATTCGAATTGGCGCGATCAATTTGTGGATCGGGATGCAGCCGATACTTGGCTAATCCAATACCGCACGCGTTTGATGCAGGAATCGCATTCCGATGCTGAGCGCGCAGCGCTGATGAATCAGGTTAACCCTAAATTTATACTCCGCAACCATTTGGCCCAACGTGCAATCGAAATGGCACAAGAGGATGACTTTAGTGAGATTCATCGATTGCAGCGTATTTTGAGTCGGCCATTTGATGAACAGCCAGAGTTTGAGCAATATGCATCAGCACCATTGCCCGATGAGGTGGTAACCGATCTCAGCTGCTCATCGTAAGAAAAGAATCATGAGATAAAAACAACAGGTGAATAGTATGAAAAAAATCAATGAAGAGTACCGCGCTGCATTAAGTGATATTGAATACCGCGTTACGCGTGAAGCTGCTACCGAGCGCCCGTTTACTGGAAAGTATTGGGACCATTGGGAAAACGGCAAGTACCAATGCGTCTGTTGCGGCACTCCCTTGTTCGAGTCAGGCACCAAATTTGATGCTGGGTGTGGCTGGCCCAGTTACCACACCCCACTTAATCCGGATGCTATATCGGAACATCAGGATGGGGCATACGGCATGAGCCGTACCGAGGTGCGTTGCAAAAATTGCGATGCCCATTTAGGGCACGTCTTTACTGATGGCCCTAAGCCGACAGGCCTGCGCTACTGCATTAACTCCGCATCATTACGCTTTGAGCCCAGTGAAAATGTGGGGTCAGGACAATAACGGCGATAATCACACTATGAAATTTTTATTCGACCTCTTCCCTGTCATTCTGTTCTTTGTCGCGTTCAAGTTTGCTGACATCTACACTGCCACCATCGTGGCAATGATTGCCACTATCGCACAAATTTTATGGGTCTATTACCGCCATCGCAAAATCGATGCAATGCAGTGGATGAGCCTGGTGTTGATTATCGTTTTGGGCGCATTAACCATCCTGCTGCAAGACAAAACATTCATCCAACTAAAGCCAACTGCACTTTACTGGCTTTTTGCGGCTGGTCTGTTTATCAGCGCCCAATTTTTTAATAAGAATTGGATTCAGGTACTAATGGGCAAGCAGGTCACCCTAAAAGAAAATACCGCACGCAATACCTGGAGCCAACTCAATCTAGCTTGGTCGATTTTTTTCCTCCTCATGGGCGCACTGAATTTGTATGTCGCCTTTCAGTTTTCGGAAGATACCTGGGTTAATTTCAAGCTCTTCGGAACAACCGCCCTGCTCATCGTCTTTGTCATTGCGCAAGGATTTTGGCTCAGTAAACACATGGAAGAGGAAACACCCTCATGAGTAAAAACCAAGAGCGCATTGCTTTATTTTTGGTCGATCTCAAAGCCGCACTACCGATTGATGAGATTGCAATTGAAGACGAGAGTCATTTACATGCCGGCCATGCTGGCGCTGCTAGCGGTGGTGGTCACTTTAAGCTAACCCTGATTTCATCGGCTTTTAATGGCCTAAATCGGGTTGCGCGCCACCGCCTAATCTACGCCGCCCTAAATCGCCATATTCCCGCTGAGATACATGCGCTTACCATTGAGGCCCATAGCCCGTCCGAGGCGCTTTTACTGAAATAAGCCAAGCAGAATTAAACCAAGCAACATAAACCCATTACTATTAGCTACTCCATTTATTACCTACCTTTACTATGAAACTACTTACCCAATTTGCCTTGTCCTCCGCTTGCGCAGCCTTCTTGATCAGCCCAATTGCTTTGGCACAAAACGCCGCGATTGTGAATGGCAAAGCAATCCCTAAAGCGCAACTAGACAGCCTGGTGAAAAAATCGGGGCAGCCTGCCAATGATCCCCAGGTCCGCGAAAAAGCGCGCGAGGTATTAATTACCCGTGAATTAATTATTCAGGAGGCCAATAGCCGCGGCATCACCCAAAAAGAGTCAGTCAAAGACAAGATTGAGCAATCACGGGTTGGTATCTTAGTTGCTGCCGTATTTGAGGATTTTGTTGAGCGTGAAGGCGTAACCGAGGCTGAACTCAAAGCTGCCTATGCTTCCATTCAGGCGGATTACACCGGCAAGGAATATCAGGTAAAACACATCTTGGTAGAAAAAGAGGCAGATGCGAATGCCTTAATTGCCAAAATCAAGGCAGGTGCTAGCTTTGCTGACATGGCAAAACAGAACTCCAAAGACCCTGGATCCGCTCCAAATGGCGGTGAGCTCGGCTGGGTAAGTGATAAGTCATTGGTGCCCGAGTTTTCCAAGGCAATGGTTGCCTTAAACAAAGGTCAAATGACCGATAAGCCAGTCAAAAGCCAATTCGGTTGGCACATTATTCGCGTGGACGATGTTAGAGATGCCAAAGCCCCTCCCATGGATGAAATCAAAGCGGAGCTAAAGCAAATCTTGATTGCCGATGAAAACTGGCAAAAAGCCAAGTTCTCTGAAATGATGCAAAAACTGCGTGCCAAGGCAAAGGTTCAATAAGTATGATGCTATTGCATACGATGCTACGGGTTGGCGATCTGAGTCGCTCAATTGATTTCTACACTCGTATTTTGGGCATGAATTTATTACGCACTACCGAGCGCCCTGACCAAAAATATTCCTTGGCTTTTGTTGGCTTTGGTAAAGGCAATGCGGATGGTCAAGCTGAGATCGAGCTCACCTATAACCATGGCGTGCATCAATATGAACTCGGTACGGCTTATGGTCACATTGCCTTGGGCGTAAGCGATGCCTATGCTACCTGCGCTGCAATTAAAACCGCTGGTGGTCAGGTTACCCGCGAGGCCGGCCCGGTTCTGGGAGGCGATACCATCATAGCCTTTGTCACGGACCCTGATGGATACAAGATCGAGCTGATTCAGCGCTGAGCAATGTGGCACTAAATAGTCCAATCGAACTTCGCGTTCTAGATCGCATTGATGCAATTCCGGCTGAACAGTGGGATAGCTTATTAGCAGCAGATTCAACTCCGTTTTTACGCCATGCCTTTCTTGCGGCACTAGAGAAGCATGGCTGCGTTGGCGGTAATACCGGCTGGCAAGTAGCCCATTTAGCCATTTACCCGACGGATTCGGATAAGCCCATTGGGCTAATGCCGCTCTATTTAAAAAGCCATTCCTACGGCGAGTACGTGTTTGACTGGTCATGGGCAGAAGCCTATGCCCAGCATGGTATGCAGTACTACCCCAAAGCCTTGTGCGCGATTCCCTTTACGCCGGTGCAAGGATCGCGCATGCTGCTTGATCAAGCGCATGATCCAGAACGAACCCAACAGTGGTTAATACAAGGCCTTAAGCAACTCTTGATTCAGAATAGCCTTTCTTCGGCTCATGTTTTATTTGCGGAATCAAAAACTCAAGAAGCCCTATTGACACAAGGCTTCATGGCAAGGGATGCAGTCCAATTTCATTGGAATAACCAATCGTATGCCAGTATGGATGAATTTTTAGATCAACTCACCATGAAACGCCGTAAAAATATCCGGCGCGAACGCAAACAAGTAGCGGATGCAGATGTGAAATTTCGGCATATACCAGGGGCCCTTGCAAGTCAGGCAGATTGGACATTCTTTTATCAGTGCTATGCCAATACCTACCTCGAGCACCATTCATCGCCCTATTTAAATGAAGCCTTCTTTCAGGATTGGGGCAAGCAGATGCCAGAATACCTGCACCTGATCATCGCCGAAAAAGAGAATCGCCCGATAGCCGCATCCCTATTGGTGGTCGACAAAAAAGCCCCTATTCCAACTGCATATGGCCGCTACTGGGGCTCGATTGAATACATACCCTGCTTGCATTTTGAAACTGCCTACTATCAAGCGATTGAATACTGCATACGGGAAAAAATACAAATTTTTGAGGGTGGCGCCCAAGGCCAGCATAAAATGGCGCGGGGATTTTTACCAATTACCGTACAGTCAGCGCACTGGATAAAAGACCCTGAGTTTGCAACGGCGGTCGAGCGCTTCTTGAAACGGGAGCGCGCCGGTGTTGGTGCCTATATCGATGAGCTAGCAGAGCACTCTCCGCTTAAATCGACTACAGTACTGGCATGAGTACTTCAAATCCCAATGACCCCATTAGCGGCGCCAACTCCTTGTTGATTGGCGATGCCGAATCGGACACCCCCTGCATTGGCATTTGCTCTACTTTGTACGATGAAATCTGCAAAGGCTGCGGACGAACACTGATCGAAGTCAGCAATTGGGTATTCATGACGCCCGAAGAAAAAGCGGCGGTATGGCAACGCATTCAGACAGAAGGAACAGCAGTTCGCTTTCAGCGTAATAAAGCCGAGTAAGGCTTAACCCGCCAGCGACTGGCTGCGCAAATACTCTTCGTAGGTTCCAGAGTAATCCACCACGCTGCCATCCATTTTGACCTCCAAAATGCGATTAGCCAATGCCGACACGAACTCACGGTCATGGGAAACAAAGATCAAGGTGCCTTCAAATTTCTCAAGGGCAATTTGCAAACTCTCAATGGACTCCATGTCCATGTGATTGGTCGGCTCATCCATGGCTAATACGTTGTGCTTTTGCAGCATCAACTTACCCCAAATCATGCGGCCCTTTTCACCACCAGACAATACTTTGACTGACTTACTAATGTCATCACCTGAAAACAGAAGACGGCCTAAGGTGCCACGAATCACTTGATCATCGTCGCCAGTATTGCGCCACCAATTCATCCAATCCATCAGTAATTCATCTTTAGCAAACATCTCTGTATTGTCTTGGGGCATTACACCGACATTGGCATTCTCAGCCCACTTCACATCACCACTGTCTGCAGCAATCCCATCAAAACGCTTACTCAGAATCGTTTTTAAAAGGGTTGTCTTGCCAGCACCATTTTGACCAATGATGGCAATCTTTTCACCAGCACGCACAGCTAATTTGAAATTCTTGAAAATAGTTCGGTCAAAAGACTTGGTAAGCGCATTGCACTCAACCGCCATATTATGAAGTTTCTTCTCTGTATCAAATCGAATAAACGGATTCTGACGTGATGAAGGCTTGACTTCAACAACCTCAATCTTCTCTAACTGTCTTTGACGGGAGGTTGCTTGACGCGCCTTAGAAGCATTGGCAGAGAATCGTGCTACGAAAGCCGCTAATTCAGCAATTTTTTCTTTGGCTTTGACGTTATTACTTAATTGTTGCGTTCTTGCCTGCACTGAAGCCAGCATGTAGGAATCGTAGTTTCCTGGGTAGACCTTGAGTGTTCCATAGTCCATATCCGCCATATGAGTACAGACTTCATTTAAGAAGTGGCGGTCATGCGAAATGATGACGATCGTACTTTTAATTTGATTCAGAATATCTTCAAGCCAATGAATCGAGTGGATATCCAAGTTATTGGTTGGCTCATCTAACAACAAGACATCGGGATCAGAAAAAAGCGCTTGCGCTAACAGCACCCGCAGCTTCCAACCGGGGGCTACATTACTCATGAGGCCTTGGTGCTGTTCAATCGGAATACCAATGCCCAGCAACAACTCCCCTGCTTTGGCTTCGGCGGTGTAGCCGCCGTATTCGGCGTACTTGCCCTCTAGTTCGGCGGCGCGCATGTAATCTTCATCGCTTGCATCGGGGTTGGCATAAATGGCATCGCGCTCAGCGGCCGCCTTCCACATCTCTTCGTGGCCCATCATGACAACGTCCAAAACACGGACATCCTCAAAAGCAAACTGATCCTGGCGCAATTTACCCAAGCGAATATTAGGCTCTAGGCTCACGTTTCCGCTGCTGGGTTCTAAATCGCCACCGAGGATTTTCATGAAAGTGGATTTACCGCAGCCATTGGCGCCGATCAAGCCGTAGCGATTACCGCCGCCAAACTTGACAGAGATATTTTCAAAAAGGGGTTTTGCCCCAAACTGCATGGTGATATTGGATGCGGACAACACGGGTATGTTCTTACTTTCTTAGGGTCAAAGGCGCAATGTGCGCTGCAATACAAGATTTCAGCTATTTTAACGGTGTTGTTGAGGCAATGCTCGATTTAGGCAGCTGCATTGAGGACGCCGCCGCCAGACCATCACACTGGCTACATCTAAGGGTCCTAGAATCACCCACAAGGGTGGCCCACGGTGCTGAAAGCCCCCCAAGTGCCATCGTAGGCTGTTTGGACTCACCCCATCCAAATGCCATGCAACACATGTAAGCAAGCCCTATTTTTTGATCTGCACGAACTGCCGGATGAATGGCAAGCGAAGGAGCAGCAACACCACGATGGCGCCTAGATAGATGGAGACCGTTTCATAATCGCTCTTACCAGCTTTATGCCACCAGTAGTGGAGGATGGCCAGTACTGCAATGGCGTAAATCAGGCGGTGTAGATGGCTCCAACGCCGACCGAGCTTGCGCTGCGCCCAGCGATTGGATGTCAATGCCAGGGGTATTAAAAGGACAAAGGCAAGAAAGCCAAAGGTAATATAAGGCCGCTCCAAAACATCCTGCCACATCGCTGCTAGCGAAAAGTTATGGTCAAGCCACAACCAAATCGAAAAATGCACGGTGGCATAAAAGAAACAAAACAAACCGAGCATACGCCGCAGGTGAATAAACCCAGTCCAGCCGGTAAGCATTCGTGCTGGCGTCATGGTTAAGCTCAGACATAAAAAAACCAAGGTCCAAGTACCCATCGAGCGCGTAACGAACTCAATCGGATTGGCGCCCAAGTCCCCTACACTACCAAGCCAAATGAGCCTGCCCAGCGGTAACAAGGCAAGCAAAAAAACGATTGGCTTTACGTACCGCAATTAGTAATTCTTTTTGAGATCCATGCCGGTATAGAGGCTGGCTACTTGCGTACCGTAGCCATTAAACATCTCGGTTGGGATCTTGGGGGCAAAAATGCCCCGGTTATCACCGAGGCGACGCTCGGTAGCCTGACTCCAGCGCGGATGGCTCACATTGGGATTAACGTTCGAATAGAAACCGTACTCACGGGGCGCTGATCGCACCCAACTGGTCACAGGCATCTTCTCCGTTAACCGAATCGACACAATCGACTTTGCGCTCTTAAAACCGTATTTCCAGGGTACGACAATGCGCACTGGGGCACCATTCTGCTTTGGTAATACCTCACCGTAGAGGCCCAAGGTAAGCAAGGTAAGCGGGTTCATTGCCTCGTCCAGGCGCAGTGCTTCGCGGTATGGCCAGTCCAAAATGGGCCTGGCTAGACCCGGCATTTGCTGCGGGTCCGCTAGGGTCACGAACTCGATGAACTTAGCGGAACCCAATGGCTCCACTACATTGAGCAATTTAGAAAGCGAGTAGCCGTTCCAGGGAATAACCATCGACCAGCCCTCAACGCAGCGCATCCGATAAATGCGTTCTTCGATCGGCGCTAATTTAAGCAAAGCATCAATATCAATCGTCATCGGCTTTTTAACTAAGCCATCGATCGTAACCGTCCAAGGGCTGGTTTTTAGAGAACCGGCGCGGCGCGCAGGGTCGCCCTTATCCATACCAAATTCATAGAAATTATTGTAGGTGGTGACTTCTTTGTATTCGGAGAGGGTCTCTTTGGTCGAATACGGGGACTCAATCACATTCTTAAACTTCACTGCATCGGGATTGTTTGCAAATGCCTCGCGCGAAAACCAGGGTGCCAAAGCCATGCCCATGCTCCCTGCTGCTGCAAGCTGGATTAAAGAGCGGCGCTGATCAAAAATAGACTTCGGCGTAATGTCGCTCGCCTGAATCGTCGGATCGTGAAATGCTTTCATAGTTAAACTTTCATCTTAAATGGCGTGAAATTCGTGTGGGTGTCGTAATAATCTTCATTTTCTTTTTTCTTTAAAAATCCAACTACGGCATACGTTAGGGGTGTAGCCAAAACTTCCCACAGGGTTTTTAGAATGTATTGAACAAGCGCCACTTGAATAATCTCGCTGGTGGACCAGATGCCATAGAATGCGATCATGTAAAACAGGCTGGAGTCCACTAACTCCCCGATTGCGGTTGAGCCAATCGTGCGAGTCCATAAATGCTTACCTTGGGTAAAAATTTTCATCTTTGCCATGACATAGCTATTGGATAAGCTACCACACCAAAATGCAATCATTGACCCCAGCGCAATTCGCCACGAATTTCCGAATACTGTCTCCAGTCCATTCTGATAGCCTGCCATATAGGATCCTGGCGCCACTGGTAAGGCAAGCACCACTTGCGCCATGAGGGCTGCAAACGCAAGGGCCGCAAAACCCGCCCATACCGCCCTGCGATCATGCGCATAACCGTAGACTTCGGTCATGATGTCACCGAAAAAATAGGCGATCGGAAAAAATAAAATCCCAGCGCCAAAAATGACCGTACCAAAGACAGGTAGGTCTACGGTAGCAAGCTTTCCCGCACCAATGAAATTACTGCATAACAGCACCACTACAAAAGCAGCGAGTAATAAATCGTAGTAGCGGTGGCGGCGATGCATGGTTTTTAGGTGGTCACTAACAGCAGGTTTAAGATAAAAGTTGGATAATCAATAGGATAGCTGGATTTACCAAAAAAAACAGGAAATGCCGATATATGAGTAAGCCGATTTTTCACTGGGAAGACCCTTTAATGCTGGATAGCCAGCTCAGCAGCGAAGAGCGCATGATTCGGGATGCCGCCTTTGAGTATGCCCAAGGTTGCCTTGCCCCACGGGTCCACGACGCCTTTCGGAACGAAACAACCGATCCTGCTATCTTCCGCGAAATGGGCGATTTAGGCCTGCTTGGTATTACGATTCCCGAAGAATACGGTGGCGCCAACCTCAATTACGTCTCCTATGGCCTGATTGCCCGCGAAATCGAGCGAGTCGACTCCGGTTACCGCTCCATGATGAGCGTGCAATCTTCCCTAGTAATGGTGCCAATCAATGAATTTGGTAACAAGGCCCAAAAAGAAAAGTTTTTGCCTAAATTAGCCAGCGGCGAGTGGATTGGTTGCTTTGGTCTAACCGAACCCAACTACGGCTCGGATGCGGGCGCCATGATCACCCGAGCGCGCAGCGTACCTGGCGGATTTGAGCTGACCGGCTCGAAAATGTGGATCTCCAATTCACCGATTGCCGATGTATTTGTAGTTTGGGCTAAAAACGATGAGGGCCTGATCCGTGGCTACATCTTAGAAAAAGGCATGAAGGGTTTATCGGCCCCAAAAATATCGGGCAAGATGAGCCTTCGCGCCTCGATTACCGGCGAGATCGTCATGGACAACGTTTTTGTTCCTACCGAGAATGAGTTTCCCGAAATCACCGGCCTCAAAGGCCCCTTCACTTGCCTAAATTCAGCGCGCTACGGGATTTCATGGGGCGTTCTTGGCGCCGCTGAAGATTGCTGGTTTAAAGCACGGCAGTACACCATGGACCGCCAGCAATTTGGTCGCCCACTGGCCGCCAATCAACTGATCCAGAAAAAATTAGCCGATATGCAAACCGACATCGCCTTGGCACTACAGGGCTGTTTGCGTCTTGGTCGTATGAAGGATGAACACATCGCCGCGCCAGAGATCACCTCGATCATGAAACGCAACTCCTGCGGCAAGGCCCTCGATATTGCACGCATGGCCCGCGATATGCATGGCGGCAATGGCGTGTCTGATGAGTACGGGGTGATTCGTCATATGCTTAATTTGGAAGCGGTAAATACCTATGAAGGAACACACGACATCCACGCACTGATTCTGGGACGTGCACAAACTGGCATTCAGGCATTTAGCTAACGTAAAACAATCGATTGAAGTAATTGAATGAGAGAGACTAGCATAATGCGCTAGCCTCTTTTTTATTGCTGTAGCGCTCGAATGGCGCTAGCCACCTTAGCAAAATCAGCATCACTATCACTCTCTAAGCAAACGAATTGTTCCGATTGATAGCGCGGGAAGTTACGCTGAATCGAGGATTGGTATGACGGGTCGTAATGCGTGATCAATAGCTCATTTACTAGATCGGTAAACTGCCCATCCCGAGCCTGCTGGCACCATGCTGTAATGGTTTCTTTGCCGTAGCGGGCATTGAGCATCTGTAGTTTATTTTCAAGTGCCGGCGTATCACTTAAGAAATGCTGATACTCGCGCATTAGCCATGCTACGCGCGTTGCATTGCTAGCCCGCACCTCCATACACTCCCCATCGCGAATGCGCTCCATTAATGCATCAGGAACATGGACGCCGCCCACTTTTTTACTCTCCGACTCCACATAGATTATTCGTGCCGGATTCATGCTACGCAATGCATTCCACAAACGTGTCTCAAATGCTTTCTGGGCAGGCTGGGGCTCGATTGGATCGCCTCCCAACACGGAGCCGCGGTGATTGGCCAAGCCCTCCAGATCAAGCACTTGCTCGTCTTGCAGCATGAGCTCGTGCAATACACGCGTTTTACCACTTCCCGTCATACCGCAAACAACCTGAAAAGAAAATTGTTTTGCTGCCACATCGAGCTCAGCAATCACCTGCCGCCGAAAGCCTTGATAGCCACCATCAAGCTGAACCGCTTTCCAGCCAATACGCTGCAAAATATGAGTGAAGGCACCGCTACGCTCACCACCACGCCAGCAGTAAATCAGTGGGCGCCACTCGCGCGGCATATCAATAAAGCATGCCTCAAGATGTCGAGCAATATTCTTAGCCACTAATGCGGCACCGCGCTTCTTGGCGGTAAATGGCGATTCTTGCTTATACAGCGTCCCAATCAAAATGCGCTCGTCATTGTCGAGCACTGGGCAATTGATCGCACCCGGAATATGGTCTAGCGCAAACTCGGCCGGCGAACGAACATCAATGATGCAATCGAACGCTTCAAGCTGGGTACTAAGGTGTGCTGGTAGTAACTTAACTGCGTTGCCAGCGCCAGGTGCTGCCATCCTAGCGCAATACTTTCAGAATGGAATCGGGCCAAGGCATCGACTTATTTTTCTCCAGATCAACCCATAGCATGGTCGCGCCGCCCGCCGCACACATGATCATTTCTTCGCCCTTGTTTGCACCAATGAATTCCATCGTGTTCAATAGATCTACAGTGGAATTGCCAATCTCGCCTACAAATGTATTGATGTGCAGCGATCCCGGAAAACCCGCTTGCTTGTAAAAATTGCAAAAGCCGTTGACCATAATCATCGCTTCTTTTTCTGCAACAGAACTAAAGCCGAGCGAGGTCATCCATTCAATCCGCGCCTGCTCCATGTACCGAAAATAGGCGGTATTGTTAATGTGCCGATACGGATCCATATCACCCCAGCGAATGGAGATCGTTGTCTCATGAATCTTTTTTTTATTTTCAGGCATATCAATGCGCATGGTCTAGCCTATTCATTCCAATGACTGTTTTACTTTGATTGCATAAACAAGCTGGTGTAAAGCTCCGACATGGCTTTTGCTAAATCAAAATCCAATTGCGTAAGGCCGCCCTTGTCATGCGTCGACAAATGAACCGTCACCTTATTCCAACAATTCGACCAATCGGGATGGTGGTTCATTTGTTCTGCATGTAAGGCCGCTGCCGTCATAAATGCAAACGCACATTTAAAGTCAGCGAACACAAAAGTGCAAGCTAAGCGATCCGGGTCGCGGGCAATTTGCCATTGCGCCAATTGCCCAAGTTGGATCTCTTGCTCAGACTGCGTTAATAGGCTTGGCATTGCTTAGCCAAGCTGCAGTGCGAGGTGATACAAATTGGTTGAGCGTGCGCCTGAGCGGCAAAACGCCAAAATGGGTCCGGGCATGGTTTTTAAGAGGCGATTCATTTCTTGGACTTCAGCTGGCGTCATTGATCCTGGGGCTACGGGCAGAAAGGCATAGTGCAAACCCAAAGCCTCTGCTTTTGCGGCAATGTCGGCATTCTTGGGCTGCGACGGGCCTGCTTCGCCATCAGGGCGATTGTTAATGACGCTTTTATAGCCTTGGGCAGCAATTTCAACTAACTGGGCAGGCTCGATTTGACCTGCAGTGCCAAAGGCAGTGTTGTGGCAAGTAATGGCAACGCTCATCGGATCCTCGTACTAAAGCAATAAAACCTCTATTTTAAAGCAGGAGTCCGTTTATTGCCGCTAAAGAACCATTCACATGCAGCCATGCCTACCAGCATTGCCAAGACAAAGATCAGCGCTTTGGTATGACCAGAGCCTAAGGCAACCAAGGCAGGACCGGGGCAAAAGCCGGCAATACCCCAGCCTAGGCCAAATAACAGACTGCCAATCACCAGCCGCTGATCGATATCGCGACGGGTCGGTATTTGCAAGGCATCGCCAAAAAAGCTTTGTGTCCGCTTCTTGGCCAAATAAAAGGCTACCAAGCCCACCAATACGGCACCGCCCATAACAAAGATTAAGGAGGGATCCCAGGCGCCACCAAGATCAAGAAAAGCCAAAATCTTTTCTGGATTACTCATGCCAGAGACGAGCAGTCCCAAGCCAAATAAAACGCCAATCAGGTACTGACTTACGAGTCCAATCGATTTACGCATCATGACAGAACATGCCGAATAATAAATACGGTTAAAAAACCAGCGCCCATAAAGGATGCGGTAGCAACTAAAGAGCGTGGCGACAAACGCGATAAGCCACAAATGCCGTGGCCACTAGTGCAGCCAGAGCCATAGTGAGCGCCAAAACCCACTAGCAAACCGGCCAGAATCAAAGCGCCCCACTCGGCCCGGATTACCTGTACCGGATGAAAGTCAAACAAAAATGCTGCCCAAAAAGAGGCAGTCAACAAACCCAGCACAAAACAAATGCGCCAAAACATGTCATTTTTTTGAAGGCGCAACAATCCGCTCACAATCCCGCTAATGCCTAAGATACGACCATGAAAATGAATGTAGAGTGCGGCGGCGATTCCGAGCAGAACGCCTCCGAATAAAGCCGGCCCAGGTGTAAATGCGGTCCAATCAATTTGCATTGCACTGCTCCATTCAATTGTGTTAAGTTTTAGGCAGGATGCGTCAAACTTGGATGCTTGAGTATAACATTATATGTAAATATATAATGTAAATCCGGGTATGTGCCTTGAGATTTCTGAACACCTTGGCCCTATTGGCAGGGATTGGGGGCCATACGCCATTGAAGATACAACAGGCAAAGGTAAGCGCCCAAGATGAATCCCGGTAATGCAATAAACGAGCCAATGGCCAGCGTTGAAATTCCAGTTAGACCCTGCCCAACGGTACAGCCCATTGCGGTAATGCCCCCAAAACCCATTAAGGCACCACCAACCAAATGATTACCAGTATCTTCGGCATTTCGAAAGGATTCCCAGCGGAATTTTTTAGTAGCGATAGCACTGATAGCCGATCCCGTAATGATTCCAGCGACGGCAACAATGCCCACCGTTAAGACCCGCGACGTATCGCTGTAGAGCATGAGCCAATCCAAGGTAAACGCATAAGGGGCCACAAACGATAGGCTTTCCATCCGACCCGTATTCGTCTTTAAAAATACTTCCTCTAGCGTATTGGGATCCTCCGCTAGATAGCCCAGCGAGCCCGAGATCCACCAGACCACGCAAATGCCAAGACCAATACCAATGCCGGCCAGCAAATTATCCAAGGTCCAAAACGATTTATCCAATACGGCATAGGCCACTAATGCACCGCCGATTGCAAAGCCTAAGATTAGTTGCAGCAAGGGCTTAGCAATACCCGTTTGCGCAGCAATCACGCTGGGTAAATCTTGATTACTTCCCAGCGTAAAAAATACGGTATCTATGGTATCAACCCGAATCACACCCAAAAAGCCACGCATCGTCATATAGGCCGTAAGCCCCAAGACCAAGAACACCACCACCGACTTTAAGTTACCGCCCCCAATGCGCACCAATGTTTTACTGCCACAGCCGGAAGCAAGCACCATGCCAATTCCGAAAAGCACGCTACCGACAAAGAGTGAAAGATAAAGAACCCGCGTTCCGGTGTAAAGGGATTTCGATATATCAATGATACCCAGGTAGGACATCAGCGCAACGCCAATCATGGCGATACCAATCGCCAACGACCATTGCTTTAGACGCGTCCAGTTCGACATAATGAACGCGTCGGATACTGCACCCATAGTACAAAATCCGGTTTTTTGCATCACGATACCGAGCACCACGGTAATTCCAAAGGTAGACCATAAAACAATCTTGCCGAGCGCGGCAACTGCTACTGAATCCATACTAAATAATTTCTTCTAATAATTAAGGTTTGAATTTATAAAACTGCTTATTCAGATAGGCAACAACATCAGCCTCATCTTCTGGGAACATATCTAAACGGAGCTCGGTATTGCACATTGCCACCATAGCCTTAAGCCGGGCATAGTCTTTGACCTTACGATCCGAGCGCGTGTAAATCATGTCACCATTGGAAAACCCTGTCTTTTTTGCGTGACATGCATAGCATTTTGCTTGATCAATGGCTTTGCCATTTTGCAGATTCGGGGCGGCATAGGCATGGCCCGATACCAGCATGGCAATTGACAGTAGAACTGCTTTAGGGATGACGCACTTCATCGGATGACCTCTGGAGGAAAGTAATGAACAAAATCAACTATTCCACCATTTTAAAGCCCTATGGGCTATTGTGGTCTATTCGGCCTGAATCGAGAGGTACACGTTATAGGCATTCATGCGGTTGGCGGCCCGAAATAAGGGCATTCCTTCGTATTCTGACCAGTCTGCCTTAGCGTAAGCCTCCTCAAATGGGTCTAAATCCCGGGCGGCTGGCCCCATCACTTCGCGCAAATAGGCTAAATAGTTCCGGGTAAAGGTAATGTCAGCAAGCGGATTGGTTGAATATGATCCGTGGCCTGGAACCACAATCTTGGGATTCTGCTTCTGAATTTCATCCAAGGCACTCAT
Organism: Polynucleobacter sp.; assembly: GCA_964203875.1. Classification (GTDB taxonomy): domain Bacteria; phylum Pseudomonadota; class Gammaproteobacteria; order Burkholderiales; family Burkholderiaceae; genus Polynucleobacter. Next base: position 1,458,862 of record CAXNNS010000001.1, read on the forward strand.
CCAGCCTCGGCTATCTGCATTACCCACAAACGGAATGCGTCCTCGAAAAACCAAGTCCCCTGCGAATAAAACTTTCTCCGAGGGTATGAACACAATCAAATCTTCCGGCGCATGCGCGGGCCCTACTCGGCTGATCCGAAACTCGACCCCGCCAACCCTAATGGTTTTGCTTTGATCAATCCAGACATCGGCAGGCACTAGGCGGGTATTTTCATTGACCCAGGGCGCAAAATCAGTTCGGGAGGCAATGAGGCGCTGCTTAGCAGTCTCTGACGAAAGGTAATTGAGGCCATCCCGTTGCGCATAAATGGTTGCGCCCAGGCGTTTAAATTCTTGCAAGCCATAGACATGGTCTGCGTGGTAGTGGGTTAAAACTACCGCTACTATTTTTAGCTTCGTTACTTTACGAATTTCTTGAATCAGCTTTTGTGCCAACACCGGTGAACCCAAAGCATCGATGACTACCACCCCTTTGGGTGTCACCACAAAGCCAGCATTCGAAATGAAGTTCTGATTTTGCTTACTACCCATTTCAGGCACGCCTTGGACAAAATACGTATTGGGCGCTACCTGAATCGCCTTAACCTGAATTGTGCCGTCTGCTCTGACTTGAGGGGTATTGGATGTTTGCGCCTGCGCTATTGGTATGCCAGCAAAACAGACGGCTATTAGCGCAATCGACAGAATACCAATACGGTATCGTTGCTTATGCATTCGTGACCGACTTAAATTAAAACGCGTAGGAATTTACGGGCGTATGTATGCAAAGTTATTCTTAAATTGCAAATCAGCGATTCGCACAACACCAGAAGGCGTAAAGTCAGCATCTAAGGTGAACTGCTCTTTTTTTAGATTCCGATTCTTTAAAGTAATTTCGCAAACCTCAAAGCGCACGCCCCTCGACTTAAGCGCGCCGACCAAGGGACCATAGTCCACATTACTCTTTAGGTCTTTACCACCGTCCATCAAAATATCAACGCCATTGGCGTGGGTCACTACGGTTATCTTCGTATCCGGCGCTACATCCAAATGGTTGCGAATATTGCGTAAGCCTTTGAGGCCCTGGACCTGTGCATCATCAATGTGATACACCACGGATGTTTGGGCGAATGCCGGAATTGGCGTAGTCACTATTAAACCAAGCCCCAAAAGTGTTGCGAATCGAATGGCTATCCATTGCATCTTCATTTTGTTGCTCCTTGATTAAATTGCCGCCATTCCTGGGTTGCCTTTAACGCCTTTAATGATCGGCTCATTCAGTTTGACGGCTTTCACGGTCTTCACATCGCGCAAATGACGTGCAATCACATCCCAAATAGGCTCGCCACCGGCGTTCTTGGCCTCTTCGCTGACTGGCGCCCATCCTGCAACACGGTAGGTTTTATTGGCATCCAAGAGCTCGCCGTTTAAACGCATCTCTGAAATCCGCGAACCCATGCTTCCAGCGGGATCAATCGTGTATTGCAATCCGCCCACCCGAACCATATCGCCACCCTGCTGGTAGTACGGATCCGGATTAAAGAGGTTATCTGCTACGTCTTCCAAAATGGTCTTGATGGTTGCGCCTGACATGGGCGCAACCGTCGTATAGGGATAGGTAATTGCAGTCTGGTCAAGGAGGTTTTCCATGGTGATGGCCTGCCCTGGCAGTAAGCTCGTACCCCAACGGAATCCAGGTGAGAACGCAATCTCGGCGTTCTTCTGCTTGAGTAAGCCATCTAAGATCACCTGATCAAAACTGCCGTTAAAGTTGCCACGGCGGTAGAGGGTTCCCTCAGTAATTGCCAGCTTTTCTGCCAGTTTCGTCTCATACGGCGCGCGTACTTTTTTAATCAGCTGCGTCATCGCTGCATCAGCCGGCAAGAGGTTCGAGAAGATGGGTAATAACTTGTAACGGAAATCAACTGCCTTGCCACCCTTCACATCAAAGTCCAGTACACCTAAAAACTTTCCGTTCGAACCGGCGTTAGTGACGAGGGTAATTCCACCGGCATTTTTTACCTTGACTGGAATCGGAACGCCATCGTGCGTATGGCCGCCCATAATCGCATCCAGACCGCGGACGCGTGAGGCCATCTTCAGATCGACGTCCATGCCGTTATGCGATAACAAAACGACAACCTTAGCGCCCTTGCCCTTAACTTCATCGATCATCTTCTGCAGATTCTCTTCCTGAATACCAAAGGTCCAGTCGGGCGTGAAGTAGCGTGGATTAGCAATTGGCGTATAAGGGAAGGCCTGACCAATAATGGCAACCGAAACGCCATTCATGTTACGGATGGTGTAAGGACTAAAGACCTGATCACCAAAGTCAGCCGTCTTGATATTCTGCGCAATGAAGGAAACCTTACCCTGAAAATCCTTTTGCACGATTTCCATCACGCGCTTTTCGCCCAGGGTCATTTCCCAATGGGGAGTCATGATGTCAACACCTAAATTAAGTGCCGCATCGACCATGTCTTGGCCATTGGTCCAAAGCGCGGTTCCTGAGCCTTGCCAGGTATCGCCACCGTCTAGTAATAATGCGCCCGGTCTGGATGCCTTTAATTGCTTGACTAAGGTGGACATGTGGGCAAAGCCGCCCATCTTGCCGTAGGTCTGGGCAGCAGCAGCAAAGTCTAAATAGGTAAATGCATGGGCATCGCGTGTACCTGGCCTAATGCCATTGGCTTTTAGGAAAGCTTCGCCAACCAAATGCGGCTCTTTGCCATACTGCGAACCAATGCCTAAATTAACGTTGGGTTCACGAAAATAAATCGGCAATAACTGCGCATGGCAATCCGTGAAATGGAGTAAATGGACGTTGCCGAATTTCGGTAAATTGTAAAATTTTTGCGCGGCGCTTTGGGCACTGGCAAAACTCGATTGCAAACTCATTCCGCCCGCAGAGGCAAAAGCTAATGCTTGCATAAACTCACGGCGATTTAGTGACATTTTCTTTTTCCAATTACTAAAACAGGCCTTGCGGCCTGTCTTGTTTTATTTATTGACTTATTTATTTATTAACAGGCGACTGAGGATCTAAGAGCAGAGCCATGACGTCCTGCATTTGCTTCTCATTTAAGAGTTTGAAGTGTGCAAAACGGGGCATATTACTGCACGCGTTATAGGCCTTTGAGTTGCTAATGCGTCCCCAAGTGTATTCAAGCACCTCCTTAGAATTACCACGAACCTTACCGTAATTCCACAGGCTTGGGCCAATGTTTCCGTATGAAATCTCAGCCTTGTTGATTTGATGACAGTTATAGCAACCGCCACCAACTGCAGAGCCGGGCTTATCACTCCAAGTTGCTCCACGGCCGCTCTGAGCAATCTTTTCACCATTCTTCCAGTCGCCAATGTATTTGCCATCGGACGGCTGCTTGATGGTGGCCATATTGATCTTCTCGATCTCAGCGCGCTTGGTTCCCGTTTTTTCATCGGTTAGATTTTTTGCGTCAGAGCAAAACTTTTGGGTTGCATCCTGATTAATACGATCAAGACCAGCCTGACCTTTGGCCTCAAAGCCGGACTTCATCATCTTGTCAAAGGCGCTTTGCGCTTGTACGCTAGCGAATGGCATGGCCAAGAGGGCCGCAGAAATAAGTATTGTTTTTTTCATTTTTATATTCTCCGGCGAATTAACGCTTTAATCCTGGTGTTTCGATCGTGCCGCCATTACCCGTGTACGCCATATACATCGACAGCGCAATTGTGTTGTCGGAAATGTAAACGGGCTCTGGGAAGCGCTGCTGACGATAGCAATCGTTTAGGCGACGCTGCATGGTCCAAAAGTTACCACTGGATACGCGGTATGCTGGCCAATAACCCCAGCCCATCGCTGCGCCCTTAGGTTCTGTAAGGTTAGGCAGATCTTGCAAGCGAATGCGTTTGCCATTTTCTGCATGGCAGGACGCGCAGGAGAAGTCCATTGGACCACCTTGGTAGAAGAAGGACTTCTTGCCAAGCTCATACATTTCTTTTTCTTTGGGATGCTTGATGGAGACCTTGATCGGCATTCCTTTGGAATTCGCAACCACGTAGGCAACAACCGCCTCGACGTCTTTGCGCTTGCCTTTTTCAAAGCCAGCAGCAATGATTTCGTTTGCGTCATAGCCTTGCAAGCGAACCATGCAGGTAACTAAACGGGATTCAAGATCTTGTACCTTATTGGTATCTTTAAAGTAACGGGGCAATTCAGCAGAGGCGCCCTTCACCACACCGGGCCCCTTACCTAAGTCACACTTTTGCAGACTGACGTTTTTGGGCCCCATGGGCTTTTTCCAAATCTCTTCGCCCGCCGCCTCATATAAATCGGCAGGATTACCATCGGCAATCATGGCGCGGTAGCGAGCAATTTCATCGGTAGCAGAACCGCTAGGTGCAGCTGTGGCTGCTTTGGGTGCTTCGCTTTTTGTCGGACTCGTGCAAGCCTGCAACAAAGCGAATGATGCAATAACAACTCCATAAGCAATGCGCTTATCCATGGTAACCCCTTCGTCTTAGTGCGAATGTATCAGTTAAATTAATAAATTAAGAAACCGTTGCTTCGTCAGTACGCTTAGCGCCGCGGTTATCAACCCACGTTACCGTGACCTTCTCACCTTTAGCGCCCTTGTACTTGAAATTCAAGAAGGGATCTTTTGATACGGCTGGGCCGAACTCACCCATAAATACATTTTTACCTTGAGCTTGTACGGTCACGGTGCTAATAAACCACTGAGGGATGGTTTTGCCCGATGCGTCTTTACGCTGACCGGCTTCCATATCGTGCTTCATCAAAATCTTGACATCAACTACACCACCTGCTTCAGTTGCTCTAACGCGCATTGGATCAGCCATTTTGCTTCCTCTCTAATTATCTGTATATATATTGATTACGTTGGGTTTAAACGGGAATTAACCGCCGCAACCGCCCAAGGTAACCTTGACTTCTTTCATCGACATAAACCACTTACCGTCCGCTTTCACCACAGCGTAGACGTTGGAGGTTTGACCCATCTTCACGCGGGTAGTAACAAATGGTTCAGTTCCGGGCGGAATAAAAAACTGGGCTGCCAGTGAGCTGGGATTTTTTTCAACCAAAATGGCCATCTGCTCCGCTTTTAATGTGCTGGTAATTCCAACCGGAACCACGGCACCATTTTCAGCAATATCAGGGGCTACCAAAGTAACCGCACTTGAACTCGCGGGCTTACCTGCATTAAGAACCTTGAACACATCGTCGAGGCTCTTGCCTTCAAAAGCGGCTTTGTTCCACTCTTGTGCTTGGGCTTCTGAAATTAACCCGGCTGAAGCCATTAGGCCAAAGACCGCAGAGTACTTTAAAAGATTACGGCGCTGCTGATTCATAAACACTCCTTTATTAATCTGTTTTATTAACTAAATTTTAATCCACTATTACCAATCAATGTATCGGTGATTCTACTCACTTTTACTTACCCGTCAGCATCCACTCCACCAATGCCTTGTTATCCGCATCCGATAATTGATCTTGCGCAGGCATTGGAATAGCGCCCCAAGCCCCCGCACCGCCTTTTTTCACCTTCGCCATCAACTTTGGCACTGCGTCGGCCTGACCCTTGTATTTGGTAGCCACCTGCTCAATTGATGGCCCTACCAACTTTGCTGCAGGTGCGTGACAGGCGGAACAGTTCTCTTTCTTAAAGAGTGCAGCAGGACCTGTTGGCGCAGCTGCCGTAGACACCTTTACGATACCCACAGCACCAGGTCCTGGCAATTTGCTAAGAGGTGGCTTGGTCGAATCGGCGCCCAGATAAGGACCATACTCGCGATTTTGCAACGCAATATTTTCATGTGCATTGCGAGCATAGTCCGGCAAGGTCGAGCCAATTTGCACAAATGGGACGCAGTTGTTCATGCATGGCTTGGTATTGACATCTGGCTTGCCACCTACGCTCCACAAACCATGTTGCTGCGTCATGCCATTGCGGTTGGGCATCATCGCTTGCGCTTGCTTGATATTGGCATTACTGAGAACAAAGGTATCCGGAACAATCTCACCTAAATAAAGGATGTATGCAACCAAAGCATAGGTGTCGTCGTAACTCAGCGAACGCGGCGCATTCCAGGGCATGGCGCGATAGATGTAATCCCAAAGCGTCGAGATCGTTGCCACCTTCATTAAAGTAGTGCGTTGTGGCTGCTTGTTGTCGTTTAGGGCAGCTACCCGCCCTGTCTTGATGTCGTCTTTCGTCGTGCCGCCGGCTATCGGCGTGAAGACTTCATTTGACTCGCCAAAGGTACCGTGGCAACTGGCGCATTGCGCTTCCCACACCGTCTCCCCTTTTTTGACTGAGCCCGAACCATTGGGCAGACCCTTAAAATCCGGACGAACATCAATGTCCCACGCAGCTACTTCGGCTGGCGTCGCCGCTCTACCGATACCAGGAAACTTACCCGAACCCGATGCAGCGCCTTGTGCATAGGAAATTCCAGCGCTTAACATGAGCGCTGCCGCGAGACTCAGACTCGAAGCTAATTTACCCAACTTGTACATTACTCACCTCGCCGTTGGAATCCAATTTCCATGATTGAATTGCGTTGTTGTGATAAATCGATCGCGTGCCGCGTATGTCACGTAACGCCTTAATGGTTGGCTGCACATAGCCCGTGTCATCCATTGCGCGTGACTGCATGATCGTGGGTGAACCATCCCAAACCCAGTCGATATTGAAACGCGTGACTGCTTTAGTCAGTACCGGCGTTTCTAAACGAGCCGTTCTCCAGTTGTTGCCCCCATCAAACGAGACATCAACGCGTTTAATTTTTCCGCGGCCAGACCAAGCCATACCGGTCACGTTATAAAAGCCTTTATCGAGTAACTGCTGACCACCCGATGGCGTTGTAATAACCGATTTGCATTCCTGAATCGAGGTGTATTGTCGATGCAGGCCATTGGGCATCAGGTCAATGTAATGAATGGCTTCGTCTTTGGCGCCATATGGCATATCGCCCACTTCCAGGCGTCGCAGCCATTTCACCCAGCTCACGCCTTGAACACCCGGGACAACTAAGCGCAGTGGAAAGCCATTTTCGGGGCGCAGCATCTCGCCATTCATGCCCCAAGCCACAATGGCATCCTTGAGTGCGCTGTCTAGATTAATGGTCCGAGTCATGCCGGAGCCATCACCACCTTCGGCCAATAAAAATTTACCTTTTTTCAGGTCGGCGCCGCATTCATCGAGCAGGACCGAAAGCGGCACGCCAGTGAATTCGCAGCACGACAACATGCCGTGGGTGTATTGCACGGTGGGCACTGCCACATTACCCCACTCCAAGCCGGTATTAGCGCCACACTCAATAAAATGAATGCGCGAAACGGATGGCATACGCATTAAATCACTCATCGTAAAAACGCGCTCGCTTTTCACGAGGCCGTTGATCATTAAGCGGTGCTTATTGGGATCCAAGTTATACCAACCTTGATGGTGACGCTCAAAATGCAGTCCGTTCGGAGTAATCATGCCAAAGAGGCCCTGCAATGGCGTAAATGAAACCGATGCTGCTGAAACTCGGGTTAAACCGGGCGATTCACGGCGGATTAAATTGGATTCATAAACCGAAGGCAGACCATAGGGCATGGTCGCGACGTTTTTACCCAAGGTAGTTTGCCATTCTTGCTTTTCTAAAATCGCGGGATCGCCTGCAGCCGAGGCCAATGCAGCAGGTGCTGCAGCGAGGCCAGCGGCACCACCAATCGCAGACAAAAAGCCTTTGCGTAAAAAACCGCGGCGGTTTTCATCGAGGCCATTTTTATTGACGTCGGCAATAAAGTCTTCCGAAATAAAATGCTCCGGCGCTTTGCGAAGCCGCGTCTGCCCTTTTGGCTTTTCAATGTATGGAATGTCTTCCGAATGCAGTTCCAGTTGATTCTTGTTCATTGGATTAATGGCTCATTCAATAATTAATTAACTAATAAATACAACTAGGTTTTCATCTCTTCTACAACCCGTGCGCATACGCTCTGGCAAATACCCAATGTGGCCTCATCGCCAATCGAGTAATAGACCGTGATGCCCTCTTTGCGACGCTTTAGTATTCCTTCGCGATGCAATGCCGTTAAGTGCCTTGACACATTCGCCTGACTCGAATCAGCCTGTTCGGTTATTGCGTTAACGGATTGTTCACCGCCACATAGGATGAAGAGGATCTTTAGGCGTGATGGCTCTGCCAGTAAGCTAAAAAATTGAGACACCTGAGTGAAAACCTGCTCCATTTGGGCTGGGCTTAAGTCTTTGGTTTCCAGAGGTAAAAGTTTGCTCATTTGTCTATTCTTAGTTACAAATTAAGTGTAAATATGCATACTAACGCATTAATGCATATTTAACCCCTTAGGCAGGTCCGTGACCATAGTGAATTACCCTAGGTCATACAGCCAGAAATGCTGCACTTAGGCCCTAAAATTGGGGGGTGCTGGATACCGAAGCCATTTTTCTCTCCTTTAAGTTAGCCCTATACACATTGGCGATCATGCTGCCCTTGGGTATTTGGTTAGCCCATCGCCTAGTTCGAATGGGATCTGCAAAGCCCTGGCTTGAGGCCCTTCTCGCTTTGCCGCTGGTCTTGCCGCCCACGGTTCTGGGTTATTACCTACTGGTGGGTTTGGGGGATGTCAGCCTATTCGGCCACCCTTTGGTCTTCTCCTTTGAAGGCATCCTTATTGCCTCCCTGATTGTTAACTTACCGTTTGCGGTGCAGCCAATTCAGCGCGCCTTGGAGTCGATCAACCCTGAAATTCGCGAGGCGGCCCAGGTCAGCGGACTATCGCAGTGGCAAATTTTTCGCCTAATCGAACTGCCTTTGGCTTGGCGTGGGGTAACCAGCGCTGCTGTCATGACCTTTGCTCACACCTTGGGGGAATTTGGCGTCATCTTAATGGTGGGCGGCGCTATTCCTGGTGAAACCAAAACCGTCTCCATCGCGATTTATGACAAGGTTCAGGGTTTTGATATCGCCGGCGCAGGATTACTCTCCCTCCTGCTATTGGCAACCTCTCTGATTGCAATTGCACTCTCCTATGGCGTTTTGGGCAGGCGCAAATTATGTTAAAGCTACGCATACACCAAACTACGCCCATGCCGCTGCAACTCAATATCGAGTGCGCAAACGGTGAACTGCATGCACTGGTCGGGCCATCGGGCAGCGGCAAAACATCGGCGCTGCGCACCATCGCTGGTTTACGCAATCCGGTCCATGGCCAAATCGAATGCAATAGTGAAATATGGTTTAGCGCAGAAGAAGGAAACAAGGTTAAATCCCTTGCCCTATCGCCAGCCCAGCGCTCGTGCGGACTCCTGTTTCAGCAATACGCCCTCTTTCCCCATCTGTCCGCCATTGATAATGTAAAAATTCCGTTGCAAAATACAGGGCATACGGCAGCGGAAAAACAAGCCATTGCACACGATTGGCTGGAGCGCATGGGCATTGGTGAACTGGCACAGCGCATGCCCAATCAACTCTCCGGCGGGCAGCAGCAACGAGTCGCACTCGCAAGAGCACTGGCACGCCAACCTAAGGTCTTACTGTTGGATGAGCCTTTTTCTGCGATCGATACGCCAACCCGGCAAGGCCTTTACAAAACCTTGGCGCAATTGCGACGCGATTTACAAATTCCAATTATTTTAGTCACGCACGATTTACGTGAGGCAGGTTTATTGGCTAATCGCATTACGGTGATTGATCGCGGCATTGGGCTGCAAACAGCCAGTCCGCAGAACTTATTCCAAAAACCGCGTAATTCCAGAGTCGCTGAACTGGTCGGCATCAGTAATCTATTCCAAGGGCGATTTAATCAAGGCAAGCTGCATTGGCAGGGCACGGATATTGCACTCCATGTTGTCGATAAAAATAAGATTCCTGCCGATAGCGTGGTTGCCTGGGTGATTCCGCAAAGTGGCATCAGCGTCAGCAGAACAAAAACGCCGCTCAGTCAGGTTGCCCTTGTCACTGAAATTAGCGCCATTGGGCAGATTGCCGTCATTCAGTTCTCCATTCCCGGAGGCGATCAAACGGTCATTTGGGAAGCTTCTAGCGCCGAGGTACGGCGACTCGAGCTCGGAATCGGGATCCAGGTTGGGCTTCTACTCGATGGCAAGCAAATCCACATCATGCCGCTGCGACCCATCAATGATCCGCGGCGCTTTACAACGATTGCACCCAGCTAAAGTAGCTATAAAAGGACTTCAATTGGATGTAAGCTGTTTTATGGTTTGCTATTGGTGTTGATACCCAAGAGTGGGTAGGCTGGACAAAAACGAAACGCGCCAGTCAATACGGGGACAATGCCAATCCACCCCCACATACCAATCGTGCCAGTAGCAGCAAGTCCAATTAAAACCAAACCAGCGATGATTCGGATAGCGCGATCTGTATTGCCTACGTTGCATTTCATAATGAACTCCTCTTAGTAATGAATCGGATTTATTTACGGCAATAGTGCTTGTAAAGCAATGTCATCACCTCAACCGCAATGGCACTGGATAAGGAGTAATAAATTAATTTGCCATCACGGCGGGTTTTTACCAACTCTTCGTTGCGCAATACCGTCAATTGCTGCGACAGCGTCGGCTGATGGATATCTAATATGTCTTCAAGCTCGCCAACGCACTTCTCGCCTTGACTGATTTCACACAGCAATAGCATGCGGTCAGGGTTCGACAATACTTTCATTAAACGGCAAGCATCATCCGCCGAAGTCCGCATGCGTTCTAAATCAATGGTTGCTGGCATGATTACCCTTCTCGTCCTAATGTGTCTACAGCGCGTTTAATGGAATCTTTAAATACGCAGTACCGTTACCCTCTGGTTTTGGCATATGGCCTGCTCGAATGTTGACCTGAATCGACGGCAAAATAAGTACGGGCATTTCGAGTCCAGCATCCCGTTTATTGCGCATAGCGACAAACTGCTCTTCCGTAACGCCATCATGCACATGAATGTTGCTCTTTTTTTGATCTGCCACAGTAGATTGGTATTCGGGAGGTCTGCCATTCGGAGGGTAATCGTGGCACATGTATAGCTTGGTGCTGGGCGGGTACTTCAAAATAGATTGAATCGAGCGATACAAATTGCTGGCACTACCGCCAGGGAAATCGCAGCGCGCCGTACCGACATCGGGCATAAATAAGGTATCGCCAACAAAGATACTATCGCCGATCTCGTATGCCATGCACGCAGGAGTATGTCCAGGAACATATAAAGCCTTGAACGATAAATTACCAAACGCAATCGGCTCACCTTCTTTGATCAGCACATCAAACTGCGAGCCATCAAGCGCAATATCATCTAAATTGAAGACACCCTTAAATACACTCTGTACGGTGGTAATGTGATCGCCAATCGCGATCTTTCCCCCCAGTTTTTCCTGAATGTAGGGCGCTGCAGTCAGATGGTCAGCGTGGGCATGGGTTTCTAAAATCCACTCGAGTTGCAAGCGGTTTTCTTTAATAAAGGCAATCACTTCATCGGCCGACTCTGTCTTTGTACGACCCGACTTTGGGTCGTAATTCAGCACGGAATCAATCACGATGCATGGAGACCCCTTAGACTCGTACACCACGTAGGTATAGGTCCACGTTTGCGGATCAAAGAATGCTTTTACGGTAGCTTGGGTTTGTGTGTTCATATCCCCACTATAACATTATATTTAAATATATAATATAAATATAAATTTATTACTTGAGGGTGGATACTGGACGGCATGGATAGTATTAGCGTAATCAGCATAGGGCTAGGTGCCTTTGTCGGCGTGATGATGGCCTTGACCGGGGCCGGCGGCGGCATTCTGTCGGTTCCACTGCTGGTGTTTGGCCTCAAGCTCAGTGTTGCCAGTGCGGGCCCTATTGGTTTATTAGCGATCGCCGTAGCAGGGTCTCTGGGGGCTATCAATGGCCTGCGCACTAAACAATTGCGCTATCGCGCTGTCCTTGTCATGGCAGTGCTTGGCATCGTATTGGCACCCATCGGTGTATACCTTGCTCAGCGCATTCCCAATCAGCCGCTAATGATTGCATTTGCCATCATTCTCATTGTCGTTTCAATTCGGATGCTGATTCAAGCCCAGCAAGAAATCACAGGCAAAACTCCAAAAGAACTGCCCGCCCCACCCTGCAAACTAGACCAATCAATTGGTCGCTTAATGTGGTCAGTACCTTGTGCGCGTGCGCTGATGGGCTCTGGCGCAGTAGCTGGTTTTTTATCTGGACTGCTCGGCGTTGGCGGCGGTTTCATCATTGTTCCAGCACTCAGAAAACTAACCGACTTACCCATGCAATCGATTGTTGCAACGTCGCTAGGCGTATTGGCTTTGATTTCGATTACGGGCGTCACGAGTGCCGCGCTGGCAGGCCACCTGAATTGGTCAATCGGTATTCCATTTGCAGGTGGGGCCATTATTGGAATGCTAGTAGGTAGCATCATTGCAAAAAAAATCAGTGGTCCACGCATCCAACAGGCGTTTGCCATTTTTACTTTTTTAATATCAATCAGTTTGTTCTATAAAGCCATTTAGGATAGGAGCAATCAATGCAAATAAGCTGCCCCCATTGCCACAAGCAAAATCGCCTTCCAAGCGATCGCATTGCGCAGGATCCCCTTTGTGGTGCCTGTAAAAAAAGCCTTCTGTCGTTGCCAATTGAATTAAATCAAGGTAATTTTGCCGAAGTAACGGGGCAAACCCATCTGCCCGTCTTGCTTGATTTTTGGGCGCCTTGGTGTGGTCCGTGTACTCAGTTTGCCCCTACTTTTGCGTCCGCTGCCCAGCGTTTTGCAAACCAGCTTGTCTTTGCCAAAGTCAATACCGAAGCAGAACAGGCGCTTGGATCGCAATTTCAGATTCGCTCGATTCCAACCTTAGCCGTCTTTAAAGGGGGAAAAGAACTAGACCGTTTGTCGGGCGCCCTCAGGCCGCCGGAACTCGAGCAGTACGTTAATACCATTCTGCGCAAATGGAGCGTTTAGATTCTTAAAGTGGCTTACGCGCAACCAGACCGAGCAAGGCCGACATCCCCGTATGCTTTGGCCCCTCGGATAGCTCTTTTTCATACAGGCACAGATCAATCGGCTCTAGCTCGCCAATCAGGGTACGGATCATATCCTCCGTATAGAGGTGTTCCAGTATCGAAGGACCGCCCGTTTTAAATTCCAATTGCTTCGGCGTGTACCCCTGAATGATGAGCAGTCCTCCGGGTCTTAGTGTCGATGCCATCTGTGCAAATAAACGGGGACGCATGACTTGGTCAGCAAACTGGATAAAAATACCGACCACAGCATCGTACTGGTTTGGCTGCCAATCCCAGGTATCAGTGGATGCTAGCGTAAATTGAACGTGCGCCGCCTCTTCTTTTGCCAGGGCAACAGCTTTTTTAAGGGCAACTTCCGATAAATCAAATGCATCGACCTGCATTCCTTGCTTTGCCAGCCACACCGAGTTTCTACCTTCGCCATCGGCAACGCACAACACCGCATTGCCTTTCTTTAAATGGCGCTTGGCTTGCGTTTGTAGATACTCATTGGGCGCCCTGCCAAAAATATAATCGGGCGTATCAAAGCGCTTATTCCAAAAATCAGTGCTATCAGAGAATGCTGTTGCCATGGTTATCTGTTCTATACCGATTGAAATAGAAAAGCTTGCCTAGGCAAGCTTCACAGAAAAAGTGACGCGCTTTATCACGGACTTACTTTTTAAGGCCGCCCTGCAAATCACGGATCAGGTCATCAGGATTTTCAAGGCCAACCGCAATCCGAACTAGACCCTCTGAAATACCTGCCGCTTTACGCGCCTCAGGTGATACTCGGCAATGGGTGGTCGTTGCAGGATGCGTAATCGTGGTACGGGTATCGCCTAAATTAGCGGTTATCGAGCACAGTGTAGTTTGATCGATCAACTTGAAAGCCGCCTTTTTGCCGCCCTTGAGGACAAAAGACAAAATTGCACCGCCCGCCTTTTGCTGCTTCTTTGCTAGAGCAAATTGCCGATGGGACTTTAGGCCAGGGTAATAGACTGCCTCAACCCCTGCTTGCTTTTCAAGCCACTGCGCTAAAGCGAGGGCATTCGCACTCTGCTGCTTCATGCGCAGATCAAGGGTCTCTAGCCCTTTTAAAAAGACCCACGCATTAAAAGCCGATAGAGTTGGCCCAGCCGTTCGCACATAGGGGAATACTTTATCCATGATGAAGGATTTTTTGCCTACGATAGCACCGCCGAGCACCCTGCCCTGACCATCTAAATACTTGGTAGCCGAATGAATGATGACATCGGCTCCTAAATCCAATGGCCGTTGTAATGCTGGCGTGCAAAAACAGTTATCCACCACAAACAGGGCATTTGCTTTATTGGCAATCTTCGCAATTGCGCGAATGTCCGCAATCTCCGTTAAAGGATTGGATGGTGTCTCGAGGTAAAACATCCGGGTATTGGGTTGCACTGCGGCCTGCCATGCCTTGTTATCCGATAAATCAACGTAGCTGGTGGTGATACCAAAGCGACCCAGAATGCTGCTAAACAATTGAATGGTTGCACCAAATACCGAACGTGAACAAAGCACATGGTCACCTGCTTTTAGGTGCGCCATGGCAGTTGTCATGATGGCAGCCATACCCGAGCCGGTAGCAATGCAGGCCTCACCGCCTTCCAGCGCAGCCAAGCGATCCTGAAACATGCTGACGGTGGGATTAGTGAAACGAGAATAAATAAAACCGGTTTCGGCATTGGCAAAACCCTGCTCTGCCTCTTCTGCACTATTAAAACAAAAGCTTGAAGTCAGATACAAGGCTTCTGAATGCTCTTGATACTCTTGGGATCGGCGCGTGCCAGCACGAACCGCAACCGATTCGGGGGCAAGTTTGGATAGGTCGAGGGAGCGACGCTTTGAAGTAATTTTGCTAGCCATGCTACTAGTGTACTTAATCTTCGGTAGCTAAGTGCAAGTGCAGCTGGGAGCGCGCAAAGTCGCCCGGATCCTTTTGGCGGTCTGCTTGCGCGGTTTCAGTGGTACGCGCAGCCTCCAAGGCATCTAGGTAGGAATCGTTAATGTCGCCCGTAATGTAATGGCCATCAAAACACGATGCTTCAAAATTCTGAATCTCTGGATTGATGTCGCGCACCGCCTGCTTCATGTCCTCAACACTTTGATAAATCAATTGATCTGCGCCAATCATTTTATTAATCTCGGCATCGGTACGACCATAGGCCACTAATTCGCTGCGCGTTGGCATATCGATACCGTACACATTCGGAAAACGGACTGGCGGAGCTGCGGACGCAAAGATCACTTTCTTAGCCCCGGACTCACGCGCCATTTGCACAATCTCATAAGAGGTTGTACCGCGCACAATCGAGTCATCCACGATTAATACAGTCTTGTCTTTAAACTCAATCCGCATCGCATTGAGTTTCTGGCGCACCGATTTACGACGCACAGCCTGTCCAGGCATGATGAAGGTACGGCCAATGTAGCGATTCTTAAAAAAACCTTCGCGGTAACTAATGCCCAAGCGCTTAGCCACTTGCATCGCTGCTGGCCGACTCGAATCCGGAATGGGCATCACCACATCAATTTCACTGACATCGGTTTCGGCACGTATTTTCTCGGCCAAATAATCCCCCATGCGCATGCGCACGTTATAAACCGTGACGCCATCAATCGTGGAATCTGGCCTAGCCATGTAAACGTATTCAAAAATACAGGGGTTGAGGACTGCGTTTGGTACACACTGATGGGCGATAAAGTTTCCGTCGAGGTCAATGTAGATTGCCTCGCCCGGGGCCACATCGCGAACAAAGGTAAAGCCCAAGCCCTCGAGCGCTACGGATTCAGAAGCGACCATCCACTCGGGACCGTCCGGTCCGTCAATCCGACCAATGCACAAAGGCCGAATACCAAATGGGTCCCGGAACGCCAGTAGACCATAGCCCGCTATCAATGAGACCACGGCGTAGGAGCCTCTTACTCTACGGGTGAGTCCGGTCACCGCCTTAAACATGGATTGCTCATCCAATGCGGCGCTATTGGTTTCTTTTTGTAACTCATCCGCCAGTACGTTGAGCAGTACCTCAGTATCGGAGCTAGTGTTAATGTGGCGGCGATCACGGTAAGCCATCTCAGTGCGCAGCGCAGGCGCATTGGTTAAATTGCCGTTATGCGCCAGAATGATTCCATACGGCGCACTGACATAAAAAGGCTGAGCCTCTTCCTCACTGCTAGCCGAACCGGCGGTGGGATACCGTACCTGACCAATCCCCACATTGCCAACCAAGCTACGCATATTGCGGGTACGGAATACGTCGCGCACCAAGCCATTTGCCTTGTGCATCGTAAATGAATTGCCATTCATCGTCGCAATACCAGCCGCATCCTGACCGCGATGCTGGAGTAGCAGCAATGCGTCATAGAGCAATTGATTTACCGGGTAACGCGAAACACTTCCGACGACGCCGCACATATGACTTAACTCCCTGAGGGTGGTGGTGCAGGAATAACGCTATTAGGCGCGCTTAGCTTCGCCGCCCAATCGGACGGTAACCATACTTGAATTACTGCCATCGCAACATCAATTGCAGGGCGCGTCATTGCCGCCTTCCATGCATTGGTTTGGGGGACCGGCGTTAATACTGCCAAGGTCGATAAAACAACCACGACAAACGCACCGCGAACCAAGCCAAAGGCCAGGCCCAAAAAACGATCCGTAGAGCTTAGCCCAGCCGAGACAATCGCCTTCTGAATCATTGACCCAATGAAGTTGCCTGTAATAAGTACCAAGATAAACAAAATAAGAAAGCTCAGACCAAGTCGCACCATCTCATCGAGCTGAAAAGTGGAAAGCCATTCCACCGCTAAATAAGTACTGTAGTGATAAGCAACCCACGCGGCCACAAACCAAGAGGCTAAGGCAAGCACCTCTTTAAAAAAGCCACGATAGATTCCAACGAAAGCAGAAACCAGCAAGATAGCAAAGACAAAGTAGTCAACCGAGGTCAGCTTTAGGGTGGCAAGAATTTCCATGCGCTATCCAGTAAATGGTCGAGGGATCACTGCTTCCCCACTTCAACCACGCGGGGAGTCAGGCCCATTGCCTTGATTTTCTTTTCAGCAGCTTCAGCTGTTTCTTTATCCGGAAATGGGCCAGCACGTAGTGCAAGTAGTTTTGAGCCATCTGCGCCAGTACGATTTAAAACATAATTCGGAATCTTTTGCTCTTTCAGTTTTGCAATCCAACCATTCGCGCGATCTTCTGATGCAAATGCGCCAATTTGAATCACAAACTTCCCAGAGGCGCTTGGATTGGCACTTTCGCTAGCAGATCCATTCGCATTTGACTTGGCCGCAACGACAATTTCTTCACCGGCAGCTAGGCCCATTATTTTATCTGCTGAGCTTGGCGCAAGCGCTTTTACAGGAGATGAAGCTGCTGGGGTAGGCGACGTTGTTTTGCTCGATTCTTTAGATTCGATTGCGGGCAAAGGCGCGGCTGGGGTTGTTGCCGTTTTGAGTTCCGCGGACTTTGGCTCAGCTGATGGGGGCAGAGCCGGCTGCGGTGGAGCCACTGCTGGCAAGCTACTCACAATGGTGACGGCGATGTCATTACTGACAGTCTTTGGCTTACTGTCAAGCACCCGAGGCAACACAATGATGGCAACTAAAACCAGTACTGCAGCGCCGATGAGGCGATGACGGGCACGTTGATGCTCCGGATCTTCGGTTAAAACAGGATCATCAGCGCTTACGCGTGAACCACGACTACTAAATTTATTTTCCGAGCGTGATCGCGTCGACGAAGCACGCAACCCATCATCGGGTTGGGAAGCGCGCTTAAAAAGCTGGGAGAGACGAATCATGGATTAGTGCGCCTGGTTGTTTCGATAAGCCATTACGCCTGCGACAGTATAGAAAGAGCCGAATACCACTATTCTATCACCCTCCCCTGCACATAAAAGCGCCTTTTGGTAGGCTTCTCCGGGGCTTGCAAAGGCCTGAATCCCGCCAGCATCGCCCTGATCGCGCTTCACTCCACTCGCTTCTAAAAATCCAGCCAGTTCAGCTGCGCTTGCTGCCCTGCTCGTTGGTAAATCAGCACAGAACCAATGGTCGACCAGGCCCAGCATCGGGCGTATAACGCCCGCAATGTCCTTATCGGCCATCGCGCCAAAAATGGCATAGGTATAAGGGTGGTAACCCATCTTATCGAGGCTCTGCCCTAAAGTCGCAGCAGCATGGGGATTATGCGCCACATCGAGCACAATCGTAGGCTGCCCTGGCAGAACCTGAAAACGACCCGGTAACTCCACCATGGCAAATCCGTTTCGAATATCTTGTGCACTAACAGGGATGCGGTCACGTAAAGCGCTGAGGGCCGCAATCACAGCAGAAGCATTGAGTAATTGATTGGCGCCTCGCAAAGCCGGATAACCAAAGCCACTAAAACGTTTGCCACGGCCGGACCAAGCCCATTGCTGTTTATCCCCTTGAAAGTTGTAATCGCGGCCCATCAGCCAAAGATCACACCCCAAGGATTCTGCATGGGTGACTAAGCTATCGGGAGGCATTGGATCGCCGCAAACTGCAATCGCATTGGCTCGAAATACGCCGGCCTTTTCCCGGGCAATTTTTTCTCGGGTATCGCCTAAAAAAGCGGCATGATCAATGTCAATGCTGGTCACAACGGCGCAATCGGCATCCAAAATGTTGATGGCATCCAAGCGGCCGCCCATGCCCACTTCCAAAATAACGGCATCTAATTTAGCTGCTGCAAATAGACGCATGATGACCAGGGCCGTAAATTCAAAATAGGTCAGCGTAGGGGCGTTGGGAAGACTGATCCTTGCTGCTTCTACTTCAGCAAAATACTCTAGCAACTGCGCATCTGTCGCATTGACACCATTGATGCGTGCCCGTTCATTAAATTGCAGCAAATGGGGTGATGTGTGGCAACCAACCCGATAACCGGCTGCCAGCAAAATACTCTCTAGAAAGGCGCAGGTAGAGCCTTTACCATTCGTCCCTGCAACCGTAATGATGGGGCAATCAAAGCGAAGGTCAAGGGCTGCTTTAACCCGACTAATGCGCTCAAGGCCCATATCGATCCCAACCGGATGCGCTGTTTCGAGGTGACTAAGCCAGGCCTCGAGGCTAGAGAATGAAATTGGATCCGAGTTTGATTCGCTCAACGCTTCAACTGGGGTTAAGAGGATGGGCTAACAACCGAAGCGGCAATGGACGGCTCGGGCAGTTTTTGCAGAAGTGCCAATATACGGGCAATCTCTGCGCGCATATTACGGCGATCCACAATCATGTCAACGCCACCCTTCTGTATTAAAAACTCAGAGCGCTGAAATCCCTCTGGCAATTTTTCACGAACGGTTTGCTCAATTACACGTGGTCCAGCAAAACCAATTAATGCTTTAGGCTCTGCCATCACCACATCGCCCATGAAAGCAAAACTAGCCGAAATGCCGCCCATGGTAGGGTCAGTCAGCACGCTAATGTAAGGCAGCCCCGCTTTCGAAAGCTTGGTTAGCATCGAATTTGTTTTTGCCATTTGCAATAGCGACAACAGACTCTCTTGCATACGCGCACCGCCAGTGGCAGTAATGCAAATGAATGCGCATTTTTTATCGATCGCCTCTTGGGCGCCGCGGACAAAACGCTCACCAACCACTGATCCCATGGAGCCGCCCATGAACTGAAATTCAAAACAAGCAGTAACCACCGGGATCGATTCAATCTTACCGCCAAGAACCACCAAGGCATCGGTTTCGCCCGACACGTCTACCGCTTCTTTAATGCGATCGGGGTATTTTTTGGAATCCTTGAACTTCAGCGGATCAACCGGAAAGACATTGGCGCCAATTTCATATCGGCCCTTTGGATCGAGCAAGCTATCTAAGCGTTGACGCGCTCCAATGCGCATGTGATGGCTGCATTTAGGACATACCGAAAGATTGGCTTCAATATCGGTACTATATAAAACGGCTTCGCATCCAGGGCACTTAACCCATAAGCCTTCGGGAACCGACTTGCGATTAGCAGGGTCAGTGTGCTGAATTTGCGGCGGAAGAAGTTTGTCGATCCAGCTCATTTACTTTAGCTATCCAATGCAGTGCGAATCTCGCGTATAAAGTGTTCGAGCGATTGTACCGCCTCTCCTGGAGGGGCCTCTTCAAGCAAGCGAATGATGCGGCTACCAATCACGACAGCGTCCGCCGTACTGGAAACAGCCTTGGCGCTGGCAGCATCATGAATACCAAAACCAACCGCGATGGGTATCGGGGTCACCGCTCGAATCTGCGGAATGATGCTGGCCACATCCTGGGTATTCAGGTTATTAGCGCCGGTCACGCCGCGCAATGAAACATAGTAAATGTAGCCCGAAGCAATTTTTGCAGCCTCTTTAATGCGCGCTGGCGATGAGGTTGGCGCTAATAGAAAAATCGGATCCACTCCAGCAGAGCGCATCTGCTGCGCAAATTCAACACACTCTTCCGGCGGGTAATCCACAATCAATACCCCATCAACGCCGGATGCTTTTGCCTCGGCTACAAAACGCGCAGCGCCCATTTGCTCAACTGGATTGGCGTAGCCCATGAGCACCACTGGTGTATTGGCATCGGTCTCCCGAAATACTTTAACCATACCCAAGCAGTGCCGCAAGGTAACGCCCTGACTCAGCGCCCTCTCTGAGGAGCGCTGGATCACCGGGCCATCGGCCATCGGATCAGAAAAGGGTACGCCCAGCTCAATCACATTAGCGCCACCTCGAACTAAAGCATGCATTAGTGCAACCGTTAAGCCGGGCTCCGGGTCACCGGCCGTAATAAAAGGAACCAAGCCTTTTTTACCAGCCTGTTTTAAGTCATTAAATACCGTTGCAATTTTGGACATAAATCCGCTCTACCCCTTAACCTTCAGAGCCAGTTGCTTGGGCAACGGTATGCATGTCTTTATCACCACGGCCAGACAAGTTCACCAAAATGGTTATATCTTTTGGCAAGGTAGCAGCGAGCTTGCATGCGTATGCAATCGCATGCGCAGACTCTAGGGCAGGAATGATGCCTTCAATTTGGCAGCAATCATGAAATGCTTTGAGCGCCTCTTGATCGGTAATCGCCACATACTCAGCGCGGCCCGAGTCTTTTAACCAAGCATGCTCCGGGCCAACTCCTGGATAGTCCATGCCGGCAGATACCGAATGGGTCTCGGCAATTTGGCCATTCTCATCTTGCAATAAATAGGTGCGGTTACCGTGCAATACGCCGGGTTTGCCGACGCACAATGCAGCCGAGTGTGCCGCTGTATTGAGACCATGACCAGCCGCCTCAACACCAACCAACTTCACTTCTGGGTAATCAATGTAGGGATAAAAAATACCCATGGCATTGGAGCCACCGCCAACGCAAGCCATCACATAGTCTGGCTGACGACCGATCATCTCCGGCATTTGGATTTTGCACTCTTCTCCAATCACGCTCTGAAAATCGCGAACCATCATCGGATATGGATGTGGGCCCGCAACCGTACCAATGATGTAGAAGGTATCTTCCACATTGGTAACCCAGTCACGCATCGCTTCATTCAAGGCATCTTTTAAAGTTTTAGTGCCCGACTCGACTGGCACTACCTTGGCACCCAAAAGCTTCATGCGAAAGACGTTTTGCGCCTGACGAGCCACATCCACTGAGCCTTGATAGACCGTACAGTCCAGACCAAAGCGCGCACAAATGGTGGCCGTAGCAACACCATGTTGTCCTGCGCCGGTTTCAGCAATGATGCGCGGCTTGCCCATGCGCTTGGCCAGCATGGCCTGCCCAATGACGTTATTAATCTTGTGCGCGCCGGTATGGTTTAAGTCTTCGCGCTTTAAATAAATCTGCGCGCCGCCCAGCATTTCACTCCACCGTTTAGCGTGATAGACGGGGGATGGACGACCAACAAAGTGCTTGAGCTCGTAATGAAACTCTTCAATAAATTCAGGGTCGTGCTGGTAGCGTGCGTAGGCTTCTTTTAGCTCTTCCAGAGCAAACATGAGTGTTTCCGAAACGAAAACACCGCCGTAAGGGCCAAAGTGCCCGCGTGAATCCGGCTTATCGTACATAGTTACCTCTTTTGATTGGGTTACCGCATTAGTTTCTTGGAATCGGCCAGTCGAACTGCCTCAATAAACTGGGCCATTAAAACGGCATCTTTAATGCCTTTGGCGCTTTCAACACCGCTCGAAATGTCCACGGCACAGGGTTGTAGGCGCGCAATCGCTTCGCCCACGTTGTGTGCGTTCAACCCACCACTCAAAACGACCCGAGGCGCGTTTGCGCTTACCCATGCTTCTGGAATCCATTGCCAATCAAAAGGAATGCCACCCCCACCATAGCCCTCAACCAGGGCATCGAGCAGGAAACCGGCTGCTTGCCTATATTGTATGGAAAAATCGGCGAAAGCGAAGCCTTCGCCGACTCGCCCTGCCTTGATCCAAGGATCCCCAGCCGCTAGGCGCTGGCATTCTTCTGGGCTCTCATCCCCATGAAATTGCCATAAAGTGATGGATGCATAGGCCCGAATTGCTGCAAATTCAGCATCGGAGGCATTCACAACCAGGCCAACGGCGTCTACCCCAGCAGGTAATCGGGAAATGAGGGCTGCAGCGTGCTGTGGGCTAACGGCCCTTGGGCTGGGGGGATAAAACACAAAACCCAGCGCATCCACCCCAGAATTTACTGCAAAATCAACGTCTTCCGGGCGTGTAAGGCCGCAAATCTTGATGCGAGTCCAGTCTGGAGCGTAATGAAGTAATCCCATGGCTAAATCATAATCCGCTTCGGCTGCTCAGGAATTTGCTCCTGCAGCATAGCAATCACCTCAGCCGGAAGCCATGAATGCGCTAGCCATGGCCCAGGAATATGATGCTCCGGCGGATACCCGACCCGAGCCAAATAGAGGCCATCCGGTGAAAACGTAGGGGCTGCCGATTGGCGGCTTTTGGCCTCCAATACCTCAGTCAACCAAGCTACAGGCTGCTTTCCTTGGCCAATAGCCAAAAGACTGCCTACAAGATTTCGAACCATGTGGTGCAAAAAGGCATTGGCCCGAACCACAATATAGACCCAGGGTTTCTGATCCAAAATCTGAATGTCGTAGACCGTTTTAATCGGTGTCTTGCTCTGGCACTCAGATGACCTAAAAGAAGAAAAGTCATGCTCCCCCAAAAGGCACTGGGAAGCCATTTGCATGGCGGCGATATCAAGCCACTTATCAGCAGCCAGCATTAAATAGCCAGCACGTGAGGCCACCGTCGGCGCGCGGCAAGGGCCTACGTGCAAGGCATACACGTAACTGCGCTCAAATGCGGAGAACCGCGCATCAAACAATGTGTCGACCGTTTGAGCCCAGTTCACCACAATATCGCTCGGCAAAAAACTATTAAGGCCGCGTACCCAAGACCATGAGTCGCGCTCAACACCACAATCAAAATGCACCACCTGCCCAAGTGCATGCACTCCGGTATCGGTTCGCCCAGCAGCGGTAACCCGGATGGGTTGGATACGTGATTGGGCATCGCCAATGAAAGCGTTGATGGCCTGCTCTACTTTATCTTGTACGGTGTTTTGACTGGGCTGCGTTTGCCATCCGACAAATCGGGTGCCGTCGTACTGCAAGCCCAGCGCAATGCGCATCATCTGCTAAGTCCAGGAAAAACGGGTTCGTATTCCAATTAGGCGCTGCGCCGATTGATTTCAGATAGCATGACTTTGGCTTCCGCCACGAGGGATGCATCTACTGAATTGGCAGGATCAAGACTTAGCTGAATGATGTCGTCCAAGCTACGCGTTGCCGCAGCAAAGTCTTCAATCGTCATATAGGCTTTGGCAAGATTCAGTTTGACGCGCAATGCATC
Organism: Polynucleobacter sp.; assembly: GCA_964203875.1. Lineage (GTDB taxonomy): Bacteria > Pseudomonadota > Gammaproteobacteria > Burkholderiales > Burkholderiaceae > Polynucleobacter. The sequence goes on from CAXNNS010000001.1 coordinate 1,482,745, forward strand.
ATTCCGAATAGCAAACTCACTTTTGACAGGCGTCAACTCAAGATCAATGCCAGCAAATAAATTCTTGGCCCGTTCTGGCATCCCCTGACTGGGCGCTGCACGACTGATGTCCGCATGCAGTGGCACAGATGCGGGCTTGCCTACATGCATAGGCGCACTTCGTTCCGATTGCCGGGCATGGCGCGCCATAAACCACAATAAGAGTCCAGTAAATGCAATCACGCCTAATGCCAGCAAGGCTGGAGCCCAAGAGTTTTCGGCAACAGCGGGCTTGGCGCTAGAGCCCGATTTAGACTGCGCCTTGCCTGCATCGAGTAATTTTTGTAAATCGGCAATGTTTTTTTCTAACTCCACGATGCGGGTACGGGTTTGTTCCAGCATTTTCTCTTGGGCTACGATCTCTTCGGTATAGCGCCGTTGATCCGAGCTGGCATCTGCACCGGGCCCAATGGTTAAGCGATCTTTTGCGGTAGCGGGATCAATCGCAGCCTTGCTTGCCTCGCTTGATTTGGCAACAACTACCTTACCCGAACCACCATGAGACTCGGCCCAAGCTTGATTCGCTTTTTCAACAAACTGGCTTGCCTGCGTTGGCGTTATCGATTGCATCAAGGACTGACTTGGCTTAACTAATTCAGCACCGGCAGGCAGGCGATGAATGCTACCGCCCGCAAAAGCATCGGGATTCGCTTTATACAATGCCATGATGGTTTGATCTAAGGTGGCACCATCAAGTAACGGCGCCATCTGCGCCGCAATCTCACTTAAGGTTTGACCGGGACGTACGGTGACTTGACTTGGGTCACCCAAGAGTAAGGTGTAATTTTTGGTGAGCTGACCCGAGGGCCATTGCAAGGTAACCATCAGATCAATAAATGGATCTTGCTTAAGCTGCGCTGCACTAACCGTCTTTGCTGTCTCGACCACAATTACGCTGCGATTGCCATCCCGGCGATCGATGCGCAGCTGAGGCTCAAGCTCTACTATCGCGGCAGAAATACCAAGGCGCTCGTAGGCATCCTTGCTAACATTGATCACCTGCAAATTACTCAACTGCGCTTGATCTGCTGCTGATGCACGTATGGGAATTTCAGCACGAATGGGCTGGCCAGGCTGCGAGAGTACTCTAGGCGTACCTAATGAAAATGCGCCAACCGTTGCACTCCAAGCAATGCAAATACTCGCAATGAACCCCGTTAGGCCCTGCACCACACGAGCAGGCGCACGCACATGCACCTTTAGCGTTCCAACAAGATACGCAACATACGGCGCAAGGGTTCGGCAGCGCCCCACAGGAGCTGATCGCCCACTGTAAAGGCGCCCAAGTACTCCGGCCCCATGGCTAACTTATGTAGTCGTCCGATGGGTACCGTTAAGGTGCCACTGATTTTGGCCGGCGATAATTCACGCTCGGTTGCTTCGCGTTCGTTGGGCACGACTTTGACCCAGGCATTATCGTTGGCTAGCATGGCTTCAATCTCGGCCAAGGGAATGTCCTTCTTTAACTTGATGGTCAAGCCCTGAGAGTGGCAGCGCATGGCGCCAATACGCACACAAATACCATCAATCGGAATGCTTCCCGGCGTTCTAAAAGGCGGAAGCCCTAGAATCTTGTTGCATTCTGCGCCACCCTTCCACTCCTCTTTGGTCTGACCGTTTTCAACCGGCACATCAATCCACGGAATTAAGCTACCCGCCAAGACCGTATTACGGAAGTTCTTGGTTGGAAATTCAGGCGAACGCATGGTTGTGGAGATCTTACGATCAATATCCAAAATCCAGGAGGCAGGGTCATTTAATTCAGTACTCACGCTATCCCGCAATGCACCCATTTGCAACAGCAATTCACGCATGTTTTGTGCGCCAGCACCTGAAGCGGCCTGATAGGTCATGGCGCTAATCCATTCAACTACATCGGCTTTGAGTAATCCGCCCATGGCGATCATCATTAAGCTTACGGTGCAATTACCGCCAATCCAATTCTTACCGCCCGCAGCCAATGCACGATCAATCACGGGTCGATTGACTGGATCTAATACGAGGACCGCATCATCATTCATGCGCAGCGCGCTGGCAGCATCAATCCAATGGCCCTGCCAACCGGCCGCTCGCAGCGCTGGAAAAATAGCCTTGGTGTAGTCCCCGCCTTGGCAGGTCAAAATAATGTCGCAACGGGCAAGCGCTTTAATGTCATTGGCGTCTTGTAGTTTCGTTTCGCTTTTAGTGATGTGGCGACCATTCATCGCAGGCACATCGCCGCCCGCATTACTGGTACTAAAAAATACCGGCTCGATTAAATCAAAGTCGCCCTCCGCCAACATGCGATCCATGAGGACGCTGCCCACCATGCCACGCCATCCAACTAAGCCGACCAGGGGTGCGTTTGTAGAGTTTGTTGTTTGATGTGTTGCCATAAAATTACGGATGCCTTACCTTCCTGTATCAATGAATTACGCCAGTGCTGCCACGACTGCATCGCCCATTTGCACTGTGGAAACTCGCTGAGTCCCTTCGGTGTAAATATCGGCGGTGCGCAAGCCCTGCTGCAATACTTTTTGAACTGCTTTTTCAATCCGCTCTGCCTCTGCCGTCATGCCCAAGGAGTAGCGCAGCATCATGGCTGCAGAGAGAATGGTTGCTAATGGATTGGCAATTCCTTTCCCAGCAATATCAGGAGCAGAGCCGTGACTCGGCTCATACAAGCCTTTATTGTTCTTATCTAAGGAAGCCGATGGCAACATGCCAATCGAGCCGGTAAGCATCGCCGCCTCATCCGACAAGATGTCGCCAAAAAGATTTCCAGTAACTACCACATCAAATGCCTTGGGTGCTTTGACGAGTTGCATGGCTGCGTTATCGACATACATATGCGATAACTCGACATCGGGATAGTCGGCAGCTAGCTTGGTCATCACATCACGCCAAAGCTGCGATGTTTCAAGTACGTTGGCTTTATCCACACTGCAAACTTTTTTACTGCGTTTGCGTGCTGCCTCGAACGCCACTTTACCAATGCGGATGACTTCGGGTTCGCTGTAGTGCATGGTGTCAAATCCCTCACGAGCGCCTTTAAACAGAGCATGCTCTGAAGTGCGAATACCGCGCGGCTGACCAAAGTAAATATCGCCATTGAGTTCACGCACAATCAAAATATCCAGACCACCCACAATTTCCGGCTTGAGGCTGGAAGCGGCAGTTAACTCGGGATAACAAATTGCTGGACGAAAATTAGCAAACAAAGCCAAGTGTTTACGCAAACCGAGGATGGCTTGCTCCGGACGGAATTCACGCGCTAAGGTGTCGTACTTCCAGTCACCTACAGCACCAAACAAAATAGCATCGGCGCTTTTGGCTAACTCCAGGGTAGCTGGAGGCAAAGGGTGGCCTGAAAGGTCATAGGCTGCTCCGCCAACAGGCGCCTCTTCCAGCTGAAACGTTGGGCCCAATGCCTTGAGGACTTTGACAGCCTCAGCGACAATTTCCGGGCCAATACCATCGCCCGGCAATACTGCAATTTTCATGACAAACCTTTAAAAAGGGTTAAGAAGCCAGCGTGATGCTGTTTTTAAGGCAGCTGGGTAGCAAGCCAAGGCATCCGCAACACGCGCTCTGCTTCGTATGCCTTTATTTTATCGGCATTTTTGAGGGTGAGGCCAATATCGTCTAAGCCATTGAGTAGGCAGTATTTACGAAATCCATCGATTTCAAAGGAATAGCGGCGATTATCTGGCGCAATCACCTCTTGCGTTTCCAGATCAATGGTGAGCTGATAGCCATTAAAAGCCAAGGTCTCATTAAAGAGGTGATCGACCTGCTGTTCCGTAAGCACAATCGGCAGTAGCCCGTTTTTGTAGCAATTATTGAAGAATATGTCGGCAAAACTAGGGGCAATCACTGCACGAAAGCCATATTGACCCAAAGCCCATGGAGCATGCTCGCGCGAACTGCCACAACCGAAATTTTTGCGGGCCAGCAAGATACCGGCATTTTTATAGCGTGGCTGGTTCAAAATAAAGTCGGGATTTAATGGCCGCGCACTGCAATCTTGTCCGGGCTCACCGTGATCCAAGTAACGCCATTCATCAAACAGGTTCTGACCGAAGCCGGTTTTTTTAATCGACTTTAAAAACTGCTTTGGAATGATGGCATCAGTATCGACGTTCTCTCGGTCGAGTGGAGCAACCAAACCTTGATACTGTGTAAATTTTTCCATTACTTCTGTCTCTGCTTTTTTATAGTTATTGCTTATTTGACTGGCGTCACCACAACGTCTTTACCTTGCGTTTGTGATGCAGGAGGGGTCGCTGGAGTTGATGTGGATGATTTTGAATCCATCGATGTTCCTATCTTTTGCAGGTCCTTGCCAACCCCCTCCATGGTGTTGGCACAGGCACTAACAAAAATACCGGTAACTAACACGACAGACAACTTGGCAATCATGGAATAGTGCGGAGTTTGCATGGCTTGGACCTTTCGTTTGGTTAGTTACGCAATTTTGCGTACATCAACAAAATGCCCTTCGATGGCAGCAGCAGCAGCCATAGCAGGGCTCACTAAATGGGTTCTACCACCAGCGCCTTGACGACCCTCAAAATTACGGTTCGATGTCGACGCGCAGCGCTCGCCTGGCTCGAGGCGATCTGAATTCATGGCCAAACACATAGAGCAACCCGGTTCACGCCACTCAAAGCCGGCGGCCTTAAATACCCGATCGAGGCCTTCACGTTCAGCTTGCGCTTTTACTAATCCAGATCCTGGTACGACCATGGCCAACTTAATGCTCGGTGAGACTTTTTTACCGAGGCGATCGACCACCTTCGCGGCGGCGCGCAAGTCTTCGATTCGGCTGTTGGTACACGAACCGATAAATACCTTATCAATGGGAATGCTGGTGAGTAAGGTATTGGGTGTGAGATTCATGTACTGCAAAGCACGCTCCATCGCGCTGCGCTTATTGGGATCCCGCTCTTTTTCTGGATCAGGAACACGCTCACTAATTGGCAACACCATTTCTGGGGAAGTGCCCCAAGTGACTTGTGGCTGAATTTCTTCAGCGCGCAACTCCACCACCTGATCGAACTTCGCATCCGCATCGGAATGCAGCGCGCGCCAGTATTGCACCGCGTGCCGCAAGATCTCTCCGCTGGGTGCGTAAGGACGACCCTGAATGTATTCAATGGTTGTCTCGTCTACTGCAACCAGGCCAGCACGTGCACCCGCTTCAATCGCCATATTGCAGATGGTCATACGACCTTCCATCGATAAATTGCGAATGGCTTCACCCGCAAACTCGATGGTGTAACCAGTGCCGCCGGCTGTGCCTATTTTTCCGATGACCGCTAATACGATGTCTTTTGCTGTCGAACCGGGCTGTAAGCGACCCTCGACTCGAACCAGCATATTTTTGCTCTTCTTCATCAGCAAGGTTTGGGTTGCAAGCACATGCTCTACTTCAGAAGTGCCAATACCAAACGCCAATGCGCCAAATGCGCCGTGGGTGCTGGTATGCGAATCACCGCACACAACCGTCATACCAGGCAATGTGGCACCCTGCTCCGGCCCGATGACGTGAACGATGCCCTGCCGTAAATCATTCATCTTGAACTGCGTAATACCAAAGGAGGCGCAGTTCTGATCCAGAGTATCGACCTGAAGCTTGGAGATGGGGTCAGTAATCCCTTCGGATCGATCCGTTGTTGGCACATTGTGGTCAGAGACGGCGAGGTTGGCAGAAATTCGCCATACGGGGCGCTTTGCCAAGCTTAAACCTTCAAAAGCCTGTGGACTGGTTACTTCGTGCAACAAGTGCCGGTCTATATAGAGGGTGGCGGTGCCATCCTCTTCCGCACAAACCATGTGCTCATCCCATAACTTATCGTATAGCGTGCGTGACATACCCGTCCTTATAAACCTTACTTACGCCCTGGCATCGGAGGAACCTTGCGCTCTGTTTCCCCAACATACAACTGCCGTGGACGACCGATCTTGTACTCAGAATCAGTAATCATTTCTTCCCACTGCGCTATCCAGCCCACCGTTCTCGCCAAAGCAAAAACGCAGGTGAACATATCGGTTGGAATACCAAGGGCACGCTGCACGATACCCGAATAGAAGTCGACGTTCGGGTATAGCTTGCGACTCACAAAGTACTCGTCTTCCAGTGCGATCTTTTCTAAAGTCATGGCTAATTTAAAGAGCGGATCGTTCTCGAGACCCAGCTCATTGAGAACTTCATAGCAAGTTTCACGCATTAACTTTGCACGTGGATCAAAGTTTTTATAAACCCGATGTCCAAAGCCCATTAAACGGACATTGGAGTTCTTGTCTTTGACTTGGGCGATAAATTCGCCGACTTTTTCGACTCCACCATTGGCCTGAATCTCAGTCAGCATCTGCAAGCAGGCCTCATTTGCGCCGCCATGCGCTGGGCCCCATAAACAGGCAATACCAGCCGAGATAGCAGCAAATGGATTAGTGCCAGAGGAGCCGCATAAACGTACTGTAGAGGTCGATGCATTTTGTTCGTGGTCGGCATGCAGGATAAAAATACGATCCAAGGCGCGAACCAATACTGGATTCACTTTGTACGGTTCGCATGGCGTAGCAAACATCATGCGCATGAAATTGGCGGTGTACGACAGTGAGTTGTCTGGATAAATAAACGGCTGACCAACCGAATACTTATAGGACATAGCCACCAAAGTTGGCATTTTTGCAACCAAACGCATTTGCGCAATTTCACGGGCCTTGGGCTCGCTGTAATCAATCTCATCGTGATAGAACGCCGCCATGGCACCCACTAGACCAGTCAAGACCGCCATAGGGTGCGCATCACGCCTAAAGCCGCGCAGGAAAAACTGCATCTGCTCATGCACCATAGTGTGGTGCATGATGGTGTCTTGAAATTTCGCATTATCTTGTTCGTTTGGCAAATGGCCATTGATCAAGAGATAGCACACTTCTAAAAAATCACAATTGGCTGCCAAATCTTGAATGGGGTAACCACGGTAGAGTAATTCGCCTTTGTCGCCATCAATAAAGGTGATCTTGGAATTACACGATGCCGTCGATAAAAAGCCGGGGTCGTAAGTAAACTTGCCAGTCTGACCATACAGTTTACGAATATCAATTACATCAGGTCCGACTGTGCCTTGGTAAATTGGCAACTCGATATCGGGGGTACCGTCAGAGAACGATAACTTTGCCTTGATGTTTGATTCAATCATGTCTGATCCCACTGTTCATTAAAAAATAAGTCAATTACAAATTATTACATCCTTACTACTACCTCTCGCGCAAACAGCCTAATAAGGCTGAAAAGGTAGGTGTACTGCATAGATCACCCAAAGCAATTACCGAATCAACTCGCCCAATCAAAAGGTCCATTAAATCGTTGTCACTCAAAGCCAACAGCTGGGTCAAGACTGCACCCTGCTCCTCCGTTAATGTATCCGCATAATGCCTGAAAAACCGCTCCAAAATCAGATCGTTTTCCAGTAAACCCCGGCGTGCATCGCTTTTTAAGCGATACAGAGCCGCCGCACTAATGGTCATACTGCCCTACGAACCATCAACTCTTTGATTTTGCCAATGGCTTTGGTTGGATTCAAGTGCTTAGGACAAACATCAACGCAATTCATAATCGTATGGCAGCGGAATAAACGATACGGATCCTCTAAATTATCTAAGCGAGCTGCCGTATCTTCATCCCGACTATCGGCAATAAAGCGATAGGCCTGCAATAAACCCGCTGGCCCGACAAACTTATCTGGATTCCACCAAAACGAGGGGCAGGAGGTAGAGCAGGAAGCGCACAAGATGCACTCATACAAACCATCCAACTCTTCACGCTCTTTCGGACTTTGTAAACGCTCTTTTTCCGGTGGACGGGTAGAGTTCACTAAATAGGGCTTGATCGACAAGTACTGCTTAAAAAATAGTGTCATGTCGACAATCAAATCGCGCACAACGGGCAAGCCCGGTAGCGGACGTAATGTGATGACTTGAGGCAAGGTCTTCATATTGGTTAAGCAGGCTAAGCCATTTTTACCATTGATGTTCATCGCATCGGAGCCACAAACACCCTCGCGGCAAGAGCGGCGGTAGGTGATACTCTCGTCCTGCTTTTTCAGCGAAATCAGCGCGTCCAGCAGCATGCGCTCATCCGTTAATTCCAACTCGTAGCGTTGCATGCGCGGAGCGGCATCCACCTCGGGATCGTAGCGATAAATTTCAAATATACGGGTATCACTCATGATTTATCTCGTTCTTTAATTAGAAGGTACGCTCTTTGGGTGGAACCGATTCAACGGTTAATGGCTTGAGTTGCACTGGCTTGTAATCGAGGCGATTGCCTTCGCTAAACCAAAGCGTGTGTTTCATCCAAGCCTTGTCGTCGCGGGTTGGAAAATCATCGTGCGAGTGCGCTCCGCGACTTTCTTTGCGTGCTGCAGCCGAGATGATGGTGGCATTCGCAGTCTCGACGAGGTTTGAAACTTCTAAAGCCTCAATGCGTGCCGTATTAAAAATCTTCGACTTGTCTTTAACCCAAAGGTGCTTTGCACGCTCTGTTAGAGCGGCCATCTGACGAACACCCTCATCCATCAACTTCTGGTTACGGAACACGCCGGCATAGGTCTGCATTGTTTTGCGAATGTCATTCGCTACATCCTGAGCGTACTCGCCTGAAGTGGAATTATCCAGTGCGGCAATGCGTGCGAGAGTTTGCTCGCCAGCATTCGCAGGCAAAGGCTTATGCTCACGCTTTTTCAGATCCATATTGACGATGTGATTGCCGGCAGCGCGGCCAAACACCAACAAATCTAATAAAGAGTTGGTACCGAGGCGATTGGCGCCGTGAACCGATACACAGGAGCATTCGCCGATGGCGTAGAGGCCGTTGACGATGTGATTCGGGTTACCGTCTTTAGGAACTACGACCTGGCCATTGATGTTGGTTGGAATGCCGCCCATTTGGTAATGAATGGTTGGCACAACCGGAATCGGCTCTTTAGTTACATCGATGTTGGCAAAGTTCATGCCAATCTCGTAGACCGATGGCAGACGCTTCATGATGGTCTCAGCGCCGATGTGGGTTAAATCGAGCACCACGTAATCGCCATTAGGACCACAGCCACGTCCCTCTTTGATCTCTTGATCCATGCAACGCGAAATGAAGTCACGCGGAGCCAAATCTTTTAGCGTAGGCGCATAACGTTCCATAAACCGCTCGCCGTCTTTATTGCGCAAAATGGCGCCTTCGCCGCGACAGCCTTCGGTCAGCAATACACCCGCACCTGCAACGCCAGTGGGATGAAACTGCCAAAACTCCATGTCTTCGAGCGGAATATTGGCACGCGCAGCCATGCCCATACCGTCGCCGGTATTAATGTAGGCATTGGTCGAGGCAGACCAAATGCGGCCAGCTCCGCCCGTTGCCATCAAGACAATCTTGGCCTCGAGGATGTAGAGTTCGCCCGTTTCCATTTCCAGTGCGGTAACACCGACCACATCACCTTCATCGTCACGAATTAAATCCAAGGCCAGCCATTCAACAAAAAAGTTGGTCTTGGCCTGGACATTGCGTTGGTACAGGGTATGCAACATGGCATGACCCGTGCGGTCCGCAGCAGCGCAGGCGCGCTGTACCGGCTTCTCGCCGTAATTGGCAGTGTGACCGCCAAATGGACGCTGATAAATCGTGCCGTCTGGGTTGCGATCAAATGGCATGCCGTAGTGCTCAAGCTCATAGACTACTTTTGGCGCTTCACGGCACATAAACTCAATCACGTCTTGATCACCCAGCCAATCCGAGCCTTTGATGGTGTCGTAAAAATGGTAGTGCCAGTTGTCCTCACTCATATTGCCAAGCGCGGCGCCGATGCCGCCCTGCGCAGCAACCGTATGCGAACGTGTTGGAAACACTTTGGTAAGAACTGCTACATTGAGACCAGCTTCGGACAGCTGCAATGAGGCGCGCATACCAGAACCACCGGCGCCCACAATCACCGCGTCAAAGCGACGGCGGGGTAATGCTTTTTTAATTGCAGTCATCGTCTTACACTTTCCACAAAATTTCAGCGGCATAGGCCGCACAAGCAACCAGCCACAACAAAGTCAAGGCTTGCAGGGTAAGGCGAATGCCTACTGGCTTGACGTAATCCATCCAAATGTCACGAATGCCAATCCACGCGTGATAAAAAAGACTCAAGAAGGTTAAAAAGGTCAACAACTTCATCAGTTGGTTAGTAAATAACCCTGCCCATGCTTCGTAGCTTGCGCCACCAGAAATCAGATACGCGACCAACAAAACGACCGTAAAAACCACCATCACTACCGCGGTGATGCGCTGAATAATCCATTCTTTTAGGCCGTAGTGGGCGCCTACAACGAGACGCTTGGGGCCAATATTATTTGTCGACATGAAGTTCTCTTTACGTATTTAGGATTAAAACAAGCCAAACAATTTAGCGCCTACCGCTGCAGTTAAAGCGAGGCTCACGATCAATACAAGGATTGCGGATTTTTGGGCTGCAATTTTTTCAACGCCAATTTCGAGGTCGAGTAGCAGGTAACGAATGCCAGCACAAAAGTGATGGAGAAAGCTCCAAATCAAGCCAAGGCAAATGAGCTTGACTAGGATGTGATCAGTGAACGCCTGAAACTGCATGAAGCTCAGCTCGGATGCCAAGCTTTGATCAAATAAATACAAAATAAACGGGAGAAGTAAAAACAAGGCAGCGCCACTAATGCGGTGCAGAATCGACACCTTTCCAGCCCAAGGCAAGCGGTATTTAATTAACTGGGCAAGACCAATATTGCGGTAAACCGGCTTGGCCTTTTTTACATCCTGATGGGCATCAACCATAGAGGGTCTCATTTGTGAGGTTAAGGTTAAATAAGGAGTAATGCTGTTGTGCAACATATTCTATTGGAAAACCCTGGAATGCATTTTTTTCTTTACACATGACTTAGTTCAACTTATTTTCATAATGCTGCTGACGGGTGTCGTAATGCGCCCGTCGCACCTCGACTGGCTTGTTCCCATAGGTGTAAGAAACCCGCTCCACCAACAGCAGCGGGGAGCCTGGCTCCAGTTTTAAATGCTGGGCAATCGTTGCCTCCGCTGCAATGGCTTTGATTTTCTCTTCCGCTCGAACCATGTGGGTTGCAAACTCACTTTCATAGAATGCATACAAGGGGCCAGGCCACGACTCCAATCGATCGAGGGTCATGCCGCTAAAACGCTGCTTGGGGAGCCAGATTTGCTCAAATACGGCAACCTGGCCGCCCAAACTTTGCACGCGATCAATTTGAATCAGCTGCTCACTTGCCGGTGTTTTAAGCAACTGGGCTATTTTCGATGGGGCCTTAATTGGCTTACATACCAAAAAGTAGCTTTTAAGGGGGGCTTTTTTGCCAGAATCCGGCATTAAACTAAAGAAGCGGTATTGCCAAGCCTCGCTGTGGTGGCTGGCCACAAAAGTGCCTTTGCCTTGATGGCGGACTAACAGATTTTCTGTGGCTAACTCATCCACCGCCTTGCGCACAGTGCCTTGACTGACATCAAAGCGGGCTGCTAACTCCATTTCACTGGGAATTGGGGAGCCGGGTAACCACTCGCCAGATTGAAGGCTGTCCAGCAACAGCGCCTTAATCTGCTGGTACAAGGGGCTAAACGTAGCCAATGGAGCGGTTGTTTCAGGCAAAGTAGTTCCAAAAAGGGTATTTAGGCTGACTAGTCTGCTGTCTTATAGAAGACATCATTGACAGTGTAAATGTAAACTCCATAAACTTGCAGGGATAATCTGCATCACCACACTGAAGCAACACTTTTTAACCTTCCTTTGGAGTTACACGTAATGGCAAAAACCCCTATGCGCGTCGCGGTTACAGGCGCGGCCGGTCAAATCGGATATTCCCTCTTATTTCGCATCGCCAACGGTGATTTACTGGGCAAAGACCAGCCTGTTATTTTGCAACTCCTTGAAATTCCTGATGAAAAAGCGCAAAAAGCATTAAAAGGCGTGATGATGGAGCTTGATGACTGCGCATTCCCGCTCTTGGCCGGAATGTCTGCTCATCAGGACCCGATGACCGCATTCAAAGACATTGATATTGCCCTGCTGGTGGGTGCCCGTCCTCGCGGCCCAGGTATGGAGCGAAAAGACTTGCTTTCCGCCAATGCGCAAATCTTCACCGCTCAAGGCAAAGCCTTGGACGCGGTCGCAAAACGCACGGTTAAGGTCTTGGTTGTAGGCAATCCTGCCAATACCAATGCCTACATTGCCATGAAATCGGCTCCGAGCTTGCCGGCAAAGAACTTTACGGCAATGCTGCGCCTGGATCACAACCGCGCTCTGTCGCAAATTGCCGCCAAGGTCAATAAACCGGTTGCCGACATCGAAAAATTAGTGGTCTGGGGCAACCATAGCCCAACCATGTATCCAGATTACCGTTTTGCGACCATCGGCGGTCAATCCGTGAAAGACATGATTAATGATGCTGCTTGGAATAAAGACGTATTCATTCCAACCGTAGGCAAGCGTGGCGCGGCCATTATTGAGGCTCGGGGCCTATCATCCGCAGCATCGGCTGCAAATGCCGCTATCGATCACATGCGTGATTGGGTGCTTGGCACCAACGGCAAATGGGTCACGATGGGCATTGCTTCCCGCGGCGAATACGAGATTCCGGCTGAAGTCATTTACGGATTCCCGGTTGTCTGTGAGAATGGGGAGTACAAAATGATCGAAGGCCTTGAAATTGATGCCTTCTCGCGGGAACGCATGACCCATACCTTGAATGAGTTACTCGAGGAACAGGCCGGCGTGAAGCACTTACTTTCATAAGGAAACAACATGCACATCCCCTTTAAAACGCTGTTGATTAGTGTTGCCTTGCTCGTGTCGCACTCTGCCGTGCACGCCAAAGATCCAAAAGATACCCATGCTTGGAGCTGCAACAATAACCACCAGTTAAAAACCATTGGGGATGGCGCTGGAAATATTGGCCTGGTTTGGAACTCGAAGACCTACGAAATGAAAAGAGAAGTCTCATTGCCCGGCAGCTTGCGCTTTAAAAATCACGACACCGGTTTGGATCTAGTGGTGCTTGGAAACAAGGCAATGCTGTTTAACATTCGTAGCGGTGTCCGCTTAGCTGATTTTTGCCAAACTGCCGACATGAAGACAGGTAAAGAGCCGCATTTATTTGCTAAAGAGTAATCCAACAAGCCATGTTTTTTATTGAATAAAAGAAAAAACCGAGGTTCGCCTCGGTTTTTTTATGCACTCAGTTAAACCAATTAATGAAATAAAGGCTGCTGCGTAGGCGTATCTTCTGGCATCTCCGCATGCACCACTTCACCATGGCGATCCGGAAACAATGGCGCGCCACAATCGTCGCAGAGCTCGGGACTAAACAAAACTGCATGGCGAAACACATCTTCCACTCCGGCCTCTTTAAGGGCATCGCAAATCTTTTTTATGGGGCTTTCGTCATCATTAATGTCATTGAGCGCATCATTGGACACCGTCTCACGATCGTACATCGGCCAAATAACGCCGTACATCACATCGGGCGAGCCCTTCAAACTAAATGAAATACGGTATTCATCCACTTGCTCTTCACCAAAGGCGCCGATAACGCAGGACAAGCCATTGGGCTGAGCACCTACAGCAGTCTCCAGAAAATTAACGGCGGCCCGAATGCTTAAGGGGCGCACTTGTTTATCCGCCAAGCGGCAATTCGTAAAGTAGGCTTCGGGTAACAGCAAATCGAATTCACATCCAGGTAACAAGCTGGAAATCGGCTCGCGCATGGCGGTTTGCCATTCAATCAAACTAACACCGCGCTCTTGCCTAACCGGCGGTTCCGCCTGCCAACGAAATAAAGGCGAGCCACTTGGAGCGGCAATGGCCGCAATAATAAAACGGGGATCCGCTAACACCGCAATCGTTTCCGACATATTACGTAGCTCGAGCTTCATTTCGCTTGCAGTGATTGCAGCGGTACCCAAAGCCTCCGTCAAAATGCGCGTTTGGCAATGCGAATGGGGCATCTGATCAATGCTGTAGAGCCATGGCACGATCGCGAGGCGCGTATCGTTTGCAGCAATCGATGAATGCATTGCCAACGCAACCGACTCAATGACCTTGACCGGCAATGGACCTGATTGAATTTGATAGCGGGTATGCGCAACAATAGGCAAAGCGAGTAACAACACATCCCAGCCATCCTGATCGATCGTCATGGTTTGTGATTCAGCTAGCGTCTCAGCACAGTCGGCCAAGACCTCAAAGGCAACGGTATTAATACGAAACGTTTGATCAAGCGCCGCATCAATCACATTTTGATTTTGGCTGGTCATCAATTTGAGTAAGCGTGCACTCAGGCGCCCTTCCCAAAAACGATCCTCAATTTGACTGCCTGAGGCAGCCAGTGAAATCGCATCTGCGACTAAGCGCTCAGCCTCGGGTGAGGCGCGCTGAGATGATTTAGAACGGTGAACGGTCATATTATTTTTTCTCCGCGCGGCGAAATACCGGTCGATCGGGCTTGGATTCGGCTGCACTAAAGCGATAGCCCTCTAAATTGAAATCACGTAAGTCAGCTGGATCGGTAATGCGATTTTCAACCGCAAATCGAGCCATTAAGCCGCGTGCCCGCTTAGCATAAAACGAAATGATTTTGTACTTGCCATCCTTGGCATCCTGAAATACCGGAGCGATCACTGGAAAACCCAACTCCTTGGGCTGCAGCACTTTGAAATACTCTTCGGACGCCAGGTTTAATAAGAAGGGGTTCTTTTTTTGCGAGGTCAGTTGCTGTTTAACTGCACTCGTAATCCGATCACCCCAAAATGCATATAAGTCTTTTCCTCTGGCATTTTTAAACGCAGTCCCCATTTCTAAACGGTAAGGCTGCATCAAGTCTAGTGGCCGCAGCAAACCATAGAGTCCCGACAAAATCCGCACATGGTCTTGGGCAAAATCAATGGCCTTACTATTTAAGCTGGCAGCATCAAAGCCCTCATACACATCACCATTAAAGGCAAAAATCGCCGGTTTACTGTTTTTCTCTGTGAATTTCGTTGACCAATCCCGAAAACGCCCTACGTTTAATGCGGCTAAGGGGTCCGAAAGGCTCATCAGCTTCGCTACCGCCTGAGGCGATAAAGTCTTGAGGTCTGCAATCAGCTTGGCTGAATCGGCAACAAAATCAGGCAAAGTGGATTTTTTAACCTTGACCAGTGTTTCGTAATCCAAGGATTTAGCGGGGGAGAGGACGATCAGCATGGCACAATTTAGAAATGGATTTCCCTTATTCTAGCGACAGAAGCCGCAGCACGAGATAAAGCACGCCAATGACACAGCTGCGCCCTGCTGCGCCCCTCACTCCCCCATTTCCTTCGCGCCTACCCGCGGTTGGCACCACCATCTTTACCGTCATGTCCACTTTGGCCGCCGAACATCAGGCCATCAACCTAGGGCAAGGTTTTCCAGACTTTGAATGCGATCCGGCCTTAATCAATGCCGTTAACCAAGCAATGGTATCGGGTCATAACCAATACCCTCCCATGCCAGGGGTGCTTGAGCTGCGCAAAACCATTGCCAGCAAAATCGATCGGCTATACGGTAAGTCCTACGACCCTGCTACGGAGATCACCATTACTGCTGGAGCAACGCAAGCGATTTTCACGGTGATTATGTCCTGCGTTAGCCCGGGCGATGAAGTCATCGTGATTGAGCCTGCATTTGATTGCTATCTGCCAGCAATTACCTTGGCTGGCGGCAAAGCCATCTGCGTGAGCCTGGATGTGCAACGCAATTCCGATGGCCTTGTGGATGCGTACGCCATCCCATGGACTGCCCTAGCAAATGCAATCACCCCCAAAACACGGCTCTTACTGATTAACTCACCCCACAATCCCACCGGCATGGTGTGGCAACGGTCTGATCTGGATCGCCTGGCCGATTTACTGAGCCAGACAAACGTATTGGTGTGCAGTGATGAGGTCTATGAACACATGGTCTTTGATGGGCAGCAGCACCACAGCGCATCCAGTCACCCAACCTTAGCAGCGCGTAGCTTTGTGGTATCCAGCTTTGGAAAAACCTTTCATGTTACGGGCTGGAAAATCGGCTACGTAGCAGCACCAGTCTCCCTGTCTGCAGAATTTCGGAAGGTGCATCAATTCAATGTGTTTACAGTCAACGCCCCGATGCAAGTGGGAATCGCCCATTACTTATCGGATCCAGCGCACTATTTGGGACTATCGGCGTTTTATCAACGCAAACGCGACTTCTTTAGAACAGGTTTAGCTAGCACCCGATTTAAATTACTGCCAGCGCCTGGAAGTTATTTTCAGTGCGCCGATTACTCCGCACTCGGAATCCCGCAAAGCGAGCTCAGCGAAGCAGAATTCTGCCGTTGGCTAACCTGCGAAGTCGGGGTTGCGGCGATTCCAGTTTCGGCATTCTATGGTGCGGGAACCGACACCAAGGTCATTCGGTTTTGCTTTGCCAAAGAAGAAAAAACCTTAGAAACCGCGCTGTCACGACTGAGCACAGTGTAGTGTTGATGCAAACGAACAAAATCAAACGATAACGATGGCGAACGCGATGAACAAAAGTAAAAATTCGAATCAAGACATGATCGATGTCTACAGTTGGGCAACCCCCAATGGGCACAAAGTCCACATCATGCTCGAAGAGTGTGGCTACCAGCTTAACCGCGATTGGCGTGCCATTCCCATTGATATTGGCAAGGGCGACCAATTTACACCGGCGTTTTTAAAGATTAGTCCCAATAATAAAATCCCGGCTATTACCGACCCCAATGGCCCCGATGGCAAACCCATTCATCTTTTTGAATCGGGCACCATTCTGTTATACCTTGCAGCAAAGACAGGACGCTTTTTGCCGAGTAGCACGCGGGCAAAATACGACGTTTTACAATGGCTGATGTTTCAGATGGGTGGCCTCGGACCGATGCTCGGCCAGAATCACCACTTTCGTTTGTATGCTCCACAGAAAATTGATTACGCGATTGAGCGCTATACCAATGAAGCCAAGCGCTTGTATGGGGTTTTAGATCGGCAGTTAGCCACCAATCGGTATGTCGCAGGAAATCAATACACCATTGCCGATATCGCTATTTTTCCGTGGACCAATCGC
The DNA here is from genome assembly GCA_964203875.1 of Polynucleobacter sp. Taxonomy (GTDB): domain Bacteria; phylum Pseudomonadota; class Gammaproteobacteria; order Burkholderiales; family Burkholderiaceae; genus Polynucleobacter. Next base: position 1,499,925 of record CAXNNS010000001.1, read on the forward strand.
TGGGAAAAACAAGGGATCAATATTGCTGAATTTCCACACTTCAAACGCTGGTTTGAATCAATCGGTCAGCGCCCTGCAGTGAAAAGGGGCATGCAGGTCTTGACGGATTTACGTAAACCCAGCTTTGATGCAACCGCAAATGAATTGTTGTTTGGCGCCTCGCAGTATAAAAAGCGCTAAGCGATGCAATTAAATTGAATAAGCATCACACCACGAAGGAAGCAGAATGAAAATTAAATCAGTTGGCATTATTGGTGCTGGAACCATGGGCAACGGCATTGCTCAAGTCTGTGCCGTAGCAGGATTAGACGTGGTCATGATTGATGTGAATGAGGCCGCCATTGATCGCGGTATGGCAAACATTCAGCGCAGCCTCGATCGCCTGATTAAAAAAGAAACGCTAACGGAGGCGCAAAAGGATCTTGCATTAGGGCGCATTAAAGGCAGTACTGTGTATGCCGATTTAAAAGGCCTATCGCTCGTAATCGAAGCGGCAACCGAAAATCAAGCCGTCAAAGAAAAGATATTGAAGCAAATCGATGAAACAGTAGGCAAAGAAACGATTATTGCGACCAATACCTCCTCACTCTCGATTACGAAGTTAGCTGCCCTCAACTCTGTCCCAGAGCGCTTTATTGGAATGCACTTTTTTAATCCGCCACCACTCATGGCCTTAGTTGAAGTGATACGCGGCCTGCAAACCAGTGATCAGACTCACGATGCGATTATTTCGATGGCCAAGGCGATTGGCAAAGAGCCCATCACCGTTAAAAATAGTCCTGGCTTTGTGGTGAATCGCATCTTGCTGCCCATGATTAACGAAGCCTTTTTTGTTTTAGCCGAAGGACTTGCAAGTGCAGAAGACATCGATGCCGGCATGAAGCTCGGCTGTAATCAACCAATTGGGCCTCTGGCACTCGCTGATTTAATTGGTTTAGACACCTGCCTTGCCATCATGGAAGTGTATTTTGATAACTTCAATGACTCTAAGTATCGCGCCTGCCCTTTGCTACGTGAAATGGTCGCGGCCGGGTATTTAGGCCGCAAAACAGGCCGCGGTGTGTATCACTACGATACTTAAATAATGGCAACCATCAGCACCCTACCGCCGATTGTTCGTATTTTGGGATACGGCGGCTTAATTCCATTCATTGTTTGCGCCATCTTGGTCCAAGTAGCCCCGACGCCCTTTGATTTTGTCAGCGCCGAATCCCTGGCTGCTTATGGCGCTGTCATCTGCTCTTTTTTGGGCGCCATCCATTGGGGCGCTAACTTTCGGCACCTAGGCAATGTTGCCGATAGCGCCCATTTAGCGAGCGCTGGCGATATCGGCGGATCCCGTTGGTTTGCACGAAATGCCTGGATCTGGGGAATTATTCCCTCACTAGTTGCTTGGCTAGCATTGCATGTATATATTCCGGTGGGTTTGCTGATGTTGGCCGCCACGCTTTTAGTTCAGCGCGGCATTGATCAAAACACGTACCAGTATTACTTTAGTAGCAAAGCCGCGCTCGATGAATTCATGGTGATGCGTACACGCTTGACCATCATTGCCACACTCTGCCTAGCATGGGCCGCTCTGGTCATGCTGGTGACTATGACGTGAGAACCAATCAAGTCTGGATCAGCTTGCCATGAGCAATCTGTTTGAAACCAAACCGCCGCCGCCCTTGGCGGAAGCATTGCGCCCAAGCTCCATTACTGAGGTGATCGGCCAATCGCATTTACTAGCGCCTGGTAAGCCCCTGCAATTGGCCTTTGCATCGGGTAAACCGCATTCAATGATTTTGTGGGGTCCTCCCGGCGTTGGCAAAACAACCTTAGCGCGTCTTTCAGCAAAGGCCTTTGATCGTGAATTTATTGCCATCTCAGCCGTCCTTGCAGGCGTTAAAGAAATTCGGGAAGCCATTGAGCAAGCCCAGCAAAACAATAATCAGTATGGCAAGCAAACCATCCTGTTTGTGGATGAAATTCATCGCTTTAATAAAAGCCAGCAAGATGCGCTGTTGCCACATGTCGAGTCTGGTCTCTTTACGTTTATCGGCGCCACCACAGAAAACCCCTCCTTTGAGGTGAATTCTGCCTTACTTTCTCGGGCTCAAGTCTATGTTCTCAAATCCTTAAGTGCAGAAGAGCTCGGTGTCTTAATTCAGCGCGCCAGAAAATTTGCCATGCCGAATGTGGAATTTGATTCGGCCGCGATCGATGCCATCATCGCCAATGCAGATGGCGATGCCCGTCGCTTACTTAATGTGCTGGAACAAATCCGTAATGCCATTTCGATTCCCGGGTCTACTACAACGGTTGTGGATCAAGCCTTTGTTGAAAATGCATTAACGAGCAATGGCCGCCGGTTTGATAAAGGCGGAGACCAGTTTTATGACCAGATATCGGCGCTGCATAAATCGGTGCGCGGCTCTAATCCCGATGCTGCTCTGTATTGGCTTTGCCGCATGCTCGACGGCGGCGCAGATCCGCGCTACCTGGCGCGCCGCATCATTCGCATGGCATGGGAAGATATTGGTTTGGCTGATCCTCGGGCAATCCAACTGGCAAACGATGCGGCAGAAACATATGAACGACTGGGCTCACCCGAAGGCGAGCTGGCGCTGGGTCAAGCAGTCGTCTATTTGGCCGTTGCAGCCAAAAGCAATGCTAGCTATGTCGCGTATAACAAGGCGCGTGCTTTTGCTGCGGCCGATCAAAGCCGGGGCGTACCCAATCACTTACGCAATGCGCCAACGAAATTAATGCAAGAACTCGGGCATGGCACTGCATATCGGTATGCACACGATGAGCCCTATGGCTATGCCGCAGGCGAAAGCTACTTACCCGAAGGCATGGCTGAGCCGCATTGGTATCAGCCAGTGGAGCGCGGTCTTGAAACGCAGATTGCAGAGCGCATGGCTTTTTTACGCTCACTCGACGAAGCAGAAAAAAAATGAAGGCGCGTTTTTACTTCGACATCATTTCTCCCTTTGCCTATTTTTATGTGAAATTACGCCATCGTCTGGAGCCGCGTTTGCAAATCGAGCCGGTACCGGTATTGCTTGGCGGTCTATTGCGCGGCGCACATAATCAAGGCCCTGGTGAAATCCCTGCCAAGCGCTCCTATACCTATCAAGCGTGTGTATGGCAAGCAGAAAAGTTAGGCATTCCCTTTCGGTTTCCGGAACACCACCCTTTTATTACCGTTGCAGCGCAGCGCCTTTTAGTTCAGGAACGAGCAGACTGGGCCATGGTAGAGCGTGCATTTGAGTTTGTTTGGGTAATCGGCAAAGATCCCAATCTGCACTGGTCTGATTTTTGTGCGCACCTGCATTTAGATCCCACCACACCCCGCCCGGATAGCGCCCAAACCAAAGCAGGTTTAATTGCCAACACCCAAGAGGCTCTCGATCGCAGCGCCTTTGGCGTACCCACCCTGGCACTTGGGGAGCGGATCTTTTGGGGAGTCGATACCATCGACTGGGTCATTGACTACCTCAATCACCCAGAGATGTTTGATCAAGCAGCCTATCGGGCTGCTGCATCTGTCCCGAACGGCCTGCCGCCTCCACCAGCATAAGCATCACGCAATACAATGGATTAGATCTGTAATTGCCATTCATTTACCACTAGGAACAACCATGCGCACCTCCCCTTTTCGCTCTTACCGTGCAGTAATAACCGCCCTTGCTGGCGTATTTTTGTTTGCCACTGGCACAGCACACGCAGAGCCACGCGTCGAGTTCAAAACCAATCAAGGTAGTTTTGTTGTCGATCTGGATTCAGCAAAAGCGCCCAAGACAGTTGATAACTTCCTGAAGTATGTTCAGAGCGGTTTTTACAACGGCACGATCTTTCATCGCGTGATCGATGGCTTCATGATTCAAGGTGGCGGATTCACGCCCGATTTAAATCAAAAGCCAACTAATCCCCCCGTGGTCTCCGAAGCGCAAAACGGACTAAAGAATCAAACCTATACGATTGCGATGGCTAGAACATCCGATCCCGATTCAGCAACCGCCCAGTTCTTTATTAATGTGCGTGACAATCAGGGCCTGGATTTCCCAAACGCCATGGGTAATGGCTATACCGTCTTTGGTAAAGTCATCTCTGGCACCCAAACCATTGACCGCATTCGTAAAATCCCAACCATGGTCTCACCAGCGCCTAAATTTGGACGGATGGCAGATGTACCTACCACCGCAGTTGTGATTGAGTCCGCGACCGTCTTAAAGTAATCTGAAACGCAAGCGAGTTTTGCGATGATTCTGCTCGATGATGTCGAGAGTTGCGCGGCAAAATCCACCAGCCGCCTCTACCAAGAGCCGATCGCGCACTGGGCCGCTTTGACTGCGGATGAAATGGATGCCTGCTTTGAGGCGATCCAGTCAGCCCTAAAGGCAGGCCAGTATGTGGTTTGCCTCGTCGCGTATGAGTATGGGCAAGTCATTCATCGGCTACCAACCAATTCAGCCGCATTCTCCCCTACTGCTCCAGCCATACCGCTGATGCAAGCATGGGCATACCAGCAGCCCAAAAAACTCGCAAAAGCGGAAGTGGATGCCTGGCTTGAAATACAACTTGCAGAGCTAACCGATGATCAGCGCGTCAGTGGCGTAGCTTCCTGCACTGAATCGATTACGCAAGCCCAGTTCCAGTCCGATGTAGAGCGGATTCAGGAGTGGATACGCTGCGGTGATATCTATCAAATTAATCACACCTACCGCATACGAGGGGAAATTCATGGTGACCCGCTCGCTTTATACGCGCGACTAAGGGCACGGCAACCGGGGCGTTTTGGTGCATTTGTACAAGAAGGCGGCACCACTATCCTCTCCCAATCGCCTGAACTGTTTGTAGAACGGGATGGAGACTGTTTGCGCGCTATGCCCATGAAGGGCACGGCCAATGCCAGAACCGAGAGCCCAGAGCAATTGGCCAGCGATCCTAAAAATCGTGCAGAAAATATCATGATCGTGGATCTCTTACGCAATGATCTCAGCCGAGTTGCATTACCCGGTAGCGTCACTGTACCTACCTTATTTCATGTTGCACGGCATGGCAACGTGCTGCAAATGACATCGACGATTGAAGCAAAAGCAAAGCCCGATACAAGCCTTCGTACCATACTTGATGCGGTCTTTCCGTGTGGCTCTGTTACGGGCGCTCCCAAAAAACGCAGCATGGAAATCATTCAGGAGTTAGAGAACACGCCCCGCGGCTATTACTGTGGTGCTTTAGGCTGGCTTGACCCCAATGGCGATTTTGCATTTAGCGTGCCGATTCGCACACTTGCTCTGGAGGCAAGTCCAAGCAACTCTCAAACCAAGTTCACCTTGGGTATTGGTGCTGGCATCACGATTGATTCCGATCCAGCGCTAGAGTGGCAAGAGTGTCAAATTAAATCGGCATTTATCAATGAGATGCCAAGTGAGCTGGGTTTATTTGAAACGATTCGCGTTGAAAAACAAAAGCCACTTCGCTTAGCAGCGCACCTTGAGCGATTGCAACATTCCGCATCTGTTCTGCGCATTCCATTTGTAGCGTCGCGGATTGTCGAGGCGGCCGAGCAAGCCTGCCTCGCAATCCCTAGCCCACTGCCCCACCGCTTGCGAATCGACTTACTCTCCGATGGCTCGGTTACTGCGGTCACCCATGCATTGGAGCCGATTGCAAATGAAGTGACTATTTTTTGGGCATCCCAAGTATTGCCCGATGCCAATCAAGCCATCATGCATTCGAACAATCTGTTGTTGGGCCATAAAGTAAATCAACGAACTCTATATGACTTGGCATGGAAAAAAGCGGTGGTGCTGGGCGGTTTTGATGCGGTCTTTTTGAATGAGGCAGGCATGGTTACCGAAGGGGGTCGTAGCTCCATTTTTATTCAGCCCAAAGGGTCGAATCAATGGCTAACGCCACCACTATCGGCAGGGGTACTTCCTGGTGTGATGCGCCAAAGCCTATTAGATGATCCAAAATGGAATACCCATCAAGCCACACTCACAGCAGCCGATCTAGTGGACGCCGACCGTATTCTGGTTTGCAATGCCCTGCGTGGCGCGGTACCCGCCGTTCTGAAAGTCGGATAATCGAAAGATGAAATCCTTTCCAATGCACTACTGCTCAAAATGCGGATCCACCGTGACCTTACGGATCCCTGCAGACGATACGCGCGAGCGCCATGTGTGCGATAGCTGCGCTACGGTGCACTACCTTAATCCGCGCAATGTGGTGGGCACTATTCCAGTATGGGGTGAACAGGTATTGCTATGCCGCAGAGCGATCCAGCCACGCCATGGCTTTTGGACTTTGCCTGCCGGCTTTATGGAAATTGGCGAAAGTACTACCCATGGGGCTGCTAGAGAAACTTTAGAAGAAGCTGGGGCGCATGTTGATATCGGCCCCTTGTTTTCTTTAATCAATGTACCCCACGTTGAGCAAGTGCATTTGTTTTACCTCGCTAGCTTACCGACCCCCGAGTTTTCGGCGGGCGAGGAAAGCCTTGAGGTGGCACTGTTTTACGAACACGAAATCCCCTGGGCCGAGCTGGCCTTTCCGACTACGAAACAAACCTTGCAATGGTTTTTCGCCGATCGCAGTGCAGGCCTCCTTCAGGCCGGTACTGAAATTGCTGTTCGATCCCGCGATATCCTCCCCTCTGAATCCATTTGAGCAATGAATCAAATTGCCTGGCTAGGACCTGATGATGCGTTTCCTGATCCAGCAGTAACGCCCGACCCAGACCCCGAAGTGGTGGGACTCTTTGCAGTCAGTGAGCGCATCTACCCTGGGCAGCTTGAATCAGCCTATCGGCTTGGCTTATTTCCCTGGTATTCCGATAATCAACCGGTTTTATGGTGGTCGCCAAATCCACGGATGGTCCTAGAGCCAAAAAACTTTAAGGTGAGCGACTCATTGCAAAAAACCATGCGGCATTTTTATCACGATCCCACTTGCCATATTGAGGTCGATGGTGACTTTGGTGCAATTATGCGAGCCTGCGCCCTAAGCCCACGCAAGGACCAGGATGGCACCTGGATCACCCATGAAATTGTCGATGCCTACAGTCGGCTATTTGAAAGCGGCTTTGCCCATAGCATAGCGGTCAAGCAAGACGATCATCTGTTGGGCGGCCTGTACTGCGTTAGTTTTGGTCGCATGGTCTTTGGTGAATCGATGTTTAGCCGCCAAGCGGATGCCTCTAAGCTCGCTTTGGCCTTGCTTTGCGCCTGGTGCTACGATAACGAGGTGCCGATGATTGATTGCCAACAAGAAACCGCCCACCTCCGATCGCTTGGGGGAGGCCCGATCCCGCGCACGCAATTTTTATCACTGGCACGCGATGCCATCAACCAAAAGTCGATAGGTAATCCATGGTGTTTTGATAAAACCGCATTGGAGCGTTGGCTATGAGCCAAATCAATGAGCTCCCGATTACTGCGCTGCAGTTTTATGCCACCGCATCCTATACCTGCAGCTATCTTCCACACCAAACTGCGCGCTCACAAGTTGCCACGCCATCCCACTTAGTACATAGCGATATGTACGGTGATCTTGTTAACGCAGGATTTCGGCGTAGCGGACTGTTTACCTATCGCCCCTATTGTGACCACTGTAAAGCATGCATTGCGACTCGTATACCGGTTGAACATTTTGTTCCGAATCGCAGCCAACAGCGCGCGCGCAAGCAACATGCCAATTTAGAAACCCACGTTCTCCACTTAAGCTATACCGACGAGCACTACGCGCTGTATCGCCTCTATCAAGAGCAGCGCCATCATGATGGCGAGATGAATCGCGATGATCAAGAGCAATACACGCAATTTTTACTGCAAAGCCGAGTGAACTCGCGTTTGGTTGAATTTCGGGATGGCCATCAGGGGGCAGAACCGGGTCGCCTGCGCATGGTTAGCATCATTGATATTGTCGAAGCAGGCATTTCGTCGGTCTACACCTTCTACGACACTGCAGTACCTAAAGCCAGCTATGGCACCTACAGCATTCTGTGGCAAATAGCGCAAGTCAGGCAACTGAAGCGGCCCTATCTCTATCTGGGTTACTACATCCAAGAGAGTCAGAAGATGGCATATAAGTCGAAGTTCAAGGCCATCGAAGGTCTAATCGATAACCTCTGGCAGCCCTTGCATACGGGATAATTCGATTCATGTCCGCTTACTCCTTTTTACGCCCTGGGCTCTTTTGCCTTGATCCTGAGCAAGCTCATAATTTAGCTCTCAGTAGCATGGACCGCGCGCATGCGCTCGGCCTACTTTCCCACTTCGTACCCAAACCCGTTGTCGATCCACAGGTATTCTGCGGCTTGTCTTTGGGTAATCGGGTTGGGCTCGCTGCAGGCCTCGATAAAGACGGCAAGCACATTGATGCACTCGCCGCCCTGGGTTTTGGCTTTTTAGAAATTGGAACGGTAACGCCACTGCCACAAGCGGGCAACCCGAAACCGCGCATGTTCCGTTTAAGTCGAGTCGATGGAATCATTAACCGCATGGGCTTTAATAACGATGGTGTCGATGCCTGCGTTGCCCGCGTCAAGGCTTCGCGCTACTGGCAATCCGGCGGAGTTATTGGCTTAAATATAGGCAAGAACGCCAGCACTCCAATTGAAGCTGCTGCTGATGATTATGTGATCGGATTAAAAAAAGTCTACGCCGTTGCTTCCTACATTACGGTGAACATTTCATCACCCAATACCAAGAACCTACGGGCACTGCAAGGCGAAGTGATGCTGCGCTCCTTGCTGAGTAGCATTCAGCTTGCGCGCACTGCTCTATGCGACGAATATGGCGTACGTAAACCCCTATTTTTAAAGATAGCGCCAGATCTCGACCCCACTGACATCCGGTTGATTGCCGACTTGCTCCTTGAGTTTGAAATCGATGCCGTGATTGCAACCAACACCACGATTGAGCGAAGCGCTGTTGCGCACCTAGAACATGGCGCCGAAGCGGGTGGCCTCTCTGGCGCGCCGGTTCGCGACCTATCCAATGCCGTTATCGAGTCGCTCAAACAACACCTTGGCAACCGGGTGCCGATTATTGGCGTTGGCGGCATCCTTTCAGGAAAAGATGCCCAAGAAAAGCGTGCTGCTGGAGCGAGTCTGGTGCAAATTTACAGCGGTCTCATTTTTAAGGGCCCTGAACTGGTTCGGGAATGCGCCCTTGCCCTGAAATAGCGCTCTAGAGTGTCTCTTTCAGCCACTCGTTTTCACATTGTGCAATTCCCCAAAGAATGGCTACAATAAAGCGATGGATACCCCCAAAGTAGCAAAAATGGCTAAAGCCCCTGGAGAGGTTGGTAAGACCGCCATTCAGGTGGTGGAACGTATGATGAATTTGCTTGATGCGCTTGCTAAGCATGAAGATGCCTGCAGCCTCAAAATTTTGGCCGAGCAAACCGCCCTGCACCCTTCTACCGCCCACCGCATTCTAAATGACATGGTGGCCTGCAGATTAGTCGAGCGCGGCGATGGCGGCACTTACCGACTCGGCCTGCGGCTCTTAGAACTCGGCAATCTAGTCAAGGCAAGGCTCTCGGTTCGTGAGGCAGCCCAAGCGCCCATGCGTGCACTGCATAAAATCACCGGAGAAACCATCAACCTATCCGTCCGCCAAGGCGACGAGATTGTGTACGTGGATCGTGCCTACAGCGAACGCTCCGGCATGCAAGTGGTCCGCGCAATTGGCGGCCGTGCGCCACTTCACCTCACTTCCGTTGGCAAACTTTTTTTAGCGAGTGATGATTCGACTAAAGTTCGAGCCTATGCAACCCGGACCGGCTTAGCTGGACACACCCGTAATAGCATTACCGACTTACGTAAGCTCGAAACTGAATTGTCCAAAGTCAATCAGTCGGGGCATGCCAGCGACGATGAAGAATTGGAATTAGGCGTGAGTTGTTTAGCGGCGGGCATTTTGGATGACACCGGTAAATTGGTAGCTGGCTTGTCGCTCAGCGCGCCTACGGATCGCATCCAGGCCGACTGGCTAAAGGCGCTTCAGGATACCGCTATGCAAATTTCAAAAGGGATGGGATTTACTTCAAAGTAAGTGGCGTTACATCAAGCGCCGCAGTGGCCGAATCTCACTCGGGTCCATTTGCTGATACCAATCTTTGACGCGCACCGCATCCGCAAAACGGGACTGCGTACCCACCGAATCTAAAAAGACAAGTAGCAAGGATGAGCCATTGATATTGGCTTGCATCACCAAGCATTTACCGGCAGCGCTAATAAAACCCGTTTTCTGCAGTCCAATATCCATATCACCAGAGCGAACCAAGCGATTGGTATTTAAAAAAGTTTGTGGGCGATTATTAATCACCATGGTGAAATCAGGCCAGGTTGAGTATTCACGAATCTCCTTGTACTGATACGATGCACTGACCATTTTCACCAAGTCATCTGCACTGGCTACATTCTCACTGGATAAGCCACTGGGATCAGCAAAGCGGGAGTTCCGCATCCCAAGGTCACGCGCCTTTTGATTCATAGCAGCGACAAAGGATGGAATGCCGCCGGGGTAGTTTCTGCCCAAGGTATAGGCAGCACGATTTTCAGAGGACATCAGCGCTAACACCATTGCTTCACGGCGCGTAAGGGATGTACCGGTGGCAAGCCGCGATTTGCCGTAGCTACGGGCATCCTCGGCATTAATCTTGATGTGCTCATCCAAAGGCAAGTCGGCATCGAGCACCACCATCGCGCCCATTAACTTAGTAATGGATGCAATTGGCAGGCTCACTCCCGTATTTTTTTCAAACAGCACATCATTGGTATCTTGATTGACGACCATTGCCACGCTGGACTTAAGGCTAAGGTCATCATGCTGCCCCCGCAAGCCCATTGCAGTAGCAAAGGAAGGCCTTGAGCCAGTCCTTGCATTATTTGCAGGGCGAGTGACGGTCACTCGTACATCTTTGGTTTTTTTGGCAGTAGCTGTGTTACTGGTCTTTGCGGACTTGCTTGTTTTGCTTTGTTTACTTGCGTTGCCCGGTTTTGCGGCAGGCGCTTTATTTGCAGATTGATTTTGTTTTGGCTTCTCTTTCGAGGGGGCTTGTTTTTGATTGTTTGAGCTTGCTTGAGCAATCGCAGAGTCGGGGGAATAAGAGACCGCAAACAGGGTCATCCATAAGGCCACTCCGAGCCGGCTTCGTAATCGCATTCAGCATTACCTTTTAACCAAACAATAGCCGTAATGATAATGAACTTTGACGGGTTCAGGTGATTTATTGACGTACCTTTTGATTCACCAGTATGACTGCCCCCATCGTCAATACAATCCCCCCTGCCATCATCCAAGTCAGCGGCTCATCAAACAATAACCAGGCCATGATGGCAGTCGTGGGTGGCGTTAGGTACAAAAGACTCGTGACCTTGGTTGCCGCTCCCTTGCGAATCATGATGAACAGCAAGCTCACAGAACCAATCGAGATCGGGAATATGGCCCAGAGCATCGCGGTAATGACGGGCGCATTCCAGACCATGGTGCCCTCTTCAAAGAGCACCATGCAAAGGAAGGATAAAAGCAATGCGATACTGAACTGAATTAAGGATCCCGACCGCAAGTCAAATACAGGGCAATACTTCTTTTGGTAGATCGTACCAAAGGTAATCGCTAGCAATGCAGCCACTGCGAGTACATAGCTGGCAACGGGTATCGGTACAAAGTTCATCTTCTCCGCAACGACAAGACCAACCCCCGCTATCCCCAGCAGTAAACCAAGCCACTGGCGCGGCGATAAATGCTCGGATACCCAGGCTGCAAACCAGGCAGTAATAATGGGTTGCAAACCCATAATCAAGGCTACGAGCCCAGCCGTCATGCCCAAACGAACGGCAGACCATACGCCCATTAAGTAACCAAACTGCAGCAGCATGCCAGCAACCAGCAAATGAAGCAGTTGCGATTGATTGGGCCAAGAGGCTGGACGCCAAATTAAACTAAGCGCACCCATGGCAAGCAAAATGCCCACGTAGCGCCAAAACAAGAACGTGGCCGGCTCCACATAGGGCATTGCTAGTTTGGCAATGATGAAACCGGTGCTCCATATGAGAACGAAAACAGGCGCAATCGCACCCTCAAGCTTTAACGCCATAAATCCTTTTATCTGCTTTTTTATTCTGTTATCCGATTTTAGCCTCCGGAAAGCTACCGAAAGCAGAATAAAGCTTTACTTCCATATTTATTTATAAAGTATTGTTTTTTATCAGTTTTATTTTTATCAAACATGAATAATTAAATCTTTGTGCATTGCAACAAAAATAGAACTATAATTATGGGTAATAGTTAATAGCCATATAGCACCCCATCAATTATTTGGAGACGCAAAATGAACCTCACACCAGAACAACTGGCAGCAGCACAAAAGGCCAACTTAGAAACGCTCAACGGCATCACAAACCAAGCATTGGTCAGTATTGAAAAATTGGTTGAGCTCAATATGCACATTGCCAAAGCTAGCCTCAGCGACAGCATGAATAATGTCAAAAAGGCCTTGGAAATTAAAGATATCCAACAGCTTCTAGCCCACCAGGCCGAAGCAGTTCAGCCTATGGCCGAAAAGATGATGGCCTACAGCCGCCATTTATATGAATTAGCCAACGATACGCAAGCAGGCTTTTCTAAGACAACTGAAAAAGAAATGCAAGCGAGCCAGAAGAAAATGAACGCCATGGTCGAAGACTGGAGCAAAAATGCACCGGCTGGCTCAGAAGCTGCCGTTGCTGCCATGAAGCAGGCCATTGCCTCCGCCAGCACCATTTACGAAAACAGCCAAAAAGCCATGAAGCAGGCGATGGATGTTGCCCAAACGAATCTAAGCAATGCAACCGAATCCGTATTGAAGGCGACCGAGAAAGCCACTAAGTCCTCAAAGCGTTAATTCGCAATACAAGTCCTAAAAAAATCCCCTGTCCAAATCTGGCAGGGGATTTTTTCTTTCAGGACTCTAACGCCTTTGAAAGCAAAACAATTAGGGCATTACTTCTTTCGAACCGGCGGCAAGTCTGTACAGTGACCGTGCGCCGCTTCTGCAGCTAGGCCAACCGACTCGCCTAGGGTGGGATGCGGATGGATGGTTTTACCCATATCAATGGCATCTGCTCCCATCTCAATCGCAAGACAGACCTCACCAATTAAATCGCCTGCATGGGTGCCCACAATACCGCCGCCAATAATGCGGTGGGTTTTAGCATCAAATAAGAGCTTGGTAAATCCTTCATCGCGGCCGTTGGCAATCGCACGGCCACTGGCCGCCCACGGAAAGAGGCCTTTCTCATAGGCAATGCCTTGCGCCTTGCACTGCTCTTCAGTAAGCCCTGCCCATGCCACTTCTGGATCCGTATAAGCAACCGATGGAATTTGCTTGGCATCAAAAAAGGATTTTTGACCCGCCGCTGCCTCGGCTGCAACATGGCCTTCGTGCACTGCTTTATGAGCCAGCATGGGCTGACCCACAATGTCGCCAATCGCAAAAATGTGGGGAACATTGGTGCGCATCTGCTGATCCACTGCAATAAAGCCGCGATCATCTACCGCAACGCCGGCATGGCCTGCATCAATCTTCTTGCCATTCGGTGAGCGCCCTACTGCAACCAAGACCAAGTCATACACCTGGGGCTGTGCCGGCGCAGCGTCGCCTTCAAACGTGACGTGAATTCCGTCGGCTTTCGCTTCCGCTTTGGCAGCGCGGGTTTTGAGCATAACCTTATCAAAGCGTCCAGCATTGTGCTTTTCCCAGACCTTCTCAAGATCACGATCGGCCCCTGCCATGAGCCCATCGAGCATTTCCGCAATATCAATTTTGGAGCCGAGCGCGCTATAGACCGTCGCCATCTCCAAACCAATGATGCCGCCGCCAATCACGAGCATGCGCTTGGGAATGCTCTTTAGCAGGAGCGCACCCGTACTATCCACCACGCGCGGATCATCCGGCAAGAATGGTAGCTTGATCGGCTGACTGCCTGCAGCAATAATGGCTTTCTGAAAACGAATCACTTCTTTTTGACCGCTTGCTTCTTGACTAGGTCCTGCTGTTAGATTGACTTCAACGTGGTTTGCATCCATAAAACGACCAAGCCCACGCACCACCTTCACCTTGCGTGCTTTTGCCATGCCCGCAAGACCACCGGTCAGCTTACCAATCACGCCATCTTTATAAGCACGCAACTGATCAATATCGATCTTGGGATCGCCAAAGCTAATACCGTGCTTTGACATGGTTTTCGCCTCATCCATCACAGCTGCCGTGTGCAAAAGCGCTTTGGATGGAATGCAGCCGACATTTAAGCAAACGCCGCCCAAACTGGGATAGCGCTCTACCAGAATGACGTTAAGGCCTAAATCGGCAGCACGAAATGCAGCGCTGTATCCACCGGGGCCTGCACCCAGAACGAGTAAGTCACATTCGTGATCTACCTTACCTTGAAAAGCACTGGCTGCATTGCTAACCGCCATTGGCACAGCAGCAGGTTGTGGCGCTGGAATTGGGCTTGGGGTCGGTACCGATGCTGTTGGCGCAGTTAGCTGTGGCGCGGCACCAGCTTCGAGTTCAATCTCAGCAATGACAGTGCCTTTTTTTACCTTATCGCCTACCTTCACCGCAATGCTCGTAATGATGCCCGCTGCATCGGCCGGCACTTCCATCGTGGCTTTATCGGACTCCAGCACCAACATCGGCTGCTCTTTTTCAATCCGATCGCCTACCTTTACGAGCACCTCAATAACGGGCACATCGTCATAGTCACCAATATCCGGAACCAGAATCAATTGCTTAGTCATGGCGATTCCTTTTAAAGTGCCGCACGGCGGAAATCAGCCAAGAGCTGGGCAATGTAGGCCGTAAATCGCGTCGCCGAAGCCCCATCGATCACGCGGTGATCTGCTGTCAAGGACAATGGGCAGATTAGTCGGGGCACGAATTGCTTGCCGTCCCAGACCGGCTTCATTGCTGCCTTACTAACACCCAAAATAGCGACCTCGGGCGCATTGATGATCGGCGAAAAATAGGTTCCGCCAATGCCGCCAAGGGAGGAGATGGTGAAACTAGCTCCCTGCATTTGATCCGGCTTTAATTTGCCTTCCCGTGCCAGCGCGGCGAGTTCACCGGTCTCGCGGGCAATCTCATTGATACCCTTTTGATCCGCATTGCGAATCACTGGAACAACAAGGCCATTGGGGGTATCTGCAGCAAAAGCAATATGGAAGTATTTTTTTAGGACTAAATCATCGCCATCGAGCGAGCTATTGAATTCAGGATACTTTTTCAGTGCGGCTACTGCTGCCTTCATCATGAAGGCCAGCATCGTGATCTTATTGCCCTGCTTTTCATTCTCTTTATTGGTTGAAACACGAAACGCTTCAAGCTCGGTAATGTCGGCATCTTCGTGATAGGTTACCGCCGGAATCATCACCCAGTTGCGCGCCAAATTAGCAGCCGATAACTTTTTAATGCGGGACAAAGGCTGACGCTCAATGGCGCCAAACTTGGTAAAGTCAATAGTTGGCCATGGCAATAAATCGAGGCCACCCATATTGCCACCCGTCTTCGCGCTTGCAGTTGGAGTAGCGCCACTCATCACGCCTTTAACAAAGGCCTGCACATCTTCCTGAGTAATACGGCCTTTCGGGCCCGATCCTTTAACAAGGGCCACGTTGACACCCAATTCACGAGCATATTTACGTACTGTTGGACTGGCATGGCTCACATCCGTTCCAGCAGCCATTGGCATAGCTTGTGATACCGGTGCCGTAGGCGCTACCACCGGTGTCGGTGCAGGTGTTGGTGTAGACACTGGAACAGGCGCAATCGCGTGTGCTGCCTGGGGGGCTGGAGCACTCGCTGCTGGAGCAGAAGCGGCAGCAGTTTCACTGGACTCTATAACCAGTACCAGCGCGCCTTCTGAAATCAAATCGCCTACCTTGACTTTGATTTCTTTCACAATGCCTGCGTGCGATGAAGGCACATCCATCGTGGCCTTATCCGACTCCAGCGTGACGACCGACTGCTCTTTTTCAATCACATCGCCAACCTTGACGAGTACCTCAATCACAGGAACGTCGCTGTAGTCGCCGATATCGGGGACGTGAATTTCGATTAATTTACTCATGGTCTGAAATATCGCATTCGGCTTAGGAAATCATGGGGTTTGGTTTTTGGACATTGATCTTGTATTTCTCAATTGCCTCAGCAATTTTTTGACGATCAATTTGTCCAGCGTCGGCTAGTGCCCTAAGGCTCGTTAATACAACCCAGCGGTAATCGACCTCAAAGAAATCACGTAGGTTTTCACGGGTATCGGAACGTCCGAAGCCGTCCGTACCCAGAACCTCGTAGCGACGACCCAGGTGTTGAATTGCTGGACGAATTTGATCGGCAAAGGTACGCACGTAATCGGTTGCCGCAATGATGGGTCCGGTAGTGTCTTTTAAACAGCGTTCCACATGCGAGAGTTGTGGCGCAGCTGCTGGATTAAGCAAGTTACTCCGGTGTACGGTGTTCCAGTCGCGACCTAATTCGGTAAAGCTGGGGCAGCCCCACAAATCAGAAGCAATGCCCCAGTCGGTATACAAGACTTCGGCAGCGGCAATCACCTCACGGAAAATAGTGCCGGAGCCAAGCAATTGAACCCGCAATTTACTATTGGCATCGCCTACTGAGCATAATTTGTACATGCCCTTGATGATGTCTTTTTCTGCGCCCGCTGGCATTGCAGGGTGGGAATAATTTTCATTCATCAGGGTAATGTAGTAATACACATCATCCTGCGCATCGAGCATGCGGCGCATGCCGTCTTGAATTACTACTGCCAATTCAAATGCAAAGGTGGGATCATAGCTCACGCAATTGGGAACCGATGCGCTCCACACATGGCTATGGCCGTCTTCGTGTTGTAAGCCCTCGCCATTGAGGGTTGTTCTGCCGGCAGTACCACCCAGCAAGAAACCGCGGCTGCGCATATCGCCTGCAGCCCATGCCAAATCGCCAATCCGCTGGAAACCAAACATGGAGTAGAAAATATAGAAGGGCAACATGGGGACGCCGTGGGTGGAATACGCCGTTGCAGCTGCAATCCAATCGCACATACCGCCTGCTTCGTTAATACCCTCTTGCAGAATTTGGCCTTGCTTATCTTCTCGGTAGAACATCAGCTGGTCTTGGTCTTCCGGTGTATACAGTTGACCCAGTTGATGCCAAATGCCGAGTTGACGGAACATGCCCTCCATACCAAAGGTGCGTGACTCGTCTGGAACAATCGGCACCACGCGCTTACCTAAAGTCTTGTCGCGAATCACGATATTGAGCATGCGTACAAACGCCATGGTGGTTGAAATCTCGCGCCCCTCACTGGTTGCTTCGAGCAAAGCGGTAAATGCATCGAGGCCAGGGACAGGCAAACTCTCTGCCTTCATACGGCGTTGTGGCAAATAACCGCCAAGCTCTTGACGGCGTGCACGCATGTACTCGAGCTCTGGACTGCCATCGGCAAACTTCACAAATGGAATATCCTCGATCTCCTCATCTTTCACTGGAATCTCAAAACGATCGCGGAAACCACGGACATCATCTAGATTCATTTTTTTGGCTTGGTGGGCGATGTTCATGGCCTCACCCGAGCCGCCCATGCCATGACCTTTAACGGTATGCGCCAAAATAACGGTGGGCTGGTTTTTATGGTTCACTGCCGAATGAAAAGCGGCATACACCTTATGGGGATCGTGACCGCCGCGATTAAGGCTCCAAATATCCTCATCCGTCCAATCCGCAACTAAAGCCTTCAGCTCCGGCGTATTAAATACAGTCTCGCGTACGTACGCGCCGTTTTTTGCTTTCATGGTCTGGTACTGGCCATCGACAATTTCGCCAAGGCGCTGCATCAAGATGCCTTTTTTATCGCGTGCAAACAAAGCGTCCCAATGGCCGCCCCATACCACTTTAATTACATTCCAGCCGGCGCCACGAAACCCGGCTTCCAGCTCTTGAATGATTTTTCCATTACCGCGCACCGGGCCATCTAAACGCTGCAAGTTGCAGTTCACCACAAAAATCAAGTTGTCCAAGTGTTCACGCCCGGCCATACCAATAGCGCCGAGTGATTCTGGTTCGTCGGTTTCGCCATCGCCGAGGAAAGCCCACACCTTACGATTACCAGCATTGATAAAACCACGGTCTTCCATGTAACGCATAAAACGGGCTTGGTAAATTGCCATGATCGGACCTAGACCCATCGAGACGGTCGGGAACTGCCAAAAGTCGGGCATGAGCCAGGGATGGGGATAGCTGGAAATACCATTACCGCCCACTTCCTGACGGAATAAATCGAGTTGGCTTTGCTCTAAACGGCCGAGCATGTACGCGCGCGAATAAATCCCAGGAGCGGAATGGCCTTGAACAAAAATCAGGTCACCGCCATGCTCGGTACTGGGTGCATGCCAAAAATGGTTAAAGCCAACGTCGTACAAGGTGGCGGCCGATTGAAAGGAAGAAATATGACCGCCTACATTGGTGTCTTTATTGGCACGCAAAACCATTGCCATGGCATTCCAGCGGGTGTAGGAACGAATTCGGTGCTCGATGTGTTGATCACCTGGAAGGCGGGCTTGCAACTCCACCGGGATGGTGTTGATATAGGGCGTCTCAGCATGAAAAGGCTGATTTACACCGTTGACCCTAGCATGGGATATTTGCTGATCAATTAAATACGCAGCCCTCTCTGGGCCCACAGCATGAATCACGCCATCAAGTGCCTGCAGCCACTCTTGGGTTTCTGCTGGATCAATATCCAGGTCGTCCGTTTGCGCCTTACCTAAAACCGATTGCGGAACTGCGGCCATTGCGTATCTCCATTAGCTCGATGTGGGGTGGTAATTACTCTACAGGCAATATTCTAAAAAGCACTAAAGTGCTTGACAAGAAATTTTCCACATAATGATAGTATTTCTCATAATATGGAAATATATTGCAGTGCAAGTCGCACCATATGAAATTAACACCAAGTAAATAGGCAGATACACTAAGGGGTTGGAACATAGCCCTTTTATATGAAGCTACCCTTTATCTTCCCAGCAAGTCTCAATAACATCGCCTGGTTTCGCCGGATCAGGGGATTTCGCTTGGTCTACACGCCCCTAGTAGCAATCGTCATTTTTACCGTGATGATGACCATCATTCTGGGCACCCTGCAAATGCAGGAACGCAACCAACAAGAAAATGCCCTCTTCAGGGAATTGTCATTAGTAAAGCAACGCATTCAATTGCGCTTTGCTAACAATACCGAAGTGCTCATGTCGCTGAGCCGCGATTTGGGCAGAATAAATACCGATGAAAAAACAAAAGCAAACGCCTTAAAAGAAGCAGAATCGTTTTTACTGAACAACCACGAGGTTAGCCAGCTCATTTGGCTAGATCGAGACAATCAGCGGCAATGGATGATGCCTCCACCCAGTCGAATCAATTCATGGTTTGATCAAGCGCCGTATGCCAAAGACTTAAAAGCGCAGCTCAATAAAACCATTGAGTTGACCATCAGCACAAATCGTCCGGCCTTTAGTAATTTCATTCAAATTGATTTGCCCAACGATGAACCGATGGCAAAAGAACGCCGAACCATCTTTTGGCAAACTATACCGATTGGGCCGGATGATGAAATCAGTGGTGTTATGGCAGTGCTTTACTCTGCACAAGGCATTATGGAATACGTTATACCGCCGGAGTTAAGGGGCCTGTACCGCTTTAGCTTAACCACCGATGCCGGCAAAGTGCTAGCTATCTCATCGGATCGCAATATGCCGCCACGGTCTTTGACTAATCAAACCAGTTTGGATCTGGGCATCTTAAGCCCCAATGCA
Organism: Polynucleobacter sp.; assembly: GCA_964203875.1. Taxonomy (GTDB): domain Bacteria; phylum Pseudomonadota; class Gammaproteobacteria; order Burkholderiales; family Burkholderiaceae; genus Polynucleobacter. The sequence goes on from CAXNNS010000001.1 coordinate 1,519,778, forward strand.
ATACTGCGCGTCGACACCTACCCAACGCCCAGCAACCTCACATTTAAGATGTTGCTCGGGGTCGTCGTTGGACTGAGTGCATTCGTCATTCTGAGCTTATGGTCGGTCATCAAGCAAATGCAAGTTCGTCAAGTGGCTGAAGCCAGCTTGCGCACGGAGACCAACTTTCGAAATGCCATGGAGAACTCCACGCCGGTTGGAATACGAGCGCACGATATGCAAAAGCGCATTACCTACGTGAACCGTGCTTTTTGTGAAATGACCGATTGGAGTTCGGAAGAGCTGATGGGACTGGAGCCGCCCTTCCCATTTTGGCCAGCGGATCAACAAGAGAACCTGCTTAAAAAAATGGACTTGGCACTGAACGTAAGCTCCCACCATGAACTAAAAGGCGGCATTGAGGGGGTGATACAGCGGCGCGATGGCACGCGCATCGCGACGCGTACCTATATCGCCCCGCTCATCAATGAAAAAGGGGAGCAAACCGGCTGGGTTACTTCGCTGGTGGATATCTCAGAACCTAAACGCATTCGTGAAGAATTAGCAGCCTCGCAAGATCGCTTCATTACCGTGCTTGAAGGATTAGATGCCGCCGTTTCGGTGATCTCGATCGAAACCGGCGAGTTGCTCTTTGCTAATCGGTTTTATCGGGAGCGGTTTGGCAATACCTCGAAAGGCCATATCGATTTAGCCAATCATGAAATGGATCCTGCTCTGCTCCATGGCCTTGAAGACGACAACATCGACCCCCTAGCGGGCTTGCCGAGCTCGGAACTCAATCAAAATCGGCAAACCGAGTCGCAAGAGATTCAACTGATTGGCGAAGAAGCTAAATGGTATGAGGTACGCCGCCGCTTTATTCCCTGGGTAGATGGCCATTTAGCGCAGCTTCTAATTGCGACGGACATTACCTTGCGCAAAAATACCGAGGACTTGGCGCGCCAACAAGAAGAGCGCATGCAATTTACCAGCCGCTTAACCACCATGGGAGAAATGGCCTCCTCGCTAGCGCATGAACTCAACCAGCCTCTTGCGGCAATATCAAACTACTGCATGGGTGTGGCCAAACGCTTATCGGGACAGGCAGATCAAACCCTTTCCAAGGATTTGCTTCCCGCGCTTGAGAAAGCATCCCAACAAGCACACCGCGCAGGAACCATTATTCAGCGCATACGCGGCTTTGTGAAACGCAGCGAGCCGCAACGCAAGGATTCTGATATCGCCGACATTGTGGCCGACGCAGTCGGCCTCGTCGAGATTGAAGCGCACCGCCATCGCCTTAGCATCACAGCGGAGCTTGCCCCCAACCTGCCTAAAGTCGCCCTTGATCCGGTCTTAATCCAGCAAGTTTTGGTGAACCTGCTCAAAAACTCCCTGGATAGCGTGCGCGAAGATGCGCCCCTGTCATCCCGCTGGGCAGTGCCGCCGATCAAAATTAGCGCTGATTTGGAGACCAGTACATTTCCAGCCATGCTACGCATCCAAGTGGTGGATAGCGGGCCAGGAGTGGCAGATGGCGTGATTGAGCGCATGTTTGAGCCCTTTTTCAGCACAAAATCCGATGGAATGGGCATGGGACTCAATATTTGCCGCTCCATCATCGAATCCCACCACGGCCGTCTGTGGGCCAAAAACCAGCATGATCCCGATAGCGGCAAGGCAGTAGGCTGCACCTTTACAATACTATTACCTTTAGAAACGGCAGAAACCGAAGCAACTGCTTTGGCATGATGTGAGTTTAGAAATACCAAGCGGAACTGACTGATGAACCTAATGAATACATCCAACCCCAATCCAACCGAAGTTGTCTACGTTGTTGATGACGATGAGGCAGTACGGGATTCCTTAACCTGGTTACTGGAGAGCAATGGCTATTTAGTCCGCTGCCACGCCAGTGCAGAGCGTTTTTTGCAATCCCTGCAAAGTACCGATAAATCCACCATTTCGTGTGTAATTTTAGATGTCCGCATGCCTGGCATGTCGGGCCTTGAGTTGCAAGAGCGCCTGATTAGTGAAAACCTGCCCATGCCCATCTCCTTCATTACCGGTCACGGTGATGTGTCGATGGCCGTAACCACCATGAAAAAAGGGGCGGTTGATTTTATTGAAAAGCCCTTTAAAGAAAATGAGTTGTGTGCCCTAGTAGAAAAGATGCTGACCAAAGCGCGTACCGATTACAGCCAAGCGAGTCAGCGTAAAACTACCCAAGGCTTACTTGGCAAGTTAACCGGGCGTGAACGTCAAGTACTCGAGCGTATTGTTGCTGGGCGCCTGAATAAACAAATTGCGGATGACCTTGGTATCTCGATTAAAACGGTTGAGGCCCATCGCGCTAATATTATGGAAAAGCTCAACGTTAATACCGTTGCCGACCTCCTGCGTCTGGCCTTATCGGATGCACAGCCGAGTTAATTTGCGGTGTATTTTTAGTTAACGCTCTTTTTTCTTTTTTATGCCAGCCCAATTACTCGACGGCGTTGCCCTCTCTAAAAAAATCCGTACTGAAATTACTGCACGTGCCGCTATCGTTACCGCCAAAGGTAGGCGTCCCGGTTTAGCGGTAATTGTGGTCGGGGATAACCCAGCGAGCGCAGTCTATGTGCGTAATAAAGTAAAAGCATGCGAAGAGGTCGGCTTTCATTCGGTGCTTGAGCGCTACGAAGCGGAGATGAATGAAGAGGCGCTCTTGGCGCGCATTGCTACCCTAAATGCCGACCCAGCCATTCATGGCATTTTGGTACAACTCCCCTTACCTGCCCACATTGCATCGGAGCGCGTGCTCGAGGCCATTGCCCCAAAGAAAGATGTGGATGGCTTTCATGTTGCCAATGCCGGTGCCCTGATGGTTGGCGCACCCGAATTCAAGCCCTGCACCCCCTACGGCTGTATGAAGTTACTGGAAAGCATTGAGTACCCTTTGCGTGGTGCGCGCGCAGTAATCGTTGGCGCATCCAATATTGTGGGTAAGCCGATGGCAATGCTTTTATTGCAAGCAGGCGCAACCGTAACCATTTGCAACAGCAAAACACGGGATCTGGCTCATCACACCAAAGACGCCGATATCTTGGTGGTCGCTACTGGCAAGCCCAAAATGATTACCGGCGATATGGTCAAGTCTGGCTCGGTAGTGATTGATGTGGGCATCAATCGCCTGCCGGATGGCAAGCTATGCGGCGATGTGGATTTTGATACCGCCAAATACATTGCCGACTGGATCACACCAGTACCTGGTGGCGTTGGTCCCATGACCATTACCATGCTGCTGATGAACACCTTAGAGGCAGCCGAAAAGGCCTCCAAACACTAGTCTCTTTGCCGAATTACACGCTAGTAAGCGCATTACATTAAGCTAGAGGGATGAATACACATCCCAATACAAGTTCAACGCATTCCGATAATCCCCTGCTCCAATTTGGCAGAGGAATCGCGGCCTATTCGCAAATCCAGCCTGAGCACATTGCGCCAGCTATCGATACCCTTCTAGTTGAGGCCGAATCGGCAGTCGCCATCGCAACTAGCCAAACAACACCGCCCACATGGAATGATTTGGTAGAGCCCTTGGAAGATGCGACCGAGCGCCTGAGCCGTGCATGGGGCGCAGTCTCCCATTTAAACAGCGTAGCGGACACACCGGAATTACGCGCCGCCTATGGCGCCATGCTGCCAAAAGTAACGGCGTTTATGTCCAGCCTCGGTCAGAATCTGGCTTTGTATGAGCGTTTTAAAGTGCTACGCCAAAGCCCGAGCTTTGCCATGCTGTCACTAGATCAGCAAAAAGTGATTGAAAATTCCCTACGCGACTTTCGCTTGGGCGGCGCTGAATTCCCCGAGGAGCAAAAACCCCGCTTTGCGCAAATACAGGATTTACAGGCTGAACTAGGCAAAGCTTTCTCGGATCACGTACTGGATGCCACTAATGGCTTTTCTCATTTTATTTCCGATCCGGCTGAGTTAATCGGATTGCCGGAAGATGCGATTGCCGCAGCCGCCGATACCGCGAAAGAGCAAGGTAAATCCGGCTGGGCCTTTACCTTACACTTCCCGTCGTATTACCCGGTACAGCAATATTCAGAGAATCGGGCATTACGGCAGCGCATGTATGAAGCCTATGTCACCCGGGCATCGGAACTTGGGCCAACATACGGCGAAGGTAAGGCGGATTGGGATAACACCCAAAACATGCTGGATCAATTGCGTTTGCGCAATGAAGAAGCGCTAATGCTGGGCTATAGCAATTACGCTGAACTGAGTATTGCGCCCAAAATGGCGCGGACCGTTGAAGAAGTCGACTGCTTTCTGGTGGATATTGCGCGGCGCGCAAAACCCTTTGCCAAATCGGATTGGGAGACACTGCAGCAATTTGCCCGTACTGAGTTTAATTTAGGCACCTCAAAGGATGATCCAATTCAGCCATGGGATATTGCGTTTCTATCCGAGAAACTCAAACAGGCGCGCTATGCCTTTTCAGAAAATGAACTCAAGCAATACTTTCCGCTGCCCAAAGTACTCGATGGCCTCTTTGGCTTAATTCAGAATCTATTCTCGGTTCACATCAAGCCGGCTGACTTACCTATTTGGCACGACACGGTTCAGTCTTTCTCGGTCAGCAATCCCGATGGCGAAGTGGTAGCTTATTTTTACCTTGATCCGTACGCTCGGCCAGGTAAACGTGGTGGGGCATGGATGGATGATGCCCGCGGTAGGCGCTTGTTGCCTAATGGTGAAGTACAGGTACCGGTTGCCTACTTAGTCTGTAATTTTGCAGCGCCGGTGAAGGTCGATGGCAAGCTAAAGCAGCCCACCATTACCCACGACGATGTGATAACCCTCTTCCATGAAAGTGGTCATGGCCTCCATCACCTCTTAACCCAAGTGGGCGCTCTTGGCGTTTCTGGCATCAATGGTGTTGAATGGGATGCTGTAGAACTACCAAGCCAGTTTATGGAGAATTTCTGCTGGGAATGGGAAGTGCTTGAAAAAATGACGGCGCACGTGGATACCGGCAAGCCACTGCCTCGTGAGCTCTTTGAGAAGATGCTAGCCGCCAAGAATTTCCATAATGGTTTAGCGACTTTGCGCCAAGTGGTCTTCTCCTTAACCGATTGGCGTTTGCATTCTTCATTTGATTCGGTTCATGCCGAGGGTCAGGCTGTTTTAGGCATTGCCAAAGCGATTGGCGATCAATTTAATGCCATTCCCCAATCCCCCTTATCACGCTGGCCCAATACCTTCAGCCACATTTTTGCCGGTGGCTACGCAGCGGGCTATTACAGCTATAAATGGGCTGAGGTGCTCTCGGCAGACGTGTACGCCGCATTTGAAGAGGCGGGTAAATTGAGTGGCAGCGTGATTGATAGGGCCATGGGCTTGCGTTACCGTACTGAAATCCTGGAGGTTGGTGGCAGTCGATCAGCAGCAGAGTCGTTTAAAGCCTTCCGCGGACGCGACCCCTCGATTGAAGCGCTGTTGCGCCACGGCGGCCTGCTTGAGGAAGTAGAAAGTAACTAGGCTTGTAGGTTTGCAGCGTTGCTAGAGACGTAAATCAGCAATCACGGGAGCGTGATCGGATGGTTGCTCCCATGTGCGCGGCTCTTTATCGATCCAACTGGCAACGCAGCACTCCTTGAGCGCTTCGCTTAAGAGCACATGGTCAATGCGCATACCTGCATTACGCCGAAAGCCCATCATGCGGTAGTCCCACCAGCTAAATGCTTTCGGTGCCTGATCAAAAAGGCGAAACGAATCATGCAGCCCTAGGTCGATTAATTGCGCAAACGCACTGCGCTCTTCCGGCGATACTAGATTTTGCCCAATCCACTTTGCTGGCTCATGCACATCCCGATCTTCTGGGGCAATATTAAAATCACCCAATAAAGCCAAACGTGGATGGCCGCTAAGTTCATTCTCTAGCCAGGTTTGCAATGCCCTTAACCACGCTAACTTGTATTGAAACTTCTCACTATCTGGTGATTGGCCATTGGGAAAATAAGCAGAAATCAAACGCATCGGCTGCTTACCCTTAAAACAGACAGTCGCAGCCAGAATACGCTGCTGCTCATCGTCAAAACCCGGAATATTTCGTACAGTTTTTAAAAAGGCAGTCTCGCTATCCGCAGCAATCGATGCTAAGGCAGCGCGGCGCAACAGAATGGCTACGCCGTTATAGGTCTTTTGCCCTGCAGCAAGACTAATATAGCCAGCCGCCTCAAACTCCGCATGCGGATACTTATCATCCGTTAGCTTGAGCTCTTGCAGGCAAAGTGCATCGATTGGCGTATGGGCTTTTTCTTGAGACTCTAGCCAGCGTAATACCTGCGGCAGCCTGACCTTAATCGAATTAACGTTCCAAGCAGCAATCCGCGTTACATCAGTCATCGATACCCAATTCGTGTAATTTACGTGTGATAGTGTTACGGCCTATGCCCAAACGCTGGGCTGCTTCAATACGCCGCCCGCGAGTTACTTCCAATGCCGCTTGCAATACTGCCTTTTCAAAGCGCAAGGTCAATGCGTCAAACACATCTTTGTGGCCCTCTTGCAGCATTTTAACGGCGAGCCGTCCAAGTCCACTTTCCCAATCGCCAGGCGCATTACGTTGCGTTGTGATGACAGTACCGCCTTGCTCCTCGGCTTGTACTGATTCAGTGATACCACTATGCGCATCCAAATCAGCCGGTAAGTCGCTGACCCCAATTTCAGCGGCAGGGGCCATGACGGTTAGCCAATGGCACAGGTTTTCCAATTGGCGCACATTGCCAGGAAATGGTTTTTCTGAAATAACTTTGATGGCTTCATCGGACAATCGCTTTGACTCGACCGCTAAAGCCTTAGCGCAGTGCTGCATAAAATGACGCGCTAATACAGGAATATCCTCTGCGCGTTCGCGCAATGCCGGCAAGCGCAATCGAATCACATTTAATCGGTGCAATAAATCTTCCCGGAATAAGCCAGTCGCTACGCGCGACTCTAAATTTTGATGGGTTGCGGCAATAATGCGTACATTTGCTCGAATCGGGTCATGGCCACCGACGCGATAAAAATGGCCATCGGTTAAGACGCGAAGCAGGCGGGTTTGCAAATCAAATGGCATGTCGCCGATCTCGTCTAAAAACAATGTGCCGCCATCGGCTTGCTCAAAACGACCCCGACGCATGGTTTGAGCCCCTGAAAATGCGCCGCGCTCATGGCCAAATAGTTCGGCCTCCAGCAGGTCTTTTGGAATGGCTGTGATGTTAAAAGCAACAAAGGGGCTCTTGGCCCGCGGGCTATGTTTATGCAGTGCTCTGGCAACGAGCTCCTTTCCGGTGCCTGACTCACCCGTAATCAGAACCGTTGCATGGGACTGCGCTAAACGGCCAATTGAGCGAAAGACCTCTTGCATCGCCGGCGCTTGCCCAATAATCTCCGGGGTCTCTTGCTGCCAATAGCGCGGCTCTTTTGTTGCAGGCTGAGCTCGCTCACTCTCGCCGATTGCTCTGCGTATTAACTCAATTGCCTTTTCTAAATCAAATGGCTTTGTGAGGTACTCAAACGCCCCGCCCTGAAACGACGACACCGCCGAGTCCAAATCAGAATAGGCAGTCATTACAATCACGGGCAAATTCGGATGGCTAGCCTTAACGTGTTGCAGCAGATCGAGGCCATTGCCCCTTGGCATCCGAATGTCGGAAATCAAAATCTGCGGCGATTCGTTTTCAAGCGCGTTGAGAACATCGTTTGGATTGGTAAAACTTCGGTGAGACAAGCCCTCCCGAGTCAATGCCTTCTCCAGAACCCAACGGATCGACTGATCGTCGTCCACAATCCACACTGATTTGCTCATGCTGATAACTCCTGCTTGCGATACGGTATCTGAATATGAAAATCCGTCTTACCTGGCTGACTTTCACAGGCAATAAATCCCTGATGCTGCTGTACAAATGTTTGCGCCAATGTAAGGCCTAAACCGCTACCGCCTTCACGACCACTCACTAATGGGAAGAAGATGCGATCGCGGATTTCTTCTGGAATCCCGGGGCCGTTGTCGATCACATGCAAATCCAAGGCGAGTTTGTAGCGCTGTTTTGCAATCGTTACTGAACGGGCGACGCGAGTGCGAAACTCAATGACCGCAGTACCGCGGCGTATTTCTTCAGATAGTGCTTGAGCGGCGTTGTGAGCAATATTGAGAACTGCCTGTATCAGCTGTTCTTTGTCGCCAATAATGTCCGGCAAGCTCGTGTCATAGTTGCGAATAATGCGCAATCCATTGGGGAACTCAGCAAGCACCAAACTGCGGACACGCTCAAGAGCCTCATGCAAATTAATGAGCTCGGTTGTATGAGCACGGCGGTGCGGCGCCAATAAACGATCTACGAGAGTCTGCAGGCGATCGGATTCTTTAATGATGACTTGGGTATATTCCCGCAGGCCTTTTTCTGGGAGCTCGAATTCTAAAAGTTGAGCAGCGCCACGAATACCGCCCAAGGGGTTTTTAATCTCATGCGCTAGATTGCGCATTAACTGCTTGTTGGCTTCCACCTGCTGCGTCACGCGCTCATCACGCTCACTGCGTAACTGTTGATCAAGCGGGAACCATTCCATCAGCATGAGGTCTGGTTCCTCCAATAAAGCAATCACTACATGCGCTGGAACAGCGTCATAGTCGATAGTATTTGGAAATACATGCAGGATCATTTCTTGACGCTGTGCTGCCGTAACGTTGTTTGCAACCTCGTCAATCATTCCATTGAGGGCTGGATTATCGGCAAACAGTTCATCCAGCAAATGACCTACGATGGCCTTCCGGGAGAGTTCGAGCGCAGACTCAGCAGCAGGATTGGCATAAAACAAATGCTTCGTCTTGCCATCAAAAATAATGATGGCATTGGGTAACTGATCAAGCAAGTTCGGAACAAAAGGGGCAGCCGAAGCTGCCCCTTTGAACGAATTGCGCAATACACCTGCGCTCAAGGATTACTCCTGCAATTAAAGTGAGTAGTACATGTCAAATTCGATGGGGTGGGTCGTCATACGGAAACGAGTAACCTCTTCCATCTTCAAATCAATGTATGCATCTAACATCGAATTAGTAAAGACACCACCACGGGTTAAGAATTCACGATCCTTGTCCAAGCAATCCAAAGCCTGATCTAAGCTGTGGCATACGGTTGGGATCTTTGCATCTTCCTCTGGTGGCAAGTCATACAAATTCTTATCGGCAGCTTCGCCTGGATGAATCTTGTTCTGCACGCCGTCCAAACCAGCCATCAAGAGCGCCGAGAAGCACAGGTATGGGTTAGCCAATGGATCTGGGAAGCGAGTTTCAATACGGCGACCTTTTGGACTCGATACATGTGGAATCCGAATCGAAGCAGAACGGTTGCGGGCAGAGTAAGCGAGCTTCACTGGAGCCTCAAAGCCGGGAACCAAACGCTTGTACGAATTGGTACCTGGATTGGTAATGGCATTGAGTGCACGGGCATGTTTAATGATGCCGCCGATGTAATACAAGGCGAATTCAGAAAGGCCTGCATAACCGTTACCAGCAAACAAGTTCTCACCGTTCTTCCAGACGGACTGGTGTACGTGCATTCCCGAGCCGTTGTCTCCAACGACTGGTTTAGGCATAAACGTAGCAGTCTTGCCATACGCATGCGCTACGTTTTGTACTACATACTTTAGCCAAATGGTCCAATCGGCACGCTGAGTGAGTGTGCTGAACTTGGTACCCAATTCGTTTTGACCTTGGCCAGCAACTTCATGGTGATGCACTTCGACTGGAATACCCATGGACTCCAGAATCAGACACATTTCAGAACGCATATCCTGGAAGGTATCTACTGGCGCTACTGGAAAGTAACCGCCTTTTTTACCAGGACGATGGCCGGTATTGCCGCCTTCAATCTCAGCAGCCGATGACCAAGGAGCCTCTTCGGAATCAATCTTGACGAAGCAACCCTTCATATTGTCACCCCAACGGACGCCATCAAAAATAAAGAACTCAGGCTCAGGGCCAAAGTAAGCAGTATCACCTAGTCCAGTACCCTTCAAATAGGCTTCAGCGCGCTTGGCGATCGAACGTGGATCGCGATCGTAGCCTTTGCCGTCGGATGGCTCGATGACATCGCAGGTAATCACTAAAGTTGGCTCTTCATAGAAGGGGTCGATGTAGGCCGCAGTTGGGTCTGGCATCAACAACATATCGGAGGCTTCAATACCCTTCCAGCCCGCAATCGAAGAGCCGTCAAATGCATGACCACTTTCAAACTTATCTTCATCGAAATGCGAGATGGGCACGGACGTGTGCTGCTCTTTGCCTTTGGTATCGACAAAGCGAAAGTCTACAAAGGTGCACTCTTTCTCTTTAACCAACTTCATTACGTCAGCGACGGTTTTTGTCATGCAAATCTCCTCAATAAATGAACCAAATTCTGTAATCGTTGGCATGCCCTGATGGTGCACACAACATCTATTCCATGTATGCAATGTATCGAAAGCGAACCGCTTGAATTGCTATTATTGCACTAGTAAAGTGCCTAAAAAGGGGTGTTACTCGGTTTTTTGCACTAATTTAGTGCTTAATTAGGTCATGAATTTGGTAATTGAGGGATTCCGTCCCTTGGCGAAGGGCCTCCCAAGCCAGCTGCACCGTATCGGCGCAGCCTTTAACGCCTAATTCAATATGGCGCCGGGCGTAAATACCACCCACGCACTGGATCCCCGACCGATGGCAAGCTAAAGACTTTGACGCCCTCAAAGCGACGTTCAATCTCCTCCATCAGGGGCGTTAGACGCGATTCAATGCCCTCGGGGACGATAAAACTTTTTTCCAGCCAGTTATCTTGATGAAACAGGTGCGCATAGTGATGATCGAGGCACCACGCCATCATGGGCGCCGCCATCACCGGAAAGCCAGGGAAAAAATGGTGTTCCTGAATCCGAAATCCTGGAATTTGGTTGTATGGATTGGGGATGATTTCGCAGCCTGCCGGAAACTCACCCATTTTAAAGCGATGCTGATTCTCAGCAAGAGACAAGTCGGCCTTAGCGGCATCGCCCTCTGCCATTGCAATAATGCGATTTGAAATCAGCACCTTCGCTTCCGGATGCAACTCGATCTCTAAACCCAGTGCCTTAGCAGCACTCGCACGCGTATGGTCATCGGGGGTAGCACCAATGCCACCAGTACTAAAAACAACATCACCACTAGCAAAGGTTTCTTTCAGGCATTGCACAATTTGCTCTGGATCATCGCTAACATAACGGGCCCACGATAAAGTCAAGCCGCGCTCATGGAGTAACTCAATCATTTTGCTGAGGTGTTTATCAGAGCGACGGCCCGATAGAATCTCATCGCCAATCACAATCAAACCAAAGCGTCGTGCTGGCTGCTTATCCATGGCTGCCATTTACGATACCTCCATGTCAATCACGGCATGCTCTACCTTCGGTGTTTTAGCCTCTTCCGTTGCACGCAATTCTTTGAGTGCGCCCAATAAGAAATGAGCAAACCACAGCGCGGCAAAAACAAAAATAATCGAGTAGACCCAAAGCGCCACAAAGCTCACAAAGGGAAACAAAACCAACGCCAGTGCAGACGTTGCCCAAAAGAAGGTGGGCACCGCACCGAGCATGCCGGCTACAACGCCCATGCCCAATAACTCCCAGCGATAGCGCTCGAGCAAGATATCCCGCTCGTCAGTCGTTGCATGTTTAAGCAATACGTCATACGACATTAGGCGCATTGTTAGCCATCCCCACAAGAGTGGCGGCAATATCGCCACTAATGGCGGAACCCACCATACCGGCAGAGTCAACATAATCAAAGCCAAGCAAATGAATGCAGACCAAATAGTGTAGAAAAAACTACCGATCATGCCGCCCTTGCCCAGCGCCTCAATGCCGCTGTAATTGCCTTGACGCATCACGCTATTGACGATTGCCGGTACGGTGGAAAACGCGATGTAGACCAGCAAACTGGTTGCGATTAAGGGAATTAACAGCATGACCAAAAATAAAGGGGCGACCCAGGCACGCGCTTCATCAAGCCCTACCCAAGTCAATACCGTTTGGATCCAGCTCGTAAAAATCGAAGTGGTTAAAAACACCCGCAGCATATCTAGTGCAGGCGACCAAATCAACCAAATCACAATCCCCCAAAGAATCGACACAATCAAAAATGGTCGAAAACTAAGCCAGAGCATACGAGGATGCATTGTGCCCACCACGGCCAAACCTAGGGAACGAAATACGTTTTGAACTCCTTGCATTGGCTTACTTTCCCTTGAGGTGGAATAAATGAAGGTATGCATGGCGCAATCCTTGCCACTGCTGTGTCCAAATCGAATTGGGTACGCTGAGGCCACGCACTCCCGTAGGATAAACCGCATTTGGGAATACCGCTGTTTTAAAGAGCATGTCCCACCACGGAAATAAAACGCCAAAGTTACAGCCCCCTAAGACGCCCGGCTTACCGATGGCCTCATGCCCATAGCCAACGGCATGGTGCATGCGATGGAACATCGGTGAAATCATAAAATAACGTCCAAGGCCTAAGTGAATTTTTAGATTCGCGTGCTGCCAACTTTCGATCAACTGACCGACGACAACCAAAAAGACAAACTGGCCCGGGGAGACGCCAAACAGTAAGGCAAAAAATGCAAAGACGAGGGCATGCATGATGTCATCAACAACATGATTGCGATCATCTGACCAGGCATTCATAGCCACTTGGCTGTGGTGCAGGGTATGCAATTGCCACCACCACTGAAATCGATGGGAAGCGCGGTGATAGACATATTCAACAAAATCCAGCATCACCAGGTAAATGCAAAAACTCACTAGCGGAATGGTGGTGACGCCCGGCCACCAATCTTCCACATTGAGTCGTTCAAAGCGCCAGTCGTGCAAAACCGATTGCATCTGGAAAAACAGTCCAGAGAATGCAAAGAAAATGAACACTTGAAAAAAACCGAGCCGATGAAAGAGCGTATAGGCCACATCGGGCCACTTCGCTTTTGCATGCGCACCCTGATTCTCCGCTGGATTGACTCGCTCCCAGGTCCGCAACACCAGCACAATAATGGCAATCTGCAGGACGCCCAGCATGAACCACTCAACACCATCGTAGGCGTCTTCAGCTAGCCCAATCCAATTGAGCTGAAATAAAAGTGGCTCAACGACGTGCCGATAGAGGCTCTCCTGAACTTCGCCATACCAGCGATTAATAGCTAAATCAGCATCTACCAAACTCATACTCGCCTTGCCTTCACTGGACTTAACGGAAGGACATCAAAGCAGTAGCCTTTGCGTTTCCAACCTTCAATTAGTGGCTCTAAAACCGTTGGGGCCCAGGTATCTTTACGCGACCAAATACCCAAATGGGCCATCGTAATGTCGCCCGGCTTAACCGATCGCAAGGATTTGTCTAATAGGGCTTGATTGGGGAACTTCTCCGAGCTCAACTCATCCCCTAAAAATCCGGCAGGTGCCCAGCCAATGTGGCGATAGCCACATTGCTCGGCCATGGCAATCAACCGAGGCGAGGTCTTACCACCAGCAGCACGCCAAATCGGATCCAAGGGTTGATTGGTCAGCTCCTGAAAGCGCGTATTCACTCGGTTAATCTCCGCACAGACTTCAGCGCCATTCATGGATTTGACTTGATTGGCGTTGGCACCGAACTGCGGCTTCATTTGGACCCGCGCATCGCTCGATGAATTTGCTGGCACGTCTTTCACAAAGTAAACGTGATCATAGGTATGGCTACCAAATCGATGCCCCTCTTTGACTCGCTCTTGCCAAAACGATTTCCAGCCATCATCTAAGGAGTAATCACCACGAAGGGTTTTTTCATTCGCTAAGAAGAAGGTGGCTTTCACTTGCTGGCGATTCAAAATCACAGCAACCGTTTCCGCTACCGCCATATTGCCAGTATCAAACGTAAGGTAGATGGGCTTTTTACAGGTCTTTGCCTGAGCGATACTCGTACCCAGCAAAGCAGTGAATGCGAGCGACAAACAAAGAAAGGGCGTGATTGAAAAGCGCATCCGCTACCCTACTCCCAAGGTGCGCGTGGGTGAAAGAAAATGCCGTGCGGTGATTTACCCACAGGAATCACACTGACTAACTTCATAGTTGGTACATCAATCACGCCGGCTTTGCGTGCAAACCGAAAAGTGACCCACAATTGCTTGCCATCCGGTGTTAACTCCATATCGTCGGGTCCTGCTGGCAGGCCAGTGATATCACCTACCTTTTCCAGGGTCTGCATATTAATCAAGGAAATGCTGGATGCAATGCGATTAGTTACAAACACATGCTTGCGATCGCCTTGGGGCCTAAAGTTATGCGCGCCTTTGCCGGTAAAAATCTTTTTGACTTCGCGGCGATTACGCCAGTCGATCACTTGCACATAATCACCGCCAGTAATACCCACCAAAAGGTATTGATCTCCTGGTGTCATCCATAGTCCAGCTGGTGCTGGTCCGGTTGGTATCTTCCACAACAAGGTTTGATTCACTAAATCAATCACCGCAAGGTCGTTTGAATCCTGCATCGTCACAAACGCAAGCTTACTATCCGCAGTAAATGCGATATGGCTTGGCGTTTTGCCAACGGCAATGGTTTTGACTAACTTTAAATCCGCCCCATTCGCCGAATAAATGTCAACGCGGTCCAAGCGATTTGCAGCAGTAATAAACCAGCGGTTGTCGGGAGAGTAACCAATATGATATGGGTCGATGATTTTGGGAATGCGCCCAGTGACCTCGCCCGTCAATGGGTTCATCAAGGCAATATCATTCCCGACTGCATTGGCAACAAGCAAGGTTTTTTCGTCTGGCGTCGACATGACGTGATGCGGCTCTTTGCCGATGGGCATGGTCTTGGTGACCGTGCGCGTTTTCATATCCACCAGACTCACACTGGCATCCCCCGAATTCAATACAACCGCGAGCGTGGGCTCGGCTGGCTTGGCGGCTTGGGCCATTCCAAACAACAGGGAAGAGGCTATTAAAGCAACTGCCGATCTCAAAGCAAGTTGAAAAAATACGGGTGTATGCACGTCAATGGCCTGTTTACAAATGAAAGTTGATCTATAACCCTATTGTAAGCAGTTTGTGGCTTAACGCAGGCTGGCTAAGACCTTTTCGAGGCGCTTTAACGACATAGGGGTTGGGGTTTTGAGTTCCTGGGCAAACAAGGCCACACGGAGTTCTTCGAGCTGCCAACGGAAATCCCGTAAGCCCGGATCGTCCTGCATTGCATAGGATGAGCCCTTATTGCCGTGGAGGCGCTTTTGCCATGGCCGAGCGAGCGACTCCCAGTCGCTCTGGCACTGCGCATCCCGTGCTGGGTTCGTACGCATCTTTTCAATGCGCAGCGCAATGGCCTTGAGGTACCTTGGCAAATGCACCAGTTGCGCATAGGGAATTTCCACCAGCATTTTCGGGAAAATCAGGCCCTGAATTTGTTCAAGCATATCCGCATGGGCCGCTGGTGAAATAGCCTTTGCCTGTGCCATTTTTTTCTGCGTCTCGGCATGGGCCTCGAGTGCGGCCAAAGTATGGCGTGCGATTTCATGGGCAATCAAGGTTAAGCGCGGCTTCCCGCTAGTGACCCGCTCAGCGAACTCCTCGGCATTACTTGGCAGCGGATCTTGCATGAAGGCACGCTCCAATGCCAGCTGCAGTATCTGCTCAATGAATTGATCTACTTGGCCGATATTAATAAACAGCAAGCCAATTTCGCGGGCACCTGGCATCTGTTTTTGCAAAGCCTTCAGTGTGTCTTTTTGACTAATGGCAAACAAACGGCGTAAACCCTGCCAGTGCACTTTGCGCGCCTCAATCAGATCATCAAATACCTCAAGGTCTACTGCATCACCACGATCCACTAAGGCGGGATAGCCAAATAAGGTTTTGTTTCCCTTTTGAATCTCCAGTGTCTCGGGCAAGGAACCAAAATCCCATTGGCGATATCCGCCAATGGCTACTGTTGCGGCAGTATCACTCTGGAGTGCATTACTCTTTTTGCTATCCGCCTGAATAACCTCGGTCGCTACCGTTTCTTGCGCTACCGCCTGAAATGCACTGCGGGCCTCTTGACCATACTCGGCGCGCAAGCGCGATAAATTACGCTCCAGCTCCAGTTGACGCCCGTGCTCATCAACCAAGCGAAAGTTCATGGCGCAGTGGGCTGGCAATGCCTCGGGACGAAAGTCTGTCCGCTTAAATTCCAGCCCCTTCTCCTTGCGTAAATCCGTAATCAAGGCATCCATATAGTCGCCCACACCAAATTGCTTGGCATCGGTTACACGCTGCATAAACCCTTTGGCGTAATCGGGCAATGGCACGCAATGACGCCGTAATTTTTGTGGCAAGGACTTAAGTAAGAGCAGGGTTTTTTCCTCGCACATACCGGGTACCAGCCACTCGCAGCGGCGGCCATCAATTTGATTGAGTACTGTTAATGGGATCACTAAGGTCACGCCGTCTTTAACGCTGCCCGGCTCAAAATGGTAGGTGAGACTGAGGTTGCTACCGCCCATGTTGAAGATCTTGGGATAGCGGTCAACGGTAATCCCAGCAGCCTCATGGCGCATTAAATCGGCTTTATCGAGGCGCAGGCTTGCTTCTGCATCCGCTGTCTTTTGTAACCACGCCTGCATCCCAGATCGACTGAGCACATCACTGGGTAAGCGACTATCATAAAAAGCGAAAAGTAACTGCTCATCCACCAATACATCCGGGCGGCGGGAGCGGTGCTCTAAGGCCTCGATCTCGCGTATTAACTTACGGTTGTGCCAAAAGAACCCAAAGCAACTGGGGTAGGTTTTTTTACTGAGCGCCTCTAACTCTTTTTCTTGAGGGAGGGTTTCCATGCGGCCAAATAACTCGGCACCAACTAAGGCCTGCTGAATAAAGAGCTGGCGAGTCTCCGCCGCATCATGCGGCGCAAAGCGTACTTTGCGGCCATGGTAGATGGGCAATCCATAAAGCATGCCTCGCTCAAACGCCATGACCTCACCCTGGCGGTTATCCCAAAAGGGATCACTCAAGGATTTAACTAAGCGGTGCGCGGCGACCTTCTCAACCCATTGCGGCTCGATCTTCGCAATCGTCCGCGCATACAAACGACTGGTCTCTTGCAATTCCCCTGCCAAAATCCAAGCGCCCGCTTTTTTACCCAAGGTGGAGCCTGGCCAAATATGGGGACGAATACCGCGCGCACCCAAATAAGCACCTGCATGTGGACCGCGCTCCTCTTCTTCTTTTTTTGCCACATGACCTAGTAAGCCAGTTAACAAGGCCAAGTGAATTTGCTCGTAGGTGGCAGGTAGGCCATTTTCTGTCCAGCCTTTTTCGCCGAGCATGGTGTGCAGCTGTCCATGCACATCGCGCCACTCACGCAGTCGCCGTGGTGATAAAAACTGACTGCGGCAGCGATTTTCAAGCTGGCGATTACTGTGCTTGTGGGTTAAGGCATCGTGATACCAATCCCAGATTTTTACAAAGCTCAAAAACTCAGACTTCTCGTCTTTAAAGAGAAGATGGGCCTGATCGGCTGCTCCAGCCTGATCCATCGGGCGCTCGCGCGGATCTTGCGTAGCCAAAGCAGCAGCAATAATGGTTACTTCGCGCAGCGCGTGATGCTCGCGCGCCGCAAGCAAGATGCGACCGATGCGGGGATCCAGCGGCAAATCAGCCAGGGCCTTACCTGTATTGGTTAAGGTAAAGGTGTTGTTTTCCCCTTCCGTTTCTATAGCACCCAGCTCATCGAGCAGTTGAATACCGTCGGCGATTGCACGGCCTAGTGGCCGATCAATAAATGGAAAGTCTTGAATCTTCGAGAGTCGCAGCGCGCTCATTCGCAAGAGGACGGCAGCCAGTGAGCTGCGCAGAATCTCAGGATCGGTAAAGCGGGGTCGCGCCTCAAAATCCGTTTGACTATAGAGCCGGATGCAAATGCCATCTGAAACCCGGCCGCAGCGCCCTGCTCTTTGATTGGCGGCCGCTTGAGAAATCGGCTCAATCTGTAACTGCTCGACCTTATTGCGATACGAGTAGCGCTTCACGCGTGCTAAGCCGCTATCAATCACATAGCGAATATTCGGAACGGTTAGTGACGTTTCAGCAACGTTGGTAGTCAAAATAATACGCCGACCATTGCCAGGCTGAAAGACGCGCTCCTGCTCCGCAAGCGATTGCCGCGCAAAGAGTGTTAGTACATCGGGATGAAAACGGCTTTGCAAAACAGAATCTTTTCTGAGGGTTTCAGCGCAATCCCGAATCTCCCGCTCGCCCGGCAAAAAAACCAGCACATCCCCTGACCCTGAGGCGCCCACACTCCACACTTGCGTTACTGCCTGCGCAACTGCATCCGGTAAATCCATTACTTCTTTTTTTGCATCGAGCTCGAGCGGCATGTAGCGCTGCTCGACTGGGAAGAGCCGTCCACTGACCTCAATTACCGGGACCGCTTTCAAGCCGATCGTAAAGTGCTGCGAAAAACGCTGTGCATCAATCGTGGCTGAGGTAATGATGATCTTCAGATCAGGGCGCTTGGGGAGTAGTTGGCGCAAGTAGCCCAATAAAAAATCAATGTTGAGGCTACGCTCGTGCGCCTCGTCGATGATCAAGGTGTCATAGGCCTTGAGCAGTGGATCACGCTGAGTCTGTGCCAGCAAGATGCCGTCGGTCATGAGTTTGATCGAGGCGCTTGCAGTCGTCTTATCCGCAAAGCGAATTTGGTAACCCACATCCTGACCCATCGGCGTCCCCAGCTCATGGGCAATGCGCTTGGCGGTTGCCGTAGCGGCAATCCGGCGCGGCTGGGTATGGCCAATCAAGCGGCCACCATTCATGGTCCCGCGGCCGAGCTCCAAACAAATCTTGGGTAACTGCGTGGTTTTGCCCGAACCAGTCTCGCCGCACACGATCACCACCTGGTTAGAGCGCAGGGCTTCCATAATGACTTCGCGCTGACCCGAGACCGGCAATTCTTCCGGAAAGCGGATCGCGATTCGCTTAGCGCCGCCATTAATTGTGTTGGAAGCAGGCACAGCATCGGATTTTGGTTGGTTTATCGGCGGCATCACCCTATAATTTTCTCACTATGGCAGCTAGCACACCGAACTCCCCTACAAAATCGCCCCCCGAGAGCGAAACCCCCGGCAACTTCCCTTTTGTGGGTTGGCTCAGGGACGTCGCACCCTACATTCATAGCTTTCGAGAAAAGACCTTTGTTATCGCCTTTGCGGGTGAACTGGTTCAAGAAATTGGCTTAGAGCGGATTATTGAAGACATTGCTATGCTCCATGCCATGGGCATGCGGATTGTCTTAGTCCACGGCATTCGCCCACAGATTGAAGAGCAGCTCACGCTACGCCAGATCAAGAGTCAGTTTGGCCAGGGCCACATGAGTGGCTACCGCATTACGGATGCCGCTGCGCTTGAGTGCGTCAAAGAGGCGGCTGGCGAACTGCGGCTGGATATCGAGGCTGCGTTTAGTCGCGGTCTTCCCAATACTCCGATGGCGGGTTCCCGTATTTCGGTGATCTCGGGCAACTTCATTACTGCCATGCCGTTTGGCGTAGTCGATGGGGTGGACTTTATTCATACCGGTCTTGTGCGCAAAGTGGACTCGGTCTCCATCAAACTCTCACTCGATAGCAATAAGATCGTCTTGCTCTCGCCATTGGGCTTTTCGCCAACGGGGCAAGCATTCAACCTGTCTTTTGAGGACGTTGCCGTTTCCACTGCTACTGCCCTCAAGGCAGACAAGATTGTCTTCTTAACGCCCTACTCTGGTCTCCGCGATGAAGCCGGTGACTTAATCACGGAACTGTCCTTAGCGCAAATGCAAGAGTACGTTACCAGTCATCCAGGAATCCCCGCGGGCATGAAAACCTTACTCACCTTGTCGGGAAGAGCAATTAAGGCTGGCGTAGGCCGTGTTCACTTCTTACCCTGCAACCGGGATGGGGCCTTACTTGAAGAACTCTTTACCCACGATGGCGTTGGCATGATGCTCGCCTCCTCCGGTATTGAAAATCTACGCGAAGCAAACCAGGATGATGTGGGCGGCATTTTGCAATTAACTATGCCACTCGAAGAAGAAGGCATACTGGCTGCCCGTGGTCAAGATGTCATTGAGCGCGATATCGATCGCTTCTCGGTGATTGAGCACGACCGGGTCTTATTCGGTTGCGCTGCTCTATTCCCCTTCCCCAACGGCATCGGCGAGCTCGCCTGCTTAGTAGTTGATCCAGACGTGCAAGGCTCCGGCGATGGCGAGCGTTTGCTCAAGCGGGTTGAGGCCAGAGCCAAAAAAGAGGGTATTACAAAACTGTTTGTCCTGACGACCCGCACCGAGCATTGGTTTTTGAAGCGCGGCTTCATGCGCTCCAGCGTGGACGATCTGCCTGAAGAGCGCAAACAAATTTACAACTGGGATCGCAAGTCAATGGTCTTGACCAAAAACTTGACATAATGCAAGTTCGACTTTTTAGTATTCACTGATTGCATTTAGAAAGGTTTACGCAATGGCACGGATGGTTCAATGTATCAAGCTCAATAAAGAAGCCGAAGGGATGGACTTTGCACCCCTTCCAGGCGATCTGGGCAAAAAACTCTGGCAGGAAGTCTCTAAAGAGGCGTGGGCTGGCTGGTTAAAGCACCAAACCATGTTGATCAATGAGAACCGCCTCAATATGGCGGATCCTCGTGCCCGTCAATACCTCTTAAAGCAAGTGGAAAAATACTTCTATGAAGGTGGTGCCGATGCTGCTACGGGCTACGTACCGCCCAGTGCCTAAGTTGCATAAGTTGCCTAAGTAGGACCGCTTCGATTGCAAAAAGGACCGCTCAGCGGTCCTTTTTTTATTAACTGACTAGTTGATTATGTAAATGCTCAAGAAAAATTGACGCGCTTAACTCCATTCGCGCCGCCAACAAAAAGGACATTCGCTTTTTGGCGTGCAAATAAGCCAACCGTTATTACACCTGGAATTTGGTTGATCTCCGACTCCAATGCGATTGGATCGCTAATGGTAAGGCCAGCCACATCAATGATCCAGCCGCCATTGTCGGTCACAAAGGGATCCGAAGTACCTGCCATCAGACGCAAGCGTGGACTTCCGCCCAATGCCTGCATTACTCTGGATACCGACGCTTCTGCCAATGGAATCACCTCCAGTGGCAATGGAAAGCGGCCTAAGGTAGGCACTTGCTTTGAGTCATCGCAAATGCAAATGAACTGTTTCGCTAGGGACGCCACAATCTTCTCGCGCGTGAGCGCCCCGCCGCCGCCCTTGATCATATGACCGCTGGGGTTAATCTCATCGGCACCGTCGACATAAGCAGGCAAAGTCTCAACCTGATTGGCATCAATCACATAAAAACCATGCTTTAGCAATCGCTGTGTGCTGACAACGGAACTCGATACCACCCCAGAAAAATGGGCTTTATGCGGGGCTAGCACGTCGATAAACCAGTTGGCAGTGGAGCCTGTACCAATGCCCAGGACTTGGCCGGGAGCCAGCGCTAATACCGCATCGCGCGCTGCTTCCGCCACCAGGCGCTTTAGTTGATCTTGATCCATAAGAAGCCTATCTCAGAAGTCATTTATGCTACTCACTGTATGACACTATAACGGTGTCCCATTTTGGATTAGAAACAGGCACACCCATGACGACCGCAAACACGGCTTTAGACCAGTTAAAAGCCCTTACGACCGTAGTAGCCGATACCGGCGATTTTGAGCGGATGAAGCAGTTTGCGCCGCAGGATGCCACTACCAACCCATCCTTAATTTTAAAAGCGGTACAGCAGCCCAGCTACCAACAGCTCGTGCAAACGGTGCGGGCCGCCAACCCTCAGGCTAGTGTGGCGATGCTGATGGATCGCATCTTGATTGCCTTTGGCTTAGAAATCCTCAAGATCGTACCCGGCAGGGTCTCGACCGAGGTCGATGCGCGCTTGTCATTTGACACCCCGGCAACCATCACCAAAGCGAAAGAGTTAATTGCGCTGTACGCGGCCCATGGTGTTGATCGAAATCGCGTCTTGATTAAGTTAGCCAGCACCTGGGAAGGAATCGAGGCTGCAAAAGTGCTGGAAGCCGAAGGCATTCATTGCAATATGACCCTGCTATTTTCTTTAGTACAGGCAGCGGCCTGTGGCAAGGCCAAAGCACAACTCATCTCGCCTTTTGTGGGCCGGATCACCGACTGGAATAAAGCCAAGCTGGGTAGTAATTGGAATGATGCTCAGCATGGTGGGCAGCACGATCCAGGAGTGCAATCCGTCAAAGGAATTTACGGCTACTACAAGCACTTTGGTATCGCTACTGAGATCATGGGGGCTAGCTTTCGGAACACCAATCAGATCATGCAATTGGCCGGCTGTGATTTACTGACGATTAGCCCAGAATTACTCGCTGAACTGCAAAGCAGTTCTGAAGCAGTGATTCGAAAGCTAGATCCTAAAGCTACTCAGGGCAAAGAGATGAAAGAGCTGAATGTTACTCAATCAGCCTTTCGCTTGCAGCTCAATGATGACGCTATGGCAACGGAAAAACTAGCAGAAGGCATACGGGCCTTCTGCAGTGACATCGTTAAATTAGAAGACCTGCTGAATAAATAAGGTCTGAGGAAGCTTTTACTTTATTTGAGGCTGCGCTGACGCAATGCCTCATACAAGCACACGCCGCTGGCTACCGAAACATTAAGGCTTTCAACCACGCCGCGCATCGGGATTCGTACCAACTGATCACAATGCTCGCGCGTTAGGCGCCGCATCCCCTCGCCTTCTGCGCCCATCACTAAAGCAATCGGTCCGGTTAAGTCGAGGTCATAAATCGATTTTTCAGCTTCGTCGTCGGTGCCGATGAGCCAGATACCCAACTCTTGCATCTCACGCATGCTGCGGGCCAGATTAGTTACCGTGATTAAAGGCATCACTTCGGAAGCGCCGCTGGAAACTTTACTGACTGTGGCATTGATGTGGGCTGAGCGGTCTTTTGGGACTACTACCCCATGCACCCCAGCACCATCCGCAACACGCAAACAGGCGCCGAGATTATGCGGGTCGGTAACACCATCGAGTACGAGTAACAAAGGTTTGCCTTCAATGCCATCAACCAGTTCGGCTAAGGTGCGCGCCACCGTCATTTTTTCAGCCAAGGCAACGACGCCTTGGTGACGGTCATGGCCGGCTAATTTATGCAGGCGCTCCGAATCGGCAGAATGCAGTCGATCGCCCAAAATCGATTCGGCTTGCTTTAAAAAATCACCCATGCGGCGATCGCGCCGGGCTGGATCAAAATAGACTGCTTTGAGGCTATCGGGGTCAAGGCGCAAGCGCGCCTGAATCGCATGAAAGCCGAGCATAATTTGCTTCATTAACGCTTTCCTTTGCGGGTGGGCGGCTTGCTACCAGAAGGCTTTCCTGGAGAACGAATGGCGGCCGACTTACCACGCGACGCCTTAGCTGATTTGGATTGCTTAGCACCTTGCTTGCCAGCTGCCTTGGCCGCATTCACATTAACGCCAGAACTTTTCTTCGGCGCTTTACTCGAAGGCCGTGACTTTTTGGACGCTGCTTTTTTATTGGGCTTGCCGGTATCGCTCGCTAGCACGAGGGTGCGGCTACGCACGCCATCGCGCTCACTGATGACGGACTTGACTAAAGAGAACTCGATCTTGCGCGCATCCAAGTCCACCCGGCTAACGAGCACGTGCAGGCGATCGCCCAAACGGTGGCGCATACCGGTACGCTCGCCGCGCAATTCTTGACGGGCTTCATCGTATTGGTAGTAGTCGCCGCCGAGTTCCGTGACGTGAACCATGCCCTCAACAAAGAGGTTTTCTAGTTGGATGAAAAGGCCAAAGTTCGCTACTCCCGTAATCGTGCCGGCGTATTCTTGGCCGAGGTGGTCGCGCATGTAATAGCACTTGAGCCAGGCCTCGACATCGCGCGATGCCTCATCAGCCCGTCGTTCATTGGAAGAGCAATGCACGCCCAATTGACCCCATATCGCGAGTGCGTCGCTCGCCGCAGCGCCTTTGCCCTTTTGTGGTCCGGCCGCTTTACTGGCGCTCTGTGACTTTTTCGCTTCCGATGCATTGGTGCGTGCCTGCCCTTTGCGTGGCAAGGTGAGGTTCAGCGGTACACGCTCTGGCAGACTGGGGTAATACGGCTGCTTTTGCAGGATGGCTTTAATCGCACGGTGCACTAATAAATCAGGATAACGCCGAATCGGACTGGTGAAGTGCGCGTAGGCTGGAAAAGACAAACCAAAATGCCCGACATTTTCGGGCTGATAGACCGCTTGCTGCATTGATCGCAGCACCACGGTTTGCAACATCGTTGCATCGGGCCGGGGTTTAATTTCTTTAATCAGGCGGGCAAAATCCTTGGGCTGCGGCTTTTCACCACCGCTAAGGCTTAAGGATGCAGTGCGCAAGACCTGCCGCAGGGTCATGATTTTTTCTTCGGATGGCTCGGCGTGGACCCGGTACAAACCCAAGTGCTTGTTTTTTTGTAAAAAATCAGCAGCGCAGACGTTAGCAGTCAACATGCACTCTTCAATTAAACGATGGGCATCGTTGCGGGTACGTGGCTCAATGCGCAAAATTTTGCCGAGCTCATTGGAAATAATTTGGGTCTCGGTGGTTTCAAAATCCAGTGCGCCACGCTTCTCGCGTGCAGACAATAAGATTTTAAATAAGCCATATAAATTATTCAGCAGCGGACGAAACTGCGCAAACCGGGCGGCATCTGGGCCATTGGAATTGCTAATAACTTCCCATACCGCATCGTAAGTAAAGCGCTGGGCTGAGTGCATGACCGCAGGATAAAACTGGTAAGCCAAAATCTCACCATGCACATCAATCACCGAGTCGCACACCATGCAGAGGCGATCCACCCCCGGATTTAAGGAGCACAGCCCATTGGAAATCTTTTCTGGCAGCATCGGAATCACGCGGCGCGGAAAGTACACTGAGGTTGCCCGCAGCAATCCTTCTTCGTCCAAGGGATTGCCAGGCTTGACGTAATGCGACACATCGGCAATTGCCACAATCAGGCGCCATGCCTTGACCTTGCCAAACACTGTGGGCTCGCAATAGACGGCATCGTCAAAGTCGCGGGCATCGGCACCATCAATGGTGACGAGGGGCACATCCCGTAAATCAACCCGTCCTTCCAAATCGGCCTGAACCACTCCATCTGGCAGTAAAGCGGATTCTTTCATGGTGGCTGCAGAGAATTCATGGGGCACGCCGTATTTACGAACAGCAATCTCGATTTCCATACCGGGATCATCGATTTCACCGAGGACCTCAACTACTCGGCCTACCGCCTGACGGTAACTGTCGGGGTAATCAATAATTTCCACACTCACCACTTGACCCAATTTAGCGTTGAGTTGTCCCTTGGGCGGTATCAAAATATCGTGACCAATGCGCTTGTCTTCAGGCGCCACAATGAGAACGCCGTTCTCATTTAATAAACGTCCAATCACAAGGCGATTGACGTGGGTGATCACCTCGACGATTTGACCTTCGGGACGTCCACGCCGATCGGTTCCCATCACCCGCACCTTGACTCGGTCACCATGCATCACGCGCGACATTTCCCGCTCGGAGAGAAAGATGTCCTCGCCCGCATCATCCGGAACCACGAAGCCAAAGCCATCGCGATGGCCCTGAATCGTGCCGAGGCGATCGGACTCACGCGGCACTAGAGGCACAGATTTACGCATGGCTTACATTCATTTGGTGAGAATTCCTTGGATAGCGGCGAAAATGGCCGCTAGCCCTATAATAGAGCCCAATGCCCAGATGGCGAAATTGGTAGACGCACCAGCTTCAGGTGCTGGCGATCGAAAGGTTGTGGAGGTTCGAGTCCTCTTCTGGGCACCATCATTCAAAACGGAGTTGTGCATGCTTAGCATTGCTCCGTCTTCTAGGGTAACAATCAATTGCAGTTGCCCTAAGCCTCAAACGGGTGCTGCAAGAGTATGGTTTCGTCGCGCTCTGGCCCTGTAGAAACCATTGCAATTGGTTTGCCTGCAACGGCTTCGATCCGGCGCAAGAACGTCTGCGCTTCTGGCGGCAACTTATCCCACTCGCGAATACCGTAGGTCGTACCTTTCCAGCCTGGAAAGTCCTCATAAATCGGCTCGCAACGCGCTACCGCTTCCGCGCCGCGGGGTAGCACATCCAAGCGCTGGCCATCCAAGTGGTAGCCCACGCACAAACGAATGGTTTCAAAACCATCAAGTACATCCAGCTTCGTAATGCAAAGACCGCTGAGACCATTAATCTGAATCGAGCGTTTTAATGCGGCAGCATCGAGCCAACCGGTACGACGAGGACGGCCCGTGACAGAGCCAAATTCTTTACCGACTTCTGCCAAACGAATACCGATCGGATCTTGCTTAGCAGGATTGTCATGGTCATAGAGCTCGCTCGGAAAGGGTCCTGCACCCACGCGCGTGCAATACGCTTTGGTAATGCCCAAGATGTACTGCAAGGACTCAGGGCCAACGCCGGAGCCTGCGGCAGCATTGCCCGCTACGCAATTGCTGGAGGTGACATACGGATAAGTACCGTGATCAATATCAAGTAAAGTGCCTTGAGCGCCTTCAAACAAGAGGGATTGACCTGCTTGCCCAGCTGCATACAAAGCGCTCGAGACATCTACCACCATCGGCTTGATGCGCGCCGCATAGGACATGGCCTCATCGAGGGTAGCTTTGTAATCCACTGGGCTGGCACCGTAATACTGCGTCAACATGAAGTTGTGATACTCCAAGTTCTCGCGCAGCTGTTCGGCAAACTTCTCGGGATAAAACAAATCCTGTACTCGCAGCGCTCGGCGCGCCACTTTATCTTCGTATGCCGGGCCAATACCGCGACCGGTAGTACCGATTTTGGCTTCGCCGCGTTTTTTCTCACGAGCATGGTCAATTGCCACGTGGTACGGCAAAATTAAAGTCGCCGCTTCTGAAATACGCAAGCGGGAACACACATCTAAACCGGCAGCCTCGAGCTCACCAATTTCTTTAAAGAGCGCTTCGGGTGACAGTACAACGCCATTGCCAATGTAGCAAATGACGTTCTTATGCATGATCCCCGACGGAATTAAACGCAGAATGGTTTTCTTATCGCCAATGATCAGGGTATGCCCCGCATTGTGTCCGCCCTGAAAGCGCACAACCGCTTGCGCATGGTCTGTTAACCAGTCGACGACTTTGCCTTTACCTTCATCGCCCCACTGCGTGCCGATAACGACCACATTGCGGCCACGAGTTTGTTGTTGTTGAGGCATATTTAATCCAGTAATAAACAAATCAATCAAAAACACATAGCAGGCTACTAGCTACTCTTGCTAGCGCTCTTGGGCTGCACTTTCCAGGTACCGCCCTGTTCCACTAAAACGCGATCCAGTCGATATTCTGCACTGAGTGCCGCATCGCCAGGCGCCAGTTGAACCACAATCTCACCGCCAGCGCGAAGGGCTTGGATTGCTGCATTTAATCCCGCATCGCTGATCCAAGGCGCTAAGATCGCTGAGCGCTCTTCCAGATCGGTTGATAAGCCAGCCAAGGTTAATAAATCAATGGAAAAACCGGTGGCAGGACGGGCACGCCCAAAGGCCTGCCCCACATGATCGTAGCGACCGCCGCGTGCAATCGGTTGGGGTAATGCATCTACGTATGCGGTAAACATCATGCCGCTGTGGTATTGATAACCCCGTAAATCGGCTAAATCAATGCTGACCTCCGGTGCCGATGGCATTAAGGCAATGGCGTTTGTCAACCGCTCCAGCAGCGATAAGGCATCACTGACCAGTGCGTTGCTTGGCAACACCTTGCGCGCCTTTACTAGTACATCTTTAGCCGGGCCACTGAGTTCGGTTAACGCCATTAGGGCCTGACCAACGGGCTGCGGTAAATTACGCGACCAGCTTGCAAGGCTACTACGGTCTTTGCTTTGCAAAAGACCGTAGAGGGTTTCAATTTCTTCTTTTGAAACCACCTGATTCTCCAAAATGCCAGTCAATATGCCGGCATGCGAGAGATCAAGGTAAACCTGCTTGAGACCAGCGGTTTGCAATGTTTGCAATAGCAGCGTCAGCGCCTCTAAGTCGGCCTCCCAACCAGCGTGACCGTAAATTTCAGCGCCCAGTTGCAACTCTTCGCGAGAAGTGCAGCCAATGGGTGTGCGGGTGTGGGCAATGGGTCCTGCATAACAAAGCCGTGTTACACCAGTGCGGTTGAGTAAGTGGGCATCAATGCGAGCGACTTGGGGCGTCATGTCGGCACGCAGGCCGAGGGTTCTGCCGGAGAGCTGATCTACCAATTTAAACGTTTGCAGATTGAGGTCGGAGCCCGTGCCCGTCAGCAATGAATCTAAAAACTCCAGCAAGGGAGGGGCAACCAGCTCGTAGCCATAGGAACGGTAAAGGTCGAGCAAACTGCGGCGCAGCTGCTCCACTTTACGCGCCTTAGCAGGCAAGACATCAGCGATGTCTTCGGGCAATAACCAGCGATTCACGATACGCGCTTCTTATTTTTTATTGAGGTGCTTAAAGAACTCATTCGTGGGTTCAATCACCATAATATCGCGCTTATCCTTAAATGAGCTCCGGTAGGCCTCTAGGCTGCGGTAAAACTGCGCAAATTGCGGATCACGGCCAAATGCCTCCGAATACAAGGCCGTTGCGCGGGCATCACCGGCACCTTTGATGCGCTGGGCATCACGGTAGGCTTCGGCCAAAATCACATCGCGCTGGCGCTCTGCATCGGCGCGGATCTTATCGGACTCCGCAGCACCGGTTGAGCGCAGTTCATTGGCTACGCGCTTGCGTTCGGCTTCCATCCGGCGATAGACCGAGTCACTAATTTCCGCCAAGAGGTCAATGCGCTTTAAACGGACATCAACGATTTCAACGCCAATATCGGCCGCATCGACTTCTACTTTTTTGCGAATGTTTTGCATCACTTCATCGCGCTGCTCCGAAATAATTTCCCGGATAGTGCGCTTGGTGAACTCTTCATTCAGTGCGGAGCGCACCAGCTGCGTTAAGCGATCCGAAGCCATCCGCTCATCGCCCTTAAAGCTGATGAAGAATTTACGCGGATCAATGATGCGCCACTTCACATACGAATCAACCAGTAAGTTTTTCTTTTCAGCAGTGATGTAGCGCTCTGCTTCTGGGTTATCAATCGTCATGATGCGGCGATCAAAGAAGCGAATATTTTGAAATGGTGCTGGCAACTTGAAATTCAGACCAGCATCATCGGCTACTCGAACAAACTGGCCGAAGGCAAAGACCACAGCAAATTTACGTTGATCGACAACGAAGACGCTCGATAAAACAACAATGACCAATAAAACCAGGCCAACGAGGATGGCAATGACGCGATTTGGATTCATATTCATTATCGTGCGTCCCGATCTCGGCTGCGTAGGCCGCCATCACGGCGATCCGCAGGGCGCTCTGGCGCTCTGGTAGCAGGGGCAGCAGCAGGTACGTCGGTTGCAGCGCCAACGGTGACTGAGCCGTTTGCTACAGCCTGACTGGCTGCTTTTGCGCTTTCAGCACTTACCTGCGAGACGATCTTATCAAGCGGCAAATACAACATGCTGTTGCTTTTCGCGGTATCGACCAAAATCTTCGAGACATTGGTATAGACCTCGCGCATCGTATCAACGTACATGCGATCACGTGTGACTTGAGGTGCCTTGGCGTACTCCACCAAGATTTGCTTAAAGCGCATCGCATCACCTTCTGCCGTTGCGGTGACACGGGCTTTATAACCTTCTGCCTCCTCGATCAAACGCGCTGCAGCGCCTTTGGCACGCGGAATAATGTCATTGGCATAGGCTTGCCCTTCGCTCTTCAAACGCTCTTGATCTTGGCTTGCCTTAACAGCGTCGTCAAAGGATGCTTGCACTTGCTCGGGTGGCTGCACGTTTTGTACTGTCACGCTGGTGATAAAGATACCTGCCTTGTAGCTATCCAGAATGCGCTGAATCGATGCGGTTAAATCAATCGCAATCTTTTCACGGCCTTCATACAGGACGTTATCCATCGTACTGCGCGCGACGATTTCACGCACCGCGGTTTCGGCTGCTTGCACTACGGCAAAATCCGGATCGCGATTGTTAAACAAATATTCGGTTGGGTCTTTTAAGCGGTACTGCACAGCAAAACGCACATCAATGATGTTTTCATCTTCGGTCAGCATGGATGAATCTTTTTGGTTAGTCGCCTTAATCACGACGGAGCGGCCAATCTCGACCGAGCGAACCGCTGAGATATTCACCATCTCGGTTGTTTGGAAGGGATACGGCATACGCCAGTTAATACCAGGGCCTGCGGTATAGCTGTACTTACCAAAGGTCAGAACCACGCCAGCCTGACCCTCTTGGATCATAAAAAAGCCGGTCGCAATCCAGATAAAAAAGACACCGCCAAGCGCAGCCAAGACCCCATTTTTGGATGAGAAAGGCAATCCACCCGAAAAAATGGGGGGACGTGAACCGCCGCTCGGTGGGCCGCCACGATCATTATTCTGGTTTGGGTTTGGATTCGGTTTGCCATCCCAACCACCGCTAGGTCGGCCTGGGCCTTTTTTGCCGCCAAAGAGGTTGCTGAGGCGATCATTAAAGTCGCGCCAGAGTTCATCGAGGTCCGGCGGGCCATTACCCACTGGCTTACGATCCGGCTCCGGTTTGCTAGTAGGCGGATTGGCCGAGGCGCCCTGCTCTTCTGCTGGGGGCGCACCCTCATTACCAGCATTACCGTCCTTGGATCCGGAAGTATCCCCTTTGGCATCGTTGGGGCGTGGCGAATTACCCCAGCCAGGGTCATTTACCGAAAAAATCGAAAGCAGTCTACGCATCATGGGGTAAATAGTGTTTTAGTGGGATTGGGTTAAATTCAGCGGAATCAGGTCGTTCTGTCATAGGGGCCAACAACTCCTCCGTAGTCAATTGCGACTTCGGCCGGTTGTGCTCGTCCCTTATTCTATCAGTCATTACAGCACTTTGAGCCAGAGTATCCCGCAGTAAATCAAGGCCCAGCCCCGTTTGCGCCGACAGATAAATCCGGCTTGGCTGACCCTCAATATCCCTTACAACCATGGGCCCTTTCGTGAAGGTCTGGGGCATCAGGTCGATCTTGTTCATCACCTCGAGCCGGGGGATGGAATCGGCCCCAATTTCAGCCAAAACCGCCTCAACCTGGGCTTGCTGCTCCTTGGCTACTGGGCTACAGGCATCAATCACGTGCAGTATTAAGTCCGCATGGATGGTTTCGTCCAAGGTCGCCCGAAAGGCTTCTACCAGTTGATGGGGTAAATCCCGGATAAATCCAACCGTATCGGAGACCACAATCGAGCCCACTTCGGGCAAAAATACCCGGCGCGAGGTGGTATCGAGGGTGGCGAAGAGCTGATCTGCAGCATAGGTATCGGCCTTGGTTAAGGCGTTAAACAAGGTCGATTTGCCGGCATTGGTGTAGCCCACCAAGGAAACCGAGAACACATCTTTACGACTGCGTGACCTTCTCTGGGTACGCTGCTGGCGTTGCAGCTTCTCTAGCTCAAGCTCAAGGCGCTTGGCTTTGGTGGCCAGCATGCGACGATCGAGCTCCATCTGGGTTTCGCCAGGGCCACCGCGAAGACCGATACCGCCCTTTTGGCGCTCTAAGTGACTCCATGCCCGCACCAGGCGTGACATCCGGTAGCGTACCTGCGCCAACTCAACCTGGGTTTTACCAATGTGGCTTTGGGCGCGCTGCGAAAAAATATCCAATATCAAGCCCGTGCGATCCATCACATGGTGACCGAGGTGGCGCTCTAAATTGCGCTGCTGGCTTGGAGATAAAGGGTGATTAAAGATAACGAGTTCAGCGTCGTTATCCTCTAAGGCCCGCTTGATTTCATTGGCTTTACCCGAGCCCACAAATAAAGCAGGATCGGTACGGCCTTTTCGTGCAACGACACTAGCAATCGGAATGGAGCCTGCGCTATCAGCCAGTAGACTGAGTTCAGCCATGCTGTCCGGAAAATCCTCTCGCCCCGAATCGACTCCTACTAGAACTGCGCGAACGGGATCAATGCCAGTTTTATGCAGAAGGCTCTTCCTCGTCAGCGCGGAAGGTCACTGCACGCGCTGGAACAATCGTTGAAATCGCATGCTTGTAGACCATTTGCGTTACGGTGTTGCGCAACAAAACGACGTACTGGTCAAAGGATTCGATATTGCCTTGCAGCTTAATGCCGTTAACCAAGTAAATTGATACGGGAACGTGTTCTTTGCGCAAGGTATTCAGGAAAGGATCCTGAAGTAGTTGGGTCTTATTGCTATTCATACTGCTCCTTATTCATTATTGGATGTGTGGGAGTCTTGCTTTTTTAGATTCAACAACAGGGTACTGCATTACGGTGTGCTATTCACTCTATGGTTATTAATATATACCGCCTAAAATTATTTTGCCAAATCATCAGTAATACTGAATGATTAAATACGAAAGAATGGCACTAGATTAGCGCTTTTTGCCTTTATCGGCGTCCACATAGGGATTTTTATTGGTGCGCATTTCAATCCGCAAGGGGGTTCCCCGCAGATTAAATGCCTCCCGAAAGCGCCCTTCTAAAAAGCGCTTATAGCTATCCGTTACACCGCTCAGCGCACTGCCATGAATCACCACAATCGGCGGGTTCATACCGCCTTGGTGCGCATAGCGTAATTTAGGACGGCCCATGCCAACGCGCTTGGGCTGTTGATGCTCCACCGCCTCGGCCAAAATACGCGTCAGTCTGGGGGTCGGTAATTTCGCCATGGCTGCGGCATATGCCAAGTCAACGTCTTTAAAAAGCTCTTTTAGACCGGTGCCTTTTTTAGCGGAGATAGGATGAACATTTGCAAAATCCAAGAAGCGCAACTTTTGTCCAATCTCGACTCGGCAGCGCTCTTTAACGTAATGATCCACGCCATCCCACTTATTAATTGCTAAGACCAAAGCCCGGCCTGCTTCTAAAATAAATCCAGCAATGTGCGCGTCTTGCTCTGAAATATCTTGCTGGGCATCGAGCATCAAAATGACGACGTTGGCATCGGCAATCGCCTGCAGCGTTTTGACGACAGAGAACTTTTCAATGGCTTCGAACACCTTACCGCGGCGACGCAAACCGGCGGTATCAATCAAGATGTAGGGCTTGCCGTTACGCTCAAAGGGCACTTCAATCGCATCCCGCGTCGTGCCTGGCATATCAAATGCAATCACCCGCTCTTCGCCAATCAGTTTATTGATCAGGGTCGACTTGCCCACATTGGGGCGGCCCACCACCGCGATTTTCATGGCGCGGGGGGTTAAGGGATCAGCGTCAGCGCTGTCATCGGGCTCGGGTATACCGAGCTCATCGAGCGCATCTTCAATCAGTGTTTTAACGCCATCGCCATGCGCGGACGAAATCGCAAACGGCTCGCCTAATCCCAGCTCATGAAAATCAGCCGTCACTACACCCTGCGACATGCCTTCGGTTTTGTTGACGGCCAACACAACAGGTCGACCAGTCTTGCGTAAAAAATCGGCAATCACACGGTCTTGCGGCGCCATGCCTAAACGGCCGTCCACCAAGAAAATAATTAAGTCGGATTCAGCAACGGCTTGCTTGGTTTGTTTGGCCATCTCGGCCACGATGCCGGTTTTTGCTACCGGCTCAAAGCCGCCGGTATCCACGCAAATAAATTCACGTGAAGTAAGGCGGCTATTACCGTAATGGCGATCCCGAGTTAAACCAGAAAAGTCCGCTACGAGCGCATCACGCGAACGCGTCAAGCGATTGAACAAGGTGGATTTGCCGACGTTCGGTCGGCCAACAAT
Source organism: Polynucleobacter sp. (assembly GCA_964203875.1). Lineage (GTDB taxonomy): Bacteria > Pseudomonadota > Gammaproteobacteria > Burkholderiales > Burkholderiaceae > Polynucleobacter. Next base: position 1,553,668 of record CAXNNS010000001.1, read on the forward strand.
AGTGATGACTGGTTTCATTTGGGGCTGTACGCCGTTAGCTTGCCGCCTTGAGACTGGACCAGTATCAAGCCACCTACCGCAATCGGCGCTGCCGTCACCGGCGTGGAGTCATGGCGAATACGCGCCAGCATCTCGCCACCCGACTGCGACATCGCATGAATGTAACCTTGCTTATCACCCATGAGAACAACCCGTCCAATTGCTAGGGGCTCGCCAACATCGCGCCAGGTCAGTTGGGTGTTCTCCCATACCTGAGCGCCGTCACTGCTCCGAAATGCCGTGACGTGGGATTTTTCATTGGCAGCAAAAACAAACTCGGTACTTTGCGTGGTGCCAGTGAAACTGGAAAAATCTTTGAACCAAGTCAAGGTGCCGGTACGCGCTTGCGCGCAACCAATACGCCCCTGATAGGAGACGGCACAAATTAGCTCACCCTCCATACTGGGCTTGGCACTCACATCATTGAGGCGCTCGATTTCAGAAAAGCCCTTCGGAAAAGAGATTGGGGTTTCCCAAACGAGTCCGCCATTGGCAATACCAAACATCCCAAACCGTCCGCCTGCAAAACCGGTGACGATCACTTCATTACCAATCGACAACATGCCGTAACCGACACGCAAAGACAATGCCGATTGCTGGCGCTGGTATATCCAGCGACGCTTACCGGTAGCCGCATCAAGGCCCACAAAGCGATTATCCAAACCCCGAATCACCACCACGCCACCGGCTACAACCGGGGCAGTCAATACTTCGCCGCCAATATGAAACTTCCAAATGTTTTTGCCGGTGTCGTCATAGGCAAACACGTCGCCCTCCGTTGACACTACTGCAGTGACTTTGCCATCCGAGCCCGGACCAATGCTAAGTTTTTCTGGAACCGTAATATCCCATACGGTCTTGCCACTTTGTAAATCAATTTTGCGCAGACTGCCGCGACGCGATGCGGCATACACCGCATCACCTGCTACAGCCGGATGAAAATTAAATGGCTCAGAGGAGCCAATACTGACCGACCATACGGGTGCTAAATCAAACTGATTACTGACTTTGACTAACTCAGCCGGCTGGCGCACGCGCGCCTTACCGGAGCAGGCCACGAGGCTTACTGCCAATACGGCAACAACAACAGCGCCTAGAAGCCGTTTCATTCAATGCCCCCAACAGCATCGAGCTTTACTTTAAGCAGACTGCGCGCCTCTTGTGGAAACTCTTTGGATTTTTCCAACAACTTCCACGCTTGCGAATAACTGGTTCTCGCATCGGCATTTTTACCTTGCACCAAGTACCAATCGCCACGGCGCTCTAGCCATAAAGGCTCAAATCCGGGAGTTGGCGTCGCTTTCAAAATCGCATCGGCTTCCGCGAGGGACTTTGCACTGCCCTCGTCCATCAAGGCCGTTACCAAGCGTAATTTACCTAAGGCTTTGTAACCATCGTTGGCTGCTTTTTCAGCAACCCAGCGCAAATAGGCTTGGGATTTAGCAGCATCACCGGCATCCGCAGCCAGTTTTGCTGCAATCAAACTCGCCATGGGGGCGTAACTGGTTCCAGCAAATTGCTTTTGCAAGTCGTCCGCCGCCTGCATGCTTTGTTCTTTATTGCCCTTTTCAATCGAGCCCATCATGGTTTCGTAGAGCTTACCGGCTTCGGTTGCCTGGCTATTCTTCCACCACTGCCAACCGTTGTAGGCGGCAAATACAAATAAAACAGCCGTAACGAGGCCCATGATGACGGAGCGGTATTTCTCCCAAAAAGCTTTAAAGCTATCGAGTTGTTCTTGTTCTTCAAGGTCTAAAGGCATAACGATCCAGGCTATTAAATACGATACGAATGCGTCATTCTATTCGGATGTCGCTACTAAGGCATCAATTACGGTACCGAGCAATCCTTCTAAGGCAATAGCACGTTGCTGCTCACCCCCACGCAAATCTTTGAGTTGTGCCTCATTGCGTGCCAACTCATCAGGGCCAATGATCACCGCATACGCTGCGCCGCTGGCATCGGCCTTCTTCATTTGGGACTTAAAACTCGCTGTTTGACCGTCTGGTGCGCAAAATAGAACCACGTCAATACCAGCGCTGCGCATTTCCTCCGCCGCGACCATCGCGGTACGCAAGGTCTCGCCGCCCTGATGCAACACAAAGATGTCGCATAAATTGGTGGGCTCGGGCAATGACTCAGAGACCTTCATCAGTTCGAGTACCCGCTCCATGCCCATGGCCCAGCCACATGCGGGTGCTGGTTTGCCGCCCATGCGCTCGATTAACGGATCGTAACGACCGCCGCCCGCAATCGTGCCTTGCGCGCCGAGGGCGTCAGTCACCCACTCAAATACCGTCAAGTTGTAATAATCCAAGCCCCGCACCAAGCGCGGATTAATTTTGCACGGTACGTTATTGGCTTTGAGCAATGCTTGCACCGCTTCAAAATGCGCCAGCGATTCAGATCCTAGAAAATCCAGCAGCCGAGGCGCGCCTTCAATCAAGGCTTGCATCTCTGGGTTTTTCGAATCGAGGATGCGCAGTGGATTAGTTTTGAGGCGGCGTTGTGAATCGGCATCCAAACCGGATGCGTTTTTCTCAAAATAGGTAATTAAGGCAGTGCGATGCAGCGCACGCTCATCGGCCTGACCTAGCGAATTGATTTCTAAGCGCACGCCGCGTAAGCCCAATTCATCCCACAGACGCTGACCCATCAAGATGATTTCTGCATCGATATCCGGGCCCGCAAAACCCAAAGCCTCAATCCCAAATTGATGAAACTGACGATAACGCCCCCGCTGTGGTCGCTCATGCCGAAACATCGGACCGGTATACCAAAGGCGCTTGGGGCCATCGTAGAGCAGATTGTGTTCAATAACAGCGCGTACCAGCGCAGCAGTACCTTCTGGTCTGAGCGTTAACTGCTCGCCATTTAAACGGTCTTCGAAGGAATACATCTCCTTCTCAACAATGTCGGTTACTTCACCAATGCCGCGCTGAAATACTGGAGTGGATTCCACAATCGGCGTTTTGAGTAATTCGTATCCATAGGCGCGCGTGAGATCACGAACGGCATTTTCCAAATGCGTCCACTGCTGCGCATCAGCCGGCAGTAGGTCATTCATGCCCCGTACGCCATTTATTTTTTGCAGCTTGGGATTACTCATGCTTGCGTACTGCCGTAACGGGTCTTGACATACTCTTCGACAATCACCTGAAAGTCCTGCGCAATCGATTCACCGCGGAGCGTCTTCACTTTGACGCCATCGACGAACACGGGGGCAGCCGGCGTCTCGCCCGTACCTGGTAAGGAGATACCAATATTGGCATGCTTACTCTCGCCCGGGCCATTGACAATACAACCCATCACGGCGACGTTCATTTCTTCGACGCCCGGATGGGTTTTTTTCCACACCGGCATTTGCTGACGTAAATACGATTGGATGTTGGCGGCTAATTCCTGAAAGGTCGTGCTCGTGGTGCGGCCGCAACCAGGACAGGCAATCACCATCGGCGTGAAATTACGCAGGCCCATGGTTTGCAAAATCTCTTGGCCCACAATCACTTCGTTTTCACGGGGCGCGCCCGGATCGGGTGTGAGTGATACACGAATGGTATCGCCAATGCCTTCTTGCAATAGGATGGCTAAGGCCGCAGTCGATGCCACAATGCCTTTACTGCCCATACCGGCTTCGGTTAAGCCCAAATGCAATGGGTAGTCGCAGCGGCGCGCGAGGTCGCGGTAGACCGCCACTAAATCTTGTACGTTACTGACTTTGCAGGAGAGCGTGATTTGATTGGGATCCATGCCCAGCTCTTCCGCTTTCTCTGCGGATTGCAAAGCCGACTGAATCAAGGCCTCGATCATCACTTCTTGTGCTGATTTAGGGCTAGGCAGCGCCGCGTTGGCATCCATGATGCTCGCGAGCAGCTCTTGATCCAGGCTACCCCAATTCACACCAATCCGAATGGGTTTGCGGTATTCGCAAGCGGCTTCAATCATTTGCGCAAACTGCGGATCGCGTTTTGCGCCCTTGCCTACGTTACCGGGATTAATGCGGTACTTGGATAAAGTCCTAGCGCACTCAGGATGCTCTTTGAGTAGTGTGTGGCCGTTGTAATGAAAGTCACCAATCAAGGGCACGTGTACGCCCATCTTATCGAGCTGCTCCCGAATGTAAGGAACAGCAGCTGCTGCAGCCGGCGTATTAACGGTAATGCGCACCATCTCAGATCCTGCACGCGCTAACTCTTTAACTTGAATTGCGGTTGCAATCGCATCTTCGGTATCGGTATTGGTCATCGACTGCACACGAACCGGCGCATTACCACCGACCGTAATCCGAGCGCTCTCCCATACGACTTCGGATTGGCGGGAAGCGCGTTTAGGCGATGGACCGAGTGGTAATGGAGACAGGCAATTTGACATGGTTTTGGTAGGTGCTGTCATTGGTATATGCAATATTAACGGTTGACCCATTCGATGGGTTGTTCGTAGAGGGCGCGCTCACGCACGCGGGTCCGATCCACCACATCACCAGCGAGCTGGCCGCATGCAGCAGCAATATCATCACCGCGGGTTTTACGCACGGTGGCAATCATGCCGGCATCTTGTAATAAATGCATAAATGCCTGAACGCGCTGCGGCAATGAGCGCGTCAGACCGGATTCAGGAAAGGGATTAAAGGGGATTAGATTGACCTTGCACTTAATACCGCTCAGCAACCGAATTAACTCTTTGGCCTGCGCATCGCTGTCATTTACATTCTCAAGCATGCAGTATTCAAAGGTTAAAAAATCACGGGGAGCAAACTCCAAATAGCGCTCACACGCTGCCAGTAATTCGCGCAGCGGGTATTTAATATTCAGAGGAACCAGCTGGTCACGCAGCGCATCATTTGCAGCATGCAAGGACACTGCCAACGCAACGGGGCAGTCTTGCGATAAGCGGTCCATCATCGGCACAACGCCTGAGGTAGATACCGTAACGCGGCGCCGTGACAAACCGTAAGCGTTGTCATCGAGCATTAAGCGCAAAGCAGTTAATACGTTGTCGTAATTGAGTAAGGGCTCGCCCATGCCCATCAACACTACATTCGAGACCACGCGGCCACTGTATACATAACCGGGGGTTGGGTATTGCTCTAAACGCAGTATCGCGTTCGGATCTTTCTTTAACTCGTGCTCGGCATACCAAAGCTGGCCGATGATTTCACCGGCGGTGAGGTTGCGTGAGAAGCCTTGATAGCCAGTGGAGCAAAAACGGCAATTCACTGCACAGCCGGCCTGCGATGAAATACACAAAGTACCGCGGTCGTCTTCCGGTATGAATACCATCTCCACCGCATCTTTGGCGCCCACATCAATCAGCCACTTGCGTGTGCCATCCTCAGCCTGCTCATCCCGAATGACGGGCAGCGGTTTAATTTCAGCGTGATCGGCTAAAGAGGCGCGAAAGGGTTTTGCTAGATCACTCATCGCGGCGATATCCGACACGCCGCGCTGGTGAACCCAATTCAGGAGCTGCTTGGCCCGAAATGGTTTTTCATTTAGACCCGCGACATACGCTGCCATGCCGGCAGCGTCAAAATCCAGGAGATTTGTGCGCGGGGTAGTCAATCAATTAACGCGAAAAGATATTCATGCCTGGGAAAAAGAAAGCGATTTCCACAGCAGCAGTTTCTGGGGCATCGGAGCCATGCACTGCGTTGGCATCAATGCTATCTGCAAAGTCAGCACGAATGGTGCCTTTGTCTGCCTTCTTAGGATCAGTTGCGCCCATGAGTTCACGGTTTTTTGCAATGGCGTTATCGCCCTGCAATACCTGAATCATCACTGGACCAGAAATCATAAAACTCACCAAATCTTTAAAGAATGGGCGGGCTGCATGCACGGCATAAAACTGCTCGGCTTCTGACTGCGACAAATGCGCCATTTTGGATGCGATGACTTTGAGGCCGGCTTGCTCAAAACGGGAATAAATCTGTCCGATTACATTTTTAGCTACTGCATCCGGTTTAATAATAGAAAGGGTGCGCTCCATTGCCATGCAAAACTCCAGTGATTAATTCAATAGTAATAAAAAAACAGCCATTTTTGACCAAAATTAATAGGGTATTGGCTGCCGATGCGGGTATTCTGCGTTTGTTCAACGCCCAGCAATTATACATTGCTTAGCCCGTATTTACCCCCATATGCATTACCCTAAGCCATTGAATTTACTGGGTATAACCCTATTTTGTTTGTTCTTATTGGATCGGACCCTTGATTTAATCAATTTTGTCTATACTTACTATCAAAGTCCCGTGGTGGATTCACGTTATTTCATTAAAGGAGTCAATATGAGTGATTTGAACTCGTTCGGCTTTGGGCAGACAGGCTCAGTTGCAAATGCACAGGTCCGTAACAAGGTACTGCGTAATACCTACGCCCTGTTGGCACTTTCCATGGTTCCAACCGTCATCGGCGCTTGGCTGGGTGTCGCAATGGGATTCAAGCTATTTGAAGGTAGCCCCTTCATGGGCTTTATCGTCTTTATGGCTGTGGCCTTCGGTTTCTTCTGGGCGATTGACCGCAATAAAGACAGCGGCTTAGGTGTAGTGCTGTTATTGGCCTTCACCTTCTTTATGGGTGTGATGCTGTCCCGTTTAGTTGGCTACACCCTGGGTACCTACAGTAACGGCGCAACCCTGATCATGGGTGCATTTGGTGGTACCGCCCTGATCTTCACGGTCATGGCCAGCATTGCTACCGTCAGCAAGCGTGACTTTGGCAGCATGGGTAAGTTCCTCATGATTGGCGTCTTACTGCTAATCGTGGCCTCCCTTGCCAATATTTGGCTGCAAATGCCTGCTTTGATGTTGACCTTGATGGTGTTGGCGATCGGGATTTTCTCGGCCTTCATCCTGGTGGACGTTCAGCGTGTAGTCAATGGTGGTGAAACCAACTACGTGATGGCGACCCTTGCCATTTACCTGAATATCTACAACATCTTTACTAACCTCCTGGCCCTTTTTGGGATCATGGGTGGCGATCGAGACTAAGTCGTAATCAGCATTAAAGATAAGCGCCCTGCGGGGCGCTTTTTCTTTGGGGCTTTATCTAGTGAATCTGATTAATAGTGATAACGGCAGGCAATGATGACGAGCTCATCTTTCGTTGCCGCATAAACCAAGCGATTGACCGCATCAATTCGCCGAGAATATAAGCCTGAAAGACTTTCTTTAAGAGCCTCAGGCTTACCTATGCCGTCTTCCGGATCACGCATGGCATCTTTAATCAATAGATTGATGCGTTTGAGGGTTTTCTTATCTTGAACTTGCCAATAGAGGTAGTCTGACCACGCTGCATTTGTCCAAACTAACTTACTTCGCATCCACGAGCGCCTTCGTTTTAGTTTGGCCTTGGCGATATTGCTTCAATGATTTCTCCAAATGTTTGACGTTGGCAGGAGATTTTAAAAGATGGAATGTTTCCATCATGCTGTTATAGGTATCGAGCGACATCAGTACGGCATCCTCTGCGTCCCTTCGCGAAATAATGGCGACATCCTGATCAGCTACGACCCGATCGATGACTTGCTTAAACTGCGTTCTCGCATCTGAAAAATTAATAACGCGCATAGTGTGCTCCGTGACTTGTTCTATATATTGTACAAGTATACAGGCAAGTCACTTTTGAGGCAAATGCTTGCTGACTTAGGCCCAAGGCTCTTTAAGTAAAGAAATTTGGTGTCAGGCTGACCCGATGCCAGTTTTTTTACTATTAATTCAATTTACCTGATCGCCACTGCTCGAATTGCCGTTGATTGTGAGCTGCCACCCCTTCCGCAGTGTCTTGAGGTAATTGCTTAAGGCATTCAGCTAGTGCCTCGGTACTGAGTTTTTCACTAGGTTTATTTTTTTTGATCTCTTGCGGTGATTTACCATCCCAAGCAAAGGGATTATTAAATACGGGCGCATCGGGTTGGCAGTCGTCTCGGTAGATTGGCACGTCGTTAGTGGCATATGGCGTAAATGAGATCGTTCTCTCAAAAATCAGTGGCTTACCAGTTGGTGTGGGCGGCAAAGCTGGCATAGAAGTGATGGCTTTTCTTGCCAGTTGCTCTGCTTTATCGGATGTTTTCCAAAGCGTCTCTACTTTGGTAATGCTGCCACTGGGCGCAATTTCGATTCTGAATCGCACTTGCCCTTGATCTGGTCCCTCTACAGCAGTTCCCATCATGCTTCGCACTTGCTGACCAAAGGAGTGCCGATAGCCTTTACTATTTTTGAGTGTGTACTTTGAAGCAAAAGCCCATTCCTCTGCTGTAGGGGCTGAGGGAGCTTCCAATGATGCTGGCTGTTTATCGCTATTGGTTTTAGCGATAGGCTCTTCAAGCTGAACCTCAATGATCTCTGGATTTTTATCTTTGGGTTTTAAGTGGGTGAAACCTTCATAGCTTACCCACAGCAGAAATAAACCCAGGTGAAGAGCGATGGAGAGCCAGACAGCCGCGGAGCGCATAGGCAGGGGTTGTTTGGTCAATTCGGAGGAGCTCTACTAATGATGAAGTGTGATGGCTTGAAATGCTTAGGTAATGTCATGGATGAATGGCGTGCCCAGTGTGCTCAAACACCGCAATTGACTCCACATGCGAGGTATGCGGGAACATATTGATGATGCCGGCCGATTGCAACTGGTAGCCGGCTTGGTGCACCAATATAGCCGCATCCCGCGCAAGTGTTTTGGGATTGCACGACACATAGACAATACGTTTTGGTAAGAAGGCATCCCACTCGTGCTGCCCTGCTGCTTTTGCTTGAACAATATTGGCTAGTGCTTGGCAGATAGCCATTGCTCCTTCTCTGGGCGGATCAATTAACCAGCGCTCGGCCTTGCCCCACGAAACAATGGTGTCGATACTAACTTCAAACAGATCGCTTTGCATGAAACGGGCTTTATGGCTGAGCTGGTTGTGCGCTGCATTTTCAGTAGCGCGCTCCACTAAACTCGCAAGGCCTTCGATGCCCAATACGGAACTAGCTGTGCGAGCTAATGGCAAGCTGAAGTTACCAATACCGCAAAAGAGATCGAGTACCCGATCGCCTGCTTGCACTTCGAGCAGTCGTAAGGCGCGGCTGACGAGCGAGCGATTCATCAGGTGATTGACCTGCGTAAAGTCGGCCGGCTTAAATGGCATCTCAATGCCAAACTCCGGCAAGCGGTAACAGAGTGTTCCAGTCGGCGGATGAAAGGGAGCTAGGCTTTGTAAGCCACTGGGTTGTAACCAAATCCATACGCCATGCTGATCTGCAAATGCTCTGATGGCAGTTTGATCGGCGTCCGTTAGCGGCTCTAAATGCCGAATCGCTAAGGCGGTAACTTGACTACCGATTTGCTCACCCTCGCCTACAGCAAGTTCTATTTGCGGCACTCGGCTCGGATCGCTGAGCGCCATGATGAGCGCGCGCAGGGGCTCGAGTAAATCCGATACATGCTTGGGCAAAATCGCACACAAAAGCATATCCGCCACATACGCACTTTGGTGTTCATGAAAACCCACCAGCACCGTACCTTTTTTAATCGAGCGATTGACCACACTAAAACGCGCGCGGTGGCGATAGCGCCAAGTGGGGCCAGCCATGGGTCGCAATACCTCTTGCGGGCGCAGCTGCCCAATGTGCAGCAGGTCATCTTCCAGCACGCGCTGCTTAATCGCAATTTGCGCCCGAATATCCAAGTGCTGCATGGTGCAACCGCCACACACTCCAAAATATTGGCATGCAGGCTTGGCTCGAAAGACCGCTTCTTTCAGAATATCGATTACTTTGGCTTTGGAAAAGCGCGATTTATCGCGGGTAATTTGGTAGCGCACTAGCTCGGTTGGTAAGGCGCCCCGAATGAAGATGACTTTACCGCTCTCACCGCGTGTAGCTGCTTCTTCGGTTGGTGCTAAGCGGGCAATGCCTTGAGCATCGAGGTCTAAGCCCTCTACCAAAATGGGGTCGGAGATGCCGTGACTTTCTGGCGCTACGCGTGCGCGTGATCGCCTAGGCATCGCCTGCAAAGCCGGCGAGGTATTCTTGCCAGGCTTGACCATGAGGCTCTTTGGCTTCTTGCTCTAAATAGTGCTTCACAAAGTCGAGCTCTTCATCGTGCTCGGCTTGTGTCACTCCGCCCCGCAACAGTTGATAGCGGCAATACATGAGGTAGGTATTGACCACATCGGTTTCGCAATAACGCCGTATGTCGGCAATCTTGCCGTCTTGGTAGGCTGGCCACACTTGACTGCCATCCATGCCGAGCTTGCCCGGAAAGCCGCACAGTTTAGCTAAGGCATCCAAAGGGGCATTGGCCCGGCCATTGAATTTGGCGAGTAGATCCATTAAGTCTAAATGCCGCATGTGGTAGCGGCTGATGTAGTTATTCCACTTAAACTCGCGGCTATCGCTATCTTGACTCTCGCCCATTTCCCAGTAGCGCGGCGCGTGTACTTGGTTAATTAAGGCGCGGTAGTGCAGTACGGGTAAATCAAAACCGCTGCCATTCCACGATACCAATTGCGGCGTGTATTTTTCGATCAAATCAAAAAATGCCTGAATCAACACCTTTTCAGAATCATCTGGATTGCCGAGGGAGCCGACTTTGATTTGCGGTAAACCCTCTTTAGTGGTGCGCCGAATCACACAGGAGATTGCAACGATGCGTTGCAGGTAGAGGGGTAAAAAATCGCTGCCAGTTTTTTCTAAACGCAGTTGCATGACTTGCTGCGCTACATCGCTATCCGCCATACTCGCCGGAAAATCCTCCAGCCGGCGCAGTCCCGCTACATCCGGTATGGTTTCAATATCAAATACCAGAACGGTTGTCATGCCACCTTACATTACTGCAGGAAGGGCAGCGGATCTACGGGCTTGCCATTGACGCGAAGCTCAAAATGCAGTCGTACGGAGTTGGCATCGGTATCGCCCATTTCTGCAATGGTTTGGCCTTTACGTACCGAATCACCTTCTTTGACTAACAAGTTGCGGTTATGGGCGTACGCAGTGAGATAAGTATTGTCGTGCTTGACGATTACGAGATTGCCATAGCCGCGCAAGCTATTGCCGGCATAAACCACTTTGCCATCGCTCGCCGCCTGAATCGGATCACCTAACTTACCGGCAATATCAATGCCCTTGTTCTTGCCGTCAATGAAATCTTCCACCACCTTGCCTTTGGCTGGCCACGACAAGCGAATGCCTGGCGGCGGAGCATCGGGTTTGACTGCCTCTAATTTCGGTTCTGCAGCAGGTTCCGCCATGCGCTGATCGGCATTTTTCTGTGGTGCAGGTGTGGCGGCTGCGGAAGTCAGCGGTTTGACGGTCATCTTGCCAGCCGGTGGACGGACCAGCAACAACTGATCGACCTCAATTAAGTTGGGATCGGTTAAGTTATTCCAGCGCACGATATCGCGATAAGACTGTCCTTGGTCCAGCGCAATCCGCAATACGGTATCACCCCGTTTCACACGGTAATAGCCAGGGGGCGTCGGCACGACGGCTGAACTACTGACTGACTCAGCCTGCGACCGATCCACAACCGTGGCCGGCTTAGTGCGTGGCGTAGTGCATGCGGACAGCAGTACGCTTGCGCCAATCAGCGCCAGCATCCAATGTGCTGACCTAGGGCCGCGCAGGGTTGGGATAATAGCGATTTGGGATGGTGTTTTCATACTACCCCTGATTGTAAAGGTACAAAAAAGACCTCGTCTAGAGCCGTGCGCTGATAGCGGTGGGAACTCACCCGCTCAATCAGGAGTAATTGCTGCTCTTTGGCATTGCGCGCCACCGGGGCAACCAAACGCCCGCCAATGGCCAGCTGATCCAATAAGGCATCGGGAATGCCCAAACCCGCCGCAGCGAGGATGATCGAGTCAAAGGGGGCGGCTTGGGGAAGCCCCAAAATGCCATCGCCGTAAATCAAGCGCAGATTTTTAATCCGAAATGGCCTTAAATTATCGCGGGCTAAATCATGCAGTGGCCGGATGCGCTCTATCGAATAGACCTCATTTGCTAATAGGCTCAGAACCGCTGCTTGATATCCACAACCCGTGCCGATCTCTAAAACTTTGTTCAGAGGCTGCTTGGATTTATGCAAGAGTTCGATCATGCGTGCCACTACCGATGGCTTGGAGATGGTTTGCTGATGCCCAATTGGTAATGCAGAATCTTCGTAGGCTTGGGGATGGAGGCCCGCATCCATAAAAGCATGGCGTGGCACCGTTGCAATCGCATCTAAGGTTTTGGCATGCTTCACGCCGGCCATTGCTACCTTCGTAGCAAGCGCCTGCCGGTGTCCAGCAAACCGATCAGCAGAGGCTGACTTCAATCGCGATTCCAGCCGTCTGCAGCCATCGCTTTTTGCCGAGCATGGTCAGTGAGATCCAGCTGCATTGGCGTAATTGAGATGCAGCCCTCGTTGATCGCATGAAAATCCGTACCAATAGAAGCATCCTTGGCATCGCCAGCAGCGCCAATCCAGTAAATCTTGTCACCGCGTGGATTATTTTGCACAACCACGGGTTGTGAGTGGTGGCGATTACCCAGTCGTGTTACCCGCCAGCGCTTGAGCTCTTCATAAGGCCGATTGGGAATATTGACGTTCAGCAAGGTGGCAATGCCATCAGCCTGCTGGGGGTGTTTTGGCATCGGGTGGGACAGCATTTGTTTGACAATGTCGTGCGCTGCTTGCGCTGCATCATCAATGCGGGCCCAGCCCCGATCGATTTGCGAGAACGCAATACCAGGAACGCCAAACATCACGCCCTCCACTGCTGCGGCTACCGTACCGGAATAGAGCACGTCTTCACCCATGTTCTCACCTTGATTGATACCAGAAACGACTAAATCAGGGCGATGGTCCAAATAACCGGTCATGGCAATGTGCACGCAATCGGTTGGGGTGCCATTAATAAAGACAAAGCCATCGCGCTCTCCGCCGGCAATCCGGTGAATCGACAAAGGACGCGACAGCGTTAAAGAGTTGGAGGCGCCGCTGTGGTTTTGCTCTGGTGCAATTACCGTAATGCGGCCCAAGGGGCGGATTGCATTGACTAAAGCCAATAAGCCAGGGGCTAAATAGCCATCGTCATTGGAGATCAGAATGTGGGGCAAAGCAGTGTCGCCAGAAGGAAAAGAAGTAGCCATACTGCATGATACCGAGAGTCGGTAGGATCCAATGAAATCAAGCCTTAAATAAGCCCATCTAGACTTGTTTCTAGCGTGTTTGGATTGAAAAGCGCGGCTTGGCATTTAATAACAAATTTGTTATCATTTTATGATGGCAAAGTTACAAAGCAAAATCAAAGTGAAAGTCGCCACGCATAAACAGGTGGTAGAAAAGTTACTTAAAAATCCAGCCGTCAAAGCGGAAGTTGAAAAGCTCAATCGCGAAGAGTTCGCTATTTTGGATCAGATCCTGGCAGCAAGAAAGGCAGCCGGCCTTTCTCAGGCGCAAGTAGCAAAACGCATGGGTACACAAGCGCCCGCGATTGCAAGACTAGAGAGTTCATTGGCTACCGGAAAGCACTCCCCTAGTTTAAGCACCCTCCGAAAATACGCTGCTGCATTAGGCAAGCGCGTTGAACTGCATTTAGTCTAAAAGACCTTACAGCTTTACAGTGGTTGTTTAGTCAGCGCAGACAAGCTCTGGTCACGCAGAGTCTAAATACTGACGTGCGCCCGAACGCCCACAATATTGACGGGGCCGCGCGCTGCGTTATAGGCGGGATTGGCGATCCGCTGGTAGTTCAGGGAAATAAACAGCTCTTTATAGGCTTTTACGCTGTAATACGTTTCGATCACTTGTTCTGGCTTGTAGCTAAGCTTGCCGTCGCCAATAAAGGTCGTCATGCCACCGTCTTGCAAATAACTAATTTGCGTTGATGAAATACCATTCACAGCAAAGCCAATCCCCAGAGTGTCGCCAGGCCGAGACCAGGAAGTACCCTTCACACTCACCCCACCCGAAAGCGATTTGCTGATGTCGAGCGTCTGGGTTTCTGCAGCGCCCGGGTTCCAGCTCCAGCGACCAAAAATACCAACGTCTTGGCTGAGCGCTTGCTCAAAATTCAGACCATAGCCCCATGAATTTGTCGAGGCTTGGCGCACATTCGTGATGTTGGGCGGCGTGGTGTTGGTTTGCTGCGCCAGATTCAGGGCATTTTGATACGTACCCATAAAAGCGTGCTGCTGAAAAAACAATCCCCGCACAGCGCCCGCGCGTCCATTAATGGCATGGCTGCGCGTGAGCTCCACTTGATTGCTATAGTCTTTCGATAAGGAGTAATCGAGCTGCGCGGTATTCGGTACGGTTGGCAGGGCCAAACGCGCCGCCTTCAAAATGTAATTGGCCTGATACCACTCGGCTACGACGCCGTAGGTATAGCCCTTGGTGTCCGCCGCGTAGCCATAGGCACCCATGGAAAAGATCGAGGCATTCTGAAACTCGGTACGTGGATCGTGGCTGTAGGCATTGTCATCAAAGTAATCCAGCGTGGCGATCTTGCCGTAGCTCAGTACCAATCGATTCTTATCTAAATTACCTGCTAATTGGTTGGCTTCACCCGCGATGTGTTCTTGACCACCGCCGAGGCCAATGGTTTGACGCAGAAAAGCCCGGGCCGTGTAGTAGACGGGCTGGGGATACGCACCTTTTTGGAGTTCGCCGTTATACACACCACTGACCTCCCCCCAATAACCGGAGGATTTAAAACTAGAATCCTGTCATTCATTGACCTCCCCCCAATAACCGGAGGATTTAAAACTAGAATCCTGTCATTCATGACCGAGTTTTCTGACCTTGTTTTACAAACTCATTAGGGGTCAGATTTCCTAAGGAGCTATGAGGCCTTTGTTCATTGTAATCACATCTCCAGGCTTCAATAATCCGCTTGGCTTCCTCCATGGTTTTGAACTCATGCACGTTCAAACACTCATCTCTAAGTCGACCATTAAAAGATTCACAAAGGCCATTATCTGTGGGCTTTCCAGGCCTTGTAAAGGCTAAATTTACCCGACTAACATGAGCCCACTCATCCATAACCAAGGATGTAAATTCTGGGCCATGATCGACGGTAATAGAGGTCGGCAGCTTACGGAATTTATTAACGCGATTGAGGGCGTCAATCACACTTTGCGCAGTCAATCGAAAACCGACTTCTAGTAAGACACTCTCGCGACTCCAGTTATCAATCACTGTCAGCACCCGAAACGCCAATCCATTGGCCAGTTGATCATGGACAAAGTCCATGCTCCAGCGCTCGTTAACTCCGTTTGCAGGCGCTGGCATACCTCGGTGCAGGCTAAGCCGTTTTCTGCGCCTTCTTCGCATCCGAACCTGCAAGCCTTCTAGGCAATAGAGGCGATAGACCCGTTTAACGTTAATTTGCCAACCTTCGCGCCGTAACAATACATGGATCCGTTCGTATCCAAACCGAGGGCGAGCATTGGCAATCTCCCGAATCCGCATGCGTAACCCTTCTTGCTGATCTTGATTGGCGGTGTAGTACCAAGCTGTTTGTGAAAGCTTTGCCAAGTCACAAGCGCGCTCGATTGCGACACCATAGGTTTGACGGATCCATTGGGCCAGGATCCGTCTACGCGAAGGTTTTAGATCTTTTTTTTAATCACCTCCTGAAGAATGCTTTTATCTAAAGTCAGATCTGCAACTAATCTTTTGAGCCTGAGATTCTCCTCTTCCAGTTGACGCAGGCGACGCACTTCACTGGCGCCTAAATCACCATATTTTTTCTTCCAAATGTAGAAGGTAGCTTGCGATATTCCAATGCTGCGGCAGACATCTTCAACAGCAGTTCCGGATTCGGCTTGGCGCAGAACGTAGGTAACTTGTTCTTCAGTAAATTTAGATCTTTTCATCGTTTTTCCCTATTTTTTAAAATGGGTCTAAACGACATTACTCTAGTTTTGAGGTCTACCAGTTTATTGGGAGGGGGTCACCACCGACTCCGGTGAGGTATCCATCAAACGGCGCGCCTTGAAACATTTCGCCATTCCAATACACCTCGGCGCCTTGCCAAAGGCGCGTACCAATAAATGCCGTCGCGCTCAAGGAATAGCTTTCGGCAGGACTGGCCGATTTATTCAATAAGCTATTTTGCCCAGAATAAGGTGAATTAAAGTTATTGCGTTGCTGCAGCATGTAGGTCGCCTGCCCATGAATGCTCCAGCGCTCGGTCTCTCCCATCAGCGGCACCGTGCTATCCACCACCGGTTCACTATCAACCGGTGCAATCGCCCAGGTAGCACTGGTCCCTGCGCTAATACAGCAGCACAGAATCAGCCTGGCGAAAATGGGGCGGTTTAGAAAATACATGGGTGCAATCATTCAGGAATACTGCAACCCTATCATAGGCATGTGGCGATTTAAAGAAATGCCACAAATACGAATAGATGTACTGAATTTACTAAATAAGATGGGCTAGCCGACAGTCCGTCGATCCATCAGGGCTCGGGCTAAGGTGCCAGCATCGACGTACTCGAGCTCCCCACCCACCGGTATGCCCCTAGCAATGCGGGTGACCTTAATGCCTTTAGATTTAAGTACCTCACCAATGTAATGGGCAGTAGCCTCGCCTTCGCTCGTGAAATTGGTTGCCAGGACGACTTCGCGAACGGGAAGACCAGTATCGGGGGTTTCAATGCGAGCCAAGAGCCGATCAAAATGAATTTCCGTGGGACCCATGCCATCCAGCGGCGAGATGCGGCCCATCAGTACAAAGTAATTGCCTTTAAAGCTGAGTGTCTGCTCGACCATCACTTGGTCGGCGGGCGTCTCCACAATGCAGAGCATCGAGGGGTCGCGCCTGCCATCCGAACAGGTAGAACAAATCGCTGTTTCGGAAAAGGTATTACACCGACTACAGTGCCCTACTTTATCGACTGCCTCACCTAAGGACTTGGCAAGCAATGCAGCGCCGTTGCGGTCGTGTTGCAGCAAATAAAATGCCATGCGCTGCGCGGACTTGGGTCCGACGCCGGGCAGTACGCGCAGTGCTTCAACTAAGCGCTGCAGCGCATCCTGCGGAACATCGTGTCTAGCCATTAAAACGGTAACTTAAAGCCAGGAGGCATGGGCATACCCGCAGTAGCGCCCGACATCAGTTTTTCACTGGCGGCTTCGACTTGTTTAAATGCATCGGCGTAGGCTACGACCATCAGGTCTTCGAGCATCTCGCGATCTTCCATGGCGCCTTCGGCAATTTGAACGCGCTTAAGTTCGTACTTGCCAGATACCGTTACCTGAATCAGGCCATTGCCTGCTTGGCCAGTGACTTCCATACTGGCGAGCTCGGCTTGCGCCCGCTTCATGTTTTCTTGCATCTGCTGGGCTTGCTTCATGAGGCCAGCAATGTTGCCTTTCATCATTTTGTATTCCCTCTATTCAATGTGTATAAATTAATTTGGCTTAATTTGGCTTAATTTGGCTTAACTTGGTTTAGGTAGATTTAGTTTAGGCTGGTCTTACGGAGCCACTGACAACCTTCGCGCCAAACTCGCGCTCGAGTTGCTGCACAAAGGGGTCAGCAGCAATCCGCTCTTCCGCATTTTGGCGCTTCTCTTGCTGTACTTGCGCATCAATTTTGGCTACGGTCTTTTCAACCGCGCCTTCCACAATCTCGATCTGCACTTTTTTTCCGTAATGCACGCTCAGCGCTTCACTTAAGCGGCCAACGCTATCGATGCTAGCTAACTGCGGTAAGCTGGTAATCACCGTGGCTTTGACGCCTTGCGCTGAATCCACCCAATCTTGCAATTCTGTTTGGTGGGCGAGTTGCTGTACTAAACCACGCACCGGTAATGCGCGCATCAAGCTATGCCAATCGGGGCGGTCGCTGCTCGACGCAGTTGCGGGGGATGCTGCCGATGTTGCTGCCGATGTTGTTGATTTAGGCGCTGGTGCTGATGTTGCTGCCGATGTTATTGATTTGGGCGCAGCTGCAGATGCAGGAGCTGCTGAAGGTGCTGCTGAAGGTGCTGCTGAAGCCGGGTTAGCTGCAGCTGGCTTGGTAGCAGTGGAAGCTGCACCATTGCTTACGCTACCTGCGCTTTGACTAGGTCCTGATCCTGCACTGCCCGGACGAAAGGCCAGCATGCGCAGAAGTGCCATCGAGAAACCCGTCTGCTCATCCGGAGCAAGCGATAAATCGGGGCGGCTGGTAATCGCGATTTGATAAAAGAGCTGAGCTTCTTCTTTAGTAAAGACGGTAGCTAAGCGGCGGATCTCAGCTGCTTCAGGCCAATCGTCTAAAACGGATTCCGGGACGACTTGGGCGCTGGCTATCTTTTGTATGAGGCTTGCTAAATCTTGCAGTGCTAAGGAGAAGGACATGCTGCGCTCACCCATCTCTTGCGCAACCGCCACGAGAGCTGCGCCATTCTTATTAGCAAGGGCATCGAGCACTTGTATTAAATAAGCATCATCGAGCGTGCCCAGCATATTGCGCACTGACTCTTGGGTCACGGTGCCGGCAGCATAGGCAATCGCTTGATCGGTAAGGGAAAGGGCATCGCGCATCGAACCTTGCGCTGCTTTTGCTAATACGCGCAGTGCGCCGATCTCAGATTCGACTTTTTCAGCGGCCAGTACGGTTTGCAGGTGCTCCACGATTAAAGGTACTGGCATTTGCTTGAGGTTGAACTGCAAGCAGCGCGACAATATGGTGACGGGTATTTTTTGTGGATCGGTAGTCGCTAGAATAAACTTCACATGCTCGGGCGGCTCTTCTAAGGTTTTGAGCATGGCATTAAAGGCATGGTTGGTCAGCATGTGGACTTCGTCAATCATGTAGACCTTAAAACGTCCATTGCTGGGAGCGTAGGATGCCTTCTCTAATAGCTGGGCCATTTCATCGACGCCGCGGTTACTGGCGGCATCCATTTCGATATAGTCAACGTAGCGCCCAGCATCAATTTCAAGGCAAGCGGCACATTTGCCGCAGGGCTGGGATGTCATCTTGCCTTGGCCATCGGGTCCGATGCAATTAAGGGCTTTTGCCAGAATGCGGGCGATGGTGGTTTTACCCACCCCACGGGTTCCGGTAAAGAGCCAGGCGTGGTGCAGGCGTCCTTGATCCAGCGCGTGAGTCAAGGCCTTGACAACGTGGTCTTGGCCCAAGAGTTCAGGGAAGGTTTTGGGGCGCCACGAACGGGCTAGTGCCAATGTTGTCATGCTTCTATTCTAACAAGGGCTAAAATGATTGTGGACGGGCCTCCTCGCATGGTGGCTTGGTAACCTGGTCAGGTCGGGAACGAAGCAGCCAAACCCAAGTACTGCCAGTGCCGGGGGTTTGGCTCGTCCACTTCTACTATTTAGGCTCACCCACCTCCAAAGCACTCTTGGCACTAATTCCGCTCAAAATGCGGGACATCCACAAAGCCCTTGAAGTTGCCGCCCCACCTGTTTTTGGGGCTCAGGCTTTCCCAGAAATTGCCGATTGGGCGAATTAACTCGGCATCCCAAATGAGCTTGCCGCCCCAAAAGAAATTGAGATCAATTGCGCAGCGCCGTAAATGATTACTATGCATGGTTTTTGATCGGCCACTTTTGTAATAAATTGCCTGCTGTTCTGGACTACGCCAAAGCTCACCGCCCGTTAATACCCAGCCCTCTTCTCGCGCATGCTGAATTAAGTGACTTAGGTCCAATAAAAAAGCAGCCTGCTCTGCGACCAATCCACTCATTACGCACCGCCTTTCATGCGCTGACCATGCAAGCGAGATTCAAAGATCTTTTCAACTGATCGGCCACCAAAGTAGGCCAGCATCACGAGTTGACCCCACTCACCCAGTAATTTGACGTAGGCCTCATTGATATCGATGCCGATTGCCGAAAGCAAGGCAAATAAGAGGTAAGCCGTGAGCATATAAACGAGGGTGCCTGGCCGAATGTTTTTGGAGAGCTTGGAGTCACTGCTCATATCAAATTGCCAGCGGTTACTGGTACTGGCATGGGCATGTTGATGCATTTGCGCTAGTAATTTGGACTCTTCTACTTCGAGCTCTTTTTGCTTGAGCGTGTATTGCAAAAGTAATTGCTCTTGCTCGATCTCCAGTTGTTTGAGCTTAATCAGGTCCTCTTGACTCGGGTTATCCGGAATGCGCACCCCAATCTTGTGCTCTATAAATTCTTTGCCTTTGGCCTCTACAGCGCCAGCCAATAATCCAAGGCCATTCACAGCCAAGGTATGCACTAAGGAAGTAATAATCGGAATCATGGGCATTGGTTCATTCATTAAATAAATTGATGGCATATGAAATGGGTGCTTTCAGCAGTTGCGGGACGCACTCTTGGCACGCCCCGCCCCCACCTCACACATTTACAACCACTTCACACACATCCACAGCCAAACTATTTTTCGCTCATCGCTTTGCGTTTATTACTGACAACAGCAACAGCAGTATCAGCAGCCTCGAGCTCAAAGTCTTTGCTTGCTTTATCCCGCGTACCTGCCTGCGCTGGCTTACCATCCGCTAGCAGCAGGCCTTCTACGATTTCGATTAAGCGATCACCGTCGTCTTCTCCAAAGACTTTAGCGACCACCTCATGGCCGTATTTAGCACACAGCCGGTCGTACTCATGCGTGGGCGTTATTGTGGTTTTGCTGGTCCGCTCAAATACCGTAACATTTTCTCGGCCAAACAAATTACGCAAAATATTGGTTTCGTACGGCGGCACATGCACATGAATGGTGGTGAAGGCATCCCTGCGCACAACGGCTTCCACTTCTCTAATTTGAAAATCACTGTGTATTAACTCCTGCTTTATGTCTTGATTTAAGTCTTGATGACTAATTAGGTTGGATTGATTGGTTTTCATGAATTTCCCCTCCCTCACTGAATCGCCAATACCGCATGGGCATTAGCGCGGGATACCGACAAGGCGCAGCGCAAATTGACCATGGCATACATCGCCAAAGTATCGTGTGGCCGAATGGGGGCTACGATGTCTAAGTCATCGTCACGCAGTTTCATGAAACGCGTGTTCAGAAAATAGCAGCGCTTACTCCACTCCACTGTGCGATTGGCCATGGCATCTAACTCATCAAACTGCGGATCCCAGATGATCTCGACCCCTTTAAAGGCAAGGCCAGTATTAACGCCAGCACCAACCCCAGCATCGATGTACTTGGTCTCGCCCGAGCCAGCAATCTGGGTCACGGTCACTTGCTTACGGTAGGTATCAATGAACTTGCCGCCCGCAATAATGAAATCCGGACTACCTCCATGCTTAATGCATTGACGCCAGGCTGTTTCCATCTCCCCTACTAAACTGCCTGCTGCAGTAGAGGCAATGTCCTTGACGGCATAGTTGCGCCAGTAGACTGCTTTGGCTCGGTCAATACCGCCAACCGTGCCGCTATCGGGCGCAAGGCTGACTAAACTGTCTAAGCCAACTAAGGCATCGGCGCCATGTGAGCCGTCGCGGTGCAGTTCTAAATCAAGCTTATTTAAAAAGCCTTCCCTTAATACTTCGAGCTGCTCATCTAGCAGATTAATCAGCTGTACCCGCTCGTTGTGTTCTAACTGAAAGCCCCGAGTGCCGCCCTCCCGAACTTTGATGCCATTACTAAAGAGGCGGTCGTAATCAATATAGAGACCATCTACGGCTCTGCGCCACGGAAAGGACGCTTGCTCGGTGGTATTGCGCTTATTGAACTTGACTGTCTCTTCACCAAAAGCCCAGCTAAAGTTACTGCCATGCTCTTTACGGATGTTCTCAACCACGTTTTGTTTGGCGCCCAAGAGGCTCTTACGCCCTTCCATGAGCTTTTTTAGAAAAGGTCTCTCGACTGCGATTTGGTCGACTGGCAGATTACGCAGGTACTCATCCAAGGAAACCTTAGCGAGTTCCTGCAAATCGGTATTTGAAATTGGCATGCGCCACCCCTATCAATAAATGAAGCTGTATTAATCAAAGAATTGGCCTTTTAATCGGTGATGGCGCGTGAACCCATCCATTGCTACGCTGCTTGTCGCGAACCAAGCTATTACGCGGTGATCAAATGGCAGGAATGATTATTGGGCCCAATTACCCTGGCGCTGAACTTATCTGGGGTTTTTCTTTTCCTCGCCTTGGGTCTTTATGCCCAATGCGCTACTACCGCGCCTTGGGCATACAAGAGCGTGTCTTTGCACTTAGCCGTCAAGGGTGCGCATGCTGCCCGCATGCCACCCCTTAAGGGGCGCCCTTGACGGAACGCCATTGGGGTCTATTTATTATCTTTACCAGTAAAAATGGAGTTTTTTATGCGTAAGCCATTGATCTAGAACCAATAAATAGGGCTTTAATAGCTTGACTTTTTATTAAAGAATGCTTTAATATACTACTTTAAATTAAAGAACTCTTTAATATGAATCGAATTAGCGGTAACTACCAGATCACCACAACCTTGGGCGAATCCGTCAAGGCGTTTATTCCTGCGCCCTTGCCGCCTAGTAAGCCCGTCTTATCGCCTGACTGCTATGTAAAGCAAAACCAAGCAGCCAAGCTGGCTTTAGCACGACTATCTGGAGTGAGCAGCTTAGTGCCATCGATCAATTGGCTTTTATATGGCGCCATTCGTAAAGAGGCGCTGCTGACTTCCCAGATTGAAGGCACGCAAGCAACCCTCACTGACTTATTTGATGATGAGGCTGGATTGGATCTCAAGAATGCCGCAGACATCGAAGAAGTCACCAACTACATGCAAGCATTTCGGTTTGTCCGGGAAAACCTACGCGATCAATCTGGGCTACCGATTAGCGTGCGCCTCTTGTGTGGCGCGCATCAATTATTACTTAATGGCGTTCGGGGTGCTGGTAAACAACCGGGTGAGCTGCGCAAGTCACAGAACTGGATTGGGGGCACACGCCCAGGCAACGCGGTATTTGTGCCGCCGCCCGCTGAAGAAGTCCCTGCTCTTCTAGCAAGCCTTGAGCACTTTATTCATAAAGAGGATGATGGCTTACCGCGTTTAGTCACGATTGCACTGGCGCATGCTCAGTTTGAAACCATTCACCCATTTTTAGATGGCAATGGTCGTATTGGTCGTCTGCTGATTGCAGCCCTGATGGAGCACTTTGGTTTACTGCCAGAGCCACTCATGTATTTAAGTGCCTACCTCAAACAGCATCAAGCCGAGTACTACCGTTTACTAAGTGCCATCCGAAATGAGGGTGACTGGGAGTCGTGGGTCAGCTTCTTTTTAGAAGGCGTTACTGAAGCAGCCGCTGCCGCTGAAAAGGGCATTACCGAAGTCGCTGCCAGGGTGGCGGCCGATCGGCGTTTATTGCTGGCTTCGCAACAGGCGAGCCCTGCGAGTTTGCGCCTCTTTGAATTGCTGCCCATGATGCCGCGCTTCACGATTGATCGCATCAAGCTCGAACTTAACACCAGCTTTCCTACTGCCAATGCCGCAGCAAAGACCTTAGAAGAGTTGGGCATTGTGACCGAGGTAACGGGCCAAGTGCGCAATCGCAGCTTTAGTTACCAAGCCTACATTGAGTTGATCTCGAAGTAAGTTGATTCTGAAGTAAAGGTGATGCCTGATCTGCTGTCAATTTAGGTCCACTGCTTAAGAGAGTTTTTCTATAGTAAATCATTGCAACAACATGGGTTGATTCTACAATAGTTTGGGTACTTGGGTTTGGGGTGCTGGTGGCCTATAACCTAATGCACTATGGGGCCTAACATGGTTATAGTGCTTGACCCACTCCCCCACGATGATCTGGGCTTCTTTTAGGCTATAAAAGATCTCCCCATCCAGTAAGTTATCCCTGAAGGTGCCGTTAAAGCTTTCACAAAAGCCATTCTCCCAAGGACTGCCTGGAGTAATGTAGGCAGTTTTGACGCCAATGCCGGCAAGCCACTTGCGCAGGTCTTTGGCAATAAATTCTGGACCGTTATCCGAGCGTATGTACTCTGGGATACCGTTTTCAATCATGGCATTAGCCAGTTGTTCAATGACTTGGATTGATCCAATTCTTCTGGCGCAGAAGATCGTTAAACACTTTCTACTGAACTCATCAATTATCGTGAGCATGCGGATCTTGCCACCATAGGCATCTCTGATAAAGACAAAATCGTAACTCCAAACATGATTGAGGTGAGTAGCCCTCAGGCGCATACAACTACCATCGGAGAGCCAGAGTCTGCCTCTAGGAGGCTGCTTTTGCGGGATCTTTAGACCTTCCTCTCGCCAGATGCGAGCTACTTTTGCGGTAGTTGCCTGACCCCAACCGCTATTACGCATCATGCCCGCAATAAATCGATAACCGTAACGGCCATAAGTGCTGGCCATGCGGATAACTTCAGCCCTCAGCGGCTTTTCATCATCTCTGGGCAGCGGCATGTACCGATACGCTGCTCTGGATAGCCCCACTAAACTGCAGGCAGCCCGCTCAGAGATGTTGTGCCGATCCATGAGTAGCTGCGCTGCATTTTTACGCCTAGTAGGGCTTAGAAGTTTCCCTTGATAACTTCCTTGAGCATCACCTCTCGGAGCGATAAGTCTGCAACGAGCTTCTTGAGTCGGGTATTTTCCTGCTCTAGCTCTTTGTACTTACGAGCCTGATCGACTTTCATGCCGCCATAGATCTTGCGCCAGCGATAGTAGCTTTGCTCTACCGTGCCCACTTCTTTACAAGCTTGGGCTAGGGTTTTGCCATTAGCGGTTAAAACATCGATTTGACGCAATAAGGTGACGATTTGCTCGGGTTTGAGACGTTGGCCTTTTGCCATATTTAGCACTCCTTTAGGGTGAAGATTATCAAAAATCCTCTCTTTTGGAGTGGTACTAAAAATCAGGTCAGTTCAATAGTAGAATCAAGTCATATTGCTACCGCTACGCTTGATCACATCACCACTCAAAATCCAACATGCCCTCATTAGCCAACATCGTCATTCTGGGCGATTACGAACGCGCCTTGCGTCGCTTCTCCAATTGGGAAACTCTGGATCAGCGCGCCAAGATCACCATTCACCATGAACCTCTTCAGGGTGACGCTCTCTATGAAGCCGTAAAGGATGCCGATGTGATTGTGATCGTGCGTGATCGCTCGCCGTTTAATGCGGCATTGATTGCGCGCCTGAGCAAACTGAAAATGCTGATGTTTACGGGCGAGCGCAACGGCACGCTCGATGCAGCTGCTCTGCTCTCACGCAATATTCCGATTGCGTGCACGTACGGTGGCCCCTCCAAGGAAACCACTGCCGAACTCACGTGGGCACTCATACTGGGCGCCGCAAAGCGTTTAGTAGAGCAACGTGCCTTGCTCGCTAGCGGGGGCTGGCGCGATTCCCATTCGGTTTTACCCATGCTCTCGGGGCAACGTCTTGGCATTATTGGTTTAGGTGCGATTGGTAGCCGAGTTGCGCGGGTGGGTCAGGCTTTTGGTATGGAAGTAGTCACTTGGAGTCCCAGAATGACGCCGGAGCGGGCTGCTGCCGAACAGGCGACGTCTGTTACGCTAGATGAATTGCTTTCCACCTCAAAAGTCGTGAGCTTGCATTTGGTGGCCGGGCCAGGCACCAAAGGGATCATCGGCGCCGATCAATTGGCGCTGATGCGCCCGGATTCGATTTTGGTCAATACCTCCCGCTCGGCTTTGATCTCGATGCCCGACTTAGCAATCGCTCTTACGAAAGGCACTCCAGCGCAAGCAGCGATTGATGTGTTTGATGTAGAGCCACTACCAGTAGGAGATGTACTGCGCAATACCCCCAACTTATTAGTAACTCCGCATTTGGGCTTTGTGGCTGAACCTATTTTTGCTGCTTTTGCTAAAGGGATTACGGAAACACTCGAAGCCTGGCTCGATCAGAAACCCCTACCTCGTCCATATAAGCCCTAGGCATTTGTAAATTGCTGGTTTTAACATTTTCTATTTATTTACTCTGCATTGATTTTTTCATATCAGCGCAGTAATCTTTTGGCGGAATCGGCGGCGTTTGCCAATTGAGATCGGCTAATACCGGCTCCTTCTTTACTGCTGTGTTTGCCTGCATCCAAATCACAGCAACTTTACCCTTTGATCTTGCATCTAGTAAAAGCGGGATACCGCGGTCTTTTTTTACATGCTCCGCTCCTGCAAGCAGCATTACGGACTTTCCACTGCGTATCCATAAGCTCGCTGTTTGTGCCATGCGCTCATCCCGCGCAATCTGAATACGTGCCATGGCAGGTACTTGCGATTCGGGCAAAAGACCACAATGGCCCTCAATCATTCGATCTCTATGGCCTACTAAAACTGCATTAGGCACTTTACTGTCCAATGCATCTTCCCTCATTGCTGCTGCCATCGCTGATCGTGGCAGATTACTCCCCACCACAGGTACCCCAGCTCGAACCGCCTCCATCACTACCGGTCCATAACGACTCCATGGCCAGCCAGCGTCATTCCACTTGAGTCGCTCACGTACTGTAGCTTCACTAGACTCCATTGGCATGCCTTCCGTACTAACGCCTGCATCGGCCATCTCTAATACAAGCGCAGACAAGGCTTTTTTATTGGCCAATACTTCCACGCTTAATCTAGCAAGTTCTTGGTGCTCTGGCGCGTCATGCTGCTCGCCCAACAAGATCAGCTCGGCATCGGGTAAGGTACGTATTTGTGAGCGCCAGTCATTCTGTGCTGTTACGGCAGAATTAAAGTGCAATGTGAGGGCAGTAACTACAAATAATGCAGAGCTTGGCCATTTAAATGGCATATGTGCAGGGGAAATAGGTTTCTCATTCACGATGACTCTATATTACTCATATATACCTCAATTCTAGGTTTATCCTCAATTACTGAGTAACTAAAGCACAACTGCAAAAAGAAATTTATGATGGGACATTATTTAATATGGGTGTGTAATCGCTTTGTCTATTCATCGGTATATTCCTTGCACTTGGATCAAATTCCTTTTATGTATCGGACTAGCCCTAAGCTTTTCCGTTAATGCTCAGCCTGTAGAGTCAAAAGTAACGGTTGGTTCAAAACGGTTTACCGAGAGTTATGTGCTGGGAGAGATCATCAATCTATCCTTGCGCGATGCCGGAATTCAAGCCATACATCGCCAGGGTCTTGGTAATACTGCTATCGTCGTTAAAGCCCTCACCACAGGACAAATTGACATTTACCCTGAATACACTGGCACGATTGTGCGCGAGATCCTCAAGCAACCAGAATCTCCGGTTTCACTCGATGAACTCAACGCCATGCTAGCGCCCAAGGGGCTTAAGGCTGCCATACCGCTGGGCTTTAATAATTCCTATGCTTTGGCCATGAAAGCGGATCGAGCAAATGCCTTGGGCCTCAAAAATATCAGTGACATTGCTAAGTTAACGCCGGAGCAACAATCGAAATTACGCATTGCCCTGTCCCCTGAATTCAAGACGCGAATGGATGGATGGTCTGCTCTGGTCAAAGGCTACAAGCTCACAATCCAGCCCAAAATGGTTCTAGAGCATGGCTTAGCTTATGACGCTTTGGCGCGCGGCGATGTCGATATCGTCGATGCCTACACGACAGATGCAGCAATCGCACGGCAAAACCTAGTCTTGTTAACAGATGATCGGCAGGTATTTCCTCGGTACGACGCAGTACTGCTAATGCGTACGGATTTTGATGAAAAGCCCTTGCAAAGCCTAAGTAATCGACTCAATGAAGTGACGATGGCAAAACTCAATGGGCAGGCTGAGGCAGGCACTCAGTTTGAGCAAGTGGCGAGAACCTTTCTGAACACCGCTCCAGATCAGTTGAATAGCGCATCACGCTATTCCCACTTTTTTAAACTGCTGTTTGGGCCTGATTTTTTTACCGCTCTGCGAGATCATGTTCTGTTAGTAGCCATCTCTTCGACCCTCGCCCTCCTCGTTGGCATTCCCTTAGGTGTTCTGGCGCAGCGCCGCCCCCGTTTTGCGGTTTGGATACTGGGCGCAGCTGGGATCTTGCAAACCATTCCATCCCTTGCTTTACTGACGATTCTGATCGCCACCTTAGGTCAAATCGGTGCTGTCCCTGCCGTCATTGCTCTATTTCTGTATGGCCTGCTACCCATTGTTAATGCAACCCATATTGGCCTAATGGAAGTGCCTGCCAATTTAAAAGAAGCTGCGCTCGCTCTAGGTTGCAGCAAGAGGCAATTACTTTTATCCATTGAGCTTCCATCCGCCAGGTCAATCATCATGACTGGCTTGGCATCCGCTACTGTCATTGGCGTCGGTACGTGCACCCTAGCGGCGCTCGTTGGCGCTGGCGGCTTCGGTGATCGAATCGTGGCTGGGCTTGCAGTCAATGACCATGCCCTCATGCTTGCTGGAGCAATTCCAGCGGCTATTTTGGCTCTGTTAGCGCAAGCTTTGCTAACTCCCAAACGAAAATAAACACTACACTTAATTTAAAAGTGCTAACACCCATTTAACTTACTTCGCAGGCCAATCGATTGCCAGATCTTATGCGTGATTAAAGTCAATACATCACCAGATGGCAGAAAAATGAGTACGTAACTGATTAATTTGCTCATCTGTAAGCGCAGGTATTGGTGTATTGCTTAAGCAAACTAATTTCGCCGTTTCTTCCAGCTCTTCTAGCGTTGCCATTGCCGCAGATGGAGAGTCATGCCACACATTGGGTCCAAGGCGTTGCAGCATCACAGCGCGAATGGCTTTATTCGCTTGCCCATAGTTTGTTATTGTCTGCGCAACCTGTTTTGCAATCGCTGGACTGCCTGGATAGTCGTAGGCGATTAGGGGGACATGGCCTACTTTCATTACAAAGTATGGCGTGATTGCTTGCAATAGCTCAGGGGTATCGCGCTGCATGGATAAGCTTACGCAATGCGTACTGTGAGTATGAATAACGCATTGCGTGTTTGGACTGAACTGCTTGGCAGATTGATAAATTGCTTGATGTAACACGACAGTCTTACTGGCGCGATCACCGCTTTGCTGTTGCCCGTCACGACCCATTTTGGCTAAACGTGCTGGATCTAAAAAACCCAAGCAGGCATCGGAAGGGGTAATTAATAGCGCATCCTCTAATTGGATGCTAATGTTTCCGGCTGTGGCATGAACGTAGCCACGATCAAAAAGGCTCTTACCAATTCGGCAAATTTCTTCACGGGCAAATGACTCATTCATGCGAGCATCCTAAATGATTTAAGAAAAAAGTCAGGAGATCCAAAATTACCTGATTTCAGGGCAAGGTGAATTCCTTGATTTTCAATGATTTCAGAATTAGCGTAACACCACGGTACGCCTGGATCTATTTGCGTCCCTATTTGCAACTGCTTAATACCCAGTGCCTGCACACAAGCCCCTGATACTTCACCGCCAGCAACAATCAGCTGCCGCACTCCGGCGCTAACCAGCCCTTGGGCAATTGCTGCTAAGGCATTTTCAATCAAGTTACCGGCCTCTGCAATGCCAAGCTGGTTCTGTATTGCCTTCACTGCATTTGGGTCAGCCGTCGAGTAAATTAAAACGGGTCCTTGCTGAACATGCGCAATTGCCCAATCAAGGGCGTGCTGGATCGCATCTGGGTTATTAGTCAGGGCTAAAGGATTAATTTGATAAGCAGGTAGGCCAGCTTTGATAAAAGTAGCAACTTGTAAATTACTCGCTTGCGAGCAACTTCCGGAAAGAATGGCTTGTAAGCCAGTAGCGGCTGGCAGAAGTTCGGCTTGACTTGCTTCACTTAGGAAAAAATTTTGAGGCAAGCCGATGGCAATACCCGATGCACCAGTAACGAGCGGCAATGACTTACAGGCACGACCGATTTCAAATAAATCCCGATTCGAAATCGCATCCACAATAGCAATACCCACTGAATTTGCACGCAGGTCTTGAAATTTAGCTTCAATCATCTGACTGCCCTCATTGACACACTGATGGTCAATTAACCCAATCGGCAATTGACATTGCGATTGCAAAACTCGGACAAGATTAGAGTCAAGCATCGGAGTTAGTGGGTGGTTTTGCATTCCACTCTC
Source organism: Polynucleobacter sp. (assembly GCA_964203875.1). GTDB lineage: Bacteria > Pseudomonadota > Gammaproteobacteria > Burkholderiales > Burkholderiaceae > Polynucleobacter. The sequence continues at coordinate 1,583,646 of CAXNNS010000001.1, forward strand.
ATTGAGTAATTGATCGCCTAAAAATAAATGGCCCTGAAATACAAAGCGCTTATTTTCAGGAAAGGCTGGCGTCGCAATCGTAAAGTCAGTATCTAAGGCCCGCATTAAGGCCTCGGCTACCGGCCCAATATTGCCGCTTGCAGTGCTATCAAAAGTCGAGCAGTACTTGAAATAAATTTGCTGTGCGCCAGATGCCTGTAGCCACGCAAGCGCTCTCAGGGATTGCTCAATAGCCTCGTCTACAGGAATTGTCCTAGTCTTAAGTGAAATAACAATGGCGTCGACCTGGGCTAGATTGCTTGCTTCTGGAATGCCAATGGTTTGCAGCGTTCGCATACCAGAGCGAACTAAATTATTGGCTAAATCCGTAGCGCCTGTGAAATCATCGGCAATGCAGCCAAGAAGAATGGGGTTCATAAGGTGCAAAATAAAGAATTAGTGTCGATGAACTGCAGCGGGATTTTCATTAATGTACTGCTGAATAATGCTGTCAAACGACGGGTCCGGGGTCAGTCCTAGTTGCGAGGCACGGGAACATGCAATCTCGCCAGGCCAGCTATTGACGATTTTCACAATTGCAGGGTCTATTTTCCATTCCAGGTAATCCGCAGTCTGCTTTCCTGCAAGGCGTTGCAAAGCCATGGCCATCTCCCCTACTGTCACTTGCACGGAAGGAAGGTTCATTGCAGTCAGAAATCCCCATGCCGCATCTGAGGCTTCGGCCGCCTTGATTAAGCCTTCAATAGTACGACTTGGCGAGGAGAGGGCAACGGGTGTCTCAGCCGCAACTGGCACAATCGCTTTTATGCCAGCAAGGGGCTCCCGAATCATGCCCGATAAAAAACCAGATGCGGCACCATTTGGCTTGCCAGGTCGTACGCTCACCGTCATTAAGCGAACAGAACGCGCACGTATAAAGCCTTTTCGACCAAAGTCAGCCATCAGTTGTTCCCCGATGTATTTCTGAATTCCGTAACTACTTTGGGGAGTTGGTAAGGTATCGTCATCGACGATGACTCCATCCCAAGACTGGCCTGGTCTGCAACTAAATACCGCAACCGAACTCGCAAACACCACGGTGGGTATATGCTGGCTTGCGCGGCACGCCTCGAGTAAGTCGCGAGTCGTATCCAGATTGCTACTCATGCCTAGATCAAAATTGGCTTCGCATTCGCCACTGACTGCCGCGGCAAGGTGAAAAACGACTTGGATGTCCGACAACATTGCCTTATCGTGGGCTAGGAGCGTCCTTAAATTACCGCCATTGAACTGAACCCGTTCGTCTTGCAAGAGCTCGGCCGGTGGGGGCACGAGATCAGTTAACACTAATCGCTTGATGGGCTGCGATACTCCATTAATGCAAAGTGAGCCGGTCTGCAATAAGGCTTTAGCAAGCTTGACCCCAAGAAAACCGCATCCCCCCGTAATTAAAATACGCATTACACGGTTTTCTTTTTAGGTAACTCAATGCCGGGAAAAATCTTAATCACGGCACTATCGTCTTCTTTTGCATAGCCCGCAGTTGAGGCCTGCATAAACATTTGGTGTGCGGTTGACGATAGTGGCAACGGAAACTTTGTCGCGCGTGCAACATCCAGAACCAATCCCAGGTCTTTTACAAAAATATCAACTGCCGATAAGGGGGTGAAATCAGCCGCCAAAACATGGGCCATCCGATTTTCAAACATCCAGCTATTGCCTGCGCTGTTGGCAATTACCTCATATAGCGCTTCGGGATCAACGCCTTCCCGAATACCCAGCGCCATCGCTTCTGCGGCGGCTGCAATGTGAACACCCGCCAATAGCTGATTAATGATCTTTACTTTACTGCCAGCGCCCGCTTGATCGCCCAGTTTATAAACCTTGGCGGCCATTGCCTCAAAAAGCGGTTCTGCAATAACAAATGCCTTGGGATTTCCGGAAATCATCATGGTGATTTCGCCCTTAGCGGCGCGCGCTGCTCCGCCTGAGATGGGTGCATCCAGATACAAAATGCCTAATTCAGCTAATTTTTTTTCAGTATTGATGGACCAATTGGGGTCCACCGTCGAGCACATTACAAAAATACTACCGGGCAATAACGCTTTTGCGCAGCCCTGCGGTCCAAATAGGATGGAATCGGTTTGTTCTGCATTAACGACTACCGAGATCACAACGTGGCATGATTTCGCAAGCTCCGAAAGTGAAGAACAGGCAATACCACCCTGTTCTGCGAACGCCGTTGCCACTTCGGGCCGGATATCAAATACATGCAGTTTTACGCCTGCCCGCCTTAATGAATTTGCCATACCGAGGCCCATTGCACCAAGCCCAATCAGCCCTACCGCAGGAAATGCCTTTGCAGATGTATTCATCTTTAGATTTTACGTAAATATAAGGTATACCACTATAAACTCAACGGATATTAGATGTTTTAATCAGTTATTTACAACAATAAGGATCTGTATGCGTATTTATAGACAATTTATAGCATTACTCACTATTCTTCTGAGTGCAGTAGTCGTAGATTCAAACACGAAGTGCAACACGGTTTAAAGATTGCATAAATACTTCATTTGGGGTTTTAAATCCCAAGCGCTTTCTAGGTCGGTTATTTAATTTGTCTTGGATCATTCTAAGCTCCTCGTCAGTCACAGTTGATAACAGTCTTTTCTTGGGGATGTATTGCCTCAGTAAGCCATTGAAGTTTTCGTTTGATCCGCGTTGCCAACTAGCAAAAGGATCAGCAAAGTAAGTAGTGGATTTGAGGGCAGTATCAATTCTGCTGTGCTCGGCAAATTCCTTCCCATTGTCAAAAGTCATGGTTTTAACTAGCGGGGCTAAGGGACTCAGTTTGTTAATGATCACTGCACTCACTAAATCCGAGGTTTTGTTGATGACTTTGGCGATGACAGCATAGCCACTCTTACGCTCTACCATCGTCACTACGGCTTGCTTGTGATGGGCTCCAATGACGGTATCGCCTTCCCAGTGACCGATTTGGGATCTGGTCTCAATATGGACTGGACGCTCACTAATGGGTCTTCTGCCGATGATCTGGCCTCTACGCTCACGGCCACTGGCATAGCGTTTCTTACGCTTCTTTTGGCAGCGTAGCTGCTGATACAGGCTCCCGCCAGCCGCTTTATCAGCGTAGACATGGCGGTAGATGGTCTCATGGCTAATACCGACCTGATTGGCAATTTGCACGGGGCTCCACTGCTCTAAGAGGCAATCCACTGCCTTGCCCCAGTCGGTAGCAGTAATCTGGGTAGCGTTGCGAGAGCCCAAAGAACGCTCTTCTGCCAACAGGCAGGCTTGTTTGGGACGGTAACCCTTGAGCCCGGTATTGCGCGCGAGCTCCCGGCTAATGGTCGACTTATGCCGATTCAGAAGCTGGGCTATCTGGCTTTGGGTTTTTCCGTCTTTCATAAGGATATAAATCTGATATCGTTCAGTTTGGCTAAGGTGTTGATAGATCATGGCTACTTTGACTTGCAGGTCTAGAAGCTTTGGATACTAAAACATCCTTAGCCTTCCTACCTAGTTGTTCAAAGTTGCACTTCGTAGTTGAATTCACTAGTTTTTAATACCGCTGCCGCGCAGACTTATCCCAATAAAGCCATCAAACTTGTGGTGCCCTTTCCTCCTGGCGGCCTAATTGATAATGCGGCTCGCCTAATCAGTCCTGCGCTTTCAAAAGAATTAGGGCAGGCGATTGTGATTGACAATAAGCCTGGTGCAGGTGGAAACCTGGGGGCAGCCGAGGTTGCAAAAGCAGCTCCGGATGGATACACCCTTTTAATGGCTTCGGCACCACTGAGTATTAGTCCTGTTCTCTATAAAACCCTGCCATACAATCCAGCCAGTATTGAACCTATTGCTATTTTTGGTCAGTTACCAAATGTCTTATTAGTCAATCCCGAATCGGGGATAAATTCAGTAGCCGATTTAGTCAAACGAGCAAAAGCCAATCCTGGAAAACTCAATTACGCCTCTAACGGCTATGGCACCTCATTAAATCTGAGTGCTGAGATGCTTAAAAGCCAAGCAGAAATCTTTGTCTTGCACATTCCCTATCGTGGCTCCTCTTTTGCAAATGTCGCTGTAGTCGCAAAAGAAGTTGATTTTATGTTTGATAATTTACCCCCAGCAATGGGATTAATTAATGGCGGCAAGTTAAAACCACTGGCAGTAACCAGTGCCGAGCGTAACCCTGCTTTGCCAAATGTGCCCACCATGATTGAATCCGGTTTTCCGAATTTCTTGGTAACAGCATGGTTTGGCCTAGCCGCCCCCAAAGGAATTCCGGATGCAGTCAGCCAGCGCTTGCAGGCCAGCTTACAGAAAGTGGTTGCCCAAAAAGATGTGGCTGAGTCTATTGCACGATTAGGTGCAACAGTGAAATTTATGAACGCCCAACAGGCAAGTCAATTTATGACGGCAGATACGCAGCGCTGGCGTACTGTAATTGAACGTGCCAAGATTCAAATGGATTGATTCAGTATCCGATAAGCGGAATTCTTTAGCGCCGGTCTAAAAGAAATTCTGCTTATCTTTACTTCGGGGGCCTATGCATGGCGCAGATCTTATTACCAACTGGATCCCGTAACCAAGCAATGTAAATGGTGCCAGCAGCACCCTCTCGGTAACCGGGGTCACCCTCACACTCAAAACCACCGTTAGCCAGGCCTGCCACATGAAAGGCATTCACATCCTCAACTGATTTGGCAGTAAACCCAATCGTGCCACCGTTAGCGGGACTCGCCTCTTTGCCATCGATTGGCTTCGTGATGGCTAAGACCCCTGTAGGGCTGCGATAGAAATACTTATCATGACTAAAGACACTAGGCCTGATACCTAAGGTTGCTAGGGTAGCGTCATAAAACCTTTTTGACGCCTCTAAATCATCTGCTCCCAACATAATGTGGCTAAACATGGCTTTCCTTTAAACGATTTGCGTGGTCAAACTCGATAGCAATGCAAATTACGCAAACCCATCACTATCAAAGTCGCCACCAAAATCGCTGTCGTAGTCACTAGCACTGTTATCGTAATTTTGAGCTATTTGCTGCCCTGAATCTACAGGGGCGTTGGAATGGCCCAATCCATTGCCAGCATCTGGAGTACTGTTGTGACCCATCATGCTCTGAATGCCTTGATAGAGCATCGAGCCAGCAACGACGCCAACCGCAGTCGTCGCGATAGCGCCGAGCATGCCCGAGCCCCAAGTGCTTTGCTGCGCTGCACCCGCTGCAGGTCTTGCCGCCATCGCATTGGATGGCGTACTTTGCGTTGGAGTGGGTGCTGCCCTACCCCAGGAGTTAATACCGCTCAAAAATCCCGAGCTGGGTTTGTTTGCTTGATTAGCTTGGTCGATTTGCGCCTGCATCTCGGCCATCTGTTTTTGAGCCACTTGCAAGGCCATCTCTAAACCCATCGCACGCTGGACTAACAGATAGGATGCGTCGGGCTGCTGTTTAACAGACTCTGCAATCAAAGTATTGGCATCGCTGTCTTTTGGTCCTGCCTGAGTACTATTGAGCTGCTGTAAGAACTGCTCCAGTTGGACTTTTTCTTGGGGATTCATATACTGCGCTCCTACGTTGATTAGCTGATACATCATAGTTCAATTACACGGTTCAGTGCTTGAGGGTATGTTGCCCAGCTACTTCTGCCTCAAAGGCATTTAGATATGCCATTTTTTTAACCAAAGAGCGCTTTTTTCTGGGTTAATCCCCAAAATTAGTGGGGGGACTTTCAGGCAAGCCCTCTATATCAGCGACTTCGCTGCTAGTAACTCGCGTCAGGGTATTGCGGATAAATTGCTTTTCATAATGGCGGTTACGCCGAGACTTTTTAGCTTGCGCGCGCTGACCTAGGCGCTTGTCAACGACAATCTCGCCCAACTGACTTAAGTCGGCTAAATCATCGATTTGATTTGGTGAATTACGACGGGGCATGACCTGCTCCCTTGCTAGCTGCGATCAAGATTCGATGCTTAATGCCTATGCGCTGAATTAACTAACTTTTCGGTATACGCAATCGCAACCGCAGACAACACAAAAGTTACATGAATTAAGGTCTGCCAGAGGAGTGTTTTTTCATCATAGGAAGACGCATTAATAAATGTCTTTAATAAATGAATCGATGAAATGCCGATAATCGCGGTGGCCAGCTTTACTTTCAGTACCCCAGCATTCACATGGGAGAGCCATTCCGGCTGATCGGGGTGATTCTTTAAATCGAGGCGCGACACAAAGGTCTCCCACCCGCCCACAATCACCATCACCAATAAATTGGAGATCATCACCACATCAATCAGACCCAAAACGATCAGCATTAACGCCGTTTCCGTCATCGTCTTATCGGCCATCATGCTCATTAGGTGCACCAGTTCCAGCCAGAACTGCCATACATAAACGCCCTGGGCCACAATCAGGCCAATGTAGAGCGGCGCCTGCAGCCAGCGGGACATAAAGATCCAGCGCGGCAATGGGCGCAGTTTTGAATAGTCGGGGGTATGGTTATCTTGGTTCATTGCATGATTTTAGCGACTTTTATGACAGGGGGATTACGACTGGGAAAGCTCGATTTACGTCTACAGGCTCAAAATATGAGCCTCTGCCCCATTAATCTGCTTTAATTACTAATAGTTCTATTTATTAAGGAAATGCCATGAGTGACATGGAGCGATTGCACCGCATCAAGTACATGATTCAGGCACGCAAAAGTGTGCCGAAACAAGCCTTTTTAGATGAACTCGAGATCTCCGACGCCACCTTTAAGCGTGACTTGGAGTATCTGCGCAGCCGCATGAATGCCTCCATTGTGTATGACCGCTACACAGGAGGCTATCAATTTGAGAACCCCCAAGATGCAGAGAAAACCGAATTACCCGGTTTGTGGTTTACCGAAAAAGAAGCCACTGCCCTCGTGCTGATGCAGCACTTACTCTCGTCCCTTGATCAAGGCGGCTTAATTGGTCCACATATTGAGCCTCTGACGGCCATCATCGATGGGATCTTGGGTCAATCCGAAACCACCGCCAAAGAACTGCGCAAACGCATCAAGGTATTGGGCATGGGCAGCCGCAAGAACAGCATCGAGAACTTTGCCGAGATTGGTGCTGCCCTACTCAAGCGCAATCGTTTGGATGTCTCCTACTACTCCAAAGGCAAAGATGAATTAACCCAGCGCATCATTTCACCGCAACGCCTGATTTTTTACCGTGAGAACTGGTACCTCGATGCCTACTGCCACCTGCGTAAAGAATTACGCAGCTTTGCTGTCGATGGCATTCGTAAAGCGGTACTCACCAACCTTAAAGCCGATGAGGTTTCTGAAAAGCAAGCGCAAGAACATTTTGCAGAAAGCTATGGCATCTTCTCGGGCAAGGCTACACAACGCGCCAAATTACGTTTCACCCCCGAGCATGCGCGCTGGGTTGCTACTGAAAAGTGGCATGGCCAACAGGTAGGCAGCTTTGATAAAGAAGGCTTTTATATCTTGGAGTTTGATTACAACCAAGATCCAGAGCTCATTATGGACATTTTGAAGCATGGCTCTGGTGTTGAGGTGATGGGGCCAGCTAGCCTAAAGAGCAAAGTAAAAGCGGAATTAGATAAAGCGCTTCATTTGTACACTAGTTAAAAAACGGCAGCGTATCAATTTTACTTATTAGATTCTCTATCTTCTAAGGCTTTATCTTTGGCTTTGGCATCGCTATCCGATTCTTTCATCACCTTCTGAATCACAATCGCAGCAATTGCAAGCAATAGCACTGCAGCACTCTCGTAAATCAAATCGATCGTACTAATACCTTTGCCCTGTAAAATAATGAGGCGACACAGCGCAGTAATGGCAATAAAGATCGGAATGGTAATGGGAATCTTGTTGTATTTGTAAAAGGCCGCCACCATGCCGAGGACCTCGGCATAGATGAACATCAGCAATAGATCCGTTAAGGAAATCTTGCCGTTGATGATCACGGTATACATCTCAATGCCAACACTAACAATCGTAAAAATGGCGATCAAAATTAAGATCGCCTTTTCTGCAAGGGTGATTAAGTCATACATCTTCATCGCAGATCCTCGCCTTCGGTTTACTTTTGCTCGGGGTTATCGTATTCGTTGGCAAAGGCATGGTTCGCATCGCGGTGCCCTGCTTCATCTTCGCGCACTACCAGCACGACATCGCGCAAGGTCGCATTGGCTGGCAGCTTCCAGTAATCAATCGCAATTTGGGGCGCTGGAATGTTCGGTGTTCTACCCTCGTCAATCTCTTTTAGATACTCGGTGTAGGAATACACCGCTTCCTCTTCAAAGTAACCCACAATGCGGTGCGCAGTGCGTGGAAAAAAGACATAGATAACAAAAAAGACATTCCAAAAAACGGCCTGGGCAAATAAAACCAAATAGCGCTCAAACCAATTAGGTTTGGCAATCTCAATGAATGTCATCAAATGCATGCGCTCGTTTTCAGCCTCCGCTAAGAGGGTCCGAATTTTGGGGCCATAGCCATGGCGCATTTGCCGCAGACTCGTCAAGTGGGTCCACATGCCGGCAACCATACTGGAACACCCGCTACCGTTTCCAATACCACCGCACGATGACCGTAGCGTTTCTGAAAGAAGGTATCGGCAAAAAAGCGCATGCTTTTCGTAAAGGACAGGGCAACCCTGTCGGACATCGTAATAACTTGGTAGTGTTCCATGCAATGAGCTAGCCGAGATAAGTTAGAAGGTATTCCCTAATATTATTAGAAACTGGCTATTTTTGTTTAGGAAAACCGAAATCGATCGATTTAATCAATAGAAGCGTGTTTAGCTCAAGTGCTGCTAGATAAAGTTCTGCTGGGAATTAACTTTTCGAGCTCATCGATGTTGGTATAGCCTGTTACCGGCATAAAACTTTTGGGTGAAAAGTTCTTCTCACCAATCAACATGGCGGGCACGCCCTGAAAGCCGTTTGCCTTAAATTCCTCTTCATCTGCAATGACTTGCTTCGTCACCACGCCATCATCAAAGGCTTCGCGCAAGGCATTGGGCTCGATGCCGACTTGCTCCGCCAGCGTAATGATTTCATCTTCGTTGCTGATGTTGCCGCCCTGACTAAACACCGACTTAAAAATTGCCAATGCCAGTTGCAACGATTTTCCGTGCTTATTGGCAAAACATACGCTCTCCTGTGCCAGCCAGGTGTAAGTCAAAAAAGCAGGAGTATGTAATTCCAGCTTTTCCTCTTGCACAATCGGCTCCATGGACGCCTGCTGCAGTTTTTTCAGAAACGAATCCGATGGCGGCATCGTGCCAATCGTGGGGGTCAGCTCGATTGCCCGCCAAATAATCTCAATGCCATCCTGATAGCGCTCTTTCAGCTTGGCCAGTGCCACAGTCTGAAGATAGGAGTAAGGGCACTCAAAATCACCCCAAATTTGTATCTGAATCATGGTGTTATTAATAAATCCTCAGCAGGTAAATCGATCTCAAATACAAAGAAATAGCCAATTAGGAAAGTCGGCGAACTCGCTTAGTTTGCACTTTTATTGCAGGGAATGTGCAAAACTACCAAAAGACCTGATTTTTTATGCCCAAAATATGGGAAATGATTCCATAACCCTATGCCTAGTACGTACTCATTGCCACTGTTGATCTTGCCATGCCGCAACCCACCTCCATAAACGCCGCAAAGTCCGGGGATCCGTACAGCGCTACACGGCGCTTCATTACTTGCCTTTGCCTTTTACTGGGCGGCGGCCTCCTAGGCCAGTTGCTCAGCATGATTGTGGTGCGCATTGCTTCTACCGATATCCAAGCGGGCGGCATGTTGGCAGACATCATTACGCAATACTTGGCTAACTATTTTTTGGGCATCGCTTTTATTGTCCTCAGCGTCTCGAATTTACTGATTAAGCGAGGCCTCGTGGAATACAAGCGCTTGCGCCTTCCTACCATTGTCTTGGCGATCTCAACCGCAATCGTGGCATTTATGCTGATACCCCGAATGGATTACTTGCGTGAGACCGCTTTACTCGATGGACTTCCGGTGCTCTATTCAGCTTCAGCAGGCTACTTTACAACCTTAGCTGCACTAGCAACTAGCCTTCTCTTGATTCAGTTAGCGAGTGGTGGCGTGCTGGTATGGCGGCAACTGAACCCAAAAAAATCAGCGGGTTAATTTATCACTAAGGAGCTGCTGGTTTTAAGATGCTTCTTATGCAAACTGCAAGTCAGCTAAGCGTGCATACAATCCGCCCTGCTGAATTAAATCGGCATGACTGCCCTGCTCCACGAGTCGCCCTTCCTCTAAGACTAAGATTGAATCTGCACGCAGCACCGTTGCTAAACGGTGGGCTATGGTGAGTGACGTTCTTCCCGGCAGCACACTATCTAAGGCCAACTGCACCTCGCGCTCAGACTCCGCATCAAGGGCGCTGGTCGCTTCGTCTAACAGCAAGATGGGTGGATTTTTCAATATCGCCCTGGCAATGGAGATCCGCTGCTTTTGTCCGCCCGATAAGCGCACACCGCGCTCCCCCAAAAAGCTGCCATACCCTTCGGGCAAAGCAGAAATAAAGCCATCGGCATGGGCCGTTTTGGCAGCAGCAATGACCTCTTCATCGCTTGCGTCTAACTTACCGTAGCGAATGTTTTCCATGGCGCTCGAGGCAAAAATAATCGGCTCTTGCGGAACGATGCCGATCAAATTGCGCAGCTCGCTAACCGGCCAGTGGGTAATGTCCCGACCCAAAATCGCAATCTGGCCAGCCGTCGGTGCATAAAAGCGCAAAAGCATCGCAAACAAGGTACTTTTACCAGCGCCAGATGGGCCCACTAGAGCATACCGAGCGCCTTGGGGCACAGCAAACGACAGGTGATTGACGGCCATAAAATTGGGGCGGGATGAGTACGCAAATGACACGTCCTGGAATGCCACCGCATCCACCTGATCTAGGGGTTGAGGTTGAGGTTGAGATTGGGATAGGGATGAGATTGGCTGTTGGCTGGCAGTAGTGTCGCGATACACCAAGTCGGGCGGCGCTTGCATTAACTCTACCAAGCGCTCCATGGCGCCAGCAGCCCGCTGCAAATCACCCCAGGTCTCGGATAACGCACCAATCGATCCAGCGATCAACACCGCATAGAGTACAAACTGCGTTAGCTCGCCTAAGGTCATTACGCCAGCAGTCACCTGCTGCGCTCCAATCCACAGCACAAACACAATCACGCCAAAGGACATCACAATCGCCATGGCGGTTAGCACCGAGCGCATGGTAATGCGCTTCCTCGCTTCCAGAAAAGCCGTTTCTACTGCAGCATTGAAACGCTGCTCTTCATGGGGTTCACGCGTGAATGCTTGTACCGTGGTGATGGCATTCAAAACCTCACCGGCCATGGCGCTGGTATCGGCGACTTTATCTTGGCTGGTACGCGACATTTTGCGCACGCGTCTACCCAGTGCCCAGAGCGGCAACACAATAATGGCAAGCAGAACAATCATCACACCCGCGAGCCAAGCACTCGTCACCAGCATCATGGTCATGCCACCAATCAACATGACCAAGCTGCGCAATGCAATCGATATGCTCGAGCCTACCAAGGTTTGCACTAAGGTCGTATCGCTCGTTAGCCGTGATAAGACTTCCCCCGTTTGCAGGGTTTCAAAATAACGGGGACTTTGACGCAAGACGTTTTCAAAGACGCGTTGTCGAATATCGGCTACTACACGTTCACCTAACCAGGACATCATGTAATAGCGGCTAGCTGTCATCACCGCGAGGACCGCGGCCAATATCAGTAGGTAAATGAACTGCCGGTCAATTGCATCACTGGTTAGGCCGGTGTCAACCACCCCCCGAAAGGCCAGCGGTACGGCTAAGGTAGCTGCTGCCGCTAAGAGCAGAAAAAGGCACGCCAATATCCACTGGACTCGGTAGCGGGATAAAACACGATAGTCGCGAAGCCAGCGGGTCAAGCTATTGAGTTTGGATGCCATAGAAGGCGAGTGTAAGTGATATCACCGGCCTAGGTTCATTTTACGATGAACTCAATACCGTTAAACCGATTGCAGGCGCTCCGATATATTACACAGAGCGCTAAATGAATCGCGACTTAAATCAATGCATCCACCCTCTGCATACACACCGGTAGGGTCACGATAGACCATCATTTTTTTAAGTATCGGCCCACTAAGATCCTGCTCATGAAGGGCCTTTTCAACCTGCTCTTTGACTACAGCTTCATTCATCCACGGAATGCCAGCAGGACTTACCTCAACGCATTGGCTCCAATAATAAATCTCCAGGCACTTCTCTTCGAGGGTATAGGGTCGATGGCGATCCCATAAATTACAGAAGCGCCCGCCGCCTAAATAAATGACCCAGGAACCCTCAAACCCTTCAAGATCCGAAGAATGGTCGTCGGGATTTTTAAACCAAATGCGATCCCCCGGAATGTAATAGCGCATCGGCATGGGATTTTCATAAGTGCCCCGTTCCCCTAAAAAACGGAACAGAAAATCATCGCCTGTTAAGGCGCGCTTGCGCCACTGCTGCTCTACGTCATTTAAGCCTGCTTTGTTTACCTTCTGCAACTCGCATACGACCGCATACAGTATTAGGTATTCCGAGGCACGTTGGCATGAAAAAGCATACGTAAATCCGCTGACATCGGGGCATAGCGCCCGCTCTAACCCATCCGCGAGTGAAACGCCTTGGCGGAGTAAAAACCCATTCTCTTTGGTGTAAATCCAATATGCCTGTGGGCGTGTGATTGAGCTAGTATCGAAGTTCAACTCGGTGCGTGAGGCCACTTGCACGACAGTGCAGCGCATGCGTAGATTACTTTTGAGTTCCTGCTCGCTGCCAAAGTACACCACATCGGGGCTAAGTGCCATTGCTAAGATGATCTCGCTAATCAGCGCCCGATCCTGATCTGGCTGACGTGTATGCAAAATAGTGGTGATTGTGCTGGTATCGAAATCAGGGCATAGCGCAAGCAAACGGTGACTTGCTCGCAAATGCAGATAGCGCCCATCTCCGCCTGTGCTCATGCTGCAATCGACTAAGTCATCGATACCAAGGGAACGTAAGCAGCGCTGCGCTTGGCGTAGACGCCTTTCTGAATTCACGCGACCAGGAAGCAATAGGGCAAAGCCGATGGATTGGGCATGTATCAATGCTTGGGTTTCCACATCGCTCGTGTGCATTGGTTTCGTCTCGCGTACTTGAAATCAGCGGAAGGCCTGCCCTTCTGCTACGGGGGATAAATACCCACTTATTTTGTAAGCCTAAACTATTTCAATGCCATTCACTATCGTGGTGAGTTAGCGTATACCCGAATGCATATAAATAATTGATTAAATTGGTATTTTTTAGCGTAATGCGAAGATGATGTAATGGCGCCCCAGTAGCTTTAGGATAGGAGGGCGTCGCATTATGAAAGATCCTGCTTTATATGACTAGGTCCCACTGCAGTTGCTTTAATTTCGTTTATTGAGGTAATTTCCATGACCCAGCAAGCCAGCATTGAACTTAAGGACTTAAAACTCCGCACCCATATTGGCACTTATAAGCCTGGCGATACCGTACCTGATGTACACCTGCTCGATTTAACGCTTTGGATTGATGCAAGCCTCGTTTTGATTGACAAAGATGAAATGGCGCATGTATTTGACTATGACCCGCTCGTTTTGGAGATTGATCGACTCGCAGGAGACCGCCATTACGAAACACAAGAGCGGCTTATTAGCCGAATTGCTCAGGCATGTTCGGCGTATTCTGAAATTGTCTCTATGGAAATCGGCTTACGTAAAAGCCCAGTTCACAATGGCTCCGGATCACTAGGGGTAAAACTTCACCTCGATGCGACCGCCCTGAATCAATTACGAGCATCGAACAAGTAAAGCAAACGGATTACTCTTGCGATACCAATTCTTGTAGGTGCGGTGCGTAATCTACCGCACCATACTTTAAAAAGTTTTCACGATGCCGGCGGTAATAAAGCAAGCCCTCTTGAATGCTGGAAACAGAAGCGCCCTGCTCTTGCATCTTGTCCCATAGATTCCAGTCTTCTTGCGGATTAGAGCGCTGCGCAAAGCGCTTTTGGTAGCCAATTTTCTTGCCCAGCGTAGTGCGATACATCATCGAGCCATGGTGCAGGCCTTGCCGATCCCAATACAAATCACCCTGGTGAAGCTGGGTTTGACCCGGAACACGCAAAGTGATCTCTGCTTTCAGTTCCCCAGTAACAACGATGTCATAGGTCACGATATCAGCGCCCGCATGATTGGTAAGTAACTCAATTGAATCCGAGCGCAGCCAATTATCGGCACCAATAAAGAGAACGTACTCGGTTTCTACCCGGGAAAGCATGTCCTGGAAATTGGCTACGGTACCTAAATTGCGGGGGCGTAAAACGTATTCGATGTCGGGATACAGTATCGGCAAATGACCACAGTCATGCGCTCCATCGTCCACGAACAGAATGCGCTCCGGCATACAGCTTTGCGAAAGCAGCGATTCAATGCAATGTGCTGCGAGGTGCCCGTATCGGTACGAGGCGATAACAACTGTAATCATGGGCGCGATTAGAGCACAGTATTGCGACTCTTTCTTGACAGGGATATTAATAGTGGTTAGATGGATGAATTTCCTGAAGATGCCTGTAGTTTTGGGCACTAATGATAAAAATAGCATCCTTGACCCTTTTTTACTGTAAGGTTATACTTTACACATGTAGCCCTCATTTAAAATGCATAAATGATAGAGTCATTTATTCACAAAGGGCTGCGTGAGCTATACAACGATGGAAAAAGCAGTCGAATTCAATCTGTTTTGGTGGGGCGAATTTTAAGGCGACTGGATGCAATTGATTCAGCAACCCTATTGTCTGATTTAAATGTACCGGGATTTAAATTTCATGGTCTAGAAGGAAAACCCAAACGCTACAGTATTCATGTGAATGGACCTTGGTGTATTACGTTTGAGTGGCATGAAAGTAGTGCCCGCTTTATCAACTTGGAGAACTACCATTAATACATTGCGCAAGCGCCCTCCAACGCATCCAGGGGCAATCTTACGAGAGGATGTCTACCCAACACTGCAAATCTCGGTATCGGAGTTTGCGAGGCACTTAGGCATCTCAAGACAAACATTGCATGCCGTTTTGTCCGAACGCAGTGCCATCTCTCCAGAGCTTGCCTTACGATTGGGTACTTTTTTAGGCAATGGTCCGCAGCTTTGGATTGAGATGCAGTCGCGCTATGATTTATGGCAGGCAGAGCGCAAGTTAAAAAAAATCTTGTCGCGTATTCCTGCCTACAGCGATCTTTTGGCGGCTTAATTATTAAACCCATTTATAGAGACAATACTCATGCCAAACGCCATCATTTTTGATACCGAAGCCACCGATAAAAACAATCCGGTCATTATTGAGGCGGCATGGCTTGAGCTAAGCTCATTGAGTCCCTTTACGACTGGCAATCCATGGGTACAACGCTATAACCCAGGCAAACCCATTAGTTTGGGAGCTTTAGCAACGCACCACATTTTGGATGAAGAACTGCTGGATTGCCCGCCAAGCAGCTCTTTTGTTTTGCCAGCCGATACGCAGTACATGGTTGGTCATAATGTTGATTTTGATTGGGCGGCCATTGGCAATCCCGATATCAAGCGCATTTGTACCTTAGCCTTGGCTCGATCGATTTGGCCGGAGCTCGATAGCCACAATCAAAGCGCCCTGCTCTATTTTCTGGATCGCACGAATGCAAAGGGCATGCTTAAAAATGCCCACAGCGCTTTAGCCGATGTCGGCATCTGCGCTGTTATCTTGCAGCATATTTGCCAAGCCCGTTCGATCACTAGCATGGAAGCACTCTGGCTCGCCTCTGAAAGTGCCAGATCGCCTAGTGTCATGCCGTTTGGCAAACATAAGGGGATGGCAATGGCAGATGTCCCTGCTGACTACAAGCGCTGGTTGCTCGGCCAAGGCGATATTGACCCGTATTTACGCAAAGCTCTAGAGGCTCACTAATTTAGTAGCCTCAAACCAGCTGCAGCAGCTCTCCCGCTGCTGAAACCAAATAAGCTTCAATGGGTTTATCGTTTCGGATGCCTTGTAGGCCAATCGCGTACTGCTGTAACTGCTTTTGATACAAGGCAGATTTACGATCACCCTCCTTGGGTAAGCTGAGTTTGTAATCTAAAATCACCAAGCGATCGGCAAACTCAACTAAACGATCAAAACGCGTATGAATGGTCTTTTTGTTTTGCTCATCTGGCATTGATTCATTTTCGTCGGCGGTCATGAGTACATCGATTTCATTCCACGCCTGAATCCATCCACCGTCCAGCAAATAGGGTTTTAAAGCATCCGTTTGCAGAACTGTTTTAGCCCGAGATAGCGCTAGCGTAGCCCTTACCTCATTAATGCCAAACCAATTCATGGTGTGCGCAAGGCTAGGCAAATCCGAGATGGTGCTGCCACTTTGGAGTGTGCAGCATTCCAAGAGTGCATGAAAATGCACCCCGTCTTCCAAAATACGGGGATCGAGCTCAGGGTCTGCTTGATCCTCTACTGCGTCGGTCTTTGTAATTCCACCCTCTATATTGGCCTGCTGCAAGGCATGACTGGATTTGGCCACGTCCCACTCGAGTGAAAAGTCATCGATCGAAAATGGCAGGCTGGTATTGCTTTGGCTTTGCACAGTCGATTTTTGATCTTTCGGCGTCGTAGCTACTTTCTCCGGTATCGCAAAGTCAGGTAGCTCAGCCGATTGAATGCGGTAATACCAAGAATTGAGATCAAGGCCCTTTTCTTTGGCTGAGGATGTCGCTACACCACTAATCCATAATCCTTGCTTAGCGCGGGTCATCGCCACATACAGCGCGTTCCAGTTTTCATTGGAGGCAATGCGCTGCTCTTCTTCCTGAATCTGCGTGCGGGGGCTAGTAATGGTGTCTTTGGTAAAGGCAGATAAATGAATTGGCGCCGTTTCGTTTGGAGGCCAATCGAGCAAGATGCCGCGGTGTTGATTCATGCCAGTGGTGTGATTGGTATCGAGCAAGACCACAAATGGCGCTTCCAATCCTTTAGCGCCATGCACCGTCATCATACGAACCCGTTTATTGCGATCCGCATCGGAAAGCAAATTGTCGTCCCCTAGTTCAATTGAGTCTGCAGTCTCGCTATCCAGATCCATCTCCCCTTCATCTGGGGTTTCATCATCGTCGCCTTGGCGCATTGCTTTTATTTCAGCAATAAAGCGACCTAAACTCGGATAGCGTCCGCCGTCGTGATTGAGGGCAAGCTCTAAAAAGGCGTCAATGTTTGCCAAGGCCTGCGGCCGGAGTAAATCATCCGATGCAATTGCATAGCGCATGCGCACATCATGTTCAGCATAAATTTGATCAAGCAAATCGTGCACTGGTAAGTGCTCACCCAAAACACGCCAGTGCTCGAGGTATCGCCCTGCCTTCAGTAAAGCGGAGTCTGAACTGGCCTGCAAAGCATCCCACCACGATCGGTAACCCTCACTTGCCAGTGAAATCGCTAGCGACTGCATTTGGTCTTCGCTTGCGCCAAAAAGAGGACTGCGTAATACCTGCGCTAACGGCAAATCATGGCGGGGCGTCACTAATACCGTTAAAAGCGCAATCAGATCATCAATCTCGAGAGTGTTTAATAACCCTCCCAGCCGTGAACTCTCAAATGCAAGTCCAGCCTCACGCATGGCGCGCTCATATTGCGGCAAGTACTGACGACGTTTGACCAAGAGCAAGAAATCACTCGGCCGCGGATCACGCGACACCGGTTGGCCATGCACCAACTCCAGCACGCGCCGCGTTTGCATCACCTCGCGAATCATCTGGGCGATGCGCTGCCCCTCCCGATAGCGCTGCATGACACTACCCGTCTCGCTGGCATCCGGCAATGGACCGGCAAAGGCGTTGCCCAATCGCTCGTGTGCCTCATGTTCTTCAGGCGCAATCAAGGGCAGTAAATAAGCCTCGCCCTGATTAGCTCCATTTGCTGTTACATCAGGCGAGTCTGGTGCTGTCCATGCGGTGGTTTGCAGCGTATACGGGTAGCTTTCAGGCAAGAGGTCACTGCTAAAGGTGCAATTAACGGCGTTATTTATCGCGGGGGCATTACGCCGCGTTACATCAAGCTCAATAAAATCAGCGCCCAGCTCGCTTTGCAAAAAGTGTTTTGCAGTATCAAATAAGCGCGGATCGGCGCGCCGAAAACGGTAAATTGATTGTTTTGGATCGCCCACAATAAAAATACTGGGCTTGTTTGTATCGGCACCATACCCTTCTAACCACGACCGTAGAATTTGCCATTGCAAGGGATTGGTATCCTGAAACTCATCAATCAAGATATGCTGGTAGCGTGAATCCAGACGAGCCTGTAGGTAGGCCGCATGACTCGAGTCCGCCATGAGCTGACTCACCCCAATTTCCAAGTCATCAAAATCACGCACGCGCATGGCCTCTTTGCTGGCCTGCACATGGGCAAGCATTGCAGCGCTCATCGCAAACCAGGCGGTATTGAGTTGTAAAGCAGCTGCTTCGCGATCGCGCTGGACATTGGCCAAAAATGCATCTGCCCAGGCTTCTTTACAAGCGAGATAACCGGACTCACTAATTCCCTGATCGGCTTTGCTGAGCCATTTTTTTAGATCGTTCGATACTTTGGCATTGGCGCTACGTGGTGTTTTCTCTTTCGTCAGAAAAATCGCTTCAAGCGCCACAATCAATGCATCCTGTTGCGTGATATCCAATCCGGCTTTTTTAGCATCGATTGCGTTTTCTATTACTGCACAGTAATTTTTTTCGGTTTGCGTGCTATTGGCAAAGCAGTGTGCCAAGAGCTCTAAATTGGTAAGAGTTATTGGGGCATTCCACATTTGCAATACCGCATTGGGCGCACTGAACTGCGTCAGCATCTGCTCTAGCTGTTGAATAGGAGTCGTACCCTGCTGAGCGCAGCGTGCTTCAAAGAAGGTCCACGCGCCCCGCTGCTTAAATACGCTATAGCTACCCGTTAAGAACTGCAGGGTTTCATGGGCGCCGAGCTGCTGCAGAAGCGATTCGTAATGGAGCTTTAGCTCTTTTGGTACTTGACTCCACCAATCGGCTAAACATTCTTCTTGGAGGCGCTTGCTATCTTCGCGCAAGCTAAAGCCTGGCTGAATCCCAATTGATACGGGAGCGGCGCCCAGGAGCTTACCAAACCAACCGTGGAAGGTATCAATCACAATCGCTTGCGGACTGGCAAGAACGGTTTCATATAAGGAGCGGGCTTGCGGTATGGCAGATCTAGCCTCGGCGTCATTGAGGCCACGTTCAACCAATGCGCTAATCAATGCGGCATCATCGCACCGGGCAAATTCCTCTAAGAGGCCATACAAGCGCTCGCGCATCTCTTGTGCAGCCTTACGCGTAAAGGTCAGCGCGAGGATTTCATGGGGTTTGGCCCCGGCCAGTAAGATACGAACCAGACGCGCCACCAGCAACCAGGTCTTACCACTGCCTGCGCAGGCAGATACCATCACGGAGCGCGCTGGATCGCACGCGCGTTGCTGATTAGATTGGACTCGGCTCACCACATCCCCTTTCTGCAAATGCCGCGCGACTCACAATAGCGACACACGCTATCGGGCGCAAATGCATTGAGGGTTTTGCGCGCCCACAAGAGCTCCACATCCTCGGTGATTTGTGCCATGGATTGCTTGGCCGTCTCGGCTAGGTCGGCAATAGCAACCGAACGCTCTGCACTGCCATGGCCATTTTTAATATCGGTTTTCAGGGCGACCCACTCGGCATCGGTCACTGTTCGCCCCTGCATCGGTAATTTCGAATCGGCATCCGTCACAGCGCGTGCGTAGATTAATAGCTGCGGATCATCTAAAACGCTCGCGGCACGATCGCGGACTCGTTTTATCGTTTGGTGCTTATAGTCCAATATGGCTGCGTTTGCCGAATCAATATGGGTATCGATGCGATCCACATAGCCTTCGATGCGCATCATCCGTAGCTCGCCATCCTCGGTTGTGAACGGCAAATCAAAGCCGACCTGGATTTCACCATCGAGGTAACGCCAGCCTTCAGCTTCGCGCTGCAGTTGCCACTCAATAAAGCTCGGAATTTGTTTTTGCCAATCGCGCAGTACGCCCAATACACGCTCATCACCCGCAATATACCTGGCAAAGATCCGTTCAGATGCCTGATTTAAATGCTGGGTCATCCACGCACGTCGATTGTCACTACCGAAGGCAATCGCAGCCATATCGGTTTGCTCGTGGGTTTTGAGTGCGCGGAAAAATTGATGCAATACCGCATGAATGGTTTGCCCAGCCAAGGAGGCGTCGACGCCCTCATCAAAGCCATGCTGCTTGCGTAAACCCAGCAAGCTGCGGACATAGTAGCGATATGGGCAATCCCGTAAGGTGCGATACGCACTTGGGCTCATCGATAAAGGCAAAGGCAATGCGGCATTGGGCGTCGCGCTGGCGCCGTCCATGCGCACGCTGGTGCCCACGCGTTTTACAGCTCCAGAGCAAGTCGTTTGGGTTTCCGGCTTTAAGTCTGGTAAAGCCATTTGCAAGCGCTGAATCCACGCTGCAGCGCGAATGGGCTCGCCATTGGCACTTTTACTTTGCCAGAGCAGATCTACTGCAGGGCAACTGACCAAGAGCTGCGAGAGGTCACGCGCCTGTTGTTTGAATTCGCTTTCAATCGTCGATCCATTGAGTAATCGATTAAGCGCCTCTGAAAAAAACAAGGGCGGCTCTGAAAATGCCGGCAACTGATTTTCATCGCAGCCAACCATAATCACCGCATCGAATTCCCGTAAGCGCGTGGAGCTCAAGGGCAAGATACTGAGATTGGCCTCTGCCTGTTTACTGCCCTCTTGATACGAAGCCTCTTCTATTGCTGAGCTTAAGAGGCTGATCCACTCACTCAGTCGCAAATGGATTGACTTGATGCTATTGGGATGCAAGGGCATCTCTAAGGTCAGCAGTACATCCAGCAACTGTTTGCCGGCAGAGTCTTCGGCCAAAGTGCTTGCCATGCCGAATGCGGTGATGTCGCCTTGCAACTGCTGGTATGCCTCTCTTACATCCACGTTTTTACTGCGCCACTGCACGGTGCGGCCGCGCACGAACTGCAGTAACTCCAATAGCAATGGATTGGCCGGCGCCTGACGAAACACAGTACCGTAGCGCACCCCTTCCATGGCAATGTAAAAGGGTTCCCATCCCGAATGGGCTTGCGCGGCAATCAAGCGATCTTCCAGTTCAGCAATCAAGCCGTTGCAGTCTTGGGGATCTTTTCCTAAGATGGCTGGGATATCGACAAACGGATTTTGTAAAAACTCCAATAGATCGGCGGCGCTCGGGCCTTCTTTAGGAGCGCGGATGAGGGAGAGCCAACTGTGCAGCGCTGCTGCGGCGCGTGTCGTCGATAACTTCCAGCCGGTTTCATCCCGAATCGCGAGCGCGGAACCAAAACGCGCCAACAGCGCGCGCGTCCGGCGGGCTGCTAAACGGTCTTGCGCAACCAGCGCTATATTTTTCTTGCCTGCGATGATGTGCTGCTCAACGCTTTTGGCGGCCATCCATGCCAACTCTTCAAATCGATTGGCCGAGAGCAAACGCCACTGACCTCGATACGCGGTTTTAGCATTGTGGATCGCATCTTGCTTTGCTTGACTTGCTTGGCTTACTTCACCCTCTCTAGCCGATAATGCTTCCGGCCACAAACCCACATCACTCCAGTTCAAACTGATATCGATTACGGGAGCATGCGCTGCGTACGCATCCATAAAGCGCTGCATTACGGTCCGCTCACTGGCCAGTCCATCGGCGGTTTGAACCCAAATAAAAGGCCTTGCATGCTGTGCCTGTTTAGCAGCCTGTAGGTATGCTGCGAGCGCAAGGTGCTTACGCACGATCGGATTACTCGCATCGCTGAGGTAACGCCAAAAGAGCAGCAATACTTCCGCCTCTCGGTCGACTACTTTACGGGCTAGTACCGGATAAGCCTCTTCAATGGCGTTTTCAAGTAAGTTCTCGAGTGAGCTCAGCCACTCATCATTGGATGCCAAGCCCTGCTGGGGATGAAGCGCAAGTGATGACTGGGACAACACAGCGCTTGATAAGGTATCGCAAGCGGCAATAATCGCTTGAGCCAAACCCCAGGCACCAGCTTCACTCTCTGCCTTAAACCAGGCACGCAGTTTGGGGTGGGCTTGCAGTGCGGCATATACCGCCAGCCAGCGCTCTATAGGAGTTTGCGCCTTGGGAAAGGCCCAGCTTTGCGGAGCTGACCCCAACCAATCACTCAGACTCATTACCTCCGGCAAAAAGGCAATCTGGGGTGCAATTTCGGTTGGGCGATGGCGCTCTAAACTACTGCGTAAGGCCATTAATGGTCCAGCCGTACTGAGCACAACCAGCGGCCGCTGACTGGTTTGCATGGCCACATTCCAAATACCAGTGGAGAGGGTTTTTAAGGAATTCCCATCGGGACAAACAGACCACGCTAGCGGTCGCCCGTACCCTGGCGCGTCACGCTCTGGGATATTCGGAAAGGCGGCGGGGGTTTTCATGGGCAATCGGATTTATGCGGTAATCTGTTGTCTTGGGCAAGAAAGCTGGCTTATTGCTAATATAAGCTTCGACATACTAATAAATAAGGAATTTTTCATGGGTGCCGGCATTAAATACGTCAGTGACGCTTCATTCGAGCAAGATGTTCTCCAATCCGATAAGCCCGTTTTGCTTGATTTTT